>NZ_JAAGPI010000043.1 GCF_017104715.1 Burkholderia sp. Ac-20365
CGCGGCATGGGAGCGCACATCGGACGCATCGAAGGGATGGCAACGGCTGATCGCGCGCGCGTCGGAAGCGGGCATGCGCTGGCTCGACACGCCGCTGGGCCGCCAGATCGTCGCCGAGGAAGACCGGCGCGTGCTGGAGCAGTGCGGTTTCGTCGATGCCCGCGCGCGCGGCCTGTTCCTGATCGCGCGGATCGGCGGCGCGCTCGTGCTGCCGGTCATCGCGCTTGCGTCGATCGGTTTTCATCCGCAGGGTCCGCGCGGGCCGGCTCTCGTCCTGATTGCGCTGCTCGCGGGCTTCATGCTGCCGAAGATCGTCGTGCGTCGGCGCGCGGCGGCGCGGCGTCAGGCCGTGATCGACGAGTTGCCGATGCTGGTCGATCTGCTGCGCCTGCTGCAAGGCGTCGGTCTGTCGCTCGATCAAAGCCTGCAGGTGATGGTCAACGATTTCCGCAACGTGCTGCCCGTGCTGTCGGGCGAACTCGCGATCGCGCAGCGCCAGGCCGCCGCGGGCCGCACGCGTGAACAGTCGCTGCACCGGCTCGCGTCGAGCTACGCGAACGAAGATCTGCGCGCGATCGTGCGCCTGCTGATTCAGGTGGATCGCCACGGCGGCGCCGTGCAGGAACCGCTCAAGCAGTTCGGCGACCGCCTGCGCGAAGCGCGCCGCGCAATGCTGCGCGAACGCATCGGCCGCCTGACCGTCAAGATGACGGGCGTGATGGTCGTCACGCTGCTGCCCGCGCTGCTGATCGTGACGGCGGGGCCGGGCGTGCTCGCCGTCGTGCATTCGTTGTCGGCGTCGACGCATCGTTAGGGAAAACGAAACGTGATGAACAACTACAACTCGACGACGCGCTATCGGCCCGGAACCCGTTCGAACGCGATGCGGTTCGCCACGCTGGCGCTCGCCTGCGCGCTGCTCGGCGGTTGCGCGGTCAAGGAAGCGGGCTACGGCGTTGGTCCACAGGCCGAGCGCGAAGCGAAGCTCCAGCAGTCCACGCGCGATGCCGCGCCCGATACGCCCGGCATGTATCTCGGTCTGATCGACCGGATGCAGGCGCAAGGGCTGTATTACGCGTCGCTCGCGCATATCGACGCCTACGAGAAGCAATACGGCGCATCGCCCGATTCGATCCTGCTGCGCGCCGATGCATTGCGCGCCACCGATCAGCCGGACGCGAGCGCCGCCGCCTACACGCAACTGCTGAACACGCCGCTCGCCGCGCGCGGTTACCGCGGGCTGGGTTTGCTGGCGGGCGCGTCGGGCGATTTCGAGCACGCGTCGCAATCGCTCGATCATGCCGCCACGCTCGCGCCGACGGATGTCGCGACGCTGTCCGACCTCGGCTATGCCCGGCTGCGCGCGGGCGATATCGCGGGCGCGCGCGTGCCGCTGATGAAAGCGGCCGAGCTCGACGGACACAACCAGAAGGTCATCGGCAACATCGTGCTGTATCTGCTCGCGGACGGGCAGACGGCGCGCGCGCAGGCGCTCGTCAAGGAGCAGAAGATCACGCCGGAAGTGCGCGCGCAGATTCGCGACGAAGCGGCGAAGGTGGCGGCCGCGAGCCGCGCGCGCCGCGTCAGCGAACCGCGCACGGCGAAGCCGCGCCCGCCTGCCGCTGCATCGGCGCCGCTTGCGCCCGTGGCGAGCGTGCAGGCCGGGCAGAGCGTCGATCAGCCGCAGCGCGTGCTGCAACGGTTCGCGCAATGACGGCGATGCGTGTGCGGTTGCACAGGATCAGGGGGAGAACGATGAAAACGAACATGAGATGGCGTGGCATCGGCGTGGCGTGTGTCGTCGCAAGCGGTTTGTGCGCGACGGCCACTGCATTTGCACAGGATGCGGGCAACGCGACTGCCGCCGACACCCAAAGTACCCAGCCGCGCGCGAGCGAAGTCGGCCATTCGACGCTCAACTGGCTCGAACTGCAGCGCAGCGGCGAGCAGGCTGCGCCGCCGCTCGCGATGCTCGGCGACGAAGCGGGCCTCGCGTATCAGCGCTACATGGAATCGTTCAAGGCGAAGATTCCCGTGTCGTTCGGTTCGTCGGTGGGCGGGGGTGGCAATCAGCTGCACGTCGATTACACGAACTCGGGCGGAGCACAGTAGAGCTGACATGCGTTCGCTTCCGCCCCGCCATTCATCGACGATGCAGAGATTCGCGCGGCGCCGCCAGCGCGGCGCGACAGCCGTGCTCGCGGCCGTGTGGATCGGCACAGCCGTCGCGTCGCTGGGCGCGCTCGATGTCGGCAATGTGTATCTGATGCGCCGCCAGTTGCAGCGCACGGCCGATCTTGCTGCGGTCGCGGGCGCGCAGACCATCGGCATGGCGGGCGGCTGCGCGGGCGCAACGACTTCCGCGCAGCAGGCGGCGGTGCGCAACGGCTATACGGGCGATACGCCCGTCAGCGTCACGTGCGGCAGATGGTCGACGGCAAGCGGCGCTGCGCAGTTCGACGCGTCGGGCGCCACGCCGCTCAACGCGGTGCAGGTGACGGCCACGCAAAGCGTCAATCATTTCTTCATCGGCCCGGCGCGCGACGTGCAGGCCGTGGCGACCGCCAAGGCTTCCGATACCGCGTCGTTTTCGCTGACGTCGAATCTGGCGTCGCTATCGGGCGGCGCGGTCAACGGCTTGCTGGGCGCGTTGCTGAACGCGAACGTCTCGCTCGATGTCGCGACATGGCAGGCGCTTGCGTCGACCAATGTGCGCCTCGGCGATCTCGCCACGCAGCTGGGCGCGGCGTCGATCAATGAACTGCTGGGCGCGAAGGTGACGGTCTCGAATCTGGCTTCGGCGATGGCGAGCGTGTTGAGCCGCAACAACATCGCGAGCGCCAACGTGATATCTGCGCTGACGACGGTCCAGGCGGCAGCAAGCGGCGGCGTGGCGATTGCGCTGGGCGACGGCGGCTCGGGCGCTCCCGGCCTGCTCGCGATCGGTCTCGCGGACAAGCAGGCGGCGGCATCGGCGTCGATCAGCGCGCTCGATGCGTTGCTGGTGGCGGCCGAACTCGCGCACGGCACGTCGGCGCTCGATCTCGGCGCGGCGCTCAATCCGTCCGCGATTCCGGGGATTACGCTGCCTGCCAGCCTGACTGCGAAGGCGGCGATCCTGCAGCCGCCCGTGATTGCCGTGGGCGAGGCGGGTGTGGACGGCACGGGCGCGTACCGGACGAGCGCGCATGCTGCGCAGGTGCGGGTGTTCCTGGATCTGAACCTGTCGGTCGCATCACTGGCGACCGTCGATCTGCCGCTTGCCATCGAAGGGGCGAACGGCACGGCCGGGCTCGCGCAGACCCAATGTGCGAGCACCAAAGCCGCGAGCACCAGCACGGTAAGAGTAAGCTCGACCAACGTCGCGCAGGTGTGTCTCGGCCAGGACGCGGGCTTGAACCTCACCAACACTACGAGCGCCATGCGATGTCAGCAGCCTGCCAGGCTGGCTTCGCTGACGATCCCGCTGCCGCTATTGCCACCGGTTACCGTCGATGTGAATGCGGGGCGGGCCACGCCGTTGTCTGGCCTGAACCTGTCGCTGGGTGCGATGAATCCGGCCACGCTCACGTTCAACGGACAGACGGGCGACGGCGACGACTATCAATCGGTCAATGCCAACGCGCTGGGATCGGCGACGGGCGGACTGCTGGGACAGGTCATGGCGCAATTGCCGGGGTCGCTGTTTCTGACCGTCGGCGGCGCGAGCGTCGGCAGCGACGTGTTGAACGCCGCGCTCAGTCCGCTGCAAAACCTTACCAACGCGCTGCAACCTGTGCTCGGCAGCCTGGACACTGTGCTCGTCCCCTTGCTGCAACTGCTCGGCGTGCAGGTCGGCGTCAGCACGGTCCACGCGATCTCGCTGTCGTGCAGCGACGCGCAGCTCGTCAACTGAAAAAACGGCCATTAATGAATTCCTGCCTATGAGAGCCACCACGAAAATCGAGGAACTGGACCTGTACGTCTGGGAGGGCAAGGCCGATATCGTCGATCGCGTCGCGCGCTGCATGGCGAGCTTCGAGGTCGAGGTGATCCGCGCGGACGATACGGCGATTTCGGCGGAGCGCACGTCGGTGCGGCCGTCGCTCGCGATCATCAGTGTCTCCGTGATCGACACGGCCGGCTTTATCGTGCGCGATCTGCAGGCGACGCATGGCATGCCCATGATCTGGGTCGGCGCCGCGCCGCGCGATCAGGATCCGGCGATGTATCCCGCCGAGTACTCGCACGTGCTGCCGCTCGACTTCACCTGCGCCGAACTGCGCAGCATGGTGACGAAGCTGGTCGTGCAGCTGCGCGCCCATTCCGCGCAGACGCTCGAGTCGAGTGCGCTCGTCGCGAACTCCGAATGCATGCAGGCGCTGCTTCACGAAGTCGACACCTTCGCCGATTGCGACACGAGCGTGCTCGTGCACGGCGAAACGGGCGTCGGCAAGGAGCGCATCGCGCAACTGCTGCACGAAAAACATTCGCGCTACGGACGCGGGCCGTTCGTTGCCGTGAACTGCGGCGCGATTCCCGATGGTCTCTTCGAGTCACTGTTCTTCGGGCATTCGAAAGGCTCCTTCACGGGCGCCGTGGGCGCGCACAAGGGCTATTTCGAGCAGGCCGACGGCGGCACGCTGTTTCTCGACGAAATCGGCGATCTGCCGATGTACCAGCAGGTCAAGCTGCTGCGCGTGCTGGAAGACAGCGCCGTCACGCGCATCGGCTCGGCGACGCCGGTGAAGCTCGACTTCCGGCTCGTCGCGGCGACCAACAAGAGCCTGCCTCAGCAGGTCAAGGACGGCGCTTTTCGCGCCGACCTGTATTACCGCCTCGCCGTGATCGAGCTGAAAATTCCGTCGCTGGAAGAGCGGGGCGCCGTCGACAAGATCGCGATCTTCAAGGCGTTCATTGCGTCCGTAGTCGGGGCCGAGCGCCTCGCGTCGTTACCCGACATTCCGTACTGGCTCGCCGACGCCGTCGCCGACACGTACTTCCCCGGCAATGTGCGCGAGTTGCGCAATCTCGCCGAGCGCATCGGCGTGACGGTGCGGCAGATCGGCGCGTGGGATGCGGTGCGTCTGCAACGGCTGCTGGCGGTGGCGCGCAGCAATCAACCCGTGCCGGCAGAGAGCGCGGCGGAAGTGCTCGTCGATCGCAGCAAATGGGATATGGCCGAGCGCAGCCGTGTGCTGGCCGCGCTCGATGCGAACAGCTGGCGCCGCCAGGACACGGCGCAATACCTCGGCATCAGCCGCAAGGTGCTGTGGGAAAAAATGCGTAAGTACCAAATTTTCGACGAGGAACCCGAAACTCGTGAAAGTGAGTAATAATTAGACGGTTTTGCAAAACTAAAACACGACACGAGCAGAAATTACATGGACCAGAAGTCGAAAGTTCGACACATCGTGATGTCGGCAATGATCGTTTTCGGGGGCGTTCAAGGGGTCTACGCGCAGAGTTCTGCCAGTAACGGCACGGATGATCCTGTCGCTGTGATCGTTGCGCAAGCGACGCCAGCCGCCGCTCCTGTCGGCGCGGCCGGCCAAACGATTGCGCTTACGCCGGATGAAGCAAAGCAGTCGGCGTCGGGCAATGTCGCGGAACTGCAACAGAAGATTCACACCGCGGACCTGACCGAACTGCGCACCACCTACAACGGCAGCTACGGGGCCAGTCTGTTGTTCTACGGCAAGGACATGACGTACTACGTCGCGCTCTTCCAGCAGAAGAACTTCTGGCGCGTCATCAAGACGCAGGACGAAGCGCGCGCCGAGCAGATCTATCGCGACTTCGCGCGTCAGACGGCGCAACTGTCTGACGTCGAAATCCGTCGCACCAAGCTCGAGGCGCAGAAAGCCTACACCGACCGTCTCGTCGCGCTGTCGCAGGATCGTGCGAGCCGTCTGCAGGCCGATCTGAACATCGCGCACGAGCAGCAGACCATCGTCAACAGCATGCAGCAGCAGACCCGCGCGGAAGCGGCGGCGCTCGCGCAGCAGAAGGCGCAGTCGCAGGAGCAGTTGCGTGCGGCGCAGCGCCAGGTGCGCGACCTGCAGCGTCAGCTCGACAGCGGCCTGTCCGTGCATTGATGCTGGATGAGCCGCGCCGGCCTTCGACGGCCGCGCGGTTCAAACCGACACATATCACCTGAACCTCGCCGTGCCTGCCCGCAGGTCACGGTGCGAGGTTTCGTCTGTCTGCGCCTTTGCGTTCGGCCGTCGCGTCGAGCCATACGTACACATGGCGACGCGAGCGCGCATCCTGCCGCGCGTCAATCCAACGTCTTCATCCTTTCCGCGCTCGCGAACGTCCGTGCTCGCGCCGCGATCCGCTTCCCTTCAGTGCGACTTTTTCTGCTTGCCTGCACGATCGTCATCATCGTCGTCATCCGGATCGACCGCGATCGGATCGCTGGCGGGAAACGATTCTTCCAGCGCCTCGTCGAGACGTTCGTCGCTGGACGGATGTTCGTTGGGTGATTTCGGTTTGGGGTGTTTCGAGGTGGACATGACTTGCTCCGCTACGAAGAGGTGACTGTGTGGGACAGCATCGAAAAGTCAGCATAGCGCAATCGGCCCATCGCAGCCTCCGTGCGAACGGCATAGGACGAACGCACGCCGATGTCGCGTGAATTGCACGCCAATCCGCGACTCAGGTTGAAGACCGCGAAAGCATGTTGTAGGTTCCATGCAGGTCGATGGAATTTTTCGCCAGATGATTCGTTATATCAATGTCACACAAGGGACGGCGCGCAACAAAGCGCCGGGTGCGGCTGGCTTACGAGGGCGACCATGCAACCGAACGGATATGGCAGCGGACAACGCTTGAACGCGTCACATGTTGTCGAATCGGAACTCGAGCATCTGGAATGGGCAATGCGACAGCCGATGGTGCATCTGCTGAACGCCTGCTACTGGCGGCGGCGCGTGCTCGGGGTGCAGTGCGGATATGAACTGACAGCCCAGCAGGGCGTGCGGATCGAGAGGATGCTGAAGCTGCTGGCCAGCCGTCCCGGCTAGCCGGCCATCAGCATGTTGGCTACTACAAAATGACAGGCGCGCGAAACGCGCGCCCGGTCCTGCAATCGCAACGAAGAACGGGCCGCAGTCGCGGCCCTCGGTGCAACCTTATTCGTTGCCGCCGTTATTGCCCTGGTCGCTGCCCGTACCCGAGCCATACAGGCGCCGGCGGCGGGTGACGACGACGGGGGCGTCCGACGAGGAAGAACGGTCCGACGGCCCTTGCGAACCACCATACGACTCGCGCGGTTCACGCGGTTCGCGTGGCTCACGATGCTCGCGCGAGCCATGCGGGCCGCGTGCCGAATGATCGCCATGCGACGGACGGCCGGCGCGCGGCGCGGGACGCGTGCCCGTGTCGAGCTGGATAGTCGAAATGGCGCGCTTGTAGATGCCTTGCAGCCCGACGGGCGTGCGCAGCATCACCAGATACTGGTCGAACGACTCGATGCAACCCGTCAGGCGGATGCCATTGACGAGATAAATCTCAACGCGCTTACGTTCTTTGCGCGCAGCGTTCATAAAGTCGTTTTGCGGATGCGATTCTGCGGAAGGCATGGACAATTGTGTGTAGAGAAACGGTTGTTCGACGGGATTTTACCTGTTGTCGCTCTATGCCGACATGACGGGTCCCAAGTCTGAACGGGCTGACGCCCACTATAACCACTTGTGGACGCGGAAGCACTCATTAAAGGTCAAGTGTAACGTTGAGTTACGAAATCCTGTATGGCTATGCGCGCCAGCCAACGTTCGCCGTGTCGGGCACGCGCCGGCGCTCGCATTTTTGGCCGCCATCCCTGCATGCAATGAACGATATCGCGGAATAAATCGCCCGTCGCGAGCGTTTATTGGTCAGGCATCGCATGCAAGGCCGCGACGCCGTCAGGCGGCAGGACGGAAAAGCGCAGTACGCGTCGGCAGTGTGCGTCCGTCTTTGCGGAAGGTTGGTCAACTGTTCGTCAGCGGTCGCCGGCAGGTCACGGCGTCGCGGCAGGTGCCGCGCGTGCGTGTGTGCCGCCCGTTCAACGCATGGCCGCGCGACAAGCTCGCGCTTTACCGTGCAGGAGGGTTTTACATGAAAGTGTCCAGACTGGTATCGGCTGTATTCGTCGTGCTCGCGCTCGGCATGGTGTCGCTCTCGCTGACCGCATGTCAGTCGACGGGTGACATGAGTTCGTCGGGCGCAAGCAGCGGCGGCACGAGCGGCAGCAGCGGCGGTTATTGATGACGCCTGCGCTCGCATGACGGCTTGCGCCGGGTGAACTTCGAAGCTGAAGTGATTTCGTGGCTCCCGCAGTTGCGGCGCTATGCGCGCGCGCTGACGGGCGACCCAGCTTGGGCGGACGATCTGGTTCAGGATACGGCCGAGCGTGCGCTCGCGCGCTGGAAAGGTTTTCGACCCGACAGCAATCTGCGCGCGTGGCTGCTGACGATCCTGCGGCACCTGTACATCGACCAGTTGCGCGTGCGCCGCGAAATCGCCGTCGACGACGAGAGCGCGCCGTGGCGCAATCTCGAAGCGCCGCGCGGCGAAGTCGATGGTCTGGTGTTGCGCGATGTGCAGCGCGCGCTTTATTGTCTGCCCGTCGAGCAGCGCGAAGTAATGCTGCTCATCTGTGTGGAGGAACTGAGCTACCAGGAGGCGTCCGTGGCGCTCGGCGTGCCCATCGGCACCGTGATGTCGCGGCTGTCCCGCGCCCGCGAGCATATGCGGTCCCTGTTGACGGAAGGGCCCGTGCACAAGTCGCCGTCGCTGAAAGTGGTGAAGAGCAGGTGAAAAGCGCGCTATGAACAACGACGAAAACACTACCGGTTCCGCGAACACGCCCGATCTGCGCGCGCTGTCGGCGTTCGTCGACAGCGAGCTGCCCGAGAGCGAGCGCGCCGCAGTTCGCGAGCATCTCGCGCGCGACCCGCAGGCGGCCGCGCAGGTCGCCTCGTGGCGTGCGCAGAAGGCCGCGCTGCAGGCGTTGTGTGGTGCGCCCGAGCGCGAGGAGCCGCCGTTCATCGTGCTGCGTGCGCGGGTGCCGTGGTGGCGGCGCGTTGCCGTCGCTGCCTGCTGGCTCGCCGTTGGTGCCGGGCTGGCGCTTGCGCTCGGCCCGCTCGTGCCGCGTTTCACGGGCGGCGGCAATGGCGACGTGATGTCGTTCGCGCGTCGCGCGGATATTGCCTATGCCGTCTACACGCCTGAACGGCGACATCCTGTCGAAGTCGCGGCCGCCGAGGAAGAGCATCTGATCAACTGGCTGTCCAAACGCCTGAACCGGCATCTGTCCGTGCCGTCGTTGCAGGAGTATGGCTACACGCTCGTCGGCGGACGGCTGCTGCCGGGCGAGGCGGGGCCCGCCGCGCAATTCATGTACGAGAACCCTGGCGGCGCGCGCCTCACGCTCTACGTGACGGGCATCCCGAAAGACGAGACGGCGTTCCGCCTGTTCCGCGACGGCAACCGGCGCACGTTCTACTGGATCAACGACCACATGGGTTACGCGCTGTCGGGTCCGATCGAGGAAGACAAGCTGCGCTCGATTGCGATCGAAGTGTGCGGCGAACTCGGTGGCCGCCCGGAAACCTGGCAATAACGCTCACGCGTCATCTTTTCGATGGCCGGAAACATCGCGTAACACGATGTTCGCCGCCGCGTCCCGACCCTCAGGAATAGCCTCCAGCGCGCAAGCGTTTAATTGATGCAGGCGCGAGTTTCGTCGCTATCGGCGAGCATCCGGCGGCCGTGTGCCGCGCGCGTCCTGCAAGGCGAATCGATGGCGTCTTTACGGCGACGGCGCGCTTACGTGCTGCGACACCGCACCGTCGGGCAGGACAGATTATGCGTACTTTGACTGTAGTCGGTGCAATGGTGTGCGTGTGCGCCGGATGCGCGGTGCCGGCTTCGCCGCCCGTCGCCGCACAGGAACCGCTCAACGATCCGATGACGACGTGCCGCAATATCGTCGGCGAGGCGGAGATCGACGGCACGATGCAGCAGATCAGCGGGCTCGCGTGCCAGCAGCCGGATGGGACCTGGCAGATCCAGCAGGGCGGCGACGCGGCGGCCGTCGTGTATCCGATTCCCGCCTATCCTTACTATGACCCGTGGTACTGGGGCCCGCCGGTTGCCGTGGGCTTCGGCGCGTCGTTCGTGTTCGTCGACCGGTTCCATCATTTCCATCACATGAACCATGTGCATTGGGGACGGCCGGGCGGCGGTTTTCACGGGATGGGCGGCGCGCGCGGCTGGGGCGGCGGTCACACGTGGGGCGGCATGGGCGGCGGGCATCGGCGATGAGCGTGGCGCACATGCCCGGCGTGTTCCAGGGGCGTCTCGGGTCAAACAGGGCTGATAACGTCGAACAATGGACAAGGGGACAACTTGACACGCATCCTGCCGCCGGACATGTCCGCCGCGACGTTCGATCGCGCGCTCGCCGCTTTCGAGGCGATCGTCGGCGCCAACCAGATGGCGGCGTCGCCGGCGAGTCTTGCGCCTTACGCCGATCCGTTCGCGCCGGGTTCGCTGGCTGCATCGTTCGTGCCGTCGGCGGCGCTGCTGCCCGCGAATGTCGATGAAATCCGCGCGATCCTGCGTGTGGCGAACGAGTACCGCGTACCGCTGTGGACGGTGTCGACGGGGCGCAACTTCGCGTACGGCGGCGCGGCGCCGCGTCTGCCCGGCTCGGTGGTGCTCGACCTCCAACGGATGAACCGCATCCTCGCCGTCGACGAGCAGCTTGCGTATGCGCTCGTCGAACCCGGCGTCAGCTACTTCGACCTGCATCATCATCTGCGCGAGCGCGGATACAGGCTGTGGGTCGATCCGCCTGCGGCGGGCTGGGGCAGCATCGTCGGCAACACGCTCGAACGCGGCTTTGGCACGACGGCCTATGGCGATCACGCAGCGGCGCAGTGCGGCATGGAAGTGGTGCTCGCCAATGGCGACGTCGTGCGCACGGGCATGGGCGGAATCGAGATCGGCACGTCGTGGCAGGTGTTCCGGCACGGCTATGGGCCGTCGTTCGATCCGATGTTCATGCAATCGAATTACGGCATCGTCACGAAGATGGGCGTCTGGCTGATGCCCGCACCCGCCGCGTATCGGCTCGGCGAAATCCAGTTCCAGCGCGACGACGATCTGGAAGCAATCGTCGAAACGCTCCGGCCATTGCGTCTGAACGGCACGATCACGAATCAGGCGGTGATCGAAGGCGGGCTGCGGCGCGCGGCGGGCATCGGGCCGCGTTCGCAGTGGTATCAGGGCAAGGGCGTGATGCCCGAGAGCGCGATTGCGTCGATGATCGACGCGCTGAAAATTGGCCGCTGGAATCTGCATTACGCGCTCTACGGCGAGCGCGAAGTGATCGACGCGCAGGAGACCATCGTGCAGCGCGCGTTCGGCCGCATTCCGGGCGCGCGCATGCTGTCGAAGACGTACGACGGCAACGCCGAACCCGAAGGCGGCGGCGATCGCAACCTTGCGGGCATTCCGGCCATGACGGCATTTCGCATGCTCGACTGGCGCGGCGGCAGCGGCGCGCATGTCGATTTTTCGCCCGTCTGCCCGGCGACGGGCCGCGACGCGATGCGCCAGTACACGCTCGCGAAAACGCGTGCGAACGAATACGGTTTCGACTACTACGGCGGCTTCACATCGGGTGAGCGTCATCTGCATCACATCGCCGCCGCGATCTTCGATAAAAGCGACACACGCCAGAGCGAACTCGCGGGCGACCTGCTGCGCGCATGGATGAGCGATGCGCACGGCGCGGGCTACGGCGAGTACCGCTCGCACCTCGTCTATATGGACTTCGCGGCGGCGCGCTACAACTTCAACGACGGCGCGTTGCTGCGGCTGTCGGAGACGATCAAGGACACGCTCGATCCCGCGGGCATCCTGTCGCCGGGCAAGCAGGGCATCTGGCCAAAGGCATTTCGCAACTGGCGCGGCTATACATGAGGCGAGAGGGCGTGGACATGCAGCGGCGCACTTTCATTGCAGCAGGCGCGTGGCTGTCGACAACGGCGGCCTGGCCTGCCGTGTGGCGTCATCCGGACGCGCTGCGCGCGGGCCTCGCGCTGATCGACACGGCGCTGCCCGAAGCGTCCGCGCTGTCGGCGCACGCGACACGTCTGTGCATACCCGTGATCGACCTCGATGCCGCGCCGCATGCCGATATCGCCATGCTCTGGTACGACACGCTCGCGCCGCGCGCGGGCGAACGGCTGACGATGATCGGCGTCGCGCGCGCCGCGGACTTCTTCGTGCTCGCGCGTCTCGCGCTGCTGCCGGCTGCATCGATGACGCACGCGCTCAGCGTGCCGCAACGCGCATCGGTCGCGTTCGCGCTGACGTTGTGAACAAAACGTGATTTAAAAGCGGTATTCCGGGTTCTTCGGATCGAACGCCATATCGTCGAAGGTTTTCGGCGTGATCGTCTGAAACACGATGCGTTCGAAAATCTCGCCATCGTTCGCATACGACTCCGCCATGCGGAAATACGGATGGCGCAAGTCGAGGCCGAGCACTTCTTTCTTCGCGTAATACTCGGGCTGGCCCGTCGGCGTTTCATAGGTGAAGGCAATCACGCGCACGCCGTCCACATTGCGCACGTCGATCTGCGCGGGCCGCGTGATGCCGGCATTGGCGAACTTTTTCCCTTCGTCGAGAAACTGCTGCGCGATGAACTCCGTGCCGAGATCGCGCACCCGATGGTTCGACTGCGAGCGCGCCAGCGCGCCATTGATCGAGGTCCACAGCGGCATGATGTTGAAGATGCCACCGAGATGGCCATACATTTCGTCGGCGCGCCTGGATTCGTCGTAGATGATTTCCTGGCCGACGTGCGGGCCGCCCGGCAGCCAGCGGCCGTAGATGCGCAGCGGCTCGCGCGTGAGCCGCACCAGCATGTGATCGGGCCGGCGCGGCCACACGCCGCGAATGCGCTCCTGGCGCAGCATCGTGAACTCGTACGAAGGGTAGCCGTTCGGTCCTTCCTCGATATAGCGCGGCACCGTGAGCGGATCGAACGATTCGAACAGCGCGACGAGCGTCGCATCGTCCATCTGTTCGAGTGCGCCTGTTTGCGCGGCGTTGCGCAGCCACTTGACCTGCTGCTCGAGCGGCAGCTTCGCGACGCTCGCCACGGTTTCGTCGGCATGCGGGGCGAGCGCGGGTGACGCGTGTGGCGCGAGGGCGGCCGCGTCGTTCTGCGCGGCGGCCGCGCCCGCAGCGCCCACGATCAGCGCGCAGACCAGTTGCGCGACAGCCAGCCATGGCCAGCGCGCACGGCAGGACCGATCGCAACGCGAACGCAGTTCCACAATCTTCGGGTGATGCATGGATCACTCCCAAAAGCGCGGAAGGCTTCGCGTCGACGCAGTGCTCAGGCGCGCGATGCCGTCACGAGGTTTTCTGCTTCGCCAGCTCCTGATCGCGCAGCTCGCGCCGCAGGATCTTGCCGACATTCGTTTGCGGAAGCTCGTCGCGGAACTCGACGACCTTCGGCACCTTGTAGCCCGTCAGATTCTTGCGGCAATGCGCGATCACCTGTTCCTCGGTGAGCGAAGGGTTGCGCCGCACGACGAACACTTTCACGCGCTCGCCCTGCGCGACGTCCGGGATGCCGATGGCAGCGACTTCGCGCACGTCCGGGTGCATCGCGATCACGTCCTCGATCTCGTTCGGATACACATTGAAACCCGACACTAAAATCATGTCTTTCTTGCGGTCGATCAGGCGGATATAGCCGCGCGAATCCATCACGCCGATATCGCCCGTGGCGAGCCAGCCGTCGTCGTCGAGCACCTTGGCGGTTTCCTCGGGACGGTTCCAGTAGCCTTTCATCACCTGCGGGCCTTTCACGCACAGTTCACCCGGCTCGCCGATGTTCGCCCAGCTGCCGTCGTCCTTGCGAAAACGCACTTGCGTGGACGGTGCGGGCAGGCCGATCGAGCCGTCGAACTCGCGCATGTGCTTCAGATCGACCGGGTTCATCGACACGATCGGCGAGCATTCCGTGAGCCCATAGCCTTCGATGATCGGCTTGCCCGTGACCTGCCGGAAACGGTCGGCGACGGCCTGCTGCATCGCCATGCCGCCTGCCATCGCGAGCTTGAGCTTCGAGAAGTCGCGGTTGCGGAATTCCTCGTTGTCGAGGAACGCGTTGTAGAGCGTGTTGACGGCCGTAATGCCTGTGAAGGTTTCGTGGCGCAAGATCTTCATCACCATCTTCGTGTCGCGCGGATTGGCGATCAGGATGTTGCGCCCGCCGAGTCCCATGAAGATCATCGCGTTCACGGTCAGCGAGTAGATGTGATAGAGCGGCAGCGGCGTGAGCACGGTTTCGATCTCGTCGGTCAACTGGCTTTCGGCCCACACCTTCGCCTGCAGCAGATTCGCGACGATGTTCCGGTGCGTGAGCATCGCGCCTTTCGCGACGCCCGTCGTGCCGCCCGTGTATTGCAGGAAGGCGAGGTCGGTGGCGGCGGTCTGCACGGGCGAGAGCGTGCGCCCGTAACCCGTCGCGAGTGCCTTCAGCATCGGCACGGCTTGCGGCAGGTTATAGGCGGGCACGAGCTTCTTCACGTGACGCAGCACGAAGTTGATCAGCTTGCCCTTGAGGTTGAAGCCGTCTTTCAGCAGATCGCCGAGCGCGGTGACGATCACGTTCTGCACGCGCGTGCCGGCGAGCGAGTCCTCCACGGTCTTCGCGAAGTTCTCGAACACAACGATGGTCTGCGCGCCGCTGTCCTTAAGCTGATGCGACAGTTCGCGCACCGTGTAGAGCGGGTTCACGTTGACGACGATGGCGCCTGCCTTCAGCACGCCGAACAGCGCAACCGGATACTGGAACGTGTTCGGCAGCATGATCGCGACACGGTCGCCGGGCTTCACGCCGATGCTTTGCAGATACGAAGCGAAGGCGGTCGCCTTGCGCGCCAGTTCGCCGTACGTAAGACTTTCGCCGACGCTCACATAAGCGACGCGCTCACGAAAGCGCGTCGTGCATTCGTCAAAGAACGCGACGACGGACGCATACTGCGACACGTCGATCTCGCGCGGCACCTCGGGCGCATACGACGCGTACCAGATGCCGTCCGTGTTCGGCGCGTGCTGTGCTTGCGACTGTGTCTGGGTCTGGGTTTGCGTTTGCGTCTGCATCTGCGTTTGCATTGGCGCCGGTTGCGAGGTGGTCGGCTCGGTCATCGTGATGTCTCCCGTTGTTCCAGCTTTGTCGTTGTAGGTGTCGTGTGCATGAATCGTTCGCTGTGCTTCCGTTCCCGGACGGTGCGCGATTCTACCGTTCCAGAATCGCGACCACACCCTGGCCGCCTGCCGCGCAGATCGAAATCAGGCCGCGCACGGTGCCCGCCGGCTTGTCGAGTTGCGCGAGCATCTTCGCGAGTCCCGCGACGATGCGCCCGCCCGTGGCGGCGAACGGGTGGCCCGTCGCGAGCGAGCCGCCGTTCACGTTCATTTTCGCGCGATCGATGGCGCCCAGCGCGCCTTCGAGTCCCAGTTGCGTGCGGCAGTACTCATCGTCCTGCCAGGCGGCGAGCGTGCAGAGCACCTGTGCGGCGAACGCTTCGTGAATCTCGTAGTAGTCGAAATCCTGCAAGGCGAGGCCCGCGCGTTTGAGCATGCGCGGCACCGCGTAGGCCGGCGCCATCAGCAGGCCTTCCTTCTTCTCGAAGAAGTCGACGGCGGCCGTTTCGTGCCACGTCAGCCACGCGAGCACGGGCAGGCCGCGTGCGGCGGCCCATTCCTCGCTCGCCAGCAGCACGGCCGACGCGCCGTCTGTCAACGGCGTCGAGTTGCCCGCCGTCATCGTGCCCGCGTCGCGGTCGAATACCGGCTTGAGCGACGCGAGCTTGTCCAGCGTCAGGTCGGGGCGCACGTTGTTGTCGCGAGCGAGACCGCGAAACGGCGTCATCAGGTCGTTGAAGAAGCCGCTCGCGTAGGCTTCCGTGAGCTTGCGGTGGCTGTCATAAGCCAGCACATCCTGTGCCTCGCGTGAGATGCCCCAGCGTTTGGCCATCAGCTCGCAATGCTCGCCCATCGAAAGTCCTGTGCGCGGCTCGCTGTTGCGCGGCAGAAGCGGCTTGAAGAACATGCCTGGGCGCAGTTTCGCGAGCGCGCCGACGCGCTGTCCAGCCGAGCGGCCGCGATTCGCTTCGAGCAAAATCTTGCGCATTCTTTCATTGACGCCGATGGGCGCGTCCGAAGTCGTATCGGCGCCGCCCGCGATGCCCGCGTCGATCTGCCCGAGCGCGATCTTGTTCGCCACCAGAATCGCCGCTTCGAGGCCCGTGCCGCAGGCCTGCTGCACGTCGTAGGCGGGCGTTTCCTTCGCGAGCGTGGTCGACAGCACGGCTTCGCGCGCCAGGTTGTAGTCGCGTGAATGTTTGATGACGGCGCCCGCCGCGACCTCGCCGAGGCGCTCGCCATGCAGGTTGTAGCGGTCGATCAGGCCTTGCAGCGCGAAAGTCAGCATGTCCTGGTTCGAAGCCGTCGCGTACGCGGTGTTCGAGCGCGCGAACGGAATCCGGTTGCCGCCGATGATGGCGACGCGGCGTGTCGTGGTTAGCGGGTTTGACGGCGGTCGTGACGAGTCAGGCATCGAGCGGCTCCCTCATGGTGTCTGGGTGTCCGCCTGTCAGGCGGATCGAATCGCGCATGCAACGCCCGGCACCTGCTTGAAACGGATCAGGCGGGGCGTTGATTCCATGGTTGGTTGCATGCCGTGCGGCGCTGTGCGCCTGGCACGGCACGGCGTCATTGCAGATTCCACTGGAAGCGGCCGCGCAGATGCGGCTTGCCGCCTTCGGGATCGCGCACTTCGAATTCGCGCGCGGTGGGCGAGGGCGCGGCCGTCCACAGCGACGCTTCGCCGGGCAGCAGCATCGGCAGCTTGAATTCGCCTGAGAGCGTTGCGTCGGCGAGGCGTTTGGGCGGTTGCAACGCGGCTCCCGTGCGCGCGAGCGTCCACATGCCGTGCGCGATTGCACGCGGAAAACCGAACGCTTTCGCGGACAGCATCGACAGATGGATCGGGTTGAAGTCGCCCGATGCCTTCGCGTAGTCGCGGCCCAGTTGCGACGGCAGTTGCCAGCGCGCCGCGCGCGTGAGCGCGTCGCCAGCCGTTTCCAGCGGCGCGAGGGGATCGCCGCTCGCCGCCACGCCGCGCTTGAGATACACGCTGTCGCCATCCCACACGGCTTCGCCGCGCCGGTACACGCGCGTTTGCATCACGAACGCCTGGCCTTTGTCGTGACGCAGGCGCGCGCCGAATTCGACTTCGACGCGCAAGGTATCGTCGAACGAAAGCGGCCGGCGCATGTGGACGCTGTTGGCCAGATGCACGATGCCGAGCGCCGACCACGGAAACGCCGGGTCCGTCAGCAATAGCAGATGCAACGGAAACGCGAGCAGATGCGGAAACGTGAACGGAATGCCCTGTTCCGGGAAAAAGCCGCACACACGCGCATAGCGTTCGATCGCAACCGAATCTAGCGACACGGCCGGGCGCACGAGCCGCAACGCGGGCAGGTCGGTCGAACGGTGCCGCTGGAAGCCCTTGATCACGCCCGACAGCGCGCGCGCATACAGCGCGGCGGGTTTGGGCAGTTCCGGCAGCACGACCGTTTTGGTGCGCGGCGCGCCGAACATCGAGCTGGAGTCGTAGAACGCCATGGCCGTCACGCTCCTATCAGGCTTTGTCCGCACACGCGCACGACCTGGCCCGTCACGCCCGCCGAGCCCGGATGCGCGAGCCACGCGATGGTCTGCGCGACGTCGGCGGGCTGGCCGCCCTGGCTCATCGAGTTCATCCGGCGGCCGGCTTCGCGCAGCGCGAGCGGCATTTTGGCGGTCATCTGCGTTTCGATGAAGCCGGGCGCGACCGCGTTGATCGTGATGCGCCGCGCGGCCAGAAACGGCGCCATGCCCTGCACGCGGCCGATCACGCCCGCTTTCGACGCCGCGTAGTTGGTCTGCCCGAGATTGCCGGCAATGCCGCTGATCGACGACACGCAGACGATGCGCCCGCCGTCGCGCAGCGTGCCCGCTTCGAGCAGCGCGTCGTCGATGCGCTCCTGTGCCGACAGGTTGATGTCGATCACGTTGCGCCACGCCGCTTCCGTCATCTTCGCGATGGTTTTGTCTTTCGTGATGCCGGCGTTGTGCACGAATACGTCGACGCCGAGTTCGTCGAGCGCGGTGGTGAGTTGCGCGGGCGTTTCTGGCGCGGCGATGTCGAGCGCGAGCGCGGTGCCGCCGAGCTGGCGCATGGTGGCGTCGAGCGCGTCGCTGGCGCCGGGAATGTCGATGCCGATCACGTGCGCGCCTTGTGCCGCGAGCACGTTGGCGATGGCGGCACCGATGCCGCGCGCCGCGCCCGTGACGACGGCGCGCTGACCGGCGAGCGGCTGGGTCCAGTCGAAGTCGTCGCCGATCGCGACAGAGGCCGATCCGATTCGTACGACCTGGCCCGACACATACGCCGAGCGCGGCGACAGAAAGAAGCGCAAGGTCGACTCGATGCCGCTTTCGCCGCCTTGCGCCACATAGATCAGATTGGCCGCGATCCCGCGCCGGGCCTCCTTGCCCAGCGAACGCGTCATGCCTTCTAGCGCGCGTTGCGCTGTCCACTGGCGCGGATTCGCACAGGCTTCGGGCGGACGGCCAAGCACGACGATCCGGCCGGATTTGTCGAGCGAACGCAGCGCGTCATGAAAGAACGCGTAAAGCGTATCGAGCTGCGCGCTGTGTTCGATGCCGCTCGCATCGAAAACGAGCGCCTTCACGCGCGCCTGCGAGCCGGCGGCGGGATCGGCGGGTTCGAAGCGGCCCGTCATCAGTCCGTGGCGATTCGCGAGCGGCACCCACAGGCCCGCGCTCGCGTGCGCGACGCTCGTCACGCCGATATGCGCGATGACGTCGGCGAGTGCGTCGAGCAGTTGCGGCGCCGGGCCCGCGCCGACGGCGACGATGCCGTCGAACTCGGGCGCATCGGCGCGGTAGCGGCGCAAAACCTCGGGCTTCGGCAAGCCGAGCGAGCGCGCGACCCGCGCGCCCAGCGGCGAATTGACGAAGTTCAGGTAGGAATCGTTCACGTTATTGGCTCCTGGCCCGACGGATGAACGTCAGTGTGCACGGAGCCTGTGACTTGCCGCAAGTTACGTCCCTTTTCCCGTGTCGGCTGATTTTGTCGGATCGATGCGCCGCGCCGGCCGTCATGCGGCGAGTTCCAGCGCCTTGTCGAGCGCTTCCTTGCGGCGTTGCAGATCGGCGAGCAGGCCGAAATCGGCGGGGAAATCGTCGACCTTCACGACTTCGGCGCCGTAGCGTGCGTACTCGTCGAGCAGCTTGCGTTCGTCTTCGTCGATCAGCCCGCGCTGCTGCGCCGCTTCGTTCCAGCCGGTGAGATCGGCGAGACTTTGCGGAATCGGCCCGATGCGGCCACGTTTGATCGCTTCGCGCAGACGCTTTTCGATGTGCGCAACCTGCGGCGTCAGCGCGAACGCCAGTTCACCGTAGCCGATCGGGTCGACACCGATATGCGGCACGTAAGAATCGGCAAGCAGCCGGTCGCGCGAGTCGCCGGGCGTCTGCATCAGTTCGGCGATCGCGCTGCCGAGCGCATCGGACGGCGCGCGATGCGGCAGGCCGAACGGAAACGCCAGCGCGCGCACGAGGCCCGCGGCGAAGCGGTTCGGATAGTTCTGCAGCACACCGTCGAGTGCGATTTGCGCGCGATACAGCGCGTCTTCGACGCCCCATTGCACGAGCGGCAGGTCGCTGTCGTGGCGGCCTTCGTCTTCGAAGCGCTTGAGGGTTGCGGAGATCAGATAGAGCTGCGACAGCACATCGCCCAGGCGAGCCGAGATGCGCTCGCGCCGCTTCAGTTCGCCGCCGAGCACGAGCATCGACACGTCGGCGAGCAGGGCGAACACCGTCGAAAGCCGCGTGGCCGCGCGGTAGTAGCGCGCGAGCGGCGCGTGTGCGCGCTGCGGCTTCGGGATCAGTGCGCCACCCGTCAAGCCGTACACGACGCTGCGCATCGCGTTGGAGAGCGTGAAGCTGATGTGGCCGAAGAACGCATCGTCGAAATCGCGCAATGCCTTCGTGCGGTCGGTTTCGCGCGTCGCCGCCATTTCCCTGAGCACATATGGATGGCAGCGGATCGCGCCCTGGCCGAAGATGATCAGGCAGCGCGTCAGGATGTTCGCGCCTTCGACGGTGATCGAAATCGGCACCTGCTGGTAAGCGCGTGCAAGGAAATTCGACGGCCCCATGCAGATGCCTTTGCCCGCGACGACGTCCATGCCGTCGTCGATTACTTCGCGGTTGCGCTCGGTGATGTGGTACTTCGAGATCGCCGAGATCACGGAAGGCTTTTCGCCGAGATCGACGGCGTGCGCCGACAGGCGGCGCGCGGCGTCCATCACATAAAGGTTGCCGCCCATGCGCCCGAGCGCTTCCTGCACACCCTCGAACTTGCCGATCGCGGTGCGGAACTGCCGCCGCACGGCTGCATAGGCGCCCACGCCGCGCACCGCGATTTTCGACATCCCGACATTCGACGACGGAAGTGAAATCGCGCGGCCCGCCGCGAGACATTCCATCAGCATGCGCCAGCCGTTGCCGACCTGCGCGCGGCCGCCGATCACCCAGTCGAGCGGGATGAACACGTCCTTGCCCGAGTTCGGGCCATTCTGGAACACGGCATTGAGCGGCCAGTGACGGCGGCCGATGCTCACGCCCGGATGGCTGGTCGGAATCAGCGCGCAGGTGATGCCGGGTTCGTCTTCGCCGCCGAGCAGATGATCGGGGTCGAGCGCGCGGAACGCGAGACCGAGCACCGTCGCGATCGGCCCGAGCGTGATGTAGCGCTTGTTCCATGTGACGCGAAAGCCGAGCGTTTCGCGTCCTTCGAACATACCCTTGCAGACGATGCCGACGTCGGGAATCGCCGCCGCGTCCGAGCCTGCATATGGACTTGTCAGCGCGAAGCAGGGGATTTCATCGCCGCGGGCGAGGCGCGGCAGATAGTGGTTCTTCTGTGCGTCGGTGCCGTAGTGCAGCAGCAGTTCGGCCGGGCCGAGCGAGTTCGGCACCATCACGGAGACGGCGGCCGCCGAGCAGCGTGTCGCGAGCTTCATGATGACCTGCGAATGCGCATACGCGCCGAAGCCTTTGCCGCCGTACTGCTTCGGGATGATCATCCCGAGAAAGCCCTTGTCCTTGACGAACTGCCACGCTTGCGGCGACAGGTCTTGCCAGATGGCCGTCGTTTCCCAGTCGCTGGCGATATCGCACAGTTGCTCGCATTCGTTGTCGAGAAAGGCCCGTTCTTCGACCGTCAGCGTGGCCGGGCCGTGGCCGAGCAGCGTGTCCCAATGCGGACGCCCGGAGAATAGCTCGGCGTCCCACCAGACGGTGCCGGCTTCGATCGCGTCGCGTTCGGTCGGCGACATGTCGGGCAGGATCTTGCGGAACGCGTCGAGCACGCGCGCACTGAGCCATGCGCGGCGCAACGGCTTCACGGTCAGCACCAGCGCGGGAAGGACGAACACGATGGCCAGCAGAATGGTCGCCGTCACACCGGCTGTGCGGGTCAGCCAGGCCGCCGCGACCCACACGACGAGGAATGCGAGCCACCACGATGCCCGCGCCTGCAGATAGACGAGCGCCCCGGCGGCGACGATCAGCGCAACGATGAACCACGTCATGGCGATCCCTCCTTTTCTTTTCGGGTTGCAGGGCGAGCGCGGCCCGCGATGCGCGGCGGCTCGCCATTTCTTCGAGTTGTCGTGATGCATGGCGAACGGATGTCCGCCGTTGTCCCTGTCGCAGCCTGTGTGCCCGTCGGACCGAGGGGCGCGTCTAGTGCGAGTGTGCGCGCGGCGCGGCGCAATGTGTGTTAGCTGGCGCCCGCGTGCGCGAGACGCCAGCGTCGCGGTCAGCTGTGCGCCGCGTAGTGCGTGCCGTAGTCGCGTGTGTCGGTTTGCCGGTCCGATTGCACGGCTTGCGGGAACGGGCTGGGCGCGGTGCGGTACGGTGCATCAGGCGGTGCGGTGAGTTGCGACGTGCGCGGCGTGGACTGCGCCGGTTGCGATTGCGCGGCGGTTGGGTCCGTCGCTTCAGCAGGTGGTGACGCGTCGCCCGCCTGTGTGTTGCATATCGTCTCGCACGCAATATCGGCACCGCCTGCGTCACCGAGCACGGATGCGAACACGGCCAACTGGCTCGCATCGGGCAGCGGCGCCTTCAGCGCGGACACGATCAGCGACGCGAGCCGCGCGATCAGTTGCAGGTCGTTCATCGACTTGCCTTGCGCGAACTCGTTGATGAGGCTGTCGGTATCTGCGCCTGCGAGCACGCCGGACAGCGCGCCGATCGCGAAATGCAGCCGCCAGCCGAGTTCTTCACGTGGCAGATGCGGCAACGCGCGCTGGAAAGCTTCGAAGAATCGCTCGGACACGGACGCGTAATGCCCGTTCAGGAAGTCGCGGATGAACGGCGACGGATCGGTGTAGGCGCGACCGAGCAGCCGCAGGAACGCCTTACCGCCAATCTTCGTATCGCGCGAGACGCGCAGCGCGGGGATGAACATCGCGCCCAGCACGTGCTCGCAGGTCAGGCGCGGCCCGAGCAGCGTGTCGAAGCGGTCGAGCAGCTTGACGCGCTCCTGGTTGAGCAGGTCGAGGCGGCGCGACAGCATCGCGTGCATCAGCGCTTCCTTGCTGCCGAAGTGATAGTTGACGGCGGCCAGATTGACCTCCGCTTTCGACGTGATCTGCCGCAGCGACATCGCTTCATAACCGCATTCGATGAAGAGCGTCTCGGCGGCATCGAGGATGCGCGATTTGGTGTCGCCGGACTGGCGGCTCGTCGTGCGAGTTGTCATTTATGTCTCCCTGCCGGCTCTCACCGGCCTAAAACAATCGATTCAAATTTTGATTTGAAACGTGCGTTCTTTTTTCAGGATAAGAAGGACGTCAATGATCGGGCAAGAGGTGAGTGTCGATGCATTCCTCTAAAAGTGTCCGACCGCGCGTGCCCTCGCAGACGACGCGGACGAAAAAGGCCGCTCCGGAATGAACCGGAGCGGCCTCGTATTTGCTGCATTGGCCCGGGCGCAGCGCCCTTATGTTCGATGTGTGGTGCGTGCGCTCAGTGTACCGTCGCCGCGACCTGTTCGGCAGATTGTGTCATATCTATGCCGCGTCGTTCACGGCTAAAAAGAATAAACACGGCGATCACCACGGCCACGATGCCGATCACGGTCGCCATCACCGTTGCATAGTCGTTACCGTGCGCCTCGGCGATGCCCGCCTGCAGCGGCCCGTTCACCGACGCGATCAGGTTGCCCAACTGATACACGAGGCCGGGGAAGGTCGCGCGAATCTCATCGGGCGAGATTTCGTTCAGATGCACGGGAATCACGCCCCACGCGCCTTGCACGGAAATCTGCATCAGGAATGCGCCTGCGGCGAGCAGCATCGGCGTCGACGAAAATGCCCACAGCGGCAGCACAGGCAACGCGATCAGAGCGGCGATGCAGATCGCGCGCTTGCGGCCGATCTTCTCCGACAGCGAGCCGAAGAAGAGGCCACCGCAGATCGCGCCGATGTTCAGCACGATGGTGATCCACGACACGGTGTGGGCATCGTGATGATGTTGCACGCGCAGGAAGGTCGGATACAGATCCTGCGAGCCGTGCGAGAAGAAGTTGAACGCCGTCATCAGGATGATCGCGTAGACGGACAGCACCCAGTTCTGCTTGAGCGTGGCAACGAGGCCCGGGCGCGCTCTCTTTTCGAGCGTCTTGAACGCGGGCGACTCGGGCACGTGCGCGCGGATGTAGAGCACGAGCAGGGCGGGCAGCACGCCGATGAAGAACATTCCGCGCCAGCCGATGTATTGATACAGCACGCCGAATACGAGCGCGGCGAGCAGATAGCCGCTCGGATAGCCCGCCTGCAGCAGCCCGGAGACGAAGCCGCGCGCCTTGGGCGGCACGGTTTCCATGGTCAGCGCGCCGCCGACGCCCCATTCGCCGCCCATCGCGATGCCGAACAGCGCGCGCAGCACGAGCAGCGTGGTGAGATTGGGCGAGAGACCGGACAGCAATTCGAGTAGCGAGAAGCACGCGATGTTGATCATCAGCGTGGGACGGCGGCCGAACTTGTCGGCGAGGAAGCCGAAGATGAGTGCGCCGACGGGCCGCATCATCAGGGTCAACATGATCGCGAATGAAACCGATTTGATATCAGTGCCGAATTCGCTTGCGATATCTTTCAGAACAAAAACCATCAGAAAGAAATCGAATGCGTCGAGCGTCCAGCCTAAATAGGCTGCAATCGTGACGTTTCTCTGTTCCCGGGTCCAGCTCATTTCAATTGTTCTCCTCTGATCTCGCGCAACGGTAGTTGCGGTCTCCGATTGATCGTGCTGTTTAAAAGCCTTTACGCGGCGATAAGCGCGCGCCGCACCCCGTAGCTCAAGGCCTTGCTGAGTGTACGCCCACCATTAAGCGTCTGCATGAAACATCGGCGCTTTGTCAGTGCTAATCCCTAGATAATCGATTGTCGAATGAGGAATAATGTCTGGTAAATGTAATTAACGTAGTTATTCTGATTGGGTATAGTTTGTTAATCGTAATTATGGGGAATAGCGATTGCTTGCGTCTTTTGCTTCGCAGCGGTTAATTCTGAAGCCGCGCACACTTGCCGATCCGGATGATTGCATCGCAATGGATCGGGATCCCGACGTGACGCGGTATGTGAATGGTCCATGGCATGAGCCGGATGCGCATCGCCGGTTTGTCGTCGATCGCATCACGCGTGTTTATCCGGAAGGGCTTGGCTACTGGTCGATCTTCGAGCGCACTGCACCGACGCGTTTTATCGGTTGGGTGCTGCTGATTCCGAAAGATGCGCATGGCCCGGATGTCGAGATCGGCTGGCGGCTCGTGCGCAATGCCTGGCGCAAAGGGTTTGCCAGCGAGGCTGCACGCATCGTCGTCGCGCATGCGTTTGCTTCGGTTGGGATGGAATGGATGGTTGCGGGGATTGCGGAGGGCAATGCCGCTTCGCAGCGCGTGGCGCAGAAGCTTGGAATGAAGCGGGAAGGGATGACGGATGGATACGTGCGGTTCAAGCTGTCGCGCGAGTCGATCTAAAGAGAGCAGGCGTAGAAAACAAAAAACCCCGTACGCTTTCGCATTACGGGGTGATCTGTTTTAGCTCTGAGAGAGTGGTGCCCAGGAGAGGACTCGAACCTCCACGGTGTTGCCACCGCTAGGACCTGAACCTAGTGCGTCTACCAATTCCGCCACCTGGGCACGTCTCAAGCTAGACCGCTATTTTAACGAGAAGATTCTGCGTGTCAATCGGTATTTCGAAAAACGCTTCATCTTTTCGTCTGGTTGTTCGCGCATCAAATGACTACACGATCAACCGATACTGCAACTTCCTGCATCGCTCTTACGCAATCCGGAGACCGGCGCGAAGAGCAGTGCTCTCACTACAATGAAAAACCGCCCGAAGGCGGCTTTCATTTGAATCTTGGTGCCCAAGAGAGGACTCGAACCTCCACGGTGTTGCCACCGCTAGGACCTGAACCTAGTGCGTCTACCAATTCCGCCACCTGGGCAAGGTGCGTTTGAAGCAGAGACCGAGATTATAGCGTGCCGAAGAAGCGTGTCAAGCGTTTCCTGAAAACATTCTTTCGATCGCTGTATTGCCCGTCTACGCGCGCGTCGTGTATCGCGCAATCGCCCGCCAGGCGGCGCGTGGCGGGCGAGACGGGTGTTAGAATCCCCGCAAGTAGTAAGGCTGGCGCTGTCATCGGTCCGACGTTTGATCCGGGCCGCGCGCGTGCCGGCAATCAGAGAGCAGTCGTCACCGTCGCAAGAGCAGTTGCAGTTCAAGTTCAGATAGAGCAACGTCATCCATCCGCAGACGTCCACGCAACGAGAACAATCATCGACAAGCCCTTGAGCAAATATCCGTATCCGATTCCAAGCCGCGAAGAAATCCTCGGCGTGCTGCGCACGAGTGAAACGCCGCTTGCAGCGAACGACATCGCCGAAGCACTGTCGATCAAGCGCCAGGAGCGCGAAGGGTTTTTCAAGCGCCTCGCCGCGATGGAGCGCGACGGCCAGATCAGACTCGATCAGCGCGGGCATTATCAGCTCACTCATCCGTCGAACTTCGTCGCGGGCCGCGTGCAGGGCCATCGCGATGGCTACGGCTTTCTGATTCGCGACGACGGTCAGGACGACCTGTTCCTGCCGACGGGCGAAATGCAGAAGGTCATGCATAACGATCGCGTGCTGGCACGCATCGTCGGCTATGACCGGCGCGGGCGTCCCGAAGGGCACATCGTCGAGGTCACCGACCGCGCGAACAAGCGTGTGATCGGGCGGCTGCTCAACGAGAACGGCGCACTGATCGTCGCGCCCGAAGAGAAGCGCATCGGCCACGACATCCTGATCACGCAGAACACGAAGAAGGCGAAGGTCGGGCAGGTCGTGGTGGTCGAGCTGACGGATTTCCCCAGCCGCCATTCGCAGCCGCTTGGGCGCGTGATCGAAGTGCTCGGCGATATCGACGATCCCGGCATGGAAATCGAAATCGCCGTGCGCAAGTACGGTGTGCCGCACGAGTTCAGCCAGGCCGCGCTCGACGCCGCCGCGAAGCTGCCCGACGAAGTGCGTCCGGTCGACATCAAGCATCGCGTAGATCTGCGCGACGTGCCGCTCGTCACGATCGACGGCGAAGATGCGCGCGATTTCGACGACGCGGTGTATTGCGAGCCGGTCAAGGTCGGGCGCGGCGACGGCTTCCGCCTGATCGTCGCGATCGCCGATGTGTCGCATTACGTGCTGCCCGACGGCGGTCTCGACGTCGATGCGATCGAGCGCAGCACGTCGGTGTATTTCCCGCGCCGCGTGATTCCGATGCTGCCGGAGAAACTGTCGAACGGTCTGTGTTCGCTCAATCCGAATGTCGACCGTTGCGTGCTGGTGTGCGACATGGTCGTCACCGCGCGCGGTGAGATCAAGGCGTATCAGTTCTATCCGGGCGTGATGCATTCGGCCGCGCGACTCACGTACACGGAAGTCGCGGCCGTGCTGACCAACACGAAGGGTCCGGAAGCGACGCGCCGCGCAGCACTGTTGCCGCAACTGCAGAATCTGTACGGCGTCTACAAGGCGCTGTTCGCCGCGCGCCAGAAGCGCGGCGCGATCGACTTCGATACGACGGAAACGTATATCGTCTGCAATGCGCAGGGCAAGATCGAGCAGATCGTGCCGCGGCACCGCAACGACGCGCACAAGCTGATCGAAGAATGCATGCTGGCCGCGAACGTGTGTGCGGCCGACTTCATGAAGCGCAACAAGCAGCCGGGCCTGTACCGCGTGCACGCGGGGCCGACGGCGGAGCGCCTCGAAAACCTGCGCACGTTCCTGCGCGGCATGGGCCTGACGCTCGGCGGCGGCGACACGCCGCATGCCAGCGACTACGCGGCGCTGATGGCGCACATCCGCGACCGGCCCGATGCGCAGATGCTGCAGACCATGTTGCTGCGCTCGATGCAGCAGGCGGTCTACAGTCCGGACAACATCGGCCACTTCGGTCTCGCGTATGAAGCGTACGCGCACTTCACGAGTCCGATTCGCCGCTATCCCGATCTGCTCACGCACCGCGCGATCTACGCGATCCTGCAGGGCCGCAAGTACGAGCCGAAGACGCCGCACGGCGTCGAGCTGAACACGGCGCTGTCGCCGCGTGCCCGCGCGTTGCAGGCGGAAGACGAGAAGCGCGGCAACCGCGGTCGTCCGAATACGGCGATCTGGGAAGAACTCGGCCTGCATTGCTCGGCGAACGAACGCCGCGCGGACGAAGCCTCGCGCGACGTCGAAGCCTGGCTGAAGTGCTACTTCATGCGCGACAAGCTCGGCGAAGAGTATGGCGGGATGGTGAGCGGCGTGACGTCGTTCGGCATCTTCGTGCAGCTCGATGCGCTCTTTATCGAAGGGCTCGTGCACGTGACGGAGCTTGGCTCGGACTACTTCCAGTACGACGAGATCAAGAACGAACTGCGCGGCGAGCGCACGGGCATCCGCTACCGCTTGTCGGATCGCGTGCGCGTGCAGGTGAGCCGCGTCGATCTCGATGCGCGCAAGATCGATTTCCGTCTGGTGCGCGACATGCCGGTGAAGTCGCAATCGCATCGCGCGAGCGCGATGGAGAAGGCGAGCGATCTCGGCGGCCCGCGCGTGCGTTCGATCGAACGCGCGCCGCAACCCGATGGTGCGCGTCGCAAGAAGGCGCCGCCCGCGCAGACGGCTGCTGTGAAGGAAGCACGCGCGGCGCGCAAGGCGGGTGCGTCGAAGAAGCGTCCGGCGTCGAAGTCAGCGGCGAAGCAGGCGCACAAGAAGCGTTGAAGCTGTAAGCGTTGAATCTGTATTAACGCCGCGCGTGTTCAAGGCGCGCGGCGCTCGTTCTCATCGGGTGTGCTTTGACTGGTTCAGTCGGGCGCGCTCATTCAAAGGTTGTTTCAGTCATGTCACGTCTCAAGGTTCTGTACGGTTTTCACGCGGTGACGGCACGCTTGCGTCACGATTCATCGACGGTCGAAGAAATCTATTACGACCAGACGCGCCGCGATCGCCGCATGAACGAGTTTCTGGCCGTGGCGAAAGAGGCGGGCGTACGCCTGATCGCCGCCGACGAGACGCGGCTGTGGGGCCTCGCGCATACCGAGCGCCACCAGGGCGTCGTTGCGCGCGCGGGTGATCTGCCGCTGGCGCAGAATCTTGCCGAACTGCTGGACGGGATTCAGGGGCCGGCGTTGCTGCTGGTGCTAGATGGAATTACGGATCCACACAATCTGGGCGCATGTTTGCGGGTCGCCGATGCGGCGGGCGCGCATGCTGTGATCGCGCCGCGCGATCGTGCCGTCGGGTTGAACGCTACCGCGGCGAAGGTGGCGAGCGGGGCGGCGGATACGGTGCCGTATATCACGGTGACCAATCTCGCTCGTGCGTTGCGCGAACTGAAGGACGCAGGGGTCTGGATTGTCGGCACGGCGGGTGAAGCGACCGCTTCGTTGTATCAGACCAAGCTCGATGGGCCTGTTGCGCTTGTGATGGGCGCCGAAGGCGAGGGCATGCGCAGGTTGACGCGCGATACGTGCGATGAGGTAATGCAGATTCCTATGGCTGGGTCGGTTGAAAGCCTTAATGTTTCTGTTGCCTCGGGCGTTTGTCTGTTTGAAGCTGTGCGGCAGAGGGCGGTCAAGAAGTAGGCTTTTTATTCTGCGACGCCAGGGGGCGGCGGGCCGTTTTCTTTGGCCTTTGCGCCAGCATCCGCCTTTGCCCTCGTGCTTCGAGTGTGGCCCGACCGGGGCCGCATCCTTCCCATTCAGTCGCGCTCGTGACTACCCCGAAATCTGTCTTTCACTCTGCTTCGATCTCTCAAGAGTTCCGGATAACGTGACCCTTACGAAACAGCTTCTGGCCGCGCAATATTCTCTGTACAGGTTCGTCGAAATATTTCGATGCAATCCACGAAACCAGGACAATCGCACAGAATTCGAATGCTGAAAACAGCAGCAGCAACGTATTTGAGTGAATGTGTTTTATGACTTCTTCGCCAATGCGAAGTATCGGCCCTTGCATTATATATACTGGATAAGACAGCAAGCCAAGTTGGCGCAGGAATGCATTAGCCCGATGAGAGATGGTGATTCCAGATCCTGCATACACGATTGCAGGAAAGATAATCGAAACATAGATCAGGCTGCAAATCGCATAGTTTCGAAAATCCATCAGCAGAATTACAGGGAATACCAGCAACAGAATGATTCCAGTTATTGGTTTTTCCTTTGGCTGTGGCCTGAATCTATATAATGCGATGCCAGCAAAGAATGGGAACATGACTCTGAGAAAACCTAAAGACCATCCTTCCTGATTGTTCCCTCCACCGATCCCATGTGCATGGATCACCAGAAACAGCAGAGCAACCCAGCTCGACGCCAGGATCAACACCAGGGCCTTGTTGGTTAGCTGACGTACGATTGAAATGTAGACCAGATTGACAAAAGCCTCGAAGGTCAGAGACCAGCTGGCCATGTTCAGCGGATAGGCTGTTAGCCACTGCGGGAATACGAATGACGGCAGTAACAGAAGTCCAAGTGCGCTGACTTTCAGAAGTTGCGACATCGTAATGCTATCTTTGAATACAACGGCGACAAGGGCCAGCAATATTCCAATTGAGGTGCTTAGAAAAATGAGGGGATAGAGGCGCTTGATCCGTACTTCAATGAATTCCCTCGTTTGCATCTGGCCGGATAGGATTTTTTGCTCATAAGCATAAGCGATGACGAATCCGCTTAATACGTAGAAAAAATCTACTGCCAGGCCGGCATAGGGAAGCGCAGTGAGTGTATGTTGCTGAACCAGATGAAAGACAAGCACTACGAACGCGGCCATTCCTCGCAATCCATCAAGAAGAACGAATCGGTTAGCATTTTTCATAATGTTTTATCTCGCTAGCCAATCGCGAACCTCTGGTTCGAGATGGAGATAATCGTAGCGCAGAGGCAAATTGCGGGCAGCGCACAACGAAGCGCATGACCTGACATTTGCATTCTTTGCTCGCCTGCACATTGCTACACCCGTCGCCTGGGAGGAACCGCAATCCAACGTGACGATAAAAGCATACGTTGGACGGTGTGGCGCAAGTGTGCGTAGCCGTACGTCCGCAAGTTTTTAGCTTCAAGATTTCATATTTCTTTCATATCTAAATTAAATGGTTAGATAGATGAATAGGTCGCAATGCAGAATGCGGTGAAATCATTCAATTCAATTGGATAGATTAGATATCCGAAATAAGATGGCGCGCACCTGCAGGACAGATGCTGAGGCGGGCGGCGCGAGCGCGTCGCTCGGCCACGAGATAGAATCCTCGACGAGGATTTTTAGCCAATCAGACAGGCTCGATTCCGGTCAGCGAATACCGTGTTCCGCTTTCGGAGGTGAAGAAAAGCCGCCGCCGACAACCGCGAAAGAGCCAGCAACCAGAAACGAGCCCCAACAGCAATGAAGCCCGCCTCAACCCGCCTGGCACTGCTAGCACTAGCTGCAACGTTACTGACAACAGCCTGCTCGTCAAATATCGTTCACCACACGACGTACTACACGGACACGTCACGCACAGCGCAATACCAGGACACCCGCATCCGCTTCCTCGTGATGCACTACACCGAAATCGACGAACAGCAGTCACTCGATGTGCTGACAAAAGAACAGGTCAGCGCCCATTACGTCGTCCCTGACCATCCGAGAGAAAAGCAGGGCGAGCCGATCGTCTGGCAACTGGTACCCGAATCGCAACGCGCCTGGCACGCGGGGCTCAGTTCCTGGCAGGGCACAACCGAGCTGAACGCCGCCTCGATCGGCATCGAAAACGTGAACCTCGGGCCCATCGACACACCGCAGGGCCGCACCTGGCAACCCTATCCGCCGGAGCAGGTGAACGCGATGATCCGCCTCGCAAAAGACATCGTCACGCGATACAACATTCCGCCAACGCGCGTCGTCGGCCACAGCGACATCGCGCCGCAACGCAAGATCGACCCGGGTCCGCTTTTCCCGTGGAAGCAACTCTACGATGCAGGCGTCGGCGCATGGCCCGACGACGCGACCGTCGCGAAAGAACTCGCAGGCCGCGACCCGCATGCGCCCGTGGACGTGCGCGCCCTCCAGCAAAAGCTCGCAGCCTACGGCTATGAAGTGGCGACGGACGGCGTGTTCGACGAGCGCACGCGCCGCGTGTTCGCCGCGTTCCAGATGCATTTCCGTCCCGCCGATTACTCGGGTAATCCCGATGCGCAATCCGATGCGATCGCGCAGGCGCTGCTCGACAAATACATGCAGAGCGCTGCGCCAGAACCGGCACGGCCGGCGCCATGAACGTAGCGCCGGTCTGACACGCCCGCGCTCAGCATGCGCAAGAAATCCGGTCACGCGCCTCGACTCCGGTAAACTTGTGGTTTTCCGCTTGCTCTGGCATTTCCCACTATGACTCAAGACGAACTCAAGCAACTGGTCGGTCAGGCCGCCGCCGACTACGTGATCGCGAACGTGCCCGAAGGCGCCATCATCGGTGTCGGAACCGGTTCGACGGCGAACTGCTTCATCGACGCGCTGGCCGCTCACAAGTCGCGCTATCGCGGCGCGGTGTCCAGCTCGGTCGCGACGACGGCACGCCTGCAATCGCACGGCATTCAGGTGTTCGATCTGAACGATATCGAATCGCTGCCCGTCTATGTCGACGGCGCCGATGAAATCGATCACGGCGGCGCGATGATCAAGGGCGGGGGCGGCGCGCTCACGCGCGAGAAGATTGTCGCGTCGGTGGCGGAGAAATTCGTCTGCATCGCGGACGCGAGCAAGGTCGTCGACGTGCTCGGCCAGTTTCCGCTGCCCATCGAAGTCGTGCCGATGGCGCGCACGGCAATCGGCCGCCGCGTGACGGCGATGGGCGGTGTGCCCGTCGTGCGCGTGACGAAGGACGGCTCGCCGTACATCACGGACAACGGTAACGAGATCATCGACGTCAAGGGTCTGCGCATCAGCGATCCGCGCACGATTGAAGCGCACATCAACGCGTGGCCGGGTGTCGTGACGGTGGGCCTGTTCGCCACGCGCGGCGCGGATCTCTGTCTGCTTGGCACGGCGAACGGCGTCGAGACGATCGACTATCCGAAACACTGACGAATCCGGCTGCCGGCTCGCGCCGGCGCCCCTCGCGTCCTGCGAGACAACTTGCGACGCAACCCGATGCGAGCACGGCTCGCATCTTCTTCCTTCCCATGCACGCGGTCCACGTCGGACAGTTGGACCGCATCCTCACATCTCACTTGCGTCGCCCTGAACCGGCCGCGGTATCTCCCGCACGCGCCTGAGCGAGCGACGACAACATCGCGCGAAAACGAATCTCACCGTATTACATCCGGGTATACGCGCGCTTTGCTCGACAGCGATACACACGGCAGGCATCGAGATCATTTCCCTCGATGAATTCGCGTGCCGCGGTTCTCCCACAAGTAGTCCAGCTTGCCAATCTGAAAGCCGGCAGACCCGGCGGCCAATGAGTGCACGCACACGTTCGCAGACGCATCTCGAACGGATCGCATAGCGAGCTTGAACGCAAGCCTATGTGCGTTCGCGCACACTACGCGCACACTACGCGCGCACTACGTGCACACGTCGCGGCAACCAGAAGATCAGGACGCGCCTGTGTCATCACGCGCAGCGCCGCTGACCACCTCTCGCTCCCGACAATCATCTCGCGGCAAATTCAACCTCTCGAACACGCGTTGCGTGCGTTCGCGCACGAAGCGCGCAATGTTGTCCCCGCATCTAATCGGGTTGCACCAACGGTGCATCCGACGATCGCGAATCGTTGGTGGGATTGCGCACGGAATCGCTGTTGCCGTCCCCGTACCTTATCGATGTGATTTGTGCATTACCGGCCAGCATCAATGGCGGACGGTGACATCACAGGAGACCGCACAAAGTTGGCGGCCCGCGAAAGCGAAAAACGTGTAGCGAAAAGGGGGCACTGCAAGGTTGCTGCCGGACACGATCGCTTTTGCGGTGCGAGCGCCGGCTGTGCGAACGACGACGTCTAGACATCGACCATTGAACACGCGACGCAGTGGGGTAGGAATATGTCCGAGCTGGTGCATCGTGCGATCGATATCGCGCTAATCGTGCTGGGTGCTTTCGGCGCACTGCACTTGAACCTGAGCCTCAACGTGGCCGCAGTGGGTCCCGCACACCAGCTCGACCCGACACTTGTCGCGTTCGTCGCGGCGCTGGCGTTATCGGTGTTTCCCGCGTGTGGAACCTATCCGCCGCGAGGACGGCATCCCGTCGCGAGCGTCGCGGGCCGGACGGCATTCGCCTGGCTTGCCGTGCAGCTCTGCGGGCTGGCCTTGCTCTACGCAATTCATCGCGACAACGTGATTTCCATGCCGTGGTTCATCTACTGGACCCTGACCACGGGCATTTCGCTGCTCGCCTCGCATACGCTTTTCTTTGCGGAATTCAGCGTGGCCCGTCAGGCCACCGCATGGCTCAGACGCGGGGACACGGATGCCGATCTGGTCGAAACCGAACCGCGTACGGGCTCGATCAGGCATGCGATCAAGCGGGGCTTCGACATCACCGTCGGCATGATCATGATCATCTCGCTGCTGCCGCTGCTCGCGCTGATTGCGCTGGTCGTGAAGCTGGACGGCGGTCCGTCGATATACGGCCACACACGCGTGGGCCGTAATGGCGAAAAGTTTCGCTGCCTCAAGTTCCGTTCGATGGTGGTCAACTCGCAGCAGGTGCTCGAAGAACTGCTCGCGAGCGACCCCGTGGCGCGCGCCGAGTGGGAGCGTGAATTCAAGCTCAAGAACGACGTGCGCGTGACGCGCATCGGCCACTTCCTGCGCCGCACGAGCCTCGACGAACTGCCGCAGCTATGGAACGTGGTGCGCGGCGAGATGAGCCTGGTCGGCCCGCGTCCGATCACCGCGCAGGAACTGGAACGCTATGGCGCGCACAGCAAGTACTACCTGATGGCAACGCCGGGCATTACAGGACTGTGGCAGGTGAGCGGACGCTGCGAGACCGACTACGCAACGCGCGTCATGCTCGACGTGAGGTACGTGACGAACTGGTCGCTGCTCACCGATATCGGCATTCTCTTCAAGACGTTCTTCGTGGTGATCAAGGGGAACGGCGCGTATTAACGTTGTATTGACGTTGCATTGACGTTGCATTGACGTTGGACTGTGCGGAGATCGTGATCTGAACGTCGTTGGCGGTGCGCGGCGACCAGGGCATTGGCATGTACGAGAGGGCATCACCAGGCATCGTGAAATGAGCAGCATCGGCCCGGATTTGCTGCGCACTGTACGCAGCGGGACGGCCACACGCAACATGGGGGTTTGACCATGCAACTCAATCGAGTTCGCGAGAAATGGATGACACAGGCGCGCGCTGCGCGCCTGTGTTCGTGGTGGCGAACGGTATGCTCGCGTGCGAGGGTCGACCTCGCACGCGCGATCCGTCTGGCCGCATCCGGATGGGCAGCGCCAGTCGCCGCGGCTGTGCTGCTGTCGGGCTGCGCGCTGTCGCCGGGGATGACCTTCCGGGGTATGCCCTCGGGCAATACGGCCGGAGCGGCGGGTGCCGCGCAGGCCGCGGCGGGCCGGCCAGGTTCGCAGGATGCGTCGGGTAGCGATCGCGCGCCCACGGGCTCGCTCGTCGAAATCACCGACGATCTGGTCGCGAAACAGCAGCAGGAGCGGCCGACGGGCGTGCCGGCCGATGTGCGCAGTCTGTTCGCAAAGGCGGACCAGTATGTGGTCGGGCCGGGTGACGTCCTCAGCATCGTCGTGTGGGATCACCCGGAACTCAGCATGCCGGCCGCAGCGTCGGGAGGCGGGCCGAGCACGGCCGGCGCCCCTGCCGTCGCGCCGGGCTATACGGTCGATGCGAACGGCTTCATTCAGTACGCCTATATCGGGCCGATCAAGGTCCAGGGGCTCTCGGAAATGGGCATTCGGGATATGCTCACCAGCAAGCTCGGCCGCTACGTCAGGCAGCCGCAGATGACGGTGCGCGTCGAGACGTACCGCAGCAAACGCGTCTATCTCGACGGCGAAGTGAAATCGCCGGGTGTGCAGGTGCTCAACGACGTGGCGATGACGCTGCCTGAGGCGATCAACCGGGCAGGCGGCTTTACGGACAAGTCGGACCGCTCGAAGGTGACGTTGACGCGCGGGGATGAGACGGTGGTAGTCGATATGCCGGACATGATCCGCAACAACGTGAACCCGGACCGGATCATTCTGCGCGACGGCGATCTGATACGCGTCTATGCGGCAAACGACAGCAAGGTCTTTGTGATCGGCGAGGTCCAGCGGCCCGGCGGGCTGCCGTTCAACAATGGGCGCATGACGCTGAACCAGGCGCTCGGCGACGCGGGCGGCATCAGCCAGACTTCCGGCGACGCGTCGCAGGTGTATGTCGTGCGCGGCCGCGAAGTGGGCCAGCGCGTGGTCTACCACCTCGATGCGACCTCGGCCTCCGCGATGGCCACGGCCGACTCGTTCGAGCTCAAGCCGAACGATGTCGTGTTCGTCGACGCCTCGTCGCTCGTGAAATGGAGCCGCGTAATCGGGCTGATCCTGCCGGCGACGCAGGCGGCATCGGCGACCCGGGCACTGGGCTACTGATCGTTGTATATCGATGCACGTGCCCGACGGGCACCGACGGAGAGACAGATTGAAACAGCGCGAATATCTGCTAGAGGGGTCGCTTGACGACGGCATCATGCCGCCGGATGGCGGGTATGTCGGCAAGCTTCTCGACACCCTGTATGAAGGCCGCAAGACAATTATCATCATCGCGGCGCTCTTTACGCTCGTGGGCCTCGTCTACGCGATGCTCGCGCGCCCTGTGTATCAGGCGGACATGCTCATCCACGTGGAGGATAGCGATGGTGCCGCGAAAAACGCGCTAGCCGATGTGTCGGCGATGTTCGCGGTGAAGACAGCGGCCTCGGCGGAGATCGAAGTGCTGCGCTCGCGGATGGTCGTCTCGCGTGCCGTCCAGGCCACCCAGCTCTATATCAACGTTGCGCCGCGCTATTTCCCGGTGGTGGGCCGGTGGATCGCGACACACCTGAGCGTGTCGAACTGGTCGGGCCGCGGCGGCTACGCGTGGGGTGACGAGGCGATCACCGTGACGCGCTTCGACGTGCCCGACCGGATGCACGGAACGCGCTTCATCATCACGCAGAAGGGCAATGGCGCGTACACGCTTTCGTACAACGGCATGGACGTGACGGGCCGGGTGGGCGAGACGCTGCATCTGGAGGTGCCGGGCGGCGCGATCGACCTGCTGGTGAGTGCGATCGACGGACACCCCGGCGTCACGTTCGAGCTGTCGCGTTCGTCCGAGCTTGCGGCGACCCTCGACCTGCAAAGCCGGCTGATGATCACGGAGAAGGGCAAGGAGTCGTCGGTGATCGGCGCGGCACTGGAAGGCGGCGACCCGGTGAAAACGAGCGTGATCCTGAATGCGATCGGCAACGAGTACATGCGTCAGAAAGTGCAGCGCACGCAGGAGGAAGCCGAGAAGTCGATTGCGTTCCTCAACCAGCAATTGCCGGAGCTGAAGGCGAAACTCGAAGGCGCCGAAGAGGAATACAACCAGTTCCGTTCGGAGCACGGCGCTGTCGATCTGGGTGCGGAAGCCGCGGCCTTGCTGCAGAGCACGGCGCAGGCGCAAAACCGTATTGCCGAGTTGCGGCAGCAGCGCGCCCAGCTGGACGCACGCTACATGCCCGACAACCCCGCGCTGATCGCGATGAACGGGCAACTGGATGAGGCCGAGAAGGCGATGGCCGAACTGGCCGTGCAGACCAAGCGGCTGCCGCCCCTCGAGCAGAGCGTGCTGCGCCTGCAGCGCGAAGTGCAGGTCGACACGAACATCTACACGAACCTGTTGAACACCAAGGAGCAGATGCGTCTGGCCAAGGCGGGCAAGGTGTCGAATGCGCGTCTGATCGACAGCGCCGCGATTCCGGAAGGCCCGATCCGGCCCAAGCGCGCGCTGATCGTGGTAGCGGGTTCGCTCACGGGCATTTTCATCGGCTCGGCGTTCGTGCTGTTCAAGCGCAGGATGAATAGCGGTATTGCAATGGTCGACGAAATCGAGGCGGGCGCGGGCTTGCATGTCTATGCCGCCGTGCCGCGCAGCCGCATGCAGCAATCGCTCACGCGTCGCCTGCCGGAGAGTCTGCCGGGGACGTGCAGCGTGCTGGCGTGCACGGCGTCATTCGATGCCGCCGTCGAGAGTCTGCGCAGCTTCCGCGGCGCGCTGGAGTTCGCGATGCGCGATGCGCCCAATCACGTCGTCCTGCTCGCGGGTCCGACGCCGATGGTGGGCAAGTCGTTCGTGTCGGTCAATCTGGCGGCGCTGCTGGGCGCGTCGGGCCAGCGCGTGCTGCTGGTCGACACGGATCTGCGGCGCGGCACGCTGAACGCCTCGGTAGGTGTGCGTTCGAGCCCGGGTATCACGGACATCATGCAGGGCACGCCCTATGAGAGCGCGGTGCATCGGCAGATCATGCCTGGGGTCGACTTCGTCGCGAACGGCGGCTACGTGGCCAACGCGAGCGAACTGCTTCGGCATAGCCGCTTCCGGCGCTTTGTCGAATGGGCGGACCGGGAGTACGACATCGTGCTGATGGACGCGCCGCCCATCCTGCCCGTTGCCGATTCCGGCATCGTCGCCAATCTGGCGGGCATGGTGTTTCTGGTCGCGCGCCAGGGGGTGACGAGTGTGTCGGAACTGCGCGATTCGGTGCGCCGCTTCGAACAGATCGGTGTGCTCGTGCGCGGCGTCGTCTTCAACGACATGACGTCGCGGCCCGGCAAGTACGGCAGCGAGTACGCCGCCTACGGCTATGCGAGCTACGACAACGTCAGCGGCGACGCGGGCAACGCGAGCTGAATGCATGACGGCCGTCACGGCTGTCATGCGCGACGGCAATAACATTCCCTGTCCGTGAGTTCGTGACCGTATCAACGCGACGTGTTGATGGACGGCGGATCGACACAACCCTGGCGGCACATCATCACGCGCTTGCTTGCGCGAGTGTGTCGCGCGGGTATCGAAGAGAAACCCCGGATACGCTTCAATCTGCAATCGGCCTGCGCCAGTTGAAAGCGCGTACCGGCCGTTTGTCCATTTCCGTGACGTGTGCATGTCGGTATGCGGCCTGCGCTACCGGCATCGAATCACCTGGCGGTGTAGGTGCGGTGTTGGGTCAGACATGACTGATGACCGCGCTCGATCAGAGGTCACGCCGGTTCCCGACATCGCCTGCTATCGTCCGCTATCGTCCGCACACGGATATCTGAAGACTACGCTCAACCCAGCTTCGGACAGCTTTGGCGCGCCGTTCCTGACCGGCTTCGATGATCGCAGGAACACCACGCTGGATTGCGTATCGACTGGATCAGGCTGAGGCGCGCTGTACGGCTTAGCGTGCGTCGCGATTGACTTGCACGTTGCGCGTGGGAGCGTCGTCGGCGGTGACGAGTTCGCGGTTCAGGCCTGTTAGTCTGGAGCCGCGCAGGCGTATCGTCGGCACGGATTGCAGGAGCTTGCGCGCGCTCCTGTGCAGCGGCCTGTCGACGAACCAGTAAAGCGCGGCCCCTACGCCTATCGCGGCGACGATGATGATCGCCACGCCGACGGGTGCAGTGGCGTCAAAGCCGTCGATAGCATTGGACAGCAGCTTGCGCGCGGCTTCGACACAGTACGGATGGCTCAGATAGATGGCGTAACTGGCATCGCCCAGCAGCAGGGCGCCTTTCGTCAACGGGCCCGAACCGATCTTCGATTCGAGACTCAGACTACTGGCGACCATCAGGAAAGCGGGAATGCCGAAGTAAAGCAGATGCCCACGCGACAGTCCATTCCAGTTCACGTACGCCATCCACACATACGCGGCGATCGCGATGCCGACGGCAAGTGCAGGCTTGATCAGCATGCCGCGCTTCCACAGCCGATAGACGACGAAGCCGAGCGGGAACTCGAATATGCGCTGATAAGAATAGAACTCGCCGAACACGTCATGTGAACGCGCTGCAGTCGCCGCGCAAAAGATCACGAAGATCAATGCGGACGCGAACAGCAGCCGGTGGCGGCGCATCAGGACCAGCGAGATTGCCGCGACCACGTAGAACATCATCTCGTAGTTCAGCGTCCAGCCGACGAACAGCATCGGGAAGATCAGGCCGCTTTCCTTGCGGTAGGGAATGAAAAACAGCGATTTGAGCAGGTTGCCGAAGTCGGCGGTCGTCGAGTTGAAAAGAGAGGGCGCGATAAGCGTGCCGGCCAGTACCACGAACGTCAGCACCCAGTAGAGCGGCACGATCCGCGCAATGCGATCCGAGAGGAAGCGCTGCGCGGTGATGCGGGGGCTGTCCAGAACGAGCGCGATGACGAATCCGCTCAGCACGAAGAAAATGTCGACACCGAATTCGCCGAACGTGTGTCCGGTCGGCGTCATGATGTGATAGTAGATGACGGTGATTGCCGCAATGCCGCGCAATACGGTGAGAGACTGGAGCTTGTTCATGTATGGGGCGCGATCTGCATGTTCGCCAATCCTGGCAGAAGCGGTAGCTCTGCGTTGCGTGTTAATTCTGACATTACAAGGCCGCAAGCGAGTGCGCATTTTTGTGTGTGACCGTACGCAATCCAGCAATTAATCGAGCGGTATTGATCATGGCCAGAAAAGGGTCTGGATAGATGGAATCAATTGCGCGCGACGTCACCGAAACATACGACTGCATTCGACATACGATGCCTCGCTAATCTGCGCAGACACGCTGGAAAACTGCGTCACTTTCTGTTCGCAGGTGCACACACGAGGAGCGCAGGCTCGCATCAGAATGTTGCTGGATGCCTTTCCCGCACGGGCAGAAGCATCGCGTTGCCGGCGTGCAGCATGGCGCACGGAACCTGCAAACCTTCCCACGCGAGGAATACCCCGTGAAGCATCACGTAGCAGCCACCCGTGCCGCCATAAGCCTCGCTGCAAGCATCTGTCTGCTGGTATCCGCATCGACGGTGCAGGCCGGCGATCCTGTGCGCGCAATGCCGGCCACCACCTTCATCGATACGCTCGGCGTCGTCACTCACGTCAACTACACCGATGGCGCGTATCTCAACGTGCGCAACGTCGCCGACAATCTGGCATGGCTCGGCATCCATCATGTTCGCGACTACACGCCGGGCCCAAGCGCGCCGTTCTCGAGCTACACCTATCTCGCGCAGCGTGGAGTCAGATTCAACTTCCTGGTGCGCTGGAATATCGTGGAGTCAGTCGAGGTGGCAGCGAGGCTGAACGCGGCGGTTCCCGGCAGTGTTGCGGCTATCGAAGGCTTTAACGAAATCGACAACTTTCCGGTGCCTTATCAGGGCCTCACGGGCACGGCAGCCGGACTCGCCGCGCAGCGCGACCTCTACGCGCGCGTGCGCAGCACGCCGGAACTCAAGGGCGTGCCCGTCTACGACCTGACCGGCTACGACCTTAAATCAGTCGAGACGCGCGCGGATTCCGCCGATTACGCGAACCAGCATGCGTACCCGCAAAACGGCAATCAACCAACCTATAACGTACCCGGCGGCGCCTGGCTGCCCTCAGCCATCCACAGTGTCAAGAAATTCCAGCTGCCGGTCGTCATCACCGAATTCGGCTACTTCTCGATGCCTCAGTCGGGCTGGTACATGATCGGAGTCGACGAAGCGACGCAGGCCAAAGGCGTGCTTAACGGCTACATGGACGCAGCGGCAGCGGGTGTGAAGCGGCTCTATGTGTACGAGCTGCTCGATCAGAAACCCGATCCCGAGAACAAGAGCGCTGAAATGCACTTTGGGCTCTTTCGCGTCGACAACAGCCCCAAGCCGGTGGCTCAAGCGATTCACAATCTCACGTCGGTGCTGAACGCAAGCGCGCCGCGCAAGACAAACGGTGCGGCGCGCAACTCGCTCGCGTATACGCTTTCGGATATGCCGCCATCGGCAAACAGCCTGCTTTTGCAGAAAAAGGACGGCCGCTTCGTGCTGGTGCTATGGAACGAAACGTCGATCTGGAACCGGGCGACGGGCACACCCGTCACCAACCCGCCGGCCCGCATCAACGTCGACTTCGGCGCGACCGCGAGCCGTGTCGATATATACGATCCTCTCGTTTCCGCTGCGCCGCTCGCAAACCATCGCGACGTGCGTCAACTCGCCGTGGATGTACCTGATCATGTGATTCTGCTCGAAGTCACACCCGCGGACATGCCGGGAACCTGAGCCTGTCTGCCGGCACGCCGCGTCGCATCAGCTTCGCCTCATCTGGAACACGCTATCGCCTCAGGTCTATTTGATCGCATCGGGAAACACGTAGAGCCAGGCAGGCGTGCCCTTCAAGGGTACCCAGCCAGGACCTGGCAGAATCTTCGGCATCGATAGCGACACGACCGCTCGCGCTCCGCTCCGGGAGAACGCCTTCATGACCTCTTCACGCCTTTGCGGCGAAAGCTGCGTCCAGAACACCTCGCTGTAATCCGGGTGGAGGGGTTCGACGTTTTTATCAAAGCGGGTTCGATCCTGGGGCTCGATACGATATGGCAGGCCACCGAACTCTGCGACGATGCGCAGGCGCGACACATAGGCCCAGCTGACCCTGACGGTAGGACCGGTATCGCGGATAACGGCCACCGGGTCACCCGGCTGTAAACCCGAAGCAGTCAGCGCGCTGGCAATCCGCCATTGCGGGTCGTCGTGATAGTCCGCCTGGCGAAACACCGGCTTGAACGAAGCCGTATTGGCAAGCACGAGTTCGCCGAACGCGCCTGCACTATAGATGATGACTAACGCCGCAGTGAGCAGGCGACGGGAGTGCAGCGTCCTGTCGATCAATGGCGCCCACGTCAGAAGCGCGATCACCATAATGAATGGGCTGAGATAGCGCTCTTCGATATGAACGAGCATATAGGTGCCAAACCCTGCGACGCTCGGCAGCAGCAACGGCCAGACCCGCATGATTGTCTTGATGAGCGCCGCCCGCCACGGCCGCCTGACGAAGGGCAGCAGTAAAGCCACGGCGACTGCGAGCACGAATGGATGTAACTTGAGTATCTGCAACAGGTTCCATACCGTCCGGCCGATCGCGATCAACTCGAGTTTCAGACTGAAGAAGTGCCGAAAGCCCTTGTACCAGTATGCGACGTCGTTATAGGGCGGGTAAGTCGTCCGGAAAGGCGTGCCGAAGCCGAAAGCCGGCAAGTCCGCGACAAGCTGGGTGGTTGGATGGAGTGGCCGGCCAAACTGCTCCGGCCCACCTTGCCAGTTACTGAAATGCGGTAGCTCATTGACGTGCCAGGGGAAATTCAGCATCCCGGAGGCGCCAAGCGTGAATTCGCCGTAGGACCAGGAAATCCCGGCGACATAGACGGCGAAGAGCAAGCCGAAGGTTCCCGCCACCGCACCGGATGTTCGCCACAAGCCGCGCCTCGTGCAGCAATAAATGAACAGAGTCAGAATAAACAGACAGGAAAATGGCGTGAATACGCCTTTCACCCAGACACCGATACCCAGGATCAGACCGAGCAATGTCGCTGTTAGCAGGTCGCGCCGGCGGATCAGGGCTAGAAGCAGACTCGAGCCAAGGAGGAAGCACGTGGTCACGAGCAGGTCAGGACAGACGGCAGAGACCGTCTCGAGCCCAAGGCAGGCACCCAGAAAAACGCACACTCCGATCCAGATCGTAAATGGATGGCGGGTCAGTGCAAGTGAATCAGGCCAATATAGCGCAAGCGCATTCCTGATCAGACCGCGCCAGGATGCATAGGCAACCAGATAGATTACCCAGTTGATTAGTGTGATCGCATGCCATTCACCCTCGGTGGTAGGCGTGGCCAGCGACCGTGCCGCGGCAATCAGTGCGGGATAGCCCGGATTCCAGAAGGGGTTGAATATCTCTCGCCAATCGACGTGAGCAACGGCCCAACTGACATTGAGATAAGAGATCCAGTCGCCATAGTATTGCGGGCGACCGTAAATTCCTTCGACTATGCCGAGTATGCCGACGACGATCCAGGACAGGAAAAGTTGTGCATTCCCAGCTGGCCATTTGATTGCCATGTGCCGTCTCCGCGTTCGCAGCCGGAAGATCGACAGACAGGTGCGCCAACTTCGCAATTGTCTGCGCCGATCCGGGCGCAACGTTGCATGTTTATCTGCCTTCGAGATCTGCCGGATATCGCCTGAAAATGCATGTCATGCGATATCTATCGCGAGCGCGACGAGCAGGATGTGAAGGCTTTCAATGTTTGCATTTATATTGGGTAACCGTTTTGTGGTCCGATCAGCAAAACGAGCCATTTAACGTCGGATACCAATCGGGATATGAGCCTCGATTGCTGACTGTCCTGTCGGGCGTGTACGCCAGGCGAGTCATGCGACGAATGTAACTGGCGAGAATCAGGCTCTCTGTTCGTTGGGCAACGCGGCTTTTCCATCAGGTGCTATCGGTGCGAAGCCGATGAACAGACTCAGATACACAACCTGAAAGTCGCCCGCTGATGGGCCTTGTTGAGCGAGGCGATGATAGATGTATTAGAGGGCGCCTCGGAGAGGCGACTCTAGTCTTTGAACGTCCACACGGAGTTGAACAGGTAGGTCAAGCCGAGAACGAGGGCGGTCGTAACCAGTTGCGCGAGCAGATAGTTAAGCTCAAGGCCTGTCGCGAAGAACTTCATGCACACGCCATTCGCCAGCACGCCGAGCAAGGCGACAATGGCAAACTTCGGTGCGGTCGACAGAGGATTGCTGCTGCTTCGGAAGGTAATCCGGCGATTAAGGCCGTAGTTGACGATAGCACCGATGGTCGCGCCGATCATCGAGCCAATGGCCGGGGAGGTACTGCCGGAGTGAACCAGCGCAATCAGAATCGCATACTGCGTGACGGTACCGATTGCGCCGACGCCGGCATAGACAACAAACCGCCGTGCCAGGCGGACATCAGACATCGTCGACGCCTGCAGATTGATAACGGCGGCGGATCAGATAAACCGGCCGGTTTTTCGATTCGTAGTAGATGCGGCCGATGTATTCGCCAAGCACGCCTATTCCGATCAATTGAACGCCGCCGAGCAGGAGAACGGCCGAAATCAGCGATGCGTACCCCGGTACGGCGACCCCATGAATCAGGGTTCGCACGATGAGGAACGACGCGTACAGAAACGCGCCCAGCGCCACGAAGCTACCGACGTAGGTCCAGACGCGAAGCGGCAGCGTGCTGAAACTCGTGAAGCCCTCCAGAGCGAAGTTCCACAGTTTCCAGCCGGAAAACTTGGATCGGCCGGCGAGGCGAGGTTCGCGCACGTATTCGACAACTGCGGTCTGGTAGCCCACCCACGCGAAAAGGCCTTTCATGAAGCGGCGCGTTTCGGGAAGCAGTTTGAGCGCGTCGACGACTTCCCTTGTAATCAAACGGAAATCACCCACGTTTTCCGGAATCTTCGTATCGCACATCGAATTGTGAATCCGGTAAAAAAGCGCGGCGGTCTGACGCTTCAGGAAGGAATCCGTGAGCCGGTTCACGCGCTTCGCGACGACGACATCGTAGCCTTCCCGCCATTTCTCCACTAACAAAGGAATGATATTGGGCGGGTCCTGCAGATCGGCGTCAAAAGGGATCACAATTGCGCCGCGAGCTTCGTCGAGTCCCGCCGATAGCGCCGCCTCTTTGCCGAAATTGCGCGACAGATCGATCACACGAATACGACTATCTTTATCCGACATGCTGATGAGCATGCGGAGCGTGCCATCGCGGCTGCCGTCGTTGACGCAGACGATTTCGAACTGGGTTCCGTCGATGGCTTCGAGTACGGGTATCACCGCGCCGAAGAATGCCCCGATCATTTCCTCTTCGTTATAGAACGGCACGACGAGTGAAAGGAGGCAGGGTTTGCCATCTTCCGGTGCTTTTGCGGGCAACGGGTTGGACAGGGCAGTCGTGTCACGCGCGCCTGTGGGCGAGGTTGTCGCTTCCCTCAGAAGCGTTTCCGGCACCAGAAAGTGAGGGCGACTGACGTAGTCCATACTTACCTCGCGAAGATGCCGCGGTTGTCCGACTGGCGTGACGATTTCGTTGCAAGCGTTCTTTGCGGCTTGCTCAGGCGGTATGTCCGTTCAGGACCTGCCGCCAACCAGAGCGTCTGATATGCGTGCGCTCCTGCATTCGAAGTCTAGAGTGATACATCCGCACCGTTCGTGCGCTCGGGCACACTGAACGCGTCGCGGCACATCGCGTGCGCCCAGCGCTTGACGATCTGTCTAAAGGTATTCAGCGGTGGTGGCGCGAGCGGTGCGTGATGCAACACGCTGCCCGGGGCCAGCCGAAAGAAGGCGCCGCGAATCTGCGTTTCGCGGCGATAGCAGCTAGACGAGTTCGAGCCAGAGACCCGTGTAGGCCCAGACGCTGGAGGAGGGGCGGTCCAGCACGGTAAGGCGCAGTTCCGTCGCCTGCCATTCACCCAGTACCTTGTAGCCCAGGCGTTCGAAATCGGCGATGAGTCTCGAGCGATTGTGGAGCATGCAGGCAACACGTATATGGCCCGCGTCCTGAACGACTGCGAAATCCTGGTCTTCTGTCATCGGCACCCGGTTAATCAATACATATTTGGGGCGTCGATCCAGACCTTGCAATAATTCAGGCAATGATTTGTCGAAATATTGCAGAGAGCCACTGGCAATAAATAAATCCACGCCGTCGGCCTGCCGCAAATCATCTGTAAATTGAAGGTTGCTGATGTTTCGGCTGGTTGCCAGCGTTTTTCCGTACGCAATGGTTTCCGGTAAATCATAGACTGTCCACGACACGTCTGCCCTTAGCGGCAGATAGTCTTTGTAGCAGTAGTAGAGATTGCCGACGTTTCCGCCCAGATCGAATATCTTGTTGATGGCAGGGATCGGATCCCGGAGGTAATAAAAGGCGGCATAGTCACTCGGTCTGGCTACGCGATTGAGTTCGAGATGCAAGGCCAGGTTTGCGAGATTTTCATGACCCCCTTTCGCATAGGGCTTGACGGCTCTCTCGGCTTCGTCGAGCGCCCGGAAGGTGCGTCGGTATCCCAGTATCGAGCCCCAGATCGTGGCGCCGAAGCTGGTGCGCCCCACGCCTTCTATCAAACGGCGGCCATAGCCGATCGCGCCGACCATTCTGAAAACCTTTGCGGCCCAGACGATTTGAATATCGCGCAGTCTGATACTTGCTTCCATCGATATGCTCCATTACCGATATTGAATCGCGGTGGACGGCAATATGTCTTCGCCGGTCTGCAACACAACGCCTCTTTCACCGGCGACGATCCGCCAGGAGCCATACCACAAGCGTCGACAGCATTCAGACTCGGTAATCACACGCTGGGATGTCTCACTGGCGGAGTTCAACGTATCGCTCATGACCAGACGTCATCCGTGTGCGCGCAGCCGCCGCAACACCTGACGGCTTGGAGTATGGCCAATCTTCACTCGGGAAAATGTTCGCCTTCGCTCATGCCGCGCTATTTCGACAATTCTGGCCATACGCATTGCGGCAACGCCGCGTTGTAGAGAGTCAATGACTCCGGTATTCGTGGCCGGTTTGATGGGAGCGGGCGTATGTATGTCGGCGCACAGATAGTCGGGCGCTGCTTTGCTTAAATCGTGGGGAACATGCCGATGGTGTGCAGACCGAGTGAGCACGCTTCGCGTTAGTGATGCTTCACGTCCGCACCCGTTCGCCGCTGATGCTTTCTGCGCGTGCACGCACCGTGCTCTCGCGATGCGCATACGTGTCCTTCGCGGCGTAGAAGGTTTTCATTCTGAGGGCTGATGATGCGTCAAATTATCCGCGATCTGTTTTACAGGTCCATCGCTGATAAGCGGGTCAACCTGCCGCTTCCGCCGACCTCGCTCGCAATCGAATCGCGCAAGCTCAACATACTCCTGCTAGGTACGTGCGGGGTCGATATGATCGCCAGGCGGAGCGTCGAATGCGGACACAACATCCGGCACGTACTCATGGGGTCGAAATTCCACGCACCTATCCCGGATGTTGCCCCGACAGACGACGTAGCCGTCGTGAGCCTGACTCTGCGGCACATTCTGGGCGAAGCGACCCAGACGTCCGAGCCCGTGGTCGACATGGTCTTTTCGCGCCTGCATTCAGACGACGAGGCTCGCGCTTTGCTGGAAAGAGCGGGGGAGTATGTTTCGCAAAAGGTGGCGCAGGTCGCCGCGCAGATGACGTCGGTTCCGGTTCTGTTCATGTCATTTTTCGAACCGGGCTTCAATTACCAGGGTGATGTGATCGATCCGTTCAGTCTGACTTCCCCGGGAAACCTGGTTCGTGAGATCAACCGGTCGTTGTCCGATGCCGTCCGGAAGACGAATAACTGTTACTTTCTCGACTCCAACGAGATATTGAATTTCATCGGTCGCCGGCATTTGCAGGACGATGTCGTCGCGAGCAGTTCACATGCGTCGTTTATCAACGACTGGGATTTCAAGCTCGACGCCAATCGACTGAACGCGCCGAAGGCGCTCGTCAATGTTTTCAAGTATGAAGTTGCCTCCCGCGAATTTGCGCTTGCGCTGCTGTCGCGGATCGAGACGATCGTCAAGATCGTCGAACAGCGCAATCCGGTTAAGCTGATCATCGTCGATCTCGACGACACCATGTGGCGGGGCGTTGCTGCGGAGGCCGAGAGCCTGAGCCTGGATCAACGCATCGAGGGTTGGCCCATTGGCCTGGCGGAAGCCCTGATGTACTTCAAAAGGCGTGGCGGACTGCTGGCTATCTGCAGCAAGAATGACGAAGCACCCACCGTCGAAAGGTTTAACAGCATCTGGCGCGGAGCGATCACGCTCGACGATTTTGCTTGCGTACGCATCAACTGGCAGCCCAAGTCGCAGAACATCCTTGAAATCATCAAGGAGGTTAATGTGCTCCCGGGCAACTGCGTCTTCATGGACGACAACGACCGGGAACTGTCCGAGGTGAAGTCGGCGATCCCCGACATTCGTTGCCTGGGCGGCAATCATTACGACTGGCGGCGCATCATCCTGCGATCGGCCGAAACGCAGGTCCCGATTGTCACGGAGGAGTCCGCGCGACGTACAGATCTTGTTCGTGCAATTTCCCGGCGCGAAGCGAGTGCCGATCTTGCGAGCGGGGTTTCGCGCGAAGCGTGGCTGGCTTCGTTGCAGCTTCGTCAATCATTCTTCTTGATCAAGACCCCCAAATCCCGGCATTTCGATCGTGCGTTCGAGCTTATCAACAAGACAAATCAGTTCAACACGACCGGCAAAAGATGGGAGAAGTCAGAGTTCGAGAAATTTATCAGCAAGGGCGGTTACTGCATTGTTTCGTCCCTGCGAGACAAGCTGATCGACAACGGCATCATTTCCGTTTGCCTTGTCAAATGCGAGAACATCGTTCAGGTCGTTCTGTCGTGTCGCGTTTTTGGACTCGGCGCGGAACTGGTCGTCGGGGCGATTGCAACCCGCCTGGCACTGACAGCACGCCCGGAGATCCGGGCGGAGCTGGTCGACACCGGAAAGAACGCGACCTGTCACGACTATTTCAAGCGGATTGGATTCGCTGAAACAACGACCGGTTTGTGCTCGAGCACCGCAAATGAATTGCCGCACTACATCAAGATCGAGAATCTGGGCGCTCCGGACTTTCCCCCGGTCCAGATCTAGAGCGGTCGTCGGCTGATCAACTTGGATGCGGATGTTCGTCAACGCACATGTGGCCGACAGCACGGATAGTAGGCTGCAAAAAGTGCTCTCTAACCGACAAAGGTGCGCCATGTTTGTGCCGATCGATAGTGCTGTGTTGGGCGGTACATCACGCCAGCCGTCTTCAGGCGACACAATTCTCAGGGCGTCGAGTCAGGAATTCAAAAGCAATTTCAATCTGCGTTCTTTCAAGTTCAACCATACGTTGCATCAGAGTGGCCTGTTCGAGATCCCGAGGATCACTGGGCTTGCACGACGCATTATCGAAAGGAACGGGAATTTCTGTGCGCTCAACTTCAAGCAGGGCTCGATCGATGCGAAGTTCAGCGCCATGCCGGAAAGCGAGCGGCTGGCCGAGACGGTGGCCCGGCTTGGCGAAAACGGCACGTGGATCAAGCTCAACCGCGCGCAGGACTACGACCCCGAGTACGCTGAGGTTCTGAACACGATCACCGCCGAGCTTGAAAGTCTGTCTGGTTTTCCGCTGCGCAAGGACATGACGTTTGTATCGATGACACTGTTGCTGTCCTCGCCGAAGATCTCCACGCCCTTTCATATCGATCACGAAAGCAACTTCCTGTTCCAGATACAAGGCTCGAAGGACGTATGCCTTTTCCCTGCGGCCGATCGCCAGCTGGTACCGGACGAAGAGGTCGAGCGCTACTACAGCGGTAACTTCGAAGCGGCGCATTACCGGCAGGAAATGCAGGATCGCGGTACCGTCTATCGGCTCAATCCGGGCGAAGTCGTGCATCACCCGCCGCTCGCGCCGCACTGGGTAAAGAACGACGACAATATCTCGGTGAGCATCAGTATCAACTACTGCACGAAGACGCTGGAAAGACGTGCGAGGGTGTATCAGGCTAACTACTTTCTGCGCATGCTGGGTTTGAATCCGGTGTCGCCAGGGATATCGCCGTTGCGCGACAGCCTGAAGCGGAGCGTCATCGCGACGCTGGAACACCGCAATCCAAAGACTTTTTCGGAAGTGGTCCACACGCCGGTGGTGCGGTTGAAAGCACCGCTGAATGCCGTTAGAAGGCTGGTCAAGCGCTGAGCGCACAAGCCCGGTTCCGGCCGCGCTTGCGAATCTTGTCTGCTGTGGTGTCCGGGCGGGAAATTATTGCTTCGGATGCCATAGCATGCATGCGATTTCCTGTTAGACGCCGCACGGCGTTGCACCTCTTCATCCGCACGATCACCCGGTTTCAACTCCCCGGTACCGACTCCGCGCGGGCGAACTAGCCTGGCATGAGCGTCGGCGAACATTCATCGGCGCGGAGATCCGCCACACTGCAAGCCAATGAATTGCATGGTGCGGCATGTTGAAACCGTTCGTGTGCTACCGGCACCTTTATGCACGGACGACGTCCGCTTATGAGCGATGCCCGGAACCCTGTCGATGAAACACGCGCCTGCTCCCAATCTGCTGATCAACGGTCGCTTCCTCGGCCGCCGTGCGACGGGTGTCGACCGCTTCGCGTTCGAGACCATCCGTGCGCTCGATCAGATGATCGAGTCGGGCGATCCGCTTGTCGCCGCATTGCGCGCCGAGATCATCGTGCCCGAGGCGTTGACGGGTATGTCGAATCCCTTCAGGCATGTCGGGCTGCGAGCGAGCGGCAAGGGCGGTTCGCTGCGTTGGGAGCAACTCGAGCTGCCGCGGGCTGCGCGCGGCGGATTGCTGCTTAATCTGTGCAACTCCGGGCCGCTGTTGTACCGCCGTCAGGTGACGGTGCTGCACGACGCGGCGCCCACCCGCGTGCCCGACAGCTACAGCCGGTCCTTTGTTGCCTGGTATCGCCTGATGGCGCCGCGCATCGGCCGGGTATCGCAGCGTGTGATTACCGTGTCGGAATTCTCGCGGCGCGAACTGTGTGACGCTTACCGGATCCCAGCCGGCAAGATTGGCGTCGTGTCGGAGAGCGGCGAGCACATGCTGCGCGTGCAGGAGGATGAAGAGGCGGTGGCGCCGAAGCTGAACGGGCGTCCTTTCGTGCTGGCGGTCGGAAGCCTCAACCGTCACAAGAACTTTCGGCTCGTGGCGGAGGCCGCGAGCCTGATCGACGATGCGCAGTTCGACATCGTGGTGGTGGGCGGCGGAGATTCGCGGGTATACGGGGCGGGCAAGGACGCGCTGCCCGGCTTCGTGAAGCATCTCGGTTACGTGAGCGATGGCGAACTGGCCGCGCTCTACCGGCGCGCAGCATGTTTTGTCTATCCGTCGCGCTACGAGGGTTTCGGGCTGCCGCCGGTGGAGGCGCTGGCGCTGGGCTGTCCCGTGATCGCTTCGAGGCTGCCGGCCATACAGGAAGCGTGCGGCGATGCCGTGCTCTACACGTCGCCGGACGATCCCGCGGAACTGGCGCGCCTGCTCGAACGGATCACCGCCGACGCCACGTTGCGTGCAAGCCTGCGCGAGCGAGCCCGCGCACGGACGGAAGAACTGACCTGGCGCGCAACGGCTGCCAGGTTGATCGAGGAGATTTCGCCGTGGCTAATGTGACGCTTGCTCCAACTCCTGCCAACGACGTTCGTCGCTTTGGCCGCGTAGCGCTCGTACATGACTGGCTGGCCGCGTATGCGGGCTCCGAGAAGGTGGTCGAGCAGATTCTCCAGCTCTTCCCGCACGCCGATCTGTACAGCGTCGTCGATTTTTTCCCCGAGGAGCAGCGGGACGTGCTGGGCGGAAAACGCGCGCATACGTCGTTCATCCAGCATCTGCCGCGCGCGCGCAAATCGTTTCGCCACTATCTTCCGCTGATGCCGCTGGCGATCGAGCAGTTCGATCTGTCGGGCTACGATCTGGTGATTTCATCGAACCATGCGGTGGCCAAGGGCGTGCTGACAGGCCCGCATCAGGTCCATGTGAGCTACGTGCATTCGCCGATTCGCTACGCGTGGGATCTGCAGCATCAATATCTGGCCGAAGCGGGCATGCAGCGCGGCATGAAGAGCTGGATCGTGCGTCTGCTGCTTCATTACATGCGTATCTGGGATCACCGCACCGCGCACGGCGTGGATGCCTTTGTCGCCAATTCAGCCTTCGTGGGCCGGCGCATTCGCAAGGCGTACGGCAGCGATGCAACCGTCGTCTATCCGCCCGTCGATGTCGAGCGCTTCGAACTCGGTGGCGGCGAGCGCGAGGACTTCTATCTGATCGCCTCGCGCATGGTGCCGTACAAGCGCATCCCGCTGATCGTCGAGGCTTTTGCCGCGATGCCGTCGCGCCGCCTGGTAGTGATCGGCGATGGGACGGATTTTGCGCGCGCCAAGGCATGCGCGACGCCCAATGTGACGCTGCTCGGCTATCAGCCCGATGCGGCACTGGTGGACTACATGCAGCGCGCGCGAGCGTTTCTGTTTGCCGGGGAAGAAGACTTCGGTATTTCGGTGGTCGAAGCACAGGCCTGCGGTACGCCCGTCATTGCTTTGGGGCGCGGCGGTGTGCGGGAGATCGTCGTCGAATCGCAGGATCCCGAACGGGCGACAGGGCTTTTCTTCAGCGAACAGAGCGTGGCTTCCATCGTCGATGCTGTCGAGCGCTTCGAGCAATTGCCGCCGTTTCGCGCGGAAGTGTGCCGCCGCAACGCGCTGCGCTTTACGAAAGAGCGCTTCAGGCGCGAGTTCCTCGGGGTGATAGAGCGCGCAGTCGAAGCTGGCAGCGTACCCGCCGATGAGGAGCCGGAGATTCGCCGCTGGCGGTCTGCCTGAGCCTTGCCGAAGCAGGTCTGATCACGCACGAGGGCGGTGAATAGAGGGGGGGAGCGGTGCCGTCGATATACGGAGTCCTGGTCATCATCATCGGGCTGCTGGTGCTCTATGGGTCATTTCGCGGTGCGGTCTACGCGATGGCCGCATTTGCGCTGTTCGCGATGACGCTTGCGCTCAGTCTGGGCTCGATCGGCATCATGCCGGCGCAACTCTTTCTCGTCTTCTTCGCCCTGCGGGCGTTCAATCTTGTTGGTGCGAAGGGCATCGGCGACGCGCTCTCGATGGAAAAGACGGGCTTCTGGCTACTCTGTACCTGCGTGTGGGGTGTCACAGGCGCGATTGTGCTGCCGCGTCTGCTGGAGGGTTCGACGTTCGTGTTCCCGGTCGACCGCAGTCTCACGGGTAACGCCGTGCTGCAGCCGCTCGGTCCCGTATCCGGCAACCTGTCGCAGGCGATCTATCTGATCGGCGATCTCGTCGTGTATGCGTGCATGTATGCGTTTCTCAAGTATCGCGGCGCATACCGGGCACTGGCGAACGGCATTTTCCTGCTGACCATCCTCGATGTGTCCGCGGGCGTGATCGATTTCGTCACCCATGCTGTCGGTCTGGATGTGATTTCGGTCATCAAGACGGCTCAGTACGCCGATTTGAGCGGGGAAGAGTTGGGCGGACTGGTGCGCATCACCGGCACGTTCGCCGAGACTTCTTCGTTTTCGAGTTTCACGCTGCCGCTGTTCGCCTTTTGCCTCAATCTGTGGATGCTCGGGTATCGCTCGAAACTGTCAGGGGCGCTCGCGATCGCGACGGGGACACTGTTGCTGATGTCCACTTCCGGCACGGCATATGTGGGGTTGGCAGGGTACATGTGCGTCCAGGTCTTCAGCCGGCCCGGTCGTGTTACGCCGGACGCTGTCGAGCGCCAGCAGCGCATGTGGATCATCGCCGCTTGCGCGGGCGTGCTCGGCACCCTCTACGTCATCCTTTTCATGCCGGGCGTGGCGAAAGCGCTTGCCGACTTCGTCGATGCGACTGTCATGAACAAGGCAGGCAGCGACTCCGGCGTCGAGCGGATGAGCTGGAACACGCAAGGCGTGATCAACTTCATCGAGACCTATGGGGTAGGCGTGGGACTGGGCAGCATTCGCGCATCGAGCTTCCCGGTGGTGGTGCTGGCGAACCTGGGCGCCGTGGGCGTGTTCTGCTACGGGATGTTTCTGGGCAAAGCGCTGCTGTCGCCCGTGTCCGCGCATTACCCGCTGACGGAACGGGCCGTCTGCCACGCGGCACGGCATGCCATGCTCGCGACCTTGATCGTCGCTTCGCTTGCGGCTGGCGTGTTCGAACTGGGTTCGACCTTTTACCTGTTTGCGGCGGCAGCGAGCGCGCTTTCGCAGCGTGCGCCGAAACGCGTGCCCAGGCGTCAGGAATGGGGGACGCGGCGCATTCAGGGATGAGTGTCGGGTGTCGTTTCCTGCAGCGGTAAGTCGTGAATCGCAGGGAGTGCCCGGCACGCTCCGGTCCTCAGGATGCGTGCGTGTGCGTGGGGTAGGCAGCAGTGCTGCGTCCGCGGCACCGATAGCATGGTTCTCGCGATGCTGGCAGGAATGGCCTGTTCCATTGACGTCGTGTGGACGATGGAGGCCCGCGCAGGACGCACTGCCGTTTTTCCGTTTCCAGAAAAGCATGCATTGGCCGACGAGGTGAATGTTGAATTCGACTGTCTGTTCGCAAGTAGCGCCGTCCGGCGAAATGAGGCTGCCGTCGTCCGTCAGGCAGGCAAAGGTCTGCCTGATCTTCCCCACACTCGGGCGTGCCGAAGTGCTCGAACGTGTCGTTGCCTGCGTCGATTCGCAGACCGTGCAGCCCGATCTGATCATCGTGTCCTGTGTAACGGACGAGGATGTCGGCAAGCTCGCAAGCCGGCCGGGCTTGCTCGTGATCAAGGGCCGACCCGGCAGTTCCGTACAACGCAACAGAGCGTTGGATCATGTGCCCGATGACTTCGACGTCGTGATCATCCTCGACGATGATTTTCTGATGCATCGCACGTGGATCGCGGAATTGCTCAAGGCGCTGGATAGCGATCCCTCCATTGCCTGTGTCACGGGAACGGTACTCGCCGATGGCATCCATGGGCCAGGCTATTCGATTGAAGAAGGACAGGCCATTCTGGCAAGCGTGACAGACGTTCCGGATAGCCTGAGTGTCGCTTCGACGGGTGGCCCCTATGGATGCAACATGGGCTTTCGGGCCAGCAGTATTGCCGGGCTCCGGTTCGATGAGCGCCTCGTCCTTTATGGCTGGCAGGAGGATCGCGACTTTGGCGGCCAGATCTGGAATCGCGGCGGTCGTGTGGTTCGCATCAATACGGCACTGGGCGTGCACCTGGGTGTCAAGCGTGGCAGGGTGTCCGGCCGAAAGCTCGGCTATTCGCAGGTCATCAACCCGCTCTATCTGGTGAGAAAGAAGACCATGCCCAGGCGCGATGCGCTCGACCATGTTCTGCGCAATGTCGCGAGCAATATCGTGCGCAGTTTTGCACCGGAGCCCTGGATAGACCGCCGGGGCCGCCTGGGCGGCAATCTGATCGGCCTGTGGGACTTCGTGCGAGGCAGGCTGACGCCTGAGCGGGCGGCAAAGCTATGAAGACTGGCGAACCCGGCCGGCCCATCTGTGAACGAGGCGGTGCGGCATGTACAAGACAATAGCGTTCAACGGCAAGTTCTTCGGGGCGGAGCCAACCGGTGTGCATAGGGTTGCCGAGCAACTCATTGCCGCTACCGATGCGTTGATTGCAGAGCAGTCCGCTCATGGTGCGCCCTATGCGCTCGTCATCCGCACGAGCGTCAAGGTGCCGCCTTACCGCAATATTCTGTGCGTTCGGGAGAATCCACTGTTTCACCGGATGCACCGGATAGCGTGGGAGCAAGCCTATCTTCCTCTGGCTCGCAGGAAGGACTTCATTCTCAATCTTTGCAATCTCGGGCCACTGTTTCATCACGATTCAGCGACGCTGATACACGATGCCCAGGTGTATTCCGCCCCCGAATCCTATTCTCTGTCGTTTCGGCTCTGGTACAAGTTTCTGTTCTTTTTTATCGGCAGAAGGCACAAGCTTATCGTCACCGTATCGGAGTTCTCCAGAAAAGAGCTCGTGCACTATGGCGTGGCCAGTGCCGACAAGATCGTGGTCGTACACAATGGCTGCGACCATGTATTGCAGGTACGGCCCGACGAACGGCAGCTTGCGACCTTGAACCTCGAGCCGAAGCGCTATGTCCTCGCGCTCGCCAACACGCAGAAGCACAAGAACGTCGCGATGCTCCTCAAGGCTTTTGCGAAGCCTGAACTGAAGGACGTCACGCTCGTGCTGTTCGGCGGCGCGAGCAAAGGCGATTTCGAGAATCTGGGGCATGCCGTGCCGCCCAACGTGCGATTCGCTGGCCGGGTCACCGATCCGGAACTCGTCGGGTTGATGGCCAACGCCGGCGCGCTTGCTTTTCCATCGCTGACGGAAGGGTTCGGTTTGCCGCCACTGGAAGCGATGGCACTGGGCTGTCCGGTTGTGGCTGCGCCGTTCGGCGCGCTTCCGGAGGTTTGCGGCGAGGCCGCGCTTTATGCCGACCCCTTCGACGCGGACGCGTGGAGCCAGAAGATTCGAACCGTACTCGACGATGAAGCGACGCGTGAAGCCCTGATATCGGCGGGGCGTCGGCAGGCGGACATATTCACCTGGAAACAGGCCGCACGAAACCTGTTCGATGCCGTGAGAGCCGTGACGCCCGGCTAGCCGGAAGCGGGGCGATGATCGCGTCGACATACCGTGTGAGACGGGCGCCCGTGGGTGCGGATCCGCGCACAGATGGTGTGTGGCTTTTCGAACGGTCTCCCGCGCGGCGTGCCGATACATTGCGCAATGCGTGCATGCGTCGGCTTTTGGGGGCAAGGCAATGAAGAAGTTGGATTCGATCCAGGTACTCCGCGCAGTCGCAGCCTTGCTGGTGGTGTTCTGCCACGCGGCGGGCGAGGTGAGCAGCAACGGCGCACCCGCATCGCACCTGTGGCACCTCGTCAACCAGAAGGGGCTGTTCGGCGTCGATATCTTCTTCGTCGTCAGCGGCTTCGTGATGACGTATATCGTTTCAGGGCAACGCCCGGGCAGCAAGACCGCCGCCTGGTTCATCAGCGAACGTATCGTGCGCGTGGTGCCGCTTTACTGGACCGCGACGCTGCTCTCGGTCGGCATCGGTCTCGCGCTGCCCGCACTCAAGCACAAGAACTGCTATGAGTTGGCGTACGTCCTGCGGTCGCTGTTCTTCGTTCCGTCCACCAACCCTATGACGGGTGCGCCAGAACCGGTGCTGGGGCTTGGATGGACACTGAACTTCGAGATGTTTTTCTACCTCGTCATGTCGCTGGTGCTGCTGATCGGCATCCGGCGCGTGTACCTCGCGGTGGCGGCGATATTCGTGGCGCTCGTCGCGCTCGGTGCGTGGGTGAATCCCGAATACGTCATTCTGAAGAGCTGGACCCACACCATCATTCTCGAGTTCGTGTTCGGCGTGCTATTCGCACAATTGCGTCTCTCGGGATTCCGTATTAATGCCCCAGCGCAGATCGTGCTGATCGTGGCGGGTGTGGCAGGCTGGCTGCTAGTGGGGCCGCCTGCGGACGGCGCATTCGATATGCGAGGTCTCGTGTGGGGTCCGCCTGCCGCGGCGATATTCGCTGGCGCGGTGATGGGCCGTCACGAGATCGCGTATCCGAAGCTGCTTCTGTCGATCGGCGATGCGTCGTATAGCCTGTATCTCACGCATCTGTTCATCATGCGCGCGTCGTCGCTGGTGGTGGATCATTTGTCGGTGGGGCCCGCGCTGCGTGTCGTGCTGTTTTTCGCCCTGTTCGTGCCGGCCACGCTGGGCTTCGCCATCCTGTCCTACCGCAAGCTCGAAGTGCCGACCATGCGCGTCGGCCGCCGGTTGCTGCGACAGCGGCTCAACAAGGCGAAGCTTGCCGAAGGCGTATCGACTGGAACTCAGGGTGCGGGAACCTGAGAGGGGCGGCGCCATTCTGGCGGTCGCTGCGATCCGGTAGCGCGCCCATTCCGCTTCCATCGCCGATTGCCGTTGCACGGCTCGCCATACCTCAAACGTCTTCTTTCTGCACCCGCGGGCAAAGCTTCCGAAGGTCCGTGCCCGGTAGCTCATCTTGATTCCGTCGACCCCCACCCTTTGTCGCGACGATCGATCACGCGCGGAGCGCCGCTTGCTCGCTGGCTTGCCGGGCGTGAATTTGCACGGGTAGCGTCCGCATCGTTGGAGCGCGGCTGACCAGGTCGAGCTGGCATGTTCCATCTGATGCGAAAGGGCTGAGTGACGACGAAGCGCGGGTAAGGACACGACGGGATCGGCATTGGTACGCATGCCGATCCCGCCCGGTACGCGGCGGCTCTCGACTGCTCGCGCCGCGCCGAGTCGCGGATCACACCGATCCACTGACGCACGCTATGACGGCCTCGCGAAATTACGGGCGACGCGGTGTCCCGTTGGTTTCCCGTTCGTCACGCAGGGAACGTCACGCTTCTTCACGCGGGCGCAGGGCGAGAGCGGCGCGGTTGGTCGAAAGGATCTCTCCCATCAGACCGGAGCGGATCATGTTGACGACGAGAGCCGTCAGCAACGTCACCTCTCCCAGCAGACGCGCACCCACCATGCCCATGGCGCCCCAATGCATGGCGAGCGGAACCGCGACGACGAGATTGACGCACGCGGTCGTCACGCCCGCGCGGGCGAGCAAGGCTTCGCGATTGCGGGGAATCAGGAAATACAGGGCGATGACCTGATTGATGACATTCAACGGCAAGACCAGCACGAAAGCCTTCAACACGATGACGGCGTGCTGGAAACCGTTGCCCATCACGAGCGGCACGGCCCAGTCGGCGAGCAGCATCGTGCAGGCGACCGCGCCAATTGCACCAACAAAGAAGAAGAGCAAGATCTGAAAGGCGAGCCGGTTGGCTTTCGCGGGTTCCACGCCGACCAGATACGTGACCTTCGGAACGAGAACCTGGGTGGCGGGCACAGTCAGGCTGAGCCCCACGGCGATGAGCCGTTCGGCCACGCCGAACGCGCCGACCTCGGATGCCGGCGCGAACACCGACAGGATGTAGGTCGAGGCGGTGATCAAAAGAATCGACGTGCTGGTGTAGATAAAAATGATCTTCGAGCGATGGATCAATTCGATGCCGGCCCGGATCGAGGAGAACCATCCGGAAAACTCCCGCCGGATGAATCCATACGCAAGCGCTGTCTGTATGAGCGCCGAGGTGAGCAGTAACGGGAAAACCAGCGAGAGATCGGATGGGCGATGAACGAAGGAGAAGATGAGAATGAGCGAGGTGGCAAATCCGACAATCTCGATCAGGACGCTTCGTCTGACTCGACCAGTGCTCGTGAAATACCAGCCCAGGTTAAACGCAGCGAGCAGGCCGAGAAGGACGGTGGTGCAGCCGAGCAGCGGGTGTGCCGACAGCGCAGGCGAAAGCGCGACGGCGCCGAAGCCGAAAAGCGCGGTCGGAATGCACAGCAGCACCCGGCCCGTCATCTGGCTCGACAGGATTGCCGCGCGTTCGGCGTCGTTCGTGGCGTGCACCGCATCGCGGCCGCCGACGGTCGGGAATCCGAAGCAAACGAAGCGCCAGATCGAATTCGACAGCGACATGCCGGCGAGCACAATGCCATAACCCGCCGGCCCTAGCGTTCTGCCGTAGAACGGCAGCAGCAGGAGCGGGTAGACGTAACGCAGGGCGTACGCGAAATACGTCGCAACAAGCTCCGAACGGGCCCTCGATGACTTCACCTGATCCATGTGCTTACCGTGTAGCCGAACCTGATTGTCTTGTGCATGCGTCGATGCGTGGCGGGGTCGCGCGCCTGCATGATTCTGCGATTCATTGTGAACAATGAACGATGACATGTTTGTGCGAGGGCGTACGCATGGCAGGGCATTTGCTGGCGCCCACCGGGCTTGGGCCTTCCTTGCAATCGCCTTGCCTCGCTGCGCGCCAGGTCAGTTGTTCGCCGAGGCTGCCGGTATCGACGAGGCCGATCGCGCGCTGGCAGTAAAGGCCGGTTGTAGAAAGCCGATGACCTCGTCATCCGTGATCGGTCTGAGATGCAGTCCGAATGCGCCGTTCAGCGTGGTGACGAGGTGCTGCGCCCAAAGGGTATTCCAGACGACGCCGGCATGGTTGTCGGCAAGGATCGCGTTGTGAGGATCGTCGCCCATTGTCATGGTGATGTCCCAGCCAGGTGCGAGGCGCAGCGTCTTGTTGAGCGGACGGCCCTTGTCGTCGCGCGAGCCCCAGAGGCTGTCCAGCCATGGGCGATCGTCAAAAAAGTAGACATGGCGATCCGCCGCGGCCAGCTTGCGCAAGCCACTGTCGAAGCGATCGATGCCGGCATCGACATTGGCTACCGCCTTGACCAGTTGCGGATTGTTGGGGTCGCCCGTCCAGTTCGCATCGCCGATCGCCTCGACGAGTACGACGTAGGTATCCGGGTGCCGCTTGCGGATCAGGCCGACCGCCTCGCTGATTGCCCGGGTACAGGCGTCGATCAGAGCGGTGGGACCCGCTGCGGCCGGATCGCGCGACAGCTCGTCGAGGACCTCCTGACCGCCGAAGTCGGCCTCGCCGATACGGATCAGCACGATACCGCCTCGCCAGGCTTGCGGTTCGGTGTCCATCAGTTTGACCAAGCGGATTGCCTGGCGCGACGGCATGCCCATCAGCTGGTTACAGGTCGCGCCATTAACGGAGAAGTTGTAGCGATAGTCGTCTTTGGGCGGCGTCCGGGAGAGGAACCCAAACGCTTCGTCGAAGTAGGCGCGATACTTGTCGGTGCCCCAGGCGCCCCATTCGCCGAGATCGATCTGGTCACCTCTGAGCCGTCCCAGCACCTCGGTCCACTGATACGTGGTCGCGCGAAACGGTCCGCCTCGCAGGCTCGGATCGCGCAATAGCAGGCTGTCATGGTAGGACTGGTTGTTCGAATCGCCGAGCACGGCAAGCCGTATCCGGTCGGAGGGTCCTGTCGACCCCGTCGATCCCGTCGCCACGGCGGCGACCGGGCGGCGGAACAGGTCAGGGCCGCCCAGCCGGATAAACGCCAGACCGGCTACCGTCAGTGCGCCGCAAAACGCGGCCAGTACGATTCGACGCAAACGGGACATGAGCAGATTGCCCGATAACCTAAGCGTGGGCACGGCTTGCGCATTCCGCCGCAGCGTCCTGCTCGCTGGAGCTCGCTTCTACCTTGTCAGCCTCGATTTCCGCCAGGCGCTCGCGCACCTGCTTGCCTATGACCGCAGCGCCGGCGGCGCGGAATAGCTGGTCATGCATGCCCGGAACCTCGGTGACCACCGGTTTGTCCTTTAGCACCGGCTGCCATCCCAGGTCATGGGCGAACAGGCGTCCCTTCAGCACCTGGGCGCTGCGGAAGATCTGCACGTTGCCGTCATAGGGCGCCGGACGGTACCGGGCCTGCTGGGCCAGCAGATATTCGATGTACCAGCGGTTCTCGGAGACGGTATGGTCCGTCGCACTGTCCTTGATCAGCCCGAGCTTGAGCGCGAGTTCTGCCAGGCGGAGCCGACGCACGATCCGATACTGCTTGAGGAAGGCGACCATCGATGTCTCGCCCCGCACGGCCTTGCGGAAGTCGCGCGGAACGTTGTCCGCCCGCACCTGCATTTTGCGCAACTCCCGATCGTACCAGGGCATCATCTCGCGATAACCGGGGCACCAGGAGTCGTTGAGGACGACGAGCTCTACCGTTTCGCCTTCGCGCCGCAGCTGATGGGCTGCCTCGAGCGACAGCGCGCCGAGCACGCACAGGCCCATCAGGATATACGGGCCTTTGGGCTGGGCCAGCCTGATGAGCCGCACGGCGTCCGCGGCGATATCCTGGAACGCGCGCTGCGGGAACTCGCGCGGAGGGCCTTCCGGCACCATCGGAATGTCGATAAGCGGCCGATCGGTGCCGATCTGCTGGGCCAGTCCGAACAGGACTGCCGTGTTATTGAGCGCGATGACAGGCGTTCCCGTCGCATTCTCGTTGTATCGCACGATGTTGCGCGCTTTCGCCTCCAGCTCCGCCTGACTCATGAAACCGCTGGCACCGACGCCCGCCGCGACGCGCGCCGGTTCGATCGCAGGCGCGGGCGCAAGCGGCCGCTGCGCCGCGCTATCAACGGTTTCCAGCATCTCGCGCCACTTTGCCAGATGCCCGTCGATCGTCTCGACGTCGTAGAGGTCCGTGTCGCCTTCACAGGAAATGCGCCAGCCTTCAGGGCGCCGCACCATGAAGAAGTTGAGATCGTAGAGTGCGCCCGCGTTGTAGGAGGGCGAAGTCGTCGCGGCGAAGTCCTGCCGGCGAACCTCATCGCCCACACCGACGAAGCTTTGCTGCAGGGCGAAATTGACCGGGCAGAGCGGCGGCCGATCCACATCGGCGACTTCGCCCGCCATCTCGATCATCTCTTCGAACGACAGGTGCAGGTGTTCGATGGCGTCGCTCAGCTTGGCGCCGCACTGCGCGGTGACGGAGGAGAGGGTGCTGTCGCGAGGAACATCGAGGCGCAGTATCACCGTGTTGAGGAGCGGTCCGATCACTGCCTCGAGTTCCTGCTGATCCCGCACCGACATCTGCGTGCCCATGGCAACGCGGCTTTGTCCCGTCGCCGCTTGCAGCGCCATCGCGAGGCCAGCGGCCGCGACGCTGAACAGGGTCACGCCCTGGGCCTTGGCAGCCGCACTCAGACGGTCGCTGAGCGCATTCGGCAACAGGATCGAACGAATGACACCCTGGAAGCGCCGCTGCTGCGGCCGCGGGCGATCGCCGGGAACTTCGAAGCGCCTGAAGTCCTGAAGCTCACCGCGCCAATGCGCGCGAGCGCGGTCGAGCGCGCCGCTCGCAAGGAACTCTTCTTTCCAGAGCGCGTAGTCGCCGTGGTGAAGGTCGACATCGGGGAATTGGGGCTCATGGCCCGCATGCAACGCGGCAAGCCCTTCCACGAGCTCGCACACGAGGCTGGCGAAGGACCAGCCATCGATGACGAGCGAATGGAAGGTCAGCTGCAATTCACCCTGCGTGCTGGACCTGGGCAACCACACCGCCCGGAAGAATGACGGGGACGACAGGTCGAAAGGCGTGAGGGCCTGCAGCCGACCGACGCGCTCGGCCTCCGCAAGGGCGGCCTTGTCGTCGAAACCCGTCAGGTCGACCACGTCGAGCTGGAACGGGACGCGGCTCGAGACCTGCTGGCGCAACCCGGCACCCGTCATCAGGAAGCCGGTACGCAGGATCTCGTGCCGCGCCACCAGTTCGCCTAGCACCTGTTCGATGCTCGCGGCGTTCAGCGGCCCCGACAGTTGCACCCGGAACGCGCTGTTGAGCGCGGAAGCCTTCGGCGACGCCTTCTGTTCATGCCAGAACCGCGTCTGGCAGGCGGTCGCCGGGAACAGGGCGTAGCCGGCTTCGACCTCGAAGTCCGGGGCGATATTCAAGGTGATCCCGTTCATCGCTCAGACTCCCTCCGCATGTCTGCGTTTGAAGTTGTGGATCGAGGGCCGCAACACGGCAGGAGCCTGCACCACCTCTTTCTCCTGCGTGCCGTCCAGACTTGCGGCCAGTTCGGCGATCGTGACGTTCTTCATGAGTTGACGGGCATCGACGCCCAGGCCGCGCTCGTTCATTCGCGCGACGATGCGGAACAGGTGGAGGCTGTCTGCACCGAGGCTGAAGAACTGCTGGTCGATGTCGATGTCCTGCAGGCCGAGCACATCGCCCCAGATCCCGGCGATCGTGGCCTGAGTGGGCGTCATCGCCGCCGGCTCAGCCGCCGCATCCGCGGGTTCCGTGGCCATGGCCACCGGTTCGTTCGCCACGGCTACCGGCTCGATCGCCACCGCCACCGGTTCGGCCGGCATGGGCGCGGGCGTGGGCGTGGGCGGAACTACCTTGAGCGCGGCATGCGACCGGCGCACAGGCGTCGCCACCATGTCGGCTGTCGGCACGGGCAGAGCCTTGCGGTCGAGCTTGCCGCTGCTGGTCTGCGGCAGCGCGTCGAGCTTCATCCACAGGGTCGGCACCATGTAGGCCGGCAGTGTCCCGGCAACATGCGCCGCGACCGCGCCCTGGTCGATCTTGCCGGCGGCAGTCTCGACGATGTAGCCCACGAGGCGCGGACTGCCGCTGACGGTATGCAACGCGACGGCCGCTGCGGCGACGCCGGGGGCCTTGCGCAAGGCCGCCTCGATATCTTCGATCTCGATGCGGAAGCCGCGCAGCTTGATCTGCTGGTCGCGCCGGCCGAGGTGTTGCAGCGAGCCATCGGCAAGCCGCTTCGCGAGATCGCCGGTGCGGTACAGACGGCGCGGCGCGGTGCCCTCGATGGCAATCGACCTGAAGGCGGCATCGGTGAGGTCGGGACGGTGCAGGTAGCCCTTTGCGAGGCCTTCACCGCCAATCCACAGTTCGCCGCTCACGCCTTCCGGCGCCAGATGGAAATCGTCGGTCAGCACATGCATTTCGGTGTTGGCGACGGGCGTGCCGATCAGCACCGGCTGGTTCGCAACCACACGCGCGCCGGAAGACCAGATCGTCGTTTCGGTCGGACCGTAGAGATTCCACACCTCCTCGCCGGTCGCGAGCAGCGCGTCGGCGAGATCGCGCGGCAAGGCTTCACCGGTGCAGATGATCTTGAAGTTGGACGGCGCCTTGAAGCCGGCCTCCAGCAGCATGCGCCACAGCGACGGCGTCGCCTGGAGAATGGTGGCTGCCTCGTCCTTCAGCCGGGCCACCAGTTCATAGCCAGTGCGCACCTCTGCATGGCCTGCGATGAAGGTCTGCCCACCGACGATGAGCGGCAGGTACAGCTCGATACCCGACGTATCGAAGGTGAACGTGGTGACCGCGACGATGCGGTCGCTGGCCGTAAAGCCCGGCTCCTGTGCCACCGACAACAACACGTTGGTCAGCGCGCGGTGGGGAATCTCCACGCCCTTGGGCTTGCCCGTCGAACCCGACGTGAAGATCACGTAGGCCGAATCGGTATCCGACACGACCGGCAACGTCACTGCCGTGTCATCGCTGTGCGCGAGGAAAGCCTCGACTTCCAGCACGCGATGTTCGCCCGGTTCCAGCACAGCCCGGCTGGCGCTATCGCTGAGAATCGCGGCGATGTCGGCGCCTTCGAGAATCTGCTGCAGGCGGGCCGGCGGCATCATCATGTCGAGCGGCACGTAGGCACAACCCGCGCGCCATACGCCGATCATGGCGGCCACGGTCAGCGCAGTCCGGTCCATCGCGATGGCGATGCGTGAACGCGGCGCGATCCCCGCGGCGACGAGCTTGCGAGCGATCTGGCTGGCATGTGCATCGAGCTCGCGATAGGTCAGGCGCATTGCCTCGTCCGACACGGCCGTCGCATCCGGGGTCTGGCGGACCTGCGCGGCGAGCATCGCCGGAACGGTCTGCGACAGATCGTAGTCACGCTGGGTGGCATTGAGCTCGTCGCGAAGGTGGATGATCTCGCCTTCGTTCAGGAGCGGCAGGGCGGCGATAGGCGTTTCCGGATCGCGGGCGATCGCCGCCAGCAGGGTTTCGTAGTGACCGAGCCAGCGCTGGGCCGTCGCTTCGTCATAGATGTCGCTGTTGAAGTCGCAATCCAGACGCAGGCCCTGCGCCGATTCGATGATGTTCAGGAACAGATCGAAGTTGCTGTAGGCCTTCGCGTTCGGCGTGAAGCGCGTGGCCACGCCGGCCATGTCGAGTTGTCCGTCGACCTTTTCCAGGTTGAACTGCAGGTCCGTCAGCGGCAGCCGGTTGAAATCGCGCTTGATGCCGAGATCGCGTACCAGCGCGCCATACGTATAGTTCTGCCGGTCACCCGCGTCGAAGACGTGATCGCGCACCGCTTTCATGTGCGTGGCGAAAGGCTTGTCGCGGTCGAACCTGACGCGCATCGGCAGGAAGTTGACGCAGTGCCCGGCCAGCAGCGCTTCGCCGGCTTGCGACTGCCCGGCCATCGGAGCGGCCAGCACGATATCGTCATTGCCGGACAGGCGGCCATACAGCACCTGAGCGGCGCCGAACAGCGCGGCAAACAGCGAGCAGCCCTGTTTCGACGCAGCGGTCTTGACCTGCTTGAGCAGATCGGCTCCCAGCTGGCGGGTCGTCGACGCGCCGCGGAAGGTCTTGATCTCCGGGCGCGGACGGTCGCCGGGCAACACGAGCTGCGGCGCCGGATCGCGATGCAGGTTCAGCCAGAACTCGCGCGTCTGCGCGTCGACACCGGCCTCATCCTGCGCCTTGGCGAAGGCGAGGAAGCTCTGCACGTCGTCGAGTTCCGCTTGCTTGCCGGAGACTTCGGCGCAGTAGAGCGCTTGCAGATCGCGCAGCACGATGTTGATCGACCATCCGTCGCAGATGATGTGGTGCGCCGTGAACACGAACGCCCACTTTTGCGCTTCGAGCCGGATCAGCGCGGCGCGCACGAGCGGCGCGCGGGTGAGATCGAACACTTCGCGCGCTTCGGCATCGACGATCGACGCGAGTTCCGCGGCGGGATCGGCGTGGCCGGACAGGTCGATGTGCTCCAGCGGCACGGTCGTCGCCGGATCGACGAACATCATGTCGCCGACGCGCGAGAAGTGCACGCGCAACGCGTCGTGGCGGGCAATCGTCGCGGCGAAGGCACGCTCGAACGCGGCCTCGTTCAGGTTGCCCATGAGTTCGAGCGTGAAGGACTCGTTGAATGCGAGCGAGGCTTCGTTGCCGAGTTGCGCCGACATCCAGATTTCTTTCTGCGGCTCGGTGAGCGGCGCCTGCGTGAGTTGCACGGGTGCTGGTTGCGCCGACGCGGTCTGCGGCGCGTTGCCGAGAATGCCGACGCGTTGCAGCGCGTCGATACTCGCGATGAACGCATCGCCGATCTTGCGGATGTCTTCGTCCGAATGGCTCGTGGTCAGGAAGCAGGGGAAGCCTTCCATCACGTGCACGCCCAGGTAGCGCATGTACGGATAGAACAGGCTGCCCAGCCGGTCTTCACCCGCGAAGCTGACATAGAACCAGCTCGAGAACGATTCTGCCCGCGCCGCGATGCCGACCTTTTCCAGATGCGCGTTGATACGCTGCACGAGCCCGTCCATGCGGGCGGCGAGATTTTCCTGCAGCGACGGTCCGGCGGCCTTGAGATGCAGCAGCACGGCTTTCATCGCGGCCAGCACGACAGGGTGGCGCACGAAGGTGCCGGCGAAGAAGGTCGGCGGAACTTCGGGCACCGAGTTGTCGCCGAATTGCCACTGGCCGCCGTCGAGTGCATCCATGTACTGCGCGCTGCCGGCGAGCACGCCGACGGGCAGGCCGCCGCCGACCACCTTGCCGTAGGTCGCCATGTCGCCCTTGATGCCCCAGTAGCCTTGCATGCCGGCCGGGTGGACGCGAAAGCCCGTCACGACCTCGTCGAAGATCAGTGCGGATTCATTGGCGGCGGTGACTTCGCGCAGCTGCTGCACGAATTCCTTCGGACGCAGATTCGGGTGACGCGACTGCACCGGCTCGAACAGCACACCGGCGATGTCGTCGATATTCGCCTTGATCCACTCCAGGCTTTCCGTGCGCGCGTACGGCAGCACGACCATATTGCCGACAGACTGGTTCGGAATGCCAGGGGCGAGCGGGAACGCGCGCGGCACGCCGGCTTCGCTGCCCGGCTTGACGAGCACTTCGTCGAACTGGCCGTGATAGTCGCCGTCGAAGCAGACGATCTTGTCCTTGCCCGTCACCGTGCGCGCAAGGCGCATCGCGGCCATCACGGCTTCCGAACCGGTGTTGCAGAACGTCACGCGTTGATGGCCCGTCATGTCGGCGAACATCTGCGCGACTTCACCCGCGAGCGGCGACTGCGGTCCGATCGCGAAGCCCTCGGCCATCTGCGCGTTGACGGCATCCACGACGAAATCGGGTGTGTGGCCGAATGCGGTCTGACCGTAACCGTTGACGATATCGATATATTCGTTGCCGTCGATATCCCAGATCTTCGAGCCCTTGGAGCGCTGCGCGACGATCGGATAGACCAGCTCTTTCCATTCCTCGCGGAAGCCGCTGGCCGTGCGCGGATCGGCGAGCACGGGTCGATAGGATTGCGTACGGGATTTCGAGTTGGGCGTCTTTGCCGAATAGCGCGTGGTCAGATCGACGATGAAGGCCTTTTGCGCATCTGTCGCTTCCGCCGATTTGCTTGCGCCGGGCTTGTAGGCGGTGAAGCGCGTCGGACGGTTTTCCTCGAACCTGATTTCAGGGCCGGCGGCGCGCGTGGGCGCAGCCACAGGTTGCGGCGCGGTGGCTGCCACGACCGGCGCTGCCGCGACGATCTGCGCGGGTATCACGGCGGCTTGCACGGCTGCTGCCGGTTGAGAGACGGCGACGGGCGCGCCTTGCAGCACGTCGAGCTGACGCGTCATCAGGGACTGCATCGCAGCGATCTGGTCGCGGATCACCGACTGGATGTCGCCCGTGACTGCGCTCGGCGCGAACTGCGCGCTCATCACCGGTGCTGCGGCAACCACGACGGGCGCAGCGGCAACGACCGCGGCC
>NZ_JAAGPI010000044.1 GCF_017104715.1 Burkholderia sp. Ac-20365
TTTTTTTGGCATCGCCTGAAAAACCCTGCCGACTTCACGACCGCGCCGTTTCTGCCGCGGCCCCGCTCCGCTGCGCTCAACACCGCGCTACCGAACGAGGACGCGAATCTTAGGCCATCACACGCCCCGTGACAAGGGTGTGACGCAAAGATTTTTCAAAGGGTCACTACCGCGCTGCGTTGGCCACCGCCGGCAACGGAATCGCATCCGCCATTGCCGAGTAGCCCGCATCGCTAGGATGGATCTGGTCACCGCTATCGAACGAGCGCCGCAAACGCGTCGGATCAGCAGGGTCACGCAGCGCGGCGTCGAAATCGACGACGCCGTCGAACGCGTGACTCGTCCGGATCCATTGATTGACCGCCGTACGCGTCGCCTCGCGTTGCGGCGGCAGCGCCGCCGGCGTCAGCGTCGCGCCGAAAATCCGCACGCCGCGAGCATGCGCTGCCGCAATGACCCGCTTGTAACCCGCGATCAGACTATCCGTCGTTATCTGCGTATGCGGCGCATCGCAGTCCAAACCGCCATGAGGCGGCATCGCGGCGAAGTTGATGTCGTTGATGCCGATCAGCAGGATCGCCGTTTTCACGCCGGGTTGAGCCAGCACGTCGCGCCCGAACCGCGCCACGAGCGCGTCCCCGTAGCAAGCCGAATCGCTCAGCAGCCGGTTACCGCTGATCCCCAGATTCACAACCGCCACCGATTTATCGCCGCTTCCCGCCACCCGCCGCGCAAACGCGTCAGGCCAGCGACGGTTCTGATTGATACTCGAGCGCATGCCATCGGTGATCGAGTCGCCGATCGCCGCAATCGTCGACGACGAAGGCGCCTGGACCTGCAAGCCGGTGACCCATGCGAATTGCGTGAACCGCTGACGATAAGCATCGGCGGAGGAATCGCCGACATGGTTGCCGGGCAACGAAACATAGTTGACCTGGTTCGACACGCGATGCCAGGCGACCAGTTTCTGCTCGCGCCCCATATAACTGCTGAGTGAATACGGCTCACCAGCCACGACTTGCACGCGGACGGAATCGCTATCGATCTCTCCATCCGGCGGCACGCTAACTGACGCTTTCCCGCCAAACGTCACCCGCGCCTCACCGCCCGCCTGCACGGCCGCTCCCGCACCCGATCGCGCGATACGCATATCTTCGATGACAAGCGGCGACTTCCCATACGCGTTACTTATATGGATGCGCACGACATCACCCGACAGCGTCGGATAAACAATCTGCCGAACGGTACGCCCGGCCACGTCCGGCGCACGGTACAGCGGCGGCGGATTGGAGATTTGCGGAATCGACTGAAGCGCCGTGGCCCAGGCCGTCACCCAGGGCGACGCGCTTTCCGCAGCCGAGACAGGAACCGACACGAAACAGACAGAAGACAGAACCGCGCCACATGCGGCGGCAAGAGTACGAAGGGTCATTGCGACTGATCGGTGAAAAAACGGTGAGAAAAGGTCGAGGACACAAGCCGCCCATTGTGCACGATTGCATAGTGCAAACCCCTACCAATCCATCTCGAAAAATTTATTAACCGACCGGACGGTTGGTTTATACTGCCGAACACACACTTACTCATGACGAGAGCGTTCGACATGTACACGCAATCCCTCGACATCCCCGGCAACGTGGCTCCGCTCGACGCGGCCGCCAGTTCGCCCGATCAGGCCCGTTTCGACGCAGTAATGGACGCCGACGGCAAGATCGAGGCGCAAGACTGGATGCCCGACGCGTACCGCAAGACGCTCGTGCGCCAGATCTCGCAGCACGCGCACTCGGAAATCGTCGGCATGCTGCCGGAAGGAAACTGGATCACGCGCGCGCCGAGCCTCAAGCGCAAGGCGATTCTGCTGGCCAAGGTGCAGGACGAAGGCGGCCACGGTCTTTATCTATATAGCGCGGCGGAAACGCTCGGTGTCACGCGCGACCAGATGATCGACGCACTGCACGCCGGCAAGGCGAAGTATTCGAGCATCTTCAATTACCCGACGCCGACCTGGGCGGACGTCGGCGTGATCGGCTGGCTGGTCGACGGCGCGGCGATCATGAACCAGATCCCGCTGTGCCGCTGCACGTACGGTCCGTACGCGCGTGCCATGATCCGCATCTGCAAGGAAGAGTCGTTCCATCAGCGTCAGGGTTTCGACGCACTGCTCGCGATGATGAAAGGCACCGATGCGCAACGTGAGCTGGTCCAGCAGGCAGTGAACCGCTGGTGGTTCCCGGTGCTGATGATGTTCGGCCCGAGCGACAAGGACTCCGTGCACAGCAATCAGTCGGCGAAATGGGGCATCAAGCGGATCACGAACGACGATCTGCGCCAGAAATTCGTCGACGCAACCGTCGAACAGGCCAAGGTACTCGGCGTCACGCTCCCCGACGAAAACCTCAAGTGGAACGCAGAACGCGGCCACTACGACTACAGCGACCTCGACTGGGATGAATTCTGGCGCGTGGTCAACGGCGACGGCCCGTGCAACAAGGAACGCCTCGCGACCCGCGTGAAAGCGCACAACGACGGCGCCTGGGTCCGCGAAGCCGCCCTCGCCCATGCCGAAAAACAGCGCCAGCGCGCGCAGCAACACGCCGCCTGAGTGGCGCCCCGAATCTGGAAGGACTGGAAGGAGATAGCGATGAACAAGGAATGGCCGATCTGGGAAGTCTTCGTGCGCAGCAAGCAGGGACTCGACCACAAGCATTGCGGCAGCCTGCACGCGTCGGACGCGTCGATGGCGCTGCGCATGGCGCGCGATGTCTACACGCGCCGCCAGGAAGGCGTGAGCATCTGGGTGGTGCCGTCGTCGGCGATCACGGCATCGGCGCCTGAAGACAAGGCCGAACTGTTCGAACCGGCTGGCGACAAGATTTACCGCCATCCGACGTTCTATCAGTTGCCCGACGAAGTCAACCACATGTAAGCGCGCGTCATGGATATCACGCCCCAACACCTCGCCTACGTGCTGCGCCTCGCCGACACCGCGCTGATCCTCGGACAGCGCAATGCCGAATGGTGCGGCCACGGCCCGATTCTCGAAGAAGACATCGCGCTGTCGAACATGAGCCTCGATCTGATCGGCCAGGCGCGTCTGCTGTACACGCACGCTGCCGATCTCGAAAAGAAGCTGACCGGCAAAAACCGCACGGAAGACGACTACGCGTTCTTCCGCGCCGAGCGCGAGTTCGCGAACTACACGCTGTCGGAACTGCCGCACGTCGGGCCGCTCGCCGGCACCGCGCACGCGGACAAGGATTACGCCGTCACGATCGTGCGCAACTTCCTGTACTCGACGTTGATGCTGCATGTCTGGTCGGCGTTGACGGGTTCGTCGGATGAGCAACTGGCCGCGATCGCCGCGAAGTCGATCAAGGAAACGCAGTATCACGTTCACCATTCGCATGAATGGCTCGTGCGTTTCGGCGACGGCACGGAAGAATCTCACCGCCGCGCTCAGGCTGCGCTGGATTATCTGATCCCGTACACGCGCGAATTCTTCAGCGCGGACGCGACGGAAGACGCGATTGCCGCTGCAGGCATCGGTCCGAAGACGTCGGAACTGGAAGCGCTGTGGCTCGACGACGTGCGCGCCGCGCTCGACGAAGCGACGCTCACGCTGCCGGAACCCGTCAAGCACATTACGACGGGCAAGCACGGCGAGCATTCGGAGCACATGGGCTTCCTGCTCGCCGAAATGCAGAGCCTCGCGCGCCAGCATCCGGGCGCGACCTGGTAATCCGTCGATCCAACAGGTGAGTTCCACGATGACTTCGACCGCTCAAACCGCCACCGCCGCATCGAACCACGCGCTTGCTCAGGCGTGGGCCGTGCTCGAGGCTGTGCCCGATCCGGAAATCCCCGTCGTGTCGATCCGCGAACTGGGCATTCTGCGCGATGTGCGCCGCGCCGCCGACGGCGCGCTCGAAGTCGTCATCACGCCGACCTACTCGGGCTGCCCGGCGATGTCGCAGATCGCGGAAGACATCGGCCTCGCGCTCGACGCCGCCGGTTTCGGCCCGCATCGCGTCGAAACCGTGCTCGCGCCGGCCTGGACCACCGACTGGATCACCGACGACGCGCGCGAAAAGCTGCGCGCTTACGGCATCGCGCCGCCGACGGGCAACTGCGGCAGCGGCGAGCAACAGGCTGGATCGAAAGAGAAAGTGATCCGCTTCGTGCCGCGCTCGCTGCCCGCGCCCGCCTGCACGCGTTGCGGCTCGAAACACACCGAGCGCCTCGCGCAATTCGGCTCGACGGCCTGCAAAGCGCTGTACCGCTGCGTCGACTGCCGCGAACCCTTCGACTACTTCAAACCGTACTGATATGGCCACCCCGCAATTTCATCCGCTGCGCATCCGGGAAGTGCGGCCCGAAACCGCCGATGCGGTCTCCGTCGCCTTCGAAGTCCCCGTCGAACTGCGCGAGCAGTATCGCTTCACGCAGGGCCAGTTCGTCACGCTGAAGACGCACATCGACGGTGAGGAAACGCGCCGTTCATATTCGATCTGCGTCGGCGTCACCGATTACGACCGCGACGGCGAGTTGCGCATCGGCATCAAGCGCGTGCGCGGCGGCCGTTTCTCGAACTTCGCGTTCGATACGCTGCAACCCGGCCACACGATCGATGTGATGACGCCCGACGGCCGCTTCTTCACGCACCTGAACGCCGATCACGGCAAGCAATATGTCGCGTTCTCGGGCGGCTCGGGCATCACGCCTGTGCTGGCGATCGTCAAGTCGACGCTCGAACTCGAGCCACGCAGCACGTTCACGCTGATCTACGGCAACCGCAGCGTCGACCAGATCATGTTCGCGGAAGAACTCGAAGACCTGAAGAACCGCTTCATGAACCGCTTCGTGCTGTATCACGTGCTGTCGGACGATATCCAGGATGTCGAGCTGTTCAATGGCGTGCTCGATCAGGCGAAGTGCGCGTCGTTCCTCGAGACGCTGGTGCCGGCGGATTCGATCGACGAAGCGTTCATCTGCGGCCCCGCGCCGATGATGGACGCTGCCGAAGCCGCGCTGAAAGCCGCCGAGGTGCCGCAGGCGAAGGTGCACGTCGAGCGCTTCGGCACGCCGCTGCCGCAGGCAGGCGTGCCCGTCGCGGAAATCACCGACGACACGCCCACAGCCGATCTCGAAATCGTGCTCGACGGCAAGAAGCGCAAGCTTCGTCTGCCGTATCAGGGCTTGAGCGTGCTCGACGTCGGTCTGCGTGCCGGGCTGGCGCTGCCGTACGCGTGCAAGGGCGGCGTCTGCTGCACGTGCCGCGCGAAGGTGCTCGAAGGCGAAGTGAAGATGGAAAAGAACTACACGCTGGAAGAACACGAAATCCGCGACGGTTTTGTGCTGACCTGCCAGTGCCATCCGATCAGCGACAAGGTCGTGGTCAGCTACGACGAACGTTGATGTCGGCGCGGCGCGCGGCATGGCCGAACATGCACGCGTGCCAATGCACCGGATGTGCGCATCGTCGCTTTCGGCGCACACGCGATCCGCTTACACTAGGGGCCGCTCGTCACAGGAAAGTCATTCCTGAGGCGAGTGGCCTCTTGCTATTGGACTGAACCGCGCTTCGCATGGCGCCCGGACCGCCCATCAACGACGATGACGATCATCCACATCACCAACGGCGACGTCGCCGCTGATTCTCTGCGCAAGGCGCTCGGCCTCGCCGGCCGCAACGACGCCGTGCTGGCGCTGCGCGACGACCTGGCCGCTGGTCCGTTGCAAGGTGTCGATGACACGCAGGATGTGCGCGCGGATTTCTGGCAACGCGTGCTTGGCGACACCTCGCGCAATTTCGTCGCCGAATTCGAAGCGCAGGCGAAAGCATTGAAGGCCGTGATCGACGGCGCGGAACATGTCGTCGTGTGGCACGGCCAGAGCGCCGCCGATCAGCTGACGCTGCGCCGTGTGTGTTTCCACTTGCGCGAGATGCCGCAGCGGCTCAACGAAGTGCGCCTGTCGATCGACGACCTGACCGGCGACGCAAGCGCCCCGCTGCGCCGATCCGATGGAGCGACTTCCGTTGGGATGTTTGCGCCGGATCTGCTGCAAAAACATTTGCCTCGCGCCGCACCCATTTCGGTCTTGCGCATCGGCAGGCTCGCGCTCGAATGGCAGGAAGTGAAACTCGCCGATGCCGAGCTGCGCCGCTGGCGCGACAACACCTTTACGAGCGGCACGTTCGCTGACCTCGACGCGCTGATTCTCGAATCCGCCGTCGAGGGCTGGCAGCCGGCCGGGTGCGTCGCCGCTTCCGTCATGACGGCCGACAACGGCTTGCTGGTCAGCGACAGTCTCGCGTTGTGGCGACTGCGCGAACTCGCTGACGCCGGCCATCTGCAGATACGCGGCGACCTGAACAACTGGCCCTCGCTCGAAATGAACGTCACACGCGCGACCCTTTCTCCCGTTTAAGACAACCACAACAATCATGGCCCGTACACGAGCCCCAGACCACGAAAGCCAGCGTGACCAGATTCTCGAACTGGCCGCTGCGAAATTCGCTCAAACGAGCTATCCGAGCACATCGATGGCGGACCTTGCCGCGGCGAGCGGCACATCGAAAGCGCGCCTCTATCACTATTACGAGAGCAAGGAAGCGATTCTCTTCGACCTGCTCGACCGCTACACGAAGCGCTTGATGCTGATCATCGCCGAGGTGGAAGGCGCGAGCCAGCGACGCGGCTTAACTGAACGCGAAACATTCGCCGAACTGATCCGCGCGTTTCTTTCCGAATACGAGACCTCGCACAGCCGGCATGTCGCGCTGCTGAACGACGTCAAATATCTGGTCGAATCGCAACGTGAGATCGTCCTGAACCGTCAGCGCGACGTAGTCGCGGCATTTGCGCGGCAACTGGCGCGCGCATACCCGGATCGCGTGACGCGCGACAACCAGACCGCGCTCACCATGATGGTTTTCGGGATGATCAACTGGACCTTCACCTGGCTGAAGCCGGGCGGGCGGATGGGCTACAAGGAGTTCGCGGAGCAGGTGGTCGAAATGGTGGAACACGGGCTCGCCAAGGGGAACGTGCCGACAGGTGCTGCAAGCAGCTCGAATTGATGCTGTAGCGCAGCAATTACCATGCCGTCGTTGCGACAAGGCGACGCAAGCGACCCTCAACGCACCCCATTAAGTTTCACCGTAAAATCAATTAGATACGAAAATTAGCGCATAATTTTAGACTGTGCACTCGGCTCGCTTCAGGGTTTTCCCTAGTGAGAATTCGGGTTTTCCATTAGAATGCTTATTGCGGCGCGTCATGCCGCCTAGCTATAGGAGAACCCATTATGAATAAGCAAACTGTCCGCGCCGCCGAGCCGATCGCTGTCGATCGCCTGCTGAACGTCGCCGGCCGCGCGCCTGTTCTGATCCGGGAACTCAGCGAAAAAGATCGTGAGCGCCTGCTCAATCACTTCCTCGAACTCGACGAAGACGATCGCCTGCTGCGCTTCGGCCAGGTCACGCCGGATCGCGTCATCGAAAACTACGTTCGTACACTGGATTTCGGCCGCGACACCGTGTTTGGCGTGTTCGACCGTCATCTGCGACTGGTCGGCGTCGGCCATCTGGCTTATCTGCCCGCCGAAAGCGGCGCGCGCACGGCTGAGTTCGGCGTGTCGGTGTCGGAAAGCGTGCGCGGTCAGGGCATCGGCACGAAGCTGTTCGAACGCGCCGCGATGCGCAGCCGCAATACGCACGTCACCACGCTGTACATCCACTGCCTGTCGCGCAACAGCACGATGATGCACATCGCGAAGAAGGCCGGCATGAAGATCGAATACGCGTACGGCGAAGCGGACGCTTATCTGACGCTCGCGCCCGCGGACCAGAACAGCATCATCTCGGAAATGCTGCAGGAACAGGCAGCCGTGTTCGACTATGTTCTCAAGCGCCAGGCGCGCAACACGTCGAAGCTGATCGAGTCGTTCATTCCGACCGCGATCGCCGCGTAAGCCTCACAGCAACAGAACATCGCCAATGGGCGGCTCTTGACCGGGCCGCCCTTTTCTTTTGCGCGGCGCGCTCACCGGTCAAAGCGGCAACGCCGTTGTCTCCTTGAACTTCTCCAGCGAAAAGCTCGACTTCACGTCGATCACCGACGGATGCCGCAGCAACTGGTCCTGCACGAATCGCGAGAAATGCGCCATGTCGCGCACCTGCACGCGCAGCAGATAGTCCATGTCGCCCGTCATCGCGTAGCAGGCAACCACTTCCGGCCAGCCTTGCACGGCCACGCGGAACAGTTCCGAATGCGTCGCGCCCGCGCGGCCCGGCGTACCATCGGCGCGTGCGCTGAGCGCCGGGCCGCCGCGCTTTTCGAGCCGCACGTTCACGTAGGCGAGCAGATCGAGCCCAAGCATCTGCGAATCGAGCAGCGCGACATAACCGCGAATCACGCCGATTTCCTCCAGCCGCCGGATGCGCCGCAGACACGGACTCGGCGACAGATTCACCCGTTCGGCGATCTCCTGATTCGACAACCGCCCATTTTCCTGAAGGATCGCCAGAATGCGCCGGTCGATCGCATCTATCTCGATTTCAGCCATGTTCTGCCATCCACCCCGGTTTCAGCGCCAGAAAATAGCCGAAGCGTAGTGTCGGGCGATTAAATTCGCAAGTTTTCTTCCCAAAGCGGCAACTACACTGTTCTTCATCGGGTCGCGCGACGCGCACCGCACACCGGATCTGAGGAGACAGACATGAAGGTTCCAACCTGGGAAAATCCCGTCGGCACCGACGGCTTCGAGTTCATCGAATACACCGCGCCGGACCCCGTCGCGCTCGGCAAGCTGTTCGAGCAGATGGGTTTCACGGCGATCGCGAAGCATCGTCACAAGGACGTGACGCTGTACCGTCAGGGTGAGATCAACTTCATCGTCAACGGCGAACCGGATTCGTTCGCGCAGCGCTTCGCCCGACTGCACGGCCCGTCGATCTGCGCAATCGCGTTTCGCGTGCAGGACGCGGCGAAGGCCTACAAGCGCGCACTCGACCTCGGCGCGTGGGGCTTCGACAACAAGACGGGCCCGATGGAACTGAATATCCCGGCCATCAAGGGAATCGGCGATTCGCTGATTTACTTCGTCGACCGCTGGCGCGGCAAGAACGGCGCAACGCCGAACAGCATCGGCGATATCAGCATCTATGACGTCGATTTCGAACCGATTCCGGGCGCAAATCCGAATCCCGTCGGTCACGGCCTCACCTATATCGATCACCTGACGCACAACGTCCATCGCGGACGCATGCAGGAGTGGGCCGAGTTCTACGAGCGCCTCTTCAACTTCCGTGAAGTGCGTTATTTCGATATCGAAGGCAAGGTGACGGGCGTGAAATCGAAGGCGATGACGTCGCCGTGCGGCAAGATCCGCATTCCGATCAACGAAGAAGGTTCGGAAACGGCAGGACAAATCCAGGAATATCTCGACGCGTACCGCGGCGAAGGCATCCAGCACATCGCGCTCGGATCAGACGATATCTACCGGACCGTCGATGGCCTTCGCGCGTCGAACATCTCGCTGCTCGACACGATCGACACGTACTACGAACTCGTCGATCGCCGCGTGCCGAACCACGGCGAGCCGCTGGACGAACTGCGCAAGCGCAAGATCCTGATCGACGGTGAGCATGACGATCTGCTGCTGCAGATCTTCACCGAAAACCAGATCGGACCGATCTTCTTCGAGATCATCCAGCGCAAGGGCAATCAGGGCTTCGGTGAGGGCAACTTCAAGGCGCTGTTCGAATCGATCGAACTGGATCAGATTCGACGCGGTGTCGTGCAAGACAAGGCCTAAAGCGCTTTTCGAACGCTAGAGGCAATAAGAAAAGGCGAGGAATCTTCCGATTCCTCGCCTTTGTGTTCTTGGAACCGGCCCAGCCGATTCTCACCTATACACGAGGCGGATCATCCGCCCGAGCGCGTTAGCCACGCTGCTCCGTGTCGTCTTCGGATTTACGACGCTGGTCCACGGCGACCGTCGTCGCGGCGACCTGCGTAGTGCGTGTGACGGCATTCGCGAGCGCATTGGCGCTATTCGGGCGCATCGGCGCGCTCATCGCGAAAAATGCTGCCGAGACCATCAGGAAGGTCTGGATGTGTTTCGTGTTCATGCGTACTCCTTTTTCGACTGCACAGCGAAGCTCCACTGCATGTGGAACGTTGCGATTCGTGCAAGTGGGGAGTTTAGACCGACATTTCAAGAGCAGTTCCTCCCGTTGCATGCGCTTACACCTCGTAACAGCGACACACGAAAAAGTTCACGCAAGGTCATACGGATGACACTTTCCACCGTGATCCATCCCGCATTGTGGTGTTTTCAGCGATAGGCGGCGGGTTTTTACCAGTGCTACCATCGAAAAAAAGCCGTCAACATGGCGACCCCGGCCGAAGCATTCACAAGATGCCGAGGCCAAGCAGGTTTTGGTGATCCCAAACTGGGTGGAGGAGTACACATAATGAATGCCCCGCTAGACGCCGGTCAGCGAGCCTCGCTCGAAGCCGCGCTGACGTCCGTCACGCTCGACGACAAATACACGCTCGAACGCGGCCGCGCGTACATGAGCGGCATCCAGGCGCTGGTCCGCCTGCCGATGCTGCAACAGGAACGCGACCGGGCCGCCGGGCTCAATACAGCCGGGTTCATCTCGGGCTATCGCGGATCGCCGCTCGGCGGTCTCGACCTGTCGCTGTGGAAGGCGAAAAAGCATCTCGCCGCGCACCAGGTCGTGTTCCAGCCAGGCGTCAACGAAGACCTCGCCGCCACCGCCGTGTGGGGGTCGCAGCAGGTCAATCTGTATCCCAGCGCCAGATACGACGGCGTGTTCTCGATGTGGTACGGCAAAGGCCCGGGCGTCGACCGCTCGGGCGACGTGTTCAAGCACGGCAATTCGGCCGGTTCGTCGCGGCATGGCGGCGTCCTCGTGCTGGCCGGCGACGACCACGCCGCGAAATCGTCGACGCTCGCGCACCAGTCCGAGCACCTGTTCAAGGCGTGCGGCCTGCCCGTGCTGTTTCCGTCGAACGTGCAGGAATATCTCGATTTCGGCCTGCACGGCTGGGCGATGTCCCGCTACTCCGGCCTGTGGGTCGCGATGAAGTGCGTGACCGACGTGGTCGAATCGTCGGCTTCCGTCGATATCGATCCGCACCGCACGCAAATCATCCTGCCGACCGACTTCGCGATGCCCGAAGGCGGGCTGAACATCCGCTGGCCCGACCCGCCGCTCGTGCAGGAAGCGCGTCTGCTCGACTACAAGTGGTACGCCGCGCTCGCCTATGTGCGCGCGAACAAGCTCGATCGCATCGAGATCGATTCGCCTCACGCGCGCTTTGGGATCATGACGGGCGGCAAGGCGTATCTCGACGTGCGCCAGGCGCTCACCGACCTCGGTCTCGACGACGAAACCTGCTCGCGCATCGGCATCCGTCTATATAAGGTTGGCTGCGTGTGGCCGCTCGAAGCGCAAGGCGCGCAAGCCTTCGCGCGCGGGCTCGAAGAAATTCTGGTGGTCGAAGAAAAGCGCCAGATTCTCGAATACGCGATCAAGGAAGAGTTGTACAACTGGCCCGACGCGCAGCGCCCGCGCGTGTTCGGCAAGTTCGACGAGAAGGACGGTGCAGGCGGCGAATGGTCGGTGCCGATGGGCAACTGGCTGCTGCCCGCGCACTATGAACTGTCGCCCGCGCTGATCGCGAAAGCGATCGCGACGCGGCTCGACAAATTCGATCTGCCGTCCGACGTGCGCGCCCGCATCGCCGCGCGCATTGCGGTGATCGAAGCGAAGGAAAAGGCGCTCGCACGCCCGCGCGTTCAGGTTGAGCGCAAACCGTGGTTCTGCTCAGGCTGTCCGCACAATACATCGACGAACGTGCCGGAAGGTTCGCGCGCGATGGCGGGCATCGGCTGCCACTACATGACCGTGTGGATGGACCGCAGCACCAGCACCTTCAGCCAGATGGGCGGCGAAGGCGTCGCGTGGGTCGGCCAGGCGCCGTTCACGAACGATAAGCACGTGTTCGCCAATCTCGGCGACGGCACTTACTTCCACTCCGGGCTGCTCGCGATCCGCGCGGCGATCGCATCGAAAGCGAACATCACGTACAAGATTCTGTACAACGATGCCGTCGCGATGACGGGCGGCCAGCCTGTCGACGGCGTGCTGACCGTGCCGCAGATCACGCATCAGCTCGCGGCCGAAGGCGCGAAGAAAATCGTGATCGTCACGGATGAGCCGGAGAAGTACAACGCGAACGTCGGTCTTGCGCCGGGCATCGACATCCATCATCGCGACAAGCTCGACGACGTGCAGCGCGAACTGCGCGAAATCGAAGGCACGACGATCCTGATCTACGACCAGACCTGTGCGACCGAGAAACGCCGCCGCCGCAAACGCGGTGCGTATCCCGATCCGGCCAAGCGAGTCGTCATCAACGAAGCGGTCTGCGAAGGTTGCGGCGACTGCTCGGTGCAGTCGAATTGCCTCTCCGTCGAGCCGCTCGAAACCGAGTACGGCACGAAGCGGCAGATCAACCAGTCGACCTGCAACAAGGACTATTCGTGTCTGAAGGGCTTCTGCCCGAGCTTCGTCACGGTTGAAGGCGGACAGTTGCGCAAGCCGAAGGCGTCCGGTGTCGCGAGCGACGCGATGCCGCCCGTTCCCGATCCGGAAGTACCGGCGATCGCCAAGCCGTATGGCGTGCTGGTCACGGGCGTCGGCGGCACGGGTGTGGTGACGATCGGCGCGCTGCTCGGTATGGCCGCGCACCTCGAGAGCAAGGGCGTGACCGTGCTCGACGTGACGGGTCTCGCGCAAAAAGGCGGCGCCGTGATGAGCCACGTGCAGATCGCGAACCAGCCCGCTGACATTCACGCGACGCGCATCGCGATGGGCGAAGCGAGTCTCGTGATCGGCTGCGATTCACTCGTGACGGCAAGCGACGAATGCGTGTCGCGGATGCAGGCCGGTCAGACGCACGTCGTGCTGAACAGCGCGCCGACACCGACTGCCGAGTTCATCAAGAACCCGAACTGGCGCTTCCCCGGCGCAAGCGCCGATGCCGATGTGCGCGCCGCCGCGGGCGACGAGTGTGTCGCGGCTGTCGACGCTAATCACTTCGCGGTCGCGCTGCTCGGCGACGCGATCTACACGAACCCGTTCGTGCTCGGCTACGCGTGGCAAAAGGGCTGGCTGCCGCTCACGCATGAATCGCTGACTCGCGCGATCGAACTCAACGCGGTGCAGGTCGAGAAGAATCGCGCGGCGTTCGAATGGGGCCGTCGCGCGGCGCACGATCTGGCTGCCGTGCGCAAGCTCGCGCAAATGCAGGATCGTATTGACGACGGCAACACGGCGAATGCCGCGGGCGGCAAGATCGTTTCGCTGCATACGCCGAAGGCGCTCGATACGCTGATCGACAAACGCGCCCAGTATCTCGCCGCGTATCAGAACGACGCGTACGCGACGCGCTATCGCAAGCTTGTTGAAGAAGTGCGCGCCGCCGAATCGAAGCTCGATTCCGTCGATGCCCAGATGCTCCTGACGGAAGCCGTCGCGAAGAATCTCCACAAGCTGATGGCGTACAAGGACGAGTACGAAGTGGCGCGGCTTTATTCGGATCCGGCGTTCGTCGAGAAGCTGAAGGCGAATTTCGAGGGCGACTGGAAGCTCAAGTTCCACCTCGCGCCGCCCGCTACGTCGGCGAAGGACGCGCACGGGCATCTGGTGAAGAAACAATACGGCCCGTGGATGCTCAAGGCCATGCACGTGCTCGCGAAGATGAAGTTCCTGCGCGGCACCCCGCTCGATGTGTTCGGCAACACGGAAGAACGTCGCACCGAACGCGCGTTGATCGTCGAGTATGAAGGGCTGGTGCGTGAGCTGATCGGCGGATTGACGGCTGAGAAGCGCGCGCTTGCCGTCGAACTTGCCAATCTTCCGGATGGCGTTCGCGGTTACGGTCATATCAAGGAGAACAACCTGAAAGCCGTGCGGGCGAAGTGGGCCGCGTTGCTGGCGAAGTGGCGCGCGCCGTCGGGTGGCGTCGAGCGGCACGTGGCGTAACGCTGCTTTCTCAGGCACCTCGGCAACAAAAAGGGCACCTTGCGGTGCCCTTTTTTATCGCGTCAACGACCGCCAGATTACTTCACGGCGTGCCGGTTCACGTTGGCGTTCGCCGAAGCCACCGCCGTCATGTTGATGATCCGGCGCACGGTCGCAGCCGGCGTCAGGATGTGCACCGGCCTGGCCGCGCCGAGCAGGAACGGACCGACCGTCACGCCTTCGCCGCCGATCATCTTCAGCAGGTTGTACGTGATGTTCGCCGCTTCGACGTTCGGCATGATCAACAGGTTCGCTTCGCCCGTCAGCGTCGTGCCGGGGAACGCGGCCTTGCGCACCGCTTCCGACAGCGCCGCGTCGCCGTGCATTTCGCCGTCCACTTCGAGATGCGGCGCGCGTTCGGCGATCAGCTTGCGTGCGGCAGCCATACGCGCCGAAGACGACGACGGAACGCTGCCGAAGTTCGAGTTCGACAGCAGCGCGACCTTCGGCACGATGCCGAACTTCTCGATTTCGCGCGCGGCGAGAATCGTCATGTCGGCGAGTTGCTCGGCCGTCGGCACTTCGTTCACGTAGGTGTCGCTAATGAACAGGTTGCGGCCCGGCAGCATCAGCAGGTTCATCGCGGCGAAGTTATCGACGCTTTCCGCCTTGCCCAGCACCTGTTCGACGAACTTCAGATGCTCGTGATACGTGTCGATCAGACCGCAGATCATGCCGTCCGCGTCGCCGAGGTGCACGAGAATCGCGCCGATCAGCGTGTTGAACTTGCGCATCGCGGCCTTCGCGACTTCAGGCGTGACGCCTTCGCGCGCGCCGATTTCGTGATACGCCTGCCAGCTCTTCTGATAGCGCGGATCGTCTTCCGGATTGACGATCTCGACGTCCTCACCGCACTTGAGCTTCGAGCCCATCTTCTTCAGACGCATCTCGATCACGCTCGGGCGGCCAACCAGAATCGGCTTCGCGATCTTTTCGAGCAGCACGAATTGCGCGGCGCGCAGCACGCGCTCGTCTTCACCTTCCGCGAACACGATGCGCGCCGGTTGCGCCTTCGCCGCCGCGAACACCGGGCGCATCACCATGCCCGTGCGATAGACGGTTGCGCCGAGTTGCTCGCGATACGCGTCCATGTCCTGAATCGGACGGGTGGCGACGCCAGAATCCATCGCGGCCTGCGCAACGGCCGGCGCGATCTTGATGATCAGACGCGGATCGAACGGCTTCGGAATCAGATAGTCGGGACCGAATTCGAGCGAATGGCCTTCATAAGCCTTCGCGACTTCATCGCCCTGATCGGTTTCTTCCGCGAGTTCGGCGATTGCGCGCACGCACGCGAGCTTCATTTCTTCCGTGATCGTCGTCGCGCCGACGTCCAGCGCGCCGCGGAAGATGAACGGGAAGCACAGCACGTTGTTAACCTGGTTCGGATAGTCCGAACGGCCAGTCGCGACGATACAGTCCGGGCGAACCTTCTTCGCTTCTTCCGGACGGATTTCCGGTTCCGGGTTCGCGAGCGCGAGAATCAGCGGCTGCGTACCCATGTCCTTGACCATTTCCGGCTTCAGCACGCCTGCGCTCGAGCAGCCGAGGAACACGTCCGCGCCCTTGATCGCGTCAGCCAGCGTGCGCGCTTCCGTATTCGCCGCGTAACGCTCCTTCGACGGATCCAGATTGCCGCGCCCTTCGTAGATCACGCCCTTCGAATCGATGACGAGCACGTTCTTCTTCGACAGGCCCAGATTCACCAGCAGATCCAGACAGGCGATAGCCGCCGCGCCCGCACCCGAGCACACCAGCTTCACTTCTTCGAGCTTCTTGCCGACCACTTTCAGGCCGTTGAGAATTGCCGCCGACGCGATGATCGCCGTACCGTGCTGATCGTCGTGGAAAACGGGAATCTTCATGCGCTCGCGCAGCTTCTTCTCGATGTAGAAGCATTCGGGCGCCTTGATGTCTTCGAGGTTGATGCCGCCGAGCGTCGGCTCGAGCATCGCGATCGCTTCGACGAGCTTGTCGGGATCGGACTCGCTCAGCTCGATATCGAACACGTCGATGCCGGCGAACTTCTTGAAGAGACAGCCCTTGCCTTCCATCACCGGCTTCGCGGCGAGCGGCCCGATGTTGCCGAGGCCCAGCACGGCCGTGCCATTCGTGATCACGCCGACGAGATTGCCGCGCGACGTGTACTTCTGCGCGTCGAGCGGTTCGTCGAAGATCGCCATACATGCGGCTGCGACACCCGGCGAATACGCCAGCGACAGGTCGAGCTGGTTCGAAAGCGGCTTGGTCGGCGTGACCGAAATCTTGCCGGGCCGGGGATTCTGGTGGTATGCGAGAGCGCTTTGCTTCAGTTGTTCGTCCATTTTCTAACCTGCGAGACGTTGATAATTGGGCCCCGGCTCAATGTCACGTGCTGCGCTGGCCAATGTCGACAGGATGCTCGACGGCGGCGATTCTCGCGTGCGCCGGTTGGGCGCGGCGTCAAACCTCAGCGGAAAGCGAATGGCGCTGAGCTTTTTCGGGTCGACCAGTGTACACCCCGAATGCGTCATTTCGGGACAGGTTTTGTACCGGATGGATAAGCCGGAGCCGCGCCAGTGCTTGCTGCAGCGCGACATGAAAGCACTTCCACTGCGCGCGCTGGCGCGCGGCGACGCGGGCTTATTCGAGCGCTGCGCCGCGGCGTTCCGGAATCAGAAAGAGCGTGGCGAGGATGTCGAGGATGTAGATCGAAGCGAGCAAGCCGAGCGCCGCCGCGAACGAAAACTGGGCGGCCAGCGCGCCGACCGCGACGGGCCCAAACCCGCCAACCGCACGACCGATGTTGAACAACACGTTTTGCGCAGTAGCGCGGGCATCGGTCGGATACAGCTCAGAGATCAGCGCGCCGTAGCCGCCAATCATCCCGTTCACGAACATGCCCATCACCGCGCCGCCGATCAGCAGCGCGTACGGCGTGCTCAATTGCGAGTAGACGTACACCATCACGACCGCGCCCGCCTGATAGAACAGGAATGCAGGCTTGCGGCCGAAGCGGTCAGCGGCGACGCCGAACAGCCAGATTCCTGCAGCCATGCCGAGCACGGTAACGGCCGTCCACAGACCGGAGCGCGTCAGCGAGTAGCCGAACGTTTTCGACAGATACGTGGGCAACCAGATCATCAGGCCGTAGTAGCCGAAGTTCTGCACCGAGCAAAGGATCGCGACGCCGATGCTCGCGCGCGTTGTGCGTGAATCGGCGACGAGCAGTTTCAGCGGCGGCTTGCGCATGCCGCGCGCGACGCGTTCAGTGAAGAGCGCGGGTTCCTCGACGCGCCGTCGCACGAAAAACGACGCGATGGCCGGCAGCAGCCCGATCGCGAACATTCCGCGCCAGCCGATCATGGGCAGCAGCAAAGGCGTGAGCAGCGCTGCCGCCAGCACGCCCAGTTGCCAGCCGAGCCCGACATATGACGACGCCCGTGCCCGCAATGCCGCCGGCCACGCCTCGGCGACCAGCGCCATGCCAATGCCGAACTCGCCGCCAAGACCAATGCCCGCGATGGTCCGGTATACGAGCAGATCGCCGTAGCCTTGCGCCAGCGCGCACAGCCCGGTGAAGACGGCGAAGATCAGAATGGTCCACGTGAGCATGCGCACACGGCCGAAATAGTCGCTCAACACGCCGAAAATCAGCCCGCCCGCGACCGCGCCGACCAGTGTCCACGTCACCAGCGACCCGGCTTGCGTCGATGAAAGGTGCAGATCAGCGGCGATGGCAGGCAGCATGAAGCCGAGAATCAGCAGGTCGAAACCGTCCATCGCGTAGCCGAGCACCGACGCGATCAGCGCCCGGGCGGCATAGCCGGGGCGCGCGTCCTGCGCGGTCTGGGTTGGAGAAGGAGCGATATTCATGAGCGGCAACCTGATGCAAACGGGAACCGGAGGCGGTCCAGCCGCCTTCGGAAGGAAATCTGGCGTGAGTGTAAAGGCGCCAGATTGGCGTCACAACCTGGCCAGAATGCATAAGCCAAACGCACACCCGGCAGTTGCGCCTACCCTGATTCGCCGCCCGGCGCCCTGGGAACAGTCCGAATCGGGTAAAATATCGGGCTACGCGCGCAGCAAATCCGGACTGTTTCTCGACTCGTCCGGCATGTTTCGCCCATCAGGGCGCGAAACGTTACGACTGCTGCGCCATCGGGCCGCGCGCCCGCCCTCCTAGCTCACCACACCGAAGGATTCGCCCATGACAGGCTTCGATCGCCAGACGATCTCCGACACGACCGCAAAAATGCTGCTGGAAGTCCAGGCAGTGCACTTCAACGCGGAAAAACCGTACATCTTCACTTCCGGCTGGGCGAGCCCCGTGTATATCGACTGCCGCAAGCTGATCTCGTATCCGCGCGTGCGCCGCGGCCTGATGGAAATGGCGGAAGCGACCATTCTGCGCGACGTCGGCTACGAGCAGATCGACGCGGTCGCCGGTGGCGAAACGGCAGGTATTCCGTTCGCCGCGTGGCTGTCGGACCGTCTGATGGTGCCGATGCAATACGTGCGCAAGAAGCCGAAGGGTTTCGGCCGCAATGCGCAGATCGAAGGTCTGCTGACGGAAGGCCAGCGCGTCCTTCTGGTCGAAGACCTGACCACCGATAGCCGCAGCAAGATCAACTTCATCAACGCGCTGCGCACGGCGGGCGCGCAGGTGAACCACTGCTTCGTGCTGTTCCACTACAACATCTTCAAGGAAAGCGTGTCGGTCCTGAAAGACATCGACGTGGATCTGCATGCGCTTGCCACTTGGTGGGATGTGCTGCGCGTCGCGAAGCAACAGGGCTACTTCGAAACGAAGACGCTCGACGAAGTGGAAAAATTCCTGCACGCACCGGCTGAATGGTCGGCAGCGCACGGCGGCGCAACGGCTGCACCGCAATAAGCACGCCGCCTGCTTCAACGCTGGCCGCACATACGAAAACGCCGCCTGTCCTAAGGACAGGCGGCGTTTTTTATTGCCATCGCTTTGGAGCGGTTGAGAAGCCGCCAGGCGGCTTCTTGCCTTAATGCTTAAGACCCGCTCGGTGGCGCGCTCCCCGTATCCGCCTCACCCGGCGCATACGAAGACAGATTCATCAAACCGTTACTCTGCGCATACTGAAATAGTTCGGAATCCCGTTCAAGTCCGAGCTTGCGCATCGCGGTGTTCTTCTGCGTGCTGATCGTCTTAATGCTGCGGTTCAGCTGCTCAGAAATTTCCTTGATAGTCATGCCCGACACGAAGAGCCGAACAACTTCGAGTTCGCGTTTCGACAGAATCACCTCGTCACTCTTGCCGCCCGCGTTCATGCGCAATGTATCGAGCGACGCCTTCACCGACGGGCTCATATATTCGAGATGGCGGCTGACGTGCTGCACTGCAAGACCGATATGACTTAGATCATCTGATTTATTGACGACCGAGATCACGCCTAACTCGTTCAGACGCTTCAACAGCGCGGCGTTTTCGAGCATCGTCAGGACAACGATAGGCAGGTCGGGGAAATTCCGACGCAGATAGCCAATCAACGGCAAGCCGTCGCCATATTGTCCACCAGGCATCGCGAGATCCGTGACGAGTACGTCGCACGGCGTCGTCTGCAAGATCTTCACCAGCTCGGTGGACTGCTTTGCGCGCGCGACCACACGAATGCCCTGAAACTTGAGCAACGCCTGCTCGGCACCAAAGAGAATTACTGGATGGTCATCGGCGACCACGACCCTGATGGGATCTTGCATGGCCCTTCCTTCAACTGACAATCCACGCTCCGAAACTTCAGTCATGCAACAGTTCTTAGTTCTAAATTTCTAGGACTTGTCTGCTTGCTTACATCTACAGACGATTGCAGCGACTATAGCCGATTTCGCGCCGCGTCGGCCCCTCGTCACGCACAAATGCCCGCACAAGATGTAATGTTAGACTCGATTTGTCGTTTGAGTACAAAAAAGGACAATAATCCCTCGTAAGGACGATTCTTTACGAGCCTGACAGGAGTTTCGGCACATGCGCATGCGTTGTCCGGTCGTTCCGCCTGCTTCGTCCCGTACGTTCCTGCCGTTTCTGTTTTTCGCGCGTTCGCGTGTTGCTTCGCTCGTTGCTGTCGCGGTTGTACTGCATACGTCCACAGCTTTTGCTGCCGACACTGCATTCACCGTCACGAGCACCAACCTTCGCACGGGCGGCGCCGTCGACAACGCACAGGTGTTCGACCGCGACGAGTGCAAAGGCCAGAACCGTTCGCCGCAACTGAGCTGGCACAATCCGCCCGACGGCACCCGCAGCTTCGCCATCACCATGTTCGATCCCGATTCGCCCGGACGCGGATGGTGGCATTGGGCCGTGGCAGGCATTCCGGCCAGCACCGACCGCCTGCCGGAAAACGCAAGCGCATCCGGCTTTCTCAAAAAACTCGGCGCGGTCGAGTCCCGCAATGACTTCGACGTCGATGGCTATGGCGGTCCTTGTCCGCCGCCCGGCAAGCCGCATCGCTACGTGATCACCGTGTACGCGCTGAACACGCCCAATCTCCGGCTCGCGCAAGGCCGGCCGTCGCTGATGTTCGACCACGAGATCAGCACGGCGACCCTCGGCTACGCCCGCATGACCGTCACGTATGGCCGCTAGTCTTCGTCATCGGCGTCAGGACGGATGGCGCGCTTCACTCATCGCGTCAGAGCAGACCCAGGCGTGATGACCGAATGAACTCAGCCCGGGTTCGCCCACTCGGATTGACATCATTGTTTGCAACGATGGAGCGGTCTATGTCAAAAATCATCATCGTGTATCACAGCGGTTACGGCCATACGAAGAAACTGGCCGAAGCCGTGCTCGCGGGTACGCTCGACGGCGGCGCCGATGCGAAGATGGTCGCGGTCGGCGAACTGGACGATGCCGGCTGGGCGGAACTCGACACAGCCGATGCCCTCGTCTTCGGCGCGCCGACGTACATGGGCGGCCCGTCCGCCGACTTCAAGAAATTCGCCGACGCCAGCTCGAAACCGTGGTTCGCGCAAAAGTGGAAGGACAAGGTCGCGGCCGGCTTCACCAACTCGGGATCGATGAACGGCGACAAGTTCTCGACGATCCAGTATTTCATCACCCTCGCGATGCAGCACGGCATGATCTGGGCGGGACTGGGCATGATGCCGGCCAACACCAAGGCCGCGACGCGCAACGACGTGAATTACCTCGGCGGGTTTGCGGGCCTGCTGTCGCAGTCACCCGCCGATGCCACCGCCGAAGAAGCCCCGCTGCCCGGCGACCTCGACACCGCCAAGGCATTCGGCGCCCGCATCGCGGCCGTCACAGCGCGCTGGAAGGCCGGACAGCCCGGATAGATGCAGGCGGGAACGCACACTGTCATGCCGCTGTCACTGTTGCGGTGCAACGTGTTTTTCAGCCAATTTCGCGCACGCGCCGCCCCACGGTCTTAAAATAACGTTCCGGCGCGGGCAGCGCCGGGTTTTTCCGCCGTTTTATCAGCCAGCGAGATCGAGATGAGCACGAAAGTTTTTGTCGACGGACAGGAAGGCACGACCGGCCTGAAGATTTTTGAGTACCTGTCGCAGCGCGCAGACGTTGAAATCCTCCGCATCGAAGAAGCGAAGCGCAAGGATATCGACGAGCGCCGTCGTCTCATCAACGCTTCGGACGTTACGTTCCTGTGTCTGCCGGACGTCGCGTCGCGCGAATCGGCCTCGCTGGTCGAAAACGACCGCACGGTGCTGCTCGACGCAAGCACGGCTTTCCGCACCAGCGCCGACTGGGCCTATGGCCTGCCCGAACTGGCCCGCTCGCAGCGCGAGCGCCTGCGCACCGCGAAGCGCATCGCCGTGCCCGGCTGCCATGCATCGGCATTCGTGCTGGCCATGCGTCCGCTGGTGGATGCGGGCGTCGTGTCGGCGGATTTCGCCGCGCACAGCTATTCGATCACCGGCTACAGCGGCGGCGGCAAGAAGATGATTGCCGACTACGAAGCGGGCGGCAACGCGAAACTCGACAGCCCGCGTCCGTACGCGCTCGGCCTCACGCACAAGCACTTGCCGGAAATGGCGGCGCACACGGGCCTGAAGAACGCGCCGGTGTTCACGCCGATCGTCGGCAACTTCTTCAAGGGTCTGGCCGTGACGACGTATTTCACGCCCGGCCAGCTATCCAAGCCGACCACGCCGCAAGACGTCGTAGCGCTGTTCTCCGAGTACTACAGCGGCGAGCAGTTCGTGCGCGTCGCGCCGTTCAACGCCGACGAGAACCTCGACAGCGGCTTTTTCGATGTTCAGGCGAACAACGATACGAATCGCGTCGACCTGTTCGTGTTCGGCAACGAAGAGCGCTTCGTCACCGTCGCGCGCCTGGACAATCTGGGCAAGGGCGCATCGGGCGCGGCCATCCAGTGTATGAATCTCGCGATCGGCGCAGACGAAGCCGCGGGCCTCAAGCGCTGATATCCCCCGCGACGGCGCCCGCCGTCCCGCATCGCACAAAGCCGGCATTCAAACGCCGGCTTTTTCTTTTTATGCTTATCCATCCGTGATTTAAAACGCCTTATTCAAACGCGGCGTAAATCCTTTCGATTTTCACACTACCTCCAGCAGTCCTTAAAGCAGGTATTTACTGCTGCCTCTTTTCCCTTATACGCACCTATTACCGCATAGGGATATACCCGATTTTTTTACGAACGAGCGTTCGAAGATGATAGACGCATTTTGCTGCGTCGCCCGTCCAACAAGGCTGAGCGGCGGCACAGCGAAATCGGTCGAATTTCGCAAAATGTTGTTTTGTTTAAAAAGGCGTGCAACACAGCGCTAATGCGACCGTCCGCGAAAAATACGCTGTTTGAATCGGGTTTTTTAGACGGTTCGTTCAATTGACAGCCTAAAAACGCGCAGCGACATTAGCTCGCAAATTAGACAAACGCAAATAAATTGCATCCGACGGGAGCAAGACGCAAAAGCGCCGACTTTCGTCGATACAGGGAGACAGCAGCATGTACGCCAATTCAAAGTGGCTGGCATGTGCCATTGCCAGCGTGCCGTTTTTTGTTGCCTGCGGAGGAGGAAAAGCAGGCGATCCCGGTCCGATCAACACGAACCAGTGCTCGGGATCGAGCTGCGGCGTGCAAGGGCCGCCCGCATCGACGCCCGTTACAGGCTCGCTCTGCCCCGCCGACGCCGACATCGTCTCGAGCACATATCTGGGTGGCGCGGGCAGCGGCGAAGTGGTGTCGCTGAACATCGACGCCGTGAAGATGACGTACACGCTGAAATTCTTCGACTCGCCGATTCCCGTGTCGGCGGGCCAGGTCGACAACACGCGCGCCAATACGACCGTCACGGGCGCCGTCATGCATCCGCCCGCGGGCATGCTGCCCAACGCCGAGCAGACGCGCTGCGCGTTCATGCTGACACCCGCGTCGGGCATCGCGCCTTCGACGGGCACGACCTACACGACGCCGTTCTCGCAGACCAATCCGCCCATCGTGTTCGTCGGCAAGGGCGTGGCGGGCGGCGGCATTCCGGGCGCGACGATCTCGTACGCAGGACTGCTGGGGGCCGGCGCAGTCACCTCGCGCACCTTCGATTTCTACCCGTTCCTCGGTTTCGCCAGCACGTCGACCGATCTGACGAAGCTCGCCGGCACGTACAACGCGATGCTCTACCACCTGCAGCCGACCAGGAGCTTCGGCGCCCGCGCCATCAACACGATTGAAACGTTCGCGGCCGACGGCTCGTGCAGCGGTTCGGGCGCCTCGGTCACGCCGCCCGGTTCGGCCAGCACGCCCGGCGGCTGCCTGACGACGGGCGCCGCGTACGCGCTCAACGCCAACGGTTACTTCGACAGCGCGACGGCTCCGCAGATCGAGGATCAGTACACGGTTGCCCTGCTCGGCGGATTGACGACGGGCAAATCGGCGAAGGCCCACATGATCCTCGGTCAGCTCAACGGCGCGACCGTCCCCGTCGTGGTCCGCACGGGCAACGTCAGCACGAACATTCTGAGCCTCGCGATCGACGACGAATCCGGCATCGCGCTGCTCGAAAGCGCGGCACCGCTTGCATCTGGCGGCTTCAATGGTGGCTATGTCGGCGCGGACTCGAACTTCAAGTACACCGCGTCGCTGATCACGGGCGGCACCGGCAGCTTCATCAATCCGACCACGCAGGCGGCGGAAAGCGGCTTCACGCTCAGCTACGGCGCAGACAGCCCTGGCGTCGTCGTCGTCACCGATGCGCAGGGCAATACAGGCAGAGCAATCGCGGGCGGCGGCCTTTACGCGGTCTTCATCAATGGCACCGAGAACGGCGGCGTCACGCCGAGCTCCGCCAACGCCGATACCGTCGGTTCGCCGTACTTCAGCGTCGGCGCGCAAATCAGCAAGTAAGCGTCATTGGCACCAACCGCTCAGAAAGGCCGTGCAGCAGGAGGAAGCACTCGCAGGCGAACGCAGCAGATGCACAGACAAGCAGCATCGCTAGATCACAAGACCGAGAGGCGGCTGGACTGGGAGCTGGCCGCCCATAACAAGACTGGAGGCACGATGAACTGGAAGATCCTTGCGGCGCTAGCCTTTGCAGCGCCCCTGCTCGGCGCGTGCGGCGGCGCTGGCAGCGAGAGTGCGCCCCCCGTGGAAGCGCGTCTGTGCCCCGCGTCGCTCGATTACGGCACGACGTTCACGGGCGGCGGCGGTGACGGCGAACTCGTCAAGCTGCAACTCGATACGACCAAGCTGACCTGGCAGGTCACCTATGTCGAATCGCCGATTCCCGCCACCACGGGCACCGTCGAGCCGACCCGCAAAGGCCAGACGGCCTCGGGCACGCTGACCATGGAAACGCTGCTTCCCACCACCAAGCTCAACCAGTGCGCGTTTCGCCTGAACGGCGCGAGCCTCGATCCGAACCGGCCAGCGCGGATCTTCGTCGGTGAGGGCGTCGCGGGCGGCACGATTCCAGGCGCCGAAATTTCGTTTGGCGGCATTCTCGGCCAGGGCGCGGTGCCCGACACGAAATTCCCGTACTACCCGTTCATCGGCTTTTCGTCGATCGAAACCAATCTGGCGAACATCGTCGGCACGTACAACCAGCTTGGTTATCACCAGATTCCGTCGCAGAACTTCGCACCGACTGTCGTCGATACGAAGATCACCATCAACGCCGACGGCACCTGGACCGAGTGCGACAACGCGGGCGTCAACGCCGGCAAGTGCCAGCAGCCGGGCACGAACTGGGTGCAATCGTCCGATGGCAGTGGCGCGTTCGAAACCGACAACTTCCAGGGACAAGGCAAGCCGACCCAGGCGTCGTCACCCGCGGGCAAGGGCTACATGATCGTCGGCAAGTTGCGCAACCAGAACGTGCCGATCCTGATCCGCACGGGCTACGCGACCTCGACGGTCGGTTCGAACCCGCTGGGCGGCGTGATCCTTCCGGTCGCCGACGACGAATCGGGAATCTCGATCCTCGCGCCGCAGACGAGCGTCGCCGTCAACTCGCAGAACGGCGAGTACATCGGCGTCGACAGCGAGTTCAACTACCGCACCAATGCCCTCGCCGGCACGCAGGCGACGCTGCTCGATCCGTTCAACGCGTCGCAGGCGTCGCTCACCAAGGCGTTGAATCTCGACTTCACGCAGGCCGTGCCCGGCGTCGTGACGTCGACGTACACGAGCGCCGCGGCAGGCAGCGCGCCCACCGGCAAGTTCATTTTCACGGGAGGCGTGTTCGGCTTCCTCGACTTGTCGAACGCGTCGTCGCCGTACTTCACCATCGGCGCCTTCGTCCAGTAAGGGCGCGAGGTCCGCAGCACAGAACGCAACGAGGCGACCGCCGCCCGACCGCTTCCCTGCCCGCACGCAGGGAAGCCGGCAACGGGAAGCGCAGCCGACGGCGCAGCGAGCGCCGTCGCGCGCGAGGCAGGCCGCCCGCTCAGGAGGAACACAATGAAAAAGCTCTTGGACGCGGCTTTGCCCAATGCATCGGCCGCTGCGCGCGCCGGTGTGCTGGCCGGCGCATTGGCCGCAGCATTGATCCTGCTAACGATGCCCAACGCGTATGCGCAAAAGGCGGGCGACAACCTCGTCAGCCTCGGCTGGTTCCACGTGATGCCGCAGGATTCGAGCACGCCGCTCACGACGACTGTCGCACCCGTGCCGATCAACACGCCGCTGCGTTTGCCGAACTCGTTCACGTCGCCGGGCACCGGGTTGTCGACCAATAGCGCCGACACGCTCGGTCTCGTCTTCTCGCACTTCGTCACCGACCATTTCGCGGTGACGTCGGTAGCGGGTGTGCCGCCGAAGTTCAAGCTCTACGGACACGGCACGATCCAGCCGCCCGGCCCGGCGGGCGCGCTCGGCAAACAGGATATCGGCGACCCGGCCGTCAACCCGATCGTCAAGAGCGTGCGGCAATGGAGCCCGGCGCTGATTTTCCAGTACTACTTCGGCAAGCCCGAGGCGAAGTTCCGGCCGTTTATCGGCATCGGCGTGTCGTACAACTGGTTCAGCGATATTCAGCTGAACGACAACTTCGTCAAGTCGACGCAGGATAACCTCGGCGCGATTCTGGCCGCGGGCGCAGGCAAGCCGGGGAAGACGACCGTGGAGGCGAAGGCGTCGTCGTCGTGGCAACCCGTTTTCAATGCGGGCGCGATCTACAACATCACCGATCGGTGGGGCATTACAGCGTCCGTCACCTACATTCCGCTGAAGACGACGTCGTCGACGATCATCAAGGCTGCGGATGGGACGGAGCTGGCTGTATCGAAAGCCGAGCTGAAGGCGGATCCGATCATCACGTATCTGGCCGTGTCGTACCGATTCTGATCTGAGGGGCGGATCACCAAACGCAGGGCAAAAAAAAGCCCGCCAAGCTGGCGGGCTGAATCCATATCAGAGGAGACATGGAGGAGACAAGACGAACTATAGCAAATGACTTGGTGCGTTGCAACATGCCCAACTAGAGCGCGCGTTCTATATGACCAAAGGGTGACAAAACGTCGCACCATTTATGTCGGGGTATATTTTTGTGCTCCGCATCATTCGCTGGATGCGCCCAGCGACAGTACTCGCTGCAGCGTGATCAGCGGCGAGCCCGAAACCGGCGTCAGTGCCGCACCAGCGCCATCATCGCGCCGAAGCCGACGAATACGCCGCCCGTCAGCCGGTTGAACGCCTTCGCGACGCTGCTGCTCTTCAGCTTCGCGCCGATCTGCGTGCCGCAGCCCGCGTAGACAACGTACCAGCTGACTTCCATCACCGCCGTCGTGGCGACGAGAATCGCGAATTGCGGCAGCGTCGGGCGGGAGGCGTCGATGAATTGCGGCAACAGCGCTGCCGAAAACAGAATCGCCTTCGGATTGCTACCGCCGACCAGAAAGCCGTTGCGCATCGATGCGCCGCGCGACGGCGCGCGCTTGCTGGCGGGGTCACTCACGGAAGCATCCATTTGCGCCGTAGCCGTTTCGCTTGCGGGCGCGCGCCACGCCTTCACGCCGAGCCAGATCAGATACGCCGCGCCGAGCAGGCGCAGCGCGTTGAACGTCGTCGGCCATGCTTTCAGGAGCACGCCGAGTCCAGCGACGGAAACAGCCAGCATCAAGATCAGCGACATCAGACAGCCGGCCATCGTGGCTGTGGTTTGACGCATGCCGTAGCGGGCGCCGTGCGTCATCATCAGCAGCATGTTCGGGCCGGGAATCGCGCAGACGACGAAGATCGTGGCCACGTAAAGCCACCAGGTATGCAAACTCATGATGCGTATTGCTAGATGAAGATCGAATGGAAAATGAAAAACGGGCGGGACGGACATTATGCCCGCCCCGCCCGTTTTCACGTCGCTCGTCGACGCTTGCGGCGCAAATGACCGCAAGCACGGACAAACGCCGCGCCGTCAGCGTCCCGCGCGGCGCGACGCGACCTGGCCCAGCACCGCGAAGTCCTTTTCGCCGTCACCGTGGGCGACCGCTTCGATCAGGCTGTCGCGCACGACGCTCGCCACCGGCATCGGCGTCGACACCGACTCAGCCGCGGCCAGCGCGAGGCGCACGTCCTTCAGACCGAGACGCGCCTTGAACAGCGCCGGCTCGTAGCGCTGCTCCGCGATCATCCTGCCGTAACCCTGATAAACCGGGCCGGGGAACACGCTGTTCGTGATCACATCGAGGAAATCCTGCATCGCGACGCCGTGACCGCCGAGCAAGGCCGACGCTTCGCCCAGCGATTCCACCGCCGACGCCAGCATGAAATTCGCCGCCAGCTTCACGACGTTCGCCTGCTGCGGCAGCGAGCCGATGCGCCACGTCTTCTGGCCGATCGCATCGAACACGGGCTGAACACGGTCGATCGCTTCAGCGGGTCCGGCGGCGACGATCGTCAGCTTCGCGGCGGCTGCCACGTCGGGACGGCCCATCACGGGCGCCGCGACGTAATTCAGGCCGCGCCCGGCGTGCGCCGTCGCGAGTTCTTCGGCCAGCGCGACGGAGATCGTCGCCATGTTCACGTGAATCAGGCCGCGCGGCGCGTGCTCGAGCAGCGACGCGCTGATGACCTCGCGCAGCGCGGCATCGTCGGCGAGCATCGAGAAGACGGCGTCGCCCGCGAAAGCCTCAGCGGGCGAACCGACAACCTGCGCGCCGAGTTCGACGAGCGGCTGCGCCTTGTCCGGCGAACGGTTCCACACGCGCACGCTGTGCCCGGCTTTCAACATGTTTGCGACCATCGCGGCGCCCATCTCGCCGAGACCGATAAAACCGATGTCCATCAATTACTCCTGTTCAAGAACCCGAAGTAGAGCATAGCCGCGCGCGTCGTGCAGGTAATTGCCCATCGGCGCGGCGCCAGGTGCGGTGCGATACTGACGTCATGGTCACGGCCACCTTCCGCTTCTATGAAGAATTGAACGACTTTCTGGCGCGGCCGTTGCGCCGGCAGTCGTTCAGTTGCGAGTGCGCGCGCAACGCCACCGCGAAACATATGATCGAAGCGCTCGGCGTGCCGCACACGGAAGTCGAGCTGATCGTCGTGAACGGCGAATCGGTTGGTTTCGATCATGCGCTCCACGATGGCGACCGTGTCGCTGTCTACCCGAAATTCGAGGCGCTCGACATCCAGCCGCTCCTGCGCGTGCGCGAAAAGCCGCTGCGCGTGGTGCGTTTCGTCGCCGATGCGCATCTTGGCGGGCTCGCGCAACTGCTGAGGCTCGCGGGCTTCGACACACTTTACGACAATCACTTTGCGGATTCGCATATCGAGTCGATTGCGTCCGACGAAGGCCGCATCGTGCTGACGCGCGACCGCGAATTGCTGAAGCGCCGCACGATCACGCACGGCTGCTATGTGCGCGCGCTGAAACCTGAAGCGCAGCTGCGTGAGATTTTCGACCGGCTCGACCTCGCGCGCAGCGCGCGGCCATTTCGCCTGTGCCTGACGTGCAACGTGCCGCTGCGACGCATTCCGAAAGACGAAGCGATCGGACGCGCGCCCGAAGGCGTGCTCGAACGGCATACACAGTTCGTCACTTGCGACGTGTGCCGGCGCGTCTTCTGGGAAGGTTCGCACTGGCGGCGCATGCGCACGCTGATGGACAGCGTGACAGGCATGGAAACACCTGCAAAATAGGCGCGCATCGCGCGCAGCGATTGGACACGCGTGAGTCATTGACGCAGCGCGCGATGCGTACAATGCTGGATTGCTTACCCGTTAGAGGCCTTTCCGTATGGCAATGAAGAAATTCGACCTTGAGAAAAACAAGGCGCTGAAACTCGGCAACGACTTGAAACAGGCGTCCTCCGCCGACCGCTTCGGCAAAGCGTCGTCGCTACAGCCGCAACTGGATCGTCGCGAGCAGCGCAAGCTCGACCAGGCCAAAGGGCTCGTGCCGTTCGCGTGCAAGCTGCCGGATTCGCTCGTCGATCAATTGAAAGAACGCGCCGCGACGCATCCCGAAGGCATGAACGGGCTGATCGCCGAGTTGCTCGTCAACGGACTCGCAGCGGGCGTTTGAGGGGCGCTTTCGCGACGCGTCGCGCTGTTCAACGCGCGAGCGCCTGTCGAACACGTCAGAAATGCAAAAGGCCGAAGCATTGCTTCGGCCTTTCTCGTTGCTGCGCCAGCATCGCCAGAAGGCGGCCGGCGCGACGAACGGGCTGCTTAGTTCTGCGTGCCCTTGTCGTTCGTGCCAGCAGCCGAAGCAGCCGACGACACGCCAGCGCGCTTGCCGTGCGTCTTCAGTTGCTTGTGAGCGTGCTTCGGCTTCGCGGTCGCGGCGGCTGCCGGCGCTGCGTCGGATGCCTGTGCGAAAGCTTGAACGGACACCAGCGCGAGCGAGGCGGTGACGAGCGAGGCGATGATCTTCTTCATATGTGTTATCCCCAAACCTGACGACTGTAAGTCAAATGTTGAATTGAACAGCATGATGGTGAAGCCGGCCCGGCCACACAGCGCCTTGCGGCTCCCCGCGGCGAGTATCACGCAGCGTAGGCGGTTTGTCATCCGGTAAAGCTCGATATGTATTTTCCGGGAGACAGCATCCTTACTGAATGCTTTCGACATGTCGACGCTTCGCCGACGGTACTCGCAGGTATCATGTCGGCTGCCATTCAATGCGGGGCGTTTAGTCTGAACAGAAGAGCGCGAACTACGTCCGCGTCACTGTGAAACGCCTCGTCCAGTCAGGAATTTCCGCTTGAAAACCGCCACCCGCCAACACCTGCGCGCGAATCTGCTGATGCTCGTCGCCGCGATGATCTGGGGCAGCGCGTTCGTCGCGCAACGCCTGAGCCTCGATGCCATCGGACCGTTTCTATTCACCGGCTTGCGCTTTCTGCTGGGCGCGTTCGTCGTTCTGATCGTGTGGTCGGTCGTGCGGCGTCGCGGGCAGGCGGATACACAGGCCCTTTCGCCTTCGCGCTCGCCCAAGCTGTGGCGCGACGGCGCGATGCTCGGCCTGCTCGTCGCGGTTTCGATCTCATGCCAGCAGATCGGCCTGCAATATACGAAGGTGGCGAACGCGGGCTTCATCAGTTCGCTCTATGTCGTGATCGTGCCGTTGATAGGCGTCGTGTTGCGCCATCAGACGGGTGTCGGCGTATGGCTCGGCGCGCTGCTCGCGGCGCTCGGCATGTACTTCCTGAGCGTCGACGAGCATTTTTCGATTCTGTACGGCGACTGGCTGCAACTGGCGGGATCGGTCGTCATTTCGGCGCAGGTCGTGCTGGTGAGCCGCTTTGCGCGCCGTCACGATCCGCTGGCGCTGGCACTCGTGCAGTTCGTGGTTTGCGGCATGGTAAGTCTTGCAATTGGACTTGCCGTCGATCCACTGCGCATCGCCGATATCGTGCACGCCGCGCCGACCATTCTTTACGGTGGCGCGCTGTCAGTGGGCGTCGCGTACACGATCCAGGTGGTCGCGCAGAAAGACGCCGCGCCTGCGCACGCGGCGGTCATCTTCAGTATGGAAGGCGTGTTCGCCGCGCTCGCCGGCTGGCTCGTATTGGGCGAAACACTTGCGCCGCGCGCGCTGCTCGGCTGCGCGCTGATGCTTGCGGGATTGATCGTGTGTCAGGTGATGCCGATGTGGACGGCGCGCCGCGAAGTCTCGTCCGATTCTGCGGAACCGGCCTGAAGCGCGAGTCGTTCCCTCGCGCTTACGGCAGTAACGTTCGACGTTTACGCGGCCGCCTGCGCCGCCTCGCGTCGCCAGCTTTCGACCGGGCGACGCCGGTTTGAAGTCGGCGGAAACACGCACCAGCAACCGTCGCCGTGCCGAAAGAAGAATAACGAGCGCAAACCGTCCGGCGCGGACGTTTCGACCCGCACATAGCGTGTGTTGTCCCATCTGGTACGGCCGAATTGCGTGACATGCACGGGCGCCGAAACCGGCCCGAGCCACTTTTCGACCAGGAAACGCAGCGACTGCTCTGTGGCGTTTCTCATGACGTTCTCCACGTCGTCTTGTCGCGGGTGTTCTCGCGCGCCGTGTCCGGCTTGTCCTGCTCCGCTTCCGCTGCCTCTTCCGCCGCGAGCTCGATTGCCCGTTGCGTTGCAGCCGCGCGCAGCGTCCTGCAATTTGCCGCGTGCCGCATGTCCGACAGCATCCGGACCAGTTGTCGCGCGTTTCTGCGTTTCATATGCACCCCCGCACCGCACAAGAGACTTGAGAAAGCACTTTAACTTTAGGCGTTGATCTCGCGTCTCTCTAGTTGTTTTGACGAAATAGCAACAGTCAAATTCGAATTGGATGACTGAGTATTTCATCGGTTTTCATCGTGCTCCCGGCGGAGCGCCCGATCTGTGCGCTGGCGACCGCAACGCAGCAACTGTGCACGCCGCGTTGCGCATGGAATGGCACTGAATATGCGGTCGCAAGTTGTGCAATGCTTCCGCACCAACGGTCAGTTCACCGAATGGGCGCGTGGCGTCAGACTTCTCTGTACTGCAGCAAGTAACGCGCCTACCGCAAGCAGGCATGCCGAATAGATGAGACCGCGTTCGAGGCCAACGCCGTCCGACACCCATCCAATCACCGTCGGCCCGACGATCTGGCCGAATGCGAACACGATAGTGAACGCGCTGATCCCGCGGCCCCAATGCGCGGCGGGCAGGTTGTGGCGCACAAATGCCGTCGTAGAGGCAACAGCCGACAGAAAAGTCGCGCCGAACAGTACGCCCGACGCGAACGCTACGACAGGATGCGCGACGATCGCGGGCATCAGCGTCGCCAGCGCGAGCAACGCATTGAGCAGCGCAAGCGCCTGGCCGCCGCGCATGCGGTCGAGCAGCTTCGACCAGATACGCGCCGACACGATCGTCGCCACGCCCAGCAGCAGATAAAAGCCCGTTACGACGCTTTCGCTCATGCCGCCATTGCGCAGCAGCGCGATGATGAACGTCATGTAGCCGATATAGCCGACACCGAACAGCCCGTAACCGGCGAGCGCAAACGCGTAACGCCGCATCGGCGCGGCGCGCTGCGCGATTGCGGCAGCATCCGCCGAACCCTTGTGCAACACGTGTTGTCCGTCGATACGGCACGCGGCGCGACCGGCGACGAACGACAGCACGACACACGCCAAAGCAAGCGCGAACCACGCAATCTGCCAGCCATGCGCGCGATGCGCCGGCGCAAACGAAGCAAGCGACACCGGCACCAGCAGCGCCGACGCGACGATGCCCCAACCCGTGCCGCCGTAATAGAGTCCGAGCACGAGACCCGCATCGCGCGGGCTCGATGTCGCGAGGCGCGCAGCCAGCACACCGCCGCTCACGAAAATGAACGCACTCGCGATGCCCGTCGCGACGCGCTGCACAAACAGCGCGTTGGTATCGGACAGCAGCCCTGTGATGGCCATCAGCAACGCCGTCGCCGCGCATCCGCCGACAAACAGCGCGCCTGCCGACCAGCGCCGCGACACGCGCGGAAACACGAGCGCGCCGAGCAGATAGCCGAGCGCGTTCGCCGTGTTCATCGCGCCCGCCTGCGCGAAGGTCCAGCCGAGATCGGTTTTCATCGGCGGCAATAGCAGCGCGTACGCAAAACGCGCGAGCCCCAGCGCAATCGCGCTGCCCATCGACAGGCTCACGGCCAGCCAGAGCGTCGGCCAGCGTCCCGGCGAATCGGCTGCATTGTCGTGCGGGGAAATGTCGCGTCGGGCGAAACCAGTCGTCATGTCGTTGTTTGTATCGGGCGATTGGGCTATCACTGTACATCGCGGGCGCGTAACCCGACCTTGGGATTCGCAACGCATCGCCCGCAGCGCGACCCCGCGCGACGCTTGCCGCGCGCTTCGCAACCCTGCTAGCGTATCGGCACAATCACGACGGAGACCGCGCTCGTGTTGAATCCGCTTCTCGTCCTGCGTCAACGTTTTCGCCATATCGCGCGGCAGCGGGGAGCGGCCGTGTCGCAAGCGGTTGGCAGGCGCCCTTTTTTGACGGGCATCGCGGGCACGCTGATAGCCAGCGCGATGGCAGGCCTTACGCTCGCCACGCTCTACGCAGGACGCACCGACGCGCTCAACCACGCGCGCGAAACGTCAGCGAATCTGGTCTCGCTGATTTCGAGCGATCTCTCGCGCAACGTCGAAATCTACGATCTGTCGCTGCAGGAAATCGTCCATCGCTCGCAAGAGCCGACAGTCTGGCACCTGCCCGACGCGCTACGCCGCACCGTGCTGTTCGATCGCGCGACGCTTGCCGCGTATCTCGGCGGCGCTTATGTGATCGACGAACACGGCGTGCTGAAGGCGACACAGGAAGGCCCGGTCAACAAGGACGTGCGGTTCGACGACCGCGATTATTTCGTCATCCATCAGCGCAGCCGAAACGCGGGCCTGTTCGTGTCGCATCCGTTTCAGTCGAGACTGCGCGAACACGAGCTTTCGTTCGCGCTGTCGCGCCGCATCGATGCGCGCGACGGATCGTTCGCCGGTGTCGCGCTGCTCGCGGTACGCATCGCGTATCTGCAACGGCTGCTCGACAAGGTCAACACGGGCCGCGACGGCACGGCGTTCATCCTGCTGGAAGACGGCACGGTGCTCGCGCGCAAGCCTTACCTCGAAAGCATGATCGGCATCGATGTGGACCGCTATCCGCAATACGCGGTGGTGCATTCGGGGTCGGCCGGTTCGTTTATCGACGATTCACCCATCGATCACGTGCGGCGCATCTTCTCGTACGCGCACGTGCCCGACACGCCGCTGATCGTGATCGTCGCGCCCGCCGTCGACGATGTGCTCGCGCCGTGGCGCAAGCGCAGCGCCGTGGCGGGCGGGCTGACCTTCATGCTGGGCGCCGTCGTCGTGCTGGTCTGCTGGACGCTCGCGTTCACGCTGCGCGACAAGGTGCGCGCGCAGGCGCGGCTCGCCGAACTCGCCGCCACCGATCCCCTCACCCGGCTCAACAACCGCCGCACGCTCGACCGGCATCTCGACGAAGAATGGCGACGCGCGCGGCGCAATGGCGCGGTGTTGTCGGTGCTGTTCATCGACATCGATCATTTCAAGCGCTTCAACGACACCTACGGCCACGCAGCCGGCGACGACGTGCTGGTCGCCGTGGCCGACTCCATTGCATCGGTGGCGCGGCGCTCGATCGACGTGGTCGCGCGTTATGGCGGCGAAGAGTTCGCCGTCGTGCTGCCCGATACGGCCACCGCCACGGCGAAGAACATCGCTGAAAAAGTCCGCCGCGTGGTCGAGGCGCTACGCATCGGGCAAATGCCGGGCGTGACGGTGAGCGTCGGCTGCGCGACGGGTCGACCTGCCGACGGCCGCAACGCCGCGGAACTCGTCGCCGCCGCCGACGCGCAGCTTTACGCGGCGAAAGCGGCCGGCCGCAATCAGGTGAAATGGGTGGACTGGACCCAGGCGCAGCCGGACAGCATGCACGATCACACCGATCCGGCGAAACGCCACGCGTGAGCATCACGCGAAAAACAGCGCGAGACGATGAACTGCGGCCAAATTTGCTCACTATTCATGCGATGGCGATACGTCGCGCCGACGTAGACTGGCTCATGTCTCCACGTTCTCCGTGATTCTTCACGCAGTCGGAATCATTGGGACGCTTCGCGCCACGGCTGTGTCCGTGGCGCTTTTCTTGAGCGACACGGCGAACCGGGACACAGGCCGCGCGCCATGACAGTGCGGCCGCCTCGGAGACTCATCTTCACCGACAGGCCATGAAATCGATTCAGGATCTGCGCACCGACGACATCGCATGTGAGGCGCTGCTCGGCGCGCTCGACGGCAAACACAAACTGGTCGCGATCTACGACACGAGCGACCGGCTCGTGTTCGCCAACAGCGCATTCAAGCACGCGTTCCGGCTCAACCGCGAACGCGGCGAAATCACGTTCGCCGATCTCGTGATGCGCGGCATCCTCGGACAATGTGGCACGCGCGTCGAAGGCGAGAACGCCGCGGCCGCGATCGCCGACGCCATTGCGCTGCGCCGCGAACGCGCGGGGCAGCGCAGTTTCGCGACCGAACTGATCGACGGACGCTGGTTCTGGATGACGGAATCGCTGCTGGAAAACGACTGGATCGTGCTGATCGGCACGGACATTTCGGCGTTGCGCTCGAGCGAGCAGGCATGGATCGGCGCGCACGAACGCGCCGTCCAGGAAGCGCGCACCGACGTACTGACGGGCCTCGCGAACCGGCGTCATTCGATGTCGTCGCTCGAACTCGCGATCACGGCCGCGGCGGGCACGGAGACGCCGCTCACGGTCGCGCTCGTCGACCTCGATCATTTCAAGCGGATCAACGACTCGCACGGACACGCCGCCGGAGACGCCGTGCTGCGCGATTTCGGCGAAGTCTGCCGGCACGCGACACGGCAGACGGATATCGCGGGACGTATCGGTGGAGAGGAATTTCTGGTGGTGTTTCCGTCGACATCCGTCGAGCACGGTGTGTCGGCGGTAGAGCGGATGCGGCGTCAGGTGATGAGCCGGCGCGTGCAGGTCGCCGGTGATTGCGCGATCCGCTATTCGTTTTCGGCGGGCGTGTGCAAGGTCGAAATGAGCGACGACCTCAACACCACGCTCGCGCGCGCCGACAGCGCGCTCTACTCGGCAAAACGAGAAGGGCGCAACCGCACTGTCGCGTGGTCGGCGCCCTTGCAATAAGCGGCTTCAGGCTGCTTCGGCGAACTGCTTCTCGCTGCTCAACACGAGCAGATGGCCACGGATCCGTGCGACTACTTCAGCCCAATTGCCGCCGAAGCGTCGGCGGAAGAGCCGCGCCGACGGATACCACGGGCTGTCTTCGCGCCGGTAGTGCCAGCGCCAGTCGCCGAAATCGGGCAGCATCACCCATGTCGGCTTGCCCATCGCGCCCGCGACATGCGACACCGACGTATCGACGGTCAGCACGAGATCCAGTTTCGCGATAACGCTTGCCGTTTCCTCCATGCTGCGGATGCCCGCGCCAAGATCATGGAAGTTGGACAGGCGTTGCGCGTACTGCGCGGCTTCGTCGGCACCCGCACCCTTTTGCAAGCTGAAGAACTCGACGCCTTTCAGCTTGAACAGCTCATCCAGCACCGACAGTGACGGCAGCGAACGTGCGTGGTCGTTTTCGTGCGTCGGCGCGCCTTTGAAGACGACGCCCACCTTCAGCGCATCACGCGGCGCGGCCAGCAACGCGGCAGGCGGCTCGACCGACGGCGCGCGCAAAAACGGCACGGCCGGCGGCAATGCTTCGAGTTCCAGCGGCATGTAAGCGGGAATCGTGTGCGGGAACACCCAGTAATCGTGCGCAGGCAATTGCGCGGCATTCTTCACATCGATCACTGCATCGGCTTCCTGCGACTCCTCAAACAACCGCACCAGCGGCGACTGGCACATCACCGTCACGCGCACGGCGCCACACTGTTCGCGCAGCGTCCGCGCAAAGCGCAGAAAGAAAATCTCGTCGCCGAGGCCGAACTCGCTCCAGATCACAATCGATTTGCCAGCCAGCGATTCGCCCTTCCACTCCGGGAACGTCGTCGGCGGCTGAGCCGTCGTGCGACGTTGCCAGCCGAAGATCGACATCGTTGCTTCGCGCCATTGAAAGCCTTCCTGCAGCTTGCCTCGCGAGATCGCATGCAACGAGCGATACAGACGCGGCAGATGTTCATCAGGCAGGCGGCTCACGCACTGCGCCCATACGCTATCGATCTCTTCTTCTCGCTCCCAGCGCAGCCATTCCATCATCGTGCGATGGTAGACATGGAACAGATACGGATAGGTACGAATAGCACGCTGGCCTGCCTCGATGCTGACCTCCGGGCTGCTCGCGCTCTTCAGTGCTTCGAGCATCTTTGCGGCTGTCGGCACTGCACGCTTGCGCAACACGATTTCGATTGCACACTCGGCGAGACCATGTGCTGTCTGATCCACGTCGTTGCGCGCTTCGTCGTAGTGATCGCGCACGAGGCTCACGCGCTCGACGGACGCGACATGCGCCAAGGTTTGCACCAGTTCGAGCACGTTGACCGATTGCGGCAACTGCTTGCGCGGCTTGCTGATCGTGAAGCTCGCCTTGTGCCGCCCGTTGAAGCGGCTCGGCCACGCGCCCTTCCCGTACAGATCTTCGTCCGGCACCGTGACGACCGCGTGGCCGCCCGGCTTCAGCAACTCCAGCCACTTCGCCAGCGCCTTGCCCGGATTGGCGACGTCGGCGAGAAGGTGACTGGCGTGCACGAAGTCGAATGACTCTTCCTGCATGCCCTTCATGTGCACTACGTCGCCTTCGCTCCACGACTTGACGTTGCGCACGCGCGGAAAGAGATGCGCATGCGCGCTCAGCGGATCATTACCTGCGCCGATGTCCAGCCCCTCACCGACAAAGTAACACTGGACGAAGGCGGGATCGCGCGAGCGGCGCAGTGCCGATTTGCTCGTTTCGTTCATGACCGTCTCACGCCGCCGCCGACGCTGCCGCGCCAGCCTGTTCTTGCCAAAGCGCCTGGATTCGCTCGCCCAGAATTTCTGGACGACCCTTGAAAATCAGCTTCTCGATGGCCTGCGGACCAGCCAGCTCTGCGGCCAGCGCGTTGCGCTCTTCCGGATTTTCGATCAGACGCAGCGCGGCCGCCTTGTACTCGTCGTTGGTCTTCGCCACCATCCACTCGGGGAAGCCGAGTCGCTTGAACATGCCTTCGTCGATATGCTCGTGCACTTCGCGCCCTGTCTTGCACACGCCCACGAGGCCGGCCCACACCGTATCGACGATACCGTTGGTGTTGCCGAACGGGAACGGGTTCAGGAACAGGTCACAGCCCGCGATCACCTTCATGTAGCTGCCGTAGTTCTGATGCTTGTGAACGACGGCCTTGTCACCCATCAGACGACGAACCAGGTTACGCACTTGCGGGAAGATCAAGCCGTTGGCCTGGCCCATCAGGAAGTGGAACTCGACAGGCACCTTCGACTCATTGGCGATCTGCGCACATGTATTCAGGAAACCGGGGTTCTGCTTGATCGTCGTGCCAGCCACAGCGATCTTCACGACACCGTTCGACGGTTGCTTCTCGGGCAGTTGCAATTCGAGCAGCGCAGCAGGCGCGCGGTACGGCATGCCGTCCGAAGGCAGCTTCAGCAGCTTCTCGCTGAAGCACGCTTCATCGCCGACGTAATCTTCTTCGACGACCACGTAATCCATTGCGTGGCCATGTGTCGTCGCCGGATGGCCGAGCGCCATCATCTGCAGCGGCGCGACGCGCAGGCATGCCAGCACCATCGTGATCGGGAACATACCGACGCTCGGCATGTACATCATTTGCGCATTGCGTGCTTCGCTCGTCTGACGCACATGACGCGCCGTTTCCCACAGGTTCGCGCCTTCAAGCGGAATGAACTCGTGGAAGACTTCCTTGCCTACATCATCGACGCGGCCGTTGTAGCCCATTCCGATCAGGTGGAACTTGTCGCGCATCGCGACCATCGTCTGCGAGTGCGTGCGGTAGATCGAGTGGTTCTTCGAGAACCATTCGAGCACGACCAGAAGCACAGGCTTTTCGCCCTTCGCAGGTTGCGCAGCGGAGCGCTGCACATCGTGGATGCCGAGGCTCGCCAGCTTGCGGCGGATCAACGTGTTGATCGGCTTCTTGATGTCATGCTTGCCCGGCAGGTCCGCGTAGCTGCAATGCATGTACATGTCGTGCAGCACGCCCATCGGCAGTGCGTCGATTTCTTCGATCTCGGCAAGCCGCTCAGGCAGCCAGCGCAGCAGCATCTCGCGTTTCTGGTGCGCAGAAGGCGTGCCGAGAAAGCGCGAAGACATGATCGTCGTCGCCATGCCTGCCAGCAGCGAACCGACGTTGACCACTGCGCCCTTGCCGAACAGCACGCCGTTGGCGTTCTGGATCAGCACCTGACCGTTGGCCAGCAGCGTGCCCTGGATGTTCGACGGCACGCCCGTCACCACGCGGTTCAGTGCCTGCGCCTGTGCGTTGGGCTGGTTGAACTGCACCGTGTTGCCCTGACCGACGTTGAACGTGTCCCAGTTGATGACCGCGCGCTGGCTGCCCTGGTTGATGTTCATCGTGTTCGCGTTTTGCGAGATCGCGGCCTGGCCGGCGACCACCTGGCCGTTGGTCGGCAGTGCCTGCGCGTGTGCGAGGAACGGTTCCAGCGCGAGAAAAGCGAGGGCCGTTGCCGTCAGTCTCGACACGAATCGCGCATCCTGCCCTGTCTTGGCGGAAGAACTCTTGCGCTGACTGGACCTGTTTTCTGCGACAGCGACCGACATGCACAGTCGTTTGCTGAACTTGAGACGGAATCGTTTTTTGTTCATGTATGTGGATTGACGGAGAGGTGAGCGATAAGACCGATCATGTTTCGATCGATCTTTTCATCTGGATACCTAATCGATGTGATCAGGCAAACCAACCCGCAATCCTAGAACCTGGTGAACGCGCCAGTTGTAGTAACGCTCTGAATGCTTGTCATACTTTTCCGAAATTCGGCGCAGGTTCCGCCTGGCTTCACGGAAGCGCGAATTCAGACGCGAAATTTCCGTCGACAGCCGATGAAACTTCTATCGACACCCGCCGAAGCGTTCATCGATCTCACGTGGAATATTCTCCGGCGTGACAACGACGACCGACGACGACGCACTCACCGCCGACGCCGGCAACAGCTTGTGAAAGCTCATCACATGCTGGCACGCGCTGCGCATGTCCTGCCGCAGATCGTGATGCAGAACGGCAGTGATCGCGCGCCCATGCAGCAATTGCACGTTCTCGCGGTCCAGATCGTGCCCGATGAAACACTTCGGATGCTGATTCAGTGCCTTGAGCGCGCGCAGGATCGCGGCATTGCCACCGCCCATCGAATAGACCGCGGCGATCTTCTGTCCATCGCCGGCAGCCTGGCGCACGCGCTCTTCCGTTTCCGCATCGAGCCCCTGCCCGCCGCTTGCATCGATCAGGTTCAGATGCGCGTAGCGTTCGCGCAGCGTCGCGCGAAAACTGGCCTCGCGTTCCTCTTCGCCGCGGAAGCGCTCGTTGCTCATCGTCACGAGCACGTTGCCCGCGCGCTTGCCGAGCGAATGCCCGATCAGATACGCCGCCGTCGCGCCACCGACGCGATTGTCCAGCCCCGCATACGCAATGCGCTCCGAGGCCGGGATATCGGTGAACATCGTCACGACGGGAATTTCGCGCTGCATCAACCCGGCGATGGCCTGCGCGATCTCGGGCACATCCCGCGCTTTCAGGAAAACACCGTGGCTGCCGCGCCGCGCAATCGCGCGCAATGCGTCGACGACTTCCGCCGTCGTCATCGTCTCCTGCATCAGAAAGCGCGGCCGGAAGATCGCGGGATGCAGGCCCGGCACGGTGGCTTCGAGCGCGTCGCGGATTTCATCGGCGAAACGGCGCGGCGCTTCGACCACCACGTCGACGACGAGCTTGCGGCCGCTCGTCGCCAGAGTCAGCTGCTGCTTTTCCAGTTCCTTGATGGCCTGCTGCACGCGCCGCCGCGTGTGCTCGCGCACGTGCGCGCGGCCGTTCAGCACGCGGTCGACCGTCGCCGTGCCGAGACCCGCCTGGAGCGCGATCTCCTTGATCAGAAAAGGATGAGCCATCGGGAACACCGCCCGTTTTTGATGTGTTTTTGATGTTTCGATGGTAACGCAGCGCCGAAATTTAGGGATAAGCTGGCTCGAAACATCACAGGAGACGACATGCACGCCATCTCTCAGCAACCGGCATCGCGCGAGCAGACATGGTTTCGCGAAGCGGACTGTTCGGTCGATGAATTCGCCACGCTGATCGAAACCGCGCGCGAGATGAGTCAACGGCCGCGTTTTGCCGCCGACTTGAAGCATGCCGTCCCCGTGTACGACTGCGATGCGCTGCGGCCTGTCCTCGCCGACGCCGCTCGCCGTCCGGAACTACTCTCCGAATGGGCCAACGTGCTGCTCGACGGCGCGGGCGTGTTCGTGCTGCAACGCGCGTACGAAGACACGACCGCCATCGACGATGCGACGGCTATCTTCGAATCGATAATCCGCAACGAGCGCAAGGCGGGCGGCGGCGCCGACCACTTCGCAAAGGCGGGCGCGAACGACCGGATCTGGAACGCGCAGGAAAAGCTGTGCCTCGAGGCGCCGGAAGTGTTCGTGCGCTACTTCGCGAATCCCGTTCTGGTGGCGGCTGCCGAAGCGTGGCTCGGTCCCGCGTATCAGATGACGTCGCAGGTGAACGTCGTGCGGCCGGGCGGCGAAGCGCAACAGGCGCATCGTGACTTTCATCTGGGCTTTCTCACCGTCGACGAGGCGCAGCGTTTTCCCGCCCACGTTCACACGATGTCGGCGCTGCTGACGCTGCAAGGCGCGGTCGCGCATACCGACATGCCCGTCGAAAGCGGTCCGACCAAGCTGCTGCCGTTCTCGCAGCGCTATCCGCAGGGTTACGTCGCGTGGCGCCGCGCGGATTTCCGCGCGTATTTCGAAGCGAACTACGCGCAGTTGGCGCTGCAGAAAGGCGATGCGCTGTTCTTCAGTCCCGCGCTCTTTCATGCGGCCGGCACGAACCGCACGCTCGACGTGCAACGGATGGCGAATCTGCTGCAAGTGTCGTCGGCGTATGGGCGCGCGATGGAATCGCTGGATCGGACGCGAATGTGCAATGCCGTGTTCCCCGTGCTGCGGGCCATGCGCGCGCACCAGCAACTCGACACGACGCAAACATCGGCCGTGATCGCGTCATGCGCGGAAGGCTACGCATTCCCGACCAATCTCGACCGCAATCCGCCCGTCGGCGGACTCGCGCCCGCGAGCCAGCAGCAGATTCTCTCAAAAGCGCTCGATGAAAACTGGACCGGCGAGCAACTCGCCGACGCGCTGCGCGACCTCGAATTCCGCAACGCGACGCACTAGCTCGCACATTCGATAACGACGGAGACGATATGGTGACAGGCACGATAGGCCGGCGCATCCGGCTGGGTTTGATCGGTGGCGGGCCGGGTTCGATCATCGGCGAGACGCATCGGATTGCGGCGCGGCTCGACGGTCAGTACGACATTGTCGCGGCAGCGCTGTCGTCGAACGCTGAGCGCGCGCGGCAGGCGGCGCTCGACCTCGGTATCGGCGAGGACCGCGCGTATGCATCGTGGCAACAGATGCTCGACGCCGAAGCGGCACGCGCTGACCGCATCGACGCCGTCGCGGTGATGACGCCCAACGACTCGCATCACCCGATCTGCATGCTGGCGCTCGACCGCGGCTTTCACGTGATCTGCGACAAGCCGCTTGCCAACGATCTGACGCAGGCGCGAGAGATCGCTCAACGCGTGCGCACAACCAACGCCGAATTCTGCGTGACCTACTGCTACACCGGTTTCCCGATGGTGCGTCAGGCGCGCGACATGATTCGCGCGGGTGAACTCGGCGAGATTCGTCAGGTGCATCTGCAATACGTGCAGAGCTATCTGGCCGGCCCTGATCTGCCGGCCGGCTGGCGGACGGAAGGCGGACGCGCGGGCGGGTCGCTCGTGCTGATGGACATCGGCACGCATGCGTTTCATCTTGGCGCGTATGTGACCGGGATGGATGTCACGCGGTTATGTGCGGACGTCGGCTCTGCGATTCCCGGCCGCACCGTCGACGACTACGTGTCCGCGCTGCTGCGCTACGAGAACGGCGCGCGCGGCTCGCTGTGGGTGACCAATGCCGCGGCGGGCTCCGAACACGGCCTGAGCTTCCGCATTCACGGCGACAAGGGCGGACTCGAATGGCATCAGGAGGAACCGAACCGGCTGATTCACCGGCGGCAGGACGCGTTCGAAGAGATCATCACGCGCCGCCTCGGGCCGTCGACGAGCGAAGGCGCACAGCGTTCGACGCGCATCGCGATCGGGCATCCCGAGGGTTATCTGGAAGCGTTCGCGAATCTCTATACGGAGTTTGCGCAGCGCGTCGCGGCACGGATCGGTGGAAAACCCGGAGAAGATCGGCCGACACTCTTTCCCGGCGTCAGCGATGGTGTGAAAGGACTGGCGTTCGTGGCCGCGTCGATGAAAAGCATGGCGACGGGCGGCTGGCAGGACATCGAACGCGCGTAAGAAGCGCTCGCAAGCGCTCGCTGGACGAAAAAAAAGCCCTGTTCCGCGGGGGAACAGGGCTCGGTGGATGAGTCATATCGAACAGGCGCGTGGATGCTTGCCGACTGCTGCTCATCACGAGAAGCTGTTATTGGTGAACTTCATTTTTTGCTTCGATTGGCCCCGCGCCTACTCCTTGCTGCTAACCCCAACTGCATTCGATGAACCGGTAAGTAGACTGCCTGCTGCTACTGCTAGTGCAACTGCGAAAACGGCTGCTACTGCGAGAGCTACTGCTACTGCGAAATCCAGCGGCAACTTCAACTGCGTCTTCAACTTCAAACCGCCACTTCAAACTGCTGATTCCAGTGCTACGCGTACTCCATTTGCTACGCCTACATCCGATGCTGCGCGTACTGCTACTGCATTGACTGCCACTGCGATGCTTCCGTTACTGCGACCTCAACTTCAACGTCAACTGCTGGCAACCTGCGGTCTTGCGCAACGCGGAGGGGAACCGCGCTGATGGCCTGTTGAATCGTTGCGCCATGGAAAGAAGTATAGAAGCGGCCGCGCGGATTCAATCGAAGGAAGCGAGGGCGAATAGCGGCCCAGTTCGAGGGTTTGTCGATGCGCACATCGGTGTGTCTGCGAGCAACATGGTCCGCGTCGAAGTCAGCTGGCGTAGCGGCGGCCGTTCAGCGCGTGTGCGCGATAGTGAATACCGAATAGCACGTCGGGGTCCGCGCGATCTTCGACGGGCGTTTCGCTCAGTTCGCGGAAGGTCGCAACGAGGCTTTGCCACGACGCGGACCAGCGCGTCTCTCTCAAACGGCTGCCCGTGCTGTCGGTGATACGCAGGACGCCGGTGTCGGGGAAAAAGGTCAGCGTGACCGCGATTCCATCGATAACGCAAGTCGCAGTACACGGTTTTGTTGCCAGCACGATCGCCTCCGGTGTGATGTGTAGTGGGTCCGCTTCGTGGAGCGGGCGCGTCATCTAACAGCAATGTGTATGCCTATCGGCTGATTGCGTGCCGCGCGGCTTGCTGCGTGCGGCACGGCGGCGAATCCGGCAAGCGTGATCGCTCAGGGCGAACGTATCTGAACGCGCAAGTGTTGGCTCGCACCACACAGATGGCTGGCCTGCCGATTGCGGATTCCGACAATGGCCATCTTCTTCCGGATGCTGTTCAATCGACAGGCAAATCCGCGGCTGCGCGGTGCCTGCAGGCAGCGTGTCCGGTTTGTTTACAGGTTTTGAACTTATAAATATGTATACGTAGTAGCAGTTAACAAGGGCATCCACTTTCTGTGGACAAGCGCCAAATCCGCTTTTCGCTCAACGGATTGCAAAACGTATACCTTTGCGCATAAGCGTGGGACGGTTCGCCGGAAGTTTGAATAACTCGTGCTGCTTTTGCAGGCACCGCGTGTTTACCCAGAATCTGTACACAGCAAACGCCTCCGTGATATCCCCATGTTGTCCAGAGCATCGTGTGGACATCTGGATGTCGAGAGGTCGAAGGCCCGCTCTCGCGGCGAATGCGGCTTTTGGTCGTTGACCTCTGACGAGAGGGGCCTATAACGGAAGAGAATCGAAGCACCCAACGGGAGACGGCATGAAAGAAGACCAGTTCAGTGCGTTCGAACATCGGGGCTGGGAACGCGTCGCCCAGCCGTATCACACGTATTTCGGCGCATTGACGATCCAGTCGCACGGCGCGCTGCTCGATGCGCTGGCCGTACGCCGTGGCGTGCGTTTGCTCGATGTCGCGTCGGGACCGGGCTATCTGGCCGCGGCGGCCGCGCAGCGCGGCGCGGACGTGGTGGGCGTGGACTTTGCCGATTCGATGGTCGATCAGGCAAGGCGCATCTATCCGGCGCTGACCTTCCGCATCGGCAGCGCCGAAGACCTGCCGTTTTCCGACGATGAGTTCGATGCCGTCGGCATCAGCTTCGGCATGCTGCACTTCTCGAAGCCCGAGAAGGCGCTCGAAGAGGCGTTCCGCGTGCTGCGGCCGGGCGGCAAGGTGGGCTTCACCGTGTGGGCGTCGCCGGACAAGGCGATCGGCTTCTCGATCGTGCTGAAGGCAATCGAACAGCACGGCCGCATGGACGTCCAGCTGCCGCCTGGGCCGCCCTTCTTCCGCTTCAGCGACTGGGCGGAATGCGAGCGCGTCTTGCTGGCAGCGGGCTTCCGCGACCCGCGTATCGAAGAAGTCGAGCAGACCTTGCTTGCGCCTTCGCCGGATGCGCTGTTCGAGATGCTGCTGCGCGGCGGAGTGCGGGTATCGGCGATCCTGAATGCGCAAACGCCGGAAGCGCTGGCTGCTATTGGCAGGACGGTGCACGAAGGCTCGGCGCGCTATGCCAGCGGCGGTGAGATCCGCATACCGATGCCGTGTGTGCTGGCGTGTGCGACGAAGCCCTGAGGGCTGTGCACGGAGAACTTCAGGGGAAGGGAAACTGACGGGTTCTGGATACGCCCGCGAGCGCGGTGCTGTATCCAGAACGCCTTTGAAACGACTACGGCGACACTGCTCCGCCGCGAACCATCAACCTCACTCCACCGTCACCGATTTCGCGAGATTACGCGGCTTGTCCACGTCCGTACCACGCGCGCAAGCCGTGTGATAAGCCAGCATCTGCAGCGGCACGACGTGCAGGATCGGCGACAGCAGGCCGTAGTGCTCCGGCATACGGATCACGTGCAGACCTTCGTCGTTGACGATCTTCGTGTCGGCATCGGCGAACACGTACAGCTGGCCGCCGCGCGCGCGCACTTCCTGAATGTTCGACTTGAGCTTTTCGAGCAGCGCGTCATTCGGCGCGACCGTCACCACCGGCATGGCTTCCGTCACCAGCGCCAGCGGCCCGTGCTTCAGTTCGCCCGCCGGATAAGCCTCGGCGTGGATGTACGAGATTTCCTTCAGCTTGAGCGCGCCTTCGAGTGCGATCGGATAGTGCAGACCACGGCCGAGGAACAGCGCGTTCTCCTTGCGCGAGAACTCCTCCGACCAGGCGATGATCTGCGGCTCCAGCGCCAGCACACTGTTCAGCGCGGCAGGCAGGTGGCGCAGCTGGCGGATATAGTCCGCTTCCTGCGACGCGCTGACATGACCGCGCAGCTTGCCGAGCGTCGCGGCGAGCACGAACAGCGCAACCAGCTGCGTCGTGAACGCCTTGGTCGACGCGACGCCAATTTCACGGCCCGCGTGCGTGAGGAACGACAGCTCCGTCAGGCGCACCATCGCGCTCGTGCCGACGTTGCACACCGACAGCGTGTGCTTGTGGCCAAGCGATTGCGCGTGCTTCAGCGCCGCGAGCGTATCGGCGGTTTCGCCCGATTGCGAAATCACGACGACGAGCGACTTCGGATTCGGCACCGAATCGCGATAACGGTACTCGCTCGCAATCTCGACCTGCGTCGGGATCTTTGCGACCGATTCCAGCCAGTACTTCGCCGTCAGGCCCGAGTAGTAGCTCGTGCCGCACGCGAGAATCAGCAGGTTGTCGATCTCCGAGAACGCCTTCGCGGCGTGTTCGCCGAAGAGCGAAGCGTCGAACGAATCGGCTTGCGGGATCGTGTCGGTGATCGCGCGCGGCTGCTCGAAGATTTCCTTCTGCATGAAGTGGCGATACGGGCCGAGTTCGACCGCGCCGCCGTAGGCTGCAACCTGACGCACTTCACGGTCGGCCGGATTGCCGTCGCGATCGAACACGCGCACTTTGTCGAGCGTCAGTTCGCAGACGTCGCCCTCTTCGAGGAAGATGAAGCGGTCCGTGCTGCCTGCCAGCGCGAGCGCGTCGGACGCGAGGAAGTTCTCGCCCTGGCCAAGGCCGACGACGAGCGGCGAGCCCTGACGCGCGCCGACCACCGTATGCGGCTGGTTCTTGTGCAGCACGGCGATTGCGTACGCGCCATGCAGTTGCGCCGTCGCTTCGCGCACGGCCGCGAACAGATCGCCGCGATACAGGCTATGCACCAGATGCGCGATCACTTCGGTATCGGTCTGCGAGACGAACTCGTAGCCCTTGCCGCGCAGCATCTCGCGCAGCGATTCGTAGTTTTCGATGATGCCGTTGTGCACCAGCGCCAGTTCATTGCGCGAAAAGATGGGGTGCGCATTGTCCGTGACGGGCGCACCGTGCGTGGCCCAGCGCGTATGGGCGATACCCGTCGCGCCTTCGAGGCGCGTGTCGCGCACCTGGTCGTCGAGATCGGCGACGCGCGCCACGCTGCGCGCGCGCTTCGGTTCGCCATTCGCCAGCACGGCGACACCGCATGAGTCGTAGCCGCGATATTCGAGGCGACGCAGTCCTTCGATCAGGACGGGAACGATATTTCGTTGCGCAACAGCGCCGACAATGCCGCACATAATCAATGGTCCTTTGCAGAGTTAAGGGTCAAGGCGCGCGCCTCGCACGCGCGAGTCCCTTCAGCTTTTCTTTTTCGTCGGGCGAACGTAGCCCGTCTTGCCTACCTGGGTCTTTTCGTTGAGCACCAGCAGACCTTCTTCGACATCCTTCCACACCGTCGTGCCCGCCGCGATCGTCGCGCCGCGGCCGACGCGCACGGGCGCCACCAGCTGCGTGTCCGAACCGACGAACACATCGTCTTCGATCACCGTACGGAACTTGTTTGCGCCGTCGTAGTTGCAGGTAATCGTGCCCGCGCCGATATTCACGCGCGCGCCGACATCCGAATCGCCGACATACGACAGGTGATTCGCCTTCGAGCCGTGGCCGAGCACCGCATTCTTTATTTCGACGAAGTTGCCGACATGCGTTTCGTCCGCGAGCGTCGCGCCCGGACGCAGACGCGCGTACGGGCCGAGCACGGCCTGCGCGCCGATCTGCGCGCCTTCGATATGCGTGAACGCGTCGATACGCGTGCCCGCGCCGACCGACGCATTGCGGATCACGCAGTTCGGCCCGATCGACACGTTGTCGGCCAGCGTGACCTTGCCTTCGAACACGCAGTTCACATCGATCGATACATCGCGGCCGCATTCGAGCGTGCCGCGCACGTCGATACGCGCCGGGTCGGCGAGCGTCACGCCCGCGACGAGCAGTTCATCGGCGACGTTGCGCTGATGGATGCGCTCCAGCTCCGCGAGCTGCTGCTTGCTATTGACGCCGAGCGTTTCCCATTCTTCGTCGGGCTGCGCGGTGACGACTTCGATGCCGGCTTCGATGGCCAGTTCGACCACATCCGTCAGATAGAACTCGCCCTGCGCATTGTCGTTCTTCAACGACGACAGCCAGCCTTCGAGACGCTTCGTCGGCATGACGACGATGCCGGTATTGATCTCAGCGATCTTCTGCTGCTCAGGCGTCGCGTCTTTCTGTTCGACGATGCGTTGCACCTTGCCCTGCGTATCGCGCACGATGCGGCCGTAGCCGGTCGGATCGTCGAGCGTGACGGTCAGCACGCCGTAGCCGTCGTGGCCCGCTGCGTCCGTCAGACGCCTGAGCGTGCCCGCCTTCGTGAGCGGCACGTCGCCGTACAGCACGAGCGTCGGCGCGGACGGATCGAGCAGCGGCAGCGCCTGCTGCACCGCGTGGCCCGTGCCAAGCTGCTGCTCCTGCAATGCGAACTGCACATCGGGCGCCGCGACAGCCGTGCGCACCCGTTCCGCGCCATGACCGACCACGACGACAAGACGCGTCGGGTTCAGCGTGCGGGCAGTATCGATGACATGAGCAAGAAGCGGCCGACCGGCCAGGGGATGAAGCACCTTTGGCAATGCAGAGCGCATGCGCTTACCGGTGCCTGCCGCCAGGATCACGATATTCATGACGAGGGCGTATTCGACGAGTTTGGAGTGGGCGATTCTAGCACGCTGAATGTGACTGCAACGTGGCCCCACTGCGCATTAAATCCCCGCAAATGCCTGTTTTAAAAGGCTTTGCGAGGATGCGCATAACGTCAAATATCGTCGAATTGCACGAAGGAAATCGTTTGCGATGCCTGCTGGATCCCTTCTGATGCGGAATCGGTGGAACACGGCTCTTCGTCGAAAGCGATGTCGCCTTGCGGATCGGCTTCGCCCGTTGCGCGCAACGACGCGAACGGAAACAGCTTGTGATCCATCAGATGCGACGGCACGACGTTCGTCAACGCATTGAACATGTTGTCGACGCGGCCGGGAAAACGCTTGTCCCATTCGCGAATCAGCGCCTTCATTTCCGCGCGTTTCAAATTCGGCTGGCTGCCGCACAGGTTGCACGGAATGATCGGGAATTGACGCAGTTCCGCGTATTTCTCGAGATCGGTTTCCTTCACGTACGCGAGCGGCCGGATCACGACGTTCTTGCCATCGTCCGATTGCAGCTTGGGCGGCATGCCCTTCAGCTTGCCGCCGTAGAACATGTTCAGCAGCAGCGTTTGCAGGATGTCGTCGCGATGGTGGCCGAGCGCGATCTTGGTCGCGCCGAGTTCGCCCGCCACGCGGTACAGGATGCCGCGGCGCAGCCGCGAGCACAGCGAGCACGTGGTTTTGCCCTCGGGAACGAGGCGCTTGACGATGCTGTACGTGTCCTGGTTCTCGATATGAAACGGAATGTCGAGCTTGCTCAGGTACTCGGGCAGCACGTGCTCCGGGAAACCCGGCTGCTTCTGGTCGAGATTGACGGCGACGATATCGAAGTTGATCGGCGCGCGCTCGCGCAGGCGCATCAGGATCTCCAGCATCGCGTAGCTATCCTTGCCGCCCGACAGGCACACCATCACCTTGTCGCCTTCCTCGATCATGTTGAAGTCGCCGATCGCTTCGCCGACCTGGCGCGCGAGGCGCTTGAACAGCTTGTTGTTCTCGTACGCTTCTTTCTGCTCGCGGCGCGTCAGCGCGCGCTTGCGGTCGCCGGCTTCGGCATCGGCTGCAACAACGGGAGCGGCCGCCTGCAGCGAATCGGCGCCCGTCAGGGTTTCGGGAGCGTTCATCGCTCAGTCCTCTTTGATATGGAAGACTTCGACGCCGACGGCATCGCAGTCTGAATAGACATCGGGCTTTTCCGTCGACAGACGCACGGCGCGCACTTGCGGATGCGCAAGCAGCGCTTTCGACAGATCGTCGCAGAGCGTTTCCTGCAGATGGATATGCCCCTGACTCACGCGCGCCGCGATCGTCGAGCGCATGAAGTCGTAATCGACGACTTCGCGCAGCTTGTCTTCGACGGGCGTGGACAGCGCGAGCGGCACGAACAGTTCGACGTTGATCACCACGCGCTGCTCGCCGCGCTTTTCGAAATCGTGCACGCCGATATTGATGTGCACCTCGTAATTGCGCAGAAAGAGCCGGCGGCAATCAGCAAGCCGGGGGTGAAGCAAAGCGGCAGACATGTTCGTTCCAGTACAAAAGAGCGTGCTCAGGCACGCAGTTGGGCGCGCAGCACGGCGCGCCGGTGGGCGCCCCGGTTATCGGTCGGCGCCCGTCAAAAACATTACGTCGCGCGGCAGCGGCACGAGGTGCTGGCCGCCGTCGACCACCAGCGTCGTGCCCGTGACGCCGCGCGCATCCGCGAGATACAGCGCCGCCGCGACGAGATCCTCGACGCGCGACGCACGGCCGAGCGGCGTCACCGTATGCGCAGCCGCGAAGCTTTGCGCGGTCTGATCGCCGGATTGCAGCGTCAGGCCGGGAGCGAGGCCGACTACACGAACCTTCGGCGCCAGCGCCTGCGCGAGCGCGACGGTCGCCGTGCCGAGCGCGGCCTTCGACAGCGTGTACGACAGGTAATCCGGATTCATGTTGTACAGCTTCTGGTCGAGCACATTGATCACGGCCGCGCGCAGCGATTCGTCGTGCCGCGCCGCCTCGGGCGTGACTTCGTGCAGCATCCGCGCGAGCACCAGCGGCGCGCCGACGTTGATCGACGTCATGTGCAGCAATTTCGCGTAGCCGACGTCGAGCGCGGTATCTTCGTCGAACAGCGACGCGTTATTCACGATGCAGGACGGCCGCCCGAGCGCCGCCGTGCAATCGGGCACGAGCCGCGCGACTTCCGCTTCGACGGACAAATCCGCCTTCAGCGCGACGGCCCGCCGCCCGAGCGCCGAGATTTCCGCGACCACCTCGTCGGCCAGCGCCTTCGACGAGCCGTAATGCACCGCCACGTCCCAGCCTGCCGCGGCAAAGCCCAGCGCGAGCCCGCGACCGATCCGGTGCGCGGCGCCCGTGACGAGGACAACGCGGGCGGGACGGGCGCTAGCGGCGGAAGTGTCGTTCGAGGCGGTCATTTACAATGCGGGAATGAATCCGAAAGCTCACCAACCCGATAGTTTACCTGCTCCCGGCCCGACCGCGCTCGCGCAGTCGGAAGCGCTGGTTTCGCAGATTCGCGCGGAGATCGCGACGAACGGCGGCTGGATGCCGTTCGATCGCTACATGGAGCGCGCGTTGTACGCGCCGGGACTGGGCTATTACAGCGGTGGCGCGATCAAATTCGGCCGCCGTGCGGAGGATGGCAGCGACTTCGTGACGGCGCCGGAACTGTCGCCGCTATTTGCCCAGACGCTCGCGCGGCCGGTCGCGCAGGCGCTGGAAATGAGCGGCACGCGTCACGTTATGGAATTCGGCGCCGGGACGGGCAAGCTGGCTTCTGGCTTGCTCAACGCGCTGGCTGAACTGGGCACGGAGTTCGAGACGTATTCGATCGTCGATCTGTCGGGTGAATTGCGTGAACGTCAGCGCGAAATGATCGAAGCGCAAGCGCCCGAGCTGGCCGCACGAGTACGCTGGCTCGACGCGTTGCCCGAGCAGTTCGAAGGCGTGGTGGTCGGCAATGAAGTGCTCGACGCGATGCCCGTGCGGCTCTTCGCCCGCACTGACGGCGAATGGCACGAGCGCGGCATCGTGCTGAAAGACGGCGCGCTGCAGTTCGAAGACCGCCCCGTTCAATCGACACACGATGCCGCGTTCCTCCGCGATCTGGAAGTAGAAGGCGATCACGACTACGTGACGGAGACGCACGAAGCCGCCCTCGCCTTCACGCGCACCGTTTGCACGATGCTCACGCGCGGCGCGGCGATTCTGCTCGACTACGGTTTTCCGCGTCACGAGTACTATCATGCGCAACGCGCCGAAGGCACGCTGATGTGCCACTACCGGCATCATGCACACGGCGATCCGTTTCTCTATCCCGGCTTGCAGGACATCACCGCGCACGTCGAATTTACGGGCATCGCCGAGGCTGGCGTCGATACGGGCGCGGACCTGCTCGGCTACACGTCGCAGGCGCGCTTTCTGATGAACGCGGGCATCACGGAAGTGTTGAGTGAGATCGATCCGTCCGATATTCCCAACTTTCTGCCCGCCGCCAACGCGGTGCAGAAGCTGCTGTCGGAAGCCGAGATGGGCGAGCTGTTCAAGGTGATCGCGTTTTCACGCGGTATCGACGGTACGCTCGATGCGTTCGCGCGCGGCGATCGCTCGCATACGCTTTAAGCGCTCTGGGCCGAGGCAAACACGATGATCCGCTGGCTGCTGACTACTTTCATCGCGGTGGCCGTGCTGTCGGCGTGCTGGCCGTGGCTGCGCAAGCTCGGCATCGGCAGGATGCCGGGCGATGTCACGCTGAGACTGTTCGGGAAGGAATATCCGTTCCCGTTCATGTCGACGCTGGTGCTGTCGATGTTGTTGTCGTTGATTGCGCGGTTGCTGTAGCTACAGCGTTACGTCTCGCGCGCAGCGGTTCTCGTCTTCGCGCGCTTCCTGGACGGCGGTTCGTTCGCTGGCACAAGCGGAATCGGTTCAAATAGCGCCGCAAGGTCCGCTTCGGAAAATTTGACGGTCTTTTGCGCATTGTCCGAGAGAATCGCGTCGGCCAATGCCGCCTTCCGTCCTTGCATCGCAACGATTTTCTCTTCCACGCTGCCTGCGGTGATCAGCTTGTAGACGAACACCGGTCGCTTCTGTCCAATACGGTGTGCGCGATCAGTAGCCTGGTTTTCTGCGGCGGGATTCCACCACGGATCGTAGTGAATCACCGTATCGGCTGCTGTCAGATTCAGGCCAACGCCGCCCGCCTTCAGGCTGATCAGGAACAGTGGAACCTCACCCTTTGTGAAGCGCTTGACGGGCGCGACCCGGTCGGTCGTGTCGCCCGTGAGCATCACGTAGGGAATTTGCGCATTGTCGAGCGCAGCGGCGATCAGATCCAGCATGCCGGTGAACTGGGAGAACAGCAGGATGCGGCGGCCTTCCTCGATCAGTTCGGGCAGCATCTCTAGCAGAAGCTCCAGTTTCGCCGATTGCTCGACGCGGGTCCCTCGTGCGCTCTTCACAAGTCGCGGATCGCAACACACCTGGCGAAGTTTGAGCAGCGCCTCCAGCACGACGATGTGACTGCGTGCGAGACCCTTTTCTGCGACGGCTGCGCGAACCTTTTCCTGCATCGCCGACCGAACGGTTTCATATAGATCGCGCTGCGCACCCTCAAGCTCAAGCGTTCGCACGATGGTCGTCTTCGGCGGCAACTCCGTTGCCACTTCGTCCTTGCGCCGACGCAGCATGAACGGTCGGATACGCCGCGCGAGCAACTCACGGCGCGCGGTGTCCCCGTTCTTTTCGATCGGCGTGCGCCAGCGGCGCGTGAAGTCTTGTCGCGTGCCGAGAAAGCCGGGCAACATGAAATCGAATTGCGCCCACAACTCACCGAGGTGATTCTCGAGCGGCGTGCCCGTCAGACACAGGCGGTGCCTCGCCTGCAATTCCCGGATCGTGGCGGCGGCCTTGGTGGCGGCGTTCTTCACGTACTGCGCCTCGTCCAGGATCAGCAGGTGATAGCTATGCTGCGCCAGCGCAGCCTGATCGCGCCACAGCAGCGCATAGGTGGTGAGGATCAGATCGTGGTTGCCGATTTCGTCGAACCGCTCATGACGCTGCGGGCCATGCAGATCGAGCACGCGCAAGTCCGGTGCGAAACGATTCGCTTCCTCGCACCAGTTGTGCATCAGCGTGGTCGGAATAACGATCAACGCCGGACGGTCGAGCCGGCCCGCTTCCTTTTCAGCGAGGATGTGAGCCAGCGTCTGGACGGTCTTGCCGAGACCCATGTCGTCGGCGAGCACGCCCGCGAGGTTTTCTTCACGCAGGAACTGCATCCAGCTGAGACCCTGGCGCTGATAGGCGCGTAGTTCCGCGCGTAGTCCCCGCGGGACGGGTGAGTCGTTCACGCCGGGCCCGGCGATCAGCCGTTTGGCCAGCTCACGCACAGAAGCCTCGCCATGAAACTGCCAGCGCCCGCTTTTGTCGAGTGCGTCGAACCTGGCTGCATCCAGTTTCGAAAGGCGCAGCTTGCGCTCCGTCACGAAATCGAACAGGTCGACCAACACACGCATAACCGGCTTCAGGCGCTCCGCGCGTATATGCAGCCGTTCGTTGAGATCGGTTACGAGTTCGACAGTTTCGTTATCGGCAATGCGATCGCGACTGTCTGTGATCCAACGCGGATCACGCCGGAACAGGGCCACCAGCAGCGGTTCGAGCCGGACGGTCCGGCCATTGACGGTAACGCCCATTTCGACGTCGAACCAACCATCACCGGTAGCGCGGATTTCGCCGTCGATGGCATCGATCTCGATGAAATTCAAACGACACGCCTCGCTCATCGACACCTGCCAGCCACGCTCGCGCAGCGAGGGCACAGCACGGGTGATGAAGTCTCCCCACTCGCCGGGATTTGACGGCGCCAGCATGTGCTCAGGAAAGCGACTCGCGCCAGACACACGCTTCGTCGAGACCTTCTTGAGACCTGCCTTGCCCAGTTCCTTCAGGCAGTGCTCCTCAAGGTCCGTCCGACGTGCGATCTGCACCACATCACCCTTCGAATCGCGAACGAGCGTAATGTCGCTGTGCGCATCGACGCGCTCGCCCTCATAGTCGAATGCGACGGTCGCAAAGTCGAACATGTCGTTGGGGGCTCGCCCCCATGTCGGCAGCGAGTCGAGCTTCAGCACGGGAACGGGCGCCGTCTCGATGACGCGCAAGTCGGTCTGGTCATGCACGGGCGGCGATGGCAAGCCCGGCGCGATCTCTTCCAGCATCTTGCCGACGAACACGGCTTCGTCGGCCGTGATGGACGGCATCGACAGATACTCGTTGAGCTGGTCGACCCGCCACGGTATGTCGACAATTCCTGCTTCGCCGGTCTGTGCATCCAGATACCAGCAGGGTTGAGTTGTCGTGATGAGAATTGTCGCGGGCGGTTCGGTCTGGAGCACGGGGCGCATGCTCGTGTCCGCCTGCGTGCGCCACTCGATGCGACCAGGACGCGAGCGGCCGGCGTTCACGGAGCAAGGCAGATTCTGGCGTCTGGTTGCCGTTGTCCGCGAGACATAGGCGCGACCCGTCGCGATGAGCTTTTCCACGATCTCGCCTCCCGTCGAGCCCTCCAGACTGAAGTTGCTCAGGTAAGTTCGCGAGCGGCCCAGCCACAACCCGCGCAAGATCGGCAGATCATCCCCAGTTACGAACTTCGGCGGTTGCACGAGCGCCTTCTCAATGTTGTACCAAGGATCGTCAAGTGCGCGGATCGAGCCGTCGACACCCGTGCGCGCCTTAAATATGCTTACTTCAGGCTTTCCCATGAACGATTCGCTGATCACATATGCCAGCACCTGCGACGCTTTCGTGGATGCGGGCTTCGTGCCCTTGTCGGGCACGGCTGACGCGTGTTTTGTCCGAAACTCATTGAGCCAGCGGATCACTTCCGGACGCACTCCGCGAGCCACCGCCTCCGGTTGAAGCGGCATTGCCGCGATCAGCAATGCAGCGACGTGCTTGCATCTGTTTCCGACCGGACAAGTGCATTGGCCATCGATCCGCACGCTCTTGCCGGAATTGTTGAAGTACACCCGCACGTGGTACGGCGCGATGCGAGTACCTTGCACGACACCAGTGAGGAAGTTATCCGAAGGCCAGCTCACATCGGAGACAAGCTTCGTATAGCTTCCGGCCTTGGCTATCGTGAAGGCATCCAGCCATTTATCGATTTGCTTGCGTGTGTAAAAGACAGACATCAGTCGACGGGAATCCGGTTGCTGTTAGTGCGGGTGGTGGCGAAGTCGGAAGCGTTCAAAAAACGCCGAACCTGATCTGATCAGTCTGTCGCCGCCTCTCCCAACGCCTTCGCGACCGCAGTCACGCGCTCGCGATGCACGGCATCCTTGATCTTCGCAGGATCGTTTTCGTAAGCCTTCGCGACAGCGCCTGCATCGACAGCGCGCGCCGCAACCAGCGCGACCCGCAAACGCTCCGCCTGCGGATACGCCCTCGCTTCGAAACCCAGCCGCCCACGCGCATCCGCTTCGCACGCCTGTAACGCTTCGGCGAAACGCGCGGGTTTGCGCAGCGCGTCGCAGCGCTCGAACAGCCGCACGATCCCCGCCGCCTTCGTCTCCGTCACGCGATGGATATTGCCGTGCTCGCGCGCGACCAGCACTGCAAGATCGCGGCATTCGTTCGGCACGCGCAGCCGCTCGCACAAAGGCTTGAGCAGATCGACGCTGCGTCCTTCATGACCGATGTGACGCGGCAACACGTCTTCGGGCGTGGTCGCCTTGCCGAGATCGTGCGTGAGCGCAGCGAAGCGCACCGCGAGCGCGTAGTTCTGCGCAGCGGCATGATCGACGACCATCATCACGTGGATGCCCGTGTCCACTTCCGGGTGATAGTCGGCGCGTTGCGGCACGCCGTACAGCGCGTCGATCTCAGGCAGGATGCGCGCGAGCGCGCCGCATTCCCGCAGCACGTCGAACATCCGCGACGGCTTCTTTTCCATCAGCCCGCGCGATACTTCCTGCCACACGCGTTCGGGCACCAGCGCATCGACTTCGCCCGCCGCGACCATCTTGCGCATCAGTTCCAGCGTTTCCGGCGCGACGCTGAAGCCGGTGAAGCGCGCCGAAAATCGCGCGACACGCAGAATGCGCACCGGGTCTTCGAGAAACGCGTCACTCACATGCCGGAACACGCGGTGCTTCAGATCGTCCTGACCATCGAACGGATCGATCACCGGGCCGATCAGATCGCCGTCGGGCGTGACTTCGCGCGCCATCGCATTGACGGTGAGATCGCGCCGTGCGAGGTCTTCCTCGAGCGTCACATCCGGCGCGTAGAAGAACTGGAAGCCGTGATAGCCCGCCGACGTCTTTCGCTCGGTTCGCGCGAGCGCGTATTCCTCGTGCGTATCGGGATGCAGGAAAACCGGGAAGTCCTTGCCGACCGGGCGAAAGCCCTTCGCGACCATCTGCTCGGGCGTCGCGCCGACCACCACGTAATCGCGGTCCTGCACGGGCATGCCGAGCAACTCGTCGCGGATCGCGCCGCCTACCGCGTAGATATTCATGCGCAGGTGTCTTGATAGGGGATGCGATGCGGCTCTTGCAGCGCGTCGTCGATCCACGCCTTGACGGCAGGTTGCGCCGTCACGCGGCGCGCGTACGCGGCCGCTGCTTCCGACAGCTTCGGCTGCCACGTGTTGAAGCGCATCACGACAGGCGCGTACATCGCGTCGGCAATCGTGAACTCACCAAACAGGAACGGTCCGCCATACGTTTCGAGGCATTCGTTCCAGATAGCATCGATACGCGCGATATCGGCGAGTGCTTCGGGCGTTGCGTTCTTGCCCGGAAACGACGCGCGAATGTTCATCCACATGTTGTTGCGCAGATTGCCGAAGCCCGAATGCATCTCGGCGCTGACGCTGCGCGCGTGGCCGCGCGCGACGGCGTCACGCGGCCACATCGCATGCTGCGGATAGCGTTCGGCGAGCGTCTCGCAGATGGCGAGCGAATCCCACACGGTGACGCCGTCGTCGGCGATCAGGCACGGCACCTTGCCCGACGGCGAATGCGCGAGAATCTGCGCTTTCGTCTCCGCCTCATTCAGCCAGACCATCACTTCTTCAAATGTGATGCCGAAGTGTTTGAGCACGAGCCACGGCCGCATCGACCACGACGAATAGTTCTTGTCACCGATAACGAGTTTCATGCTTCGCCAGTTAGCTTATTGAACGACAGAGTTTAACGGCCCGCGCTCGCGCGGAAAGCGTTGAAGCGCGAACGGAACGACGAGCCCGTCAGATATACGGGCGCGATCGTTTCGATGCTGGCCGGTTCGATGTCGAGCTCGGGCGCGAGCGGCGCGCTCAACACCGCATCGATTTTCATCGAATCGAGATTGTCGCGCGAGATCACCGGCTGGCCCGGCGCCATCTCGAACGACAGCGCCTGGAGTCGCGCCAGCGAATCCGGCAGACGGATGATGCGCGCATGCTTGCCGATCACGTCGCCGCAATATTCGACGAGCGCCTCGAGCGTGTACACCGACGGCCCGCCGAGTTCATACGTGCGGCCCGTCGATGCATCGAGATCGAGCACGTTGACGATCGCCTTCGCGACATCGCCGACAAAGATCGGCTGAAAGCGCGCGTCGGGTTTCGCCAGCGGAATGACAGGGAACATGCGTTGCAGGAATGCGAACTTGTTGAGCAACTGGTCTTCCGGGCCAAACACGACGGACGGCCGGAATATCGTCGACGCGAGCATCGACGACGCGTGCACCGCGCGCTCGCCGTCGCCCTTTGAACGCAGATACATACTCGGCCCGCGCGGATCGGCGCCTATTGCGCTCATATGAATCAGCCGGTGTACACCTTTGCCTTCGCATGCGGAAACGATTTTCGTCGGCAGTTCGACGTGGGCTTTGGCGAACTCCGGACCATACGGATCGCCGCGATGACCATGCAACACGCCGACGAGATTGATCACGGCATCCGCGCCTTCGACGAAACGCGCGAGCTGGATGGGATCGAACACATCCATTTCGACCACATCGATGGGAAGCAGCGTGAGATGCCGCGCGTTATAGCGGCGGCGAGTGGCGAGGCGCACCGTCTTGCCGAGTTCGACGAGCGCGTTGACGAGATGACTGCCGATAAAGCCGGAACCGCCGACGATCGCGATAGTTTGATGTCGCATTTTTCGACTCCCTGATGGAAGCCGCGGCAACGGCTGAGGTTCGAACGCCGCCGCCGGCGTGACGTAAAGTGACGTGTCACGCGGCGGCGGCCTGGCGCATCGTTACTGCAACGGCTGGATATACCCCAGACGCGCCTTCAGCGATTGCGGACGGCCTTCGAACAACGCTGCATAGTAGACCGTGTTGGACAGCACGTTCTTGACGTAGTCGCGCGTTTCCTGGAACGGAATGGCTTCCGCGAAAATCGCGCCTTCGACACCGCGCGGCAACTGCGAGCGCCAGTTGCGCGGACGGCCCGGACCTGCGTTGTAACCTGCCGTGGCGAGCACGGCGGACCCGTCGAACTCATTGTAGATCATCGACAGATAGTTCGTCCCGAGCAGGATATTGGTGTTGATGTCGTTCATCTGCGCACGGGAAATGGGCCCGAGGCCGATCTTCTTCGCGACCAGTTGCGCGGTTCCCGGCATCAGCTGCATCAGCCCGCTCGCGCCGACTTCCGAGCGCGCGTTCATGATGAAGCGCGACTCCTGACGGATCAGACCATACGCCCATTCCACATCGAGTCCGTTCGATTGCGCATCGCGCTCGACGATATCGCGGAACGGCGACAGGAAGCGCAGCGAGAAATCGTGCTCGGTCTTCGTGCGATCGGCAGTATTGACCGCGCGGTCATACAGCTCGATACGGCGTGCGTACTCGGCGGCGGCGATCAGCTGGCGGTCCGTCATGCTGCGCAGCGGCCAGTTCCATTCGCGGTTGCCTTCCAGACGCAGATTCAGCTGATAGAACTTCTGTGCAAGCGCGAAGCCCGGCGTGTTGCCGGCCTGCTCGACTTCGGCGTCCGTCACCGTAGTCTTCGGCGGCACGACGATCTTCTGGCCGAGTTCTTCCGCGGCAAGCTGGCCGTAGAAGTTGAACTGCTGCGAGATCGACTCGAACTCCTGGTTCGCCGTCGTCACGTCGCCCGCTGCCTTGAGCGCGCGCGCGTGCCAGTAGGTCCACGAAGGCTGGCTGCGCAGCGACGGCGGCATCTGTTCGATCGACCAGCGCACCATCGTCCAGTCGCCGGCGACGAGCGCGACGCGTGTGCGCCATTCGTACGCGGGCGTGGACAGCGGCGCGTTCGCCGACAGCCGGTACCAGTCGACGGCGCCCGGCATCTGCTTCGAAGCGGCCTGGTACGCAATCGTGCCCCAGCCGATCGCGCGTTCCGGCGACGTCAGCGACGGCGCGACGGAACCGAAGGTGGCAGCGGCCATGGCGGGATCGTTACGGGCCATGCGCGTGATGGCGAGCAGCGCGAGCTGATGCGACTGCGGATCGGCGCCAACACCGCGTGCGAGCAGCAACGGCGGTGTACTCGCGGCCTGATCGAACAGCGTCGGATCGGGACGGTTGTTGCCGAGCGCATCGACGAGTTTTACGCCCGTGCCGGTCTGGTTCTGTTCGTACGCGAGACGGATCTGCTGCCAGACGTCGTCGCTGCTGAACTGCTGGTTGATCGCGAGCGACGTGATCAGGTCGACGCAGCCGTCGCCGTAGTTGCGCGGATCGACGAGCAGTGCGCGTGCCGCGTCGACGACATTCTCACCTTTCGCCGCACGCGATTCGAGCGCGTAGCACTTGACCTGCGTATCGTCGTTCAGCACGAAGCGCGCGTATTGCTGGTCGAAGTTTTTCCAGTCGTGGCGCGCGCCGAGCACGACGAGATAGTCGTTGCGCATGCGGTCGGCGATGGCCTGGCCGTCGTAGCGTTGCAGGAACGACAGCACGGGCGCGTCGGGCGCGTCGATACGCGGATGACCCGAGCCGTCGAACAGCTGCGGCTTCAACTGGAAATATTCCAGATATGAGGGCGCGGGGTAATCGGGAATCGTCGCCGCGAGCTGCGCTGCGCGAGCTGCATCGTTATTGCGCGCTGCCTCGCGCAACTGGATGAAAGTCTGATCGTCGCTGGTGATCTGGGAAAGCTGGAGCGGCTTGACGGCGGAGGCCGTGCTGCACGCGACGAGCGCCGCCGCGGCGAGCGCCAGACTGGCCGCGCGATATACTCGGAAGAGGCGTTTGGACATCGTTATTTCTAGAGCGTTTCTGGAGCGCGAATTGAACTCAAGCATAGCACGCAACCCCGTCACGAAATCGAAAAAGGAGCTACGTGCAACACTGCTGGAAGCACGTCTGCATGCGGCTCTCGACGGTGCGGGCAAGGATGCTCTGGGCCGTCGTGTGCTCGATGCGTTAACGGTTTATTCGCCCGTAAGTGTAGGGTTGTATTGGCCTTTGTCAGGTGAGTTCGATCTGCGTTCCGTTGTGGTTGCCTGGCTTGACGGCGATGCTGCTCGGCGCGCTGCTTTGCCTGTTATTACCGCGCGTGATCGGCCGCTCGAGTTTCATGTCTGGACGCCGGATATGGCCATGCGGGTTGGTGCTCATCGGATTCATGAGCCGACTTCTGGTGAGGTCATTTTGCCGGATCTGCTTTTTGTGCCGTGCGTTGGGTTTGATGTTGACCGGTATCGGCTTGGGTACGGTGGCGGGTACTACGACCGCACTCTCGCTGCGTTTCGCTCCGCGGGGAAGGTGCCGGTTACCGTCGGCATCGCGTATGAAGTGTGTCGTACAGATTCCCTTGAGCGGGAAGCGCACGATATTCCGCTTGATGTTGTTGTTACTGATGTGGGTTGGTATCGGGGTGCTGTGTAGTTTTGTTTTTGTTTTGGTTTTGGTTTTGGCTTTGTCTTGCGACGCTGGGGTGGTTTGCTTGTCGTTTCGCCGGCATCCGCGTGGTGTTTTGCCTGGTTCACGCGTTGCCCCTGTGCGGGGCGGCACCTACTTTTCTTTGCCGCGGCAAAGAAAAGTAGGCAAAAGAAAGCCGCTGAACACCGCCAATTCTTGTTTCCGCCTGAGGGCCCCCAACGGGTCCTCTCCTTCATGCGACGTCGTTCTTCTCGACGCCCGCTGCCAACGCTTCGAATTCGCTCATCACCCGCTCCACACTCCCGCGTCGCCACACGCGCGATCAGATTGCCCACGTTCTATAGCGGCAAACTGTGTGTCGGCTGTCGCGGCGTACGCGCATCACTCCGGACTGAAAACCACCGGCTCGGCTCGAAAGCACGATCGGTGTCGTAAGTACGCTGAGGCGTGGAGTACTACGACCTACACACAGTTTGCCACCTGGGCGGCCGTAACCATTCGCTGCCGCTGGCTGTGTTACGGGTGATCGAAGTGGGTGAGGCGCCTGTTCGAGGCGTTGGCAACGGGCAGTAACCGGGAAGTTGCCGTGTGAAGGAGAGGACCCGTTGGGGGCCCTCAGGCGGTGGTCAGGAACGGGCGGTGTTAGCCCGCTTTCTTTGCTTACTTTCTTTGCGGCGGCAAAGAAAGTAAGTGCCGCCCCGCACAGGGGCGACGCGTGAAGGGGTACATCACATCGCGGATGCCAGCGAAACCACAAGCAAACCACCCCAGCGTCGCAAGACAAAACAAAAACAAAACCAAAACCAAACCTACAACGAAGCCGCCGCCCGCGCAGCGGTGTCATAAATCCCGGAAGCATTCCGCATGAGTTGCGCGGCATCGCCAATCTGCTGATTAGTGAGCCCACTCTCCTTGAGCGTCGCGATAAGACAATTCTCCCTCACCTCCCGATACTTCAGACACAAATCCCGCCCCGCCTGCGTAGCGGAAAAGAACACCTCCTTGCCGGTCTTTTCGCTTTTTACATACCCTCTAGCTACGAGCTTCTTCAGCGCATACGTCGCCACGTGCGTGTCCTCGATATTCAGCACGAAGCAGATATCCGCAATCTTCTTGCGACGCTCCCGGTGGCTCACGTGGTGCAGCAGCGACACCTCGATCGCCGTCATGTCCTTGTCGCCCGCCGCCGCCATGCAACGCACCATCCATCGGTTGAACGCGTTGCTCGCCATGATCAGCCCGTACTCGAGTTCGGATAACTCCGCACTAAATTCAGAGACGAGATGTTCCGATGAAACGATTTTGGTCGGATGACGCGCCATGGTGATTTTTTTAAGAGAAGCGTGGTGGTTGTCCGAAGTGTACGACGTCCACTGACCACCGGCGAGCCTGGGGACATCGCTTATTGATAAATTGTCGATATTTTATTGAGAATGTACGCTAGCTCATCGCGAGAGGTTCACGGCCATCGTCAGACGAATCCGCCGCCTCTCTACTTATTTCAGGACTTTGATGACTGAACCCCGCATCTTTCCGTTCGGCGATACCGCGCTGGTCTGCGAAGCGCCGCCGCCTGCCACGCTGGATTGCCAGCGCCGCGTGTGGGCGGCCGCTCAGGCCGCGCGCGACTGGCCGCACGTGCTCGAAGTGGTGCCCGGCATGAACAACCTGACCTTGATCTTCGATCCGCTCGAAGCCGATCCGGACGCGCTGGCGGCAATGCTGAAAGCCGCGTGGGACAAGGCCAGCGCCGCGCCCACCGCCGGTCGCGAAGTGGAAATCCCCGTGCAGTATGGCGGCGAATTCGGCCCCGATCTGAAGGCAGTGGCCGATCACACGGGCCTCTCCGTCAAGGAAGTCGTCGAGCGGCATGCGGGCGGTGAGTACATTGTGTTCTTCCTCGGTTTCCAGCCCGGCTTCGCCTACATGGGCGGGCTCGCCGAGGCGCTGCACACGCCCCGCCGCGCCGAGCCGCGCCTTGAAGTGCCAGCCGGCTCGGTCGGCATTGGCGGCGAACAGACGGGCATCTATCCGGCAACGTCGCCGGGCGGCTGGCAGCTGATCGGCCGCACCGCCCAGAAACTCTTCGACCCGTCGCGCAATCCGCCGACGCTTCTGCAACCGGGCGATCGCGTCCGCTTCACCATCGCGGGGCTGCACGCATGATCGACGTGATACGCGCGGGTCTGTTGACCACGATCCAGGACCTCGGCCGGCATGGCTTCCGGCATCTCGGCGTCGCGATGGGCGGCGCACTCGACCGTCTCTCGCTCGAAGTCGGCAACCGGCTGGTTGGCAACCGTCCCGATGCCGCCGGCCTAGAAATCACCTTTGGCCCAACCGTGCTGCGCTTTCTGCGCCCGACGCGCGTCGCCATCACGGGCACCGAATTCGGCGCGACGCTCGACGGCAAACCCGTCTATTCGTGGTGGAGCCTGCCGGTGCAGGCCGGCCAGGAACTGACGCTGAATGCGGCGAAGCGCGGCATGCGCGGCTACGTGTGCATCGCGGGCGGCGTCGACGTGCTGCCGATGCTCGGCTCCC
>NZ_JAAGPI010000045.1 GCF_017104715.1 Burkholderia sp. Ac-20365
GCCGGCGCGGCGACGGCGACGGGCGCGGCTTCGGCGGGTGCCGGCGCGGCAGGCTGCGCCGGGTCGGGCGGCATGGTGCTGTCGAGGAACTGCGCGAGCGCTGGCAGCGTCGGATAGTCGCTCATGATCTGCCGGAAGCTGATCGTGACGTCAAAGCGGCGGCGCAGTTGCCGGGAGACCTGTCCCATGAACAACGAGTCGTAACCGAGATCCCAGAAAGTCACATCCGGATTGGAGGTGTCGGGCGCCTCGCCGGACAATTCGGCAAGAAGCGATGCCAGTTCGGCAATGAGACGCGGTTTGCGATCGATCTGTACGGTTTGGTCCATGGTGGTCTGAGTAGTAGTGGTTATGACATCGGGCGTGACAGGCGCGGCAATGACCGCGGCTTGCGTCGTGACGTTGCGTGAAGCGGCAGATGCAGGCGCGTCGATCCAGTGCCGTTCCGGCTCGAACGGATAGGTCGGCAGCGAAATGCGGCGGGCGGCCTGGCCCTGAACGGTTTTCCAGTCCGGCGCGACGCCGTTCAGCCACAGCCGACCGGTCGACTCGGCCAGCACGGAGAGCTCCTGGTCGCGCATGGCGAAATCGGGCAGGGAGGCAATCGCGCCCAGATGCCGGTCTCTCGGCAAGCCCTGCATGACGAAGGTCGACAGCGTCCGGCCTGGGCCGATTTCGAGCAGAAGCGGCTTGCTCTCGGCCGTCACCGTGAGCAACGCGTCGCTGAAGCGCACGACGTCACGGCAATGGCTGGCCCAGTAGCGTCCCCGCACCGGCTGATCCATCGCTGCCCACTGTCCGGTCACGGACGACACGTACGGGATCTTTGGCCGTGCGAACGAAAGGGTGTCCGCGAGCCGGGCAAGATCCTCGACGACGCCGGACATCATGCGCGAGTGAAACGCATGAGAGGTATGCAGCCGGCGATGGTCGATATCGCGCGCTTTCAGCGTGGCCTCGAAAGCCTCGATCGCCGCGAAGGGACCTGCCACGACGCTGAGCGACGGTGCGTTGACCGCGGCCAGATCGACGTCGTCGCCCAGCATGGGCATGAGATCGGCCTCCGACAGGCGTACGACCAGCATCGCGCCCGGCTCGGCCGACTGCATGAGCGCGCCGCGCTTCGCGATGAGATACAGCGCATCCTCGAAGGCGATCGCCTCGGCCACGCACGCGGCGACCAGTTCGCCGACGCTATGGCCGATCATCGCGGTCGGCTTGATGCCGCGCGAAATCCACAATTGCGCCAGCGCGTATTCGACGAGGAAGAGCGCAGGCTGCGCGTAGATCGTCGAACGGATGGGATGCGGGGTGTCGTCGCCTTCCGGCGCCTCGCTGAGCAGCAGCGTCCGGATATCGAGCCCGAGATGGGGCGCCAGCGCCTGCGCGCCCTTGTCGATCCACTGGCGAAAGACCGGCTCGCTGTGATAGAGCGCGTGTCCCATGCCCGGATACTGCGCGCCCTGGCCGGGAAACATGAAGACCACCGGAGGCGTGCCTTGCGGTGCCTGGGATTCGATCGCGCCTTTTTGCAGTTTGGCCTGCGCCTGATCGAGACTGTCGGCGATGATGACAGCCCGATGCGTGAAGTCGCGGCGACCCGTTTGCAGCGTCGCCGCCACGTCGGCGAGCGCAAGGTCGGGATTGGCCGCGAGATGCCCGGCGAGATTGGCCTTGGCGCGTTCGAGCGCAGATGCGCTCCTCGCCGAGAGCGGAAGTATCTGCAGTCCGTCGCGCGAGGTGTCTTGTGCCGCATCGGCTTCGGTACGGCAAGGCGCTTCTTCCAGCAGCACGTGGACGTTCGTACCGCCCACGCCGAACGAACTCACACCGGCGCGGCGCGGCGTCGAGCCATCGGTCCAGGGGCGCGCCGCGCCGTTGAAGAAGAACGGGCTGTTCGTCACGTCGATGCCCGGGTTCGGCGCGCGGAAATGCGTGAGCGGCGGCAAGGTCCGGTTGCGCAGTGCCAGCGCCGCCGAGATGAAACCCGTCACGCCAGCGGCCGCGTCGAGGTGTCCGACATTGGCCTTCGCCGAGCCGAGCGCGCAGAACTGGCCGCCTTCGACGCCGCCCAGACGGAATGCCTGCACGAGGCCCGCGAATTCGATTGGATCGCCGAGCGGCGTCGCCGTGCCATGCGCCTCGATATAGCCAATGGAAGCGGGGTCGATGCCCGCTTCGGCGTGCGCGATGGCAATCGCGCGGGCCTGCGCGTCGACGCTCGGCGCGGTGAAGCCGACCTTGTCGGAGCCGTCGTTGTTCATGCCGACGCCGCGCACCACCGCATAGATTGGGTCACCGTCTGCGATTGCGTCTTCGAGCCGTTTGAGCAGGACCACGCCCGCGCCGCTGCCGAACACCGTGCCTTTGGCATCGGCATCGAATGGACGGCACACGCCGTCGGCGGCGCCCATGCCGCCTTCTTCGTAGAAATAGCCGCGCTTTTGCGGGAACGTGATCGACACGCCGCCGGCCAGCGCCATGTCGCAGCGTCCCGCGCGAAGGTTTTCGACTGCGAGGCCGATCGCCGTCAGCGACGTCGAGCATGCGGTCTGCACGGAGATAGCAGGTCCCGTGAGGCCGAGCTTGTAGGCCGTGCGGGTGGCGACGAAATCGCCGGCGCCGACCAGCTTCTGATACTCGCCGATCTGGAACTGGCTCGTGAATTCGTCGATCACGCCACGATCGGACAGAACATGCTTGAGGAAGTAGGTGTTCATCGAGGTGCCGGCGAACACGCCGACGGCACCGGTGATTGCCGCCGGGTCATAGCCGGCGTCTTCGAACGCCTCCCAGGCGATCTCGAGAAACAGGCGCTGTTGCGGGTCGGTCAGCGCCGCCTCGCGAGCCAGCATGCCGAAAAAGCCGGCATCGAAACGGTCGACTTGCTGGAGTATCGGCCGCGCCTTCACATACCGTTCTTCTCGGCGCGTGCCGTCGTCGAAACTGTCTTCCAGTTCAGCCACGTCGAAATGCGTGATGCAGTCGCGCCCTTCGAGGATGTTGGCCCAGAACTCGCGGACATTGCGCGCGCCAGGAAACCGGCCTGACATGCCGACGACAGCGATAGCCCCGTCCTGCACGTCCCGGCGGCGCCGGATGGCGCCTTGCTGTGCCATGCCCAGGGCGTCATGCAGATGCGCGGCCAGCGCCTCGACATTGGGATGGCGGAACAGATCCACCAGCGCGACCTTGGCCGACACGTCGCGCGCGATGATCGCGTGCGCCCGCATCAGATCGAGCGAGCGCAGTCCGAGGTCGAAGAAGTTCGCGCGGCGATCGACGGGGTTGCCAAGCAGTCCCTCGAACACAGCCGCCAGCCTCGCAGCGAAGTCTTCGTCGACCGGCGCGGATTCGACGGCTGCCGCGACGGGCGTGTCGAGTCCCGCAAGCAGGGCTTTGCGGTCGATCTTGCCATTCGGCGTCAGCGGGAAGTCCGGCAGGACACGCAGTTCCGTCGGCACCATGTAGTCGGGCAGTGCTGCCTTCAGATGCGCGCGCAGCCCGTCGAGGTAGGCCGGGCTAGCCGCTGCAGCGGCGACATCGGCCTTGACGAAGCCGGCGATGGCCTTGCCCCTGCGACCCTCGAAGGCCGCCACGGCAGCATCGGCTGCACCGGGCGCCACACGCAATGCATGCTCGATCTCATCGAGTTCGATGCGCTTGCCCGCGATCTTGATCTGCCGGTCGTTGCGGCCCAGAAAATCGATGGCACCGTCCGGACGGCGGCGAACGAGGTCACCCGTGCGGTAGAGCTTGCCGCCAAGGGTGAAGACGTCGTCGATGAATTTTTCTGCCGTCAGTTCGGGGCGATTGAGGTAGCCGAGCGCAACGCCGTCGCCGCCCGTCACGAGTTCGCCGACTTCGCCATCGGCGACAGGCGCCAGCTTGTCGTCGAGAATGTAGACGCGCGTGCCCGCGATCGCGTCGCCGATGGGAATGGCGTCGCCGTTTGCCGATGCCGCGTTGTCGCGCGGAAGGCGGTAGCAGCAGGTGAATGTCGTGTTCTCGGTCGGCCCGTAGCCATTGATGATCTGCAGCGCGGGATGGGCCTCCATGACCTTGCGGATATGCACGGGCGACAGCACGTCGCCGCCCGTCAGCACTTCCTTCATCGGCGCGAAGGCTTCGAGCCGATAGTCGGCGAGCGCATTGAAGAGGCCGGCCGTAAACCACGCGCTCGTCACGCCGAATTGCGCGATTCCCGCGGCGATCGCGTCGAGCGAAGGCTGAACCTCGCTGATGATCGCGGCGCTGCCGCCATTGAGCAGCGGACCCCAGATCTCGAGCGTGCTTGCATCGAAGGCGAGCGGCGCGAGATTGAGAAAGCGCGTCTGCGGCGTCAGGTCGGTGAAGGTCTGCCCGTGCACCAGACGCAGAATCGCGCGGTGCGGGACGATCACGCCTTTGGGTTTGCCCGTCGAGCCGGACGTATACATGATGTAGGCCGCGTCGTCGCGACCTGCAGGATGCAGGGGCGCCCGATCGGCGGTTGCGGACGATGCCACGATGCCGGCCAGATCGATCCATGCGCCATTCAGGTCGCCCACGCTCGCGAGCGCGGATCCTTCCGCGATCATGAGCTTCGGCGCGCAGTCGGCCACGATGAAATCGAGCTGGGCTCGCGGGTAAGCCGGGTCGAGCGGCACGTAGACGGCGCCCACGCGCAGGATCGCCAGCATCAGCGCCAACGTGTCGCGGCTGCGCGGAACCATGATCGCGCAGCGTTCGCCGGGTTCGAGACCCAGGTTGCGCAGGACGGTTGCCATCCGGGACGAACGTTCGCCGAGGGCGGCATAACTCTCTTCACCCGTTGCATCGATCACAGCAAGATGACGGGCAAACTCCGCACATACGGCATCGAAGCGCGCTGCCACGCCAGGAACATGATCGGTCCCGCCCGGCAAGTTGCCTGGAAATCCATCTCTGTGTGACATTTGCCGCTCTCCAGTGATTTTGAAAGGCTGTGTGCAGGGCCACGCTTGCTGATTCGCGCACGGAAGGCGCACATAGGGGCCGGCTACAGCAGGCAAAAGCAGTACGGGGCGATGCGCGCCCGCCCCATGCCTTACGTACGAAATTTGCGGTTAGTGAAAGTTAAACTTCTGCGGAGTGCCTATCCGTACGCCGTCGCACACACTAACGACGCAACAACACATCGATCCCGCCAGTGTTCGGGGTCCCACAGTGCAGATGGCGCAATCGTTAAAATCCGGCGATGCCCACGCGTTTGTTGCGGCGGCGAAACACGGCGGGCGACGGGTGTCCCGGACCAGAAATTCACGAGTCGACGGCCGGTTTCCATGTTTAGCGTGGGATTCCTAATTGATACGTCGTCATTGTTGACGTCTGTGCAAAGCGCCGCACAGTTCCTGTCGGTTTTTGGCCGCCTGTGTGGCGTGTGCGTGCTGTTCGGCGGGGCGACGTTCTGACGCCGGGCATCAATGCATCTCGACGATCGACCAGTCCATGCGCCGCGCCGCGACCGCGCACGCACAACCGGGAACGCCAGACAGCGCGCGAATGCGCCAATGCGCCGCTTCGTGCGCATCGCCACCGACCAGACGCGGCGCCGTGTCGCCATGCACGGACAGGTCGAATTCGAAATGCGTGGGCGGCAGGATGAAGCCGGTGCCGAGTGCTTTCAGGCACGCCTCTTTGCGCGCCCAGCTTTCGAAGAACACGGTCTGTTGTTCCGCTTTGGCCACGGCAGCGTATTGGGCGCGTTCCTGCTGCGAGAACACTTCTAGCGGCAGGTTTTCTTCGATTACCCGGATACGCTCTACGTCGATGCCGATCTCGAAACCATTCGATATCGCGAGTGCCGCCGTATTTTCACTGTGACTGAGATTGAAGCAGGGCATCCAGTCATGAGGTTGGCGGGTGCAATGAGGCTTGCCGTCCGGACCATAGCCGATCGCGACTTCCGATGGCGATATCCCGAGGTAAGCGCCAAGCAGCCGTCTGAGTTCGCCGCGTCCCGCTACGAAGCGGCGCCGATGCAGATCGAAGCGGAATTTGCCGGCGCGCTCGCGTTCCTGCGTGCTGAGCGTGTTCCAGTAGCGCCCGATAGCGTCATCGCAGGCTTCGAGATCCCACTGCCAGACATGCACCTGGTGTGCAGCGGGCGGAGTCAGTAGAAAAGAAGACATGGCGCGTCTTGATTCGCGGGCGATGCACGTCGTGACTTTGCGGGAGCGTCATCGGAGACGATGCTGGATCATCGATGGTTGCATTCCCGTCCATACCGCGACAACCACACAACCCGAAATGAATCAGTTTTGTAACCCGACATCGCGATGATGTTGCGGACGCAACGTGTATCGCGCGATGGCGCGAGCGTCGACGGTTCGCCTGAATGAATCGCGTCGAACTTCATGCGTCGCGATCAGGTCGACGTTGCGTGACACGTTGAGGACGCAACGGTTCAGCAAGATGCGTGAGAGCAGGGAGCAGCAGTGCAGCGCACGAAGGCTTCGCGCAATGCGACAGTGCCTGCGTGGTCGCACGATAGCGTGCGCGCCGCATGCGACCGCCGGCATCACACGCTATCTTTGCACAGCACGACTTGAAGCTGTGGCGTGCGAACCGGCGTGCTGCGTGCGGCCGGTGAGGCCGCCGACACCATGCCCGGCGCGCACCTTAGCTCACCGTCTCGGCTTCACGCAGACGCGGCAGCAGGCGGTCGAACTCGCGCTTCACGAGCCCGTAGCATTCGCATGCGCGCGCTTCGAGACCCTTGCGGTCGAGCACGCGGATGTGTCCGCGGCTGTGGTGGATCAGACCGTCGTTGTGCAGCTTGCCTGCCGCTTCCGTGATGCCTTCGCGGCGCACGCCGAGCATGTCGGCGATCAGCTGTTGCGTGACGGACAGTTCATCCGATGCGACGCGATCCACTTCGATCAGAAGCCACCGGCACAGTTGCTTGTTCAGCGAATGGTGACGGTTGCAGGCTGCCGTTTGTGCGACCTGCGTGAGCAGGGCGTGCATGTAGAGCAGCATCAGGCGGCGCAGAAAATCGGAGCGCGCGAACTGCTGGCGCAGCGCCTGTGCCGTCATCCGGTAGGCGAAGCCCGAGCACTGCACCTGCACGCGGTTCGGCATGGTTTCGCCGCCCGTCAGCACGGGCACGCCCGTCATGCCTTCGCGGCCCACGGCGGCGATTTCCACGGAGCCGCCGTCTTCCATCGTCGAGAGCATCGAGATGATGGCTGTCGTGGGGAAGTAGACGTGGTGAATACGTTGTCCCGAATCGCACAGCAACTGCTCCGTGCGCAGATGTACGAGTTCGAGGTGGGGGGCAATGGCTTGCCACTCGTGAGAAGGCAATGCGCCGAGCAAATGATTGCCGTGCAGGTCTGATTGAAGCGTTAGCATGATCGGTCCTCGCATGAAGCCGTGCGCTGCACGACCCCTTGTCTTTTTAACCCGGCGCTGTTCGCTCTCGATGCCTGCCGCCTGGCTCGCGGCGAGATTCGTACAGACCGGCCCCGTCAACCCGCCGTCGATGCGATTGTTTTGACTGTCTGCATCGAGGCTGGCTTTCACCACGCCGAGCATTTAGCGAGGACTGTGCCAATCGACGCGAAAATGAGCACTGGTGCGGCGCAGCGTGGGGATGACCACCAACAGGTCATATCAAAACGCGTCGATTTGTTTCAAATCTGCACAACGGGTTTTGGCGGCCGATTCGAGAATTTGTCTTAACTTACCTAAGCTAACTCGCTGATTTATCTGGATTTGAAAATAATCGCCCGCACGCGATCGACGCGTTATCAAGCTTGAAACACGGGCGAAACGCCCACCAAAGAGCGATTCCGGACTGAACGCGATTTGATTCAGATGTGTTCCATCGATTTCGTGCGTTTGCGCACCGAACGCCGATTTTTAAACGGCATGCAGCGCCGCGAAATCCGATTGTGTCGTACGAATACCGACGACCGTTGCGCGAGTGTTGGCGCGCATCCGCTATTTGTCAGTTGGAAACGCGGCGCCCATCCAGTGGGCCGCGCAAACGTTTTTCATGAATGTCGCCTGCGTGGTGACGATCGCGTGGGTTGTCCCATCGGATCGTCAGGGGCGCCCGGTATGAGGCCTGACGCACGCAACCGTCGTCATGCTGCATGGCCGCGTCGAATCAGGTCAGGTGAAATGGTTTGGGAGCCGTCGCACGGCGCACGTCATTCAGTTAGCGGGCGATTGCGATCCGGTAGCGCCGCGTCCGGTTTGTCTCATTGATGAGATACCGGATGCGCGCCGGCCTGGGCGATAACCGCTGCCCGTTCAGTCCGCGCAAACGTTCGACCGCATCGTCGATGCCAAAGCGCCTTGAAAGTGTGGGTCCACGTACAGAGCAACGCGCAAAAGATCGGTTCAATGGCGCTCAAGCATGCGATCCATGTGAACAATCTCGAAGCGAGTTCGCGCGATATCACGTGTAGACGCGCGGATGAGCGGCAGTGCGTAGTCTGATGAACCGGTGGTGTCGTCGTGATGTTTCGAAAACGCACGTGAATTTTGCCGGTGTAGTGACGATCCAAAGCGTGACGATCCAAAGCGCGACGATCGAAAGCAGTCAGTAACGACCTGTTGTCATGAGGCGATCGAATACTGGAGAGGAAGTGTGTTGTACGCCCAGTTAGTGGAGCAGATGGATCAGTCGGGTAGAAGCGGTGAGAGACGATTCGCCCGTCGATTTGCATGCGGACTGCTAAATGATTCGATTGGTAACAAACGTAACGAATGTAACCGCAAGAGCTTGCCGGACCTGTGTGTGCAGTACTTTCGATGCAATTTTTCCCCATTGCGCAGACCTGTTGCGATGTGCGTCAAACTTCGCTTCACGACGCGTTACACGAAAGAAACAATTGTTCGGAGGGATTACCCTGTCGAGTAATTTCCCGACTGGCGAATCCACATAAAGCGAAGCAACGTACTGTTCACTAATAAAAAATGACACGAGGGCACGTGATCAACATTCATCGCAGGCGAAAACGCCGCATCGGGGAGAAGGATGATGGAACAAACCAATAAAGAACGTTCCTTGGTCAGCAAGGTCATGGATGGACTTGTTACCGGGATCGTCGAAGAAAAGTATGGTGCGGTCTTACCGCCGCAAGACGTATTGTCGAAGGAATTCGACGTTAGCCGTACGGTGATGCGCGAGGCGCTGTCGATGCTGCTCGCGCGGCACATGCTCGACGTGCGGCCGAAGATCGGTACACGCATCAGGCCGATGCACGACTGGCGCATGATCGACGAGGACGTCGTGAACTGGCGCTTTCGCGCGAAGCCCGATCCCACGTTCCTGCGCGACGTGATCGAGTTTCGTGTGCTGATCGAACCGCGCGCTGCCGCGCAGGCAGCCACGCGCGGTAACGCCTCGGACATCGCTGCGATCCGCGATGCGTTCGAGGCTTTCCGCAACAGTCCGCCCGGCGAACCTGGCCATCAGACTGCGGATGAAGCGCTGCATACGCGCATCGTGGTGGCGAGCGGCAACCAGTTTTTCCAGCAGATGGCAGCCATCATTCGCGGCGCGCTATCGGCGTTGAAGCCGCTGGTCGATCTGCCCGCGGGCGCGTGGGATGAAACGGTGCAGCTGTACGCGCGCGTGGTCGAGGCGATCGAGCGGCGCGATCCGAAGGAAGCGGAAGCCGGGGCGATTGCGCTGATCGATTTTTCGATGAGCCGCATGAGTGCCGCGGTGCCCGATGCACCGGCAGGTTAGACGCAAGGATTTCGCCAGGTTGCGGGAAGGTCATCCGGCGAAGTGATACGCGACATTTGCGACAATGTCGGCTGTCACTGACTGGACAGACAGGATTCTTGCGACCGATGGATGACAAGGCAACTCAAGTAGCAACCCGCGCAGCAGCGCACAACCCTTTCGGGGACCCTTTCGGGGACCATGCAGCGATACGTTGGGGCATCGTTGGCACAGGCCGCATCGCCCATCGTTTTGCGCAGAGCCTCGCGCATGTCCCGCACGCGCGCCTCACGGCCGTGTGGTCCCGTCGCCGCGCGCCCGCTGAAACGTTTGCGCAGCAACATGGCGCACAGGCAGCCGATTCCTTCGACGCACTCCTTCAAAGCGGCATCGACGCGATCTATATCGCGACCATGCAGGACAGCCACGCGCATTACGCGTGCGCGGCGCTCGAAGCCGGTATTCACGTGCTGTGCGAAAAGCCCGCGACGGTCAACGCGGCGCAACTCGATCGCGTGATCGACAGTGCGCGCGCGTCGCAGCGGCTCTTCATGGAAGCGATGAAGCCGCCGTTCTATCCGCTGTACCAGAAGCTGCGCGCCCATCTCGCCGACGATCCCATCGGCGATATCGGTCTCGTGCGCGCCGGTTGTTCGGTGCCGGGCGTGCCCGACGATCATCCGTCGCTGTCGTTCGAGCAGGCGGGCGGGGCGCTGCTCGATATCGGCATCTACGAGATGTTCCTCGCCGTCGACTGGCTCGGCGCACCGCTCGACGTGCAGACGTTGGGACGCCTCGGGCCGACGGGCGTCGATACCTTCGCGAGTCTCAATAGCCAGCACGAGAAGGGCATCGCGCAGCTTTTTTGCGGGCTCGATCTGTTCGGCAAGGGCGATGCGTTCATCGCGGGCACGCAGGGCAACATCACGATTCACGAGAACTGGTGGAACCCCGCGCGCGCGACGGTGCGCTACGTGGATGGACGCGTGGTCGAGCTCGAAGCGCCGTTCGGAGGCGGTGGCCTGAACTACGAGACCGAGCATTTCTGCGATCTGATCCGCAGCGGCGCGCTCGAAAGCCCGGTGATGACACACGCGAAGTCGCGCCAGATGATCGAGATGGCCGATGCGGCGCGCGCAGCGCTCGGGCTGCGGTTTCCTTGCGAATGAACATGCGGGGCGGGAGCGCGCGGTGATAGGATCGACGCGGGCCGGTTTTCTGTCTGAAAAGAGCGCCGGCCGCGATCGTTCTTTTGTGTTTTCAAGCCTGTTTTGAAGCCTGTTTTAAGCCGTTTGCAAGGAGCGCAATGATGCGCATGCTGGCCCGACTGTGGCGCGAGTACAAGAGTCTCGTCGCGTTTATTGTCCTGATGGTGCTGTTTCGAAGCGCGATCGCCGACTGGAATGTCGTACCGAGCGGCTCGATGCTGCCGACCATCCGCGAGGGCGACCGCATTCTCGTCGACAAGATGGCCTACGATCTGCGCATTCCTCTGACCCATGTCGCGATCGCGCATCTGCATGATCCGCAACGCGGCGACATCGTGACGATCGATTCATCGGCCGCGCATGAACTGATCGTGAAGCGCCTGATCGGCCTGCCGGGCGATATCGTCGCAATGCGTGACAACGTGCTGTATGTGAATGGCGCACGCGCGAGCTATCAGCCGCTGGGGCTCGCGCCATTGCCTGGCGACGCCGCTTCACCCGGCGACTATCTGACGGAGCGTTTTGCTGGCGTTGCGCATGTGGTGCGGCTGTCGGAAGTCGCGCCGAGCCCGCGCCGCTCGTTCGGGCCGGTCACGGTGCCGGCAGGCGAGTATCTGATGCTCGGCGACAATCGCGATGACAGCGCGGATTCGCGCTACTTCGGTTTCTTTCCGCGTGAGGAACTGATGGGCCGCACGCGCCGCGTCGCGTTTTCGCTCGACCCGGATCATTACTACAAGCCGCGTTTCGACCGCTTCGGCACGCGGCTCGATGCGGTGGCGGCGCGCTGACAGGCACGCGCCGCTAGCGCTTTCGTCAGGCTGCGCGCCCGGCAAGCGCCTGCGCGCATTCGGCGACGAGGGCCGGGCCGCGATAGATGAAACCCGTGTAAAGCTGCACGAGCGATGCGCCTGCATCGAGTTTGGCCTTCGCGTCCGCACCCGAGAAAATCCCGCCCACGCCGATGATCGGCACATCGCCGCCGACTTCCGCGCGCAGCTTGCGGATCACTTCATTCGATGCATCGAACACCGGGCGTCCCGACAGGCCGCCCGCTTCGTCGGCGTGCGGCAGGCCTTGCACGGCGGTACGCGAGAGCGTCGTATTGGTCGCGATCACGCCTTCGAACTTGTGGCGCAGCAGGGTATCGGCAATCGACTTCACCTGTTCGTCGTCGAGATCGGGCGCGATCTTCAGCGCGAGCGGCACGAGCTTGCCGTGCAGATCGGCGAGACGCTGCTGCTTGTCCTTCAGCGCGGCGAGCAGCGCGTCGAGTTCGCCCGCGCCTTGCAACTGGCGCAGGTTCTTCGTGTTCGGCGACGAGATGTTGACGGTTACGTAGCTCGCGAACGGATAGACGCGCTCGAGGCAGAAGAGGTAATCGTCGGCGGCGCGTTCGATCGGCGTATCGGCGTTCTTGCCGATGTTCAGCCCGAGCGTGCCGCGATAGCGCGCGGCCTGGACGTTCTTCACGAACTGCTCGACGCCCATGTTGTTGAAGCCCATCCGGTTGATCACCGCGTTCGCCTGCGGCAGGCGGAACATGCGCGGGCGCGGATTGCCCGGCTGCGCGCGCGGCGTCACCGTGCCGACTTCGATAAAGCCGAAGCCGAGCGCAGCCAGCCCGTCGATACACGCGCCATCCTTGTCGAGACCGGCCGCGAGACCGACCGGGTTCCGGAACGTCAGGCCCATCACGGTGCGCGGCGAATCGGGCACGTGCGGCGCGAGCGCGCCTGCGATACCGGCGCGGCCGGCGGCACCGAGCATGCGCAGGGTGAGATGGTGGGCGTCTTCCGCGTCCATGCGGAAGAGTTGGGCGCGTACGAGCGGATAAAGGGAACTGAACACGGCGGGGCGCCTGGCGGCTGAAAAATGGGAACCCGCTATTTTAACGGGTCGGCGCGCCCGCCATCGACGTTTCGGTTTTCGCGCGCTTCGCGCAGCGCAGAAGCTCAGCCGCGGATACGGATGCCGGACTTCGCGGCATCGACGGGAGACAGTTCCGGCGCGGCGGGATCGAGCACTTTCCATGTGCCGTCGAACAGGCCTTCGAGCGGCGTGAAATTGGCCTTGTACGCCATTTTCGGACTTTCGCGGATCCAGTAGCCGAGATACACGTGCGGCAGCTTCAGGCTGCGCGCCTGTTCGATCTGCCAGAGGATGTTGTAGGTGCCGAAGCTGGTGTGCGGCAGGTCGGGATCGAAGAACGTGTACACCGACGACAGCCCGTCGCCGAGGATGTCGATCATGCTGACCATGCGCAGCGTGCCGGGCATGTCGGGATGACCCGCATAGCCGGGATTGGCCGGCTCGCGGAATTCGACGAGGCGCGAATTGATCCGGCTTTGCAGCAGAAACTGTTCGTACTGGTCGCGGCTGTCGCGGTCCATGCCGCCGCCCGCGTGACGCGCCGATTGGTAGCGCATATAGAGCGCGTAATGCTCTTCGTCGTAATGCAGGGGTGCGACGGTCGCGATCAGGTTGCCGTGCCGCTTCCACACGCGCCGCTGCGTGCGGTTAGGTGTGAAGCGTTCGACGGGCACGCGCACGGGCACGCACGCGCGGCAGCCGTCGCAATACGGTCGGTACGTGAACACGCCCGAGCGGCGAAAGCCCGCGCGCACGAGTTCGGTGTAGACGTCGGAGTTGATCAGATGGCTGGGCGTCGCAACCTGCGAGCGCGCGACGCGCCCTTCCAGATAACTGCAAGGGTAAGGCGCTGTTGCATAGAATTGCAGCGCCGAAAGCGGTGAAAGCGGCAGCTCATTGGGGTGAGTCACGTTGGCAGCTCTCGAAGCGTTTCTGGTTTTGCCAGTCCGGCGCGCTGCTGGCTCGTTGCTGAACGGTAGCTTGCAGCGTGCCCGACGGACACGTCATTGGCGATTGTCGCTGATCGCGCGGCGGCTCCGGTCCTCGACCGCCTTGCGCATCATTGCGCCGGCGCAAAAAGATCGCGCAGGACGGTTTTGTCGAACGACCAGGGGATCGGCGCCGCATCCACGCACGCGCGCACATGCGCGACGAACGCCTTGCGCGCGATCTCGCGGCCGCCCAGCGACGCCAGATGCGACGTGTTCTGCTGGCAGTCTATCATTTCTATTTCGTGACGTCGCAAGTGAAAGACGAGCGCGGAGAGCGCAATTTTCGACGCATCGGTGGCGTTCGCAAACATCGATTCGCCGAAGAACATCTTGCCGAACGACACGCCATACAATCCGCCGACACGCTTGCCCTCATGCCAGGTTTCGATGCTGTGCGCTTCGCCGCGCCGGTGCAGCGCGGTGTAGGCATCGATGACGTCGGAGGTGATCCACGTGCCGCGCTGGCCATGCCGCGGCGCGAGCGCGCAGGCGCGCATCACAGCGGGGAAGTCGGCGTCGACGCGGATTTCCCATGCGTCGTCGCGCAAGACGCGCTTGAGCGTCTTTTTAAGCGAAGGCGAAATCTTGAACTCGCTCGGGCGCAGCACCATGCGCGGATCGGGCGTCCACCAGAGTACGGGCTGACCGTCCGAGTACCACGGAAAGATGCCGCGCCGGTACGCATCGATCAGACGCGACGGCAGCAGGTCGGCGCTTGCCGCGAGCAGGCCGGGCGCGCCGCTCGCTGCGGACAGCGCGCGCTCGACAGGCGGAAAGGGATCGTCGGGGCCTAGCCAGGGGACCATGCGACAGCTGTCGGTAGCGTCAGCCGTCGCGCAGCGAGCGGAAAATATCGCCCGTGTGCAGGCCGTAGTTGCCCGACGCGCGGTCGGTGAAGAAGAAGCGCAAGGTCTGCGCGACGGTCGGGAACGCGATGTCGTCCCACGGAATTTCATGTTCTTCGAACAGGCGCACCTCGAGACTCTCTTCGCCCGCTTCGACGTCGAGATCGAGCAGCCGCGCCAGATAGAACAGATGCACCTGATGCACGTGCGGCACATTCAGCAGCGTGTACAGATTCTGCACTTCGACGCGCGCGCCGGCTTCCTCAAGCGTCTCGCGCGCAGCGGCCTCCGAGGTCGTCTCGCCCATTTCCATGAAGCCTGCGGGCAGCGTCCAGTAGCCGTAACGCGGTTCGATCGCGCGACGGCACAGCAGCACCTTGTCGTCCCAGACGGGAACGGTGCCGACCACGTTGCGTGGATTCTGATAGTGCACGGTGCCGCAGCTCGCGCAGACGAAGCGCTCCCGGTTGTCGCCGGGCGGAATGCTCAGGCTCACTGCGTGGCCGCAGACGGAACAGAATTTCATAGGGAGGGGATGGGAAACGGTGATGGGAGTGTATCACCGGGGCGCGGGTTGACGATGACGCGTACGGACCTCGTGACATGGCGTGCGTCTGTCGAGCATGTGGTCGCTTCATGTCGAAGCGGGCATGGAGCCACAAAACAAAAAACCCGCCATTGGCGGGTTTGATGATACGACGGCACTTATGACACTTTTGGAGCCTATGACCAGTGAGTACTGGTTGCGGGGGTAGGATTTGAACCTACGACCTTCGGGTTATGAGCCCGACGAGCTGCCAGACTGCTCCACCCCGCGTCCGTCGAAGAAAAGAGTATAGGGCAAACGCATGCTCGATGCAATCAGTTTTTAAGAATCGACATGAAAGTGTAGAAAACGACGGCGATCTGGCTTGCCGCGACAGGCGCATCGAGTGCGCGTCGAAGGCACGCATTCCTGTGAGAGCATGGTCCTGTAGCGCGCAACACGTGCGCTAGAATCGCCGTTCTTCCGCGCCGCATGAAGCTACGTGTCACCCGTGCATCAAGCGAAGCGCGGCACACATCCATCCTTGCTATCTCGACACGCCATGGACATCGCTCACGATTTGCAGTCGATCGCTGCGCAGGAACACACGCTTGTCTTCCCCCATTTCGATGCCGACATCGCGTGGCAACTCGGTGCCTGGCTGCATGAGATCGCCAAAGCGCGCGGCCTTGCACTCGCCATCGACATCCGCACCTTCGGGCAGCCGATGTTCTTCTCATTGCTCGAAGGCGCGACGCCCGACAACGTCAACTGGGCGCGTCGCAAGGGCAACACGGTTGCGCATTTCCAGTGCAGTTCTTATGCAGTCGGTTTGAAGCTGCAGCAGTCGAATGGCACGCTCGCCGACAAGCACGCACTCTCCGCCGCCGATTACGCGTCGCACGGCGGCGCATTTCCTTTGAAGGTGAAGGGCGTGGGCGTGATTGGCTCGGTGACGGTGTCGGGGTTGCCGCAGCGCGCGGATCACGAACTCGTCGTCGAAGCACTGTGCGCGCATCTCGGTCACGACTACAGCAAGCTCGCGCTTGCGAAGGCTTGATGCATGCGCGTGCCTCCTTATGCCTTGCTCGCCATCGCCATCGTCGCCGAAGTGATCGCGACGTCGGCGTTGCGTGCGTCGGAAGGCTTCACGCGGCTCGTGCCCGCCGTCGTCGTGCTGCTTGGCTACGGCATTTCGTTCTACTGCCTGTCGCTCACGCTGAAGAGCCTGCCCGTGGGCATCGTGTATGCAATCTGGTCGGGTGTCGGCATCGTGCTGATCACGCTGGTGGCGATCGTGATGTATCGACAGGTGCCCGATCTCGCGGCGGTCGCGGGGCTCGGGCTGATCGTCGCGGGCGTCGTCGTGCTCAATCTGTTTTCGAAGATGCAGGCACATTGACGCCACGCGGCGCCAGCCTGGGCATCACTTGCAGCGGATCACCATCGAACGCGTTTTCACATTCGCCGACACCACGTTCGTGATGCTGCCGCCCGCCGTGCCGCCTTCGTCGTTGTCCTTCGAAACAATGTCGTAACCCGTCGCGCCACAGGCCTTGCCCGCCTGCACGTAGCACGACGCCCAGCTCGACCCCGCGTCGGCGCCGCTGCAGCTGACTGCGAAGCCCGTTTCCCCGTTGGGCAGGTTGATCAGCGTCGTCGTGTTCGACGACGCGCACGCGCCGAGGCTTCCCGCGATGGCGAGGGCGGCAAGGGGCAGCACGGCGGCGCGGATCGCGTTTGAGAAAAGAGGGTGGCGCGCGCGCCGTTCGATCGACTTCATTATGTTTCCTTTCCTTCCAGAATTGGGTGTGCGGGAGGAGCGCGAGCGGCAGCGGCGAACATCTGCCACTAATGCGCGGCAGGACAGCCCTGACGCCGGACCGTGCCAGCCGTTGCGCGTGTCAGGTTTCGAGCCTGAGGCCTGTATGTCCTGTTTCTGACAACTCGACGCGGATCCCCGCCTGCCCGACGAGGCGCCGGCTTTCTGCGCCTTCCTCCGTCGGTGCGTCCTCCCAGATGCTGATCGCCTTCGGAATGTCGATTCCGTGACTTTCCGCGTACGCGAACCATGCATTGGCCGCGTCCGGTTCGGCGATTTCGCGCTCTCGAAGAAAATATTTTCCCATATCGTCGGTTCTCGTCCGGAAATTGCAGGCAGCGCGCCTATGCGCGCGTTGAGGATGGCGCGCACAGAACTTATCGTGCGGCGCGAAGACTTACCGTGTATGCACGCGGCGTGCCGCGTGCTGTCGATCCCATAACCTGCAGCACGATCCATCGAGAGGCAACTATGGCAGAGCGGGTGAGCGGCCCGTACCGGGGCTATTACATCAGCGCGTCGGCGCGGCTCGTGCCGCCGCATGAGCAGGCGCGGCGCGCGGGCGAGCGCGAAGGCCTGTACGTCGGATCCGTCAGTCTGTCGGAGCGCGGCCCCGATGATCCGCACCGGATGGAAACGTTGATCGAGATCGGCGACGAGCATCGCTTCGCAACGGAAGACGAAGCGCTCGTGTTCGTCGAGAAAGCGGGGCGCGCTTATATCGACCGGCTGCTGGATGGCGACTAAGCCGCATCGCGCCTGCACGGTGCAAATCCGCCAGTGCAGCAACGGCGATGCTGGACCGTCGCATGCCGCTACGAGTACCATAAAGCCCGCTGATTGGGTCAGCCGTCCGCATGCCGGTTCTCGCGTGCCGTGCGGCCGCTCGCCTGGAACGCCGGATTTTCCCGATGAGGTCACCATGGAGATTCGTTTTCCCGCCGATGCACCCGCCTACCGCGACTTCAACCTGACGCTGGTGTTTCCGGCGCTGGTCGACGGTGAACGGGTGCCGTGCGCGATTTCCGTCGAAGCGCTCGAAGACCATTTCGGCGCCGACATCAACGATACCGACGGCTGGCGCCGGGCTTTCGATGCGGGACGCGAGCGCATCGAAGCCGTCGCGCGCGAACATCTATTGATCAGCAATGGCACGCCCGTTTTGCTCAAAAGCGGCCACTTTCCTCCCGGCAATCTGGCCAGCAACTGAGTTGCTGCACATCGTCTGACGCGTCTGAAGGGCGACATCGCATGGCCGCAGCATCATGCCGGCTGCGCGCCTGCTTGCCGAACGGCACGTTGCGCAGCCGCCAGCGATTGTGCGATGCCCGCTTCATATGAAGTCTTCATAACAGGGCCGATCAGCTTCGTCAGCGCTGAGTCGTCGAGCACGACGGGGTCCGTCAGCAGGTAGTGCATCTCGACCATTTCGCGCAATAGCGGGTTGAACAGACCCATGACCCGCAGCATCGTCCTGTTCGCCACCATCAGCTTCGGCTCACACTGCGCGAGCGCATACGCGCGCGCGGCGATGTCGCGCTGCGTCGTGGTGCCCGCACCCGCCAGATGCAGCACGCGGCCAAAGGCTTCAGGCGTGCGCGATAGCCGTTCGACCACCGGCCCCACGTCGGGCATGAACACGAATTCATGCGACACGTCGATCGGGCCGATCATCTGCGCGCGCGTGCCTTTCGCCGCGCCTTCGAACACACCGTGCAGCAAGCTTCGCTCGACGCCAGGACCGTAGAAATCGGGCAGACGCAACACGAGTGTTTCGAGCCCGTCGCGGCCATGCGCATCAATGACGAGGTTCTCCTGCGCGAGCCGCATCTTGCCTTTGAACGTATGCGGTTCGCGCGGATGCGATTCGGTGACGGGCATGCTGCGCGCCCGCCCATAGGGATACACCGTCCCGATCAGGATCAGCCGCTGGACGCCGTCCGCGCGCAGCGCGTCGAGTGTTTTCTGCATCAGCACGGGATGCAGTTCGAACTGGTGATACGGCACGCCGACCAGATAGATGGCCGTCTGCAAACCAGCCGCTGCGGAGGCGATCGAGGCGGGATCGTCCGGATTCCACGTGGCGATTTCCGCGAGCGAATCGTCACCGAACGATTCCACCAACGCCTGCCGCCCACGTCCGATCACGCGATAGCGCCGGCCCGCCGCGCTCAGCGCGTGGGCAATGCTGCGTCCGGCGGCGCCCGCTGCGCCGAACAGCCCGATCTGTGCTGCGTTTTCCATGACATCTCCCGTCGAATGCGCCCGCCGTTTCGTCGAGCAAAATTGAGCGCAGAAAATTTACTGAACACTGTTCACTGAACGATGTTCAGTTTAATTTGACTTTTCAGTTTGTCAACCGGAAAATCGGTCACATGGGAATCGCTGAAAGAAAGACTCGTCAGAAGCAGGAACTGCGCGGCCGCATCCTCGATGCCGCGCGGCGCATCGTCATGCGCGAAGGGTTTGGCGCGCTGTCGATGCGCAAGATCGCCGACGCGATCGAATATTCGCCTGCCACGCTCTATCTGCACTTCGAAAGCCGCGATGCGATCGCACGCGCGCTGTGTGCGGAGGGCTACGCGCAACTGCTCGCCAGCTTCGAGCCGCTGATCTCGATTGCCGATCCCGCCGAACGGCTGAAGGCAATCGGACGCGCGTATGTCGCGTTCGGCGTCGCGCATCCGGAAACGTACCGGCTGATCTTCATGGAGGATCCGTCTTATACGGGCGCGGCGCTGGTCGGCGGCGATCAGACAGAAAACGCAGAGGCTGCCGACGACAAAGCCTTTCGTCTGATGGTCGAGTCGATCGACACGCTCAAGGCAGAAGGCCGTCTGTCCGGCGCGCCGGATAGTCTGGTTTGCGCCGAGGCGTTCTGGGCGACGATGCATGGCATCGTCGCGTTGCATCTGACTTGCCCCGTGTTTCCCCGCGCGCCGCTCGATGCCGTGGTGGATGCGGCGCTCGTCGCGTGGTTCGGAGCGGGCGAAGCGTCCGCAGATGCCGCGCCGGATCAGGGCGACAGCAAGGAAGCGGACAAGCCGCCCAAAGCGCGGCGCAGTGCCTCATCGAAGGTAAGTGCCGCATAGCCGGCTGTGCCGGTTTCACTGAAGAAGTCCGATGCGCGTGCTACCGTTGGCGTCGCAAGCTCATTCAACCGCTTCACGCCCACACCATGTCGACATCCGAATCGCGCAGCGCCTCCGACGAACTCATCGCCTATGTTGCCAACGGCATTGGCTTCATCGAGCTGAACCGGCCGAAGGCGCTCAACGCGCTGTCGCTCTCGATGATGCGGGCGATGCACGCGGCGCTCGACGCATGGCGCGAGAATCCCGACGTGCTAGCGGTCGTCGTGCGCAGCACGAGCGAGCGCGCGTTCTGCGCGGGCGGTGATATCCGTTACCTGTACGAGTCGTTTCGCCGCAGCGATGGCGATGCCGTCGATACGTTTTTCATCGAAGAATATCGGCTCGACCATGCGATCTTCACCTACACGAAGCCGTATATCGCGTTCATGAACGGCGTCGTAATGGGCGGCGGCATGGGGATCTCGCAGGGCGCGCATCGCACGGGCGGCTTGCGGGTGGTGACGTCGACCACGCGCATGGCGATGCCGGAAACGCGCATCGGGCTCTTTCCCGACGTCGGCGCCGGCTGGTTTCTGGCGCGCACGCCGGGCGCGATCGGCCGCTATCTTGCTGTGACGGGCGAAACCATCGGGGCAGCCGACGCGCTCTACGCAGGTCTCGCCGATACCTACGTGCCCGACGAAGCGATTCCCGCGCTGCTCGACCGCCTGAAGACGCAACCGTTCGAGGCGGGCGCGGATGTCGTCGCGTGCGTGCTGCGTGAAGCGGAGTCGCATAAGGTGGTGCCGACGCCCGACACCTCGCCGCTCGCCGACGCGCGTATTTCGATCGACCGGCATTTCGCGTTGCCCGACGTCGCGCAGATCATCCAGTCGCTCGATCGCGAAGGCGATTGCACCTACGCCGACTGGGCCGAGCAGACAGGCGCCACGCTGCGCGAGCGCTCGCCGCTGTCGATGGCCGTCGCGCTCGAAGTGGTCACGCGCGCCGAAGGCACGATGGCCGAAGTGCTGCGTCGCGATCTCGATCTGACGCGTTCATCGTTCGAACGCGGCGATGCGGCGGAAGGCATCCGTGCGCGCATCATCGATAAGGACAATCAGCCGCAGTGGCGCTTTGCGCGTATCGAGGACGTGCCGCGCGCGGATGTCGAAAAGATGTTTGACAGCCCGTGGCCCGCGAACGAACATCCGTTGCGGGACCTGGAAGGCTGAATCAATCAATAGAAGCAGGGCAGAAGTAGAGCGGCCTCAGTCGTCGCTCGTCATGAAGGCGCGCATGAACACGAGCGCGCCCCAGCCCCACATCGCATTCGACGCGAAGCCGAGCGCAAGGCGCGGCAGCATATTGCCCGACGGCCAGATGCCGCGCAGGGGATCGACCACGAACACGCCGGCCGCCGTCAGCACGATGCCGCCGAACACGAAAGCCTGAATCCACGGCGCGGGCCGCTCGGGCGACACGCGCAGCAGCCACGCCATCAGCACCGCCCACACCGAACTCCAGATCGCATTCGCGATGAATTCCGGCAAGCCGATGGGCATGAACGGCGCGGTCGAGAACCCTGTCGGGTCGATGAGGCCGGCGGCGTGCAGAAGCGCGAGCGTCGACTCGTGAAAGAACAGCGACGCCAGAAAGCCGGACACGAACGGCAGGATGATTTTTTGCATGCTTGACAGCGTCGGTCGCCGGGCGTCGATGATAGATCGCAACGCCCGTGCAGGTTAATCGGAGACGAGCGCCATTATATCGGCGGCGCGCTGGGGATTTGGCGGCCTGTGCGGTTTCGCGACGTATGCTGCAGCGTCAGGTAAATCACGAAAGTGGAAAACCTAAGCTCAAAAAAATCGTTCAAAAGAAAGAGCGCCGTCCATAGACTGTTTTCCCATGCAGGCGGCGCTGCCCCCATGAATTGCGCATGATGCACGCCGCCGCTCCGACACGTTTCGCGCGCAGGGATGCCGCGCTGCGTGCGCCGATCACGCCGATTCACACGAGAGAACCCGTCGCGATGTCCCATCCGATGCCCATTCGCGCTTGCCCGGCTAAGTCGTCCGCTGTGCGCGACCTTGGCATGCAAGGCAGGCCGCCTCGCTGTCGCCGCTGACGCGGTCATCTTCAATCATCAGTTTCCGATGCGCTGCGCGGACGCGGCGGGACATGACACGCCCGGCGACTGCGCCCGCAGGCATCGAGAACGCTTAAGCCCGACGACATCACACGAATAAAGCAGGAGCAGCACATGAATGTGTTCTGGTTCATTCCGACTCACGGCGACAGCCGCTATCTCGGCACGTCGCAAGGCGCCCGTGCAGCCGACTATGACTACTTCCGGCAGATCGCCGTCGCAGCCGATACGCTCGGCTACGAGGGCGTGCTGCTGCCGACGGGCCGCTCGTGCGAAGACGCATGGGTTGTCGCGTCGAGCCTGATTCCCGCGACGAAGCGCCTGAAGTTTCTGGTCGCGATCCGTCCGGGCATTGCGTCGCCGGGGTTGTCGGCGCGCATGGCGTCGACGTTCGACCGGCTGTCGGGCGGGCGTCTGCTGATCAACGTCGTGACAGGCGGCGATGCAGCCGAACTCGAAGGCGACGGACTGTTCGTCGATCACGACACGCGCTACGAAATCACTGACGAATTCCTGCGCATCTGGCGCGGCCTGCTGACCAATGCGCATCAGAACGAAAGCCTCGATTTCATCGGCAAGCATCTGAAGTCGAAGGGCGGCAAGGTGCTGTATCCGCCTGTGCAGAATCCGCATCCGCCGCTATGGTTCGGCGGGTCGTCGCCGGCCGCGCATGAGATGGCGGGCGAGCATATCGATACGTATCTGACGTGGGGCGAGCCGCCCGAAGCCGTCGCGAAGAAGATCGCGGACATCCGCGCGCGTGCCGCGCAGCATGGCCGCAAGATCAGGTTCGGCATCCGTCTGCACGTGATCGTGCGAGAAACGGAAGACGAAGCGTGGGCTGCCGCCGACAAGCTCATCAGCAAGCTCGATGACGACACGGTTGCGCGCGCGCAGGCGTCGTTCTCGAAGATGGATTCGGAAGGCCAGCGGCGCATGGCCGCATTGCACGGTGGCAAGCGCGGCTCGCGCAAGGATCTGGAGGTCTATCCGAACCTGTGGGCGGGTGTGGGTCTCGTGCGCGGCGGCGCGGGCACGGCGCTCGTCGGCAGTCCGGAGCAGGTTGCCGCGCGCATGCAGGAATACGCGGACCTCGGCATCGAGACGTTCATTCTGTCCGGCTATCCGCACCTCGAAGAGTCGTATCGCTTTGCCGAACTCGTGTTCCCGTTGCTGCCGGGACGTCAGCGTGCGGGTGTGAGCGGGCCGCTGTCGGGTCCGTTCGGCGAGATCGTCGGCAATAACTATGCGCCGAAGGCGTCGCAAAGCTGATCGCGCGATTGATCTGTCTTGATCTGACTGAAGGCGATGCTGTGTCACGCATCGCCTGGTAAAAGGAGTGCTGGTTTATGTCGACTGTTTCTGGCAATCGCCCCGTGAGCCTGAATTTCGCGAGGCTGAACGTCGCGGGTCTCGCGCGCCGGCTCGCGCCGTGGATCGTGCCGCTCGTGATCCTGCTCGCATGGGAAAGCGCTGCGCGCAGCGGCGTGCTGTCGACGCGCGTGCTGCCTGAGCCGCTCGCCGTCGTGAAGGCTGCGTGGTCGCTGATCCAATCGGGTGAAATGTGGGCCGATGTGAAGGTCAGCACGTGGCGCGCGGTGTCGGGCTTTGCGATCGGCGGCGGGATTGGTTTCGTGCTCGGTCTCGCAACGGGCTTGTTCCGTCCCATCGATATCGCGCTCGATACGACCGTGCAGATGATCCGCAACATCCCCGCACTCGCGATGATTCCGCTCGTGATTCTCTGGTTCGGCATCGAGGAAGAGGCGAAGGTGTTTCTCGTGTCGCTCGGCGTGTTTTTCCCGATCTACGTGAACACGTATCACGGCATCCGTTCCGTCGACACCAATCTGATCGAGATGGCACGCAGCTACGGCGTGAAGGGTTTCGCGCTGTATCGCGACGTGATCCTGCCGGGCGCGTTGCCGTCGATTCTCGTCGGCGTGCGCTTCGCGTTCGGGTTGATGTGGGTCACGCTGATCGTCGCGGAAACGATCTCTGCGCAATCGGGCATCGGCTACATGACGATGAACGCGCGCGAGTTCCTGCAAACGGATGTGGTGGTGGTCGGCATTCTGCTGTATGCGGCGCTTGGCAAGCTCGCCGACATGCTCGCGAAGGGGCTGGAGCGCGTGTCGCTGCGCTGGCATCCCGCGTATCAACGAGGATCGAAAGCATGAGTGCAAGCACATTGTCCGTCTTGATGGGCGGGATCACGGGCGCGGATCTCGAAGCCGAACTCCGGCAACAGGGCACGCACGAGCGTGTGCCGGCGCAAGCAGCGCCTGCGTTACGCGAGATTGCACGCGAGAAGCAGGACATCTCCGTCGAGCTGCGCGGCGTCGGCAAGCGTTACGGCGAGCGCGCGGTGCTGTCGGACTTCGATCTGTCGATCGAGCGCGGCAGCTTCGTGTCGATCGTCGGACGCAGCGGTTGCGGCAAATCGACCTTGCTGCGGTTGATCGCCGGTCTCGAAGCGCCGAGCTCGGGCACGCTCGACAAACGCGCCGACGGCGCGCAGCCGTTCGACACACGCATCATGTTTCAGGACGCGCGCCTGCTGCCCTGGAAGACCGTGCTGCAGAACGTCATGCTGGGTCTGGGCCGTTCGTCGCGTGATAACGCACGCCGCGTGCTCGACGAAGTCGGTCTGCTCGAACGCGCGAACGACTGGCCCGCGCAGCTTTCGGGCGGCCAGCGGCAGCGCGTCGCGCTGGCGCGCGCGCTCGTGCATCGGCCGCAATTGCTGCTGCTCGACGAACCGCTGGGCGCGCTCGATGCGCTTACACGTATCGAAATGCACGCGCTGATCGAGCGGTTATGGCGCGAGCATCGCTTCACGGCCTTGCTTGTCACGCACGATGTGCAGGAAGCCGTCGCGCTCGCCGATCGCATCCTGCTGATCGAGGAGGGCAGGATCGCACTCGATCAGCCCGTGCCGCTCGCAAGACCGCGCGAGCGTGCGACGGCGGCGTTCGCGCAACTCGAAGAGCGCGTGCTGCAACGTGTGATGAAGACACGTGCAAACGACGAAGCTGTTTCATCCGGTAACACCACCCACAGCGTGCACGCACGCGATATTCGCTGGGCAGTGTGAACACATTTGCGGGCTGACGCCCGCCGACTTTTTCATCGACCACGGAGTTATCCGACATGAGCATTTCCGCGATCAACGTACGCAACCAGTTCAAAGGCAAAGTGAAGGAAATCATCCGCGGACCCGTCGTGTCCGAAGTCGACGTCGACACGCCGTTCGGCATCGTCACGTCGGTGATCACGACGCGCTCGATCGACGAACTCGAACTCAAGGTGGGCGCGGAAGTGGTCGCGCTCGTCAAATCGACGGAAGTTTCAATCGCGCGACTGTAATGGCTGCAACGGGTGCGCGTCGGCCGTATTGAGCCGGCGCGCGCGCCACGTTGTCCGCCCGCTATTTCGCGTTGGTTGCGCTCGCGGGCGGATGTACCGACATGTCGTCGTTAGGCTGCTTGCGTGGCTTCTTGACGGGCATGTTGTCGGGATTGGTTGCGCTCGCCGCGCCCGACGCCGCCGCGGGCGGCGGCTTTACCATCGGCGTGCCGCCTGCCTGCGGCGCGACGGTCTGACCCCGCGCCATCGGCGCGACGCTCGCCGACATGGCCAGCGCAATGGCTATTCCCGTTGTCGCACAGACGCGGAGCTTCAGTCCCATCTTCGTTGGAATCATCGGATTCTCCCTGCGGTTACTCCTCCGTATCGCTAGCCGCGTGCCAGCCCCGGACGCAGCGCATTTGCCCGCCGCGACGTATCCCGGCAATCCGCGCAGGAAGTGCTAGCATGAACTGATCATCGACTGGCGCATTGCCATCCGGGCGGCGCGTCGCCAACGAATGCGGAGGCTGCGATGACGAAGTCCTTGAGTGCGGATGCAATCGATACCTTGCGGCAACTGAACGACATCGGCACAGGGCAGGCGGCGCCTGCCGTCGAACCCGTCGTCGAGAAGGAACTGCTGGGCGCGGGTCTGGTGGCGAAATCGGGGAAGGGCGCGGGCGTCGAAATCACCTGCGACGGCAGGAAGTACCTGTCGGGCGATTGCGACTAGCTTCCAGAGACTGAACAGATTCGAGTGACTGAGTCGGACGACGGAACCCGACCGCGGAGGAACGCGCAATGAAGCCGAAAGGCATCGACATGGGCGACTACGAGGAGCGCTACAAGGACTTCGAGATGGAGGTCTGCGTGGAGCAGGTCATGACGGGCGTCAAGGCGCATTTCCGCATCCTGAAGGATGACGCGGTGATGCTCGACTGGCGGCTGGTTCCGATCGACGGTTTCTGGCCGACGGAGCACGCGGCGGCCGAAGCCGGTTTTCGCGCGGCGCGCGAGGCCATCGACGTCGAACTGCTCGCGGCAGGCGGATAGCCGGTCCGCTTTTCGATGCCGCAAAAAACAAAGCCGGATGCTCTGGAGGAGAACATCCGGCTTAACACCACCTGCAACAACAGACTGCGTGGTACTTCCAGGGTACGGCAACTTCGAACTGCTGGTACTTCCAGATACTGCCTGCTTCGCCATCAACGGTACTGCTACTACGATCAAGCTTTGACTGCGGTACTGCTACATCTGGAACAACAACTTCGACTTCTACGACGTGCTGCAACTTCGACTTCAACGGCCACTTCCACTACCTGCTGCAACTTCGATTTCGACTGCAACTGCGGGAACTGCGTGTTACCAGTGATGCCTGTTACTGCCTGCAACTACGTACTGCGCGTACTACCGGGTACTGCCTGCTACGAAATCTGCGTCAGATCCGCTTCGGCTTAGTGGCCGAAGAAAACCGAACCCGGGCCCGTGACGGGCTCATGCTTGCCAGCTTGCGTCGAGCCGTTTTGCACGCCGCCGTAGGCGACTGCGTTGGCTTGCTGCGCTTCTGCTGCCAGCGTTTGTGCGCTTTGGCCTTGTTGCGAAGCCGGTGCGCCGACGCTCGGGTTGTAATGCGGAGCCGGGCCGTAGCCGCTTGCGAAAGCAGGCGCTGCCAGCGTGGCGGAAGCGGCGATCAGGACTGCGGCGATAAGCTTGGTCTTCATGGTGAACTCTCCGTAATGTTTGATTCGGTAAGACATTGCGGGTCTTGCGTGGAGTGCTGTGTTCGCAACGTCGATGGAAGGCAGTGTATACCCTTACTATCGACTTTTTGTGCCGATAATTTGAAATTACTATTCTGAGATTCGAAACAATGCTTCGAGGCAGGCTGGGTGGGCTTTTCGCGTGTATGCGCCCTTAAAAGAGGCTCATCGCGGCCGGAAAAACCTTATGTAAATCATGGGCTTCCGGGATTGCTGCGACGTAAAAAGACGGGTTTGAGGCCGGCTTGCGGTAAAATTGCGGGTTGATCTCACGCTGTTTTATTTCTGGTCCGCTGCCTCATGTCTTCGAAGCCTACTGTCAGTCCCGTCAGTCCCCGTCGTGTATCCGTCGCGCCGATGATGGACTGGACCGATCGCCACTGCCGCTCGTTCCACCGCACACTGTCGCGCCACACCTGGCTGTATACAGAGATGGTGACGACGGGCGCGCTGATTCACGGCGACGTCGAACGTCATCTGGCGTTTACGGCTGACGAAGCGCCCGTCGCGCTGCAGCTTGGCGGCAGCGAACCAGACGATCTGGCGCGCTCGGCAAAACTCGGCGAGCAGTGGGGCTACGACGAGATCAATCTGAACTGCGGCTGTCCGTCGGAGCGCGTGCAGCGCGGCGCGTTCGGCGCGTGCCTGATGAAAGAGCCGCAACTCGTCGCCGATTGCGTGAAGGCGATGCGCGATGTCGTGTCAGTGCCCGTGACGGTCAAGCACCGCATCGGTGTGGATGACGTCGAAGATTATTCGTTCGTGCGCGACTTCGTCGGCACGATTGCCGATGCCGGCTGCGAAGTCTTCATCGTGCACGCGCGCAATGCGATCCTCAAAGGCCTGAGCCCGAAGGAGAATCGCGAGATTCCGCCGCTCAAGTACGACTACGCGTATCAGCTCAAGCGCGACTTTCCGCAGCTCGAGATCATCATCAACGGCGGGATCAAGACGCTCGATGAAGTGGAAGGGCATCTGCAGCACGTCGACGGCGTGATGCTCGGCCGCGAGGCGTATCACAACCCCTACGTGCTCGCCGATGTCGACGCGCGTTTCTACGGCTCGACGGACATCGCGCCGACGCGCGAAGAAGCGGAAGCCCAACTGATCGAATATTGCCGCGCCGAGCTTGCGCGCGGCACGTATCTCGGCTCGATCGTGCGGCATGCGCTGGGGTTGTATCGCGGCGTCGCGGGTTCGCGCGGATGGCGGCGCGTGCTGTCGGACAGCAAGAAGCTTCAGGCTCGCGATCTCGCGATTTTCGACGAGGCGCGACAACATTTGCGCGAGCCCAGCGAAATCTTTGAATAAAGGGCTTTGCAAATACGATTCGTGTTTGTATAATCTCGCTTCTTCGTTGCTGAGCAGCGCTCTGCAGCAAAGCGGCGAAGGTGTAGTGCAGTGGTGGCTGTAGCTCAGTTGGTAGAGTCCAGGATTGTGATTCCTGTCGTCGTGGGTTCGAGTCCCATCAGCCACCCCAAAGAATTCAAGAACGGCATTGTGAGTAATCACAGTGCCGTTTTTGTTTTGTCCTTCAGGACAACGCGACGTTCGAAGCATCGAACGCACGCGTCGAATCAAGCGCGCCTCATCCCTTCCGCAAAGGCTTGAGGATATCCTTCAAGCCGTTGTGATCGATCTCGTGCATCAACGCGAGCAACCTGCCGATCTCTCCCGGCGGAAATCCTTCACGCGCAAACCAGTTCAGGTAGTGTCCCGGCAGATCGGCGATCACGCGCCCTTTGTACTTGCCGAAGGGCATCGTGCGCGTCACGAGCAATTCAAACTGTTCGACATTCATCTCAACGCAAACCATCCAGAGAAATCACCACGCCGCTCAAACCCGTCCTCGCTGGCGATGCCCGCTTACATGCGCACCCGCATCGCGCGCGAGCCCAAACACATCGAGAATCGCCACCAGCCCGACAGCCGCCACGAGCAGAAACGCGACGCTGAAATCCGCGGGCGTCACCGACTGCGCATCATGCCCATGCAGCCACGCAGCGACCCGCAGCGCGATGGCACCGAGCGCGACGCCCATGCCCATCGTCATTTGCGACAGCGTACTCGATAACGTCGACGCGCCGCTCATCTGCGGCTTCGGCACATCGGCGAAGGCGAGCGTGTTGACGGCAGTGAACTGCAACGAACGCGACAGGCCGCTCGCAAACAGCACGATGGCGGTCAGCACAAGCGGCGTGCCCGCGGTCAGCAGGCTCATCGCCGCGATGCTCAGCGCCGCGAGCGCGCCATTCACGAGCAACACGGGACGAAAGCCGAAGCGCCGCATGACAGGTGTCGTGACGAGCTTCATCGACAGATTGCCGGCGAACACGATAAGCGTCAGCAGCCCCGAGTGAAACGCGTTCATGCCGAAGCCGAGCTGAAACATTAGCGGCAGCAGAAACGGCACAGCGCTGATCGACACGCGAAAGAGCGATCCGCCGCCCATCGCCACGGCAAATGTCCTCAGGCGAAACGCCGACAGATCGACCACAGGATGCGCGCTGCGCCGCAAATGAAAGAGGGCGCCGACGCCTGCGACCACACCGCCTGCGAGAAACGCGAGCGCTTCGCGCCACGGCGCATCCGAGCGGCCGAGCAGTTCCATCGCATACATGATGGCCGTGCCCGCGATACCGCACAGCGCGAAGCCGATGCCGTCGAACGGACGCTTGTGCGTTTCCGTTTCCGCGGCGATGAAGCGCCACGCGAGCACGATCCCGAGGAGACCGAGCGGCAGATTCAGATAGAAGATCCAGCGCCACGACGAATACGTCGTAATGAAGCCGCCAAGCGGCGGACCGATCACCGGCGCAACCAGCCCCGGCCACGTGATGATCGAAATTGCGCGCATCAGATCGTCTTTGGGCGTCGCGCGCAGCACGGCAAGGCGTCCGACGGGCACCATCATCGCGCCGCCGATTCCTTGCACGATGCGCGCAGCCGTGAACGCGACGAGCCCGTCCGTCATCCCGCACACGACGGACGACGCCGTGAACACGGCCAGCGCCGCGGTGAACACATTGCGCACGCCGAAGCGGTCGGCGGCCCAGCCGCTGATGGGGATGAACACGGCGAGCGTCAGCAGATACGACGTGATGCCGATCGACAGATCGACGGCATGCACGCCGAACGAATGCGCCATCTGCGGCAAGGCCGTCGCGATGATCGTGCCGTCGAGGTTCTCCATGAAAAACGCCGCGGCCACCAGCGTCACGATCAGCGACTGCCGTCCGCTCGAAGGACCGGCTGATGTGGACGGCGTATCTGACATCGACATGACTCTCCGGAAAGGTTGTAAGCGCATCGAAACCCGCGCGGCCAGCCGATATTCTAGCCACGCACGCGTTCGCCGCGGACGTGGTAATTTCGTCGTCTGGCGATGTATCACTCGTAAAAACACGAACAGGAACCAACAGATGGAATACCGCAGACTCGGCGATACGGATGTGCAGGTCAGCCTGATCGGTCTCGGCACGATGACGTGGGGCGAGCAGAACACGGAGCGCGAAGCGCACGAGCAGATTGCTTATGCGCTCGACCAGGGCGTCACGCTGATCGATGCCGCCGAGATGTACCCGGTGCCGCCGCGCCCGGAAACGCAGGGCTCGACGGAGCGCTACATCGGCACGTGGATCGCGCAGAACCGTGCAATGCGCGACAAGATCGTGCTCGCGACCAAGATTGCCGGTCCCGCGCGTCAGCCGCACAACCCGCGTCACATTCGCGGCGAGGGCAACCAGTTCGATCGCAAGAATCTCACTGAGGCGCTGAACGACAGCCTCAAGCGTCTGCAGACGGATTACGTCGATCTGTACCAGTTGCACTGGCCCGATCGCAGCACGATGACGTTCGGCCGTTCCGCGTATCCGTGGATCGATGATGCGTACACCGTGCCTATCGAAGAGACGCTCAGCGTGCTCGCGGAATTCGTGAAGGAAGGCAAGGTGCGTCATATCGGCGTGTCGAATGAAACGCCGTGGGGCGTCGCGCAGTTTCTGCGCGCGTCGGAGAAGCTCGGCTTGCCGCGCATCGTGTCGATCCAGAATCCGTACAGTCTCGTGAACCGTACGTTCGAAGTCGGGCTGTCCGAATTCACGCATCGCGAGCATGTTGGTCTGCTCGCGTATTCGCCGCTCGCGTTCGGCTGGCTGTCGGGCAAGTACGAAGGCGGCGCGCGTCCAGCAGGCGCGCGCATCACGCTGTTCGAACGCTTTCAGCGCTATAGCAAGCCGCAATCCGTGCAGGCGATCACCCGTTACGTCGAACTCGCGAAGCGTCACGGTCTGTCGCCCGCACAGTTCGCGCTGGCCTTCGTCAACAGCCGTCCGTTCGTGACGAGCAATCTGATCGGCGCGACCTCGCTCGATCAACTGAAAGAGAACATCGCCAGCGCCAAGGTGAAGCTGTCGCCGGAAGTGCTCGCTGAGATCGACGCGCTGCACGAACTGCAGCCCAATCCCGCGCCCTGAGCGCAGCGCGCCGCGACAGTCATGTCGCGGCGCGCGGGCGGCGAGCATTTGGTTTCGATCGACGCACGACCCGCCTCCAATTGCGAAAGCGCACGCTCCAGCCGCTTTCGGCCCTACTTTTTACGATCCACGCTGATCCGTGTACAGTGGGCGTTGCCGCGCGCCGATGCCTGCGTGCCGTCGCGCGTGAACGCTGCGCACACCGCACGCGCGGCCGTCGCCAACAACACAACGACCGACCCCACGACGATGAACACCACGCGTTCCGCTTCCTCGTCCGCCGCCTCGACCTGGCCGATTTTCGTACTGCTCGCCATCGTGGGGCTTTTCTATGTCAAATGGTTTCCGTACTACAACCGCGCGTTCACGGCGGCATCGACGCATTCGATCGGCACGTCGATCCTGATGGGCAAGGCGTCGAGTGCGCCCGCGCCGTCGTGGAGTGCGGCGCTGGCCTACGCGCTCGCATACGGCAAGGCGATCTGGCAGGCAATGGTGCTCGGCCTGCTGCTCGGCTCGGCCGTTCAGGCGTTGCTGCCCGCACACTGGGTCGCGCGTCTGCTCGGCAAGACGGGTTTCGGCAGCGTCGCGGCGGGCGGCCTGCTCGCGCTGCCGGGGATGATGTGCACCTGCTGCGCGGCCCCAGTGGTCGCCGGGCTGCGCGCACGGCAGGCTTCGCCGGGCGGCGCGATTGCGTTTTGGCTCGGCAACTCGGTGCTCAATCCGGCGACGCTCGTGTTCATGGGCTTCGTGCTCGGCTGGCACTGGGCGGGGCTGCGGCTCGTGCTCGGCGTGGCGATGGTGTTCGGCCTCGGGTATCTGGTGAACCGGCTCGTCACGCCGGCGGAAGCGCAGGCAGCCGATACGCGCCTTGTCGAACTGATCGGCGAACAGCGCGACGAGAACCCATTCGCGCGCTGGCTGTCGATCTTTGTACGGATGGCCGTGCGCCTCGTGCCGGAATACATCGTGCTGGTTCTGCTGCTCGGCGCGGCGCGCGCGTGGCTCTTTCCGCAGGTCGGTCCGGAGATCGGCAATGAACTGGTGTGGATCGTCGCGCTGGCGGTCGCCGGCATGCTGTTCGTGATCCCGACGGCGGGCGAGGTGCCCATCATTCAGGCGATGCTGTCGCTCGGCATGGGCGTCGGTCCGGCGGGCGCGCTGCTGATGACGCTGCCGCCCATCAGCGTGCCGTCGCTCGCGATGCTCGCGCGTTCGTTCCGCCCGCGCGTGCTGACGCTCGTGGCAGTCGGCGTCGTCGCATTCGGCGTGCTGGCGGGATTGCTGGCGGTGGCGCTCGGCTTTTGAGCAAGCGCGCGTAATAAAACATGGCGTCGCGCCACGCAATCTCGTCCTAAACTGGGGAGGCAAGCGGGCGATCTGACGTGTTGCCGGCCCGCTCGTGAAGCGGACTTGTTGCACTGCAAGGCGCAGTCGGATGAACGCAAATGCTACGATGGCGCCCGTTCATGCTGCCGACACCGAACCCGGCGCGACAGCAGGCACCGCGCAATACGCATTCAGCTGCACAAACGGCGCGCAAGCGCCAAACAGTTAACTCAGGACATCGCATGGCCCAACAAAAGACCAATCCGAAACTCGAGCAGGCGCTGACGCGCGGCGATCTCGCTATCCGTCAGGCCAATTCGGCGCGCGCAACCGCCGTGCTGCGCGCATTGGGCAAGATGATCGTCGATGCATCGGCGACGATCGGCGTCGAAGCGCACACGTCGATTCCCGACGGCGACCGCATTTACGATCCCGTCGAAGGCGTGTGGCCGCAGGCGCTGCTCGTGTCGCTGGATGGCCCGGTCGAGGAAGCCGACCCGGAAGAACTGCGCTCGATCCGCTTGCGCTCCGACGACCCCGGCACGATCTTTCGCGTCGAATGGCATCGCGCGGACGGCAAGATCGGCCGTCAGGAAGGCGGACCGTTCGCGACGGTCGAGTTCATCTCGGACGTCGACGTGCCCTGGTCCGACGACGAAGAGTGATCTGATTCGATCAATCCGGGGGCGTCGCCGCGCATCGCACGATGCGCCGCGGCGCCCTTAGCGCATCATGCGCCGGCGAAACAGTACGGCCGACACACAAAACGGCACGACTACGTACGCGACAAGAACGGCCACGTGCAGCGCGGCATCGTCGATCGGGCGGTCGAGCATTGCTGGACGGATCAGATCCACCGCGTGCGCGAGCGGCAGCAGTTGCGCGGCGAGTTGCGCTGCGGGCGGCAGTTGCGACAGCGGAAAGAACACGCCTGAAAGCAGCAGCATCGGCGTGAGTACCAGCGTCTGATAGAACATGAAGAAATCGTACGAGGGCGCGAGCGCCGTCACGATCATCGCCGTGGCCGCGAACGCCATTCCCGCCAGCACGATCACGGGCAGCGCAATGAGCATCGACGGAAAGCTCGCGTAGCCGAGCGCGCCCGCGACCAGCATGATCGCGACACCCGACAGTACGGCCTTGCTGCCCGCCCACACGACTTCACCGAGCACGATGTCGCCGAGCGTGAGCGGCGTGTGCATGATCGCTTCCCACGTGCGCTGCACGTGCATGCGGGAGAAGCCCGAATACATCGATTCGAAGCTCGCCGACATCATCACGCTCGATGCCACCGTGCCCGCCGCGAGGAACGATATGTAGGACACGCCATCGACGTGTCCGACCATCAGTCCGAGACCAAAGCCGAGACCGAACAGATAGATCATCGGATCGGCGAGATTGCCGAACATCGACGCGAGCGCGAGCTTGCGCCACACCAGATAGTTGCGCCGCCAGACGGCGATCCAGTTGACGGCGTTCGCGGGCAGCGCTGCGAAGCGCTCGCGCATCGCAGCGGGTTCGGGCGTGTCGTAGGTGCGTGCGTCCATTGTGCTGTGTGCCTGATGGTGTGATTGTTCGATCGCGTTTGTTCGTCAGTCCTGCATTTCACGGCCCGTGAGCCGCAGGAACACGTCTTCGAGATTCGCGGGCCGGTGCAGATAGCGCAGTCCCGCGCGCTGCTTGAGCCGCGCGTGAACCGGTTGCGGATCGTCGACGTAACAGAACAGCGTCTCGCCGCTGATCTCCGTGCGCACCGACAGCGGCGCCAGTTCGTCACGCAGCGCGACGGGGTCGGGGCCGAACACCTCGATCACGTCGCAGCCAATTTCCGAAGCGATCAATTCATTCGGCGCGCCTTCCGCAATCTTGCGTCCCTCTTCGATCACGCACAGCCGGTGACACAGACGCTCCGCTTCCTCCATGAAGTGCGTGGTCAGCAGAATGGTCTTGCCGCGCGCGAGCAGCGAGCGCAGCCGTTCCCAGATCAGATGACGTGCCTGCGGATCGAGGCCCGTGGTGGGCTCGTCCATGATCAGCACGTCCGGATCGTTGATCAGCGCGCGCGCCAGCGTGAGACGCCGCTTCATCCCGCCCGACAGTTCGCCGACGCGCGCATCCGCCTTGCTCTCGAGACGCGCGAATTCGAGCAGTTCAGGCACCATCGCACGGCACTGCGCCGCCGACATGCCGAAGTAACGGCCAAACACCAGCAGGTTTTCGCGGACGGTGAAATCGGGATCGAGATTGTCGAACTGCGGCACCACGCCGACGCGCGCCCGCGCGAAACGCGAACGCACTGGAATCGGTTCGCCGCAGAGACGGATGCTGCCCGCGTCGGGTGCGGCAATGCCGAGCAGCATGCGCAGCGTGGTGGTCTTGCCCGCGCCATTTGGACCGAGCAGTCCGAAACATTCGCCCGCGCGCACATGAAACGACAAGCCATCGACGACGATTTTGTCGCCGTAACGCTTTTCGACCTGATGAAATTCGATTGCAGCTTCTGACATACGAAGGTGAATGCTCCGTGAATATGTGCGTGGCTGGTGCAAAACGCGTGGCGGCTGCCTATTTTAGGGCATCGCGTGTACCGCGTTTGGCGCGTGAATGCGCAACGCTGGCGGATTGCATGCACGATCTTGCGCTGCGTCATGCCTGACTGAGCGGTCCACCGCACTTAGCGTTTTCCATCCCTTGCATGTGGAATTGCGGCGCACCATGATTCAAGCGAGACCGCGATGGTCGCGGGGGAAGGGGGAAGCGAAATGGCGAGCTACAACAAAATTCTGCTGTGCTATGACGGCTCGCGCGAAGGCCGCAAGGCATTGCGTTGCGGCGCGAATCTGGCGCTCGATCTGGGCGCCGAGACGCATTTGCTCTCGGTAGTCGATATGCGCTCGAGCATCGCGCAAAGCGCGGGCCTGCTGACCGACGTTGCGTGCGGCAGCTTCGAAAAGACGGCGCGAGAAATCCTGCAGGAAGGCGTCGACTGGCTTACGGAGCGCGGCGTGAGAGCGACCGGGCATTTCGCGTTCGGGCATCCCATCGACGAAATTGCGTCGCTGGCGAACGAACTGCATGCCGATCTCGTGGTGGTCGGGCATCGTTGCCGCACGGGTTTGTCGCGCTGGTGGATGGGTGCGGGCAACACGCCGCTGCTGGACCGCGTGTCGTGCAGCATTCTGGTTGCGTGCTCGTCGGCGGCTGAAGAAGAACAAGCGGCCGCGTGAAGCGGCCGTGATGTCGTGATACTCGTTTGACGATGCGTCAGCCGTTCAGATCGACGGCTGACAGCTTCCACGTGAAAAGCCCCTGACGGCGGAAGATTGCTGAATAGCGTGTGTCGCCGACACCGTGCTGATAGCTGACGGCGAACTCGTTCACGCCACGGTAACCCGCTGTGGTTTGCGGCGGTTGTGGCGGCGCCTTGCTGTCTGCGTTAGCCTGGTTCGAACCTGGCGCAGGTGCCTGGGGTGTGCCGTCAGCGGGTTTGTCCGCAGCGGGCGGTGAAGGCGGGCGCTCGCCCGGCTCACCGCGCGGCGGCATACCGTTGAGTAGCGCAGCCACACCATCCGGCGTCGCGTACGCATCGACGAGCGGACCAATCAACGCAACACCGATCATCGCGCCAATGGCAGCCAGCGGATTGCCGTTGTGCTGCACATCGAGTCTGCGCGTCAGCAGTCCGGTGACCTGCATCTTCAGACTGTCACGCAGCGCCGGGTAATCGACATATTCGTTGACCGTTGCGACATCGCGCGAATCGGCGGCGCGTTTGAGCCGCTGAAGCGCGATATACGGCGATGCATACGCATAACCCAGCGCAGCCACGACGACGATCACGATCAACGCGATCAGAAGCGGCCGGCCAACCCGGCCTCTCATTCTTACCAAACCTGCCATTGTGCGGAGTGCTCCATTTCAGTATCGATCAGATGTGGACCCGATCGGTGCTGAAACGATCCCGCGAGTTTGCAAGCAAGCGTTTCCGCGCTTGAACGCACGCGGCAAGGGCGCGCTTACGCAGCCTGCTTGGCCAGTTGATCGCCTTGCTCGGCAATCGCGCGATCGATCATATTGCAGACAGCGTCCACCGTGCCGACCATGATCAGCCGCGACGAGCCGTGATAAACACGCACGGGCGCACGGCGCGCCGGCTCTGCATTGAGCGCCGAATTCAGCGACACCCGCGCGAACGCCGGCTGCGCAGACGGCAGCGCCTGGGGTTCTTCATCGAACAGCGATGCCGTGCGGTCCGCGACATTCGACGCAAGCGCCGTCAGCGAACCACAAGGGACAAGCTCGCGCAGATGGCGCAGACGACCGAACTGGCGAAAGGGCAGCAAGCGGGCAAGGCGTTCCATGAGTTTCTCCAGACAGTGTTCAGCTAATTAGAATTCGGTCGGCCGGATCAGCCCGACCGCGATGCCTTCCAGCGCGAACTCCGCGCTGCCGGCCTGAACAAAAATGTTTTCGTAATCAGGGTTCTCGGCGATCAGTTCGATGCCGTTCGGCCGCCGCTTCAGGCGCTTCACGGTCACGTCGTCGCCCAGACGCGCGATGATGATCTGGCCGTCTTTCGCTTCGCTCTTCTTCTGCACGGCGAGCAGGTCGCCGTCGAAGATGCCCGCGTCGCGCATCGACAGGCCGCGCACCTTCAGCAGGTAGTCGGGCTTGCTCGAGAACAGCGACGGGTCGCACGTATAAGTCTGCGAGATATGTTCCTGCGCGAGGATCGGGCTACCGGCTGCGACGCGGCCGACGAGTGGCAGCGACAGCTGCATGATGCTGGCGTGCGGCAGCGTGAACTGGTGCGGGGCATCGTCCTGGCCAGCCAGCAGCCGGATGCCGCGCGACGCGCCCGCAGCCAGCTCGATTACGCCCTTGCGCGCCAGCGCCCGCAGGTGTTCTTCCGCCGAGTTGGCCGAGCTGAAACCGAGTTCGGCTGCAATCTCGGCCCGCGTGGGCGGGAAGCCCGTGCGCTCGATGGCGCGACGGACGAGATCGAAAACCTGTTGCTGACGTGCGGTGAGTTTGGTCATAGCGCCACTGTATGGATAGACAGGTGACTGTATTTTTATACAGTATTCGGCGCATTTCAAGCTTTACTTTAAGTTCGTCGCGTCGGGTGTCGTGTGAGCGTCGAAAGCCGACGCTGAAACGGCGTGATAGACGCGTGCACGGACGAAAACCATTCCTTTACCACTATTGCGTATTAAAAAATGAAGAAACATTATTTTTAATGATGAAGCCCCCTGGATAGACTGGCTTCCACTGATGCAACAGCAACGTACACGCAGCGCGAGAGGCGCTTGCCGCTTGCGTAGCAGCGAAACACGGCAATCAGCGGATAACAGGCAGTCACACCAACAAGACGGAGAAGTCGATGGGCATTCGGATCACGGGGTTGGCAGGAGCACAGCAGGCAAAGCGCGGCAGCGCGAAGCGGTTCGTCGCGGCACTCGCGCTCGGCGCGGCATCGGCGCTCGGCATGATCGCTCAGGCGCACGCGGATACCACGCTGTTGAACGTCTCGTACGATCCGACCCGCGAGCTGTATCAGGACGTCAACCAGGCGTTCGGCAAGGAATGGAAGGCGAAGACGGGCGAGTCGATCACCTTCAAGCAGTCGCACGGCGGCTCGGGCGCGCAGGCGCGCTCGGTGCTCGACGGCCTGCAGGCCGACGTCGTGACGCTCGCGCTCGCTTATGACATCGACGCGCTCGCCAACAAGGGCCTCGTCGACAAGAACTGGCAGAAGCGCCTGCCCGACAACGCATCGCCGTACACGTCGACGATCGTGTTCCTCGTGCGCAAGGGCAACCCGAAGCACATCAAGGACTGGGACGATCTCGTGAAGCCGGGCGTGTCGATCGTGACGCCGAATCCGAAGACGTCGGGCGGCGCGCGCTGGAACTATCTGGCGGCGTGGGCTTACGCGGCGCATCTGCCGGGCGGCAACGACCAGAAGGCGAAGGACTTCGTCGGCAAGCTCTACAAGAATGCAGGCGTGCTCGACTCCGGCGCGCGCGGCGCGACGACGAGTTTCGTGCAGCGCGGTATCGGCGACGTGCTGATCGCATGGGAAAACGAGGCGTTCCTGTCGGTGAAGGAATTCGGCACGGACAAGTTCGAGATCGTGGTGCCGTCGGCGAGCATTCTGGCCGAGCCGCCCGTCGCCGTGGTCGACAAGGTGGTCGACAAGCACGGTACCCGCAAGCTCGCCGATGCCTACCTGAACTTCCTCTACAGCGAAGAGGGCCAGGAGATCGCCGCGAAGAACTTCTACCGTCCGCGTTCGACCAAGGTGCCTGCTGCGCTGACCGAGAAGTTTCCGAAGCTGAAGCTGTACACGGTCGACGACTCGTTCGGCGGCTGGACGAACGCGCAGAAGACGCACTTTGCCGATGGCGGCGTGTTCGATTCGATTTACCAGCCGCAGTGATACGACTCACCGGCTACTGAGCAAGGCGCGCCCACGGGCGCGCTTTCGGCAATGGTGCGGCGGCGCGCGCATTGTAATGAATAACCTGAACGAGCTTTTCGCATGACGACGTTGACCTTTCGAAAGCCGAGCGCGATCCCCGGATTCGGCCTGACACTCGGCATCACGGTGGCGTATCTGAGCCTCGTGGTGCTGATTCCGCTCGCGTCCACTTTTCTGAAGACGGCCACGCTGGACTGGAGCCAGTTCGTGCGTGCCGTTTCGTCGCCGCGCGTGCTGGCGTCGTACCGGCTGACGTTCTTTTCGGCGCTCGGCGGCGCGCTGATCAATGCGGTGTTCGGCTTTCTGGTGGCGTGGGTGCTGGTGCGCTACAAGTTTCCGTTCAAGCGTATCGTCGATGCCGTCGTCGATCTGCCGTTCGCGCTGCCGACTTCCGTCGCAGGTATCTCGCTCGCGGCGATCTATTCGGGCAACGGCTGGGTCGGGCAGTTTCTCGAACCACTCGGTATCAAGATCGCTTTTACGCCGGTGGGCGTACTGGTTGCGCTGACATTTATCGGCTTGCCGTTCGTCGTGCGCACAGTGCAGCCCGTGCTCGAAGAATTCGAGCGCGAGCAGGAGGAAGCAGCTGCGTGCCTGGGCGCATCGCGCTGGCTGACGTTCCGCCGCGTCGTGTTTCCCGCGGTGTTTCCCGCGCTGCTGACGGGCTTTGCGCTGGCGTTCGCGCGCGCACTGGGCGAATACGGTTCGGTGATCTTTATCGCGGGCAATGTGCCGATGAAGTCCGAAATCACGTCGCTGCTCATCATCACGAAGCTCGAGCAATACGACTACGCAGGCGCGACTGCGCTGGCCGTCGTGATGCTCGTCGTGTCGTTCGTGATGCTGCTGTTGATCAACACGCTGCAGTGGTATCTGCAGCGGCGCACGAGCCGCGGACGTACGGCACCGACGGCCGCGCCCGCCGCCGCACTGACGGGAGGTGCGCAATGAGCCAGGATTCCGTGCTGCTGTCGCAGTCGTCGGCGAAAAGCGCAAACGCCGCGCGCCGGCCCGATCCCGTGACGGAGCCGCGCCTTGTGCGTTGGGTCCTGACGGGCATTGCGCTGCTGTTTCTGGCGCTGTTTCTCGTGCTGCCGCTCGTCGCCGTGTTCTATCAGGCGTTCAGCAAGGGCGTGGCGTACTACTTCGAGTCGCTCGCCGATCCCGATGCCGTCTCCGCAATCAAGCTCACGTTGCTGACGGCTGTGATCGCCGTGCCGCTCAATCTCGTGTTCGGGCTGGTCGCGTCGTGGTGTATCGCGAAGTTCGAGTTCCGCGGCAAGGCTTTGTTGACGACGCTGATCGACCTGCCGTTTTCTGTTTCGCCCGTGATTTCCGGCCTGATCTACGTGCTGATGTTCGGCGCACAAGGCTGGTTCGGCCCGTGGCTCGCCGATCACAACGTGCAGATCATTTTCGCGGTACCTGGCATCGTGCTCGCGACGATCTTCGTCACGTTCCCTTTCGTTGCACGTGAACTGATTCCGCTGATGCAGGCGCAAGGCAACGACGAAGAAGAAGCTGCGCACGTGCTCGGCGCATCCGGCTGGCAGATTTTCCGGCGCGTCACGCTGCCGAACGTGAAATGGGGCCTGCTGTATGGCGTGATCCTGTGTAACGCGCGGGCGATGGGCGAATTTGGTGCGGTGTCGGTGGTGTCGGGCCATATTCGCGGGCAGACGGACACGATGCCGCTGCACGTGGAAATTCTCTATAACGAATACAACTTCTCGGCGGCCTTCGCCGTGGCGTCGGTGCTCGCGTTGCTCGCGCTCGTCACGCTCGGCCTGAAGCTGCTCGCCGAGCGCCATATGTCGGCGGAACTGGCGAGCGCGCGCGATGTGCCCGCGCATGCCGGTCCCGTCAGCAAGCCGTCCGCGCAGACGGCGAACACCGCAGCACAATCGGTTCAGTAAGGAGAGTTGTCAAAGATGGGTATCACCGTACGCAATCTGCAAAAACGCTTTGGCGATTTCACCGCGCTCGACAACGTCTCGCTCGATTTCCCGCCGGGCGAACTCGTCGCGCTGCTTGGACCGTCGGGCTGTGGCAAGACCACGCTGCTGCGCGTGATCGCGGGCCTCGAATACGCGGATGCCGGCCAGGTCGTGCTGCAAGGCCAGGATGTCGCGGAAGTGGGTGCGCGCGAGCGCAACGTCGGCTTCGTGTTCCAGCATTACGCGCTGTTCCGCCACATGACGGTGTTCGAGAACGTCGCGTTCGGGCTGCGTGTGAAGCCGCGCAAGGAGCGTCCGTCGGAGGCAGTGATCCGCGAGAAGGTGCATGAACTGCTGAAGCTCGTGCAACTCGACTGGCTCGCGCAGCGTTATCCGTCGGAACTGTCGGGCGGTCAGCGGCAACGTATTGCGCTGGCGCGTGCGCTTGCTGTCGAGCCGAAAGTGCTGCTGCTCGACGAGCCGTTCGGCGCACTCGACGCGAAGGTCCGCAAGGAACTGCGCAGCTGGCTGCGCCGTCTGCACGACGATCTGCATATCTCGACGATCTTCGTCACGCATGACCAGGAAGAAGCGCTCGAAGTGGCAGACCGCATCGTCGTGCTAAATCACGGGCACGTCGAGCAGGTGGGCAGCCCGCAGGACGTGTACGACCATCCGCAAACATCGTTCGTGTACGAGTTTCTCGGCGCGGCGAACCGTCTGCATGGAAGTGTCGACGGCACGGGCTTCGTGGTCGACGGCGCGGCACAGCCGATCGCAATCGAAGCCAACTTCCAGGGCCCAGCCTTCGCCTACGTGCGTCCGCACGATCTCGTGCTGTATCCGCAGGCGTCGGGTCATCGCGATGGCATCGTGGTCGGCGTGCGGCGCGTGGTGACGCTCGGCGGCTCGGTGCGTGTCGAACTCGAAGGCAATGCAGGGCATGTACTCGAAGCGGAACTGGATCGTGAAGCATGGCGCGAGTTGCAGCTGGCCGTCGGCGATGGCGTGACGGCCGTGCCGCGCGCGCTGCGCGTTTTCCCCGCACACTGAGCCTGTCTAACAGGGCGCAAGCAGGGCATTGAACAACAAACCTACTCTGGACGAACCGGAGACATCGATATGAATTTCCAGCAGTTGCGCTTCGTGCGCGAAGCCGTACGGCAAAACATGAACCTGACGGAAGTGGCGAACGTGCTGTACACGTCGCAGTCGGGCGTTTCCAAACAGATCAAGGATCTCGAGGACGAACTGGGCGTCGATATTTTCATTCGACGCGGCAAGCGCCTGACGGGTCTCACGGAGCCCGGCAAGGCTGTGCATCAGCTGATCGAGCGCATGCTGCTCGATGCGGAGAATCTGCGCCGCGTCGCGCGCCAGTATGCCGATCAGGACAATGGCCACCTCGTCGTCGCGACCACGCACACGCAGGCACGCTATGCGCTGCCGAAGGTGGTGCGTCAGTTCACCGAGGTCTATCCGAAGGTGCATCTTGCGCTGCGCCAGGGTAATCCGCAGCAGATCGCGCAGATGATCATCAACGGCGAGGCGGATATCGGCATCTCGACGGAAGCGCTCGACCGGTATCCCGACATCGTGACGTTCCCGTGCTATTCGTGGCATCACGTCGTGGTGGTGCCGAAGGGGCATCCGCTCGTTGGCCGCGAGAACCTGACGCTCGAAGAGATCGGCGAATACCCGATCGTCACGTACGACCAGGACTTCACGGGCCGCTCGCATATCGACCAGGCGTTCGCGAAGGCGGGCGCGCTGCCCGATGTCGTGCTCACCGCAATCGATGCCGACGTGATCAAGACCTATGTCGAACTCGGCATGGGCATTGGCATCGTCGCGGCGATGGCGTTCGATCCGAAGCGCGACACGGAACTCGTTGCGCTCGATACGCAGCATCTGTTCGAAGCGAGCACGACGCGCGTCGGCTTGCGCAAGGGCGCGTTCCTGCGCGCGTATGCGTACCGGCTGATCGAAATGTTCGCGCCGCAACTGCATGAAGCGGATATCGCGAGCCAGTTGCGCGAAGCGGCTTGATAGCAGGGCTTTTGCACGCGAGTCTCATGTAGAGGCTCGCGTTTTCATCGATGGCGGCCGGGCGTGCATCGCTTACAATCGCCGCCATGAATACTTCCACTCCTTCCTCTGCATCGCGCGCCTTGCCGCGCCTTGCCGTGCTCGCCACAGGCGGCACGATCGCGGGCGCGGCGCCCGATGCGACCAATACTTCCGGCTATCAGGCGGGCGTCGTCGGCGTCGGGCAGTTGCTCGCGGCCGTGCCGTCGCTGGCTGCCGTGGCGAACGTGCAGGCCGAACAGGTCGCGAGCGTCGACAGCAAGGACATGGCGCTCGCGCTGTGGACCACGCTTGCGCAGCGCGTCAACACGCTGCTGGCTTCCGATGAAGTCGACGGCGTCGTCATCACGCATGGCACCGATACGCTCGAAGAAACCGCTTATCTGCTGCATCTGACTGTGAAGAGCGACAAGCCTGTCGTGCTGACGGCGGCGATGCGGCCGTCGTCGGCGCTTTCCGCCGATGGCCCGCTGAATCTGCTGAACGCGGTGATCGTTGCGGGTAGCGCCAAAGCTAAAGGACAGGGCGTGCTGGTTGCGTTCAACAATCGCATTCACAGCGCGCGCGATGTCGTGAAGACGAGCACGTATGCCGTCGATGCGTTTCAATCGCCGGAAATCGGTGCGCTCGGCTGGGTGCAGGATGGACGCGTCGAATTTCAACGCAGCGTCGTGCGGCCGCATACGACGGCGACGCCATTTTCGATTGATGCGATCGGCACGCAATGGCCTGTGGTCGAAGTGGTGACGAGCTATGCGGGCGTGTCGCGTGTGGCCGTCGACGCACTCGTTGCGGCGGGCGTGAAGGGCCTCGTCGTCGCGGGCACGGGCAACGGCTCGATTCACTCGACGGTGCAGGCCGCGCTCGCCGAAGCCGCATCGAAAGGCGTGGCGATCGTGCGTTCGTCGCGTGTCGGCTCGGGGCATGTGATGCGCAACGGCGCTGCCGCCGACGATGCGCTCGGCTTCGTCACGGCAGGCGCACTGAACCCATACAAGGCGCGGGTGTTGCTCATGCTCGCACTCGCAGCGGGTCACACGACGCCGGTTGCATTGCAGCAAGTCTTCGATACGTACTGATTCTTTCCTTTTCAAGCAACGGCGCGATGACTCCGCACGGATATATCGCGCCGTTTCCTCACATTCCCTCGCTATACAGCCTGCAACGCGAATCACGCGAGGCAGGCATTCGTTCCGACGTTTGACTGAACATCGTCTATAACAGTCAATAGCCGGACGATTGTCGCTGCACGCGCAACGAGTCAGGCAAGCTTTCGGAAAGCATCGCACGCGGGTTCCGTTGCACTTGCAACGGCTTGCGATGCCGTCACGGATTGCACCAATCACGTTCATGTCTTTCCAGTACCCGTCGTTGCAGGTCCAACAAACCGCATCAGAATGACAGGAGACACACCGATGAACGCATCCCTGAAGCTCTTGCCGCTGGCTGTCGGCGCGGCGCTCGCGTTTCTGCCCGCCGCTTACGCCGCGCAGGACAACGTGCAGACGCTGTCGAACTTCAAGACGACGGGCAACACCAAACCCGCCGAAACCGTGCAGCAGACAGGCTCGCGCGCCGACGCGCTGCGCGAGAACCTGAAGGCGATCAAGCTGCCGCCGGGCTTCAAGATCGAGCTGTACGCGGTGGTGCCGGAGGCGCGCGCGATGGCGATCGAGCCGTCGACGGGCGTGGTATTCGTCGGCACGCGCAAGGATCGCGTGTGGCAGGTGACGGACCGGACCAAGCGGCGCGTGGCCGACGACGTGGTCCAGTTCGCGAGTTCCGTCACGTTCAAGGTGCCCAATGCCGTGTGTTTCTCGCCGGATGGCGTGCTGTATATCGTCGAGCAGAACCGCGTGTTGGCGTTTCCTGCCGCGCAGTTCTTCGGCGAGGGCGGGCCGGACGTAGCCGCCGCTGTGGTCGTGCCGCAGGGCAAGCTGATCCCGACGCAGTTCGAGAGCTTCAATCACGGCGCACGCTATTGCCGCATCGGGCCCGACAAGAAGTTGTACATTGCGCTCGGCCAGCCCTGGAATGTGCCGCCAAAGGACAAGCTCGCCGATCTGGACAAGAACGGCCTCGCGGGCATTATCCGCCTCGACCAGAACGGCAAGAACCGCGAAGTGTATGCGCATGGCGTGCGCAATTCGGTGGGCCTCGATTTCAACCCGAAGGACAAGTCGCTGTGGTTCACCGACAACCAGGTGGACGGCATGGGCGACGACATCCCGCCCGGCGAGCTGAATCACGCGACGAAGGCGGGCGCGAACTTCGGCTTCCCGTGGTATGGCGGCGGCCATGTGCGCACGGAAGAGTACAAGGACCAGACACCGCCGGCGGGCGTGGTGTTCCCGATGGTCGAGTACGCGGCGCACGCGGCGGACCTCGGCATGTCGTTCTATACGGGCAAGATGTTCCCTGAGAAGTATCAGGGCGGCATCTTTGATGCCGAGCATGGCTCATGGAATCGCACGAAGCCGATCGGCGCGCGGATCATGTTCACGCCTGTCAAGGATGATGGTTCGGTCGGGGAGACCGAGGTGTTTGCCGAGGGGTGGCTGACGCCGAATGGCGAGTACATGGGACGTCCTGTCGATGTGCAGCAGTTGCAGGATGGGTCGTTGCTGGTGTCCGATGACTATGCGGGTGCTATTTACCGGATCTCTTATTCGAAATGATGCGATTTTTTTTGATGCCGCTGGCGGTTGTGTTCGCTGTTGCAGGTTTTGCCTGCCCGGCGAATGCAGCCGATGTAGCGAAGGGGCGCGCGAAGGCGATTCAGTGCCAGGCGTGTCATGGGATGGATGGCATCGCCAAGATTCCCGAAGCGCCTAATCTGGCAGGGCAGAATGAGGATTATCTCGTCAAGGCGTTGAAGGATTTTAAATCTGGTGTCAGGCAGAATGACATGATGTCAGTGGTTGCCAAGCCTCTGTCTGATGAGGATATTGCTAATCTGGCGGCGTTTTATCATAGCCTGAAGTGAGCGTTTTCTTTGTCTTGCGACGCTTGGGGTGGTTTGCTTTTGGTTTCGCTGGCATCCGCGATTTGTTATCGGTTTGCCTGGGTTGCCCCTGTGCGGGGCGGCACCTACTTTTCTTTGCCGCGGCAAAGAAAAGTAGGCAAAAGAAAGCCGCTGAACACCGCCCGTTCTTGACCACCGCCTGAGGGCCCCCAACGGGTCCTCCGCTTCAAACGGCGTTCTGCCATTCAATGCCCGCTGCCAGCGCTTTAAATCGGCGCATCACCCGCTTCACACTCCCGCGTCGCCGCCAGCGCGATCAAATAGCCCGCGTTCTATAGCGGCAAACTGTGTGTAGGTTTTCGCGGCGTATGCACTTCACTCCGGACTGAAAAGCGGGATTGGTGTCGTAAGAACGATGAGGTGTGGGGCACTACGACTACGACCTGCACACAGTTTGCCACCTGGGCGGCCGTAACCATTTGCTGCCGCTGGGGGCGCTACGGGTGATTGAAGTGGGTGAGGCTTCTATTCGAAGCGTTGGCAACGGGCAGTGAATAGCAGAATGCCGTTTGAAGCGGAGGAACGGTTGGGGGCCCTCAGGCGGTGGTCAAGAACGGGCGGTGTTAGCCCGCTTTCTTTGCTTACTTTCTTTGCGGCGGCAAAGAAAGTAAGTGCCGCCCCGCACAGGGGCAACGCATGCGCCGCGTAGGCGCTACGCGGATGCCAGCGCAAAACCAAAAAAAGCCGAATCAGCGTCGCGAGACAAGGCAAAGTAATTGCCGCGCCGCACAGGGGCAACGCCTGAAGCACGAAGACAAATCGCGGATGCCAGCGACAACAAAAGCAATCAAAACCTAAAATGGCTTCGCAGAAAAAACAAAAAAATCCGACAGCAGGACACCCGACGATAACGTCTGACCGACCAAGGCTTCCCCGTCATCGCCGGGTGCCGCTGCGGACCCCACTCGTCGCTCTCAGCCCAGAGCGACTTGATTTGCCCGATCCGATGCGTGCCGCGCGCCGGACCAGGCGCCCCACCAGTGCGCTACCGCAAGCAACGCGGCAGCACTAAAGTAAAAACAGACTCGCTCAAGCAGCCTTCTGATCTGCTGCCGGCGCTTGCGCCACTTCGAAGTTAGCCATGATCTCGAGCGCGCGAACCATCGCCGAGTGATCCCAGGCCTTGCCGCCATTCGCCGCGCACACGCTGAACAATTGCTGCGCGCTCGCCGTATGCGGTAGGGCAATACCCAGCTTGCGTGCGCCGTCGAGCGCGAGGTTCAGATCCTTCTGGTGCAACTCGATCCGGAAGCCCGGGTTGAACGTGCGCTTCGTCATGCGCTCGCCGTGCACTTCGAGAATGCGCGACGACGCGAAACCGCCCATCAGCGCCTTGCGAACGCGCTCCGGATCGGCGCCCGAGCGTGCCGCGAACAGCAGCGCTTCGGCAACCGCTTCGATGTTCAGCGCAACGATGATCTGGTTCGCGACCTTGCAGGTCTGGCCCGCGCCGTTGTCGCCGATCAGCGAGATGTTCTTGCCCATCAGTTCGAACAGCGGCTTGGCGATATCGAACGACTTCTGCGGGCCGCCGACCATGATCGTCAGCGTCGCTTCGCGTGCGCCGACTTCGCCGCCGGAGACAGGCGCGTCCAGATAATCGCAGCCCAGTTCGTTGATCTTCTTCGCAAACGCCTGTGTGTCGAGCGGCGAGATCGAGCTCATGTCGATCACCAGCTTGCCCTTGCTGAGACCCTTCGCGACGCCGTCATCGGCGAACAGCACGTTCGCGACGTCGGGCGTGTCCGGCACCATCATGATGACGATGTCGGCAGTCTGCGCAACAGCCGTCGAATCGGCGACCACGGTGGTCGTCTTGGCGAGATCTTCCGGCACCGGGTATGCGCCATTGACGAACAGCGTGTGGCCGCCCTTGATGAGGTTGCGCGCCATGTGCGCGCCCATGATGCCGAGGCCGATGAAACCGATCTTTGCCATTACGTAAGTCTCCAGAAAATAAGGTTCGAAATGTGCTCGTGTGTGCTGCGATCAGGCGAGGGCTGCGAGGCTCAAGCCGACACGCCGGCGCGCTTGACGCCCGCCACGCTCTCCAGCCAGCCGAGGCCTTCAGCGGTGGTCGTGCGCGGCTTGTACTCGCAGCCGATATAGCCCTGATAGCCGAGCGAATCGAGCAGATCGAACAGGAACGGATAGTTGATTTCGCCCGTCCCCGGCTCGTTGCGGCCCGGGTTGTCGGCGAGCTGGATGTGAGCGATCTGCGCGAAGTTCTTCTTGATCGTCGCGGCGAGTTCGCCTTCCATCCGTTGCATGTGATAGATGTCGTATTGCAGGAACAGGTTGTCGGAGCCGACGGCCTGAATCACATCGAGTCCTTCCGACGAGCGGTTCAACGCGAAGCCCGGAATGTCGTACGAGTTGCACGGCTCGACCAGCAACCGGATGCCTTCTTTCTTCAACGCAGCCGCGGCGAAGCGCAGGTTGTCGACGATCGTCGCACGCGCCTTGTCGGCCTCGACGCCCTTTGGAATACCGACGAGGCAGTTCAGTTGCGGCACCTTCAGGGCCTTCGCGTATTCGATCGCGCGACCGACACCTTCCTGGAACTCGCCGACGCGATCCGGCAGCGAAGCGATCCCGCGTTCACCTGCTTCCCAGTTGCCTGCGGGCAGGTTGTGCAAGACGAGCTTCAGCTTGTTCTGCTCGAGACGTTCGGCCACTTCGGCGATCTGGTACGGATAGGGGAACAGAAATTCGACGGCGTTGAAGCCCGCGTCGGCGGCCGCTGCGAAGCGGTCGAGGAACGGGACTTCGTTGAACAGCATCGTGAGATTCGCGGCAAATTTCGGCATGTTGCTTTTTCTCTCTGGTCGGTCAAATTGAACAGCGTGACGCGGATGAATGCGATTCGTTGAGAACGCATTCATCCGGATGAAGCGGGTCCCGCAGATACAGCCTTAATCGAGCAGGCTGACGGCGCTCGGGGCATCGGCACGCGTCACGGCGAGGTCTTCGAACTCGTTGATCGCGTCGATTTCGGTGCCCATCGAGATGTTCGTCACACGCTCGAGAATCACTTCGACGATCACGGGCACGTTGAACTCGGAGAGCATCGACTGCGCCTTTTCGAGCGCAGGCTTGAGTTCTTCCGGCTTGAACACGCGGATCGCCTTGCAACCCAGACCTTCGGCAACCGCCACGTGATCGACGCCATAGCCTTCGAGTTCCGGCGCGTTGATGTTGTCGAACGCGAGTTGCACGCAGAAGTCCATGTCGAACGCGCGCTGTGCCTGGCGAATCAGGCCGAGATACGAGTTGTTGACGACCACATGCACATACGGCAGCTTGAATTGCGCGCCCACGGCCAGTTCTTCGATCATGAACTGGAAGTCGTAGTCACCCGACAGTGCGACGATCGGGCGCTGCGGATCAGCCGCACGCACGCCGAGTGCCGCAGGGATCGTCCAGCCGAGCGGGCCTGCCTGGCCGCAGTTGATCCAGTTGCGCGCCTTGAACACGTGCAGGAACTGCGCGGCGGCGATCTGCGACAGACCAATCGTGCTGACGTAGCACGTATCGCGGCCGAACACCTTGTTCATCTCTTCGTACACGCGCTGCGGCTTCATCGGCACGTTGTCAAAGTGCGTCTTGCGTTGCAGCGTGCGCTTGCGTGCCTGGCATTCTTCGACCCATGCGCCGCGGTCCTTCAGCTTGCCCGCAGCCTTCCATTCCTTTGCGACTTCGACGAACAGTTCGAGCGCCTTCTTCGCATCGGACACGATGCCGAGATCGGGGCCGAACACACGGCCGATCTGCGTCGGTTCGATATCGACGTGCACGAACTTGCGGCCCTTCGTGTAGACCTCGACGCTGCCCGTGTGACGGTTCGCCCAGCGGTTGCCGATGCCGAGTACGAAGTCCGAGGCGAGCATCGTCGCGTTGCCGTAACGGTGCGACGTCTGCAGGCCGACCATGCCTGCCATCAGCGGGTGATCGTCGGGAATCGCGCCCCACGACATCAGCGTCGGGATCACCGGCACGCCGATCGTTTCGGCGAACTGCACGAGCAGGTCTTCAGCGGCTGCGTTGAGCACGCCGCCACCGGAGACGATCAGCGGCTTCGCGGAATCGTTGAGCAGCGTGAGCGCGGCTTCGATCTGCTTGCGCGTGGCAGCAGGCTTGTAGATGGGCAGCGGCTCGTACGTATCGATGTCGAACTCGATTTCGGCGAGTTGCACGTCGATCGGCAGATCGACCAGGACAGGGCCCGGACGGCCCGAGCGCATCAGATGGAAGGCCTGCTGGAACACGCGCGGCACGAGAGCCGGTTCACGCACCGTAACGGCCCACTTCGTGACGGGCTTGGCGATCGATTCGATATCGACGGCCTGGAAGTCTTCCTTGTACAGACGCGCGCGGGGCGCCTGGCCGGTGATCGCGAGGATAGGAATGGAGTCGGCCTGGGCCGAGTACAAACCGGTGATCATGTCGGTGCCGGCGGGGCCCGACGTGCCGATACACACGCCGATGTTGCCCGGCGAAGCACGCGTATAGCCTTCGGCCATGTGCGATGCGCCTTCGACGTGGCGCGCCAGCACGTGACTGATGTTGCCTGCCTTGCGCATGGCCGAGTAAAACGGGTTGATGGCGGCGCCGGGAACGCCGAAAGCCGTGTCGATGCCTTCTTTTTCGAGCACGAGCACCGCTGCGTCGACGGCTCTCATCTTGGCCATGAATGTCTCCTGGAAGTCTGTAAAGCGGATGGGTGTTAGACACACTTTAAGACTGCATCCAAGGTTTGATAAGATCATTCACGGTCGCTTATTCCAAAACAAAAAGTATGGAATGCGGCTGGCGCGCCGGGTGGCGTGCACGAGGGGAGACGCCCGCGCCACGGGCTTGAGGAGACAAAAAATGGACCGCTTCAAGCAGATAGAAACGTTCGTGCGCGTCGCTGACGCGGGCAGCCTTGCGTCCGCGGCGCTGGAAGAGGGCGTGTCGCCCGTGATTCTGGGGCGTCGGATCGACGCGCTGGAAAAGCGTCTTGGCGTGAAATTGATGTATCGCTCGACGCGGCGGCTGGTGGTCAGCGAAGAGGGCGCAGCGTTTCTCGAGCGGTGCCGCGGGCTGCTCAGCGAATGGGATCAGGCGGAAAACGAGCTGATGGCGGGGCGGCGGTCGGTGAACGGCCATCTGATCGTGTCGGCGCCTGCCGCGTTCGGGCGAAAGCATGTTGCGCCGCTCGCGCCCGAATTTCTGAAGGACAAGCCGGAACTTCAGGTTTCGTTCAATCTGACTGACCGGGTCGTCGATCTGGTGCGCGAAGGGTATGACCTGTCGATTCGCATCGGCGGCGCGGTGGATCCGAACTTTGTCGCGGTGAAGCTGGCGACCAACCGGCGGGTCGTGTGCGGGACGCCTGAGTATTTCCGCAAGCATGGCAAGCCGAAGACGCTCGAGGACCTGCCGGCTCACAATTGCCTCGCGTTCAATCTTCAGGGCGGGCAGAACCGCGGCTGGTACTTCCGGCGCAATGGCAAGCTGACGACGGTGCGTGTCGGTGGGACGCTCGATTGCAACGACGGCGAGTTGCTGCACCGCTGGGTGTCGGAAGGGCTAGGGCTCGGCTGGCGCTCGACGTGGGAGATCGATCAGCAACTGGCTCGAGGTGAACTCGAAACTGTGCTTGATGAATATGCGCTGCCTGATTACGACATTCTGGCTGTGTATCCGCAGCAGCGGTATGTGCCCGCTAAGGTGCGGTATTTCATTGATTATCTGAAAGAGGTTTATTCGCGGGCGGATTATTGGGTTAATGCTGGGTAGTTTTTGTCTTGCGACGCTTTGTTTGGTTTGCTTGTGTTGTCGCTGGCATCCGCGTTTTGTTACTGGTGCTTCAGGCGTTGCCCCTGTGCGGGGCGGCACTTACTTTCTTTGCCGCCGCAAAGAAAGTAAGCAAAGAAAGCGGGCTAACACCGACCGTACTTGACCACCGCCTGAGGGCCCCCAACGGGTCCTCCGCTTCACACGGCAACTTCTCAGTCACCGCCCGCTGCCAACGCTTCGAATAGTCGTCTCACCCACTTCAATCACCCGTAGCGCAGCCAGCGGCAGCGAATGGCCACGGCCGCCCAGGTGGCAAACTGTGTGTAGGTCGTAGTACTCCACACCTCAGCGCTCTTACGACACCGATCGCTTTTTTCAGTCCGGAGTGGTGCGTGTACGCCGCGACAGCCTACACACAGTTTGCCGCTATAGAACGCAGGAAATGCGGTCGCGCGAATGGCGACGCGAGAGTGTGAAGCGGGTGATGCGCTCAATAAGAGCGTTGGCAACGGGCGTCGAGAAGAGCGGCGCCGCATGAAGGAGAGGACCCGTCGGGGGCCCTCAGGCAGGAACAAGAATTAGCGGTGTTCAGCGGCTTTCTTTTGCCTACTTTTCTTTGCCGCGGCAAAGAAAAGTAGGTGCCGCCCCGCACAGGGGCAACGCGTGAAGCACCGATAACAAACCGCGGATGCCAGCGACAACACAAGCAAACCAAACAAAGCGTCGCAAGACAAAAAGCAAACCTCACCCAACAACAATAGTCCCATTCATAGTCTCATGCCCCGACCCACAAAAAATATCGCAGAGAAAATCAACCGTGCCCGCATCCCCAGCCTGCGCCGGCACGCGAACAGTGGCACCAGGCGGCACATCAGCCCGCACGTTGTACTGTGGAATCGAGAACCCCATCACAGTGTCCTGAGCGGTCAGCTCAAACACCACATTCTCATGCGGCGCGAGCTTGATCTGATTCGGCGTGAACACAAACTTACGCGCATTGACCTTGATAACGCGAGGCTCAGCGGCGTGCGCATCGAACCGTCCAGCAACAGCCAGAACAGCCCCCATCGCGGTCAGCGTAAAAAGACGTCGTCGATTGACAGCAAAGCTCTGCATGAACATCTCCCCGTTATGACGTCCTGATCTGCATCTCTTCGAGCGCGAGCGCGCCGGTTGGTCCTGCTACTTCCACCTGCCGCCAGCCCAGCCCGCGATACGGCGCGGACGCATCCCACGGAACAGGAAGCTTCTTGCTCTGCGACATCGCAGCCGGCAACGGAAACATCAGCGAGCGCGCCGCATGATGCGCGATGTTGCCCGTTACCATGTGATGCTCCTGATGGATATGCCCATAAAACACCGTCACGTTCCTGCGGCGGCTCAACACGTCGATCACCTGCGCGCCGTCGCGTGTCGCCCAATCCCACTGCGGCGCGAGATCGAATAGCGGCCGGTGCGTGAAGACGACGATGCGCGCATCCTGCGGCTGTTTGTCGATATCGGTGGAGAGCCACGCGATCTGCTCTTCGCCGACGCGGCCAGCCGGGTCCGACACGTTGTCGATCGTGATGAAGTGCACGCCCTTGTGATCGAACGTGTAATGCGTCTGGCCGAAGTGCTCCTTGTACGCCGCGCCCGCATCGAGGCTCGCGTCGTGTTCGCCTGGCATCAGATAGAGCGGCTTCACCTTCAGTTGCGCGATGATCTGCTGGAACTGGCGCATGCGTTCGTGACGCAGCGCGGTGTCGTCGGTGGTGTGCGTCAGGTCGCCCGTGAAAATCACGAAATCGGGCGGCGACGGCAACGCGTTGACGGCGGCAATCGCCTTCGGCAGCGTGCCCTTCGGATCGGGGTTCACGCCGGGTCCTTCGAAACCCCAATGCGCATCCGAAAGCTGGACGAAATAGAAATCTTCGTCGCGTCCATAGCTGAAACCGGGCAATCCGGATGCGAACGCCGCGCCGCCAACTGCCGCAAGTCTCAGGAAGTCGCGCCGCTTCAGGCATTTGAGCGTAGTTTGCATGGTCTCCTCGCGAGTTAAGGACTCGTCTGCGATACCGCGCCACCGTGCTTCCTATTCCCGGATCGCGAACTTTATTTTTCGCAGGATGCGAAAAAAGTGGGAATAAACTGGATTGCAGATGGGTTTTGCAGCCGTGAAGTCTGGGCAAGCCTGGAGGCGATCGGTGGATGAGACCGGAAAACATGCGCAAGGCGACGCACGCGCCGAGGCGGCACGCAGTCTGCGTTTTCAGCAGATGGCGCTGCCACATCTCGACGCTGCGTACAACCTCGCGCGCTGGCTGTGCGGCAATGGGCACGACGCCGACGACGTCGTGCAGGACGCGTTCATGCGCGCCTACCGTTTCTTCGACACATTTCACGGCGAGACCGCGCGGCCCTGGCTGCTCGCGATTGTGCGGCGCACGTGGTACACGGAATGGCGAAGGCGATCGGGCGGCGTGAACGCGACGATCGAGTTCGACGAGAACCTCGACGACGCGTCCTTCGAAGGCTGGAGCACGGGTTCGCCCGACCCCGAAGCGCTGATGATCCGCGACGAAGATACGCGGCTCGTGCACGAGGCGCTCGAACAGCTGCCCGTCGAATACCGCGAGGTGCTGATCCTGCGTGAGCTCGAAGAGCTGAGCTACCGCGAGATCGCGACGATTGCGGATCTGCCCGTAGGCACCGTGATGTCGCGCCTCGCGCGCGGCCGGCGCAAGCTCGCAACGGTGCTGACATCGCTGCAATCGAAGGGGAACACGCGATCGAAGGGCGGCGCGCGCGATGGAGGCTCGGCGCACCGTGCGCCGGACGGGGCGGGCGACGTGCCGGGCGCACGGCCCGCGATGCGCGTGTCGGCCCAGACACAGGGGCACGTGGGCGCGGCCCCACGTAGAACCGACAGCGGCTGGATGCCGCACGCTCCCGGCGCGTTGCCGGGCGGACTCGCACAGGAGGCGCCAGATGGACTGTAACGAAGCACGGCCGCTTCTCGATGCGAATGCGGACCACGAACTCACGCCGCCGCAATCGCGCGATGTGCAGCGGCATATCGAAAGCTGCGAGGCCTGCCGGAGGGAAAGCGAGATGGTGCGGGCAATGAAGGGCGCGGTGCGCTCGGCCAATTACTACCGCGCGCCGGACGAACTGCGCGCGAAGATCATGGCGGCGCTGCCGTCGACGGAACTTGCCGCGCAGCAAGGGGCGGCGCGCGACAGCGAGATGCGCGCCGAACCGCGGGCGAGGCAACGCAAGGGCTGGTTCGACTGGCTGCGGCTGCCGCAACTACCGAAGGGTGGCGGTTTCGGCTCGCTGGCGGGCGAGGGTGCGGGCGGCGCGATGAGCGGCGGCTGGCAGTCGGGCGCAGCCTGGCGCGGCGGCCTTGCTCTGGCCTTGTGCGTGCTGGTCGCGGCGGGCATCGCGGTGACGCTGCATCGTACGGGCGAACCGTTGCCGCTCGTCGACGAACTGGTGGCGAGCCACGTGCGGGCGCAACTGTCGGGGCACGATATCGACGTCGTGTCGTCGGATCAGCATACGGTCAAACCGTGGTTCAACGGCAAGATCGACTATGCGCCGCCCGTCGAGGATCTCGCGGCGAGCGGCTTTCCGCTTGCGGGCGGCCGACTCGACTACGTGGGGCATCGGCGGGTCGCTGTGCTGACGTATAAGCACGCGAAGCATGTGATCGACGTCTACGTGTTCCCCGAGGACGATCGCGCGGCGGGCAAGCCAGGCGCGCCGCTGGTGCAGGACGGCTATGCGGTCGCGCGCTGGCGCGATGAAGGGATGATGTGGTGGGCCGTGACGGACGCCGCCCCCGAGTCGCTTACGGCGTTGCAGGCGGCGCTCACCGCGCGGCTGCATGGCGGAGAGGCTGGGGCGCCTTATTCGGGCAGCTGAAACGGATCGCCGGGCGCGAACCAGCGTAAATATTCACGTTCGAAGGGCGGCAGGCGGCGCGTTCCAGTGCCTCCGCCGCTCTAAATCATTGAAAACACGTCCGAATCCACTGTTTGTGACCTGCTTTATCTTGCAAACACTGCCGATTCAGGTTATATTCTTCGGCTTCTCACTTGCCACACCGGTTCCGACGCCCGGGTGGCTTCTATCCATAAGTCCAAGGAGTGAACATGCGTCATTACGAAATCGTATTCATCGTGCACCCCGATCAGAGCGAGCAAGTGCCCGCCATGATCGAGCGTTACAAGTCGACGATCACGTCGCACGGTGGCCAGATCCACCGTATCGAAGACTGGGGCCGTCGCCAGCTGGCCTACATGATCGAGAAACTCGCGAAGGCTCACTACGTCTGCATGAACATCGAATGCGACCAGGCCACGCTCGACGAACTCGAACACGCGTTCAAGTTCAACGACGCCGTCCTGCGTCACCTCATCGTCAAGATGAAGAAGGCCGAAACCGGCCCGTCGCCGATGATGAAGGAAGTGCAGCGCGAAGAAGCCAAGAAGGCGGCCGCATCGCAGCCGACCGAAGCGCAGGCTTAAAGCAGAACCGTTAAGCCATCAGAGTGACGCGGCACGCTCTCAATCAGCGTCCGTAAAAGGAATCGATGAACCGGCTGCAACTCACGGCAAGTGTCGTCGAACGCGAAATAGTGCGGTACACCCCCGCAGGCGTTCCGATAGCAGGCTGTACGTTGCAGCACCGCACGCAGGTAGTCGAGGCGGGCATTGCCCGAACCGTCGAACTGACCATGCAGGCGGTTGCGGCCGGCGAGGCGAGCGGCAAGCTGGAACGGGTTGAAATGGGCGTCGAAACGCTTTTCACCGGTTTCCTGGCCAAGAAAAACCGCAACGCGCGAACTCTGGTGTTTCACATCACAGAATTGCAGGACATTGGAAAGGACTAATCATGCCCCGCCCGACTGGTAAGAAATTCGACAAGCGTCGTCAGCAACAAAACCCGCTCTTCAAGCGCAAGAAGTTCTGCCGTTTCACGGCTGCAGGTGTCGAACAGATCGACTACAAGGACATCGATACGCTGAAGGACTTCATCGGCGAAAACGGCAAGATCACGCCGGCACGTCTGACGGGTACCAAGGCCCACTATCAACGCCAGCTCGACACGGCAATCAAGCGCGCACGTTTCCTCGCGCTGATGCCGTACACCGATCAGCACAAGGCCTAACCGGACGACGTCACAAGGAGCATCCGAATGCAAATCATTCTTCTCGAAAAAGTTGTGAACGTCGGCAACCTGGGCGACATCGTCAAGGTCAAGGACGGCTACGCACGTAACTTCCTGATCCCGAACAAGAAGGCACGCCGCGCAACGAAGGAAGCGATCGCTGAATTCGAAGTTCGCCGCGCAGAACTGGAAAAGGTCGCTGCTGAAAAGCTGACAGCTGCTCAGGCTCAAGGCGAAAAGCTGGCAGGTCTGACGGTCCAGATCGCACAGAAGGCTGGCGTCGACGGCCGTCTGTTCGGCTCGGTGACGAACGGTGACATCGCTGACGCACTCACGAAGCAAGGCTTCGCAGTGGAAAAGGCGCAAGTGCGTCTGCCGGAAGGCCCGCTGAAGATCGTTGGCGATCACCCGGTGCACGTTTCGCTGCACACGGACGTCACGGTTGACGTGACGGTCGCAGTGCTGGGCGAGCACGCGTAAGCATCAGCTACGCAAGATGTAGTTCGCCAGGAAATTTCTGGCGATAAAGGGCAGGGGCCGGGAAACCGGCCTCTGCCTTTTTTGTTCTCTGCAATCGTCGTTTACGATCGCGAATTCCCGCTTCGCCCGGCGCTATCTTGCAGACTCTATTTGATCGATAATTCCACCCCATGAACGCACCGTCGAAAGATCCTCAAATCGAGTCGCTGAAAGTCCCGCCCCATTCCATCGAGGCCGAGCAATCGGTTCTGGGCGGTCTGCTGCTCGACAACGGCGCATGGGACCGCATCGCTGACTTCCTTGCGCAAAGCGACTTCTACCGCTACGACCATCGCATCATTTTCGAGCACATCGGCAGGCTGATTGCGGCGACGCGTCCCGCCGACGTCGTGACCGTTTATGAAGCGCTCACGACGGCTGGCAAGGCCGAAGAGGTCGGCGGACTCGCGTACCTGAACGCGCTTGCGCAGAACACGCCGAGCGCGGCGAACATCCGGCGCTATGCTGAAATCGTGCGGGATCGCGCGGTGCTGCGCCGTCTGGTGTCGGTTGCCGACGAAATTTCCGCCGACGCATTCAATCCGCAAGGCAAGGAAGTCCGCCAGCTGCTCGACGAAGCGGAGTCGAAGGTGTTCTCGATTGCCGAAGACGGCGCGCGCGGCACGCAGGGCTTCCTCGAAATCGGTCCGCTGCTCACGCAGGTGGTCGAGCGCATCGACACGCTGTACCACACGGCCAATCCGAGCGATGTGACCGGCACGCCGACAGGCTTCGTCGATCTCGACCGGATGACCTCGGGCATGCACGGCGGCGAACTGATCATCGTGGCAGGGCGCCCGTCGATGGGTAAGACGGCGTTCTCGATGAACATCGGCGAATACGTGGCTGTCGAATATGGTCTGCCCGTAGCCGTATTCTCGATGGAAATGCCGGGCACGCAGCTGACCATGCGTATGCTCGGCTCCGTCGGCCGGCTCGACCAGCACCGCATGCGCACCGGACGTCTGACGGACGAAGACTGGCCGAAACTCACGCACGCCGTCCAGAAAATGAGCGAGGCGCAGCTTTTCATCGACGAAACGGGTGGTCTGAACCCGATGGAACTGCGTTCGCGTGCTCGGCGTCTGTCGCGCCAGTGCGGCAAGCTCGGCCTGATCATCATCGACTACTTGCAGCTGATGAGCGGCTCGTCGTCGGGTGAAAACCGCGCGACGGAGATCTCGGAAATCTCGCGATCGCTCAAGAGCCTTGCGAAGGAACTCGACGTTCCCGTGATCGCGCTGTCGCAGCTGAACCGCGGTCTGGAACAGCGCCCGAACAAGCGGCCGATCATGTCCGACTTGCGCGAATCAGGTGCAATCGAACAGGACGCGGACGTGATCCTGTTCATCTATCGCGACGAAGTCTACAACCCGGACAGCCCCGACAAGGGCACCGCCGAAATCATCATCGGCAAGCAGCGTAACGGTCCGATCGGCCCTGTTCGACTCACGTTCCACGGGCAATTCACGAAGTTCGACAACTTTGCGGGTCCGCAGAATTTCTACGGCGGCGAGTAACACACTCTGAGCGGGCGGGGAAACCAGGTTGCACCCGCCGTTGCGCGCGCGCACAAAACCAGGTCGCGCGGCGCACCCGGAATGGTCGGGAACGGTACAATATTGCGGTTTTATGACAGCCTCACCGTGACCATTTTCTGGGACCCCAATGTTCGGTCGATTCATGCCCACCGAGGGCAAATTCTTTGAAATCTTCAACGCTCACGCGAAGCACATCGTCGCAGGCAGCCGCGAACTCGAGTTGTTGATCGATAACCTCGGCGACGCTGAGATCCACAAGCAGAACGTGCAAACGGCCGAAAAAGCGGCCGACAAGCTCACGCACGAAACCATCGATCTGCTGCACAAAACCTTCATCACGCCGCTCGACCGCGACGAAATCCACAAGCTGATCACCACGATGGACGACATCCTCGACCTGATGGAGGACGTCGCCACGGCCATTTCGCTGTATGACGTGCGGGCCGTGACGTCGGAGGCGAGCCAGCTCGCGCACATTTCGACGGCTTGCTGCGTGCGCGTGCAGGCGGCTGTCGCGATGCTGTCGGACATGAAGCAGGCGCGTGAAATCCTGAAGGCCTGCGAAGATATCGACCGTCTGGAGTCGGATGCGGACCGCGTGCTGCGCTCGGCGATGTCGAAACTCTTCCGCGAGGAAGATGACGTCAAGAATCTGATCAAGCTGAAGGCGATCTACGAGCTGCTGGAGTCGATCACTGACAAGTGTGAGGACGTGGCGAACATCATCGAAGGCATCGTGCTGGAAAACGCGTAATGCATTCGATTCAACTCGCCATCTGGGCGGTCACGACGCTCGTGCTCGTCGCGCTCGTTTTCGACTTCATGAACGGCTTTCACGACGCGGCGAACTCCATCGCCACCGTCGTCTCGACGGGCGTGCTGAAGCCGCAACAGGCCGTCGCATTCGCCGCCGCGTTCAACGTCATCGCCTATTTCATCTTCCACCTGAAAGTCGCGCAGACGGTCGGCAAGGGCACGATCGATCCCGCCATTGTCGACCACTATGTGGTGTTCGGCGCGCTGGTCGGCGCGATCGGCTGGAACATCGTCACGTGGTACTACGGCATTCCGTCCAGCTCGTCGCATGCGCTGATTGGTGGGCTGGTGGGCTCGGCGCTTGCCAAGTCAGGCTGGGCCGCGCTGAACTGGGATGGTCTGCTGAAGACGGTCACGTTCATCATCGTGTCGCCGCTGCTCGGTTTCGTGCTGGGCTCGTTCTTCATGCTGCTGGTGTCGTGGATCTATTTCCGCACGCCGCCCAGCAAGGTGGACCGGCGCTTCCGCCGTTTGCAGCTGGTGTCGGCGGGGCTGTACAGCCTGGGCCACGGCGGCAACGACGCGCAGAAGACCATCGGCATTATCTGGATGCTGCTGATCGCAACGGGTTACGCGTCGACCACGGCCGATGCGCCGCCGCTGTGGGTGATCGGTGCGTGTTATCTGTCGATGGGTCTCGGCACGCTGTTCGGCGGCTGGCGCATCGTACGCACGATGGGCCAGAAGATCACCAAGCTCAAGCCTGTCGGCGGCTTCTGCGCGGAGGCGGGCGGCGCGATCACGCTGTTCATCGCGTCGTTCCTCGGCATTCCGGTATCCACCACGCATACGATCACCGGCGCAATCGTCGGCGTCGGCGCGACGCAGAAGCTGTCGGCCGTACGCTGGGGTGTCGCCGGCAATATCGTCTGGGCGTGGATATTGACCATTCCCGCGTCTGCCGTGCTCGCGGCGGCCGGCTGGTGGCTCGGCCACCGCTTCCTTTAAAGCGACGTCAGCGGCTTCAGATACAGCGCGCCGCGGTCAGATCAGCGGCGCGCTGCCTCCATCCATCGGGACAATCGCTCCCGTCACATAGCTCGCGCGGCGGCTCGCCAGAAACAGCGCGACGTCTGCAATCTCTTCCGGTTTCGCAAAACGCCCGAGCGGCACGCGCGCTTCGCCGCGCGCAAGCGCTTCGGCGGCTTCGATGCCTTCGCGCGACGCTTCCAGTTTCAATGCTTCGTCGACGCGCTCCGTCAGCGTCGCGCCCGGGTTGATCGCGTTGATGCGAATCCCGTAGCGCGCGTAATAGTGCGCAAGCCCGACAGTCGCCAGCATCAGCGCCGCGTTGGCCGCGCCGCCCGCGATATGAATATCGCTTGCGATCTTGCCGCCCATCCCGATAATGTTGACGATCGTGCCCGGCTCCTTCGCCTTGCCGGATTTCACGCGCTCGGCCATGCGTTTCAGTACTTCCTGCTGCGGGTAGATATACGGAAAGTATTTCGCTTCCATCGTCGCCTTGAAGGCGGCGGCGTCGAGCGTTTCGGGGTCGTAGCGGCGCGCGGCGCCCGCGCTGTTGATCAGGATGTCGATCGGGCCAACGGCGCTTGTCGCTTCCTCGACGACGTCGGCGGCGCTATGCGGCTCATGCAGATCGGCGCGTGTCAGGTGCACATGCAGTCCTTCGCTCGACAGTTGCTCGCGGGCGCGGGCGAGGTTGGCGGGATCGCGTGACACGATCGCGACTTTCGCGCCTTCCATCGCGAACGCGCGCGCGCACGCGAGACCGATACCCTTGCTGCCACCCGTGATCAGAACCACTTTGTCTTTGAGACCGAGATCCATCTTGTCACCCGCCGTTAGGGAAATATCGTCAAAAGATAGCAGAGCCTGCGCCAGGCGGGTTGGACCGGCTGCGCATGTGGACGGTCCGGCTCAGTAATTGGCGAAGCCCGCGATCGGGTCGTCGTTGGTGTGCGTGGGCGCAGGGACAGGGCGCGAAGCCGTCGACGCCCGCATGATCTGCACGCCGCCCGGGTCGCTACTGACGCCCGGCGATTGGGCCTGACGAGCTTGGCGCGCCGCGACGGAGGCGGGCGGAGGCGGTTCGTAGGCATCGGCGGCGGCGTCGATGGCATCGGGCGCGGCGCTGTTGGCGCGTGTCGTCGCCGCCTCCTGCGGCGCCACGGCAGCCGGCGACACGGCGCCCGCTGCGCGTGCCTGTATCTGCGCGGCGGTCATGCCCGGTGGCGGCGGTTCGAACGGATCGGCGGATGCCGCGGCCGTTGCGACGGGCGCGGGCGCAACCGGACTCGCCACAGGTGCGGGTGGCGTCTGGGCAACGTATGCGCTGGATGAAACCCGCGATGCGCCGTACGCACTAGCCGACGCGTCCGGTGCGGGCGTCTTCGACGGCGCGACGGCGGAAACAGCAGGCGCCGCTGGCGCGGGCGCTGCCGCCTGATAGCTGGGAGCATCGAACGGCGTGATGGTCGGTTTGCCTAACGCGGGCGCGACCCGGCGGATGCCGTCGAAGCGCTTCGCCCAATACGGATTAGTGAGGTAATCGAGCCGCACGGTGCCGCCCGTCGACGGCGCATTGACGAAGCGCAGCTTGCCGACATAAATGCCGACGTGCGAATGCGGCCGTCCCGTCGTGTTGAAAAAAATCAGGTCGCCTGGCGCGACTTCGTCCGGTTCGACCGATTCACCGCGTGAACTCATATCGGCGGTCGTACGCGGCAGATTCACGGACGCCGCGCGCTGCACGACATAGTGGACGAGCCCGCTGCAATCAAAGCCGCTATCGGGCGTATTGCCGCCCCAGCGATACGGCACGCCCACGAGGCTCATCGCCTGAATCGAGATTTCTTCGCGGCCGATGCTGTGATCGACGAAATTAGGGAAGCCGGGCGGCGTGGTGCGGTACGCACCGCCCGAAGACGCATACGATCCGCCCGACGCGCGCACGGTCTTCTGCGGCGCGCCGGAGCAGGCGGCAAGCAGGGCGACGACCGACAGTGACAGCGCGAGGCGAAGCATGAATGCGAGGCGAATAAAGGCGTCGGCCAAAAGGGGGCGATGCCCGATGGTAGCCCGTCTGACGGGCCTCTCGCAAGAAATCTTGATGAATTACTTGAAGTTTACGCGCTAAATGTCAATTTCCTGCGACGCAACGCGAAATCGGCGCCCAAAGAAAAAGCCGCTTCCAGCGCAAACCGGAAGCGGCTTCGAACAGCAGAAAAAGCGCGTTACAGGATATCCGACGCGTAATCGGCCAGTCGCGAGCGCTCGCCGCGCGCCAGCGTCACGTGCCCGCTGTGCGCCCAGCCCTTGAAGCGATCGACCACGTAAGTCAGACCCGAACTGCCTTCCGTCAGATACGGCGTATCGATCTGCGCGATGTTGCCCAGACAGATGATCTTCGTGCCCGGACCCGCGCGCGTGACGAGCGTCTTCATCTGCTTGGGCGTCAGGTTCTGCGCCTCGTCGATGATCAGATACTTGTCGACGAACGTGCGGCCGCGCATGAAGTTCATGCTCTTGATCTTCAGGCGCGAACGGATCAGTTCCTGCGTCGCCGCGCGGCCCCATTCGCCCGCTGCGTCATCCGTTTTCTGCAGCACTTCGAGGTTGTCGTCGAATGCACCCATCCACGGCTGCATCTTTTCCTCTTCGGTGCCAGGCAGGAAGCCGATGTCTTCGCCGACAGGCACCGTCGCGCGCGTCACAATGATCTCGTTGTAGCGCTTGTCGTCGAGCACCTGCGCGAGACCGGCGGCGAGTGCGACCAGCGTCTTGCCTGTACCCGCCTGACCGAGCAACGTGACAAAGTCGATCTCCGGGTTCATCAGCAGGTTCAGCGCGAAGTTCTGCTCGCGATTACGCGCCGTGATGCCCCACACGTTGTTCTTGTGGTGGCCGTAGTCGCGCAGCGTCTGCAGCAGCGCCGTCTTGCCGTTCAGTTCGCGCACGATCGCGTGGAACGCCGGCTCGCCGTTCTGCGGCTCCAGATAGACGAACTCGTTGACCAGCATCGACGCGCACAGCGGACCCGTCACGCGGTAATACGTGGTGCCCGTCTTGGTGTCCTGCCAGCTCTCCATGTCCTTCGCGTGCTTCGTCCAGAAGTCGGGCGGCAGCTGGCGAATGCCGGAGTAGAGCAGGTCCTTGTCTTCAAGAACCTGGTCGTTGAAGTAGTCTTCAGCGGGCAGGCCGAGCGCGTGCGCCTTGATGCGCATGTTGATGTCTTTCGACACCAGCACGACCTGACGGTCTTCGCGATCGCGCTGCAGCGCGCGCACGACGCCGAGAATCTGATTGTCCGCCTTGCCTTGCGGCAGACCTTCGACAGGCTCGATATGCGTGAGCTTGGTCTGGAAGTAGAGGCGTCCGAGCGCTTCGCGGCTTCCGAGGCGCGACAGCGAAATGCCTTCCGACATGTCGCCCGCGTTAGCGACGAGCGAATCGAGCGTGCGGCTCACCTGACGCGCATTGCGCGCGACTTCCGACATGCCCTTCTTGTGATTGTCGAGCTCTTCCAACGTCATCATCGGCAGATAGACGTCGTGTTCCTCGAAGCGGAAGAGGCAGGTCGGATCGTGCATCAGCACGTTGGTGTCCAGCACGAACAGCTTGCGAACCTCGACCTGCGCAGTTTTGGCCGTGCCTTTCTTCGTGCCGGTGCGCGTTGCCTTGGCGCCCGCAGCGGCGGGGGCTTCGGCTTCCGCAGAACCCTTGCCGCGACGCGCGACGACAGGCGCGGCCGTGCCGGCGTCCGCAGCGGGGGCGGGCACGGGCTGCAGCAACGCGGCCGTCTGCTTCT
>NZ_JAAGPI010000046.1 GCF_017104715.1 Burkholderia sp. Ac-20365
TGATTAAAAAAAAAAAAAAAAAAAACAATTACATTTAATATTTGAATCTATAACACACCTATGCACTCCCTTCACTATATTCATACATCACCACATGAATCATTCTTCTACCATCATCAGACTCCTACATACACTTCTCTTACTCATTTAATGCCTCTCTAACTTCGTACACACTACTCATCTACTGCGCTACACAATGCCTTCTACTCTGTCTGCTCATTCACTAGCTACTTACTATCAGTAGTGGAGCGACACAGTGTAGATGGACGGAGCAACGCGCGACTAAAAGTGCAAGGCAGACGTGTGCAGGTGTAAGCACACAGTAAGATCGCGTGAACTAAGTGGGCAGCTACATAGGATGTGTCAATGGACGTAGTGGGTTGGTGGATAAGACGGAGTAAGTATGTGCAGTTGAGGTTGGTAGGGGGGACTGTGGTTTAGAAGAGGTTTTTTTTTTTTTTTT
>NZ_JAAGPI010000047.1 GCF_017104715.1 Burkholderia sp. Ac-20365
CCCAGCGACGCGCGCAACCGCACGCACTCGCCTTCCGCGCTGCCCGCAGCCCGCGCGCCGGAGGCAACGGCGGGCGGCTTGCTGTTGAGCGCCGTCGACAGCCCAATCGCGTCCGTCCAGCCGAGCCACTGGCTCAACTGGTCTGACAGCGACTGGCCCGAAGCGGAAACATCGGCAGCCGTCAGCCGCGCGAGCAGGCGGACGAGCGTCGGACCGCTTACCGCCGTGCGCTGGAGGGCTTGAACCATACGACCAAAATCTCGAAAAGGCAGCATTTTACGCGCTGCGGGAGGTGAAATTGCCTGGCGGGGTGTCGATCGGGAGCCAAGGGCATGCGAGAGTCGCCGCAAACCCCGGCGAACATTGGCAGAGCGCGATTTACAGCCGCCGTCGCGAAGTTCGCGACGGCGGCCTTCTGGCGCCTTGTAAAACGAAACGGCTACTGCATCGTCAGCACGACACGGAAACGCGCGGCGCCGCTCATCATGCGGTCGTATGCTTCCGCCGCGCGTTCGAGCGGATAGGTTTCGATCATCGGCTTGACATCGGAGAGTGCGCTGAAGGCGAGCGTGTCCTCGGAATCCGCCGACGAACCCGACGGCCAGCCCACCACCGCATTGCGCCCCATGATGAACTGCACCGGCGGCACTTCGATCGGCTTGTCGGCCACGCCGAGGATGATCAGCTTGCCGTCGAGCCCCAGCCCGCCCAGGGTCGCCGTCATCGCGTCGCCGCTCGTCACTGTCGCGAGAATGACCTTCGCGCCGCCGAGCGCCTTCAGCGCGTCCGCGACATTCTGCGTGCGGCTGTCGATGTAATGATGCGCGCCGAGTTGCTTCGCGAGCGGCGCCTTGTCCTCGCCACGCGCGATCGCCACCGTCCGGAACCCCATGCGCCGCGCGAACTGCACACCGAGATGCCCCAGCCCGCCGATACCCAGAATCGCCACCGTATCGCCCGCTCGCGCACCACTGTTGCGCAGCGCGTTGAACGTCGTGATGCCCGCGCAAAGCAGCGGCGCGGCGTCGACGTCGTTGAGATCTTCGGGCATGCGCGCGAGCGCTTCGACGGGCGCGACGAGATAGTCCGCGTAACCGCCGTCGTAGCTGATGCCCGGCACCTGCGCCTTCTCGCACACCACGAAATAACCGCGCCGGCAATTCGCGCAATGACCGCAATGGCCGCCGTGCCAGCCCACGCCAACACGTTCGCCCGCCTTCCACCCTTCGACACCCGCGCCGACGGTATCGATCACGCCCGCCACTTCATGCCCCGGCACGCGCGGAAACTGCAGACCCGGCCACTGGCCTTCCTTGGTCAGCGAGTCGCTGTGGCAGATGCCGCACGCCTGCACCTTGATCAACACCTGGCCCGGTCCCGGCGACGGCACCTCACGTTCCACGAGTTCCAGCGCGCCGCCTGCGCTGCCCACCTGTACCGCTCTCATCTTTCGCATCGAATTTGCTCCAGTCGAAGAACAGTCCCTCCAGCGCGGCCTGTACGCCGATATGCAGCGGCGAATACATCCGACGTGCCGCATCGCAACGCAGCCGGCTGGTCCGAAATGGATACTAGGTGGTGAATGGTGCGTGTGCAATTGAACGGTCGCTTACACACTCGCCTGCCCGCTTGTGTGCCCGCTTGTGTGCCCGCGCGTCTGCCCGATCACGCGCGTGTCACGGCAGTTTCACAGGCACGGGTCGCGTCAGCAGATCGACGTAGAAATCGAAAAACCGTGCGTTATCGAAACGCTTGACGATCGTCATCTTCTGCAACCCTGCGGGCGGCGCACTCGCGTATCCCGTCGACTTGCCGTCGTTCGCGCCGAAGCTCGTGTCGACGTCGACCCAGCGTTCCTCCGTCTGCGTCGCGAAAGTCGGGTCCATCAGATACGCGATGGTCAGCGTGTCCCAGATATCCGTGGTGTAGTTCGGATTGGTTTCGAAGCCGTTCTTGCCGTCGAACCCGTAGCCGTTCAACTGCCTGAACAGCTTGGTGATGATGGTCTGTCTGTTCGGATCGCGCACGACGCGGTCGTAGATGGACTTGTCCATCTTCACGGTGTCGGTGACGTCGAGCGGGATCACCGTCTGCCTGATGGGCAAACGCAGTACTTCGCGCGCTGCTTCGGGATCGAACCACCAGTTGAATTCGGCGGTTGCCGTGGTGTTGCCGGGGACGTCGATCGCGCCGCCCATGTAGATGATCTGCTTGATCAACGGCACGATCTCGGGATGCCGGCGTGCCGCGAGCGCGATGTTCGTCAGTGGACCGATAGCGAGGATCGTTATCTGGTGCGGGTTCGCCTTCACCGTATCGGCGATGAAATCGACTGCGCTCTTGCTCTGCACACGCGTGTGCAGAGCAAAGCCATCGGGCGGCGCGACCAGTTGTGCGTCCGAAGTCGGCTCCGGCGTGCCCCATGCGCCGAGATAACCGTCACCGCCCGGGAACTGCGCGCGTTCCCGCTGGATTTCCGGGTACGGATGCGCCAGCGCGTAATTCGCACCCGCATACACGCCGATGCGATCGCCAACGCCCAGGCGCTCCATCGACTTCAACGCATCCGAGACACCCTGCCTGAGCCACTGGTTGCCCGACACCACCGTGATGCCAAGCAACTCGATCCTGCCTTGCGCCTGCAGTTGCGCGGCCATCACGCCGAGCTGACCGTCGTCGCTCATCGTGTTGTAGTCGCTGTCGAGAATCACCTTCGGCGCCGCATGCGTGTTGCCGCGCGTCATGCCATTTCCGCCGCAGCCCGACAGCATGACCGCGCATGACACCGTGACGAAAAGTCGCTTCAATGACGTCTCCCTGTTCTCGTTCGTAATCGTGCTGCGCGACGGTGGCTGCATCGACAGAAGGCTCATCATAGTGGGAAAGCCAACGTGCGCAAACCGCCGATCGCGCTAAAAGGCGCATGGGCCTTGCTTCTGCTGATGCTATCAATGCCCGTTGCATGCACATGCATAACGTTGCATCCACAAGCAACATCGGACACGCGATGTTGTGATCAACAAACGAAGAAACGTCGGGTACAGTCAATATCCTCACGGAGACATTGCGTTGCGAACATAAGGAGGAAACAAGTGCAGGCAAGACACACTCTCGCAGTCATATTTGCATGCGCGACGCTTGGCGCGCTGTCGGCTCAACCGGCTCGCGCGGACAGCGCGCCCGACGAAACGATCACGGTGGAAGGTCTGTCGCGCCCAACCGACATCCTCATCGACAAATGGGGCGTACCGCATATCTTCGCGCAGAACGAGCACGACGCGTTCTTCGTGCAGGGCTTCAACGCGGCGCGCGACCGCATGTTCCAGATCGACCTGTGGCGGCGGCGCGGTCTCGGTGAACTGGCCGAAGTGTTCGGCCCTGCCTATGTCGAGCAGGACAAGGCGACGCGGCTCTTCCTGTATCGCGGCGACATGTCGGTCGAATGGAAACGTTACGGGCCCGACGCCAAGCCTGTCGCAACGCAATTTGCCGCGGGCGTGAATGCGTATATCGACTGGCTGGCCGCGCATCCGGACCACTTGCCGTATGAATTTCGCACAGTCGGCTACTGGCCCGCGAAGTGGTCGGCCGACGACGTCGTGCGTATCCGCAGTCACGGCCTCACGCGCAATCTGGAGAGCGAAGTGGCGCGCGCGAAGGTCACGTGCAAGAGCACGCTTGCCGCGGATTCGATCCGTTTCGGTCTGCAACCGCAGTGGCAGCCGCATATGCCGGAAGGACTCGATCCGTGCCTGCCCGACAACGTGCTCAAAGTCTTCGACCTCGCCACGCAGAATGTCCGCGTAACGCGCGATTCACTGAAGAGCGCCGATGCATCGACCACCGTGATCGCCGCTGCGGAAAACCTCGAAGAAGTCACGGAGGGCAGCAACAACTGGGTGATCGCACCGGAGAGATCGGCGACAGGCCGCGCGATCATGGCGAACGATCCGCACCGCGCGTATGCCGCGCCGAGCCTGCGCTATATCCAGCAGATCAGCGCGCCGACGCTCGACCTGATCGGCGGCGGCGAGCCTTCGTCGCCGGGTGTATCGATCGGACACAATGGCTCGATCGCATTCGGCCTGACGATCTTCAACATCGATCAGGAAGACCTGTACGTCTACGAACTCAACCCGGCGAATCCCCATGAGTATCGCTACAAGGGGCGCTGGGAGCCGATGCGCATCGTGCGCGAACAGATCGCGGTGCGCGGCGGCGCGCCCGTCACAGCGGAACTGGCGTTCACGCGGCATGGGCCTGTGATCTACACGGAAGACGCGAAACATCGCGCGTTTGCCGTGCGCACCGCGTGGCTCGAACCCGGCATGTCGCCGTACTTCGATTCCGTGCGCTACATGCGCGCGAAGAACTACACGCAGTTCAGAAACGACCTGTCGACGTGGGGCGCGCCGACCGTCAATCAGGTCTATGCGGACACGCAAGGCAACATCGGCTGGGTGCCGAGCGGGCTTGCGCCAAAGCGGCCGAACTGGGACGGCCTGCTGCCAGTGCCGGGCGACGGTCGCTACGAATGGGCCGGCTTCTGGCCGCGCGACGACATGCCGTCCACATTCGACCCGAAGCAGGGCTACTTCACGACGTCCAACGAAATGAACCTGCCCGCCGGTTATCCGTACGCGGAACGCAAGCTCGGCTTCGAATGGACGAATGGCTCGCGCCATCAACGTATCGATGAAGTGTTGAAGGCGTCGACGAAAGTATCGATCGAAGACAGCGAGCGCCTGCAGAACGACAACGTATCGATCCCCGCGCGGCGTCTCGTCGCGCTGCTCACGCCGCTCTCATCCGACGATGCCGACACGCGCGCGGCGCTCGCGCTGCTCAAGGGCTGGGACGCGCAGATGGGCGCGAACTCCGCGCAGGCAGCGCTGGAGGAAGTGTGGCTGTCGCGACACCTGGGCCGCGCGTTCAAGCAAGCGGTATTGCCGAAGGACGCCGCCGATGCCTTCGGCGCGCCCGACACCGCCGTGCTGCTCGATTCGCTCGAACATCCCGACGCCCGCTTCGGCGATAACGCACAAGGCAAACGCGACACCGTCATGCTGACCAGCCTGCGCGACGCGTATCGCGAGATGGTCAAGCTGCAGGGCGCGGACGCGAGCGCATGGCAATGGGGAAAACTGCAAACCAACCTCAACGCCCATCCGTTCGCCGATCTCGTCGACGCCGACATGCGCGCGAAGCTCAACGTCGGGCCGACAGGCAAAGGCGGCAGCGCCTATACGCCGAATCAGTCCACGTATCGCGCGAGTGACTTCCGGCAGACCAACGGCCCGTCGTTTCGCGTGATCGTCGATGTCGGCAACTGGGACAACTCGCGCGCAGTGAATCTGCCGGGCGAATCGGGCGATCCCGACAGCCCGCATTATCGCGATCTCGCGCAGATGTGGCTGCACGGCGAGTATTTCCCGCTGCTCTACACGCGCGCCGCCGTCGAACAGGTGACGGAAAAGCGCATCCATCTCGTGCCCGGCGCGCAGACGCAATGAACCAGGCCGCGCGTCCATCCACCGATCTTGCGCACGGCGAAATCCGCCAGATGGACCCGCGTGCGCCGTTCGTGATCGTGATGAACGCGGGCTCGGGCCGCAAGCAAGGCGGAAGCACGGCCGCATTGATCGCGGACAAGTTCGGCAAGGCGCAGCGCGAGTATGAGCTGATGCTCGTCCACGATCCGTCGCAGCTCGGCGCGACGGCGCAACGCGCGGTCGAACGCGTACGGGCGCGCGGCGGCGTGGTGGTCGGCGCGGGCGGCGACGGCACGCTGTGCGCCCTCGCGCAGACGGTGATCGGCAGCGGCTGCGCGTTCGGCGTGCTGCCGTGCGGCACCTTCAACTACTTCAGCCGCGACCACGGCATTCCCGCCGACCCCGCGCGTGCCGTCGATCTGCTGCTGACGGCACGCGCGCATCCCGTACAGGTCGGCTACGTCAACGAGCGCATGTTCCTCGTCAATGCGAGCCTCGGGCTGTATCCGAAGATGCTCGAGCATCGGGAACTCTACAAGCGGCAATTCGGGCGCAGCCGGCTGGTCGCACTGTGGTCGGCCGTCACGATGCTGTTGCGCCGGCACCGGCATCTGCGGCTGCACGTCGATCACGAAGGCACGATGCAGGAGATTCGCACATCGACCCTGTTCGTCGCGAACAACCGGCTTCAACTCGAACAGGTCGGCGCGGCGGAAGCGCCGTTGCTGGCGCAAGGCTTGCTGGTTGCACTGGCGCCGCGCGCGATCGGCCGCATCGCGCAAATCGTGCTGTCGTTGCGCGGCGCGGCAAGCCGGATGAGCGATGCGGACAATGTGATCGCATTTGCGTTTCACCGCTTCACGGTGACGCGTCCGTCGAAACGCAGACGGCGTGTCAAAATCGCCATGGATGGCGAGGTCACGCGCATGCCGATGCCACTCGAATTTCGTGTCGGCGAAACGCCGCTTTATCTGCTCAAACCCGAGGCCGATGTCGCCGCCCTAAACCGCTCATGACGCTGTTGCTCCAGATCTCCGATCCGCATTTCGGCACCGAACGGGCTGAGGTGGTGGAAGCCTTGCTGCAACTCGCCGCGCGCGAGCGGCCCGATCTCGCGGTGCTGTCCGGCGACATTACGCAGCGCGCGCGGCGCAACCAGTTCGCAGCGGCGCGGGCCTTCGTCGATCGTCTGGGTGCGACACCCGCGCTGGTGATTCCGGGCAATCACGACATTCCTCTCTTCAACCTGTTCGCGCGCGTGCTGCATCCGTATGCGAATCATCGGCGTGTGTTTGGCGATGAACTCGAACCCATATTTTCATCGCACGACGCGCTCGTGATAGGCGTGAACACGACACGCGCTGCGCGGCACACCGATGGCGAAGTGTCCGCGGAGCAGATCGAACGGGTTGCGCAACGCCTGGCGCGCGCGACGCCGCTGCAATTGCGCGTGGTCGTCACGCATCAACCCGTCGCATCCGTCACGGTTGAAGATACGCACAACCTGTTGCACGGCCACGAACAGGCTATCCGCCGATGGGCGCAGGCGGGCGCGGACCTGATCGTCGGCGGGCATATTCATTTGCCTTATGTGCTGCCGCTCGCGAGCCGGATGAATATCGCGCGGCCCGTGTGGGCCGTGCAGGCGGGCACAGCCGTGTCGACGCGCATTCGCGCGCAGATCCCAAACTCGGTCAATCTGATTCGCTACGAAGCCACCGAAGCGAACACGCGCACGGCCATCGTCGCGCGTTACGACTTTGCAGAAGACGGCAAGGCTTTCGTGCCCGTGCTGGAGCATGTGCTCGAACTCGCGGGAACGGAAGCCGCGCCCGCGCCCGCCTCCGTGCGCGCGGCGGGCACGTGATGATGGAAGTAGCCAGTCTCGCGGGCCGGCACGCGCTCGAACTGATGGTGCTGACGTTGCTCATCGGAGAGTGCATTGCGTATGGCGCGTTTCGCATTGGCCGCGCACGCGTGTTGACGTTTGGTGCGGGTATCGGCTTAGGCGTAGTTGTCATCGCCGCAGCGACGGCTGCCTTCGCTACGATCACGCACGTGCTGTTGACCAATCCCGTGTTGACCCACTTCGACCTTGCGTTCGCGCTCGAACTCGGCGCCTCAGTCCCGCGCGATGTCAAACACTTCTTTGCCGCCGCGACACACGTCGGCGATCCGTGGGTGCTGGCCGTGTGCTGCGCGGCGGGCGTCATGGCACTGCTGTGGAAGCGTCACACGCTGCTCGCCTGCGCGCTTGCCGCGGCATCAGGCGGCAACGGGCTGCTGAACATGACACTCAAGCAACTGATCCGCCGTGCGCGGCCCGAATACGACACGGCGCTTGCATCCGTGCATAGCTGGAGTTTTCCGAGCGGCCACACATCCGGCTCGCTCGCGACGTTCGGCGCGCTTGCCTACGTGCTCATACGTACGTTGCCCGCGCGCTGGCGGCTGCCCGTCGTGCTCGGCGCGGTGGCAGTGATCGGCACGATTGCGTGGAGCCGTCTGATGATCGGCGTGCATTTCGCCAGTGATGTGCTTGCCGGCGCGTTGTCGTCGACGGCATGGCTTACGGCGTGCGTGCTGGCTGCGGAATACCTGCGTCGACGCACGATCAGCCAATAACGCGCTTCACGTTCACACCGACCCGATCTTTCCGTCGCGCCGCTGCCGTGCAAACACGAACTTGAGCCACTCGCGTCCATTGACCAGCAGCATGCCGGCCAGCACGAACGCCGAGCCCGCGAGGAAGGTCGGATCGAGCCGTTCGTGCAGCAGCAGCGCGCCAAGCGCGACGCCGAACATCGGCGCCATGAACGACAGCACGCCAAGCCGCGACGCAAGATACACCCTTAGCAGATAGAACCACGCGACATAGCTGAAAAAGCAGACGACGAGTGCCTGAAAGCCGAGGCTCGCCCACACCAGCGTATTGCCATGAAACGCGGACTGGCCGGACAGGAACGCAAACGGCAACAGTACGATAAAGGCCCATACGAGCTGGATGAACAGCGTCTGCGTGGCGGGCGCTTCACTCAGACGCGTCGCGCGGACGATAACGGTCGTCACGCCCCACGCAGCCCCTGCGCACAGACCGAGCAGATCGCCCAGCATCCAGTTCGGCGCCGATGAACTCGCGCCACGCCCCGCGCCCGGCCCGACAAAGGTAATCACAATGCCGACGAATGCGATAGCAATACCCGACCACTGCATGCGCGTCAGGCGCTCGGAGGGCAGCGCGAGTTGCAGGCCAATGGCGGCGAACATCGGCGCGGTGTAAATGAAGACGGCCATGTGCGACGCCGTGGTGTAGCGCAAACCTTCGGCGATGAACAGAAACTCGGCCGCAAACAGCAACCCGACCAGCGTTCCCGGCCCGAGCGCAACACCCTTGAGCCATGTATCCCGCACGATCAGACGGCCGAACACCCACACCAGCACGGCGGCAACCCCGGAGCGCAGCGAGACCTGAAGCATTGGCGCGACATCGGCCGCAATCGATTTCATCGCCGCCTGTTGCAGTCCCCATATCAGGCACAGCAGCACCATGCTTGAAACGGCGAAGCCGTCCAGAGTCTTTCTCATTGAGTTATTCGCCAGCACGTCTTTGCGCGAAAGCGCCCGTTCCGTATAACGGGCGTGAGTCGCGTGGATAGAAACTGCGCGGCGGGTAAGTGCGTCGACGGCCAAGGAATGCCGTCAGGACGAATCGTGTCGACCCAGATAGTGGAAGCGCTCACCGCGCGCAAGGCATTCGATTCTGGACGATTTGGACGGTGTTGTCGAATGCCTTACAGCGCGCAATGGGTTTGCTAAGGAAAGATCGGCGTAGTCGGCTCCGCGCCTTCGAGATCGGCGCGCGGCACATGCTGCGCGATCAGTTCTTCGATCTCATGTTCGCGCGATCCCGGCACGTCCGCCATGATGAGCAACTGCCCTTCGCGTATCGCTTCGCGGAAGCGCTCAAGCTGCGTATTCGGCTCGTTCACGCCGATCATGGTGGCCGTCCACGCGCCGAAACCGGCGCCCGTCAACGTCAGCATCACCACCGCGCCGCCCGCGATGGCAAGTTGCGCAGGCGGAAATGCGAGCGCCACGAGGCCCAGCAGCGCGCCCGTGGCGCCGCCGAGCGCCACGCCGCGCTCCAAAGCATGCACGACGTCGCTGCTCTGCAGCAAAGACGCTTGCGGCAACTGTTCGAGGGTGACGCTGTGATTTGCGAGCACATGAATGTGCCGCCAGGTGATCCGCGCGCACAGCAGGTCATCGACGATGGCCTTTGCTGTGGTCGTGTCGGGGGCGAGAAAATAAAGGCGTCTCATATCGGCTCTCCGTCAGATGGCGGGTGTCCGCAACGGGGCGATGCCTTTAATCGTACGCCTGATTGGGCTGTTCAGCGGGCTGCGCTCATATGTTGTCGCGCATATGGCGCAGTGCCGCAATGCAACAATCAGCTATGTCCCGTCACGAATTTCTTCGTTGCGTGATAACCGTGCTTGCTCGCGTCGGCAACGGCATGGCCCGCCGACTTCGCGCCGCGTCCGATCGCATGCACGCCGTCGCGAACGGCGTGCCCGGTCTCCCGGCCCGCGGTCTTGGCGTCGGTCTTGAACTGGTGGGCGCCGCTCGCGAGGCTCGCGTGCGCCAACGGGCTGGCCATGGCAAGCACGGCCACGATGATGGAAATTTTGCGCGTGTTCATGCCCCTGATTTTCCCATATCGGGTCATTGCAAACTTTTCGACTTTGTATCGCGATGTTTCGGCATTGGGCTATCCAACGATCCGCTTACATCAGCGGCTTTCGCTCGCGTGCGCTTGCGTCTAGGCTAGAACAAGCGCAATACACATCTTCACCGGCGTTCTGCCGCACACGGAGCGAGGCCCGCCATGCAATTGTCCGCCGTTACCGTCGTCAAGCCCGAAGCGACCAACTTCATACTCGGGCAATCCCATTTCATCAAGACTGTCGAGGATATTCACGAAGCGCTGGTTGGCGCCGTGCCCGGCATCAAGTTCGGACTCGCATTCTGCGAAGCGTCCGGCAAGCGGCTCGTGCGGCGCTCCGGCAACGATGACGGGCTGATCGACATGGCCAGCCAGAACGCGATGAATGTCTCGGCCGGACATAGCTTCTTCGTGTTTCTCGGCGACGGCTTTTTTCCCGTCAACGTGTTGAATACGCTGAAGAGTGTGCCCGAGGTGTGCCGCATCTTCTGCGCGACGGCCAACCCCGTCGAGGTGCTGGTTGCGGAAACGGATCAGGGACGCGGCATCGTGGGTGTAATCGACGGCTTCTCGCCGCTTGGCGTCGAAAGCGCGGAAGACGTGCAATGGCGCAAAGACCTGTTACGCACGATCGGCTATAAACTCTGACGCAACCAATCTTCGCATCTGGAACGATGGATCATTTGCGCCTGACTGCTGGAACGTTATGGGCCGCCATAGAACGGCAGACTGAACACGCGCTGCGTTGCGGCGCGCTGCAACCTATCGATACCGTTCAGACCGTCATCGAAAGCGTCGGCGTGCGGTTCGTCGTACGGCAAGTGTCGAGCCTCACGCGCAAGGAACAGCAACGCGAGCAGGCGCGCAAGCTTCAGACACAGGATCGGCCCGCAGCGAACCCGTTCCTGCCGTACGAGCCCGATCTGTTCGTCGCTGATATCTCCGACACGCATCTCGCCTTGCTCAACAAGTTCAACGTGATCGACCATCATCTGCTGATCGTCACGCGTGATTTTCAGCGCCAGGAAGCGCTGCTCACGCTTGCGGACTTTGAAGCGCTGATGGCTTGCATGCGCGAATTCGACGGCATTGGTTTCTACAATGGCGGGCCTGAAGCTGGCGCGAGCCAGCCGCACAAGCATCTGCAGATCGTGCCGCTGCCGCTTGGCGACCCGGCGGACGCGGCCGTACCGGTTGAGCACCTGTTGGCGCAGGCCTGCGTCGAAGGGCATAGGGTGCCCGGTTTTCCGTTTCGGCATGCGTTTGCGCGTATTGCGCTCGACCGCGCCGATGCCGCTCACGCCGCGCTTTCCTGCTACCGCACGCTGCTAGATTCAGCAGGCCTGGGCGCGATCGATGTTGATGGCGAATCGTGCCAGGCGTCTCCATACAACCTGCTTGTCACGCGCCGCTGGATGCTGGTCGTGCCGAGATCCGCGGAACGTGTTGACGGAATCTCGGTGAACGCGCTCGGCTATGCAGGCTCGCTGTTCGTACGCGACGCGGTGCATAGGGCGTTGATCGAGCGGCTCGGCCCGATGACCGTGTTGCAGCGTGCGGGCGTACCCCGTCCGTAATAGGATCGTCCTATGACTGGCACATGAAACTGGTATTTCCGCCCTATTCCTGCTTCACCTAAAGTCTCCATATCGAGAACGAACGCGCTGGCACAGCCGGCGACGGAGACGAGCATGAACTCGCAGTCCGCTGCAACCGATACGCATTGCGTGATCGCCGCCGATATCGTCGTGCCCACTTCGGCTGTCGCGATGAGCGCCACGCTCGACTACGACACCCCGCCTCTTCCCGGCGACGCGCTTCCCCTTCTCTGGCACTGGATCTTCTTCCGCCCCACGGTCCCGCAATCGCAGATTGGCGAAGATGGCCATCCGAAGAAAGGTGGCTTTCTTCCCGATCTTGGCTTGCCGCGTCGCATGTGGGCGGGCGGCCGCTTGCGTTTTCATGCGCCGCTCACGGTAGGCAGCGCGATCACGCGCGAATCGTCGATCCTGAACATCAGCGAAAAGGAAGGCCGTACCGGCAAGCTCGGCTTCGTGACCGTGAATCACAAGGTCTATTGCGAAGGCACGCTCGCGATCGACGAAGAACATGACATCGTGTACCGCGCGCCGGCCGTGCCAGGCACGCCCGCTCCAGCACCGACAGCCGCGCCCGAGGCGGCGCAGTGGCACAGGCAGATCGTCCCGGACGAAGTGCTGATGTTCCGCTACTCGGCGCTGACCTTCAACGTGCATCGCATTCACTACGACAAGACCTACGTGACTGAAGTGGAAGGCTATCCGAACCTCGTCGTGCACGGACCGCTGATCGCCACGCTATTGATGGACCTGTTACGCAGGCATGCGCCTGACGCGACAGTGCGCGAATTCTCGTACAAGGCGCTGCGTCCGAGCTTTATGGGCAACACGCTGCATCTGTGCGGCCAGCCGTCGGCGGATGGAAAGACTGTCGAACTCTGGTCGAAAGATCACGAAGGCTGGCTGACCATGACCGCACGCGCCACGCTCGCCTGATTCCGCAATCTAGCAACCGCATTCGATTTCAACATGATCCATACCGTTACCGATCCGTTTCAGGACATCCGCGAAGCCGTTCGCGATCTTTGCGCGCAATTCCCGGCCGAGTACTTTCGCAAGGTGGATGAAGAACGCGGCTACCCCGAAGCCTTCGTCGATGCGCTAACGAAAGCGGGCTGGCTCGCCGCCTTGATCCCGCAAGAATACGGCGGCTCGGGGCTGGGGCTGACGGAAGCGTCCGTCATCATGGAAGAAATCAACCGCTCGGGCGGCAACTCGGGCGCGTGCCACGGCCAGATGTACAACATGGGCACGCTGCTGCGCCATGGCTCGGACGAACAGAAGCGTCTGTATCTGCCGAAGATTGCGAGCGGCGAACTGCGCCTGCAATCGATGGGTGTCACCGAGCCGACCACCGGCACCGACACGACGAAAATCAAAACAACGGCTGTTCGCAAAGGCGACCGCTATGTCGTCAACGGACAAAAGGTGTGGATCTCGCGCGTCCAGCATTCCGACCTGATGATCCTGCTCGCGCGCACCACACCGCTTTCCGACGTCACGAAGAAAAGCGAAGGCATGTCGATCTTCATCGTCGACCTTCGCGAAGCGATCGGCCACGGCATGACGGTGCGTCCCATTCCCAACATGGTCAATCACGAGACCAACGAACTGTTCTTCGACAACCTCGAGATTCCCGCCGACAACCTGATCGGCGAAGAAGGCATGGGCTTCAAGTACATCCTGGACGGACTGAATGCCGAGCGTACGCTGATCGCAGCCGAATGCATCGGCGACGGTTACTGGTTCATCGACAAGGTGTCGCAGTACGTGAAGGACCGCGTCGTGTTCGGCCGCCCGATCGGCCAGAACCAGGGCGTGCAGTTTCCGATTGCACGCTCTTACGTCAACATCGAAGCGGCGAACCTGATGCGCTTCGAGGCCGCGCGCCGCTTCGACGCGCACGAGCCATGCGGCGCGCAAGCCAACATGGCGAAGCTGCTCGCCGCCGATGCATCGTGGGAAGCAGCCAATGCCTGCCTGCAGTTTCATGGCGGCTTTGGCTTCGCGGCTGAATACGACGTCGAGCGCAAGTTCCGCGAGACGCGGCTCTATCAGGTCGCACCGATTTCGACGAACCTGATTCTGTCGTACGTCGCCGAGCATATCCTCGGTCTGCCGCGTTCTTTCTGACAGCGAGTTCGACTATGCGTCCGCTACAAGGCATCAAGGTCGTCACGTTCGAACATGCGATCGCCGCGCCCTTCTGCACCCGCCAGCTCGCGGATCTCGGTGCGCGCGTCATCAAGGTCGAGCGACCCGGTGTGGGCGACTTCGCGCGCGGCTACGACGAGCGCGTGTCGGGACTCGCGTCGCATTTCGTGTGGACGAACCGCTCGAAGGAAAGCATCACGCTAGACGTCAAGCAGCCGCAGGCGCTCGACATCGTGCACAAACTGCTCGCCGACGCTGACGTGTTCGTGCAGAACCTCGCACCCGGCGCGACGCAGCGCCTCGGTCTCGACTACGCGACGCTCAGCGAGAAGTACCCCAAGCTGATTGTTTGCGACATTTCCGGTTATGGACTGGATGGTCCCTATCGCGACAAGAAAGCTTATGACCTGTTGATCCAGAGCGAATCTGGCTTCCTGAGCATCACGGGTTCGGACGGCCAGCCGGCCAAAGCGGGTTGCTCCATCGCCGACATTGCAGCGGGCATGTACGGCTACACCAATATTCTCGCTGCACTGCTGGAACGCGCGCAGACGGGGCGCGGCAAGCATATCGATGTATCGATGCTCGAAAGCATGGTCGAGTGGATGGGTTATCCGCTCTACTACTCGATCGACGGACAGACGCCGCCTGCTCAGGCTGGCGCCGCGCACGCAACCATCTTTCCGTATGGTCCGTTCATGGCCGGCGATGGCAAGACCGTGATGCTCGGCCTGCAAAACGAGCGTGAATGGAAGAACTTCTGCGAAACGGTGATCGCGCGTCCCGATCTGCTCGCGGACGAGCGTTTCGCTTCGAACAGCGGCCGTACAAAGCATCGAGAAGAACTTACACGGATCATCGTCGACGCGTTTTCCGGGCTGACAGCGGTGCAAGTGATCGAGCGCCTCGAAAAGGCCAGCATCGCGAATGCGCAGATGAACGACATGCACGACGTCTGGAACCACGAGCAACTGAAAGCGCGTCAACGCTGGACCCATGTGCAGACGGCCGCGGGCGAGATTCCCGCGCTGTATCCGCCCGGTGTGTCCGCCGACAGCGAACCGCGCATGGACGCCGTCCCGGCGCTCGGCGCGCATACGAACGCGATCCTGCAGGAACTCGGCTTCAGTCCATCGGAGGTGGAAGCGCTGCGTGCAGCCAAAGCCGTGTAGCAGAACGGCAAGCGCTCGAAGCGCCTTTCACACCATCCGGGCAATCACTTCAAAACAATAGTGCCCGCCTTGCCCTCTTCCAATTGGCGGCAAGGCATCCAAACCAGGAGACAAACCTATGTCAGTCAATGCCGCTGGCCGGCTGGACCGTCTGCCCATTTGCCGCTTCCACTGGAAGATACTCGGCCTGATCGCGGGTGGCGCGTTTCTCGATGCATTCGACATCTATCTCGCCAACGGCTCCGTCGCGGCGATGGTCAAGGAGGGCTTCACCGATCTGCAGCACGGCGCGATGTTCGTGTCTGCGACCTTTGTCGGCATGATGCTCGGTGCGTATGCGGCGGGACACGTCGGCGACCGGCTCGGACGGCGGTACTCGTATCAGTTGAATCTCGCGATCTTCGGCATCGCCTCGATTGCGGCCTGCTTCGCGCCGAATATCGAATGGCTGATCGGATTGCGCTTCATCATGGGTATCGGGCTCGGCGCGGAACTGGTGGTCGCTGCCGGCACCCTCGCCGAATTCGTGCCGCCCGCGACGCGCGGCAAATGGGTGTCGCTGCTTGCGATCATCATCAACAGCGGACTCTTTGCGGCGCTTGCGGCGGGTTACTGGATCATTCCGAACCTCGGCTGGCGCTATATGTTTGCGATTGCGGGTGTCGGCGCGCTGGTGGTGTGGTTCCTGCGTCACCGGATGCCCGAGTCGCCGCGCTGGCTCGAATCGACGGGCAAGCTCGATGAAGCCGAAGCGACGTTGTCCGCGATCGAGCGTGAAGTGGAAGCGCGCGTCGGCAGCTTGCCGCCCGTGCAGCGCGTGGTCAATCTGAACGTCGGCGCGGTGCCGTTGCGCGCGCTGTTCGCGCCGGGCATGCGTGGACGTACCTGCGTCGCGGCGCTCACGGCAATTGCCGTCAACATCGGGCTGTACGGATTCATTGCGTGGCTGCCGACCTTCTTCGTCAGCGAAGGGTTGTCGATCGTCAAGTCGCTCGGCTTCGTGATGCTGATGTCGATCGGCTCACCTGTCGGTGGTCTCGTCGGATATCTGATTGCGGACCGCATCGGCCGCGCGAAAGGCATCGTGCTCGCGGCGCTGGTGAGTATAGTGCTGGGCTGGATCTACGTGACGTTGCGCGAGCCGGCGCAGATCATCGTGGTCGGCTTCTGTCTGGTCACGACGATCTACACGATCACGACACTCGGCCTGTTCGGCTACATTCCCGAACTGTTCCCGACCGAAGTGCGCTTGCGCGGCACGGGCGTCGCGGGCACGTGCGGACGCGCTGCGTCGATTGCAACGCCCTATCTTGCGCTGCTGCTGTACCAGCGTGTCGGCGTGTCCGGCGTGATTGCGATGGTGAGCGTGATCTTCGCGGTGCTGTGCGTTGCGGTTCTCATACTTCGCGTCGAAACGAGCCGCCACGCGCTCGAAGACGTCGCACCGGGAACGGCCGACGCCGCGTCGAATACCCAGGACCGCGATGCCGCGCGTGCGGCGGAGCATGCGTAACTACGTGTGAATGTCAGCCCGGCGTGGCCTGCTTGCGCAGCGTCACGCCTTGCCACGCCTCGCCCTCGACCAGTTCCGCGATCAGCTCGACGAGCGTTTGCCGCACGGCCACCGTCGCGGAATGCATCGGTACGCCGTTCGGCCAGCAAATGCTGGCGGGACGACGAATGACGGGATCGACGATCTTGCGCATCTTCGGCATGCGCGCCCGATCGAGTTGCGCGAGCGCAGACGAAGGAAGAATCGTGCAGGCCCGGCCCGAATGCGCGATAGCGAGCATCGACGGCAACGAATCGATATCGGCGATGATATTCAGTTCGACCTTTTCGCTCGAGAACGTCCGCTCGATCAGCAGACGCAAGCCGTTCAACACACCCGGCGCGACCAGCTTGACGCCCGCGAGCTTCGCTAGTGCGCAGGTACCCGAGCGCGGCGAGACCACACCGCCTGGCTCGCCGAGCAGGTAGAGCGCCTCATCGAGCACCGGCAAGGCCGAAATGCCCGGCGTGTCGGACTCGCGAAACAGGATGGCGAGGTCGAGTCGTCCATTGGCGAGCAATTCGTTGAGATATCCGCTCATGCTTTCGAAGAACTGCAGCCGGATGCCAGGATAGCGATCCTGCACGCGCTCGAAGAGCGGCACGGCGAGCACCGACGCCATGGTCGTTGGCAAACCGACGGCGACCGTGCCTGACTCACTGCCCGCGCCTTTTGTCACTTCCTGCCTGAGTTGCTCCATTTGCCGCAGCACGAGCCGCGCGTGTCGATACAGTGCGTCGCCTTCGGCTGTCGGTGTCACGCCGTGATTGCTGCGCAGTAGTAGCGGCACGCCGAGTTCTTCTTCCAGACGAGCCATCTGCTGGCTCAGCGAAGGCTGGGCGACGAAGAGCTTTTCGGCCGCTTTCCCGAGACTGCCGTAATCGACGATGCTGACGAAGTAGCGAAGCTGGCGAACATCCATAAGCGGGAGTCGATTTGAGCGGTTGAGTGGCTGGATTTGGTGGTTATTTTATACCGTGCTTTTGTGCTTGTTGGGGCGATCGGAGCTGAATGCATCGTTGAGACGATCAGGACTCTCGCGCTGCGCCGATGCTCGTCGCGCGCGTCCCACGGGTCATGATCACGTTCGGGATTGCACTCTGCTTTGCTTCTATCAGATAAGACTGATTTTGCCGGTTTTGTTGTTTTTGCTTTCACCTTGACACATCTCAACAATGATTCAAGCGGGCGTACGCTAGGGTTACCGGCCCAACAATAAGCAAAACGAACAAAATGCATCGAAATAGCCACCGGCTCGTGTTCAGCCGGTTGCGCGGCATGCTCGTGGCCGTCGAGGAAACCGCAGCTGCAACGGGCAAGTCAACGGGAGAAACGAATGCAAACCACGACGCATGGGTAGCACAGGAAACCAACGCTTCGTTGTGCCGTTTTATTATTGCGCCGCTATTGCTCGCGGTCGCACCGCTGCTTTCATTCGCACAGATCGTACCGGGCGGCTCGCATGCGCCGGGCGTCGTCACGACGCAGAACGGTATTCCTCAGGTCAACATCAACAAGCCTGCCGGTTCGGGCGTGTCGGTGAACACCTACAGCCAGTTCGACATCCAGAAGAACGGCGCAATCCTCAATAACTCGCCGACCATCGTCAATACGCAGCAGGCTGGATACATCAACGGCAATCCGAACTTTGGGCCGAACGATGCCGCGCGTGTGATCGTCAATCAGGTCAACGGCAATTCGCCGTCGCAGTTGCGTGGCTATCTGGAAGTCGCGGGCAAGAATGCACAGGTTGTCATCGCGAATCCGAACGGGTTGATGGTCGACGGTGGCGGCTTCATCAATACGTCGCGCGCGACGCTCACGACGGGCACGCCAAACTTCGCGGCCGATGGCTCGCTTTCGGGATTCAATGTCACCGGCGGCAATATCACCGTGCAGGGCGCGGGGTTCAACGGCTCCAATATTGACCAGGTGGATCTGCTGGCGCGCGCGGTACAGATCAATGCCGCAATCTACGCAAAGAACCTGAACGTCGTGACGGGTTCGAACGCGGTCGACTACAACACGCTTTTCGCCACGCCCGTTGCGGGAAACGGCGCAGCGCCTGGCGTGTCGATTGACGTTAGCAACCTGGGCGGCATGTACGCGAACCGTATCGTGCTGGTCGGCACGGAGAACGGCGTCGGCGTGTCGAATAAGGGCGTGCTGGCGGCACAGTCCGGTGACCTGATCCTCACCACGCAGGGCAAACTGGTTCTCGCCGGTCAGACCAACGCAAGCGGCAACATCACGGCGAGCGCGCGCGATGGTATCGACAACAGCGGCACCACCTACGCGCAGCAAAGCGTCAGCACGAACACGTCGGGCGCGCTCACCAACAGCGGCACACTCGCCGCGCAACAGAACCTTACGATCGATGCCGGTAGCGTTGCATCGACGGGCACGCTTGGCGCTGGCGTGAACGGCGACGGCACGATTGCCGGTTCCGGCGACCTGTCTGTGACGGCTACGGGTGCAGTCACCGCAACTGGCCGCAATGCAGCGGGCGGCAATGCAACGCTGAAAGGCTCGACCGTCGATCTTGCAGCCAGCAACACGTCAGCCAAGGGCGCTCTGACGCTTACGGCGAGCAGCGGCAACCTGAACCTGTCCGGCGCGACCGCGGCAGGCGCTGACCTGCACGTCACAGGCAGTGACCTGATTGCCGCAAAGAACATCACGGGTACGGGCGCGAACGTGACCATCGACGCCGCGACGAACGCCGCGCATCACGACGAGACGCAGGAAGTCAGCAAGAGCGGTTTCACGCTGGCCGTGAAAGCGCCTGAGATCGACGCCATTTCGAACACCGTCGACCAGGCGCGCGCGGCGAGCCGCAGTCAGGATGATCGCGCGTCGGCGCTGCACGGCATGGCGGCGGCAAGTGGCGCACTCGACTCCATCGGCGCGGTGGGTGGCGCAATGAGCGAACTCGCCAATGGTCAGACGCCGTCAGCGAAGATCGAACTCAGCTACGGCAGCAGCCATAGCAAGAGCACGTTCACGGAGGACAGCACTTCGAACCGGGGTTCCAGTGTCACGGCAGGTGGCACGGCGGCATTCGTTGCGACCGGCAATAGCACGGCAGGAAGCGGCAATGTCACGATCGCGGGTTCGAACGTGAATGCGAACGATGTGATTCTCGCCGCGAAGAACCAGATCAATCTCGTCAATACGACCGATACCGATTCGACACGCAGCACGAACCAGTCGAGCAGCGCGAGTGTCGGTGTGTCGTATGGCACGCAGGGGTTCGGCGTGTCGGCTTCCATGGCAAAGGCACACGGCGACGCGAACAGCGACGCGACGATGCAGAACAATACGCACGTCACGGCCACGAATACCGCGACGATCATCTCGGGCGGCGATACGAACATCATCGGCGCGAACGTGAATGGCCGTCAGGTGAATGCCGATGTCGGCGGCAACCTGAATATCGCGAGCGCGCAGGACACGATGACAAGCGCAGCGCATCAGAGCAGCACGGGCGGCGGGTTTAGTATCAGTCAGGGCGGCGGTAGCGCCAGCTTTAGCCATAGCAGTGGCAGCGCGAGCGGCAGCTACGCGGGCGTCAACGAGCAGGCAGGCATCCATGCGGGTGACGGTGGTTTCAACATCAATGTCAAAGGCAATACGGACCTGAAAGGCGCGACCATCGCGAGCGATGCCGATGCGTCGAAGAACAATCTGTCGACGGGCACGCTGACCTACGCCGACATACAGAACCAGTCCAGCTACAACGCGCATTCGAGCGGGTTCAGCGGTGGCGTGACGACGGGCGACGGCGGCTCGAACTACACGACGCACGGCCCCACTTCCCGCAAGAACGCGGGCGGCGGCGCACCGATGTTGAGCCAGAACGATAGCGGCAGCGACAGCGCCACGACGCGCAGCGGCATCAGCGCGAGCACGATCAACGTGACGGACAGCGCGCATCAGATGCAGGACGCTGCAAGCCTGAACCGCGACACGGCGAACACGAACGGCACGGTCGCGAAACTGCCGGACGTGAACAACCTGCTGGACAAGCAGGCCGACATGATGGCGGCAGCAAGCGCGGCGGGCGAAGCAGTTTCGCGGCGCGTGGGTGACTTTGCGGACTCGAAATACAAGGAAGCGGAGAAAGCAGGCGATCAGGCGGGCATGGATGCGTGGAAGGAAGGCGGCACGGCGCGCGCGGAGATCCAGGCAGCGGGCGCGGCGATCGTCACTGGCCTCGCGGGCGGTAACGCGCTCGGAGGTGCGGCCGGTGCAGGTATCGCGTCGATGGCTGCGGGCAAGCTGAACGAACTGAGCGGCGCGATTGCGAGTTCGAATCCGACCGGCAACGAAGGCATGAACGAAGCGCTCGGGAACATTGTCGCGAACGCTGTCGCAACGGCCGCAGGCGGCGCGGTCGGCGGTAACGCGGGCGCTTTCTCCGGTTATGACGTTGACCGTTACAACCGGCAGTTGCACCCACAGGAAAAGACACTGGCAAAGCAACTGGCGGAAAAGGCAAAAGCTGACGGGTTGAAAAACCCGGACGGATCGTCCATCACGGCGGCACAGATCGAAGACCAGATGCGGATTATGGGCGGATCATTTGATGCAAGTCGTGAATCTGGCAGCGCTGTTACATTGATTGGCGAAATGCCGACCGACTCAGGTGCGCGTTGGCTTGCTGCTCCAGAAACCAGCGATGGAAAGCCGGTCCTCACGCAGATTACCGCGCAGCCGAATCTGGGGTTGCAGAACTATATCGCTACCAATGCCGGATCGGTGTCTGCTGGCGATGTGCCGAGTATCGTCTATGACCCAACCGCAAAGGGCGGCGGCGTGAATGTGACAGGGCCGTTTGCCAAGCTGGACAAGTCCGATGTTGATTACGTGAGAGAAACAACCGCGAACGTTGCGGGTTTTGCTGGCACTCAATTCGATCGCACATCGGCGATGGCCACGGCGCTTGCTTCGGCGGGGCTACCGTTCCCGTTCGTTTCGACATCCGCCGAAGCCATAGCCGTAAGTGCATCGTTCGTTTCATGGGCCGCAGGCGGGATTCAGCAACTCGCTAAGCCCGACGCTGGCAACTATGCTGTCGCGAACCTGATTTCTCAGATGACCGGGAAGGCAATGGGAACATACCCATTCGCAGCACCTGTAATTAACGAAGTTGGTAATCTCATTAGCAACAGCGGAGTCGCGCAAAGCGCGCAAGATTGGGTTAACTCAAAATGGCCCACGTCTAACAAAAAATAAGCGTTGCATAAGCCTATGAAACTCAAATTGATTGTTGATGGAAACCTTGCGGGATGGGCGCAGACAGCCTTGATCGTGATTGGGATAGCAATGCTCTATTTCGGCTTATCCGTGGAACGGCTACCCCGACCATTAGCGCTAGCGATAGTCATACTTGCTATACCCGTGGCAGCGATAGGAGGCTACTGTGGCCGCGCAAAGGCACTCGGATTGAAGCCGTTCGACAACAGCTACAAGAAGGCTCGCGACAGCTACAAGGTCAAAGACGGCGAAAACAACAAGTGATGAGAGACGCGGCGATCACATCGGTCGCCGCGTAGCAGCACGAATCAGGATTCAGTTCTCACATGAAGATAAGCAAGAGGCTGGCGGCTTTGCCGCTCTCAGCCATGGTCACACTCGCGTCCGCACAAAACGCACCGTCACCGGCGGACAAGGCAGCAGCTGCACGTGCAAACGCTGAACAGAACCAGCAACTACAGCAACAACACGACGCACAGCAACGCGAGCAGAATGTCAACGCGCCCGCCGTGCGCTCGACCGTGCCGAACGCCGGGCTGTATCCCGAACTGCCTCACGAATCGCCGTGCTTTCGCATCGACACGTTCACGCTCGATGTGCCCGCCACGCTGCCTGATATCGCACGCAAGCATGGCGCGTCCAATCTCCCGCTCGATCCTTTCTGGTTCGGGCGTGAATGGCTCGACCATTACAAGGGCCAATGTATCGGCAAGGCAGGACTCGACATACTCACAAAGGGGCTGCAACAGTCAATCCTCTCGCGCGGCTACGTGACAATGCGCGTGCTGTTGCCTGAACAGGATCTGTCGACAGGCACGCTGAAAGTCGCACTCGTGCCGGGTGTCGTGCGTCATCTGCGCTTTGCCGATCCCGACACACGCGGCACATGGAAATCCGCGTTTCCAACACGCGACGGCGACCTGCTGAACCTGCGCGACCTTGAGCAGGGGCTAGAACAGATGAAGCGCGTCGCGAGTCAGGACGTGGACATGAAGATCGAACCGACCGACACGCCAGGCGAAAGCGATATCGTCCTGAACATCAAGCGCGCGAAACCCTGGATCTTCGTCGTATCGGCGGACAACTCGGGCACGAAGGCAACGGGCAAATGGCAAGGCAACGTGAGCCTCGGCATCGACAATCCGCTCGGCCTGAATGACATATTCACGTTCGGCGCAAATCAGGACCTGTCCTTCGGCAACAAGACACTCGGCTCGCACGGTTTCAATGGATCGTATTCGGTGCCTTGGGGTTACTGGACGGCTACGCTGTCGGGCAACACGAACACCTACTATCAGAACTTGGCGGGAGTGAACCAGACGTTCGTATCCAGCGGCAACTCGCAGACCGCTGCGTTCAAGATCGCGCGCGTGCTATCCCGCAGCCAGGCCGATGTATTCGGCGCATATGTCCAGTTATCGAAGCGCTTCGGCGAGAGCTTCATCGAAGGGACAGCCATCCCTGTTCAGCACCGCAACAACACGTTCATAGAAGTGGGCACAACCGACCGCCATTACTTTGGCAGCGCACAGTTCGACGGCACGCTCGCCTACCGTCAGGGCATTCACGGCCTCGGCGCGACGGGCAACCCGAACCCTGATCTCTACAACCCGATTGACCAGGCCGCATTACACCCGACCTATCTGTACAAGATGGCGGTACTCGACACGAACCTGGCGATACCGTTCGCCATTGCGTCACAGAACTTCCGCTACGTGACGACGTTTCACGGTCAGTTCACGAACGACCTGCTGTTCTACATCGACGACCTGACCATCGGCAGCCGCTACACGGTGCGCGGTTTCGACGGCGAAACGATGCTCGCGGCAGAGAAAGGTTTCTACTGGCGCAACGAACTGCAATGGCCCGTCTTCCAGACGGGACAGACGCTTTACGCGGGGATCGACTACGGGCGCGTGTTCGGGCCAAACACGGCGATTCTGGCGGGTACCCAACTCGCGGGCGCGGTGATTGGCATTCGCGGCGGCATACCGGCGAAGTATGCGGGCCTCTCCTATGACCTGTTCGCGGGCACGCCCATGTACAAACCGGCCGGATTTCCTACTGCGCGGTTGACGGCGGGCGTACAGGCAACGATGCAGTTTTGATCGAAAAATGTCGGCCTTTAGCAATGGAGCGACAGGCGGGCATGCCCGTCTGTCGGCCTACCTCTTGACCGCGCATGCCGCCAAATAACAACACCCTTTGACCAACCATCCCGCCAACTCACAAACGCACCGCCTCAAGAATACTCCGCGCCCGAAGCACTACAGGCCGATCGACCATCTTCCCATCAACAGCAACGGCCGCACCATTAGCTCTTTCGAACGCATCGAGCACTCTCTTTGCCCACGCAATCTCCGTTTCATCAGGAGCAAAGCACTCGTTAACACCAGCCACCTGTCGAGGATGAATGCAAAGCTTGCCTGCAAACCCCCAACGCTTCGCGCGCAGTGTCTCCGCCTCGAGCGTATCGGCATCGTCAATAGCAGCAGTAACACCATCGACAGGCGGCCGGATATCCGCAACCCGAGAGATCATCACAAGCTGTGCGCGAAACGTATCGAGTTCATCTCCATCGGACGCCATACCCATATCGGCACAGAAATCCAGCGTACCGAACATCAGTTGACGCACAAATGGAGCCTTGGCAACCTCAAGCGCGTTCCACATCCCCTTTGCACTTTCGATCAACGGAAACACCGGCATCGTGCTTCTGGTACGCGAAACGAGTATAGAAACATCACTAGCCCGCTCGGCTTTTGGCAACACAATCCCCGCAACGCCACGCAATTTACCCAGCAAGGCATCCTGCTCAAACCACGGCGTACCCACTGCGTTCACGCGGATCAATACTGGGCGTTCCGCAGAGAACCACGCTGCGACACCCTCTCTCGCCCGGTCCTTGTCTTCGGGAGAAACTGCATCCTCAAGATCGACAATAACCGCGTCCGCACCGCTCCCCAGCGCCTTCTCGAAGCGCTCCGGACGCGTACCAGGCACAAACAAAAACGAACGAAGCGGCCGATCAAACAGTTGCGACATCTCGACTCCTGGTAACCATATTCGTCACAGCGTGGAAGCGAGTTCCGGCACGATCGAAAACAGATCGCCGACGAGGCCGTAATCCGCGACGCTGAAAATCGGCGCTTCTTCGTCCTTGTTGATTGCGACGATCACCTTCGAATCCTTCATACCGGCCAGATGCTGGATTGCACCCGAAATGCCAACAGCGATATACAACTGCGGCGCGACGATCTTGCCGGTTTGGCCGACCTGATAGTCGTTCGGCACATAGCCAGCATCGACGGCTGCGCGCGAGGCGCCCAGCGCAGCTTGTAGCTTGTCTGCCAGCGGTTCGAGCACCTTCGTATAGTTTTCGCCGCTGCCAAGACCACGGCCACCCGACACGATAACGCTTGCCGAAGTCAGTTCCGGACGGTCCAGCTTCGTCACTTCGCGGCTCACGAACTGCGAGATGCCTGCATCGGCTGCTGCTTCGATCGTCTCGACGGATGCGCTGCCGCCTTCCGCTGCAACCGGGTCGAAGCCCGTCGAGCGAACCGTGATGACCTTGATCGGATCGGCCGATTGCACGATCGCGATGGCGTTGCCAGCGTAGATCGGTCGCTCGAACGTGTCGGCGCTGACGACAGCCGTGATGTCACTGATCTGCGCAACGTCAAGCTTTGCAGCGATACGCGGCGCGATGTTCTTGCCGCAAGCCGTCGCCGGCGCGAGGATGTGCGAATAGTCCTTTGCGATGTTCAGCGCCGTAGCTTCGACGTTCTCCGCAAGCCCTTCGGCCAATTGCGGTGCGTCCGCCAGCAGCACCTTCGATACACCTAAGACCTTCGCAGCCGCATCAGCCGCGCCTTGCGCATTGTGCCCAGCGACCAGCACATGCACGTCGCCACCGATCTTCTGCGCAGCAGCAACCGTATTCAGCGTCGCTGCCTTGAGCGCCGCGTTGTCGTGTTCAGCAATTACCAGAATCGTCATTTCATTCGTCTCCGAGTGCCTGAAAAAATCAAAGCACCTTGGCTTCGGTCTTGAGCTTTTCGACCAGCGTCTTCACGTCAGCCACTTTCACGCCAGCGCTGCGCTTCGGCGGTTCACTAACCTTCAGCATCTTCAGACGCGGCGTGACATCGACGCCAAGATCCTCAGGCCTCACGATTTCCAGCGGCTTCTTCTTCGCCTTCATGATGTTCGGCAGCGTCACATAACGCGGCTCGTTCAGGCGCAAATCAGTCGTGACAACAGCGGGCAATGTGAGCGATACCGTCTCCGCGCCGCCATCAATCTCACGCGACACAGTCGCCTTGCCATCGGCAATGACGACTTTCGATGCAAACGTCGCTTGCGGGAATCCAGCCAAAGCAGCCAGCATCTGCCCCGTCTGATTCGAATCATCATCAATGGCCTGCTTGCCGAGCACAACCAGAGACGGCGCTTCCTTATCGACCAACGCCTTCAGCAGCTTCGCCACAGCCAGCGGCTGCAACTCGTCATCGGACTCGACCAGCACAGCACGGTCAGCACCAATCGCCAGTGCCGTACGCAACGTCTCCTGACACTGCGCGACGCCACACGACACCGCAATAACTTCGGTAGCGATACCTGCCTCTTTCAACTGCACCGCCTCTTCAACAGCGATCTCATCGAACGGGTTCATCGACATCTTCACATTCGCGATATCGATGCCCGTGCCATCCGACTTCACGCGGACTTTCACGTTGTAGTCAACCACTCTCTTGACGGGGACCAGGACTTTCAAAAGACGTCTCCTTTATACGGACCGTTTGCGAGTCGAAGCCTCGCAGCAGCCTCTATTTGAAAGCCCGCCCCGCCGCAACGCAAATACCAGATTGCTCTGCCCGCCATAGGTTTCGTCGATGCCTGTCACCCTCGCTGCCGATTTCCCGCAACACCCCTACAATAGGTGTCGCCACGGCGAAACCCTTCGCCGCCGTCGTTAGCCCAAGCATTTACATCATGAATATTGCCCACATCAGATCGCGATTTCTCGGTGCCGTCCTGTTCTTTACGATGCTCGCCTTCGGCCATGCGGCGTCGGCGCAGACCGTCGACAGCTCCGACCCGCAGATTCTGATCAAGTCAGTGACACAACAGGTGCTCGACGAAGTGCACACAAAGTCGATCGATCCGTCGGATATTCCGCGCATCATGGACATCGTGAACCGGGACATCCTGCCCTACATCGATTTCGAGCATACGACGCAGCTCGCGCTGGCCCGCTACTGGCGCACCGCGACGCCCGAGCAACAGCAACAGCTCGTTCAACAGTTCAAGATGCTGCTGATCCATCTGTATTCGGGCGCGCTCGCGCAACTGAAGCCGGATCAGAAAATCGAATATCCGCCGATGCGGGTCGGGCAATCGGATACCGACGCCGTCGTGCGTACGATCGCCTCCACCAACGCCCAGCCGATCGAGATCGACTACCGTCTGCGCAAGACGCCGCAGGGCTGGCGCGTCTATGACCTCAACGTGATGGGCGCATGGCTCGTGCAGACCTATCGCCAGCAGTTCGGCGAGACGATCCAGCAGAGCGGTATCGATGGGCTGCTGCGTTTCCTGACGGATCGCAATCAGCAGCTTGCGTCGGGCAAACCGCAATAAGCACTGTCATTCAAACTGACGGTTCGTGTTAGGCGCGAACCGTCAGGCACGCGCACGCGCTCCTTTCACGACCTTGCAGTGCGCACCCGCGAAGCGCTCGCGCAGATAGTCCACGGTCTTCTGGCAGCGCGTGGAGAGCGGCCATTCCGCACGATGAATCAGCCATAGCGTATCGACCACAGGCGCGCCGCATTCGACGACGGCAATCGCCTCCGGCTTCGGAAACACGGTACGCGCATAACGCGGAATCACCGTAAAGCCGAGCCCGCGCGCGACGAATTCCAGAATGAGCCCGACCTGATTGCTGAAGCCATGCCGCGGCAGGCTGGCGACGCCCGGATTGCGTGGAAAGCGGCGGCTCAACAGGCGGTTGGCCATCGCCTGGCCATCGGGATGATCGATAAAGCCGAGACGTTGCAGATCGCTCCACTCGTGCGCGGTCTCACCCGCCGGCACGACCAGTTCCAGCGGCTCTTCGGCAAACTTGCTGGCGGCAAGGCGCGCGTCGTCAGGTTTCAATGTGACGAAACCGAGTTCGTACTGATTCGCCAGCACCGCGCTGATCACCTCCGGGTCGGGTGCAAAGCGATGCCGCATCTTCCAGTTCGGATTGTCCTGCTGCAAGTCGAGCAGGATCGGAAACAGAGCGAGCCCGATGCTGCCCGGACTGATCAGGCCGATTTCGCCATCGGCATCGTCGTCGTCGGACAGCCGCAGGCGCAGCTTCTTGTCCGCCACTTCAATTTCCTTGCAATAGTCGAGCAGCGCCTGTCCCGCGGGCGTCAGTTCGATGCCGCGCGTGCGCCGGATCACGAGCAGGCCAAGCCTGTCTTCGAGCTGACGCAGATGCTGGCTCACGGCCGCTTGCGTGATCTGCAGTTTCTCTGCTGCGCGCGTGAAGCTGCCGAGTTCGATGAGCGCGGCGAACGTCTGCAACCATTGCGGATTGAGCATAGCGATTCTTCAAAAACGGTAAGCATGATGTGCCTGCCATTCTAGACGCGTGCCAGATCACGCGCTGGCAGGGCATAAGCAGGTTTTATCGAACGCATTAGGCTGGCTGTGTTTCTTTTATGAGGCACCCGCCTTACGCTTGCGGACTCTGGAAGCCGTTTTCGCCGCAAAAGGAACGCCTATGCCCTCGCCTTATCCCCGCTCGTTTTCCCACATCGGTCTTTCCGTCACCGATCTCGACGCCGCCGTGCAGTTCTATACCGACGTAATGGGCTGGTATCTGATCATGCCGCCCACCACGATTACCGAAGACGACAGCGCCATCGGCGTGATGTGCACCGACGTTTTCGGCGCGGGCTGGGGATCGTTCCGTATCGCACATCTGTCGACGGGCGACCGCATCGGTGTCGAAATCTTCCAGTTCGCGAACGCGCAAAAGCCCGAAAACAACTTCGAGTACTGGAAAACAGGCGTGTTTCACTTCTGCGTGCAGGACCCCGACGTCGAAGGACTGGCCGCGAAAATCGTCGCGGCGGGCGGCAAGCAGCGCATGCCCGTGCGCGAATACTTCCCTGGTGAGAAGCCGTACCGGATGGTCTACATGGAAGACCCGTTCGGCAATATCGTCGAGATTTACAGCCACAGCTATGAGCTGACGTACGCCGCCGGCGCGTATCAATCACCCGCACGCACGGCGGAGAACGCATGAGCGATCGACTTCACGAAGCCGTGCCAGACACATGGCGCGCATGGACGTGGACGGGCAACGGCGATCCTCTTACGCTCGCGCTTCGGAGTGTGCAGGCCATCGTGCCAGGACCTGGCGAAGTACTCGTGCGTAACGCGGTGATCGGACTCAACCCGGTCGACTGGAAGGTTCTCGGCGGCGATCTCGTCGACTGGCAACCCGGCAAGGTGCCGGGCGTCGACGGTGCGGGCGTCGTCGTAGCTGTGGGCGCGGGCGTACCGGATGCGTGGATCGGACAGCGCGTCGCGTACCACACGAACCTCGCGACGCCCGGCAGCTTCGCCGAATACACGCCCGTCAAACAACGCGCGTTGCTGCGCATCCCGCAGACGCTCGATTTCGCAACGGCGGCCAGCTTCCCGTGCCCCGCACTGACCGCGTGGCTCGCGCTCGACAAGCTGCCGCCGCATGCGGGCCAACGTGTGCTGGTAAGCGGCGCGGGCGGCGCCGTCGGCCATTACGTGGTGCAGCTTGCCGCGGCGCGCGGCTACGACGTGAGCGTGATGTGCAATGCGCGTCACTGGGCACGCTTGCGCTCGCTGGGCGCGCGTGACTGTTTCGACGGGCCGCTTGCGGATCACGCGCCCTCGCCCGCTTCGCTCAATGCGCAATGCTTCGCGGTGATCGACAGCGTCAACGAAGCGCACGCGGCGCGTCTCGCGCCCGCATTGCGCGCGAACGGCCACCTCGTCTGCATTCAGGGGCGCGTGTCGGACTGGCCGTGCGCACCGTTCGGCCGCGCGTTGTCGCTGCATGAAGTCGCGCTCGGCGCGTTGCATCAGCATGGCGACGACGCCGACTGGCAACGCCTCGTCGCTGCGGGCGAACAGATGCTGCAATCCATCGCCGATAGCCGCATCGTCGCCGAAGCACATGTTGTCGGCGACTTTGCCGCCCTGCCCGAACAACTCGACGCCCTGCGGCAGCGCTCGTTCTCGGGCAAGCCGCTGGTCGCTGTTTCTCACTGATTCCGGAATCAAGAGGTTCGCATGTCAGCGCTTTTTTCCCGCTACAAACTGAAGGATCTCACGCTGCGTAATCGCGTCGCCGTGCCGCCCATGTGTCAATACAGCGCCACCGACGGTCTCACCGACGACTGGCATCAAGTGCATTACGCCGGACTCGCGCGCGGCGGCGCCGGGCTGGTGATCGTCGAAGCGACGGCTGTGTCGCCGGAAGGCCGCATCACGCCCGCCTGCACCGGCCTGTGGAACGACGAGCAGGCCGAAGGCATGGCGCGTATCGCCGCGTCGATCAAACGAAGCGGTGCCGTGCCCGGCATCCAGATCGGACACGCGGGGTGGAAAGGCAGCGCCAACCGCCCGTGGGATGGCGACGACCACATTCCCAACGACGACCCGCGCGGCTGGCAAACCCTGTCGCCGTCGGCGATCGCGTTTGGCGGCAAGCTCGACAAGGTGCCGACCGAAATGACGCTCGACGATATCGCCCGCGTGCAGGCCGATTTCGTCGCCGCCGCGATTCGCGCGCGGGATGTCGGTTTCGAATGGCTCGAACTGCACTTCGCGCACGGCTATCTCGCGCAGAGCTTCTTCTCCGTACATGCGAACCGCCGCACCGATCACTACGGCGGTAACGCCGAAGGGCGCGGCCGCTTTCTGCTCGAAACGCTCGATGCCGTGCGCGCCGTGTGGCCCGAACGTTTGCCGCTGACCGCGCGCTTCGGCGTAATCGAATTCGATGGGCGCGATGAAGAAACGCTCGCCGAATCGATTGAAATGGTGCGACGCATGAAGCGCGGCGGTCTCGATCTGCTGAACGTCAGCATGGGCTTTTCGACACCGCAGGCGAACGTGCCGTGGTCGTCCGGCTTCATGGTGCCGATTGCCGCGCGCGTGCGCCGCGAGGCCGACATTGACGTTGCAACTGCATGGGGTATCGACGATCCGCGCGAAGCGCAGCAGGCTATCGGCGACCAGCAACTCGATCTCGTGATGATGGGCCGCGCGCATCTCGCCGATCCGCACTATCCGTTCCGCGCGGCGCGCGAGCTGAACGTCGGCAAGGCGTCGTCGTTGCTGCTGCCCGAGCAGTACGCGTACTGGCTCTCACGCTATCCCGGGCCGCAAAACGGCGATCCCGTCGAGTGATCCGACCGACTGCGCGGCGCGCTTACTCCAGCGCCGCGCAGGTCTTGAACAGCAGCTCGCGCACCCATTGGTGAGCGGGCGCGCGATGCGTGCGCTCGTGCCACGCAACCGTCTTCGTGAAGCCGGGAATATCGAGTGGCGGTTCGACTGTCACGAGACCTCGCGTACGCGCGACCAGCCGTTGTGGCACGACAGCGATCAGATCGCTGCTCTTCAGAATGCGCGGCAGCACGAGAAAGCTCGTCACCGACACAGTCACCCGTCGCTCGCGCCCAAGCCGCGCGAGCGCGTCATCCGTCACGCCGCGAAAGCTTCCGCCGGTGTACGACACCAGCGCGTGATCGAGCGTGCAAAAGCGATCGAGCGATAACACGCCGCCTTGCGCGTCAGGATGATTCGCGCGCATCGCGCACACGTAGCGTTCGTCGAATAGCCGTCGCGCATGCAGATCCGGCAGCGTGCTCTCCGGCGTGACCAGCGCGAGATCGATCTCGCCGCGCTCGAACTGCGTCTGCAACAACGCGTCCTGCACAGGCACCACGGCGACGCGCACGCCCGGCGCCTTGCGGCGCAACGCTTCGAGAAATGGCAGCACGACAGCCTGCATCGCGTAATCGGTCGATGCGATGGTCAGCGTGAGTTCGGCCGTCGCCGGCTCGAATGCCTGCGGGCGCAGCAATGCATCGATTTCACCGAGGATCTGCTTGAGCGGCGCGGCCAGTTCGAGCGCGCGCAGCGTCGGCACGATGCCGCGCTGCGTACGCACGAACAGCGGATCGTCGAAGCTTTCGCGCAGGCGCGTCAGCATGCCGCTCACAGCCGGCTGCGTCAGCGCGAGACGCTGCGCGGCCTTCGTCACGTTGCGCTCGTCGAGCAGCGCATCGAGCGTGCGCAGCAGGTTCAGATCGATAGTTCTGATATCAGATTGCATGATGGCGAAAATCATCAAACGCGATTGGATTTATTTCAGGATAGCGCCGATCATGGTTCCTGTTCAACCATCGACAGGACACGCATCATGCATGACATCGTTTGGCCCGAAGGCTACGTGCCGGGCTTTTCCGACAACTTTGCATCGAACGAAATGATTGTTACGGGACTAAGCGTTGCCGACGTGTGGCAGCAACTCGACGACACGACCGCATGGCCGGGCTATTACAGCAATGCGTCGGAAATCCGTTTTTACGAAGGCAAAGGCCCGAAACTCAGCCAGGGCGCACGCTTTCGCTTTACGACGTTCGGCTTTCCTGTTGAAGCCGAAGTCACCGAATACGTGCCGCCCGCTGACGGCTCGCCCGCGCGAGTGGCATGGCACGGCTGGGTGGAAGGCGACGCGCAGTCACGTCTCGACGTGCACCACGCGTGGCTGTTCGAAGACTTGCCGGGCGGTCGCGTGCGTATCCTCACGCAAGAGACGCAAAACGGCGCGCCCGCGAAAGAACTGGCGCAAACGCGGCCGAACCCGATGATCAACGGGCATCAGGAATGGCTCGACGGGCTGGTTGCCGCAGCGCGACGCGCACGCGGTTGATGTGTCCGGCTTACGGGCGCGATTGAGATGCGTCCGATGTTTGCGATGCAAGAATCTCTTCAAGCACCGCCGCGACCGTTTTCGATGCCAGCGTGGTTCTCGTGGATTCGTGGATCGAATCGTAGACGTGGGTCAACGTCGAGCCGATACCTCGCCCGACAGGGCAAATCTGGCTCGGTTGCGTGGGATGCAGCGCGAACTGGCTGCCCTCTTCGAGCGCGTCGAAAACGTCGAGCAGCGATATTTCCGTAGCGGGCCTGGCGAGGCGCCAGCCCGCGTTGATGCCGCGATAGCTTTGCACCAGCCCGGCTTTGGACAGCACGCCGAGCGTCCGCCGGATGACGACGGGATTGGTCTTCACACTCGCGGCGATCCGCTCGGAGGTGACGGGCTCATCGGGTTGCTTGCGTGCGACGAGCGCCATCCAGGCCAGAATGTGGGTAGCAACCGTCAGGCGGCTATTCGCGCTCATATCACAACCTATTGATCGATTCAGATATAACTATATTAGTTACATCTAAATCTGTCAAATTGCTTCCAGACAGCGATCTGGCTTAACGGCGCACCTCCACAGCATCCTCACACGATCGAACATCGTTCTATTGCGAAATTTGAATCTTGTCGTTACGATACGATTCAACTACGATGTAACTACATTAGTTACATCGAATGAGGTTGTAATGCAGATCAAATGTGCATTGCTGCCTTTCATCGACAATCCAGACGAGGTTCACGCAATGTCCACACTCTTCGATCCGATCCAGATCGGCGCACTGAAGCTGCCTAATCGCATCATCATGGCGCCGCTCACCCGCATGCGTGCGTTCGACGAACGCGCGCCCGGGCCGCTCAACGCGCAGCATTACGCGCTGCGCGCGAGCGCGGGGCTGATCATCACGGAAGCCACGTCGGTGACGCCGCAGGGCGTTGGCTATCCGAACACGCCGGGCATCTGGAGCGAGAAGCAGATCGAAGGATGGAAGAAGGTCATATCGTCGGTTCACGCCAACGGCGGTTTGATCGTGTCGCAACTGTGGCACGTCGGCCGCGTATCGGACCCGGTCTACCATGAAGGACAGGCACCCGTCGCGCCGAGCGCAATTGCACCGGAAGGCCACGTGACGCGCATTCGCCCGATGCGCGGCTACACCGTGCCGCGCGCACTGGAGACGGACGAAGTCCCCGGCATCGTGGAAGATTTCCGGCGTGGCGCGGAGAACGCGAAGCGTGCCGGTTTTGACGGCGTCGAACTGCATGCGGCGAATGGCTATCTGTTCGATCAGTTCCTGCATGACGGCTCGAACAAGCGCACGGACCGCTACGGCGGTTCGATCGAAAACCGCGCGCGCTTCCTGCTCGAAGCCGTCGATGCGCTGCTCACCGTGTGGCCGGCCAATCGCATCGGCGTGCATCTGAACCTCATGTCGACTTCGTATTCGATGCACGACTCGAATCCCCGCGCGCTGTTCTGCTATGTCGCCGAGCAACTGAATGCGCGTCACATCGCGTTCATCTTTGCGCGCGAGTCGCTGGATCGCGGCGATGAGCGCATCGGGCGCGACGTGCGGCGTATCTTCAATGGCGCGTACATCCTCAATGAAGGCTTGACGAAAGAAAGCGCCGAGCAGGCAATCGAACGTGGAGAAGGTGACGCTGCCGCATTCGGACGTCCGTTCGTCGCCAATCCCGATCTGGTAGAGCGCTTCCGGCTCGGCGCGGCGTTGAATACGATCAACCCGGAAACGATCTATACCGACGACGAAGCGGGCTACAACGACTATCCGCTGCTAGGCGAAGTCGCTGAAGCCACGGGTGGTTAAAAGACCGTCTGACCGCTCAAACTGAGACGCGCTGTCAAGCGACGGCGCTTTCAGGCCCTATCATGGTTCGCTGAGTCCATCTCCTGAAGCAGGAAGCAACGGACACCAACGATTCCCCAATAGGGCACGAAAGCGGATATGGACGCAGACTTCCTCGACTATGACGCGCTGACACTGATGCTGGAAAAGCGGATTGCCGTCCATATCACGACGGCCCGCAAGAAGCGCTCACACAATGAAGAAAAGGAACATCAGTTCTTCGTTGCCGCTGCCAACGAGGCCCTGTTCGTCTGGATGCTGCTTGCAAGCCGCATCAAATCGGCTCACTACGATGCCGACAAGGCGCGACTGATCCGGATGATCGAGGATCTCGCGCCTGTCAGCACACTGCCCGCCGGCGAAGATCGCCAGACTGGATTTCTGTCAGTCGTATAGGCCGTCCGCAATGGACGGCTTTTTGCGTTGCACTGCAACGCTTCCAGCTCTTGCCAAAGCGTTTTATCCGCGATAACAGATGCGCGTGCATCGATCGTTCGTTTGCCTCTCTTCTTATAAGCAATGCATGCAATGCCGTTCGAGCCATGCATTTGCCACTCTCCGTCAGAACTGAAAAGCAAAGCACAATAAAGCGTTTGTCTTTGCAGCGCTAACCAGCTTTAAATATCAAGCTCGCCTTCGCGAGAAGCACACCTTTCCTGACGCATCACATGTTGTCTTCGGATTGGGTGCCGTCATGGCTCCGCAGCGGAGCGATCTCTTTTCATCGCGATCATGGAGCACATGTGTCTGATCTAACTTCTTCGCGTCACGGGCATGTTTCGCCCTTGCGCACGCGCGCCGGCGTGTCGAAAGTCACACTGTACAAGTGGCTTTCGTGGGCTGTTCCAGCGCTTGTCGTCGTGTTGTGGGAAGCCGCGGCGCGTCTGGGTCTCATCACATCGCAGGTGCTGCCGGCGCCCAGCAGCGTGCTCGGAACGGCAATCGACCTCGCGCGTAACGGCGAACTGTTCGTCCACCTCGGCGTGTCGTTGCTGCGCGCTGCCGCGGGCTTTGTGATCGGCGGAACGATCGGGCTGGCGCTCGGCATTCTCGTCGGCTTCTCGCCGTTCGCGCAGGCGCTATTCGACCGCTCGATCCAGATGGTGCGCGCCGTACCCTTTCTCGCGATGCTGCCGCTCGTCATCGTCTGGTTCGGTGTTGGCGAAGTCGCGAAGATTTTTCTCGTCGCGCTTGCCGTGCTCTTTCCCATCTACATCAACACGATGCTCGGCATCCGCCAGATCGATCCGAAGCTAATGGAACTTGCGAAGGTGATCGGGCTCGACTGGACCGCCATCGTGCGGCGGATCATCCTGCCCGGCGCGATGCCGTCGATCCTCACCGGCGTGCGCTACGCGCTCGCTCATGCATGGCTCGCACTCGTGATCGCCGAAACGCTCGCGACAACCAAAGGCATCGGCTTTCTCGCGATGGATGCCCGTGAATTCCTGCAAACCAATGTCATTCTGCTGACCATGATCATCTACGCGATTATCGGCGTGATCGCCGACGCCCTGGTGCGATCGCTCGAAGCCCGCTTTCTGTCGTGGCACGCGAACTACGCGCAAGGAGTACGCCAATGAGCGCGAGCCTCGCTTTATCCCGTGAATCGAATGTCCTTGAACTCAATGAAGAGCGTGCGGCGCGGCCAGGGCTCGCCGTATCGGTACGCGGTCTGCAACGCCGTTACGGCGCTCGGGTCGTCATCGATGCGCTCGATCTCGACATCAACAAGGGCGAATTCGTCGCGCTGCTAGGAGAAAGCGGCTGCGGCAAGACCACGCTGCTGCGCGCGCTGGCCGGACTCGATCGGCCCGATGCGGGACAGATCCGCGCGCCAGAGCGGCCTTCCGTCGTGTTTCAGGAGCATCGGTTGCTGCCGTGGGCCACGCTATGGGAAAACGTCGCGCTTGGCCATGAAGCGACCGTTGGCCGCGCGGGTGCCGCTCATGCGCTCAATGAAGTCGGCCTGTCCGGCCGCGAAAACGACTGGCCGCGCAATCTGTCGGGCGGCCAGGCGCAACGCGTCGCGCTGGCGCGCGCACTCGTTCGCGATCCTGCGCTGCTCCTGCTCGACGAACCGTTCGCGGCACTCGACGCGCTCACGCGCATCAAGATGCACGGACTCGTCAAGGAACTCGTGGCACGCCATCAGCCCGGCGTGCTGATCGTCACGCATGACGTGGACGAAGCGCTCACGCTCGCCGATCGCATTCTGGTGATGCGCGCGGGGCGCATCGCCGCTTCCTTCCAGCCCAAACACCACACACCCCAGGAGTTGCGATCCGTCCTGCTCGACGAGCTGGGCGTACGTGCTCACTGATCGGATCGCTTTTCAGCATCACATCGAGGACTTTAAAACAATGAACGATCACTCATCTGGCCGCCGCCAGGTTTTGCGGGCGGCGGGTGGACTGCTGGCCGGTCTCGCCACCAGCAGCGTGCTGCCCGTGCGCGCCGCCGAGCCGCGCAAGCTGACGCGCAACACCGACACGGTGCGCATCGGCTGGGGCTATGGCAGCCTGCCCGACATCGCGAAGCAACGCGGCGTGTTCGAAAAGACGCTTGCCGCGAAGGGCATCAAGGTCGAATGGATCGGCCCGTTTCCGAACCACGCACCGTCGATCCAGGCCGTGGTCGGCAACAGCGCTGACTTTGGCTTCTGGGGCTCGACAACACCAGCGCTAGCCGCAATGCTCGCCGGCTCGCCTATCGTCTTCACTGCGTTCGACGTCTATTCGCCGCGCTCGACGGCCATCATCACGAAGAAGTCGAGCGGCATCAATTCGGTCGCGGATCTGGCAGGCCGCAAGGTTGCCGTCAACCGCTCGGGACTCGGCGAGTTTTTGCTGATTGCAGCGCTGGAGAAGAACCATATCGATCGCGACAAGGTTCAGTTCGTCTATCTGAATCCACCCGATGCCGCACCCGCGTTCGCGCAAGGCAAGGTCGACGCATGGTCGATGTGGTCGCCCGCCGTCGATATTTCGCGCTTTTCGAACGACGCGCACGACATCTTCAACGAAGGCCGCGACCTCGAATTCCTGATCGACTATAGCTCGCTGGTGACGCGCCGCAAGTTCGCCGACGAGAACTCGGAACTGGTTCGCGCGGTGATTGACGCGTACTACGTCGAAGGTGCGTGGCAGTCGGCGCATCCTGTCGAATCCGAACAGCTCGTGCAGCGCGAAGCGAAATATCCGGACCAAGTACGCGATTATCTGGCAAGCCTCAAGCGCGTCAATCAGTTCCACGAACCGGACGACGCAGCATTCATCGCGCAGTTGCAGCGCGCCGCCGACTGGCTCGCCGAACGCAAGATCATCAACTCGCGCATCAAGGTCGCGGATTACAGCGTCAAGGTCTGATGCAGCCGCCGATGAACGCACACCACACTATCCGCGAGGAGCGCCACACGCATGGCTGACTCTGATCCAACCATTGCTCATAGCGGACAGCCGAAGCTGGTTTCGCCGTTGTCCGTTGCGCTCGGCTTGTCGGGTGTCATCGACGAAATCGCATCGACTGCGGCGCAGCGTGAACTGGCACACCGTCTGCCGCACGACGAGATCGGCACACTCAAGGCACACGGCTTCGGCGCGTTGCGCCTGGCCGCCGATGCCGGCGGCCAAGGCTTGACCTTGAGCGAACTTCTGACGGTAGCCCGCGATGTAGCGGCGGCAGATTCGAATATCGCTCATGCGTTTCGCAATCACTTGTGGCAAGTCGAAGCAGCGCTAAGACGGCGAGATCATCCCTTTCACGCTCACGTGCTTGCATTGACTGCGCAGAAGAAAACCATCGGACTGAGTTTTGCCGAAACCGATGCGCCCGCAGCAGGCGCACGATCGAGCCGCGTGCTCAGCAAGCTCGAATGGGACGATACGCAACAGCACTACGTCGGCTCAGGCGACAAGGTCTACGCAACGGGCAATCTGTATAACGACGCCTTCGTCGGCGTCGCTATCGAAAGCCGCGAGGGCCGCACCGTGCAATACGTGCTAGAGCGCGGCGAAGGCGTCGGCGACTATGACGACTGGCAGGGTTTCGGTCAACGTCTGACGGGCTCCGGCACTGCGAGATTTCGCGCTGTGACGGTCCCCGCCGCGCAGGTTTATCCGCAGGATCCGCCGCGCTCTGACGAAGCTGCGCCTTGGGGATTTACCTTCCATCAGGTGTATCTGACGAACTGCATTGCGGGCATCGCGCGACGCGTCGCGTTGGACGCGGTGGAAGTGCTGCGCGCGCGCAAGCGCAACTTCTATCACGGCGAAACCACGCATCCCGCCGACGAGCCTGTGCTGCAGGCCTTGCTTGGCCGGATCCGCGCCTATGCCGCGAGTGTCGAGGCAACAGCCGATCGGGCAGTCGGCGCGCTGCAACGTGCATGGGACGCTTTTGGCACGAGCGACGAATACGACGCGACACTCGCGGCAACGTTCGCGGCGTCGGAGGCCAAGGTCGTGATCGACGATCTCGCGCCGCAGATTGCCACCTGGCTGATCGATCTCGGTTCAGGCTCGGTTGTCTCGCGCGTCGGTGCGCTCGACAGGCACTGGCGCAATATCAAGGTGATTGCCTCGCACAATCCGCGGCTCTACAAGGAGCGTCTGCTTGGGCAAAACCTGTTGAACGGGAAGCTTCCGCCGACAGGCGCATTCTTCTGATAGCAGCGGGCCACGTCGTAACGTGGCCTGTTGCTCTCCTTTGAGCTCATTCGCCAAGCAGGCGGCGCACTCGCGGCGCCACTTCTCGCGCGAAGACACGCATATCGGCCTCGAAGGGCTGAAACTGGAGCATAAACAGTTCGATGCCCGCACGATGGAACTCGGCGATACGCCGCGCCACCGTGTCATAATCACCGACCAACCCCGCGGCCGTCCCGCCGTTCGATCCCACACGCGCCGATTGCGCGAAAGTCTGGATCATCACCACGTTGGGATCGATATTCGCCTTCTGCCGCTCGCGCAATGGCTTGTCGAGTTCGGCGAGTGCAAAGAGATGCGCGAGGTGTGCGTCGGCTTCGGCCTGCGTCGGTCGTGCAATCACGAACGCCGACAAACCGAAGCGCAACGGAGCCTGCCCCGCTCGCCGGGTTCGCGCCGATACATCGCCGATCAGGCGTGCGACATCGTCATACGGCTGGCCATTGATGAACCACACATCGCCATGCGCCGCCACCAGCGAGCGCGCCGGCTCCGACTCGCCGCCCACATAGATACGCGGACGTGCGCGGAACGGGTCGGCGGGCCGCAGCGCGTAGTCGTCGATACGGAAATGATCGCCGTGATGATTCAGCGTTTCGCCGCGCAACAGCGCATCCACCACGGCGATCCATTCGCGGCCGTATGCATAGCGTTCATCGTGTTCAGGAAACCCGATTCCCGCGCGTTCGAGTTCGGGACGATTCCACGCGTTCACCAGATTGATCGCGAACCGTCCGCCGCTGATGTGCTCGATCTGCTGCGCCATCTTGGCCAGCACGACAGGATGATAGAGATACGGCTTGATGGCAGCGATGATCTCGATGCGCGAAGTCAACGCCGCCAGTGCCGCCGACGCCGTCCACGCTTCGAGCTGATCGAGCGAAGCGTCGTGCGGGTTGATCGTATGCTGCGCGACGAGCACCGAATCGTAGCCGAGCTGCTCGGCCTCCAGCACGAGTGCCTTGTTGCGGGCCCACGATGCGTCGTAGGGTTCGTCGGGGTCCTGCAGCGCTGCACGGCTGCCGTGCACAAGCGCCCAAATGCCGAAGCGCGGGAGTGAGGTTGTTGCCATCGGTGCCTGATCGATACACGTCCATTGAGGACGTGTATGCTACCGCCGCATCCGTTCGCGCGATCTATTTTGTGCTGCTATCCATTTATCGAAATGGCATGTTGCACCCATGCCGTCGATGCCGGTTAGCGCACGTTCTGACCTGCACGCACATCGAATGCGCCGCCGGTTAGCACCTGATCGCGCAGTGTCACCGGCTTCTTGCCGGGCAAGAGCGGAAACACCAGCTCAGCGAAGCGAATCGATTCTTCCAGATGCGGATAGCCGGATAACACGAAGCTGTCCGCGCCTGCATCGACATATTCCTTCAGCCGTTGCGCCACCGTCTGTGGATCGCCGACCAGCGCCGTGCCCGCGCCGCCGCGCACCAGCCCCACACCTGCCCAGAGATTCGGGCTGATCTCCAGCTTGTCGCGACGCCCGCCATGCAATGCGGCCATGCGCTGCTGACCGACGGAATCCATGCGCGCGTAGTTCTCCTGCGCGCGGCGAACGTCTTCGTCGTCGAGCTTGCTGATGAGGCGATCGGCTTCCGCCCACGCCTCTTCGTTGGTCTCGCGCACGATCACATGCAGACGCACGCCGAGACGCAGTTTGCGTCCGTGCTCCGCGGCGCGGCGCTGGACATCGGCGAATTTTTCGGCGACGGCAGCGGGCGGTTCGCCCCACGTCAGGTAGGCATCGACATGCTTCGCCGCCAGTTCATGCGCAGCCGGCGACGACCCGCCGAAATACAGCGGCGGATAAGGCTGCTGCACAGGCGGATGAAAATTGCGCGCCTGCTCGACATGAACATACTTGCCCTTGTAGTCCACCGTCTTGCCGGACAGAAGCTCGCGCCACACCGTCAGAAATTCATCGGCGGCGGCGTAGCGTTCGTCGTGCGGGAGAAACACGCCGTCGGCGGCGAGTTCCGTCGCATCGCCGCCCGGCACGACATTGAGCAGCAGGCGCCCGTTCAAGGCCTGATCGAGCGTCGCCGCCTGGCGCGCGGCCGCCGTCGGTCCGGTGATCGACGTGCGCAGCGCGACCAGCAGCTTGATGCGCTGTGTCACGGGTATCAGGCTTGCGGCCGTGACCCACGGATCCTGGCAACTGCTGCCCGTCGGAATCAGCAAGCCGTCGTAGCCGAGCTGGTCGGCCGTGACGGCGATCTGACGCATATATTCGTTGGTCGGCGCCCGGCCGAAGTCGGACTTGCCGAGATAGCGGGTATCGCCCGAAGTCGGCAGAAACCAGAAGATGTCGAGACTCATGAGTGTTCCTTTGCGAGGCGCTGCGATGCGCCTGTCGTATCTGTATTCGCAGGCTCCGTCGCACGGCGCCGAAAGCTTGCCGCCGCGTGACGTTCCGGGAGTTGATCGCCTTCGCCGAATAGACGCTGGCGCAGCGTGCCGTCGGCGTACGCGGTCTTGTAGAGGCCGCGGTTCTGCAACTCGGGCACGACGAGATTGATGAAATCCTCGTAGCTCTCCGGCACCACCGTGCGGCTCAGATTGAAACCGTCGATACCCGTTTCATCGATCCACGATTCCAGTTCATCCGCGACCTGCGCGGCACTGCCGACAATGGCCGGATACCGCCCGCCAAGCTCGAACATTTCCAGCAGCTTGCGACGCGTCCAGCCATGCTGCTTCGCGGTGCGCGTGGCCGATTCGATCGCATTGCCGGGCGCGTAGTCGACAGGCGCGTCGAGATCGTATTGCGAATAGTCGATGCCCGTACTCGCTGCAAAGTGCGCAAGCCCCGCTTCACGGCTCGCGTAGCGCAGATAGTCGGCGTATTTCTCGCGCGCCTCGTGTTCGGTTGCGCCCGCCACGACGGCGGCACCGGCAAACACCTTCACATCGTCGGGCCGGCGTCCTGCCTGCACGAGCTGCTCGCGCAGCGTCTGCACGGTTTCGCGCGCGACCTTGCGATTCGGCGGCGAGATGAACACGCATTCGGCGTGACGTGCGGCAAAGCGCTGGCCACGCCCGGAACTGCCCGCCTGAAACAGAACCGGCGTCCGTTGCGGCGACGGCTCCGCGAGGTGATAGCCGTCGACGTTGTAGTAACGGCCTGAATGCCGAACCGGATGCACCTTCGCCGGATCCGCGTACACGCGCGCGGCCTTGTCTCGCCGCACGGCATCCGCTTCCCAGCTGCCTTCCCACAGCTTGTAAAGCACGTCGAGATATTCGTCCGCGCGTTCGTAGCGTTCATCGTGCGGAAGCTGTTCGCTGAGTCCCATCGCGCGCGCCGCGCTGTCCAGATAACCGGTGACGATGTTCCAGCCGATGCGCCCTTGCGTCAGATGATCGAGCGTCGAGAAGCGGCGCGCGAGCAGATACGGCTGCTCGTAGGTGAGATTGACCGTCACGCCGAAGCCCAGATGTTCGGTCACCGCCGCCATCGCCGAGACCAGCAGCAACGGATCGTTGACGGGCAACTGGATCGACTCGCGCAAAGTGACATCGACGTTGTGCTGATAGACGTCGTACACACCGACGATATCGGCGAGAAAAAGACCATCGAACAGGCCGCGCTCCAGCGTACGGGCAAGATCGGTCCAATACGGCAACTGACGATAATCGACCGAGCGATCGCGCGGATGCGTCCACAATCCGTGATTGATGTGGCCCACGCAGTTCATGTTGAACGCGTTGAGCAGGATCTGTTTGCGTGCCATTACAAGGCTCCGTGCCGGGGCGGCAGCTTGTCGTTGAGGTAGTAGTTGCCGACCGCGTGATACTTCCAGCGCACCGGGTCATGCAGCGTGTGCGTGCGGGCGTTGCGCCAGAAACGGTCGAGACCGAGGCCATCGAGCGTCGCGGATGTGCCAGCCAGTTCGAACAGGCGCGAGCCTGCATCGAGCGAAATCGTCGTGGTGAGCGCGCGTGCCTCGGCAACAGCCACCGATGCTTCCGCCACTGAACGCTCCGTCGGACCCGCCTGCGCGGCATCGACGAAGCGCGCGGCGCGGCGCAGCAAAGCCTCGGCGGCACGCAGGCGCACAGCGAGATCACCGAACTGTGCGATGGTCAGCGGGTCGTCGGTGGCGCGGTCCACCTTCGCGTCGATCCACGGCCGCGAATGCTCGCGCACGAACTGCAATGCGGCCTGAAACGCGCCACGCGCCTGGCCCAGATCGAGTGCTGCATGCATGATCTGCGCGACCGGTCCGATGGTGGTCGGTCGTTCAAACGATGCCTGAAACGGCACGACCCATTCCGGTTCGACCCGCACGTGATTGAACTGCACCGAGCCGCTGCCCGTAACACGCTGGCCGAAACCATCCCAGTCATCGATCACCTCGACGCCGTGCGCGTTACGCGGCACGAACGCAAGACAGGTGATGTCACGCCCGCGCTCTTCCGTGATGACCAGCGTTGGAATCCAGTGCGCGTAGAGCGCGCCGGTGCAATAGAACTTGCGTCCGTCGATATGCCAGCCAGCCGTCGTGCGCGTGAGCCGCGTGCGTCGTTTGAAATCCTTGTGACCGGTTTCGGCGAGCGCATTGCCGAAGCGCTCGCCCGCCAGCACACGGTCGAAGAAAAAGCGCTGCTGCCCGGCACTGGCGCCGACGCGCAGCACTTCGAGCGCATAGAAATGATTCTGCGGAATCTGACCGAGCGAGCCGTCGGCGGCGGCGATCGTTGCCGTCACTTCGGCGAGCGTTGCGCTGCTTACGCCCGCGCCGCCGAACTCGCGCGGCACGGTCATGCCCCACAGCCCGCTCGCGACGAACGCATCGAGCTCGGCCCACGGCAGCCGGCGTTCACGGTCGCGCGCCGCCGCTTCGGGTGCGAACTCATCGGCGAGACGCTTTGCAACACGCAGCGCGTGGGCATCGTCGGTAATGAGATCGGGCGTGCGTTGCACCTGCAGCTCGTGCGTATCTGCGGCCGTGTCTTCGGAAATATCGATGCTCATGGTTCAGTTCCACGAATGCCGCGTCGGCAGCACATGATTCAGGTGATAGTTGCCGAGCAGATGCAGCTTCCAGCGCACGGGATCATGCAGCGTATGCGTGCGCGCGTTGCGCCAGTGACGATCGAGGTTTTGTGCGGCGCGTGTCGATGCGGAACCGGCCAGCTCGAACAGCTTTTCGCTCGCTTCGAGTGAGATGCGCGTGGTCAGCACTTTGGCCTCGGCGACGGCGACGGAGGCTTGCGCGCTCGCTTCGGCATCGATGGGCGCGGCAGCGATTGTGTCAAGCGTGCGCCCTGCTTCCAGCAGCACCTCGCGTGCGGCATGCAAATCGATCTGCAGACGGCCGATGTCGGCAATGATGTACGGATCGTCGGTTGCGCGCTCCAGACCCGAATCGATCCACGGACGCGCGCGCTCGCGCACGAAGGCGAGCGCATCGGCAACGGCAGCCTCGGCGATGCCCTGATCGATCGCGGCCTGGATCAGTTGCGAGTTGGGACCGAACAGGCCCGGACGGTCGGCGAGTTGCCACAGCGGCAGCACGTCCTGCGGATCGACGCGGACGTTATCGAACACCACGCTGCCGCTCGCCGTCGTGCGTTGGCCGAACGAACTCCAGTCGTCGATAACCGTGAGGCCCGGTGCATCGCGCGGCACCCAGACCTGCACGGCGCGTCCCGCGTCGTCGGTTGCTCGCGCGGGAACGCGATGTGCGAACAGCGCGCCCGTCGAATAGAACCGCTTGCCGTCGAGGCGCAGTCCATCTTGCGTCTCACGCAGCCGTGTGGTCCCTTGCAGCACCGTGGACACCGCCGCCGAGCGCCGTTCCGGGCCCGCATTGCCGAGCCGGTGGCCCGCCAGCACTTCGCCATACAGACGCGCTTTCTGCGCCGGTGTGCCGATTTCGCGCAGCACGCCCAACACGCCGAAATGATTCTGCGGTATCTGGCCGAGCGCGGGATCGGCGGCACAGAGAATCACGAACACTTCGGCGAGCGTCGCGAACGAGACGTCCGCGCCGCCGTATTCACGCGGCACGGTGATCGAACCAAGGCCGCTCTCGGACCACTGGTCGAGTTCCGCCCACGGCAGAACGCGCTGACGGTCGCGCTCAGCCGCGCCTGCAGCAAAGCACGCCGCGAGCGCGTGGGCGGCCGCCAGGGCGTCGGCGTCGCTGGCAATGCGCTTCACGCGCATGGGATCGGGACGCCGCGGCGATTGCGCAGCGGCAACAGGGGATTCGACACTAGACATGATGGCTCACACGAAGACGGAAAAGCCCTTCGAGCCCATCGCGGCTCGCTTCGAACAGGGCCAATCCTGTATTGGATCAGCCCTCGCGTGCCAGCCCTACTATCGAATTTGCAAATGCTTATGACAGGCGCCGATTTTCCCTGCCATCGGACGCCCGGCGTTTCAGGAATAGAACGACGGCGTCGGCAGTTCGTCGTTGACGGCCCATTCGCCGAGTTCCTGCAACTTGTAGTCGACGGGATCGTGCAGCGTCTGCGTGCGCAGATTGCGCCAGAAGCGATCCAGCCGCAGCGCGCCATGCGTGGCCCGCGCGCCCGCTACTTCGAACAGGCGGGTGCTGAGATCGAGACCGACGCGCGTCGCCGCCACCTTCGCCGTGGCGACGGCAACGGCAACGTGGCCACGCGCCGTCTCGTCGAGCGATGCACCGCGCGCCCACGTTTCGTCGAACATCTGCACGGCGCGCGCGGCCAGCAGACGCACGCTTTCCAGTTCGACCCAGAACTCGCCATAGTGACGCAAGATGTGCGGATCCTTGCTGGCCTGCTGTGCGGGAGACTTGAACCACGGGCGCGATTCATGGCGTGTGTAATGCTTCATCTCCGCAAAGACGCCCTCGCCGATGCCAAGAAACATCTGCGCGAAGATCAGTTGCGCGAGCAACGGACGCAGGCAAGCGAACGGCGTGCTCAGCGGGCCCGGATCGAGCAGCAATTCATTCTGTTCGATCCGCACGTTTTCGAACAATGCGCTGCCGCTGTCCGTCTGACGTTGCCCGAAACTGTTCCAGTCGTGATTCAACGTGATGCCAGCGCGCGACGTGGGAATCGCCGCGATCAGCAGCTTGCGGCTCTCGGCGTCCAGACCCGACGCGACCAGCATGTCGGAATCGAGCGCGCCCGAGCAGAAGCTTTTTCTGCCGGAAAATTCAAAGCCGTAGTCCGTGCGCTGCGCGACAGTGCGCGTATCCAGCGGGTTCAGCGTATTGCCCCAGAACCAGTTGTTGCGCGCGGTCTGCTCGAGCCACGGCTCCCATTGATCGGGGCGTCCGAACAACCGCACCGTCGCCAGCAGCAGATGATGAAAGCCGAACACATGCGCAATCGAACTGTCGACCCGCGCGAATGTTCTGACGACACCGAGTGTCTCGGTCCACGTGGCGCCCGTTCCGCCGTATTGCCCGGGAATCGACAGCGCCAGCAAACCGCTCGCCCTGATCGCGTCGCGCTCGGCCTTCGGCGTGCCGCCCTTTTCGTCGCGCTCGACGGCGCTCGCGGCAAATTGCTGCGCGAGTGCCTGCGCCGTTTCGTTCTGCGGTGCGGGATTCAGTTCGAACTGGTTTGACATGGTATGCAAGGCCGAAAAAACATCAGGCGGCGCGAATCGGCGCCGCTTCGAAGCGGACTGCGTACGACATATCAAACAGTCCGCGGCTAACCGGCAAGTGTAAGAAAGCCTCCCGCGTCCCGCCTACTATCGGGTACGCGAATGCTTATACGAATCTGTGCTTTAGACGTGAGAACCGTTGGGATTGAAGCACCATTTCTGCAATAGCGCCAGGACAGCTTTGATTCTGAACTTTTATTGGTTCGCGAATGCGGTCGGCTTCGTTACATTGAAAGCTCACACATCACACGCGACCATAAGGACAATCGATGGCATCGGTTCGGGGCTTGGCATTCTTCGCACGCGCGCGACGCGCGTCCGTGCTGCGCAACTTCATGACGACGGCGGCGGCCGCGCTCGCGCTGTGCCACTTCGGCAGCACGCAGGCAGCGCCGCTCACCGAACTGAAGCTCGATTACGCGTACTACTCGCCGGAAAGCCTCGTCATCAAACGTAATGGCTGGCTGGAACAGGAATTCGCCGCCGATCACACGCAGGTCAAGTGGGTGCTGAGCCTTGGCAGCAATCGCGCACTCGAGTACCTGAATAGCGGCGCGGTCGATATCGGCTCCACTGCCGGTCTCGCTGCCGTGCTCGGCAAGGCGAACGGCAATCCCATTCGCGCCGTGTACGTGTTTTCGCGTCCCGAATGGACGGCGCTGGTGGTGCGCAAAGATTCGCCCATCAAGAGCCTCGCCGATCTGAAAGGCAAGAAGATCGCCGCGACCAAGGGCACCGATCCGTTCCTCTTCACGTTGCGCGCACTCCATACCGTTGGCCTGTCGCGCGATGACGTCGAGATCGTGAATCTCCAGCATCCCGATGGACGCACAGCGCTCGTCAATGGACAGGTCGATGCATGGGCCGGCCTCGATCCGCATATGGCCGCTGCCGAGATCGACAACGGTGCGCGCCTGCTCTATCGCAATGTCGATTTCAACACGTGGGGCCTGCTCAACGCGCGTGAGGACTTTATCCGCGAACATCCTGAGCAACTCGCTCGCGTGTTGAAAGTTTATGAAAAGGCACGTGTGTGGATCGCCGGGCATCCCGACGATACGGCGAAAATCGTCTCGGAAGAGTCGAAGGTATCGCTTGCGGTCGCGAAGCTGCAATTGAGCCGCAACGACTTCAGCCATCCGCAACCGGGCGCGCAGCAGATCGCCGCGCTGCAGGCCGCCGCGCCGATTCTCATCGACGAACAGCTCGTGAAAAGCGGCACCGATCTCAATCAGGTCATCGACGCGCTGATCGATTCGAAAGTCGCGCAGCCCGTGATCGCGAGCAATGGCGTGAAGTAACGCACAGGCGAGAGTAATGCAAGTCACTGAACAGACGCTCGCGTTCGATACGCGCGATGCAAAGATACACACTGCAAACAGGCTGGCGCCACGCAACACATTGCGCCTGTGGCGCTACGCAGGCTTTGCGTTGCCCGCCGTCTTTCTCGCCTTGATCGAAGTACTGGTGCGGACATCCGTCCTGCCGATGCATCTCGTGCCCGCGCCGAGCACCATCGTGCAAACGCTATGGGATCTCGGCGGCGCACGCGTCGCGCGCCATATCGGCGCGAGCGTCGCGCGCGTCTATGCGGGCTTTGCACTCGGCTCGGCGCTCGCGTTGCTGATCGGCGCGGCAATGGGACTGAGCCGCCGCGTCGATGCATTGCTCGATCCGACGTTTCAGGCACTGCGCGCGATTCCATCGCTCGCGTGGGTGCCTATCCTGTTGCTCTGGATGGGTATCGACGAAGCGCCCAAGATCACGCTCATCGCGATTGGCGCTTTCTTTCCTGTGCAACTGAGCGTGGTTGCCGGCATTCATGGTGTCGACCGCAAGCTGATCGAATTCGGTGAACTCAACCGGCTGACGCCGCGCGCCATGTTCACGCGCATTCTGCTGCCCGCGTCGATGCCGCAGATCTTCACGGGATTGCGCACGGGTCTGAGCCTCGCGTGGATGTTCATGGTCGCCGCCGAACTGATCGCTGCAACACGCGGCCTCGGCTATCTGCTCAGCGACGGACGCGAGACGGGACGGCCCGATCTCGTCTTCGGTGCCATTCTGTTGCTCGCACTGCTCGGCAAACTGAGCGACGGTGTGTTCAAGCTCATCGAAACGCGTGCGCTGTCATGGCGCGACGCCCGCTATGTGTCGGGAGACGCGCAATGACATTGCATTCATCGACCTTGCTGGAAGTACGCGGACTCACGCGGCGCTTCGGCGGGCGCACGGTGTTCGAACGCGTATCGTTCGAACTGGCGCGCGGTGAGATCGTCAGCCTGGTCGGTCCCAGCGGATGCGGTAAAAGCACGCTGCTGCGCGCGATTGCGGGCCTCGACCCGCAATCGGAGGGCTCCGTCCTGCTGGAGCGGCAGTTGCAGCGCGGACCGTCCGAGCGGATCGGCGTGATTTTTCAGGAGCCACGATTGCTGCCATGGCTCAGCGTGGCCGACAACATCGCGTTCGCCGCCGGACCACGGCGGGGACATGATCTGCGCGTCGATGCGCTGCTTGCTGAAGTTGGATTGGCCAATGTTCGTGACGTGCTGCCGAAGCAACTGTCGGGCGGCATGGCGCAACGCGTCGCACTGGCGCGCGGGCTTTTCGCGGAACCTGATCTGCTGTTGCTCGATGAACCGTTCAGCGCTGTCGATGCCATCACCCGCTCCCGGCTTCAACGCGTGTTGCTCGCATTGGCGTACGCGCATGGCACGACGGCTCTGCTCGTGACGCACGATCTCGACGAAGCGCTGCATCTGTCCGATCGGGTTCTTTTGCTGTCGCCAGAGGGTGAAGACCGGCCGAGTCATATCGCGCGCGACATCCGCATTGAGGCGCCAAGGCCACGAGACTTGCGCGATCCCACGATGGATGCGTTGCGCGAGACCTTGCTGGGCGGAATAGCGGCCGGTCCGGCCTGATTACGCTAGAAAACAGCAACGATCGGAGGGCACGAGATGGTTCGCCGTTGCCGACGAGATAGTTCAAATCCGCGTCGACAACAGCCTGTTCTTCGATGACGACTTCGCTCATTGCGACGCTCCTGCTTGTGTCATCCATCGAATCCAGTCACCAGGGCGCGCGTTTACAAACAAGCATTTATGCAATGCCATGCAAGCGTCACGCGCTCACGCGCCCTGCCACATTCGCATCGGCACTCACGTCCCGATAATCTTCTCCATCGATGTCGTAGCCCGACGGTTCCCAGCGGATCGCCAGCAACACCAGCAGCGACGTGAGCGGCGCAATAGCGATGACCCAGAACACCTTCGTGCCGAGAGCAGCCGCTAGCACAGGAAACAGAAACAGCGAAATGGTCGACGCCGTACGCACGAGCGTCTGATTGAAGCCCACGCCGATACCGCGCAGCGACGTCGGATAGCTGAGCGATGCATAGGTCATCGAATGTGAGCCGGGACCGAAGCCTTGCCCGAACAGATAGCCGCCCAGCAGCAGAATCGCCACGACCACCAGCGCGCCGCCGCTCGGTTTACCGATCAGTGCGAGACCGATCAACGAAGCGAACTGCAGCGAATGCCCGAGCACCGTCATTTTCCACGCGCCGACCGTCGGCGCCGTACGCACGCCGATCAGCCCACCGACAAACGCGAACAGCAGATTCAACGCCAGCGATGCGACGATCGTTGTCAGTGGTCCTTGCGCGAAGAAGCTCGTGATGATGACGGGCAAGCCGAAAATGATCGCGTTGTACCCGAACGACGACGCACTGCCGATCACGGCGGCAAGTATCGTGCGCTTGCGATAGGTGGCGTTGAACAGCACGCCATAGTTCCGCCACGAAGCGCGGCGCGGTTGTGCGACGGGCGTCGCGGTGCGCTCGACGACTGCATCGACACCATAGGTACGCTTGAGGATGCGCGCCGCGCCTTCCAGATCGCCCTGATTCGCCGCCCAGACAGGCGATTCGCTGATATAGCGGCTGCGCACCAGAATGATGACGATCGCAGGCACCGCGCCGAACGCGAGCGTGAACCGCCATAGCCAGCCCAGATGATGCTCGGGCAGGATCGCGTAAAGACCGAGAATCAGCAGATAGCAGGTACTGGTCGCCGCATACCACGCTGGGCACCACGCGGCGACACTCGCCGCCTTGTTGCCTTTGCCTGCAACGCGTGAGAACTCGGCGAGAAACGCCATTGCAACGGGCAGGTCGAGCCCGACACCGAAACCCATCAGAAAACGCGCTGCGCCGAGCACCCATGCGTTGGGCGCCAGCCCTGCCGCAATCGCCGCGACGACGAAGAACAGCATGTCCGCCATGAACACGCGATAGCGGCCAATCCGATCGGTCAGATAGCCGCCGAACAGCGCGCCCAGAATCGCGCCGAACGTGATCGCCGACGACACGAAGCCGACCTGCACGGGCGACAACGCGAACTGCTTTGCGATGTCCTTGATGCCATAGGCGAGCGACGTTAGATCGTAGGCATCGAGAAACACGCCGCCCAGCGCGATCGCAATCACGATGCGGGCATTGCTGCCCTTCGCAGCGCCCGCGTTGACGATACGCGATACGTCCTGCGCGGAACGAATCACGGCGTGAGCTGGATACGCCGACTGCGCGGCGGCATCCTCTGCGTGGGATGGAATAGCGACGGTAGACATGGCTGTCGAACATGAAAGTCAGAGGTCCAAGCATGCTAGCGGCGCCATTCGCGACTTCAAAACGACGAATGCGTATATGCAAATTGCAGGCGGATGCGATGTCCGCCGCGAAGAAACTGATAACGATATGACTGCGAGCGAATACGCGCCGCTACCTCGAACGCGTGCGTTAAACCTCGCTCGCTGCGTCACTCGCCCTTCTTCTCCTTGAGCCGCGCGCGATGCGCAGCCACCTTCGCGCGATTGCCGCACACGGCCATGCTGCACCACCTGCGTGCGTGGCCCCGCGTGTGATCGGCGAACATCAGCGTGCAGGCCGGGCCCTCGCACGCCTTCACATGCGTGAAGTCCTCCTCGCACACGAGCTTCGCCATCGCCTCCGCAATCGGCATCAGCAGCGATTCCGTTGTTTGCCAACGCCTCGTCGAACGAAACGAAAACGCGATCGCCGCATCCGGCCCGTTCGCGACGATCTCGCCATGCTGTTCGTCGCGCGCGAGCAGTGCGTTCAACGGTTCGAGTTCGCGCAGGTCTTTGGCTACGAGCGCGCGCCCTTTTCTCTTACGCACATAGTCGCGAAACCACTCGCGCAGGCTTCGCGCCTTCCCTGCCACCTCGTCGAGTTCGGCGGGCGTCGCGCGTGAGCGGATTGCCGCGAGCGCATCGGGCGGCACCATGCCCGCCTGCGCCAGCCAGGCTATCAGTCCCTCGCCGTCGGCGATCCAGTCGACGGGCTCATCGACGGGCGTCGCAATCGAGTTCAGGAAATCGAGGCCCGGTGCGTCGGCCAAAAACATCGGCGGTATCTGGCGGTAGTCCATTGCTATGACGAATCTTCGTGACGATGGCTCCATCGTAACCACTAAAAAACCTCTTGACAAGTTACATCGTCGATTCGTAACCTGTAAAACATCGATTATACGGTTACACAGGTTTGTACGATTGTGAAGCACAGCAACGGCCGCCTCGCACAGCCGGAGCCGACAGAAGTCCATCTTTTACGGAGAGAACGCCATGTCCACGATTGCCCATCGCCACGCCGACGTCGACGGTTTCAACGTCTTCTATCGGGAAGCCGGCCCCACCGGTGCGCCGAAACTGCTGCTGTTGCACGGCTTTCCGAGTTCCAGCCACATGTTCCGCGACCTGATTCCGCTGCTCGCAGACCGGTTTCATATCGTCGCGCCCGATCTGCCGGGCTTCGGGCAGTCGGACATGCCGGAGCGCAAGGATTTCGCCTATACGTTCGACAATCTCGCCAACGTGATCGACCGCTTCACGGAAGTGATCGGCTTCGACCGCTACGCCGTGTACGTTTTCGACTACGGCGCGCCGACGGGCTTCCGGCTCGCGCTAAAGCACCCCGAGCGCGTCACGGCGATCATTTCGCAGAACGGCAACGCGTATGTGGAAGGACTAAGCGACGGCTGGAACCCCATCCAGGCTTACTGGAAGGATCCGACGCAAGCAAATCGCGACGCGTTGCGCCCGATGCTGGAGCGCGACACGACGATCTGGCAGTACACGCACGGCGTGAGCGACAAGACCCGTGTTTCGCCCGACGGCTATTCGCTCGACGACTACTACATGAGCCGCCCTGGCGCGCACGAAATCCAGCTCGACCTGTTCGGCGACTATCAGAGCAACGTCGCGCTGTATCCGGCGTTCCAGCAGTATTTCCGCACGCACCAGCCGCCGTTCCTCGCGGTGTGGGGCAAGCACGATCCGTTCTTTCTGCCGCCGGGCGCCGAAGCGTTCAGGCGCGACATCCCGAACGCGGACGTGCGTTTCTTCGATACGGGCCACTTCGCGCTCGAAACCCACGCGGCCGAGATCGCCGCGGCCATCGCCAGCTTCCTGACCCGTTGAACGCAATGGGCGAGCGGCTCGCTTGCCCGACAACACACTGCGTCGTCCGACGCGATATCACCTTAGGAGAACCCTCATGCGCGCAATCGTGCTCGAAAAGTTCGGTGGCCTCGATAGCCTCGTCTATACGGACCTGCCGGAACCGGAGCCGCTGGAAGGCCACGTCGTCATCGAAATCAAGGCCTTCGGCATCAACCACGCCGAGATGCACATGCGGCGCGGCGAATGGGCCGAAGCGGCGAAAGTGAGCGGGATCGAATGTGTCGGCATCGTGAAGTCGTGTCCGGGCGGCGAGTTTCCGGTCGGCGCAAAAGTCGCCGCGTTGATGGGCGGCCTCGGGCGCACGATCAATGGCAGCTATGCCGAATACACGCGGGCGCCCGTGTCGAACGTCGCGCTGATCGAATCGGACCTGCCATGGGCCGAACTCGCGGCAATACCCGAAACGTATGCGACAGCATGGACATGCCTGTTCCGCAATCTCGAACTCAGCGAAGGACAAACCATCGTGATTCGCGGCGCGACCTCGTCGTTTGGCCAGGCCGCCGTCAATCTCGCCGTGAACGCGGGCGCAAAAGTAATCGCAACGACGCGCAGCGCGGCGCGCTTCGACATGCTGAAGGCGCTCGGCGCGTCGCGCGTCGAACTGGAAGGACCGGACCTGTCGAAGCGTATTGCAGAGTCGAAGCAGATCGACGCTGTGCTCGATCTGGTTGGCAACAGCGTGATTCTCGATTCGCTCGCGATGCTGCGCCGTGGCGGCCGCGCGTGTCTCGCGGGCTGGCTGGGCGGCCTCGCGCCGATTCCGGACTTCAATCCGTTGCTGCAGATGTCGAGCGGCGTGTATCTGACGTTCTTCGGCAGCTTCGTGTTCGGCACGCCCGGTTTTCCGCTGTCCGATGTGCCGCTGCAAACCATCGCCGCCGATGTCGCGGCGGGCCGCCTCAACGCGAAGCCGTCGCGCGTGTTCCCGTTCGATCAGATCCATGAAGCGCACCGCGTGATGGAAGCGAATGAAGCGGGCGGCAAGATGGTTGTTGTTCACTGAAACCTGTCGGTTCGTTCATCGAGGAGAAGAGACATGGCAAGCAAAGTAGCAATCGTCACGGGCGCGAGTCAGGGCATCGGCCGTTCGACGGCAATCAGACTGGCAAAGGATTTCAGCGCGATCGTGCTGGTTGCGCGCAATCGCGAGAATCTGGAGGAGACGGCGCAGGCCGTCATCGACGCGGGCGCGCAGGCGCTTGCAATCGATATCGATCTGTCGCTGCCGAACGCAGCGCAGGAAGTCGTCGATCAGGCGCTTGCATCGTTCGGGCGAATCGATGCGTTGCTCAATATTGCGGGCGCCGTGCCGCAGATCGATGTATTCGACATGACCGACGAGCAGTGGGAAAGCGGCCTCTCGTTGAAGCTGCACGGCGCGCGGCGGATCACGATTGCGGCGTGGCCTGCGTTGAAGGCAAGCTCGGGGTCGGTTGTGCTGATGTCGGGGAATTCGGCTATTTTTCCGAAGGCGCCGTATGCAGCGGTTGGCACGATCAACGCGGCGATCGTCGCGCTGGCGAAGGCATTTTCGGATCGCGGGATCGAGGACGGCGTGCAGGTCAATAGCGTGCTGCCCGGCCCGGTCATGACGGGGCGTCGCCGTTCGTATCTGGAACATTGGGCGCCGCTGCACAACATGAGCGTTGAAGAAGCGACGGCGAAGTTTCCAAAGGAAGCGGGCATTGCGCGCTACGGCACGCCGGAGGAAATCGCCGAACTGATGGCGTTTGTCGTCTCGCCGGGCGCGCACTGGATGACGGGATCGACGCTGCGCATGGATGGCGGTGAAGTGAAGTCGATCTGAGGTTAGAAGCGGCATGCAACACATCGCGTTGCGTCAGATGCGCAGGAAGGCTCGTGCCAGCATCCAGGAGCCTTCAACGATCATCACGGCTCCAATCGCTCGCGCGACACGGTGCGGAAATCGCGCGAACCGCTCAGCGGTGATTGCAAGCGTCACGAGTGCCATTGCGCGCAAATCCATCACGCCGTTGATGAGAAGAACAGCCGTCAGTCCCACGCAGCAAAACATGCAGTGGAGGCCAAGGCGCAGGCCTTGTGTCCACGCCGCGCTTGCTCGGTGTGATGCATCGATGCTGACATTCAACAGGCGGCTGCATGCCAGATATCGCAACTTCCACGCACTGAATTGCATCGCGCCCGCAAGCAGCGCGATAACGCCTGCGCCGAAAGGAACGACGCGCGCCAGTTCGGGAACCTGCAAAGCCAGCGACATCAGCAAGAAGCCCAGCGCGAATACGGCCATGCCTTGCAGTGCCCACACGAAAAAATACCCCGCGCCCGCCAGCACAGTCAGCCTGCCCGCTCTGCCCATGGCTTCGTGATAGCGCCACAACACGGGCGCAAGCGACGGCAACATCATCGCCACCATCATCACGATCCACGTGCCAACGAAGGACGCCGCGACGCGTGGCCACTTTTGTCCGCACATGGGTGTCCATGCCATCGACAGCGACCAGCCTCCCGGCATCGGCAGTTCGTCCATCTTGGCCATTGCGAAGCACCAGACTACCGTCAACGTCGCACAGGCCGCGAACACGAGTGTCATAACACCGAAGAACGCCAGCACCCTCACCCATGTGCGGTCCGTTCGCGTTCGCATGACCATGCCAGCGAGTTCCACGATCGACCTCAGCGCCGTTCGTATTCGTCGTGACGACGCCACCAGATGCCGCTCTCGTTGCGTCCTTTCGGCGCGCGGTCGAGCCACTGATACATGCCCCACACGCCGTCGACACCGCGGGCATACGTCGAATACGCGTGATACACGACGCCATCTTCCAGTACGAAGGTGCTGATGCCCGGCCGGTCGCGCGAGTATGTGGGCGCGTCGGTGCCGCAACTCGCCGCAAAGCGAACTACGGGTTCGGGCGCGGGCGACGTATCCATTGCATGGCCACCGCGCTCGAAGTTGTATTCGATATCGCCCGCACGCTGCTGCGCTTCCGTGTACGACACGTTGAAGTCGAAGTTGAACTCGCTGCCGCTCGCCGACGCCCACGGGAACCGCCATCCCATGCGCTCCTTGTACGCCTGCAACTTCTCGAGCGGCGCACGCGACACGGCCATCAGCGTGACATCGTGATTCGCGAGATGTACAGCCACGCCGTCGAAACCATCCGCGATCGCCGAGCACGACGGGCAGCCCGCCTTGTAATCCGGCCCGAACATGAAGTGATAGACGATCAGTTGCGAGCGCCCCCTGAAAAGCTCCGGCAGCGTGGCGCGACCTTCGTCGGTGTCGAACTCGTAATGCCTGTCGATCCTCACCCACGGCAGCGCTTCACGCTGCCGCGCCAGTTCGTCGCTGCGGTGCGTCAATGCTTTCTCCGCTTCCAGTAGTTCGAGGCGTGCTTTCAGCCAGGCGTCGCGCGTGGCGACCGTGTGCGTGGTCATCGTTCGTCCCTCCTTTGAATGTCGATACGGGTTGTCGATCAATCCTGTCGTGCTAGATTAGTGCGGGACATTCGACGGACGGGAGTGACAAGTGTGGCGTGATTCAGATGGATGCAAGCGTCGCAGCCGCCGCGCACGCGCTCGCCGCGGGTGATCCGCTCGGCGCGCTGAACCGCGTTGCGTTACGCGACGACGCGCCCGCGCTCGCGCTGCGCGGCATCGCGATGGCGCAACTCGGCGACCTTGCGCGCGCGAAATCGCTGGTGCGCAGCGCGGCGCGTGCATTCGGCCCGAAAGAAGCCGTCGCCCGTGCGCGCTGTGTCGTTGCGGAAGCGGAGATTGCGCTGGCCTCACGCGATCTCGGCTGGCCTGCACGGTCGCTCGAAGCCGCGCGCAGAACGCTGGAGTCGCATGACGATCATCTGAACGCCATGCACGCGCGGCATCTCCAGTTGCGCCGGCTGCTGCTGATCGGCCATCTCGAAGAAGCCGAGCGCATGCTCGATGGTTTCGATGCCGCGCCGTTTCCGCCGGCATCGAGCGCGATACACGAACTGATCGTCGCGGGTATTGCAATGCGGCGTCTGCACACGAAGACCGCTCGCACGGCGCTCGCGAAAGCCGAACGCGCAGCACGTCATGCCCGCATTCCTGGCCTCATGGCGGAAGTCGAAAGTTCGGCGCAACTGCTGGATACACCCGCCGCGCGCCTGATCACGCGCGGTGAAGAACGGCTCATGCTGCTCGAAGACGTCGAAGCATTGATGAACTCGAAAGCGCTCGTCATCGACGCCTGCCGCCATGCCGTGCGCGACGCGGATCATGTGGTGCCGCTTGCGAGCCGCCCCGTGCTGTTCAATCTCGCACGCGCGCTGGCGCAAGCATGGCCCGACGACGTGCCCCGCGACACGCTGATCGAGCGCGCCTTCCGCATGAAACACGCGGACGAATCGCATCGCGCGCGGCTGCGTGTCGAAATGGGCCGGCTGCGCACGGTGCTGCGCGCCTTTGCTGAAATCAACGCGACGAAGCGAGGCTTTGCGCTGACGCCGCGCCGCGCAACCGAAGTGGTCGTGCTCGCGCGGCCTGTCGAGGAAGCGCACGCGTCGTTGCTCGCGCTGCTCGCCGACGGCGAATCGTGGTCGAGTTCGGCACTCGCACTGGCGCTCGGCGCGAGCCAGCGGACCGTGCAGCGCGCACTGGATGCACTTGCATCGGCGGGCAAGGTGCAGTCGTTCGGCCAGGGCCGCGCGCGCCGCTGGATGACGCCGCCCATGCCCGGATTCGCGACGGCATTGTTACTCCCCGCCACGCTGCCAATCGACTAGCATGTAAGGCTCGACACTTCACCGACGAGGAAGGAAGCATGAAACGCTCACCTGCTGAAATCGTGCGTGAATATGGACCTTTTCCCGGCATCGACAATGTGCACGGCGTGACGTATGACGGCCAGAACATCTGGTTCGCATCGGGCGAAAAGGTGAACGCGCTCGATCCGTCGAGCGGCGAGACGGTGCGATCGATCGATGTCCCCGCAACGGCTGGCACCGCGTTCGACGGCCAGCACCTGTACCAGATCGCTGGCGACCAGATCCGCAAGGTCGATCCGCAGACTGGCAAGCTGCTCGCCACGATACCCGCGCCCGCCGGCACCAATTCGGGTATGGCGTGGGCGGAGGGCATGCTGTGGGTCGGGCAGTATCAGGAACGCCGCATTCATCAAGTCGACCCGCAGACGGGCGCGATTCTGCGCACAATCGAATCGAACCGTTTCGTCACCGGCGTGACGTGGGTGGACGGCGAACTGTGGCACGGCACCTGGGAAGGCGACCAGAGCGATCTACGCCATGTCGATGCGCAAACAGGCGAAGTGCTGGAGATGCTCGACATGCCGGACGACGTCCGCGTGTCCGGGCTCGAATCGGATGGTGGCGAGCGGTTCTATTGTGGCGGCGGAGATAGCGGAAAGCTGCGTGCGGTCCGAAGGCCGAAGCGGGCCGAAGCGAGCGGCGATGCACCCGCACCTGTCGATGTTGCCAGCGACTGACGTTTTTCCAGGAAAGGCCGCCTGGCGAGAGCGCTATACTCCCACGCTTTTATCGCCATCGTCAGGCATCAAGGAAATACCCATGAGCACGTTGCCCCATTGTCCGCAATGCAATTCAGAGTTCACGTACGAAGATGGCGGCGTCTATATCTGCCCGGAATGTGCGCATGAATGGTCGGCTCAGGCAGTGACGCAAACCGAACCGCCCGCGAAGATCTATCGCGATTCCGCAGGGAATGTGTTGCAGGACGGCGATACCGTCACTGTCATCAAGGACCTGAAGCTGAAGGGCTCGGGCGGCGTGATCAAGATGGGCACCAAGGTTAAAAATATCCGGCTGGTGGACAGCGATCACGATATCGATTGCAAGATCGATGGCTTTGGCGCCATGAGTCTGAAATCGGAATTCGTCAAGAAAGTGTGAGCCGCCGCTCAACCGGTGCGCCGATGCTCGACCGCAAACTTGATCAGCTCGGCCTGCCCTTCTATCTCGAGTTTGCGTTTCAGATTCAGCCGGTGCGTTTCGACGGTGCGCACCGACAGATTATTGCGCTGTGCGATCTGCTTGCTCGATAGCCCTTCGGCAAGCTGATCGAGAATATCGCGCTCGCGCGGCGTCAGACGTTCGATTGGGTCGCGCATCGCCGAAGCATGGATCAGCCGCGCGCTCAATCCTTCGCTGAAATAGGTCTTGCCTTCGAGCACCGCCCCGATCGCGCGGATGATCTCCGCACCGGGTGAATCCTTCAGCACGTAGCCGCTTGCGCCCGCGCGCACCGCTTGCGTCACGTATTCGACGTTATCGTGCATCGACAGCATGAGCACGCGGATGCCGGGATGGCGCTCATGAAACAGCGCCGCAAGCTGGATGCCGTTCATGCCGCGCATGCCGACGTCCATCAGCACGAGGTCCGGCTCATGCGTGGCCGCGAGCGCCAGCGCTTCGTCGGCGTTGCCCGCTTCGCCGACTACCGTGAAACCCGGCACGGCGTCCAGACGCGCGCGCAAGCCATCGCGCACGAGCGGATGATCATCGACGAGAATCAGGCGCGCCGCGCCCGTTGGACTGTTCATGAATGATCTGCCTGCATTTCGATGTCAAGCGCTTCCTGTGCGAAGAGCGGCACGCTTGCGGTAACGATGGTATGGCCGGGCCGCGACGCGAGTTGCAACTCGCCGTGCAGCGCTTCGAGCCGCTCGCGCATGTTGCGCAAGCCGACGCCCGCGCTCGGGTCCGCCTGTACGCGCTCGACATCGAAGCCGCGACCGTCGTCGCTGATCGCCAACGTGACGCGATGCGCCGAAATATCCAGCGATACAGCCGCCTGTGTGGCCTGCGCATGCCGGAAGATATTGGTCAACGCTTCCTGCGCGATACGGAACAGCGCCGTCTTCACCGTGTCGGGCAATTGCGTCGCGTGATCGTGCGCGATCTGCGTGAAGCCGATGGCGACATGACTTTGCGCGCTCAGTTCGCGCGTGAGTTGTTCGAGCGCGGCGGCAAGACCGAGATCGTCGAGCATCGAAGGACGCAGCGCATGCGAGATGCGGCGCACTTCGCGCAACGCATCGCCAAGCCGCCCGATGCCTGTCGATAGCGCCGCTTCTGCCGGCTGCACGCGCGGCTCGCTCACTTCGAAACGCGCGAGCGCAGACTCCAGCAGCAGCTTCACCGAAACGAGCATCTGGCTGATGCCGTCATGCAATTCACGCGACAGCCGCGCCCGTTCGTTTTCCTGCGATTCGACCACCTGCTGCGCGAGACGCTTGAGCTTTGCGTCCGCGCTACGGTATTCGCTGACGTTCAGCACCAGCGCGCACAGCGCAATCACACACAGCCCGGCAAGCGCGATTGCGCCGATCCACAGCATCGTGTGTTCGATATCGGACGACGCGCGCTGATCGATACGCGCCAGCGTCGTGTCGACATCGTCGAGATAGATGCCTGTGCCGAGCATCCAGCCCCAGCGCGGCAGCGGCACGACGTAGCCGAGCTTCGGCGCGAGCTTGCCTGTCGACGGACGATGCCACACATAACGCACATAGCCGCCGCCCTGGGCCGCGGCCGCGATCAGTTGCTGGATGGTCAGCGAGCCGGCGGGATCGCGCAAGGTCCACAGATCGCGCCCGACCAGATCGGGCTCGCGCGGATGCATCAGCGAGCGGCCGTGCATGTCGTAGACGAAGAAATACCCGTCCTGGCCGAAGTCCATTTTTTCGAGCATCGCGAGCGCGCGGTTGCGCAGGATCGCGTCGTCGCGTGCGTTGGTGCCGGCTTCGTCGTAGAGCGGCTTGATCGCGCTGGTGGCGAGGTCGACGTAGTGGCGCAGCTCGATTTCCTTGCTCGCCATATAGGCCGACTGCGTGGTGTCGTGCTGCGCGCTCGCCAGCGACGTGGCCTGATGGCGCACGCCGAGCGCAATGCCCGCGATGGCGGCCAGAAACGGCACGATGGCGAGCAGGAAGATCTTTGCCTTGAGTTTCATCTGCGGAAAACCGGTCGGACAGCCTACGTAGTTCTACGTAGCGCGCTTACGTAGTTGTGCGCTTGTGGCGCACACGACGAACACGAATACTACACGCCCATGAGCATGGCACACCTTCGACCATGCGCGGCGCTTCAAAAGGCGCCGCATTGGGCCTCGTCGGCGGCGCTGGCGGGCATGCAAACAATTATGGAGACTCCCATGAACCGGGCATCCAGTTTACTCATCTGGACAGCGGTCGCGCTACTCGGCGCGTTCGCGTTCGGCACCATCGCGCTCGCGCACGGCGAGAAGGTCAGCGCCCTCTGGGTCGTGATCGCCGCAGTCTGCGTCTACCTCATCGCTTATCGCTTCTACAGCCGCTTTATCGCGAACCACGTCGTGCAGCTCGACGGCCAGCGCATGACGCCCGCCGTGCGGCACAACGACGGCCTCGACTACGTGCCGACCAACAAATACGTGCTGTTCGGCCACCACTTCGCGGCGATCGCAGGCGCGGGCCCGCTGGTCGGCCCGGTGCTGGCCGCGCAGATGGGCTACGTGCCCGGCATGCTGTGGATTCTCGCGGGCGTCGTGTTTGCTGGCGCCGTGCAGGACTTCATCGTGCTGTTCATCTCGACGCGCCGCGACGGACGTTCGCTCGGCGATCTCGTGAAGATGGAGCTTGGCACCGTGCCTGGCGTGATCGCGCTGTTCGGCGCGTTCCTGATCATGGTGATCATTCTTGCCGTGCTCGCGCTGATCGTCGTGAAGGCATTGACGAATTCGCCGTGGGGCACGTTCACGGTCGCTGCGACGATTCCGATTGCGCTTTTCATGGGCGTCTACACGCGCTTCATCCGGCCGGGCCGCATCGGCGAAGTGTCGATCATCGGCTTCGTGCTGCTGATGGCATCGATCGCGTTCGGCCAGAGCGTGCATGATTCCCCGGCGCTCGCTGCATGGTTCACGTTCAGCGGCACGCAACTCACGTGGATTCTGATCGGCTACGGCTTCGTCGCCTCCGTGCTGCCCGTGTGGCTGCTGCTCGCGCCGCGCGATTACCTGTCGACGTTCCTGAAGATCGGCACGATCCTGGGTCTTGCGATCGGCATTCTCGTCGTCGCACCGGAACTGAAGATGCCCGCGCTGACGAAGTTCGTCGACGGCACGGGCCCGGTGTGGTCGGGCAATCTGTTCCCGTTCCTCTTCATCACGATCGCTTGCGGTGCAGTGTCGGGTTTCCACGCACTGATCTCGTCGGGCACGACGCCGAAGCTGCTCGATAACGAAAAGAACGCGCGCTTCATCGGTTATGGCGCGATGCTGATGGAGTCGTTCGTCGCGATCATGGCGCTGGTGGCGGCTGCCGTGATCGAGCCGGGCATCTACTTCGCGATGAACGCGCCGGCTGCCGTACTCGGCTCGACGCCGGATGCCGTCGCACAGACCGTGTCGCAATGGGGCTTCGTGCTGACGCCGGACATGCTGACGCAAACCGCGAAGGCCGTCGGCGAAACGACGATCGTCGCGCGCGCTGGTGGCGCACCGACGCTCGCGGTGGGCATGGCGCAGATTCTGCACCAGGTGATTGGTGGCCAGGCGATGATGGCGTTTTGGTATCACTTTGCGATTCTGTTCGAAGCGCTCTTCATCCTTACCGCTGTCGATGCGGGCACGCGTGCCGGTCGCTTCATGTTGCAGGATCTGCTGGGCACGTTCCACCCTGCCTTGAAGCGCACGGAATCGCTGCCGGCGAACCTGATCGCGACGGCGCTGTGCGTGGCCGCGTGGGGTTACTTCCTGTATCAGGGCGTGGTCGATCCGCTGGGCGGCATCAACACGCTGTGGCCGCTGTTCGGCATTTCGAACCAGATGCTGGCGGGTATCGCGCTGGTGCTCGGCACGGTAGTGCTGTTCAAGATGAAGCGTGAGCGCTTCGCGTGGGTCACGCTGGTGCCGACGGTGTGGCTCTTGATCTGCACGATGACGGCTGGCTGGCAGAAGATTTTCGACGCGAATCCGAAGGTTGGGTTTCTTGCTCACGCTGCCAAGTTGGGCGCTGCTGCCGATGCGGGCAAGATCGTCGCGCCGGCGAAGTCGATCGAGCAGATGCATCGGATCATGTTCAATGACTATGTCGATGCGGCGCTGGCTGGGCTGTTCATTTTTGTTGTTGTCAGTGTCGTGTTTTATGGGGTTCTCGCGGTGGTTCGTGCGCGTCGCGCGGATCGGCCTACTGTTCGCGAAACGCCGTTTGAGGTTTTGCCCGCCGGGCAGACGGTTAGCGGGTCGCACTGAACGGAGTGTTGCCAATGTTCTCTGGATTGCGGGATGACGTGCGCAACGCCGGAAAGTATCTCGGGCAGGCCATGCGGTTGATGGTCGGTCTGCCCGACTATGAGACTTATGTCACGCATGTGCGTGAGGCTCATCCGGATCGGCCTGTTATGAGTTATGAGGAGTTTTTTCGCGAACGGCAGCAGGCCAGGTATGGTGGTGGGGCTGGGAAGTGTTGTTGAGGTTTTCTGTCTGCGACGCTTTGGTGTGGTTTGCTTTTGTTGGCGCTGGCATCCGCGTTTTGCCTCTGGTTTGCTAGCGTTGCCCCTGTGCGGGGCGGCATTTTGGTGTGTCTTGCGACGCTGGTTTGGTTTGCTTGTGTTGGCGCTGGCATCCGCGTTTTGCCTTCGTGCTTCACGCGTTGCCCCTGTGCGGGGCGGCACCTACTTTTCTTTGCCGCGGCAAAGAAAAGTAGGCAAAAGAAAGCCGCTGAACACCGCCAATCCTTGTTTCTGCCTGAGGGCCCTCAACGGGTCCTCCACTTC
>NZ_JAAGPI010000048.1 GCF_017104715.1 Burkholderia sp. Ac-20365
GTGAAGCGGAGGAACCGTTGGGGGCCCTCAGGCAGTGGTCAAAAACGGGCGGTGTTAGCCCGCTTTCTTTGCTTACTTTCTTTGCGGCGGCAAAGAAAGTAAGTGCCGCCCCGCACAGGGGCAACGCGTGAAACAGGCAAGACAAATCGCGGATGCCAGCGCAAAACCAGGCAAACCAAAACCAAACCTGCGTCGCAAGACAATGCAAAGAAAGTACGTGCCGCCCCGCACAGGGGCAACGCTTGAAGCACGAAGGCAAAACGCGGATGCCAGCGAAAAGCCCAGAAAAAACCAAACCAGCGTCGCAAAGACAAAAAATCACCACACTAAAAGTACACATTACAAGCGGGGTAATACCAGATTCCCCATTTACCAATTGGCGTTAGACTGATCTCGCAAAACCCGCCGCGCGCCGTCACCGCATTCGCAACCACATGGCCATGCGGCAGCACAACAACGAGGTGACAGTATGAGCATCAGCTTCAAACTTCCCGCCGTTTCTGTTGTCGCTTCCCTTGCATGCGCAATGCTCGCCGCGCTGCCAGCGCCATCCGCCCACGCGGCGACACCGATCACCGTGACGTCGCAGGCGGCCACCGACGGACCCATCCGTTACACCGTCAAAGTCACATCGAAACAGTTCGGCAACGCGCAGGAAACCCGCACGATCCGCTCCGGCGAATCGGACGACTTCACCTGGAAAACCGTGCCGCCGGGCGGCCCCGTCGCCGCCGACGGCGATTGCCCCGACCTGTCGTCGCTCCCGCTCGACACCAATGGCGCCATGATCCGTCAAACGCAAATCCGCTTTGCGCCCGTCGTCGCAAAGGACGGCACCGCTACTGTGCAACTGAACTTCCAGGCGCAAACGCCCAAAGGCACGAAGACCGTGTCGAACAACGGCAAGTCGCTCAAGTGCCCGAACGCCACGAGCGTCAGCCAGGTGCTCCGCTTCACCATGCCGACCAACGGCAGCACGAAGACACTCACGCTCAGCGACGGCTCACAGGTCGCGGTATCGGCGAAACGGTGACGCATCGGCGCGAGCAAAACGCATGACGACTGAATTGCATGCAGCGTGCATGCATGGTTGAAGACGTGCGCTTGCCGATATGCGCAGGCAGCGCGCGTCAGTTCTTCGAGCGCCGCTCGACGAGCCGCGACGCCAGAAACCGGTGCTCCGGCGAAAAGAGCCGCCGGTACGTGAGCAGCACGGCGCCCACGGTGCCGAGCGCCGATGATGCCGCGATCAGGAACATGATCACGATCTGATACCGCACGGCCTGCAGCGGCGACTGTCCGGCGAGCACCTGGCCCGTCATCATCCCCGGCAGGCTCACGACCCCGACCACGGCCATCTGGTTCAACGTCGGAATCATGCCCGCACGCACCGCCTGGCGAGCCGGTCCCTGGGCCGCTTCCCAGCGCGTTGCGCCAAGCGCGAGCGCCATGTCGACGCGATCGCGCCGCGCCGTCAGTTCTTCCGTCATCCGCTCGATACCCAGCGATACACCCGTCAGCGTGTTGCCGAGAATCATCCCGAGTATGGGGATCGCATATTGCGGCTCGTACCACGGACGAATGCGGATCACCGCAAACAATCCGACCGCCGCAACGAGCCACGCGCTCGCCCAGATCGACAGGATGCTGTCGACGCGCTGTCCCGCATACGTGCGCGTGCCGCGTCCCGCGCCCGCGAAGCCCGCGATCAGCGTCATCAGGATCATCAGCGGCAGCACCACGTACCAGCGCGCGTAAGCGAACACCCACGCAAGCACATAGCCGATCGCAAGCAACTGGACGACGGTGCGCACCGCGGCCCACGCGAGCTTGCGTTCGAGATCGAGCTTGAGCAGCACCGACACCGCGCCGTTCACGACGATCAGCAGCGCCGCGATCGCGACGTCCCACAGGCTGAGGTTCTGCAAGGTCATCGCGGTGTCTCCATCGCGTGAAGGGATGCGCCGGGCTGCGTGCCGTCGAGCACGCCCGCACGCATCGTCAGATGACGGTTGTTCACGCGTGCCGCCTGCGCGGGATCGTGCGACACCCACAGCCACGCGCGCGTCTGCGGCGCGGCGTCGAACCATGCGCGCACGAGACCTTCGATCGCCAGCGCCGATTCGGGATCGAGCGATGCCGTGGGCTCGTCGAGCAGCAATACATCGGGTGCAAGCTGCAATACGCGGATCAACGCGGCAATCTGCGCTTCGCCGCCGGACAGGTCGCTGGCATACCGTTCCAGAAAGTCGCTGGCCCGTCCTGCCTGCGATGCGAGCGCGGCCGCGTGGTCGCGGTCGAAGCGCACATCGCGATAGGCGCGCAGCGTGTACGGATAGCGCAGATTGTCTTCGACGGTGCCGTCGAGCAGCGCAGGCCGCTGACGGATATAGGCGATGTGACGCCGGTAGCGCGGAATCGTTGCGCGGGCAATACGCCTGCCGCGCCAGCGCACTTCGCCGCCGTCGAGCGGATCGAGCAGCGCGAGCGCGCGCATGAACACGCTCTTGCCGGAGCCGGACGGCCCCGTGATCGCGATGCGCTCGCCCGCATGAATATCGACGCTCGCGGCATGCAGCAGCGTCAGGCCGCGCGCCGTGTCGCGCCGCACGATGTCTTTCGCCTGCACGAGCGGCGCGTCCGTCATGGTGGTGTCGTGGGACATGAGTGTTGTAATGTGTCGCAGCGCATCATCATAACGAAGCGCGCTCGCGGGCACAGCACGTGCTGCGCAGACAAATGATGCAGGTAATTTTTCGGAGCGCTCATGGCTGTGCTGCATTCGACTGGCATATCCGTCGGCAAGACAATCGGCAAGACTCTCGCGTGGCTGCTTGCCGTACTGGTGATCCTGATCGCCGCACTGGCAGTCTTCATTCTCACCTTCGACTGGAACCGCGCGCGTCCGTATGTGAACGACAAGGTCAGCGAAGCGATCGGCCGGCCGTTTGCGATCGAAGGCGATCTGAAGGTCGGCTGGCGGCATCCCGTCGGCGAGACGGGCTGGCGTTCGTGGGTGCCCTGGCCGCGTTTTTCGGCGCAGAACATCACGATTGCGAACCCCGACTGGACGAAGCAGAAGCACTTCGCAACGCTCGATGAAATCGACTTTCAGGTGAAGGTGCTGCCGCTGCTGGCGCACGACATCGTGATTCCGGCGATCAATCTGGTGAATCCGTCCATCGATCTCGAACGCGTGCTCGACGGACGCAACAACTGGACCTTCAAGCTGAAGTCGTCGGCGGGACCGTCCGAGTGGAAACTCGATCTGCATGATATCGAGCTGAATAAAGCCAATATCTCGTTGTCCGACCAGCAGAAGAAGATCGAGATGCAGGCCGTCGTGGATACGCTCGGCCAGCCCGTTCCGATCGGCGAAGCGATGAAGCAGCAGGAAGAGGCATCGCGCAAATCGTCGGCGGAAGTGGTTGGCAAGCAGGGCGCGAAACAGTTGACCGCGCAGGCCGAAGCGGCGGCGGCTTCGGAGGCGTCTGCGGCTTCCGCGGTGGCGCCGGGCGTGCCCGTTGCGTCGGGCGCTTCCGCGCCGGCTGGCGTGGGCGCGTCAGGTCTGGTCGCACAGAACGCATCGGCGGCTGTCGCGGCATCTGCGTCGCCCGCGAGCGCACCCGGCACCGCAGTCGCGCAGACGTCGAACACGCCGCAATACGGAATCGGCTGGACGGTAAAGGGCACTTACAACCGCTCGCCCGTGTCGGGCAGCGGCAAGCTCGGCGGCGTGCTGGCGTTGCAGGACACGTCGCGGCCGTTCCCGGTGCAGGCCGACGTAAAGGCGGGTGATCTGCGTATTGCGCTCGTCGGCACGGTGACGGACCCTGCGCACCTCGCCGCCGTCGATCTGCGGCTCTGGCTGCAAGGCACGAGCCTCGATCATCTGTACCAACTGACGGGCATCACGCTGCCGGAGACGCCGCCGTATGCGACGGAAGGCCACCTGATCGGCAACTTCAAGCCGGGCGCCAGCGTGTTCCGGTATGAAAATTTTACAGGCCGTGTCGGTGGCAGCGATCTGAACGGCACGGTCGTCTACACGCAACGCGCGACACGCCCGCTGCTCGAAGGCACGCTTGTCTCGAATCTGTTGCAGTTCAAGGATCTCGCGCCGATCATCGGCGCGGATAGCAACGCGAGCAAGGCCAAGCGCGGCGACACCGAGCGTCAGCCGTCGAACAAGGCGCTGCCGACCGAGGAGTTCAAGACCGATCGCTGGAAGGCGATCGATGCCGACGTGAAGTTCACAGGCCGCCGCATCATCAAGGATCCGGCGCTGCCCATCACCGATCTCTACACCCACGTCGTGATGACGGACGGCGTGCTGTCGTTCGAGCCGTTGAAGTTCGGCGTCGCGGGCGGCTCGCTTGCATCGACCATTCATCTCGACGGCAGCGCTTCGCCGCTCAAGGGCCGCTTCGCGACGGAAGCGCGCCATCTGAAGCTCAAGCAGTTGCTGCCGACCGCGAAGACGATGCAGAACGCGCTCGGCGAAGTGAACGGCGACGCGGCATTGTCGGCAACCGGCAACTCGCCAGCGGCGCTGGCAGGTTCGTCGAACGGCGAGATCAAGCTGCTCGTCACGGACGGTGCGGTCAGCCGTCTGCTGATGGAAGCGGCGGGGCTGAATGTCGCGAATGTCGTCTATGAAAAGCTGTTCGGCAACCGCGACGTGCAGATCAACTGCGCGGCGGGCGACTTCGTCGTGACGGATGGCGTGCTCGATTCGCGTGTGTTTGCGCTCGACACGCAGGACGCCGTGATCAACGTCGACGGCAACGTGAACCTGAAGAACGAGACGATGAACCTGGGCGTGCATCCGCACACGAAGGGTTTCCGGATTTTCTCGCTGCGCTCGCCGCTTTACGTGAAGGGCACCTTCAAGGATCCGCATGTCGGCGTGAACGCGGCGGCGCTGGCCGTGCGTGGCGGTGCGATGGTCGGCCTCGGTCTGATCAATCCGTTCGCCGCGCTGATTCCGCTGATTGCGCCGAGCAATAACAAGCCGTTGCCGTGTCAGCAACTGATGGCGGCCATGCAGGCGCAGCATCCGACAGCGCCGCCACCGGGGCAGCGCGAGAAGGGCAAGGGCGTAGTGTTGCCGCCGGGCGTGCCGGGCGCGTCGGCAGTCGCGCCCGCCGGACCTGCACCGTCGAAAAAGCCTGCTGGTTCAGGCAATGGCGCGGCCTTGCCGGGACCTGACCATGCGGCGGATTACAAGGGAAGCTGAGCGCGCGTTTGAATCATCCGCAACGAATCACGCTGTAAAAACAGCACGGCCGCGAAATTCGCGGCCGTGTTTTCATGTGAACGCTTTGGCGGAAGATGGGAGATTCATCGCAGCGATCGCGGTGTCGCGTCGCCCGCCGCATCCTGGCGACGCACGCCGCGGCGGGCGCTGGCGGCCGTGCGGGTCGCACCGAACTCCGGCAGGATGCGCGCTCTCGCGCGGCTGGCGAACACCAGGAAGCCGAAACCGTCGGCCTCGTACCAGTAGCCGCCGTTCTCCAGTCCGTCGAGCGGCTGCTCCAGTGCGTTCGCAATCGATTCGATGCAGCGCCGCCGTAATTCGGCGACAGCGGGATAGGGCGGTTGTGCGCCGCGCACGCTGCACAGCAGAACGTCGAGCCCCGGCAGCACATGCGCGTAGAGAACCGGTTCGTCTTGCGAACGGGCGCGCGCAATCTTGGTGTCGAGCTGACCGAATGGCTTGAAATGTCGCAGCACAGCGAGGAACGACTCATCGCCGTCCACCTTCGCGCGCCTGCGCTTTTTCGGGAAGGACATAGATACTCGCCTGAAAAAGAATTGCAAGAAACGCAGCGTCCTCATGCGACCACTCCCGGCTTCGCGCGCCGCACGTCGATCTTTTATAGCATACGAAAATGCCGGATACACGGTGATTCGTCTGTCTCACTCCAACGTTCCGTGCGAACCAGGCCGAATCGCGTCGCCGTGCGCTTTCGCATCCCCTGTGCATCTGGTCTCAATAATAGACTCACACGCGCTGCGCGTGTTTCCGACACCTTAAAAAAAGACATTTTTATGTGCGCCACGCCCTCATCAGCGCACGTTGAAATATCCGTTGCGCCCGTCGATAATGGCCGCGTCCCAGTGATGGCGCGGCTTTCACGCGTGCCGGCGGGCTCTCGCGAGTACGCGGGCGCGGACCATGAGTGAAAGTATCGATAGCGTTTGTCGCGCAGCGACGTTACACCCGCGGCGCACAGCGATGATGCATGCGCGCGGCTCATCAGTGCGCGTGCGTCCCACATGTCGGAAAACGTCGAGAAAACGGCGCATGCCGCGCCGGATGTTCGTGCCGTCTTGCGCCAGTCATCCATGAAACTGTTCACCAAAGGCCTGCTGCTGATTGCATTGCCGAGCGCCATTGAACTGGTGCTGCTCGGCGTCGTCTTCGACATGCAGGCGCAAACCACGCGCGCTGTCGAGCGCTCGGCGGACAGCAAACAGGTGCTGTATCAGGCTGCCGCGCTCGAAAACCCCGTGCTGCGGCAGGTCGCGCGCGTGCGCACCGGCATCGCCACGAGCGATCCTTCGTTCATGGACCGTCATGCGGCATGGGTCGATATCGGCGACCGTCTCGGGCGCCTCGAAACGGCGGTTGCCGATACACCGACGCAAGGCGTGCGCGTGCAGCGCATGCGCGCCGAAGTGGACAGCTACCGGCAGCAGGCGCTGTCCGTTGCGCAATCGTTGCGCACGGGCGCGACCATGAAGCCGTTCGTCACGCTCGAAGGCGGCGAGTTGCCCGCGCAGGTGATGCGCTTTCGCGAGCAGTTGACCGAATTCATCGACGAAGCCTCGCGGCTCGAAACCGAGCGCAACGCGACGCTCGCCAAAACGCGGCTGCGCCAGCAGTATGCGCTGATCGGCGCGGTGATCGGCTCGATGCTGCTGTGGGCGGGTACCGCATTCGCGTTCGCGCGCAGCATCGGCAGACGCCTCGACGTGCTCGCGGATAATGCGCAGCGCCTCGCCAATGCGCAGCCGCTGCCGTCGCCGCTGGCGGGTAACGACGAAATCGCCGCGCTCGATTCCGCGCTGCACCGCACGAGCGAACTGTTGCGCACGGCAGATCAGAATCAGGCCGCGCTGAAGGTGTCGCTGCAGGCCCGCGCGGCGGAACTGGCGAGCGTCAACGAGACGCTGCGTCAGGAGACGCAGGACAACCAGATGTTCATCTACAGCGTGTCGCACGATCTGCGCTCGCCGCTCGTGAACATGCAGGGTTTCTCGAAGGAACTGCAGGTTTCGTGTGACGAGTTGCAAACGACCATCGTCGACGCGAATCTGCCCGCCGTGGAACACAAGCGCCTCGCGCATGTGCTCGACGGCGACGTGCAGGAATCGTTGCGCTACGTACGCTCGTCGGTGACGCGCGCCGCGGCCATCATCGAGGCGCTGTTGCGCATTTCGCGCGCGGGGCGGCTCGAATATCAGTGGCAGCGTGTAAGCGTGGGCCGCGCGGTCGCGCGCGCCGTCGATACGCTGCAGGCGCAGATCGACGCGCGCAAGGCCGTCGTCGTGGTGCGCGATCTGCCGACGGCCTGGGGCGATCCGTCCGCGATCGAGCAGCTGTTCAGCCAGTTGCTGTCGAACGCGATCAATTTTCTGGATCCTTCGCGGCCGGGACGCATCGAGGTCGGCGCGTTGGATCATGCCGGCGACGAGCAGGCGCATACCGCGGCAACGCGAACCCGCACCTTCTTTGTGCGCGACAACGGACTGGGTATTCCCGCCGCCTATATGTCGAAAGTATTTCGCGCGTTCCAGCGGCTGCACGGCGATGTCGCGCAAGGCGACGGCGTCGGGCTCGCGCTCGTGCGGCGCACGGTCGAGCGGCATGGCGGGCGCGTGTGGGTTGAATCGGCGGAAGGCGCGGGGTCGACGTTCTTCGTCACGCTGCCCGATCAGCCGATGCGTAATTGAGGCAAATGAGGACGCAAATGCTGACGCGGATGAACAAACGCTGCGCACATGTACAAAGGTGCAAGAAGCCGTAAGCCAACGGCCGCATAATAGCGGGCAGCGGGTCGTACCATTCACGCAGTCGCAGTTCACGCGCAACGCATCACGCCGATGCGGCGCAAGAGCGCCGGAGGAAACATGTCAAACGGGGAAGCGGTGAGTAAGTCAGTCGGCATCGTGCTGGTCGAGGACGATGACGGGCATGCGACGCTCGTCGAGCGCAATCTGCGGCGCGCGGGTATTTCGAATGGCTTTATCCGCTTCGCCGACGGTCAGGAGGCGCTCGATTATTTCTTCGGCGAGCCACGCGCCGGCGACGGTGCAAACGGCCGTCCGTCGCGCGACGAACTGGCCAATTATGTCGTGCTGCTGGACCTGAAGATGCCGCGTGTCGATGGCTTCGAAGTGCTGCGGCGGCTGAAAGAAACGCCGTCTACCGCATCGATGCCCGTGATCGTGCTGACCACCACCGACGATCCGCGCGAAATCGAACGCTGTTACGAGCTGGGTTGCAACGTCTACATCACGAAGCCGGTCGAATACGATGCGTTCATCGAAGCCGTGCGCCGGCTGGGCTTTTTCCTGCAGGTCGTGAAGCTGCCGCCGGGACAGCGCTACGCACCGGCGGCATAATCGCCAGAACATTCGTGCAATTGTCATGCAGCGCTGCTGCAGTCCTCGTCCGTTCCATTGATCTGAATCATCTGGCATGACAGAAGACGTAATCACGCCGCCCGCCGCTCTCGTGCTCGTCGTCGACGACGACGAGGGCATCTTGCGTCTCGCGCGCAAGTCGCTGGAGCGCGCCGGCTGCCGGGTCGAACTGAGCAGCAGCGTGGAAGCCGCGCATCGTGCGATCGTCGCGAATCCGCCCGATCTGATCGTGCTCGACTATCAGCTCGACGGCGCGGAGACGGGGCTCGACTTTTTTCGCCGCCTGCGCGGTGAAGGCGTGCGGATTCCCGCCATCCTCGTGACGGGTTTTACCGACGAATCACGCGTGATCGAGGCGCTGCGCTCGGGCGTGTCCGACGTCGTGCCGAAAGCGGGCGGCTATCTCGACTATCTGCCCGAAGCGGTCGAACGCGTGCTGTCGCAGACGCGGATGCAGCGAGAATCGGCGGAAGCGCTGCTGTTGCGCGAACGCGAAGCGCATTACCGGATGATGTCGGAGGCGCTGCCGCACCTCGTGTTCACCTGCAATGCGAATGGCGACTGCGATTTCGTCTCGAAGCAATGGGTCGAATACACAGGCCAGGACGGCGCGCAGGCGCTGGGTCTCGCATGGCTCGACGCGGTGCATCCCGACGACCGCGAAGAAACGCGGCGCAACTGGTTGCGAACCGTGCGCGGCGACGGCGCCGACTACCGCAGCGAAATCCGCATCCGTCGGGGCGACGGCGCGTATCGCTGGTTCGACGCGCGCATTGCGCCGATACGCGATGCCAGCGGCATCATCAGCAAGTGGTTCGGCAGTTGCACGGACATCCATTCGCAACGCGAAGCCATCGAGGAGCGCGAGCGGCTGCTCGCGTCCGAACAGGCCGCGCGCCAGGCAGCGGAAGAAGCGAACCGCGCGAAAGACCGTTTTCTCGCGATGCTGTCGCACGAATTGCGCACGCCGCTCACGCCCGTGCTGGCGGGCGCGCGCATGCTCGAGATGATGCAGGACCTGCCCGACGCGGTGCGCTCGGGCGTGGTGATGATCCGGCGCAACGTCGAGCTGGAAGCGCGGCTGATCGACGATCTGCTCGATCTGACGCGGGTGGCCAATGGCAAGCTGCGTCTTTCGCTGGAAACCGTCGACGTGCACGACGTGATCGAGAGCGTGCTCGAACTGTTCCGCAGCGAGATCCAGACCAAACAGCAGGACGTGCACGTCAGCAAGAGCGCGCATCATCATTTCGTGCTGGCCGACCGCGCACGCTTGCAGCAGATGCTGTGGAATCTGATCCGCAACGCCGCGAAATTCACGCCCGACGGCGGCCACATCTACGTACGCACGCGCGACGAACGGATGCACGTGCAGATTTCGATCGAAGACACGGGTGTGGGCATCGAGCCGGAACAGATCGGCAAGCTTTTCAATGCGTTCGAGCAGGGCAGCCAGAACATGTCGCGGCAGTTCGGCGGACTGGGGCTGGGGCTCGCGATCACAAAGGCGTTGACGGACGCGCATGGCGGCACCGTGACGGCGCAAAGCCCGGGCGCGCATTGCGGCGCGACTTTCACGATCACGCTGCCCACGGCGGCCGAACCGATCGGCGAGCCCGCCGCGCCCGAGGCGGCGAGCGTGCAGCCTTCTGGCGGGCTGACCATTCTTTTGATCGAAGATCACGCGGACACGGCCGAAGTGATGGCGCAACTGATGCGCACGCTTGGCCATGAAGTGACCGTCGTCGGGCGTGTGGCCGATGCGCTCGCCGCGACGCAAAGCGCGAGCTTCGATCTGATCGTCAGCGACGTGGGCTTGCCTGACGGCACGGGCCTCGATTTCATCAAGGCGTTCCGCGAGCGCGACGATGCGCCGGCTGTTGCGCTGACAGGCTTTGGCAGCGATGAGGATATCCGCCGCTCTCTGGAGGCGGGCTTCACGTCGCATCTGACCAAGCCTGTCAATTTTGCGCAACTGGAGCAGGTGATCGAAGGTGCGGCGAACGTGAAGACGCAAAAGAGTGCAGGCGAGGCGAGGACCGGCTAGCGGTGCACGCACGCTGGTAAAACACAAAGGGCCTGTTGCGTGCAACAGGCCCTTTGTGCTTGAAAAGCAGCGCCGCTCGGACGCGGCATCGAGAACGCGCTAGACGCGCGGCGACTGCTTCAGCGAGTCGCGGATCTCGCGCAGCAGAAGCACGTCTTCAGGCGTAGCGGGCGGCGGTGCCGGCGGCGCAGCGGGTTCCAGCGTGCGCAGCTTGTTGATGAACTTCACCATCATGAAGATGATGAACGCGAGAATCACGAAGTTGATCGCAACCGTGATGAACGAGCCGTAGCCGAATGCGGCAACGCCCGCCGTTTGCAGATCCTTGTACGACTCGGGGTTGCCCTTGAAGTTATCGGGTATGTGTCCGAGCAGGACGAACTTGTTGGAGAAATCGAGGCCGCCCGTCGCCACGCCGACGACAGGCATGATCAGATCCTTCACGACAGAGTTGACGATCGTCGAGAACGCTCCGCCGATGATCACACCGACTGCGAGGTCCATTACGTTGCCTTTGAGGGCAAATTCCTTGAATTCCTTGACTATGCTCATCGGGCAGTTCTCCTTGAGGTCGATGGCGACATGATAGCCAACGATCGGCGCAACGTGAAATGATTTGGCGCCGGATCGCCTTGGGCTTCGGCCAGCATGACGCAGAAGTGACGAGGAACCGTCGGTGTTTGCAAACGGTGGGCCAGCAATCAACCCCCGCTTTCACAAGCAAAGCCGCTGTAAGGAATACGCCCGTATGTGGCGCTTAAACTTCGGCGGCGCGCGCCTGTTCGATGTGCGCGGCGAACGTGACGGGATCGGTATTGGTGCCGCACAGCAGCACGCCGACGCGTTTGCCTTGCAGTTGTTCGCGCAACGGGCCGAGCAGGGCGGCCGTGGCGGCCGCGCACGCCGGTTCGACGGCCAGCTTCAGTTGTGTGAACAGTGTCAGCATCGCGGCGCGCAATGCGTCGTCGGTGACGGTGACGAGACGGTCGACATGCCGGCGGCAAAGCTCGTAGCTGTACTGCTCGGTATGTGGCGCCATCAACGAATCGGCGATCGAATGCATGTGGGTCATCTTCACGGTGTGATTCGCGGCAAAGCTGCGGTTCATCACATCGGCACCTTCGGGCTCGACGCCGTATACATGCACGCGCGGATTGGCGAGGCGCAAGGCCGTCGAAATGCCCGCCGCCAGTCCGCCGCCGCCGAGGGGCACGATCACGGCATCGAGATCGGGCGTCTGCGTCGCCCATTCGTAGCCGAGCGTCGCGGTGCCGAGCACCGTGCGGTAACCGTTGAACGGATGCACGAAATAGCGGCCTTCCCCGGCCTCGATGCGCCGCACGATCTCGAACGCCGCGTTGACGTTGTCGGCCATCACGACTTCCGCGCGATATTGGCGGCATAACGCGATACGCGCAGGGTTCGCCGCGTGCATCACGACAACCTTCGCGCTGATGCCCATGCGCATTGCTGCATAGGCGACAGCGACAGCATGATTGCCGCCCGACACGCAGGTCACGCCCGCGATACGCTGGGCTTCATCGAGCGCAAGCAGGTTCGAGAAAGCGCCGCGCGCCTTGAAGCTGCCACCCGCCTGCAGCAGCTCGAACTTGAAGTTCACGAGGGTGCCTTCGAGCGTCGGAAAATCCAGCCGGTCGAACACGGGCGTTCGGACCACCCACGGCGTCAACGCAAAGTGCTGCGAGGCGATGTCGTCGAGCGTCGGGATCGGCTCGCCGTCGATCGTATGGTCGGTGTGCTGCGGCGTGGCGGTGGACATGGCGTGCGTCGTCTGTGGGTGAGGTCCGCGTATATGCCTTGTTGTCGTGAGCGTTGCTACGTCTGCTGCTATGTTCTGCTGCTTCGATCAGTGCGCGTGCGCATCGACCGACATGCTGTGAATGAACTTGCCGAGGAACTGCTCGCACTGCGCGAGCTGATCGAGCGTGACGAATTCGTTGGCCTTGTGCGCCTGCACGATGTCGCCGGGGCCGCACACGATGCTCGGAATGCCCGCCAGCGAGAACAGGCCCGCTTCCGTGCCGTAGGCAACCTTGCGCTTGTCCTGATCGGCGGTAAGGGCGCGCACGAGCTGCGTAATGGCCGCCTGTTCCGTTGCATCGAGGCCCGGCGCTGCGGCGATCTTCGTGAACTCGATCGCGGCCGCTTCGTGCTCGCGCTTCATTTTGGGCAACAGCGTTTCGCGCGCGTATTCGTCGATGCGCGCGAAGATCGGTTCGGGGTCTAGCGTGGGCAGATTGCGGAATTCGAATTCGAAGCTGCATTCGGCGGGCACCGTGTTGATCGCGTTGCCGCCTTTGATCGTGCTGGTTTGCGCCGTCGTGAACGGCACGTCGTAGAGCTGGTCGAACGGGCCTTGCTCGCGGAACTGGTCGGCCATGTCGCGGATGTAGCAGATCAGCCGCGCTGCGTATTCGATCGCGTTGAGGCCCTTGGGCGTGAGCGACGAATGCGCCGCGAAGCCACGCACGCAGCACTGGTAAGCGTTGATGCCCTTGTGCGCGATGATGGGACGCATGCTGGTCGGCTCGCCGACGATGCAGCCATCCGGCTTGACGCCGCGCTTCATCAGGTCGGCGATCATCAGCGGGGCGCCCACGCAGCCCACTTCTTCATCGAACGACAAGGCCAGATGGATCGGCTTGGCGAGTTTTGTCTGCTGCATTTGCGGCACCAGCGTCAGCGCTGCGCCAATGAAGCCTTTCATGTCGCAGGTGCCGCGGCCATAGAGCTTGTCGCCGCGCACTTCGGGCTTGAACGGGTCGCTGTCCCAGTTCTGGCCGTCGACGGGCACCACGTCCGTGTGGCCCGAAAGCACGATCCCGCCATTCGTTTCGCCGTCATGCGCCGGAATCGTCGCGAACAGGTTCGCCCATTTGCCGCTTTCGTCATGCGTGAGCGTGGCTTCGACGCCGCGTTCGCGCAGCGCGTCGCGCACCGTTTCGATCAGCCCGAGGTTCGGGTTGCGGCTGACCGTGTCCATCGACACGAGGCGCGTGACCCAGGGAAGCGAAGCGGGAGAAGAGGACTCGGCGGATGCTGCGGAAGAGGAAGGCGTTTGTGCGGACAGCGCTTTGTCAGCGACCTGTGACATGACTTGGGCTCCAGCTTGTGTGTCTTTTGATGATACCCAAAAAACGCTTAATTAGCCAAAGCTCATAAAGCCCGAGTGCTTGATGGGCGGGCGTTTGCGCGATGCAGCAATCGGTTGCTTACGTGATGAATGTGCTAAGGCCGACGATTATTGGGCGGCAAGCAGCGTGAGCAACGCGCGTTCGTAGGTGCGATAGACGGGCGCGATGCTGGCAAGCTCGATGCGCTCGTCGGCGGCATGGATGCCTTCGCATCGCACGCCGAAGCCACACAACGCGGGCACGCCGAGCGATGCGAGGTAATTGCCGATATTCGACGGTCCCGCGACGGCCAGCGGCACGTTCTCTGACAATTCGTCGTGCGCCGCGCGCTGCAGCGCGCTCGCCATCGGATGCGAATCCGGCACGCGATACGCAGGCCAGCCCGCAATCCATTCGATCGACGTCGCGAGCGACGCATCGTACTGCGCGTCGTGATCGCGCACGATCCGCTCGATCAGGCGCCGCGCTTCATTTGCGCCAAAGGCCGGCGTGAGTCGGCAATCGAGGTTGAGTTCGCAACGATCCGGCACGCTGGTGAACGTGCCGTCGCCCGCGCGGATGCCCGTCACGGTCAGTTGCGCGGGGCGGCCGAACGTGGGATCGACGGGTAGCGTGGTGTCATTCAACGCCGCCGCGAGATGCGCGCCGCGAATCGCCGCATTGAGTCCGCGCGTAGTGCTCGCGCCGGAATGCGCCGCGATACCGCGCACGACCAACTGAGCCCGAAGGAACCCGCGCGCGCCGACCACGATCCTGTCGATGCCCGGATAGCCGATGAACACGCCGTCAGGTCTGGGCGCATCGGGTGCGTCGAAAAAGGCGCGGGCGCCGCCGAAGCGGCCCGTATGTTCGTCGAGATCGAACAGGACGCTCAGCGTGCCAACAAGCGCATCGACACGTTGCGCGAATGCCGCAGCCAGATGCGCGAAGATCGCGACGGCCGCCTTGCTGTCGCCGCTGCCGCGTCCATGAAGCCAACCGTCGGCAATGTGCGCGCTCAAAGGCGGATACGTCCACGTCGATTCATCGCCGAAACTCGCGGTGTCGAGCGTCGCGTTAAGCAGATAGTGCGGCCCGCCGCCGTTGCCCCGAATTTGCGCGTGAAGGGCGAGCGGATCGCCATCGGCGGAAACGAGCCGGCGCGTACGCACCTGATGCGCGTCGAACCACGTTTCGACACACTCGAGCACCGGGGCACGCGCATCGATGCCGCCGCGGCTCGGCACGCGTACGAGCGCCGTCAACAGATCGACGATCGAAGCCGTATCGACAGCGCCCGTCATGTGACGGCGTTACGACGCGACGCGCCGGTCCGCCGCGCCCTTGGTCGGTGCGCCGAGCGCGCGCAGCGTTTCCTTCACGGTCGCGACCCGCACCGTGAAGTCGGGACTACGGCTTTCGATACGCAGCTTGTCCTGGCCCGCAAGCTTGATGTGCTTGTGCTTCTGAACCATTTCGATGATGCGCATGGCGTCGATAGGCGGATTCGGAATGAACTGCAGGCCGATCACCGCTTCGCCCGCATCGATCTTCGAAATACCGAGCGGCTTCGCGGCGAGGCGCAAGCGGTGCGTCTCGACGAGCGCGTGCGCCTGCGGCGGCATCTTGCCGAAGCGGTCGATCAGTTCTTCCTGAATGCCGTCGATCGAATCGTTGTGCTCGCAGTTCGCGAGGCGCTTGTAGAGCGACAGACGCTCCTGCACGTCGCCGCAATAGTCGGCCGGCAGGATCGCGGGTGTGTGCAGGTTGATCTCCGTCGTCGCGGCGAGCGGCGCGGTGAGATCGGGCTCCTTGCCGTTCTTCAGCGCCTTCACGGCGTCGTTCAGCATGTCGGTGTAAAGCTGGAAGCCGATCTCGTGAATCTCGCCCGATTGCTTGTCGCCGAGCACTTCACCCGTGCCGCGAATTTCGAGGTCGTGCATCGCCAGATAGAAGCCGGCGCCCAGTTCTTCCATCTGCTGAATGGCTTCGAGCCGGCGTTGTGCCTGCTTCGTCAGGCCTTGCGGATCGTGCACGAGCAGATACGAATACGCCTGGTGATGCGAACGCCCGACGCGCCCGCGCAACTGGTGCAGCTGCGCGAGACCGAACTTGTCCGAGCGGTGAATCAGGATCGTGTTCGCGCTCGGCACGTCGATACCCGTTTCGATAATCGTCGTGCACAGCAGCACGTTGGCGCGCTGCGCGACGAAATCGCGCATCACGCGCTCCAGCTCGCGCTCGTGCATCTGGCCGTGCGCGACGGCAATGCGCGCTTCGGGCACGAGCGCTTCGAGCATCTGCCGACGGTTTTCGATGGTTTCGACTTCGTTGTGCAGGAAGTACACCTGGCCGCCGCGCTTCAGTTCGCGCAGCATCGCTTCGCGAATCACGCCGTCTTCCTCGCGTCGCACGAAGGTCTTGATCGCGAGGCGCTTTTGCGGCGCGGTGGCGATCACCGAAAAATCGCGCAAGCCTTCCAGCGCCATGCCGAGCGTACGCGGAATCGGCGTCGCGGTGAGCGTGAGCACGTCGACTTCGGCACGCAGCGCCTTCAACGCTTCCTTCTGGCGCACGCCGAAACGGTGTTCCTCGTCGATGATCACGAGCCCCAGCCGCTTGAACTGCACATCCGACGACAGCAGCTTGTGCGTGCCGATCACGATATCGACGCTGCCTTCGTTGATCTGCTGGATCGACGCGCTGACTTCCTTGCCCGTCTTGAAGCGCGAGAGTTCCGCGATACGCACCGGCCAGTCGGAGAATCGGTCGGTGAAGGTCTGGGTGTGCTGTTCGGCGAGCAGCGTGGTCGGCGAGAGCAGGGCGACCTGCTTGCCGCCCATCACCGCGATAAAGGCCGCGCGCAATGCCACTTCCGTCTTGCCGAAGCCGACGTCGCCGCAAACCAGCCGGTCCATCGGCTTGCCGCTCGTCATGTCGCCGATCACGGCGGCAATCGCGGCCGCCTGGTCGGGCGTTTCCTCGAAGCCGAAGCTCTCGGCGAACTTCACGTAGTCGCGCGGTTCGAGCGGGAACGCGTGACCTTCGCGCGCGGCGCGACGTGCGTACAGGTTGAGCAGTTCGGCGGCGGTGTCGCGGATCTGCTGCGCCGCCTTGCGCTTGGCCTTTTCCCACTGGCCCGAGCCGAGCGCGTGCAGCGGCGCGCTTTCGGGATCGGCGCCACTGTAGCGGGAAATGACGTGTAACTGCGCGACGGGCACGTAGAGCTTGCTGTCGCCCTGGTATTCGAGGTGCAGGAACTCGGTTTCGCCTTCGCCGAGATCCATCGTCACGAGGCCCATATAGCGGCCGATGCCGTGCTGCGAATGCACGACCGGGTCGCCGACCTTCAGTTCGGAAAGGTCGCGCACCATCGAATCGACGTTGCTCGCCTGTTCCTGGCGACGTCGGCCCGCGCGGCGCGCGAGCGGGCCGTATAGTTCCGTCTCGGTGAGAATCGCGACGCCTTCGGCGGGAATCGCGAAGCCGTTGGCGAGCGGCGCGACGCCGAGCGCGAAGCGCGCGTCGGAGGTTAGCCAGTCGGCGTAGCTGTCGGCGGAAGCGGGGCGCAACGCGTTGTCGGCGAGCAGCTGCGCGATCGTCTCGCGCCGGCCCGCCGATTCCGCCGCGAACAGCACGCGGTTAGGCGTCGTCGCGAGCCACGCACGCAAGGCGGCGACGGGATCGTCGGCGTGGCGGTCAATGGCGAGATTCGGCAGCGGCACGGCCCAGCCGCCGCCCGCATTACCCGGCAGCGAAAGCCGCGCGAACGGCTTGGCAAACGTGTAGAAATCTTCGTCCGACAGGAACAGGCGCTTCGGTTCGAGAATCGGCCGGTCGCGATCGTGCGACAGGAAGCCGTGGCGCTGTTTGGTATCCGCCGTAAAGCGGCGGATCGCCGCGTCCAGGTCGCCGACGAAAACGAGTTGCGCGTTTTCCGGCAAGTAGTGAAAGAGCGTCGCCGTCTCTTCGAAAAACAGCGGCAAGTAGTATTCGATACCCGCCGACGGCACGCCGTTGCCGATGTCCTTGTAGATCGACGCGCGGCTCGGGTCGCCCTCGAACACTTCGCGCCAGCGGCTGCGAAATGCGGTGCGGGCGGCTTCATCGAACGGAAACTCGCGGCCGGGCAACAGGCGCACGTCCTTCACGGGATACAGGCTGCGCTGCGAATCGGGATCGAACGCGCGGATCGAATCGACCTGGTCGTCGAACAGGTCGATCCGGTACGGCAGCGGCGAACCCATCGGGAACAGGTCGATCAGGGAGCCGCGCACGCAGTATTCGCCGGGACGCACCACCTGACTCACGTGTTCGTAGCCCGCCAGCGTCAATTGCGCCTTCAGCTTGGCCTCGTCGAGACGCGCGCCCTGCGAAAACGAAAACGTATAAGCCGCCATGAACGACGCGGGCGGCATCCGGTACAGCGCCGTCGTCGCGGGCACCAGCAGGATGTCGCAGCGGCCTTCGCCCAGATCGTGCAGCGTGGCGAGCCGCTCGGACACGAGATCCTGGTGCGGCGAGAACGAATCGTATGGCAGCGTTTCCCAGTCGGGCAGCAGGCGCACCCGTGCTTCCGGCGCGAAGAACGCCAGTTCCTGCGTGAGCCGCTGCGCATCGACCGCGCTCGCGCAAACCACGGCGAGCAGCGGCATCTGCGCCTTGTGCGCGAGGTGATAGCGCGCGATCAGCAGCGCATCGGACGAACCGTGCGTGCCGTCGAACACGAAACGCTGGCCAGCCTTGACCAGCGCGACGGGCGTTGAAGAGGAAGACTGCGTGGATGCGGCGATGTCGGGCATAAAAGGGAAACGGCCTTTGGGTGACGCGAATGATGACGCCACTCATGGCGCCACTCATGACGCCAATGAACGACGGAGCAACGATCGACTGCAACAACGCGCACGGGCAACCGGCGGCGCGACAGGCACGCGGCCAATGGAAACCCCCAGCGGACGCCTCGCGGGCGCGTCGCTGGCGGTGCGCGAGCGGCAAGTTTACGCGTGCCGGGGCATGCGTGCCGAAGACCTATTATAAAATCCGTCCTTCACTTTCACCTGCAACGCGTCTTGTCCGTGACTTCCCGCCTCTTTGCACTGATTCCCTGCGCCGGCACCGGCAGCCGTTCGGGCGCGCCGATGCCCAAGCAGTATCGAACCGTCGCGGGACGCGACATGCTGCATTATTCGCTCGCCGCGTTCGACGCCTGCAGCGAATTCGCGCAGACGCTCGTCGTGATCGCGCCGGACGACCAGCACTTCGACGCGCGCCGTTTTGCCGGCTTGCGCTTTGCGGTGCAGCGCTGTGGCGGAGCGTCGCGGCAGGCTTCCGTGCTGAACGGGCTGCACGCGCTGGCCGGATTCGGCGCGCACGATGACGACTGGGTGCTGGTGCACGACGCCGCGCGGCCCGGCATCACGCCCGCACTGATCCGCACGCTGGTCGGCGCGCTGAAGGACGATGCCGTGGGCGGCATCATGGCGCTGCCCGTCGCGGATACCCTCAAGCGCGTAGCGCCCAACACCGACAACCGCATCGACCATACCGAACCGCGCGACGGCCTGTGGCAGGCGCAGACGCCGCAGATGTTCCGCATCGGCATGTTGCGCGAAGCGATCCTGCGCGCGCAAAGCGACGGCCACGATCTCACCGACGAAGCGAGCGCGATCGAATGGTCGGGCCACGCGCCGAAACTGGTGCAGGGCAGCTTGCGCAACTTCAAGGTCACGTATCCGGAAGACTTCGATCTGGCCGAAGCGATCCTCACGCGCGGCACGGCGGGCTGACGGGCGCACATCGCAGCAAGATTCATCTTCACGCTTTCACGAAACAACGGAACCCCACGCATATGGATTTGAGAATCGGACAAGGCTACGACGTTCACGCACTGGTGCCGGGACGCCCGCTCATCATCGGCGGTGTGACGATTCCGTATGAGCGCGGGCTGCTCGGCCATTCTGACGCCGACGTGCTGCTCCATGCGATCACCGACGCACTGTTCGGTGCGGCCGCGCTCGGCGATATCGGCCGCCATTTCCCGGATACGGCGACGGAGTTCAAAGGCGCGAACAGTCGCGTGCTGCTGCGCGAATGCGCGGCGCGCATCGCAAAGGCGGGCTTCACGATCCAGAACGTCGACAGCACCGTGATTGCGCAGGCGCCGAAGCTCGCGCCGCATATCGACGGGATGCGCGCGAATATTGCCGAAGACCTGAATCTGCCCATCGAGCGTGTCAACGTGAAGGCGAAGACCAACGAGAAGCTCGGCTATCTCGGTCGCGGCGAGGGCATCGAAGCGCAGGCAGCAGCGCTGTTGCTGCGCGTCTGAGCGTGACTGCGCAGCGGGTCAGATTTGCCTGATCCGCGCGTCGAAGTTCGCGTGAACATGCATCATTTGCCGGTTTCGTACGCGAACGTCGATTAAAAAAATCGAAATTCGCCGTCGCGCATTTTTGTCGATATTTGTCCGCTTAAAGTGGACCGCATGAAGTCAAGCGGACGGACAACGACGGCGGTCAACACGCACGTCAAACAGGCTGGACACCCGAAGGCGCATGTGCGAGGCCTCAACGGCATGAGAGCGCTGGCCGTCGTGCTGGTGTTTCTGTCGCACAAGGCGCACGTCGAGGCGGTTGACGTCGGCAAACTGGGTGTCTGGATCTTCTTTCTGATCAGCGGCTTTCTGATCATGGGCGAACTGCATCGCAACCGCCTGCGCATCGAAGCAGGCAGCGCCCGCCGGAAAGCCGTGATGTGCGTGTTCTTCATGAAGCGCGCGTTGCGCATTTTCCCGATCTACTATCTGCTGCTGCTCGCGCTGACGATCGCGCACGCGCTGTTCTATCAGCGCGATGTCGATCTCGGGCTCGCGTGGCATGTCGCGTTTCTGTCCGATTACTGGATCGGTGTGGTGAAGGACGGCTGGCCGGGCACGGTGTCGCATTTCTGGAGTCTGGCGCTCGAGCAGCAGTTCTATCTGCTTGCGCCGTTTTTGCTGGTGCTGACGGCTGCGTCGCGGCATCTGCGAATCTGCATGATCGTGGTGCTCGCGGGTGTGGTCGGCCATCTGTCGATGCATGCTGCCAACGCCAGCGAGCCGCTGATCTACGCATGCTCGCCGTTGAACTTCGCGCTGCTCGCGCTTGGTGGACTCTGCGGCGTGATGGTGCAGGAGGGTGCGATGGCGCACGCGGCCGCGCGTCCGGAAACAGGTGTGGCCGGCGCGCTCGGCGTGCTGGTATTCGCGACGCAACCACTGTGGGGCGAGTGGGCTTTGCCGTTGCGGAATGTCGGCGCTGCATGGACCGACATAGGGCTTGCGCTCTCGCTATGCGTGCTGTTCGCGTGGATCGTCAACCGGCCGCGCAGCGCGATCGTGTCGGTGCTCGAACTCAAGCCGCTCGACTACCTGGGCACGATCAGCTACGGCTTCTATCTGTTCCACAATCTGATTCCGTCGAAACTCGGCTTCGCTCCCGCGTGGTTCATGTGGCGGCACGCGCCGGCATGGATGCACACGCTCTTCGCGCTTACGCTGCAATTCGCACTCGCCGTGCTGCTCGCGCATCTGTCGTGGCATCTGATCGAAAAGCGCCTGCTTGAACTGAAGAAGCCTTTCGAGGCTGCCATCGCACGCCGCCTGCCTGCGCGACGTCTGCGTGTACAAACGCAAGCCCGCTAACTAGGGCGTCAGGAAAGCAAAACGCCACGCATAGGCGTGGCGTTTCGTCGGCATGGGCGAAACCGGTGCGGCTTATTTGCCTTCAGCCACGATCACTTGCGCAGCCGCATTCACGACAGCGGCAATACGGCCGACGTCGCGCAGTTGCGTCGAACTCATGCCTTCCGCGACGAGCGTCTCGAAGTGCGACTTCACGCAGTGAGGGCACTTGCCGATGATCGATGCCGAAAGCGCATACATTTCGAAGCGTCGCTTGTCGACGCCGCCGTGCGACGCGTAAGCGTTCATCCGCAAGCCCGCGGGCTGCGACTTCAGATCGGCGCTATCCGCCATATCGAGATACGGATACCAGACGTTGTTCATGCCCATCAACGCAGCCGCCGTCAGCGCGCCGTTGACTTCTTCCGGCGACAGCACGCCTGCTTCGCGGATCGCGGTGATGATCGCCGGACTCTTTGCCGCGAATGCGGCCGCTAGCGCGACGCCGACGGCATCGTTGCCTTCCAGCGACGAGCGCGCAATCGTGCCGTCCAGATTCAGGCGAATGTCTTTGGCGTAATCGGGAATCCGTTCTTTAATCGCCGCAATGAATTCCATTGATATCTCCTATCCAATTGCCGATAAAAAAGCCCGCTGGCCTTTTCAAGCTTAGCGGGCTTTCGACTGCACGTAATTACAGCGTCGCGCCGCCGACTGCACGGTTGCACGGGCACAGTTCGTCCGTTTGCAGACCGTCCAGAATTCGCAGCACTTCTTCCGGGTTACGGCCGACGTTCAGGTTGTTCACCGAAACGTGCTGGATCGTGTTGTCCGGATCGACGATGAACGTGGCGCGCAGCGCAACGCCCGCTTCCTTGTCGCGCACGCCGAGCTGGTCGATCAGCTCGCCCTTGACGTCGCCGAACGCGTAGTGGTTCAGCTTGTTCAGGTCCTTGTGCTCACGGCGCCATGCGAGTTTGACGAATTCGTTGTCGACGCTGCCGCCGAGCAGAACGGCGTCACGCTCTTCGAAGTCTTTCGCCAGCTTGCCGAACTCGACGATTTCCGTCGGGCAAACGAACGTGAAGTCCTTCGGGTAGAAATAGATGATCTTCCACTTGCCCGGGAACGACGATTCGGTGATTTCTTCGAACGCCGACACGCCGTTCTCTTCGTGGTTGTTGAAACCCGGCTTCGCAGCGGTGACAGTGAAGGCTTCGAGTTTATCGCCGACAGTTTTCATGCGTTGACTCCTTGAGAAGTGGCAAATGAGATTCAAAACAACCCGCTTAAGCTACCGGCTGGCTATAACGAACGCGTTACACGAATCCAACTATAACTCTATTAATCAATCGTCTCAATAGTTTTTATCTAACGACGTAGATAGATTTTCTCGAATACGTCGATAGCGCATTTTGGAACGATCGTTTTTGCACGAAACTGGGGAAAAGATTACTGAAAAATGCAGCAATTCGAAATGCGGCCCCGATAAATCAGCCAGATTTCCGTTCCGGTCAGACGCTTTTGGCGAGAGGGAATTCGATCGTGACTTCGAGGCCCGGCAGTGGTGTCCGATTGCGCAGCCGCAGCGCACCGCGATAGCGCCCAACGAGCCGCTGCACGATCGCCATGCCCAGGCCCGTACCGTTGGCTTGTGTGCGCGCCGAATTGACGCGATAGAACGGGCGGGTCACGAGCGAAAGCTGATCTTCCGGAATACCCGGACCTTCGTCGACCACCGACAGCTCGACACGCGAATGCGACACCCGCGTCTCAAGAATGACATGCGGGATACCATCCGATTCGGACAAACCATACTTGCGCGCGTTCTCGATCAGATTGCCAACGACTCGCCGGATATCCGTCTCATCCGCTTCGATCACAGCAGAGGGCGCCAGCCGCGTGACCAGCCGCATGCCGTCTTCGCTCGACATACGCGCGGCCAGTTCTCCGGCGATGATCGATAGATCGACGGGCTCGGGATTTCTCTGAACCGGGCGCGCGTAATCCAAGAAGCGTCCGATGATCATGTCCATCTGTTCGATGTCGTCGATCATCGCGTCCTTGGTCGCCTGGTCGGACGGACTCATTTCCGTTTCCAGACGCAGGCGCGCAAGCGGCGTACGCAGATCGTGCGAAATGCCCGCGAGCATCAGCGCGCGGTCGGCGTCGAGCTGCTCGAGATCCTGCACCATCTGGTTGAAGCTTCGGTTCGTTTCGGCCGCGACACCCATGCCGCGCTCGGGCAGTTTCTCGGGCGCCTGGCCTGAGCCGACCTTGCGCGCGGCCATTGCCAGCCGCGCGAACGGTCTGTTCACCAGGCTCGTGATGAACGCCGCACCGAATAGCGACAACGCGAGGGCGAAAATGCCCCAGCCGGCCCATTGCAGGCCCGTCACACTATCGAGTTGATCGCGGTCGAGCGCTACCCAGTAATCGTCGTCGTCGATCTTGAAGCTGATCCACACACCGGGAATATCGTTCACCGATTGCGCGATGATCGTGTCGTCGCCGAGACGCCCGCGAATGTCATGCTCGATCAGACGGTTCAGCGATTCGTCGGGCTGGAGCTTGTACTTGTCGGTGGTTTCGCGCGGGTACACGCGCACGCCTTCATTGCTTTCCAGATCTTGCAGCAGTGCGCGCCGCAGATCGGGATCGGAATAGAGGAGTGCGGTGCGCGTGAGCTTGACGATCGCGACGAGCTGTAGCGCCACGCGTTGCGCGCGCGGCTCGCGCTCGATCACGCGGAAGCTCTGGAACCATGCGGCGAGGCTGACCGCGATGAGAAGCGCGATCAGCAGGAACGTACGCCAGAACAGGCCGCCGAACGCGAGCGTCAGGAGGCGCCGGTCGATCCGCATGCGGCCTTCTTATTGAAGAGAGACAACGGGACAGGCAATCTCAGGCTGCGCCGTCGGGGATGAACACATACCCCAGACCCCAGACCGTCTGGATGAAGCGCGGGCTGCCCGGATCCGGCTCGATCAGCTTGCGCAGACGCGAGATCTGCACATCGAGACTGCGGTCGAACACTTCGTATTCACGGCCACGCGCAAGCTCCATCAGCTTTTCGCGCGACAGCGGCTGGCGCGGATGACGCGCGAACACCTTGAGCACCGAGAATTCGCCCGTGGTCAACGGGATTTCCTGGCCGGCCTTGGTGAGCGTGCGCGTTGCGAGATTCAAGGCGAACTCGCCGAACTCGAACACTTCCGACGTTTCCGACGGTGCGCCCGGCAGCTCGGACGGCGACTGACGGCGCAGAACCGCGTGAATGCGCGCGACCAGCTCGCGCGGATTGAAGGGCTTGGGCAGATAGTCGTCAGCGCCCATTTCGAGGCCGACGATGCGATCGACATCCTCACCCTTGGCGGTGAGCATGATGATCGGCGTGCGATCGTTGCTGCCACGCAGACGCCGGCAGATGGAGAGACCGTCTTCGCCCGGCAGCATCAGATCGAGCACGAGCAGATCGAAACGTTCACGCACCCACAGCTTGTTCATCGAGGGCGCGTTCTCGGCCACATAAACGTTGAAGCCCTGCTCGCCGAGGTAACGGCGCAGCAGATCGCGTAGGCGCGGGTCGTCATCGACGACGAGGATTTTCGAAGGGTTTTTGGTTTCCATGGTCGGCATCTTAGCGCGATTAGAAAGGGGTGCGCGTTTGCACCAATTATCACGTAACAGTCAGTTACAAAATTTACCCGGCCTGTGGCACGACGTAAAGCCTTGGCGCTTACACTCCTTTACTGTTTGCGCCAGTTCGGTAGATACTTCACTCGAATAAAGCTCTCGCACCCGGTTTCAAATTACCGGAGTCATTACACGTATCTGAGGTTGCCGGTTGCCGCGCCACGAAGGGAACAAGATGAAGGGAGGGGTCTGGCCGAACATGCGCCTGAGCGTGATCGCAGTGGCAGTTGCGATCGTGTTCGCGAGCGCGTTGAGCCCAGTCTCCGCCTATGCCGATTCCTCGACGGAACGCACGACCGACACGCGCCCACCCTCGCGTCCGCATACGCGTCAGGGCCGCCAGTCGCAGAATCCCAACGCGGATCGTCCCGCATCCGACTCGATCATGCGAGCAACTGCCGTGCCGCCTGATCTCGACCAGCGTCGGCGCGACGGACATATGACGCCCGAAGAGCGGCGCCTGTTGCGTCAGCATATCGAAGACGCCGTTCGCGAACTGTACAAGCGCTGACATCCGTTTTACTTCTGCTTTTGATCGTCTGTTGACGCTTCGTCGCGATGGCTGAACGCGAGCCGTTGCAGTCGGCGAAGTCTTTGATCTTGCGAGGCATCGATGAAGCGGCGCGAGTTTCTGGCGGTAGCGGCAGCAGCGAGCGCTTCGTTTTCGATCCCGCGCGTGTTCGCCGCGCCACATACGAGCGGCGGCATATCGTCGCAACCTTCCTCGCGACTGGATGCGGGCGCAACGGTTGGCGACACGGCAGGCAAGCTGCTGATCCTGATCGAACTGAAGGGCGGCAACGACGGGCTGAACACCGTCGTTCCTTTCGCCGATTCCACTTACTACGCACTGCGTCGTCACATCGCGATACCGCGCGAGCGCGTGCTGCCGCTCGATGCGCACACGGCCTTGCATCCTGCGTTGCATCCGCTCATGTCGTCGTGGCGCGATGGACAACTGGCTGTCGTGCAGGGCGTCGGTTGTTCGCATGCGCATGCGTCGCATTTTCGTTCGGCGGAAATCTGGGAGACAGGGTCATGCGCCAACGTCTATCGGCGCGACGGCTGGCTAAGCCGAATGGTCGGGCAGTGGGCGACGATGGGGCAGAGCGTTGTGACGGCGTCGTTTGGCAGCGCGGAGGCGGGGCCGTTCGCGTCTGCCGCGACGCGCAGTGCATCCGACAATGCATGGAAGCGTGTGGATGATCCCGATGCAGCCTCGTACGCCGACGAAGCGGATGCGGATATCAGCGGTCCGGTGACGAATGCGAGGCTCGACTCCTTGGCCGGTGCGCCGACCTTTCGCGATTCGATCGAAGCCGCGCTGCGCACGATCTTCGACGATGCGCGCCCGCATGCAACGGGCGCGATCCGCCTGACGCTCGACGGCTTCGACACACACAGCAATCAGCCGATGCGGCATGCCACCTTGCTGAATCAACTCGCCGATGGCTGCGCAACGCTTCGGGCAGAACTCATGCGGCGCGGGCGCTGGCGCGACGCGCTCATCGTGACTTACTCGGAATTTGGCCGGTCCGTCCAGGAAAATACCGATCGCGGTACCGAACATGGCGGCGCGAGCGCGCATTTTCTGATGGGCGGCGCGGTGCAGGGTGGTCTGTATGGCCGCGCGCCGGATCTCACGCGACTCGACGACAATGGCAATCTGCCCGTCGCAGTCGACTTCAGGCAGCTCTATGCAACCGTGCTGGGTCCGTTCCTGAAGCTGGATGTCAAAGCCGTCCTTCACGACGACATCCAGCCTTTGCCGTTGCTGCGCGCGTGAGCGTCAGTGCTTGCGTGCGGCGCGCCACGCGACCCACAGCTTGCGGATCGGCGTCAGTGCAATGCGCTGATGCAGCACGTGATAGCCGTCGCGCTCGATTTCGTCGAGCAACGCCAGCGCCAGTGCGGCCAGTGCGCGCAGCGTGCTCTGCGAATGACGCTCGCCCACGGGCAGCGCGTCGAGCGCCTTGCGGATCGCATCGCGCGCACGCGTCGTCTGGAAGCGCATCAGCTCGGTGAACGCGTCCGTATATTTGCGGTTGATCAGATCCGCAGCCGTCACGTTGTAGCGCTGCATCTCGTCGATGGGTATATAGATACGGCCATGGCGCGCGTCGTTGCCCAGTTCGACGACGATCTGCGCGAGCATCAACGCTTCACCGAGCGGCGCGGCCCAGCTTTCCGCCTGCGACGGATCGCGAGCCGTCGCCCGCGCGACCACGGACGCAAAATTGCCGCCGACGCCCGTCATGTAGCGCTGCAGATTCGGATAGTCGAGATAGCGCGCCTGGTCGAGGTCCATCTCGAAGCCGGCGATCAACGCCTGTAGCGCGGGGTACTCGGCCTGCACATCGGGCAGATGCGCAGCCAGCGCCTGCGACACGGGATGCGTCGGCTCGCCCGCTGCGAGCGCGGCCGCTTCCTTCTGCCACCAGGCAAGCTTGGTGCGCCCGACGGCGGGATCGGTCGTTTCCTTCACGGTTTCTTCGAACTCGCGGCGCAGCGCGAACAGCGCGGTGAGCAGCGGCTGCCGGGCGGCGGGCGCCTGACGCAATGCGTAGTAGGTGCTCGAGCCGGGAGGCGCTGCTTTTTGCAGGCAGTATTCGTCGAAATTCACGGGATTGGCTTGTGGGGAGGCGGTCGCGCACGGCTGTGCGCGAGAGACCGAAAATTGTAGCATCGACAGTATTCGAGAGATGCAGACAAGCGCAGATCTATCGGTTAGAATCTCGCGCTTACGCTTTCGGCGGTGCCGCGTCTGGATTGATTTCCGGCGCAGATGTTCGCGGTGGTAGCGGGTCTGTCCCAACAGGTTCAGATTTGTCCACGCACATGACATGGCGATGAAGTCGCGATGTCGGTTCGCCGGCGAGACATCGGGCGATGCGTATTGGCGCAGCGCCCGGATGCGAGGGTGGCGAAATTGGTAGACGCACCAGGTTTAGGTCCTGACGCCCGCAAGGGTGTAGGGGTTCGAGTCCCCTCCCTCGCACCATTGTTTGATATTGCTGTACGAGAAACCCCGCCCGTTATCGACGCGCGGGGTTTTTTGTTTTACGCAGCGATGTTTTCGCCTCGTGATTTGCAGGCACAAATCTGCAGGCACAAAAAACCCCGCTCAGTGGCGGGGCTTGCTCCATCACGCAGGCGGTTTGCAACTGCTTAGTGGCAGCGCTTTTCCCAGTGGTGATGCACGCGCACCTTGTGGCACTCGTGATGATGCGGCGGGTTGGCGAACGCCGACGAAATGCTCATGAAACCCGCAGCAGCCGCGACCAGTGCCAGAACAACCTTCTTCATTTTCGATCCTCGAAGTCAGAGAAAAACGCGAGCCGCGATCGTAGCAAGCGGAGTTTACGATTTCCTTGAGCGCCGCCATCTGGCGCGTTGAAATGGGGACTTTGCTCCAGCCAGGGCCGCTCGTCATCTGGTTGCGCGTGCAACCAGATTCTCCTATCCTGCGTTGACACGATACGCGCCCCTTCACATGAGCGCTGCGCGCGAAGAGGAGAGTGCAATGTCTGCAACGGACGTTCGATCACACTCGAAGACCGGCGAATGCACCGACGCCGAACGCGCGATGCGCATCAGGCTCGCAGGCACCTATCGCGTGTTCGCGATGCTCGGCTGGACCGAACTGATCTACAACCACATCACCGTGCGTGTGCCCGACGCGGATAGCCATTTTTTAATCAATCCGTTTGGACTGCACTACACGGAAGTGACCGCGTCGAATCTGGTGAAGATCGATGTCGACGGGAGCGTGCTCGATGGCTCGACGCACGCTGTGAATCCTGCGGGCTTTGTCGTGCATGCCGCGATTCATCGCGCGTTACCCGATGCACACTGCGTGATGCATACGCATACGACGGCAGGCCTTGCCGTCGCGTGTTCGCAGGCGGGTCTCGTCAACAACAATTTCTATTCGGCACAACTGCACGGGATGGTCGCGTATCACGACTTCGAAGGCATCACCATCCGTGCCGATGAAGGGCCGCGTCTTGTCGCTAACCTCGGCGACAGGCGACTGCTGATCCTGCGTAATCACGGCTTGCTAGCGATCGGCGAAACGATCGCGCAAGCCTTCGCACGGTTGTGGACGCTCAATCGCGCATGCGAGATTCAACTGGCCACGGCGACGCTTGGTGCCGCACGCATGATCGATGACGACATCGCCGTGCGCTGCACGCGCGATTCGCTGCAGTTCGACCCGCGGCATGGCGCGGGAGACGATGTGCTCAATGCATTGCTGCGTCAGGTCGAGAGGATCGACCCGTCGTATCGCGATTAGACCTGCCGACGGCACGCGCTCGAGCGGGCGGCGAGGCAACTTGTGAATGAGTGTTTAAGGAATTAGGCAACGGCGATTTCGACGGCGCGATGCACGCGCCGTTGAGTGTGCAACCCGGACTTCGTCTGACCTGACTACTCTGCGTTGCGTGCGATCGCGTTGTCGATCACCTTGTCGAGTGCTTCGCTGAGCGCGACCTTCTCGCGATCGTCGAGGCAATCGAACAGATCGGTGTTCCACTTGCGCGCGATGGGCATGATCTTTCTGTAGAGCGCCCGGCCTTCCGTGGTCAGCGATACGAGCACCACGCGGCCATCTTCCGCGCTCGCTTCGCGTTGCACGAGGCCTTGTCTGATCAACGCTTCGGCTGCGCGGCTCGCCTGACTTTTGTCGAGGTTCGCGTGGCGCGCGAGGTCCATGATCGAGAATGGCCCGAACGATCCGACCGATGCAATCACGCGCGCTTCGGGAAGCGTCACGTCAAGCTTGGCCATATACCGTTCGCTGATGCCCCGCTCGGAAAGTTTATTCAGCACGTGCAGACGATACGTCAGAAACTGTTCGAGTCCGGCTTTGTCGGAGGCCTTCATGGTCTTCCTGTTGTGAGTGGATGCGGTCCCGCAATGTGATTGTTCCCGCATCCGCTCGCAAGGTCAACGCGGGCCAAACCTGAGTCGCGTCATCTGTTCGGCTTCGTTCGCGAGCAAGGTGGCGGCGTCGCGAATCGCGACTTCGAGTGTGATCGGGCCAGGGGCGGGAGAGAAGCATCCGCTGAAATGCTCGGCGAGTTTCGGCAGCGCTGATGAGTCGACGGCACCCGACAGCAACGTGGCCGGCACACCCGCCGCGCGCGCATGGCGGCAAGCGATGAAAGGCGCCTTGCCGTGCAACGTCTGCACGTCGGAGCGGCCTTCACCCGTGATGAGCCAGTTGGCGCCTTCGAGCGCGGCGTCGAGGCCGATCTGCCGCGCGACCGTTTCCGCACCCGGTTCAAATTCGGCGCCCAGCATATGCAACGCGAAGCCAAGGCCGCCTGCCGCGCCTGCGCCGGGCTGGTTGCGCGCGACACGGTTCATGGCCGGTTCGACGAGGTCGGCGAAGCGGGCGAGGGCGGCGTCGACGGTCGCGACCTGCTCAGGCTGCACGCCTTTCTGCGGACCGAAAACGGCCGTTGCGCCGTGGTCGCCTGTCAATGGATTGTCGACGTCCGACATGCCGACGAAAGTTGTCTCACGCAGACGCGCGTCGAGGCCCGATGCATCAACACGTGCGAGTTGCGCAAGCTGCTCGGGCGTCGCATCGAGCTCATGTCCTTGCGCATCGAACAGCTTGAGCCCGAGACCGACCAGCAGGCCGGCGCCGCCATCGTTCGTGCTGCTGCCGCCGAGCGCCACGAAGAAGCGCCGTACACCCGCATCCAGCAGCGTTCGAATTGCTTCGCCCATCCCGCGTGTGCTGCGTTTTTCGACGGGTACGCCCATGCCGACTGGATCCGTGATGCCGACCACTTCCGCGGTTTCGATGATCGCGCTGCCGTCCGCGAGCAGCCCCGTTGCCGCTTCGCGCGCGGGGCCCGCCGCGCCGCGTACCGTGAGCATGCGGCGTTCGCCGCCGCCCGTCAGCATGGCGTCGAGCGTGCCTTCGCCGCCGTCGGCCATCGCGCAGACGCGAATCGTCGCGTCGGACCGCGCGCGCAGAATGCCCGTCGCGATGGACTGCGCGACCTGCTCCGCGGAGAGCGAGCCTTTGAACGAATCAGGGGCGATGACGACGATGGGCGCGGACGACGTATTCGGCATGATGTCTCTGGTGATTGGTATGAAGACGCATCGACGTGGTGGCCGTGATGCGATGAAGCGTCCGGAACGCCCGTGCGCGCGGCACCGGCGTATCGGAATGTGAAGAAGCTTATCAGCATGCGACGCGCGACTGAATATACCGCAAGGTATAGGCAGAATTGACTTTGATTCACAGCCGGAGCGCGCCGAGACGGGATCCTGGCGTCGTTGGAAACGTCTCCACAAGGTTCAGGATCGCGCATCGCAGGCACCGAAAAATCGAGAAACAGCGAATCCGGCTAGCCGCGCAAATAGTTTGCTAAAATATTTGGCTCTCTGACCAAACTGTGCTGCCGGCGTGCCTCACAGCCAGCGGCGAGAGGCGCGCGATCGATGTCACACGTGAGTGAGCGAAGCGTAGCGGCGGACCCGTGCGATAAGCGAAGGCTACGCGCAGTGTCGGACGCACGACGCAAAGCGGACATCGACAGGCGGCACACAAGATAACTGATTCGCTCGAATAATTTTAGGACGATTGAAGCCATGGCTAACGTTGTTGAAAACCTCGGCAAGCTCGAACGCCGCGTAACGATTTCCCTGCCGAAGGACACCGTGCAGAAGGAAGTGGACGCGCGTATCCGTCAACTCGCGAAGAACGTGCGCATGCCGGGTTTCCGCCCCGGCAAGGTGCCGCTCAAGATGGTGACGCAGCAGTACGCGGGTCAGGTGGAAGCCGAAGTGCTGAGCGACAAGGTTGGCAAGGAATTCTTCGATATCAGCCGCGCTGAAAACCTGCGCGTCGCTGGCCAGCCGAGCTTTAGCCCGAAGACGGACGCAACCGAAGGCGACTACGCATTCGACGCAACCTTCGAGGTTTACCCCGAAGTGAAGCTGGGCGACGTCGCCACGGCTGAAATCGAACGCACGAAGACCACCATCAGCGACGCTGAAATTGATCGCACGCTGGACATCCTGCGCAAGCAGCGCGTGCACTTCCACGCTCGCGGCGAAGCCGGTGAGCACGGTGACGGCGGCGCCGACACGGCAGCGAAAGACGGCGACCGCGTGACGGTCGACTTCGTCGGCAAGATCGACGGCGAAGCATTCCAGGGCGGCAGCGCGGACGACTTCGCGTTTGTCCTGGGCGAAGGCCGCATGCTGCCGGAATTCGAAAAGGCAGCGCTGGGCCTGAAGCTTGGCGAGTCGAAGGAATTCGACCTGGCGTTCCCCGAGGACTATCACGGCAAGGAAGTCGCTGGCAAGACCGCGCAGTTCACCATCACGATGAAGAAGATCGAATGGCCGCACCTGCCGGAAATCGACGGTGAATTCGCCAAGTCGCTCGGTATCGAAGACGGCGACCTGACGAAAATGCGCGCTGAAATCCGCGACAACCTCGAGCGCGAAGCGAAGCGCCGCACGCAGGCTGTCGTGAAGAACCAGGTGATGGACGCTCTGCTGAAGATATCCGAACTCGACGTGCCGAAGGCACTGATCGAGCAGGACCAGGAGCGCCTCGTCGAAATGGCGCGTCAGGACCTGACGCAACGTGGCGTGCCGAACGCGAAGGACGCACCGATCCCCGCAGAAATGTTCGCCGAGCAGGCAGAGCGCCGCGTCAAGCTGGGCCTCGTGCTGGCCGAGCTGGTCAAGGCCAATGAACTGCAAGCCAAGCCGGAACAGATCCGCGCTGAAGTCGACGAGTTCGCGAAGAGCTACGAAGACCCGAAGGAAGTCGTCCGCTGGTATTATTCGAACCAGCAGCGTCTTGCCGAGATGGAAGCGTATGTCGTTGAATCCAACGTCGTCGATTTCGTCCTGAGCAAGGCGAAGGTGACGGACAAGGAAGTAAGCTTCGAAGAGCTGGCAAGCGCAACGGCGCAAGCGTAATAGCATCGCTGTAACGGCGTGCCGGCTGTCCAAGCGACGGCCCGCACGCCGTTTTTGCATATGAGCACGGCCGAATGTGCTAAAAGAGCGCTTGTCGGCCGTGTTTGCTCTTGAAGAACCGCGCGGCCGCACCTACTTGTCCAGAACCGATTATCAGAACATTTCCTGACAAGGATCATTGCATGACCTTTCGCGCTCAAATGCTGGACACGTTGACCTCGCAGTCGTCGCGGGATCGGGATCTCGAAGCGCAGGCGCTCGGCCTCGTGCCGATCGTCGTCGAAACGAGCGGCCGTGGTGAACGTTCCTATGACATCTACTCGCGCCTGTTGAAGGAGCGCGTAGTGTTCCTGGTTGGCGAGGTGAACGATCAGACTGCGAACCTCGTGATCGCACAGTTGCTGTTCCTCGAAAGCGAAAATCCGGACAAGGACATCAGCTTCTACATCAACAGCCCGGGCGGCTCGGTGTCGGCAGGGATGGCGATCTACGACACGATGCAGTTCATCAAGCCGGACGTCTCGACGCTGTGCATGGGCCTTGCGGCCAGCATGGGCGCGTTCCTGCTGGCGGCTGGCGCGAAGGGCAAGCGTTTTGCGCTGCCGAACGCACGCGTGATGATTCACCAGCCGCTGGGCGGCGCACGTGGCCAGGCATCGGACATCGAAATTCAGGCGCGTGAAATCCTGTACCTGAAGGAACGTCTGAACCAGTTGCTGTCGCACCACACGGGTCAACCCGTAGAGCGCATCCAGCGCGACACGGACCGCGACAACTTCATGTCGGGTGACGATGCTCAGGCCTATGGCCTGGTCGATCAGGTGCTGCACAAGCGTCCGTAAACAATCGCTGGAACATGGCTGATCCGGAGCGCTTTTTCCTCAAATTGGGGGAAGAGCGCCGGCGCAAAACCTTGTGAAATAATAAGACCCGTCTGAACGCCTGCGGCAAACGCCGTCACAGCTTTTGCGCATCCGTCCCGCCCCGGACTGAACGAGGCGGGCAAACGGCGTATCATGTCATTCGAGTGTCCGGAGGCTCACACATCTATGGCGGACAAGAAAGGTTCTAACAGCGAAAAGCTGTTGTATTGCTCGTTTTGCGGCAAAAGCCAGCATGAAGTCAAAAAGCTGATTGCTGGCCCGTCGGTATTCATCTGCGATGAATGTATCGACCTGTGCAACGAAATCATTCGCGACGAAGCAGCGGGCGCGGGTCTGGAAACGGGCCTGTCCAAGTCCGATTTGCCGAGTCCTCAGGAAATCCGCGATATTCTCGATCAATACGTGATCGGGCAAGAGCGCGCGAAGAAAATTCTCGCCGTCGCGGTCTACAACCACTACAAGCGCCTGAAGCATCTCGACAAGAAGGACGACGTCGAGCTGTCGAAGAGCAACATCCTGCTGATCGGGCCGACCGGCTCGGGCAAGACGCTGCTCGCGCAGACCCTTGCGCGCCTTCTGAACGTGCCGTTCGTGATCGCCGACGCGACCACGCTGACGGAAGCCGGCTACGTCGGTGAAGACGTCGAGAACATCATTCAGAAGCTGCTGCAGAACTGCAATTACGAAGTCGACAAGGCGCAGCGTGGCATCGTCTATATCGACGAAATCGACAAGATCAGCCGTAAGTCGGACAACCCGTCGATTACGCGCGACGTGTCGGGCGAAGGCGTACAGCAGGCGCTGCTGAAGCTGGTCGAAGGCACGATGGCGTCGGTGCCGCCGCAAGGTGGCCGTAAGCACCCGAACCAGGATTTCATCCAGGTCGACACGACCAATATTCTGTTTATCTGCGGCGGCGCGTTCGATGGCCTTGAAAAGGTGATCGTGGACCGCACGGAGAAAACGGGGATCGGTTTCGGCGCAAGCGTCAAGAGCAAGCAGGAGCGTGATGCGGGCGAAGTGCTGCGCGAAACCGAGCCGGAAGATCTCATCAAATTCGGCCTGATTCCAGAACTGATCGGCCGTCTGCCCGTCGTGGCGACGCTCGGCAAGCTGGACGAAGCCGCGCTGATGAAGATTCTGGTCGAGCCGAAGAACGCCCTCATCAAGCAATATCACAAGCTGTTCAACATGGAACGCGTCGAGCTGGAGATCCGTCCGGCTGCGCTGCAAGCTATCGCCCGTAAGGCGATCCGTCGCAAGACGGGCGCACGCGGCTTGCGCTCCATCCTGGAACAGGCATTGCTCGACGTAATGTACGAGCTGCCGGCCATGAAGGGCGTCAGCAAAGTCATTATTGACGACAATGTTATTGATGGTGACGGAAAGCCGCTACTGATCTACGAAGACGCACCGAAGGTCGCGGGTTCGAATTGATCGGCTTCCCGGTTTTTTGAAAAAAAGCCGTTCATGGCAACGTGAACGGCTTTTTTCGTTTATCGTGTCGTCAGGATGGACCGTTTTTCTGGAGTCACTGAACTTTTTCCCACACGCGAAGGCTTGCAATCTTTTTTGTCGGCCTCAACTATCGAACAAACTGATTCCACTCATGGGGAAATGAAATGTCAGGAACCCAACTCCTCCCGCCGGAACGCATCACGCTGCCGCTGCTCCCGCTGCGCGACGTAGTCGTTTTCCCGCACATGGTGATCCCGCTCTTCGTGGGTCGCCCGAAATCGATCAAGGCGTTGGAAGCCGCAATGGAAGGTGGCAAGCACATCATGCTTGTCGCCCAGAAGACGGCGGCCAAAGACGAGCCGACCGAAAAGGATATGTACGAAGTTGGCTGTATCGCCAACATCCTGCAGATGCTCAAGCTGCCCGACGGCACCGTGAAGGTGCTGGTCGAAGGTCTGCAGCGCGCCAAGACGCTGTCGATCGAAGAGCAGGAAACGCAATTCTCGTGCGAAGTCATGCCGCTCGAGCCCGACCACGCCGATAGCGCTGAAACGGAAGCGCTGCGCCGTGCGATCGTGTCGCAGTTCGACCAGTACGTGAAGCTGAACAAGAAGATCCCGCCGGAGATTCTCACGTCGCTGTCGGGCATCGATGAAGCTGGCCGTCTGGCCGATACCATCGCTGCGCATCTGCCGCTCAAGCTCGACCAGAAGCAGCAGATCCTCGAAATGTTCCCGGTCATCGAGCGCCTCGAGCATCTGCTCGCGCAACTCGAAGCCGAGATCGACATCCTGCAGGTCGAAAAGCGCATCCGCGGACGCGTCAAGCGTCAGATGGAGAAGAGCCAGCGCGAGTACTACCTGAACGAGCAGGTCAAGGCGATCCAGAAGGAACTGGGCGAAGGCGAAGAGGGTGCCGATCTCGAAGAACTCGAGAAACGCATCACGGCCGCGCGCATGCCGAAGGAAGCCAAGAAGAAGGCCGACGCCGAGCTGAAGAAGCTCAAGCTGATGTCGCCGATGTCGGCGGAAGCCACCGTCGTACGCAACTATATTGACACGCTGATTGGCCTGCCGTGGCGCAAGAAGAGCAAGGTCAACAACGACCTCTCGAATGCCGAACGCGTGCTGGACGAAGACCACTTCGGTCTTGAGAAGGTCAAGGAACGCATTCTCGAGTATCTCGCGGTTCAACAGCGCGTGGACAAGGTGAAGGCGCCGATCCTGTGCCTGGTTGGGCCTCCGGGTGTTGGTAAGACGTCGCTGGGCCAGTCGATTGCGCGCGCAACGAATCGCAAGTTCGTGCGCATGGCACTGGGTGGTGTGCGTGACGAGGCTGAAATTCGCGGCCACCGTCGTACGTACATCGGTTCGATGCCGGGCAAGATCCTGCAGAGCCTGACCAAGGTCGGCGTGCGCAATCCGCTCTTCCTGCTCGACGAAGTCGACAAGATGGGTATGGATTTCCGCGGCGATCCGTCGTCGGCGCTGCTCGAAGTGCTCGACCCCGAACAGAACCACACGTTTGCCGACCACTACGTCGAAGTCGACTTCGACCTGTCGGACGTGATGTTCGTGGCGACGTCGAACTCGCTGAACATTCCGCCGCCGTTGCTTGACCGGATGGAAGTGATCCGTCTGTCGGGTTACACGGAAGACGAGAAGGTCAGCATCGCGCAACGTTACCTGCTGCCGAAGCAGAAGAAGAACAACGGCCTGAAGGCTGGCGAGATCGAAGTCACGGAAGCAGCGATCCGCGACATCATTCGCTACTACACGCGTGAAGCGGGCGTGCGTTCGCTCGAGCGTGAAGTGTCGAAGATCTGCCGCAAGGTCGTGAAGATGCTTCTGCTGAAGAAGGCAGACAAGGCGGTGACGGTAGACGGCGATAACCTCGACACGTTCCTCGGCGTGCGCAAGTACGACTTCGGTCTGGCCGCGAAGGAAAACCAGACCGGTCAGGTCACGGGCCTCGCGTGGACGGAAGTCGGCGGCGATCTGCTGACGATCGAAGCGGCAGTGATGCCTGGCAAGGGCAACGTGATCCGCACGGGTTCGCTCGGCGACGTTATGAAGGAATCCGTCGAAGCCGCGCGTTCGGTGGTGCGTTCGCGTTCGCGCCGTCTCGGCGTCAAGGACGAAGCGTTCGAGAAGCAGGACATCCACATCCACGTGCCGGAAGGCGCGACGCCGAAGGACGGTCCGTCCGCCGGTATCGCGATGACGACGGCGCTGGTGTCGGTGCTCACGGGTATTCCCGTGCGCGCAGATGTCGCCATGACGGGTGAAATCACGCTGCGCGGCGAAGTGCTGCCGATCGGCGGGCTGAAAGAGAAACTGCTGGCAGCGCATCGCGGCGGTATCAAGCTCGTGCTGATTCCGGAAGAAAACGTCAAGGATCTGACGGAGATTCCGGACAACGTGAAGAACGCGATCGAGATCGTGCCGGTCCGCTGGATCGACAAGGTGCTGGAACTGGCGCTGGAACGCGCGCCGTCCGCGCTGCCGGAAGAAGAGCCGAAGGCAGCGGCGCCCGTCGGTGAGTCGAAAGACGCCAGCGCAAGCGATGTCGTGAAGCACTAAGCTAAACGCCATGTACTGAACGCTTCATCTGCTTCAGTCATCGGCGATCAAAAACCCGCGGCCTGGCCCGCGGGTTTTTTTATTTCTGCAGCCAGGCAAACGTTTGGGCGGCGACATGTGCAATCGAGCCATTTGCCCGTTATCCAGGAGACCTTGCAGCGCGCGGTAAACTGGTTGCATCCGCATCCATCTCTTGCAAGATTCTGTGATCGAAAGCCCTTCGACGAGCCCTTCGAATCAGGCGCAATCCCGCTTGACACAAGGGTTTCGGCCCATTCTAATGAGTGGCCGGCAAATTCTGCCGCGCCGTAAATAACCGGGCGCACAAGCGCTTTCATGATTTGCCCAACTACATTCTCGGGGGCTTGGAATGAATAAAACGGAATTGATCGATCACATCGCGCAACAAGCCGACATTTCGAAAGCGGCAGCAGGTCGCGCGCTGGATGCAGTGATCGGTGGCGTCAAAGGCACGTTGAAGAAGGGTGGTTCGGTGACGCTGGTTGGCTTCGGCACGTTCGCCGTTGGCAAGCGCACGGCTCGCACGGGTCGCAATCCGCGCACGGGCGCAGCAATCAAGATCAAGGCAGCGAAGGTTCCTAAATTTAGGCCTGGCAAAGCGCTAAAGGATGCGTTAAACTAATGGGCTCGCTGCTTGATGAATGTATCGAGGCGATTCGGTATCACCAGTCAGGCAGCAGCGGTCTCGGAGCGGGTGCTTAGCTCAGTTGGTAGAGCGGCGCCCTTACAAGGCGTAGGTCGGGAGTTCGAGCCTCTCAGCACCCACCAGTTCCAGATCGAAGTGACGCGCTGCGCAGCATAAGCAGCAATAAGGAGTGGTAGTTCAGTCGGTTAGAATACCGGCCTGTCACGCCGGGGGTCGCGGGTTCGAGTCCCGTCCACTCCGCCAGTATCCTAGAAAGGCGAACTCCGGTTCGCCTTTTTTATTGCCCGCTGATGTAACATCGGGCGTTCCGTTTTTGGCATCTGCCTATTGCCTCCTCAAGCATGCTCGATTTCTTCCGCAATCACCAACGTCTGATGATGTTCATGCTCATCCTGGTCATCCTGCCGGGTTTGGGCTTTGTGGGTATCCAGGGCTTCCGTGGCTTCTTTGACGAGAGCGCGAATGTCGCGAGCGTCAACGGTCACAAGATCACGCGAGCCGAGTACGACAATGCATGGCGTCAGCAGATGGACCGCGCGCGTCAGATGCTCGGCGCGCAGTTCGACGCGAAGATGTTCGATACGCCCGATCGCCGCAAGGAAATGCTCGACGGTCTGATCCAGCAGCGCGTGCTCGCGGATGAGACGCAACGTCTGCATCTGACGGCATCGGACGACGCGCTGCGTCGCGCGCTGATGGCTGATCCGATCATCGGCTCGCTGAAGAATCCCGATGGCTCGATCGACCTGAACAAATACAAAGAACTCCTTGCGATGCAGGGCATCACGCCCGAGCAATACCAGGAGCAGGTGCGCTACAGCATGGCTATGCAACAGCTGCCGGCTGCCATCACACGCACCGCGTTCACGCCGAAGACGCTTGCCCAGCATCTCACTGAACTGGCCGAGCAACAGCGCGAAGTGCAGGGTCTCGCGTTCCGTGCGAAAGAGTATGAGTCGAAGGTTCAGCCTACGGATGCGCAAATCCAGGCGTACTACGACGCTCACCGCGACGACTTCGCGACGCCGGCAACCGCCACGATCCAGTATCTGGTGATGTCGCCCGCCACGCTCGCAGCATCGTCGAATCCGGGCGATGCCGATCTCAAGAAGTACTACGACGACAACATCGCTCACTTCCGCACGCAAGGCGAAGTTCGCGCGAGCCACATCCTGATCACGGTGCCGAAGGACGCGAGCGCCGCCGACAAGGACAAGGCGAAGCAGAAGGCGCAGGACATCCTCGCGCAGGTGAAGGCGCATCCGGACCAGTTTGCGCAACTCGCGCAGCAGGATTCGCAGGATCCGGGCTCGGCGTCGAAGGGTGGTGATCTGGGTTACTTCAGCCCGGGCATGATCGCGGGTGGCAAGGCTTTCGACGACGCCGTCTTCAAGATGAAGAAGGACGAGATCAGCGATCTGATCCAGTCGGACTTCGGCTACCACATCGTGAAGGTGACGGACGTGAAGCCGTCGGTGACGAAGCCGTTCGATGAAGTGAAGGATTCGATCGCGAAGGACCTGAAGACGCAACTCGCGACCAAGGCATTCAGCGACGATTCCGAAGGCTTCACGTCGACGGTCTACGAACAGGCGAAGAGCCTGCAGCCGGCTGCCGACAAGTACAAGCTGCAGATTCAGACCGCGACGGTTACGCCGCAGCCAAGCACTGCGCTGCCGCCGGATAGCCCGCTGAACAATCCGAAGTTCCTTGCTGCCGTGTTCGCGAACGATTCGGCGAAGGACCACAACAACACGCAGGCAATCGACGTCGGCAACAACACGCTGATCGCCGCGCACGTGACGGATTACAAGCCGGCTGCCGTGCCTGCGCTGGCTGCCGTCAAGGACGCAGTGCGTCAGAAGGTCGTCGCGCAGCAGGCTGCCGATCTCGCGCGCAAGGAAGGCGAGGCTAGGCTAGCCGATCTGCAGAAGTCGAAATCGACGGACGGTTTTTCGTCGGCGCTTAAGGTGTCGCGCAACGATGCGCAGGGCGTGCCGCCTGCTGCATTGAGTGCAATTTACAAGGTCGATGCGCAAAAGTTGCCGGCTTACGTCGGTGTCGATCTGGGTGCGGACGGTTACGCGATTTATCGCGTGAACTCTGTCGTGGCGCCAGCGTCGACGGATGCACAGCGTCTCGCATCCGCGCAGCAGCAGATTGCTTCCGTGAATGCGCAAGCCGAAGCTGAGTCGTACCTCGATGCTGTCCGCGCGCGCTCGAAGGTGAAGATGTACGGTTCGCTCGAAAACTCGCAGTCCGGCGAGTAAGCTCGCTACCATTGCCGAAGCCGCCTTCGTGCGGCTTCATGCTGAATACAAAAAGCCCCGCATATGCGGGGCTTTTTTGCTTCCAGAGAAGGGGCCGGAAGCGTTACAGGCAGGCGCTGATATCGCCCGTTGCATCGCTGCCGGCGCCGCCGGCGGCACGGAAACCGACCCACGTGCCGGAGCCCTGATAGTTCGGTCGAACCACGGCAGCTGCGCCGTTCGGCGGTTGCTGACCGGGCACATACACGTCCATCGCCATGTCATTGGCCATTGTGTCTTGTGCCACGACCTGCTGCTGGGTCTTGTCAGCCCACTTCTTGGCGATGCACTGGCCGACGACCTTCGGCGGCTGCTGGCTGGTGCCAACGGACTGAACACCTGCGGGCGGTTGAGCCGCACAAGCGGAAATGGCGACAGCCATAGCGATAATCGGTAAGTATTTCACGTTATCTCCTTCCAGAAATCGCTCACATAGAGCCGGTTGTCGAAATCAGGCGAATCTGTCTGATCGACCGTGCCTGGGCACGTTCCCCCTATTCGGAAACAAGTTGTTAGCGCGCTGTAACACGTCGCGCGCCGCGTTCATTGAAACTTCATTGAGACGAGGTGTGGAGCAGCGGCTTCAGCGCCGGCCACACGTTGTCGAGTAGCAGGGGCTGTGCCCGCTGCGTCGGGTGAATCTGATCGGACTGGAACATGTCCGGTTTGTCTTCGATCCCGGCAAGAAGGAATGGCACCAGCGGCACACTCAACTGCTTCGACAGCTGACCATAGAGGCCGTGGAACTTTTGCGTGTAGTCGGGGCCGTAATTGGGCGGCACGTACATACCGACGAGCAGCACCTTCGCGTGACCTTGCTGGGCCTGTTCGATGATCGTGCGGAGATTGTCTTCCGTCGTATTGAGCGGCACACCGCGCAGCGCGTCGTTGGCGCCGAGTTCGACGATCACGACGGCGGGCTTCAGGCGCTGCATCAGCGCGGGCAGTCGGGCGCGGCCGCCGCTCGTCGTATCGCCGCTGATGCTCGCATTGGCAACGTTATAATCGATTCGTTCACTCGACAGACGCTGACGCATCAGCGAAACCCAGCCGGTGTCGCGAGGCAGGCCGTATTCGGCGGAGAGACTGTCGCCGAGCACGACGATCGTGGGCTTCGATTGCTGTGCGTTGTTGCCCGCGGCGTTGGCCATCGCGGTGGCGGCAGTGCTCGTATTGGCAGCCTGAGCAGACGCAGAAAAAGTAGCGGCGATCACGATGGGGAAACACGCCGCGGTCAGCGCCTTGAGCGACGCAAACGACGTAACGGCGCGTACATTCAACCTACGCTTCACCATGCAAAAGAAAACCGATCCAGTCATCGAAGTGCGGGGTTTGTGCAAAAGGGTTAAGGATGCGACGGGCGAGTTGACGATCCTCGACAACATCGACCTGTCGATTCAGGCCAGCAGCCGTGTGGCGATCGTCGGCGCGTCGGGCTCGGGCAAGTCTACGCTGCTTGGACTGCTCGCCGGTTTGGACAGCGCGACCTCGGGCTCGGTTCGCCTGCTTGGCCGCGAACTGACGGAGCTCGATGAAGACGGCCGCGCCGCGTTGCGTAACGGTTCGGTCGGTTTCGTGTTCCAGTCCTTCCAGTTGATGCCACATCTGACGGCGCTCGAGAACGTCACGCTTCCCCTCGAACTGCAAGGCGAGCTGCCGGCGCGCGACATCCATGCGCGCGCGCGCACGCTGCTGACGCAGGTCGGGCTCGGCGAGCGCATGCGTCACTATCCGAAGCTGCTGTCGGGCGGCGAACAGCAGCGCGTGGCGCTGGCTCGCGCGTTTGCCACGCATCCGTCGATTCTCTTCGCCGACGAGCCTACGGGCAGCCTCGACGCCGCGACGGGCCATGCAGTGATTGATCTGATGTTCGAGATGAATCGCGCGAATGGCGCGACACTGGTGCTGGTAACGCACGACGTCGAGCTTGCGCGCCGCTGCGACACAACGGTGACGATCGAAGCAGGGCGTCTGATCTGACCGCAAAACGCGGGCGAAAAAAACGGGCCTTCGTGTTGAAGGCCCGTTTGCGTTCATGCGGCTGTATCCGACGGTGCGATCAGCGCTTCAGAGCGGCTCGCGCACGCGCGATCAGCGCCGAGGTCGACGAGTCGTGCTTCTTTTCGTCGGCGCTCGCGGCAGTCAGATCCGCCTCGACCACCTTGCCGAGAATCTTGCCGAGTTCAACGCCCCACTGGTCGAAAGAGTTGATGTTCCAGACCGTGCCTTGCACGAGCACCTTGTGTTCGTACAGCGCGATCAACGCGCCGAGCGTGCGGGCGGTGAGGGCGTCGACGAGCAGCGTGGTGGTCGGGCGGTTGCCGGGGAACATGATATGCGGCACCAGTTCTGGCTTGTTCGGTCCGGCCACTTTCTCCGCTTCTTCACGCGTGCGGCCGAGCATCAGTGCCTCGCTTTGCGCGAAACAGTTCGCGAGCAGCTTCGGATGATGCGACACGAGCGGATGCTCGGGCGTCAGCACAGCCACGAAGTCGATCGGGACGATGGTCGGCCCCTGATGCAGCATCTGGAAGAACGCGTGCTGGCCGTTCGTACCCGGCTCGCCCCACGTGACAGCGGAAGTATCGTAAGTCACGAACGAGCCGTCCAGACACGCCTGCTTGCCGTTACTCTCCATTTCGAGTTGCTGCAAATACGACGGCAGGAAATGCAGCGCTTCGGAGTACGGCGCGACCAGATAGCTTTGCGAGCCGAAGAAGTTGCGATACCAGATGCCGATCATGCCCATCAGCACGGGCAGATTGCGTTCAAGCGGCGCCGTGCGGAAATGTTCGTCCATCTCGTTGGCGCCCGCCAGCAGTTCATCGAACTGCTTCGGGCCGATGGCGATCATGATCGACAGGCCGACCGCCGACCACAGCGAATAGCGGCCGCCAACCCAGTCCCACATCTCGAACACGTTGTCCTGTGCAATGCCGAACTTGACGACTTCAGCCGGGTTCGCCGACACGCCGACGAAGTGCTTCGCCAGTTCGCTCTCGGGGCAGCCCTTCTGGACGAACCAGTCGCGCAGCGAATTGGCGTTGGTCATCGTTTCGAGCGTCGTGAACGTCTTCGATACGATGATGGCGAGCGTTTCCTCAGGGTCGATCTGCTGCAGCACGCGATACAGATCGGCGCCATCGACGTTCGACACGAAGAACGTCGAGATGTCGGGCGTCGCGAGATGCTGTAGCGCATGGACGACCATCTTCGGTCCGAGATCCGAACCGCCAATGCCGATGTTCACGACATAACGGATGCGCTTGCCCGTATAGCCTTTCCACTCGCCGCTGCGGACCTTGTCGGCGAACGCCGCCATCTTCGCGCGCTCGGCCTGTATCTTGCCGTAGAAGGGCGCGTTCGGATTGCTTGCGCGCAGCGCGGTGTGTAGTACCGCACGGCCTTCCGTCGGATTGACGATGTCGCCCGCGAACATCGCGTCGCGGCGCTTCTCGACGTTCGCTTCGCGCGCGAGTTGCACGAGCAGCTTGAGCGTTTCGTCGGTGATCCGGTTTTTCGAAAAGTCGGCCGCGAGACCGCCGCCGGCGAGCGTGAAGCGTTCGGCGCGCGTCGGCGCGGGATCGTTCTCGGGTGCAAACCAGTCGCGCAGGCGCGCATCGCGAATCTGTTCGTAGTGTGTTTGCAGCGAGTTCCAGGCGGGGAGCGAGTTGAGAGTCATAACCGTCCGTCTAACGAAGGAAAACGAATGGCCGGCCGCGCATCGGGCGAGCCGGGGGTGATCCGCAGACGCGCGGTTGGCTGAGCGGTACGGTCGCCGGATGCGCGGCGGCGTGTCTCGTGCGCCGTCAGCGGGCGTCTGCGTTCGCGTCGCGGCGGATGACCTACCGACGACGCAGTCAACCAGTATAGCGGGACAGGATGACAGCCGGGATAGATGGGATAGTGCGCCAGATAGCGGGACGTACGTCCCGCCTGCGTTCGCCGTCAATCGCGCGGCGGATAAACGAGACGATTCAGTAGCTTGCGCGCCATCGGTGCGAGTTCACCTGCTGTCAGGCCCGCGGGACCTTTTCCACGAGCCGTGAGCGTGTCAGCGGCGAAACCGTGCAGGAACACGCCTGCAAGCGCCGCCTCGTAGCGCGGAAGGCCTTGCCCGAGCAGCGCACCGATCAGGCCGCCGAGCACGTCGCCCGTGCCGCCTGTCGCCAGCGCCGCGTTGCCCGTCGGGTTGACGGCGACACGTCCGTCCGGCGCGGCGATCACCGTGCCCGTGCCTTTCAGCACGACGACGCTCGCATAGCGCGCAGCCAATGCGCGCGCAGATTCCAGCCGGTCGCGCTGCACGCTTTTCGCGTCCGTGCCGAGCAGGCGTGCCGCTTCGAGCGGATGAGGCGTCAGCACGCAGGGATCGTTCGCCGAGTCGCCGCGCTGCTTCACGGCCGCAGCGAGATCGGCATGATCGGCGATCAGGTTCAGCGCATCGGCATCCAGAAGCTTTGGCACATCGAGCGGCAATGCATCGCGGAGTACGTTCACGGCACGTTCGCGCTTGCCCATTCCGCAGCCGATTGACAGCGCATCCATCGCGGCGAGCGGCAGTTCGTCGAGCGGATGCAGCATCAGCTCCGGATGGGGCGGATCGTATGGCGGGGCGCCCGCGCCAAGAAACGCGACATGAACCTTGCCCGCACCGGCGTATAGCGCCATGCGCGCGGCGAGAATGGGCGCGCCACACATGCCCGTATCGCCGCCCACGATGGCGACGCTGCCGAACGTGCCTTTGTGTGTCGAGAAATCGCGCGGTGGGAAATGCTGGGCGAAGAGGGCGGGCGAGTTCAATCGAACACGCGGCTCGCGCGTTGCGTCGAGACCGATCGGCGCGACGGTGACATCGCCCGCGAGGTCGCGTCCGAAGGCCATGAAGAGGCCCGGCTTCGCGCCGATAAAGGTCACCGTGTGCGTTGCGCGCACGGCGACGCCGCCTTCGACGACATTGCCTGTGTCACTGTCAAGCCCGCTCGGCACGTCGAGCGCGAGTACCCGGCCTCGTGTTTTCGCACGCTCGGACAATCGCGCGGCAATCGTGGCGAACACGTCTTCGAGCGGTCGCGCGAGCCCGATGCCGAACATGCCGTCGACGACCCAGTTATACCCGTCGAACGATTCCGGCACGGCGCCTGAGATCGGCACGCCCGCCGCGCGTGCTTCAGCGAGCGCCCAGCGCGCATCCTCGGGCTTCACCTCGACGGGCATGCAGACTTCGACGGCAATGCCTTTGCGCCGCAATTCCGTTGCGACGACCAGTGCATCGCCGCCATTGTTGCCAGGGCCGGCGACGAGCCAGACGGGAAGGTTGGGATCGCCGGAACCGTCGAGCGCGATGTGTTCGCTCAGAAAGAGCGCGCCTGCGCTTCCGGCGCGGCCCATCAGCGTGTGGGCGGGCAAGGTCGCTTCGGCTTCTTTTTCGAGTGCGCGCAGTTCCGCGACGCTCAGCAGCGGAAACGGCCGGTCATAGGGATTGACCAGAACGGCGTGAGTAGGGTGAGTAAGCGGCGGGGTGGTATCGATCATGGCAGCGTACCGAAGCAACAGGGTACGCCCATGGTAGAGGCATTACGCGTGCTGCCGCCAGCACGCGTAATGGCATAGGACAAATGGTCGTCGAACTTACGCGTTGAAGCGCTCGGGACGCAGCGCCGCGATCGTATCGGGCGGCAATTCGGACGGCGCGCCGGACACGAGGCTCGCAATCAGCTTGCCCGAGCCGCACGCGAGGCCCCAGCCGACGGGGCCATGCGCGGCGTTCACGAAGAGTCGCGGATGCAGCGCGTTGCCCGTCACGGGCAAGCCATCGGGTGACAGCAATTTCACGCCTTCCCAAGGCAGCGCGGCCGAAATGCGCGCGGAGCCCGGCACCCAGTCGTGCGTGGCCTGGCTAAGCAGCGCGAGCGCTTCCTTCGTCAGCGGTTCGGGGAGCGGCTGCTTCGTCTGGCTCGCGCTTTGCAGCACGGCGCCGCCCGCGATGCGCAACCGGTGGTTGCTGCGCGTGATCGTGATGCGCTTGACGGCGTCGATCACGGTCGTATGTGGCGCGAATTCCTCACGCGCGATCGGCGCCACCAGGTTATGCAGCCGCAGCGGATGTAGCGGCAGATTCAGCCCGAGCTTCTCCAGCAGCGGAAGGCTGCCGACGCCCGCCGCCACCACCACGGCATCCGCGCTGATCACTTCGACGTCGCGCGAGCGTGACGATTCGCCGTTAGCGGGCGCCAGTTCGACGGCCGCGCGCTGGTTGTCGAGGCGGATGCCCGTCACCTCGCGGCCGCACTGAAACTGCACGCCGCCTTGCGTATCGAGCGTCTGCTTGATCAGCTTGGCGAACAGCGGGCAGTTCGCCGTGCCTTCGTCGTCGAACAACACGCCGCCTGCGAAATGCGGTTCGAGCGGAATCGAGTGTTCGATGGTCTGGCATTCCTGCGGGCTCAGCACGTGGTGCGGCACTTCGAAATGCCGCAGCAGATCGAGCGCGGGCTGCGTGAGCTCCCAGTCCTGATGGCTGCGCACCAGATACAGCTGCCCCTGCGTCTGCTCGAACTCCAGATTGAAGTGATGCTCGATATCGGCAAGCGTCTCGCGGGCCGATTCGATCAGCGGGCGCAGCAGCGAAAACTGCTTCTTGAACGCCTCGGGCTCGGCGAGCGTCGAGAGCGTGCGGACGAAATCGCGCACCTGCCCGTTGAAGCCCGTCTTCTTGATGACGCCGCTTTTGGCCGCCTGACGGTGCTGCATGAAGGTCGGGCCGAACCAGACATCGAGCGGCGTGGGCAGCAGCGTGCCGCCGTGGCCGTAGGTGGCGCCCTGCGCGACGGTGGCGTGCCGTTCGACGACGCACACCCGGTGACCGGCCGCGCGAAGCTGATAGGCGGTGGCGACGCCGACGATCCCGCCGCCAATGACAATGACATCCATGGTTAATTCGTGTTGCCGGCGGCACGCGTGGGGCCAGGCGTAGTGCGTGACATGCGGCGCAGCGCGATAGCCGATGCTGCGCCGATCTGATGAAAGGCCGAATGATAGCAGTCAAACGACCCGCCCGGCACGCTGCTGTTCGGCAACGGAAGCCTCGCTCGACGCCGATTGCGACGCGCGCTCGGCCTACCACAAACGGCCAGAAACGCGTCCCAAAATGGCCCGGGCGTGCGCGGGCGGGGCTCGAAGGCGTCGAAGACGCGCCGCGAAAGCACGCGGAGCGTCACGCAGCCCAGGTTTGCCGGGCCTTCCCGGGTTATAATCTCGGACTTCCTTACGCCTCACGTCGCCCCCACGCGCGACTGTCCTTGCGATTGCCAGAGCAATCGCGCGCGGCACCCAGCGACGCAACCGATCGACGCAACGTCAAGTCCATGGCTCACTTCTCGTGTTTCCCCGGCGCTTCGGCCCTCTCCGATTTCCGTCAAACCCGCCTGCTCGACACGCTGTCGCGCATTGATTCCAGCATCGTCGGCGTGCGCGGCCAGTATCTGCACTTCGTTAACTCGCAGACGCCGCTTTCCACGGAAGACAGCGCGAAGATCGAAGCGCTGATGCATTACGGCGATCCGTTCGACGCGGGCAAGGACAAGGGCGCCGTCGAAACCTTCCTCGTCGTGCCTCGCTTTGGCACCGTGTCGCCGTGGGCGAGCAAGGCAACGGACATCGCGCTGCATTGCGGCTTGACGCATGTGCGCCGTATCGAGCGTGGTGTGGAGTACACGGTCGTGCTGAAAAGCGGGCTGCTGGGCGGCAAGAAGGCGCTGTCGGACGAGGCGCGTGCCGCCGTCGTCGCCGCGCTGCATGACCGGATGACGGAAAGCGTCGCGCCGTCGCGCGATCACGCCATGCACCTGTTCGACGAACTGCCCGCCAAGCCGCTGCAAACGGTTGGCGTGCTGACGGACGGCCGCAAGGCGCTTGAAAAGGCGAACTCGGAACTGGGCCTCGCGCTCGCCGAAGATGAAATCGACTACCTCGTCGACGCGTTCACGAAGCTCGGCCGCAATCCGACCGACGTCGAACTGATGATGTTCGCGCAGGCGAACAGCGAACACTGCCGCCACAAGATCTTCAACGCGAGCTGGACGATCGACGGCGAGGAGCAGGACATCTCGCTGTTCAACATGATCCGCAACACCGAGAAGCTCAATCCGCAGGGCACGATCGTCGCGTACTCGGACAACTCGTCGATCATGGCGGGCGGCATGGCCGAGCGCTGGTTCCCGCGCAAGGCAGGCGAGACGGGCGACGCGGGCGAACCTGGCGAGCGCTATGGCCGTCACACCGAACTGACGCACACGCTGATGAAGGTGGAGACGCACAACCACCCGACCGCCATCTCGCCGTTCCCCGGCGCCGCGACAGGCGCGGGCGGTGAAATTCGCGACGAAGGCGCGACGGGGCGCGGCGCGCGTCCGAAGGCGGGTCTCACGGGCTTCACGGTGTCGAATCTCGATCTGCCGGACGCACGCGAGCCGTGGGAAAACTCGCGCGATACCACGCAACCCGTCGGCCACCGCAACGCCGCTGATCAATTCGACGTTTACGGCCGCCCGGACCGCATCGCGTCGCCGCTGCAGATCATGATCGACGGACCGCTTGGCGGCGCCGCGTTCAACAACGAATTCGGCCGTCCGAACCTCGGCGGCTACTTCCGTACCTACGAGCAGAACGTCGCGGGCCGCGTGCGCGGTTATCACAAGCCGATCATGATCGCGGGCGGTCTCGGCAACATCTCCGACCAGCACACGCACAAGCACGATCTGCCGGCCGGCTCGCTGCTGATTCAGATCGGCGGTCCCGGCATGCGCATCGGCATGGGCGGCGGCGCCGCGAGTTCGATGGCGACGGGTACCAATACGGCTGAACTCGACTTCGATTCCGTCCAGCGCGGCAATCCGGAAATCGAGCGCCGCGCGCAGGAAGTGATCAACTCGTGCTGGCAACTCGGCGCGGACAATCCGATTCTGAGCATTCACGACGTCGGCGCGGGCGGTCTGTCGAACGCGTTCCCGGAACTGGTCGACGGCGCGGACAAGGGCGCGCTGTTCGAACTGCGCAAGGTTCAGCTCGAAGAAAGTGGCCTGTCGCCGCGCGAAATCTGGTCGAACGAAGCGCAAGAGCGTTACGTGCTGGCCATTCCGCCGTCGCGTCTCGAAGAGTTCGCGGCAATCTGCGAGCGCGAGCGCTGCCCGTTCGCGGTGGTCGGCACGGCTACGGAAGAACGTCAGCTGAAGCTGATCGACGCCGATCTGACGCAAACCGACGCGCATGAGCCCGTCGACATGCCGATGGAAGTGCTGCTCGGCAAGCCGCCGCGCATGCACCGCGACGTGAAGCGCGCGTCGACGCCGCTGCAACCGGTCGACGTCACGCATATCGCGCTGCACGAAGCGGCTGTGAATGTGCTGCGTCATCCGACGGTGGCGAGCAAGTCGTTCCTGATCACGATCGGTGACCGCTCGGTGGGCGGCACGACGGCGCGCGACCAGATGGTTGGCCCGTGGCAGGTGCCGGTCGCTGACTGCGCGATCACGACGGTCGATTACGCGGGCTTCCGCGGCGAAGCGATGACGATGGCCGAGCGCACGCCGCTCGCCGTGATCAACGCGCCCGCGTCGGGCCGCATGGCAGTCGGCGAAGCGGTGACGAACATTGCGTCGGCACCGATCGAATCGCTGGACAAGCTGAAGCTGTCGGCGAACTGGATGGCCGCGTGCGGCAGCCCGGGCGAAGACGCAGCGCTGTACGACACGGTGAAGGCGATTGGCATGGAACTGTGCCCGGCGCTGGGCATCGGCATTCCTGTCGGCAAGGATTCGCTGTCGATGCGCACGAAGTGGGCAGACGGCAATGTCGAAAAGGAAGTGGTCGCGCCCGTGTCGCTGATCATTTCGGCGTTCGCGCCGGTCGAAGACGTGCGCCGCCATCTGACGCCGCAACTGGTGAGCCAGAAGGATGCGGGCGAAACGGTGCTGATCGCGATCGACCTCGGGCGCGGCAAGCATCGTCTGGGCGGCAGTATTCTGGCGCAGGTGACGCAGCAGGTCGGCGACACGGTGCCGGACGTCGACAATCCGGAAGACCTGAAGCGTTTCTTCGCGGCGATCCAGGCGCTCAACGCCGACGGCAAGCTGCTCGCGTACCACGACCGTTCGGACGGCGGCCTGTGGGCGACGGTCTGCGAAATGGCGTTTGCGGGCCACGTGGGCGTGACGCTGAACGTCGACATGCTGACGCTCGACCCCGACCACGAATCCGATTACGGCGATGCGAAGGACTGGGCGAAGCAGACCAGCGGCCGCCGCGAAGACCGCACGATCCGCGCGCTTTTCAGCGAAGAACTGGGTGCCGTGGTTCAGGTGCGTGCCGCCGATCGCGACGCGGTGCTCGCCGCGCTGCGCGAACATGGCCTGTCGGCTTGCTCGCATGTGATCGGCAAGCCGAACGATCGCGATGTGCTCGAAATCTATCGCGACGCGAAGAAGATTTTCGACGCACCGCGTACCGAACTGCATCGCACGTGGAGCGAGGTGAGCTGGCGTATTGCGCGTCTGCGCGACAACCCTGCATGTGCCGATGCGGAATTCGATGCGTTGCTCGACGCGTCGGATCCCGGCATCCAGCCGCATCTGTCGTTCGATCCTGTCGAGGACGTGGCTGCGCCGTTTATCGGCAAGGGCGCGCGTCCGCGTGTGGCGATCCTGCGGGAGCAGGGCGTGAACTCGCACCTCGAAACGGCGTATGCATTCGATCGCGCCGGCTTCGATGCCCACGACGTGCACATGAGCGACCTGCTGTCGGGCCGCGCGACGCTGGCTGATTTTGCGGGCGCGGTTGCGTGCGGCGGCTTCTCGTATGGTGACGTGCTGGGTGCAGGCGAGGGCTGGGCGAAGACGATTCGCTTCAACGCTGAGCTTGCCGATATGTTTGCGGCGTTCTTCGGTCGCAGCGATACATTCGCGCTTGGTATCTGCAATGGCTGTCAGATGATGAGCAGCCTGGCGTCGATGATTCCTGGCGCCGACGCCTGGCCGAAGTTCACGCGGAACAAGTCGGAGAAGTTTGAAGCGCGCTTCTCGCTGGTCGAAGTGCAATCGTCGCCGTCGATATTCTTTGCCGGTATGGAAGGGTCACGAATTCCTGTCGCCATTGCGCACGGTGAGGGGTTTGCTGACTTCTCGCAGCAGGGTGATATGTCGCGTGTTGCTGTGGCGATGAAGTATGTCGATCATCGTGGGCAGCTGACTGAACAGTATCCGTTCAATCCGAATGGCTCGCCGGCGGGGATTACTTCTGTGACGACGCCCGATGGCCGGTTTACGGTGCTGATGCCGCATACGGAGCGTGTGCATCGCAATGTGCAGATGAGCTGGCATCCCGATGCATGGAAGAACAGTGCTACCGATGGTAGCCCGTGGATGCGCGTGTTTCAGAATGCGCGGAAGTGGTTGGGGTAAGGTTTTTTGTTTTTCCTGCGCGGGGGCTGGTTTGGTTTGCTTGTGTTTTTGCTGGCATCCGCGATTTGTCTTGCCTGCTTCAGGCGTTGCCCCTGTGCGGGGCGGCACCTACTTTTCTTTGCCGCGGCAAAGAAAAGTAGGCAAAAGAAAGCCGCTTAACACCGCCAATTCTTGTTCCTGCCTGAGGGCCCCCAACGGGTCCTCTCCTTCACGCGGCATCGCTCTTCTCGATGCCCGCTGCCAACGCTCTTATCGAGCGCCTCACCCGCTTCACAATCCCGCGTCGCCACACGCGCGATCAAATTTCCCACGTTCCATAGCGGCAAACTGTGTGTAGGCTGTCGCGGCGTACACGCATCACTCCAGACTGAAAAGCATGATCGGTGTCGTAGGTTCGCTGACGTGTGAGGCACTACGACCTACACACAGTTTGCCACCTGGGCGGCCGTAACCATTCGCTGCCGCTCGCTGCGCTACGGGTAATTGAAGTGGGTGAGGCGTCTATGCAAGGCGTTGGCAACGGGCCGCAAATGGCAGGTTTCCGTGTGAAGCGGAGGAACTGTTGGGGGCCCTCAGGCGGTGGTCAAGAACGGGCGGTGTTAGCCCGCTTTCTTTGCTTACTTTCTTTGCGGCGGCAAAGAAAGTAAGTGCCGCCCCGCACAGGGGCGACGCACGAAGCACCAGTAACAAAACGCGGATGCCAACAACAACCATCCAGCATCGACAAAAACGAAAAAGCCGCCAAACCGGCGGCCTCTTCAACAACAGAAAAACAAAAAACCTTACTGCACCTTAGCCTTGGACCGCAGGTCCTCTTCAAACGCCTGCAGCTTCTCCTGCTGCATCTGCTGCGCAATCTGAGCCTTCACCTGCTCAAACGGCGGCGGCGGCGTCTGCCGCACATCATCGACGCGAATGATGTGCCATCCAAACTGCGTGTGCACCGGTTCATCCGTCATCTGGCCTTTCTGCAGTTTCTCTGCGGCAGCAGCAAACTCAGGCACATAGGCCTTCGGATCCGACCAGTCGAGATCGCCGCCATTCTTGCCCGATCCCGGATCCTTCGAGAATTGCTTCGCGAGATCTTCAAAGCTCGCGCCAGCCTTGATCTTCGCGATCAGATCCTTTGCCTGCTGCTCGTTGTCGACGAGAATGTGATGCAGGTGATATTCCTTGCCGCCAATCTGTTTGACCAGTTCGTCGTACTTCGCCTTCACATCGGCGTCCGTCGGCTGGTTCTTCTTGATGTAGTTCTCGATCAGCGCGCGCAGCACAACGGTTTGTTGCGCGACGGCGACCTGCGCCTTGACCTCCGGCTTCGACGGAATGCCTTCGCGGATCGCTTCCTGCATCAGGATTTCGCGGTTCACGAGTTCTTCGCGCACAGCCTGTTGCAGCTTCGGCGAATCCTGTTGACCTTGCTGTACCAGTTGCGCGACCAGCGCATCGGCGCGCGACTTGGGAATCGGCGTGCCGTTCACGACGGCGATGTTCTGAGCGAATGCAGGTGCCGCTGCAAATGCAGCCAGCAAAACCCAGTAGCGGGTGTTTTTCAAGGTCATCGGAAGTTTCCTAACGGGACAGCAAATTGAATTCTTCTGGCGTGTAAGCCGTGATCGCGAGAGCGTGAATGCCGCGCTGCATGGCATCGGCCAGCGCATCATACACCATGCGGTGCCGCGCCACGCGAGCCTTGCCGGCAAAGGCGCCAGCGACGATCGTCACCGCGTAGTGTCCGCCCGCCGACGCACCCGCATGACCCGCATGCAAGGCGCTGTCGTCGCGCACGGTAATCGAATCGATCGGCGCGAGCGCCGCCGTGATGCGCGCTTCGATCAGCGCAATGCGCTCGGCAGGGCTGGCCTCAAGGAATACGTCGCTCATGTCACTCTTCCTTCATGTATTTCGACAGCCACAAGCTCTGTCCGACGATGAACACTACGAGGCAGCCCGTCGCGCCGAACAGCTTGAAATTGACCCACGCATCGGTGGAAAAATTGAAGGCGACGAACAGGTTGAGAATGCCGAGCAGCACGAAAAAGATCGCCCACACGTAATTCAGCTGCCCCCAGATCCGGTGCGGCAACTGGATCTGCTTGCCCATCATCGCCTCGATCAGGTTCTTGTTGAACGCCAGCGCGGACACCACCAGCGCGACCGAGAACGCCCAGTACAGCACGGTCGGCTTCCATTTGATGAAGGTGTCGTTGTGCAGCACGAGCGTCGCGCCGCCGAACACGGTGACCACGCCGAGGCTCACCCACAGCATCGGATCGACCTTGCGGTGCCGGAACGCGACCCACGCGATCTGGACCAGCGTGGCGGCGATCGCAACGGCCGTCGCCGTGAAAATGCCCCACACCTTGTACGCGACGAAGAACAGGATGATCGGAAACAGATCGAACAGGAATTTCATTGTCGGGATGGGAGTCCGGAGAGTGTTGGGCGCATCGAGCGCGCCGTTTGCGATGGTTCGGATGAGATCGGGCAATTGGCGGCGGGAGCCAGTCCGATCCGTCCGAAAAACGCTGGCCCGCGCCGGTGCGTCATCAGAATGATCACACCGCGCGCGACGCTATCTGGGCTCGAATTGTAGCGCAGCCGGGTTACGCCAGTCGCGCGAGCCCGTTGCCACGCCCGTGCGCCGTGCGCTGCCCGCTTACGACGAACAGCTCACCTCCAGCGACGACGCCCAGTCGGGCGGCAAACCCGCGTACGCGTCGAACTCGGGTTGCTCGTCGAACGGGCGGCGCAGCACGGTTGCGAGCCGCTCGACCTCGGAAAAATCCTTTTCCTTCGCCTTGCGAATCGCCGCTTCGGCCAGGTGATTGCGCAGCACGAATTTCGGATTCACGCGGTTCATCGCTTCGGCGCGCGCGGCGTCGTCGCGTGTTTCGTGCGCGAGTCGCGCGCGGTAGTCGTTCGCCCAGGCGTCGAAAGCGGCGCGATCCAGGAACAGGTCGCGCACACTCGTATCGCCGCTCGCATCGTGTTTCGACAGCTTCGACAGATTGCGGAAGGTGAGCGTGAAGTCCGCGCGGTTCGCGTGCATGATCTCGAACAGCTTGTTGGCAAGCGCGTCGTCGCCTTCGCGTTCGGTTTCGAGCCCGAGTTTCGCGCGCATACGCGCTTCGAGCGCAGGCGCAAAGCGGCCCTTGAAACCTTCGAGCACGCGTTGCGCATCCTTCACCGCGCGTGCGCTGCGCTCCGCTTCGTCATAACGCTCGCCGAACAGCGGCAGCAGCCCTTGCGCGAGACAGAACAGGTTCCAGTACGCGATCTGCGGCTGCATCCGGTATGCGTAGCGGCCCTGCGAATCCGAGTGATTGCAGATGTGGTTCGAGTCGAATCCGTCGATGAAACCAAACGGACCATAGTCGATCGTGAGGCCGAGAATCGACATGTTGTCGGTGTTCATCACGCCGTGGCAAAACCCCACGGCCTGCCATTGCGCGACCAGATCGGCAGTCGACAGCACACATTCGTTGAGTAGCGCGAGATACGGATCTTCAGCGTCGCGGCACGACGGATAGAAGCGGTCGATCACATGATCGGCCAGCGCACGCAGCGCATCGACGCGATCGTTCGCATAGAAATGCTCGAAGTGCCCGAAACGCACGAAACTCGGCGATACGCGCGTGACCACGGCGGCCGTTTCCATTTCCTCACGGCGCACGGGCTGATCGGAGCCTGTGACGCAAAGGGCGCGCGTGGTCGGAATGCCCAGATGATGCATCGCCTCCGAGCACAGATATTCGCGGATCGACGAGCGCAGCACCGCGCGTCCGTCGCCCATGCGCGAATAGGGCGTGCGTCCTGCGCCTTTCAATTGAAGCTCGAAGCGCTTACCGTCGTGCTCGACTTCGCCGAGCGTAATCGCGCGTCCGTCGCCGAGTTGGCCCGCCCAGACGCCGAACTGATGCCCCGAATACACCGACGCATACGGCAGCGACGCCGCCGGCCAGTCACGCGTCGTATTGCCGGAGAAGAACTCCGCGAAGCCCGGTTCGCTCGCCAGCGACGCATCGAAACCGAGCATCGCCGCGACATCCGGCGCGAAGCCGACCGCATACGGCGCCGGCAGCGGCGCAGCGGGCAGACGTGTCAGAAAGACGTTCCCGAGCGCGGCGAAGCTGCCTTCACGCTGGTTGTCGATGGCGCCTGCGGCCGTCGACATGGAACCCGATAACCCTGCATTGCATGGGGAAAACGACATATTGAGCGCCTCTTTATTAACCGATATTGTAATTCCGCGCCTGCCGCGCTGCAGCGCGCGCATCCGAAGCGCATATCGGAACGAATAACAACGCGAAACTACATCACACCTTGGGAGACACCCGCGTATGACGACGCCGCTCTATGGACAGATGATGGACGTGCCACTGACGGTTTCTTCGCTGCTGGCACATGCGTCACGCCACTTCGGCACGACGGAAATCGTGTCGAAGCGCATCGAGGGCGACGTGCACCGCTACACGTACCGCGATTGCGAGAAGCGCGCGAAGCAACTGGCGCAGGCGCTGATCGCGCTCGGCGTCGAAGCGGGCGACCGCGTCGGTACGCTCGCATGGAACGGCTACCGGCATCTGGAAACGTACTATGGCACGACGGGCTTCGGCGCCGTGTGTCACACGATCAATCCGCGCCTCTTTCCCGATCAGATCGCCTACATCGTCAATCACGCCGATGACCGCTATGTGCTATTCGACATTACGTTCGCGGCGCTCGTCGATGTGCTCGCGCCGCAGTGTCCGAACGTGCGCGGCTGGATCGCGATGACGGATGAAGCGCATATGCCGCGCATGTCGACGGCCGTGTCGAGCTATGAAGCGCTGCTCGCGCAGCAGGACGGCGAGTTCGACTGGCCCGCCATCGACGAACGTTGTGCATCCAACCTTTGCTACACGTCGGGGACAACGGGTAACCCGAAGGGCGCGCTGTACTCGCATCGCTCCACGGTACTGCATGCGTTCGGCGCGTCGCTGCCCGATGCAATGGGTTTGTCCGCACGCGATTCCGTGCTGCCCGTCGTGCCGATGTTCCATGTGAACGCGTGGGGCATTCCGCACTCTGCGCCGCTGACGGGCGCGAAGCTCGTATTTCCGGGCAAGGATCTCGACGGCAAGTCGCTGTACGAGTTGATGGAAGCGGAACGCGTCACCTATTCCGCGGGCGTGCCGACCGTCTGGCTCGGCCTGCTCAACTATCTGCGTGAAGCGGACGTGAGGTTTTCGACGCTGGAGCGCACGGTGATCGGCGGCTCAGCGTGTCCGCCCGCGATGATCAAGATGTTCCAGGAGGTCTACGGCGTCGAGGTGATTCACGCGTGGGGCATGACGGAGATGTCGCCGCTCGGCACGCTGTCGAAGCTCACGTGGGAACAGTCGCAGCGCTCGCCGGACGAACAGCGCAAGCTGCGCGAAAAGCAGGGCCACGTGATGTATGGCGTCGACATGAAGATCGTCGGCGATGACGGGCGCGACCTGCCGTGGGACGGCGTCGCGTTCGGCGATCTGCACGTGCGCGGGCCGTGGGTGATCGACCGGTATTTCAGGAGCGACGCGTCGCCGCTGGTCGACGGCTGGTTCCCGACGGGCGACGTCGCGACCATCGACCGCGACAGCTTCCTCAATATCACCGACCGCAGCAAGGACGTGATCAAGTCGGGCGGCGAATGGATCAGTTCGATCGATGTCGAGAATGTCGCGATTGCGCATCCGGCCGTGGCGGAAGCGGCGTGTATCGCGTGCTCGCATCCGAAGTGGAATGAGCGGCCGCTGCTTGTCGTCGTCCTGCGACCCGATGCACTTGTCACGCGCGACGAATTGCTCGCGTTCTACGAGGGCAAGGTCGCTAAATGGTGGATTCCCGACGACATCGTGTTCGTCGACGAACTGCCGCACACGGCCACGGGCAAGCTGCAAAAGCTCAAGCTGCGCGAGCGCTTTCGCGCTCACGTGCTGCCGTCGGCGCTCGACATCGAAAACTGTCCGTTCGACGAGGAAGCACACGCGCTCGATCCCGCCAAAGCAAAATAGTCTCCGGGTTTACGTCCATCGAAAGCACACGCGTTAAAATTGAACGAGTGTGCTTTTTTGTGTATTCTGCCTGCTATCGCAAACAAACAGCGAAACAGCGGACAATGGTTCGCGTGTTCCCATCCGGGCCGCGCACCTGACGCGCGTCCGCATCGCATGGAGGCTGGCAGATGGCAGTGGACTACACGACACACGACGGCGTCGCCGTCATCACGCTGAACAATCCCCCCGTCAACGGCCTCGGCCTGTCGACGCGTGCGGGCATCGTCGAAGGCGTCGAGCGCGCGCAGAACGATCCCGCCATCAAGGCGATCGTGCTGACAGGCGCGGGCAAGGCCTTTTCGGGCGGCGCCGACATCACCGAATTCAACACGCCGAAAGCGCTGCAGGAGCCGACGCTCGCGACCGTCATCAAGGCGGTCGAAGGCAGCGCGAAACCTGTCGTCGCCGCGATCCACAGTGTTGCGATGGGCGGCGGGCTCGAACTCGCGCTCGGCGCGCACTATCGCGTGGCGGCGCCTGGCGCGCAGATCGCGCTGCCCGAAGTGAAGCTCGGCATTTTGCCGGGAGCGGGCGGCACGCAGCGTCTGCCGCGTGCGCTTGGACTGGAAGCGGCGCTGAACATGATCGTGTCGGGTGCGCCTGTCATGTCGGAGAAGCTTGCGGGCACGCCGCTTTTCGATCAGATGATCGAAGGCGATCTGCTCGAAGGCGCGGTCGCATTTGCGCGTAAGGTCGCTGCGCAGAGCGGCCCGCATCCGAAGATTCGCGATCGCAAGATCGAGCATCCGAATGCGGCGGGCTTCATCCAGTTCGCGCGCAATACCGTTGCGGGCGTGGCGAAAAACTTTCCGGCGCCGCACAAGTGCATCGATGCAGTCGAAGCGGGTGTCCTCAAAGGCTTCGAACACGGCATGAAAGTGGAGCGCGAATGTTTCCTCGCGCTCGTGCAGACGCCGGAAAGCCGTGCGCTGCGTCACGCGTTCTTCGGCGAGCGCGCGGCCAGCAAGATTCCCGACGTGCCTTCCGAAACACCCGTGCGCGACATCAAGAAAGTCGCGGTGATTGGCGCGGGCACGATGGGCGGCGGCATCGCGATGAACTTCATCAACGCGGGCTTGCCCGTCACGTTGCTCGAAACGAAACCGGACGCGCTCGAGCGCGGCCTCGCGACGATCCGCAAGAACTACGAGACGACCGTCAAGAAGGGCAAGCTGACGATGGAAGCGCTCGAGCAGCGCATGGCCTTGCTGTCGCCGACACTCTCTTATGACGACCTGAAAGACGCCGATCTCATCATCGAAGCGGTATTCGAAGAACTCGGCGTGAAAGAGCAGGTGTTCAAGCGTCTCGATGAAGTGGCGAAGCCGGGCGCGATCCTCGCATCGAACACATCGACGCTCGATCTGAACAGGATCGCCGCCTTCACGAAGCGTCCGCAGGATGTGGTCGGCATGCACTTCTTCAGCCCGGCCAACGTGATGAAGCTGCTCGAAGTGGTGCGCGGCAAGGACACCGCGAAAGACGTGCTCGCCACCGTGATGAAGGTCGCGAAGAAGATCAAGAAGACGGCGGTGGTGTCGGGCGTGTGCGACGGCTTCATCGGCAACCGGATGATCGAGCAGTACATCCGCCAGGCGCTCTTTATGCTCGAAGAGGGCGCGCTGCCCGCGCAGGTCGACAAGGCCATCGAAAAGTTCGGCTTCGCAATGGGCCCGTTCCGCATGAGCGATCTCGCGGGCAACGATATCGGCTGGGCGATCCGCAAGCGCCGCTATCAGGAGCACCCGGACATGCATTACTCGAAGATCGCCGACCGTCTGTGCGAGACGGGGCGCTTCGGGCAGAAGACGGGCGGCGGCTGGTACGACTACAAGGCAGGCGACCGCAACGCGTATCCGTCGAAGCAGATCGACGAGATGATCGTCGCGTATTCGAAGGAACTCGGCGTCGAACGCCGCAAGATTTCCGACGAAGAGATCGTCGAGCGCCTCATTTTCGCGCTCGCCAATGAAGGCGCGAAGATTCTCGACGAACGCATTGCGTCGAAGGCATCGGATATCGACATGGTCTATCTGACGGGCTATGGCTTTCCGCTGTGGCGCGGCGGCCCGATGCTGTACGCGGATACCGTCGGCCTTTATAACGTCGAGCGCGCCATTCGCCGTTACGCATCGCAACCGAACGGCGACGGCTGGCAGATTGCGCCGGGCATCGTCGAGCGGGCGGCGCAAGGGCGCGGCTTCAATAGCTGAAATAGCAGGCTTGGCCGGGCGCTGACGCGCATTCGCGAGATAACAGGAACCATGATGAAAGATGCCAGCGAGGTTCTGCTCGTCGTCGACGTGCAGAACGATTTCATGCCGAACGGCGCGCTCGCCGTCGCGCGCGGCGATGAAATCGTGCCGCTCGTGAACCAGCTTGCGCGGCGCTTCAGCCACGTGGTGCTGACGCAGGACTGGCATCCGCCGTCGCATGTTTCGTTCGCCGCGAATCACGCGGGCCGTCAGCCCTTCGAGATGATGACGCTGCCGTACGGCGAGCAGGTGCTGTGGCCGACGCACTGCGTGCAGAACACGGCGGGCGCCGCGTTGCACGCAGGGCTCGACATCGCGCATGCGCGCGCCGTGATTCGCAAGGGACATCACGCGAACGTGGACAGCTATTCGGCGTTTCTCGAAGCGGATCGCACGACGCCCACGGGCCTTGCGGGCTATCTGCGCGACACGGGCGTCACGCGCGTGTGGTGCTGTGGCCTCGCGACCGACTACTGCGTCGCGTGGTCCGCGCTCGATGCGCGCGCGGCCGGTTTCGAGGTCGCCGTCATCGAGGACGCGACCCGCGCTATCGATCTGAACGGTTCGCTCGACAACGCCTGGCGCGAGATGCGCGCCGCGGGTGTCGAACGTGTGCAGTCGGCGGACCTGCTGGCCTGAGCCACGCGCCGCGCAGCACGCAAAGCGAACCTCACACTTACCGACATTGAAAAGCAGGAGACATGCATGACTGACGCCGTAATCGTATCGACTGCCCGCACGGGTCTCGCCAAATCGTGGCGTGGCGCCTTCAACATGACGCACGGCGCGACGCTCGGCGGCCACGTGACGCAGGCCGCCGTCGAACGCGCGAAGATCGACCCGGCGCGTGTCGAGGACGTGATCATGGGCTGCGCGAATCCGGAAGGCGCGACCGGCTCGAACATCGCGCGGCAGATCGCGCTGCGCGCCGGTTTGCCCGTGACAGTGCCGGGCATGACGGTGAACCGTTTCTGCTCGTCGGGCCTGCAAACCATCGCGCTCGCCGCGCAACGCGTGATGGTCGGCGAAGGCGATGTGTTCGTCGCGGGCGGCGTCGAGTCGATCTCGTGCGTGCAGAACGAAATGAATCTGCACATGCTGCGCGACGGCTGGCTGATGGAGCACAAGCCGGAAATCTACTGGTCGATGCTGGAGACGGCCGAAAACGTCTCGAAGCGCTACGGGATCTCCAGGGAACGTCAGGATGAGTACGGCGTGCAGTCGCAGCAGCGCGCAGCCGCCGCACAGGCAGCCGGGCGCTTCAACGAAGAAATCGTGCCGATGACGGTGCTCGCCGGTGTCGCCGACAAGGCGAGCGGGCGTCTCTTCACGAAGGAAGTGACGATCGCCGCCGACGAAGGCATCCGCGCGGACACGACGCTCGAAGGCGTGTCGAAGATCCGCACGGCGCTGCCGGGCGGCGTCATCACGGCGGGCAACGCGAGCCAGTTTTCGGACGGTGCGTCGGCGTGCGTCGTGATGAACGCGAAGGTCGCCGAGCGCGAAGGCCTGCAACCGATGGGCATTTTCCGCGGCTTCGCGGTCGCGGGCTGCGAGCCGGATGAAATGGGCATCGGTCCTGTATTCGCTGTGCCGAAACTGCTGAAGCAGGCGGGACTGAAGGTGGAGGATATTGATCTGTGGGAACTGAACGAGGCGTTCGCTGTGCAGGTGCTGTATTGCCGCGACAAGCTCGGCATTCCGAATGATCGTCTGAACGTCAATGGTGGCGCGATTGCGGTCGGCCATCCGTATGGCGTGTCGGGCGCGCGTCTGACGGGCCATGCGCTGATCGAAGGCAAGCGGCGCGGCGCGAAGTTCGTCGTGGTGACGATGTGTATCGGCGGCGGGCAGGGCGCGGCGGGATTGTTCGAAGTGGTCTGAGCGCGTTGCCGCGTTCGTCAGGAAAGGCCCGCATGTGTGCACATGCGGGCCTTTTTTGTTACGCGGCCTTTCCTGCGTATCAGTGCTTCGACACTCTGTGCAACGCTTGCGCGCGATGGACGGCGCGCTTGCCGCTTTTTTCGCTTTCGACTTCGTAATGCACGTCGTCCTTCGTTGCGGCTACCGTGTGACCGTCCAGTTCGGTATGTGTGGTGATAGCGCGAACGATGATGCCCGTGGTCATCCCTTGCGGCGTGTTCCAGTTGACGCGGTCGCCTGGTTTCAGATCATGTTTCATCAGGTGCTCCCGACAGGTTGAGTGCAAACGGAAGCTGCATCCGTTGTTCCCGTGGCCAGTTCATTCTCGCGACAGTCCATGGATGACAGATGCCTGTCAGGCACATAATTCGCTAAGTTTTCACGGGATATATCCGCGAGACGATAAGACGATAAGGAGAACAATCATGCGAATGCGGATTGCATGCGTTGCCGTGATGGGCGCGGTGGCACTGTCGGTCGCATCGGGTGCGGCGTCGGCGCAATCGCAGGCGTACACGAACCAGCCCGTGTATCTGTACGCGGGACCAGCGCAGGATTACCCGGTCGTCGCGCAATTGCCTGCCGGGCAGCCCGTCGCCGTGTATGGCTGCGTGAGCGGCTACACGTGGTGCGACGTGGCGATCGCACAGGCGCGCGGATGGGTCTATGGCGGCTACCTGACGTATCCATACCAGGGCAGTAACGTGCCCATCATGACGTACGGGACGGCCATCGGTCTGCCGCTCATCACGTTCTCGATCGGCACGTATTGGGATCGGTACTATCGCGGGCGTCCGTGGTACCCGAATCGTGCGCATTGGGCCAATCATCCACCGCCGCCGCATCGTCCGCCACCGCCGCCACCGGGTGGGCACCGGCCGCCACAAGGCGGGAACCGTCCGCCGCCCACGTCGCCTGGATCGCCGTCTCCGCCTGGGCCGCCCGGCACCGAACATGGGCATCGGC
>NZ_JAAGPI010000049.1 GCF_017104715.1 Burkholderia sp. Ac-20365
GACGGCGACCGGCTGCCCGTCGGCGCGCCGCGCGCGGGCGTGGGTTCCGGCTTTTCGCCCGATGCGCCCGAGTTCGGCGTGAAAGCGCCCGCCTGGTGCAAGTTCGTGCTGGTCGACGAACCGGTGCGGCGTGGACGTCATCCGTCGGGCGTCGCGTGGGCGCCGCCCATCCGCGTGCTGCCCGGCCCCGAGTACGACACCTTCACGGAAGACGCGCAGCAGACCTTCTGGAACGACGAGTGGCTCGTCACGCCGAACAGCAACCGGATGGGCTACCGGCTGTCGGGCAATCAGTTAAAGCGCACGCAAAAGCGCGATCTGCTGTCGCACGCAGTGATGCCGGGGACAATCCAGGTGCCGCCGAACGGCCAGCCGATCATCCTGATGAGCGACGCGCAGACCACGGGCGGCTATCCGAAGATCGGCGCGGTGATTCACGCCGACTTGTGGAAGCTCGCGCAGATCCGCCTGAACGGCGCGGTGCGCTTCATTCCGACCACGACCTACGAGGCGCGCCAGGCGCTGATCGAAGAACGCAAGTACCTGCGGCAGATCGATGCCGCAATCGGCATGCATGAAGAACGCTGCGCGCGGCTCGCCGCGTCCGCAGCGGTGTAAGACCAACGAGGAACATCATGGAAATCGATTTGAACGCCGATCTCGGCGAAGGATGCGGCTCCGACGAGGCGTTGCTCGATCTCGTCAGCTCGGCGAATATCGCGTGCGGCTGGCACGCAGGCGGGCCGAACGCGATGCGCGAATGCGTGCGCTGGGCGGTGGAGAAAGGCGTGTCGATCGGCGCGCATCCGAGCTTCAACGACCCGGAAAACTTCGGCCGCAAGGAAATGGATCTGCCCGCCGAAGAAATCTACGCAGGCGTGCTGTATCAGCTCGGCGCACTGTCGGCGATTGCGCAGGCCGAGGGCGGACGCATCGCGCACGTGAAACCGCACGGCGCGCTCTACAACCAGGCCGCGCGCGACGCGAAGATCGCCGATGCGATCGTCTCGGCCGTGCATGACTTCGATCCGTCCGTGGCGGTGTTCGCGCTTGCCAACAGCGGGCTGGTGACGGCCGCGCGCAACGTGGGCCTCGTTGCAATCGAAGAAGTGTTCGCCGACCGCGGCTATCGCGCGGACGGGTCGCTCGTGCCGCGCAAGGAACCGGGCGCGCTGCTCGAAGACGAGGACGAAGTGCTCGAGCGCACGCTGAAGATGGTGCGTGAGCAACGCGTGCAGGCCGTCACGGGGGAATGGGTGCCGCTCAACGCGCAGACCATCTGCCTGCACGGCGACGGCCCGCATGCGCTCGCGTTCGCACAGCGCATTCGCAAGGCGCTCGAAGCAGCGGGCATCGACGTGCATGCGGCCGGCGCGGCGCGTGTCTGATTCCGGCACCCGGCCCTGAAACACAGAAATCTCGCAGCAACGTACGCCCCGCTTTTCGCGGGGCATTTTCCAGGTGTTTCCAGGTATCTGGCGAAAAAGCAACATCGCCAGTTGCCAATGGATTTTTGAAGCTTCAGAAGTTCGGCAGTCACCGTAGCAGCACTAAAGCACTAAAGCACCACAGCAGTTCCCGCAGCAACGACAGGCAGTGCAGCCGATGCAGCCACCAAGAGCCGCACGGCAGGTAGGGAAACCGGGCCGCAAAGCATGGCCCGGCGCCATTAAAGTTCGCCGCCACGAGCGGTGTCCCAATGCAGGACCACCTCTGGAGATCTACATGCAGTCCACCGTCAATCTATGGCCGCTCATTGGCGTCGCGGTCATCATCGTCGGGTTTGTGTTGCGCTTCAATCCGATGCTGATCGTGGCCGCGGCCGCCGTCATCACCGCGATTGCCGCGCATTTCCCGCCCGACAAAATCCTCGCTGCCATCGGCAGCGGCTTCATCAAGACACGCAATATCCCGCTCATCATCCTGTTGCCGCTCGCGGTGATCGGCCTGCTCGAGCGGCACGGGCTGCGCGAACGCGCGCAGACGTGGATCGCCAGCATCAAGGCCGCCACGGCCGGGCGTCTGCTGATCGTCTATCTGCTCGTGCGCGAGCTGACGGCGGCGGTCGGCCTGACCGGCCTCGGCGGTCATCCGCAGATGGTGCGTCCGCTGATCGCGCCGATGGCGGAAGGCGCGACGGAAACGCGCTTCGGCAAGCTCACCGATAGCGTGCGCTACAAGCTGCGCGCATTCTCGGCCGCCACCGACAACGTGGGCCTCTTCTTCGGCGAGGACATCTTCGTCGCGTTCGGCGCGATCGTGCTGATGGTCACGTTCCTGAAGGAAGCGGGCATCACCGTCGAGCCGATCCACGTCGCCGTGTGGGGCATTCCGACTGCCATCTGCGCGTTCCTGATTCACGGCTTCCGGCTCTGGCTGCTCGATCGCAAGCTAGAACGCGAGTTGCGCGGCAACACCGCGGCGCAAACGGCGTCGAACCACCATAACAGCGCGACAGGCAAGCCTGCGACGCAATCGGCCACTGGGGACGAAGCATGACACTCACCATCAACTATCTGTTCTGGCTGCTCGGCATCGTGCTGCTGGTGATCGGCGGCATGATCGTCACCGATAAGGACCATCCGCGCCGCCTCACGGCGGGCGGTTTCTGGATCATCTACGCGCTGATCTTCCTGATCGGCGACAAATTGCCTGTCGAACTGGTCGGCGTGCTCGTGATCGCAATGGCGCTGATCGCCGGCTTTGGCGGCGTAACCGCCGGCAAGGCCAGGGTGCTCTCCGAAGAGGCCCGCAAGGCAAGCGCCGCGCGCCTCAACAACAAGCTGTTCGTTCCGGCGCTGACGATTCCGGTCGTCACGGTGATCATCACCTTGTCGGCGAGTCACCTCGTGTTCGGCGGCACGCCGCTGATCGAGCAGAAGAACGTCACGCTGATCGGCTTCGGCATCGGCTGCGTGATCGCGCTGGCGTTCGCCTGCGTGATGACGCGCGACACCGTCGGCCAGTCGATGAAGGAAGCGCGCCGTCTGGTCGATGCGCTGTCGTGGGCGGCCGTGCTGCCGCAGATGCTCGGCATGCTCGGCCTCGTGTTCTCGGACGCGGGCGTCGGCAAGGCAGTGGCGCACGTGACGACCGCGTACATCAGCCTCGACTACCGGCTGATCGCCGTGGCCGTCTACTGCATCGGCATGGCGCTCTTCACGATGGTGATGGGCAACGGCTTCGCCGCCTTCCCGGTGATGACGGGCGGCGTCGGCGTGCCGATCCTCGTCAATGTGTTCCACGGCAACCCGGCCGTGATGGTCGCGATCGGCATGTTTTCGGGCTACTGCGGCACGCTGATGACGCCGATGGCCGCGAACTTCAACATGGTGCCCGCCGCGCTGCTCGAACTGCCGGACAAGAACGCGGTGATCAAGGTGCAGATTCCGACCGCGCTCACGCTGCTCGTCGTGAACATCTTCCTGCTCAACTTCCTGATGTTCCTGTAACGCGTTTGTGTTGATCCAGACTGCGGGCGGCTTGCGATTCCTATTTCCAGGACCGGCGATCCGCCCGCGCGGCCGGTTTCACAAGGCGCATCACCCTTTTTAGGATGCTTCTGATAGTTCGGTCGAGGCCTCGAACCTAACCTGTGATGGTTCCATCGTTCACAGACCGGCGCATCGACAAAGATGCGCCGGCTTCTTCGAGAGTCTGGAGAGCATCGCCATGCAAACGCAATCCGCCGCCCCATCTTCCTCCTCAGCTTCCTCCGCCGATCACCTTTTCCCCGTCACCCTCGCGTTTGCGCTCGAAGCGCATCGCGCATGCCGTTTCACCGAAGCCGAAGCGCTGTACCGCGAAGCTCTCGATATCTGCCCCGAACAACCCGACGTGCTGCACTACTACGGCGTTCTGCTGCATCAGCGCGGCCAGCACGCAGAGGCACTCGAATACATCGATCTCTCGCTCGAACTCGAACCGGACAATGCGGAATGCTGGAACGACCGCGGCTTCGTTGCCGACGCGCTCGGTGAGAAAGCGCTCGCGCTGCGTTGCTATCGCGTGTCGCTGGCGCTCGATTCGCGCTCGCCCGATGCGCACAACAACATCGCCGTCGCGCTGGAATCCGAAGGCAAGCTCGGCGAAGCGGTGCATCACTATCGCGAGGCGCTGAAGATCGATCCGTTGCTGGCGGACGTGCATCTGAATCTCGGCTCCGCGCTCGACCGTCTTATGCAATTCGACGACGCTGACGAGCACTATCGCGCGCTGCTTTCGCTGAACGCGCGCACGGCCAATGTGTGTTTGAAGTCGGGCGAATCGGAAGACATACCGCTCGATGCGCTGGAAAATGCGCTGCATCTCGCGTCGCATGCCGGCCGTCTGCGTGTTGCCAACGTCGCAAGCGTCTGATCGCGCGGTAAGGCCGATCAGTAAGGTCGATCAATAAGGATCGACGACGAAGCCGCGCTGCCGCAGCAACTGCAGCACGCCCTTCTGCCCACCCAGATGCAGCGCGCCGATCGCGACGAACACCGGCTTGTTCGGCGCGGCAATCTGCAGCATCCGGGTGACGAAGCGCCGGTTGCGATCGAACACGATCTTGTTGTCGACCTGCGCGGAGACGCGCGGGTCGCGCGCCAGCTTCTCCGACTTCGCCGCTTCCCACGCGGCAATCGCGTCCGCATCGCCGACGCGCCATAGCCGGTGCAAGGTCTGCACATCAGCGACATTTTCGGCGGGCGTCTGCACCAGATCCTGCGCGAGCATTTCGCGCTGCTGCGCGAGCGTCAGCCCCGTGAAGGCGCGCATTTGCTCGCCGAGCGTCTCCAGCCCGACAATCTTCCCCCTCTGCCGCAGATACACGTTCTGCAGCTGCGCTTCCGTGCCGTATTCGGTTTGCAGGCCGGCGCTCAGCGAATCGTAGGTTTCGACCAGCAGTGACGCGAGCCACGGCCGCATCTTGCGGATTTCATCGAGCGCGGCGGGATTGCCGCGCAGACGCATCGCCAGCTTGTGCCACAGCGGCTCGGGTAACAGCTTCGGCAAGCATTCGTGCGCGCACACGCCGTACTTCGACACATCGTCCTGCGAGACGAGCAGATCGTCGGGCGACAGTTCGAGCGCAAGCGTCGGCGAGGCGGCCAGCGCGCCGAGAATCGGCGCCCGGAACGGATGGTTCGGCGGATAGTCGTTCGGATCGCCGACATGCAGCGTGCCGAGCAGATAAATCGTGGTTCTGCCGCGCGTCGCGACATAGAAAGGCATGCGCGCCGGTTGCGTGCGCACCGGGCCGCTCGCGGTCGTGCCGCTGGCGAAGGAAGGCGGTGGATTGAAACCGGGCAGCGTCGCGCGCGGTTGCGACGGCGTGTGCGGCACAGGAACGGCCGGGCGGCCGACCTGGTTGGCCTGCGCGGCCTGCACAGGCGTATTCGCCGATGCGCCCGCGGCATAGGCCGGGGCGATCACAGCGAACGGATGCGACGGCAACAAAGGGCATTGCGCCACCGCGACGAGCAGCGCGCCCAAAAGGACGCGCCTGATCCGCCGGCAGGACGATCCAACACGCGAAGACACAATGCGCGCGCCGCCTGCATGCTTCATGGATTGAACATGCAAACGACGCGCGTGACGGCGCGTAACATCACGCGCCGCCACCCCATCATGCATTCGTGTCGTCTCCCACCTCCTCGGCGCGGTGACACGAGACCTGGCGACCATCCACTTCACGCAGCTTTGGCTCTTCTTTGCGGCAACGCTCGATAGCATACGGGCAACGCTGGTGGAACGTACAGCCCGACGGCGGATTAAGCGGCGACGGCATCTCACCTTGCAGCTTGATCTGGATGCGGCGATCCGCTTCGAAGATCGACGGCGTCGCGGACATCAGCGCGCGCGTGTACGGATGACGCGGCTTGCTGAAGATGCGCTTCTTGTCGCCAAGCTCGGCGACACCGCCGAAGTACATCACCATCACGTCGTCCGCAATGTGCTCGACCACCGACAGATTGTGCGAGATGAATACATAGCTCGTCTTGAACTGATCCTGCAGGTCCATGAACAGGTTCAGGATCTGCGCCTGGATCGACACGTCGAGCGCGGAGACGGGTTCATCGGCGACGACGATCTGCGGATCGAGAATCATCGCGCGCGCAATGGCCACGCGCTGGCGCTGGCCGCCCGAGAACATATGCGGATAACGCTTCGCATGCTCGGGCCGCAGGCCGACGGTGCGCATCATGTGCGCGATGCGTTCGCTACGCTCGCTCGCGCTCAGTTGCGTGTTGATCGCGAGCGGCTCGTTCAGCGTCTGCTCGACGGTCTTGCGCGGATTGAGCGACGCAAACGGGTTCTGGAACACCATCTGCACGCGGCGGCGCAGTTGCGCGATCTTCTCGTGGCTCGCGCCAGCGACGTCTTCACCGTCGATCAGCAGACGTCCGGCCGAAGGCGCTTCGATCATCGTCAGCTGGCGCGCCAGCGTCGATTTGCCGCAGCCGGATTCGCCGACCACAGCAAGCGTCTTGCCGCGTTCCAGGTGAAACGATACGCCGTTGAGCGCCTTCACCGTGCCGTGGCCGAACATGCCGCGCTTCACGTCGTAGTAACGCGCGAGGTTGTCGGCGACCAGCACGTGGTCATTCGCGGTGCTGCCAGCGGAGCGCCGCGTTTCGGGTACTGCATTCATCGTGCGCCTCCGTGTTGAATGGCATCGCGAACCAGGTTCAGCGGCTTGATGCAGCGGACCTGGGCTGCTGCGTCGTGCTCCGTCAGTGCCGAAAGCGCCGGACGCGCCTTGTTGCAATCGTCCACGACGTATTTGCAGCGCGGCGCAAACAGGCATCCCTTCGGCCGGTCGTCACGCCCCGGCACCATGCCCGGCAGCGCGGACAACCGCACCGCGCCGACGTTGTGCTCGGGAATCGCCGCCAGCAGCGCTTCCGTGTACGGATGATGCGGCGCGGTGAAGATATCGGGCACGCGGTTCGTCTCGATCACTTCGCCCGCGTACATCACGGCCACGCGCTGCGCGACTTCCGACACCACGGCCAGATCGTGCGAGATCAGCACCAGCGCCATGCCGCGCTCTTTCTGCAACTGCACCAGCAGTTGCATGATCTGCGCCTGAATGGTCACGTCGAGCGCGGTGGTCGGCTCGTCGGCGATCAGCAGCTTCGGGTTGCAGGCCACCGCCATCGCGATCATCACGCGCTGGTTCATGCCGCCCGACATCTGATGCGGGAACGTGTTGATGCGGTTCTTCGCGTCCGGAATGCCGACCTGATCGAGCAGTTCGAGCGCGCGTTTGTTGAGCGCGTCGCCCTTCAGGCCTTCGTGCAGCTTCAGCACTTCCTTGATCTGATAGCCGACGGTGTAGCTCGGGTTCAGGCTCGTCAGCGCGTCCTGAAACACCATTGCCACGTCCTTGCCGATGATCTTGCGGCGCGCTTTCGGCGACGCGTTCAGCAGGTCCTTGCCGTCGAACGTGACTTCGTCGGCGGTGACCTTGCCGGGCGCGTCGATCAGGCCCATCAGCGCCATCATCGTCACGCTCTTGCCCGAGCCCGATTCACCGACGACGCCGACCACTTCGCCCGGCGCCACGTTCAGATTGATTCGATCGACAGCGGGCAGGCCGCTGAAGTTCACCGCCAGATTGCGGATTGTTAGCAGGTTACCGTTGCTCATGTCAGGCCAACCTTTTGAGTTTCGGGTCGAGTGCGTCGCGCAGCCCGTCGCCGAGCAGGTTGATCGTGAGCACCGAGATCAGGATGGCGAGACCGGGCATGGTGACGATCCACCATGCGCTGTCGATGTAGTCGCGTGCCGACGCGAGCATCGCGCCCCACTCCGCCGACGGCGGTTGCACGCCGAGGCCGAGGAAGCCGAGCGCGGCGGCATCGAGAATCGCCGACGAAAAGCCGAGCGTGGCCTGCACGATCAGCGGCGCGGTGCAGTTCGGCAGCACTTGCGAGAACATCAGGCGGAACGTGCTGGCGCCCGCGACGCGCGAGGCCATCACGTATTCCTTGTGCAACTCGCCGAGCGCCGACGCGCGCGTCAGACGCACGTAGCCAGGCAACGCGACGATGGCGATCGCCAGCATCGTGTTCACCAGACCCGGACCGATGATCGCAACCACCGCCACCGCAAGCAGCAGCGACGGCAGCGCGAGCAGCACGTCCATGATGCGCATGATCGGCGTGTCGGCCCATTTCTCGAAGAACGCGGCGATCAGACCGAGCACGATGCCGGGAATCAGCGCGAGGATCACCGAGACGAAGCCGATCCAGAACGACAGGCGCGCGCCGTACATCAGACGCGAGAGGATGTCGCGGCCCGCTTCGTCGGTGCCGAGCACGAACTTCCAGCTCCCGCCGTCGAGCCACGCGGGCGGAACCTTCACGGAATCGCGGTATTGCTCGATCGGGCTGTGCGGGGCGATCAGCGGCGCGAAGATCGCGATGAAGATCAGGATCAGCACGATAATCCCGGCGCCGACGGCGCCGCGATTGCGCGAGAAGTTGGACCAGAATTCACGGGCGGCGAGAACCCGGCCGCTGGGCGGTGTAACCGCCTGGGGGACTGTATTTTGGATGTCTGCCACGGTATTACCTCGTATGGCGAATGCGCGGATTAAGCACGCCGTACAGCAAGTCGACGACGAGGTTCACGACGATCACGAGTGTCGCGATCATCAGGATACCGCCCTGCACGACGGGATAGTCGCGCCGGCCGATCGCGTCGATCAGCCATTTGCCGATGCCCGGCCACGAGAACAAGGTCTCCGTCAGCACCGCGCCCGCGAGCAGCGTGCCGACCTGCAGGCCGATCACGGTCACGACGGGAATCAATGCGTTACGCAATGCATGCACGACGATCACGCGTCCCGGCGACAAACCCTTCGCCCGCGCGGTGCGGATGTAGTCTTCGCGCAGCACTTCGAGCATCGACGAACGCGTCATCCGCGCGACCACGGCGAGCGGAATCGTGCCGAGCACGATCGACGGCAGGATCAGGTGCGACAGCGCCGAGCGGAACGAGCCTTCGTCCGTGCCGGGCAGCAGCGAGTCGATCAGCAGGAAGCCGGTCACGTGCGGAATGTCGTATTCAACCGCGATGCGGCCCGACACAGGCGTCCAGCCGAGCTTCGCCGAGAAGAACATGATGAGGATCAAGCCCCACCAGAAGATCGGCATCGAGTAGCCGGTCAGCGCCGTGCCCATCACGCCGTGGTCGACGGCCGTGCCGCGCCGCAGTGCAGCGAACACACCCGCCGGCAGGCCGACGATCAATGCGAACAGCATCGCGCAGATCGACAGCTCGACGGTGGCGGGGAAACGGGCCGTGAATTCGCTCATCACGCTGGTATTGGTGATGATCGACGTGCCGAGGTTCCCCTGCAGCGCGTGACCCACGTAATGGAGGTACTGGATGGGCAGCGGTTCGTCGAGCCCCAGGCGCTGCATCGCGGCAGCGTGCATGGCCGGGTCGACGCCGCGCTCGCCCATCATCACTTCGATGGGGTCGCCCGGGATCAGGTGAATGAGCGCGAACGCGAGGATCGTGATACCGATGAAAGTCGGTATGACCATCCCGATGCGGCGCAAAACGAATCGGAACATGGTTCGTCCCTATGGTCTTGGTGAGAAAAAACGCAACCGGCGACGAGGGCTCGTGACCCCGGTCGCCGGACCATTTCGACCAGTCTTCTAACCGAACGAAAAGCGTACTGCGTATGGGATGCAGCAGGCAACGAAGCCCACCGCATCACGTGATTTACTTCATGCTGACGCCGTCGAAGCGCGCATAGCCGAGCGGCTCGATGCGCATGTCGACAACCTTCTTGCTGACCGGCTGATACACCGTCGAGTGAGCGATCGGCGAGAACGGCAGTTGCTGCGCGAAGATCTGCTGCGCCTGCACATACGCCTTCGTGCGATCTGCCTGAGCCGTCGTTTCACGGCCCTTCTTCACGAGATCGTCGAACGGCTTGTAGCACCACTTCGAGAAGTTGTTGCCGTTCACCGCGTCGCAGCCGAGCAGCGTGCCGAGCCAGTTGTCCGGGTCGCCGTTGTCGCCCGTCCAGCCGATCAGCATCGTGTCGTCTTCGCCTGCGTGAGCGCGCTTGATGTACTCACCCCATTCGTACGTGACGATCTTCGCCTTCACGCCGATCTTGGCCCAGTCGGCCTGGATCATTTCGGCCATCAGCTTGCCGTTCGGGTTGTATGCGCGCTGAACCGGCATTGCCCACAGCGTGATGTCGAAACCGTTCGGGAAGCCAGCCTTGGCGAGCAGCGCCTTGGCCTTTTCCGTATCGTATGCCGGCATCTTCAGGCTCTTGTCATACGACCATTGCGTAGGCGGCATCGGGTTCGTCGCGGCCTGGCCTGCACCTTGATAAACGGACTCGATGATCGCCTTCTTGTTGATCGCCATGTCGAGTGCCTGACGCACTTCGAGCTTGTCGACCGGCTTGTGCTGGACGTTGTACGACAGATAGCCCAGGTTGAAGCCCGGTTGCGACGGCATGTCGATGCTCGAATCGGCCTTCAGCGGCGCGATGTCGGCGGGACGCGGATAGCTCATCACCTGGCATTCGCCGGCCTTGAGCTTCTGCACGCGCACGCCGGCGTCCGGCGTGATCGAGAAGATCAGCTTCGAGATCTTGACGGTGTTCGGCTTCCAGTAGTCCGGATTGCCGTCGAAACGGATCGTCGCGTCCTTCGTGTAGCTGCGGAAGATGAACGGACCCGTGCCGACCGGCTTCTGGTTGATGTCGGCGGCATTGCCCGACTTCAGCAGCGAATCTGCATATTCAGCCGACAGAACCGACGCGTATTCCATTGCCAGATTCTGGATGAACGGCGCGTTGACTTCCTTCAGCGTGAACTTGACCGTGTACGGGTCGACCTTTTCGACCTTGTCGATCAGCTTGTCGAGACCCATGTCGGTGAAGTACGGGAACTGCACCGGGTAAGCCTTGCGGAACGGCTGGTTCGTATCCAGCATGCGCTGGAACGTGAACACGACGTCATCCGCGTTGAATTCGCGGGTCGGCTTGAACCATGACGTGGTGTGGAATTTGACGCCGTGGCGCAGATGGAACGTGTACGTCTTGCCGTCCGGCGAGACTTCCCACTTTTCTGCGAGGCCCGGCTCGACCTTCGTGCCGCCGCGTTCGAATTCGACGAGGCGGTTATAAACCGTGAACGTATTGGCCGTGAAATCCACGCCCGTGGTGTATTGCGCCGGATCAAAGCCCGCCGGACTGCCTTCCGAGCAGTACACGAGGGTTTTGTTCGGGATATCGGCGGCGTTCGCCAGTTGGGTCCCCGCCATCGATGCCGCTGCCGTCGCGACCAGCATCGTGAGCCGAGCCGCGCGCAACAGTTTGTTTTGCTTCATGTTTCCTCCAGGATCAGCGCCGGCAAAAACCAGCGTTGCGCGATATTACTCAGCTTTGCCAGGGGCCGCAATTGGAGGAAATTAACTTTGTTGACGATCGGAAACAGCTTCTGGAAGCGCTACCGCACCGGCTGCGGCAGCGCTTTTGAACTAGAGCGAAATTAGGTGCAAATGCCGAAAGTTGCTCACTTCAGGCCGACGTTCCAGAACTGGGTCGGACCGAACGGGTCGATTTTGAAGCCGGTGATCGCCTTCGACAGCGGTTGGTACACAGTAGAGTGTGCAATCGGAGTGAAAGGAACCTGATCCTTGAAGATTTTCTGGGCTTCCGTGTAGTCCTTGGTGCGCACTGACATGTCAGTTGTGCTGCGGGCGGCCTTGATCAGATCGTCGAACGGCTTGTAGCACCATTTGGAGAAATTGCTGCCGTTGACGGCGTCGCAACCGAGCAGCACGCCGAGCCAGTTGTCCGGGTCGCCGTAGTCGCCCGTCCAGCCGATCAGCATCGCTTCATGCTCGCCACTGTGTCCGCGGCGGATGTATTCGCCCCACTCGTAGGTGACGATTTTCGTCGTCACGCCGATCTTCGCCCAGTCCGCCTGCAGCATTTCGGCCATCAGGCGCGCGTTCGGGTTGTACGGACGCGAAACGGGCATCGCCCATAGCGTCAGGTCGAAGCCGTCGGGATAGCCCGCCTGCTTGAGCAGGTCCTTGGCCTTGTCGACGTCGTACGGTGCGTCTTTGAGGCTCTTGTCGTAACCCCATTGCGTGGGCGGCATCGGATTGGTCGCGGCCTGGCCGGCGCCCTGATAGACGGAATCGATGATCGCCTTCTTGTTGACGGCCATATCGAGTGCGCGGCGCACGAGCACGTTATCGAGCGGCTTTTTGGTCGTGTTGTACGCGATAAAACCCAGATTGAAGCCCACCTGATGCGGCAATGCGAGCGACGAATCCGACTGGATCTGCGGGATATCCGCGGGCTTCGGATAGCTCATCACCTGGCATTCGTTGCGCTTGAGCTTTTGCAGGCGCACGGAGGGATCGACGGTAATGGCGAAGATCAGCTTGCCCGCCTTTACGACGCCGGGCTTCCAGTAATCCGGATTGCCGTCGAAGCGGATCGACTCGTCCTTCGTATAGCTGCGGAAGATGAACGGCCCGGTGCCGACGGGGAACAGGTTGATATCGGACGCCTTGCCCGCTTTGAGCAGCTGGTCCGCATATTCGGCCGACAGGATCGACGCGAACGGCATTGCGATCTGCTGCAGGAACGGCGCGTCGACTTCCTTCAGTGTGAAACGGACGGTGTACGGATCGACCGCTTCGACCTTGGTGATGTTCTTGGCGAGGCCGAGATCGTTGAAGTACGGGAACGGCACGTTGTAGGCCTTGCGGAACGGCTGTTCGGGATCGAGCATGCGCGTGTACGTGAACACGACGTCGTCCGCGTTGAAGTCGCGCGTCGGCTTGAAGAACGACGTTGTCTGGAATTTCACGCCTTTGCGCAGGTGAAACGTGTATTGCAGGCCGTCGCTGGAGACATCCCATTTTTCGGCGAGGCCGGGCTCGATGTCGGTGCTGCCGTGGCCGAACTCTACTAGCCGGTTGTAGACGGTGTATGAGCCGGCGCTGAATTCGACGCTCGTCGTGTATTGGGCGGTGTCGAAGCCCGCCGGGCTGCCTTCTGAGCAGAAGACAACGGTTTTATCCGGCAAGGGTGCCGCAGTGCTTAGAGCAGGGATGGCTAGCGCCGCGAGGATTGTGATGGCTTTTCGAACTTTTCGAACTTTTCGAACTGCAGACAGCGTCGATGACATTGGCATGGCGTTCTCCGCAAGGCAGCTGGGTCGAGTGCCCTTGGATCATAGTCAGCCAATAATCAGGTTCAATATGGGTTTTCACTCTGCTTTCGGGTTTTGGGTTTGGTTTTGGTTTTGGGTTTGGTTTTTGTTTTGTCTTGCGACGCTGGGGTGGTTTGCTTGTGGTTTCGCTGGCATCCGCGATGTGATGTACCCCTTCACGCGTCGCCCCTGTGCGGGGCGGCACTTACTTTCTTTGCCGCCGCAAAGAAAGTAAGCAAAGAAAGCGGGCTAACACCGCCCGTTCCTGACCACCGCCTGAGGGCCCCCAACGGGTCCTCCACTTCACACGGCAACTTCCCGGTTACTGCCCGTTGCCAACGCCTCGAACAGGCGCCTCACCCACTTCAATCACCCGTAGCGCAGCTGGCAGCAGCGAATGGTTGATGCCGCCCAGGTGGCAAACTGTGTGTAGGCCGTAGTGCTCCACGCGTCAGCGCTCTTACGACACCGATCGTGCTTTCGCCGTGCCAGTGGTTTTCAGTCCGGAGTGATGTGCGTACGCCGCGAAAGCCGACACACAGTTTGCCGCTATAGAACGTGGGAGATGCGATCGCGCTTGTGGCGACGCGGGCGTGTGAAGCGGGTGAGGCGCCCGTTCAAGGCGCTGGCAACGGGCATCGACCAGCGAGGTTGCCGTGTGGAGGGGAGGAACCGTTGGGGGCCCTCAGGCGGGAACAAGAATTAGCGGTGTTCAGCGGCTTTCTTTTGCCTACTTTTCTTTGCCGCGGCAAAGAAAAGTAGGTGCCGCCCCGCACAGGGGCGACGCGTGAAGCGGTAAGTCACATCGCGGATGCCAGCGAAACGACAAGCAGACCAACTCAGCGTCGCAAGACAAAACCAAAAACCAAAACCAAAACAAAAACCAAAACCAAAACCAAAACCAAAACCAAAACCAAACCGTCAGCCCACAAGCCGCTCACAAATAGCCTTAGTAGCAGCCGAACCATTGAGGGTATAAAAATGCAGACCCGGCACTTTGGCATCGACGAGCCGTCGACAAAGATCCGTCACCACATCAAGCCCAAACGCACGAATCGACTCACGGTCATCGCCAAAACTTTCGAGCCTGCGCGCGACCCAGCGCGGCACTTCCGCCCCGCACATTTCGGAAAAGCGCATCAACTGCGAAAAGTTCGTGATCGGCATAATCCCCGGCACGATAGGTACATCGACGCCAAGTTTCTGCGCGTCATCGACAAACCGGAAATACGCGTCAGCATTAAAGAAATACTGCGTGATCGCCGAATTGGCACCCGCCTTCACCTTGCGAGCAAAGTTCTCGAGATCGTGCTTCGGCGAACGCGACTGCGGGTGATACTCGGGATATCCCGCCACTTCAATGCGGAACCAGTCGCCAAACTCGGCGCGAATAAAACTCACCAGTTCCGACGCATAGCGCAACTCGCCGACCTCGCCCATGCCCGACGGCAAATCGCCACGCAACGCGACGATATGCCGGATGCCGTGCGAGCGGTACTCGTTGAGTATCGCGCGCAGACTATCCTTCGACGAACCAATGCACGACAGGTGCGGCGCGGCTTCGAGGCCGTCCTTCGCCATGTCGAGCACGGTGTCGAGCGTGCCCTGCTGGGTCGAACCGCCGGCGCCGAACGTGACGGACACGAACTTGGGCTTGAGCGGCAGAAGCTGCTCGCGCGTCGCGCGCAGCTTCTCGAGCCCTTCCTGCGTCTTCGGCGGGAAAAATTCGAATGAAAGTTCGATGGGGTTCATGGTCTTGTTGGCAACCCGTCAGCCTATGCTGCGGTTGCCGAAGATAAGCGCGGACAACAGCCACGACACGATGCTGTACAGAATCGAGCCGAAAAACGCCGACCAGAAACCCGACACCTCGAAGCCCTTCAGCAGCGACGCGCACAGCCAGAAGCACAGCGCATTCACCACCAGAATGAAGAGCCCAAGCGTGAGTATCGTGACGGGCAAGGTCAGCAGAATCAGCACCGGCCGCAAGACGGTATTGATGAGCCCAAGCACCACCGCGACAATCAGCGCAGTGCCAAAACTGCGGATGTGAATCGACGGCACAAGGTAGGTGATGATCAAGAGCGCGAGCGCGTTGATCAACCAGGTCAGCAATACGGTCATGAACAGCTCCTGTGGGCGTGAAGTCCGGATTGAACTCGAAGGGCACGCGAGAAGCATCGGCCGATGCAATGCGTCGCATCAGCCATCCGCTTCGTCCGATGCAGCCGCCCGCCGAAACGCGCGGCTGCATCCGTCATGCCGCCAGGTGACTTAGTAACGGTAGTGGTTCGGCTTGAACGGACCGTTCTTGTCGACGCCGATGTAGCCAGCCTGTTCCGTCGACAGTTCCGTCAGGTTCGCGCCGATGCGCGCGAGGTGCAGGCGCGCGACCTTCTCGTCGAGCTGCTTCGGCAGAACATAAACCTTGTTCTCGTACTTCGCGCCGTCGACGAACAGTTCGATCTGCGCGAGCGTCTGGTTCGTGAACGAGTTCGACATCACGAACGACGGGTGGCCCGTTGCGCAACCCAGGTTCACGAGGCGGCCTTCAGCCAGCAGGATCACGCGCTTGCCGTCCGGGAAAATGATGTGGTCGACTTGCGGCTTGATGTTTTCCCACTGGTACTGGCGCGTCGACGCAACGTCGATTTCCGAGTCGAAGTGGCCGATGTTGCAGACGATCGCGTTGTTGCGCATCGCCTTCATGTGATCGTGGTTGATCACGTGGTAATTGCCCGTTGCCGTCACGAAGATGTCGGCGTGCGGCGCAGCGTATTCCATCGTCACGACGCGGTAGCCTTCCATCGCCGCCTGCAGTGCGCAGATCGGATCGATTTCCGTGACCCACACGGTGGCGCCCAGACCGCGCAGCGATTGCGCGCAGCCCTTGCCCACGTCGCCGTAGCCTGCAACAACCGCGATCTTGCCGGCGATCATCACGTCGGTTGCGCGCTTGATACCGTCGACGAGCGACTCACGGCAGCCGTACAGGTTGTCGAACTTCGACTTCGTGACGGAGTCGTTCACGTTGATCGCGGGGAACGGCAGACGGCCTTCCTTCTCCATCTGATACAGGCGATGCACGCCCGTCGTCGTTTCTTCCGTCACGCCCTTGATGTGCGCGAGGCGCGTCGAGTACCACGTCGGATCGATCTCGAGATGCTTTTCGATCGACTTGTACAGCGCGACTTCTTCTTCGTTGGTCGGCTTCGCGATCACCGAGCGATCCTTCTCGGCCTTCGAGCCGAGAATCAGCAGCAGCGTTGCGTCGCCGCCGTCGTCGAGAATCATGTTCGCGAATTCGCCATTCGGCCATTCGAAGATGCGGTGCGAGAACTCCCAGTATTCGTCGAGCGATTCGCCCTTGAATGCGAACACGGGCGTGCCGGCCTTCGCGATCGCAGCAGCTGCGTGATCCTGCGTCGAGAAGATGTTGCACGATGCCCAGCGAACGTCAGCGCCCAGTGCCGTCAGCGTTTCGATCAGCACGCCCGTCTGGATGGTCATGTGCAGCGAGCCAGCAACGCGCGCGCCTTTCAGCGGCTGCTGCGTCTTGTACTCTTCGCGGGTTTGCATGAGACCGGGCATTTCGGTCTCGGCGATGGTGAGTTCCTTGCGGCCCCAGTCGGCCAGCGACAGGTCGGCAACAACGAAATCTTGAGAATTTTGGGAATCCATAACTGCGGCGTTCATCACGCCCTCCTTTCTAAAAATGACTAGAAATTTGACGTGAGCGCCGTTCGATGCGGTTGGTTTGTAGGCGCGGCGCGCGTCCAATCCTTCCGATTGAAAGCCTTCGAGCCTGGCGGGCCGAGCCCGTCGCAACGCTCCTCGAAGACGAACGGCGATTGTAGCAAAACGAGATGGCTTGCGGTGTGACGAATCAGGCTATGCCGATTGATTCTGCGCGGATTCTGCGTTTGAACTCGCGGTCAGATGTGGCGCCAGTTCCGCGTTGCGCAATTCGCTGATCGCGGCATAAGCGTCGCGCACGTAGCGCCACGATGCGTCTCTGGTGGATGAAACGAGTTCGCCGCTTGCGTGCTGCATGCCAAGAGAAATGCGGAAATAGCGTTCGGCATGGATGTTCGGGTGATAGTGCATGCGCACGCGCTTGCAATCGTCGAGACGCAAGTTGCCGAAGATGTTCAGCAGCGCGAGCGACAACGCGCCGTCTTCGCCGCCGTGGCGACGGAATACATCGTCGAGCGGAAAGCCGCCTAGCGCGGCATACACGGAGCGGCGAATCACGAGACTGCTCGGTACGGTATTGCTCAGTATCGCCGCGTGTTTTTCGAATTCGGAATGACGCGTGATCTCTGCCGGAAAGCCGCAATAGTCGACGTCGAGGCGGATCGACGGCTGGCCGGGATGGGTTTGCAGGAAGGCGGCTGCCGCAGCGAGCGCGCCCGGCAGGTACTCGTCGTCTGCATCGATGAAGGCGAGCAGCGGGTGCCGCGCGTGCATCGCGCCCCAGTTCCGCGCGCGCGCCGCGCCGCCGTTTTGCGGCATGCGCAGCAGTTCGATCTGTGGATAGTGCTGCGCGTATCGCGTGGCGATATCCGCCGAAGCATCGCGTGAACCGTCGTCGATCACGATGATCTGCGCGGCTTCAGGCTGCGCGACGACGCTATCGAGCGTGCGGGCGAGTGTCAGTTCGGCGTTGTAGCAGGGAATGATGACGGAGATCGAAGACATCGCGTGAGACCGGCGGCGGCATTGAAAAATTGCCGCCGATCATACGGCGCACGCGCCGCCGCTCATCTCAAATTAGGTGCGGATCTGTTCGACGCGTCAAAGCGGCAGTATGCCGAACAGCGGCGCCAGCAGCACCATCACGACGCCCGCGATCATCATCGTCAGGCTTGCGACGACGCCTTCTTCGCTGCCGAGTTCACGCGCTTTCGCGGTGCCGACGCCGTGCGCCGCTGCGCCGAACAGCGCACCGCGTGCAAGCCGCGTGCGCAGCGGCACGAGCGCGAGCACAAGCTCACCGAACAGCATCCCGCACACACCCGTCGCGATCACGAACAGCGCGGTCAGATCCTTTGGCGCGTGAATCTTGTCGGACACCGCGAGCGCGAACGGCGTGGAAACCGAGCGCGTCATCAGGCTGCGTTGCAGTTCCGGCGACAGATGCAGCAGCTTCGACAGCGCCAGCGATCCGCCCACGGCCACAACGATGCCGACCGTTACGCCGACGGTGAGCGAAATCCAGTGCTTGCGCAGCAGATCGCGGTATTCATAGATAGGCACAGCGAACGCGACGGTAGCCGGGCCGAGCAGCCACATCAGCCAGCGTGTGTCCTGGAAGTAGACGGGATAAGGAATGCGCGCGACGACGACGATCACGGCCAGCACCACGGGCACAGCCAGCAGCGGCGTCAGCCACGGCGACCTGAATCGCGCGTAGATCGCCTTCGACGCGAAATAGAGCGCCACCGTCAGCACGAAGCAGCCGGCGGCGATCAGCCGGGATGCGTCGTCGGTGAAGAGGGACGTGTAGAAGGCGCTCATCGTCGGAAGGTTCCGGGCGTGAATTAGAGGAAGTTGCGGCTGGCCGCACGACGCTCGACGGGCGCGCGCTGAACCATCACACGACGCAGCGCGAGACGGCGTTCGAGACGCGCAGCCTGTTCGACGGCAAACGCGACGGCCACCATCACCATCAGCGTGCCCGCGATCACGACCAGCGCGAGGCGCCAACCGTCTTCGCGGAACAGGCCGCCGTACTGGACGGCCGCGACCGCGGCGGGAATGAAGAACAGCAGCATGTCCGACAGCAGCCAGTCGGCGCCGGCCTTCACCCAGCGCGGCGCGACGCCGCCGCAGAACAGCAGCGCGAGCAGCGCGACGAGACCGACCACGCCACCCGGCACGGGCAAACCGAAACGACGCACGACGAAATCAGCGGCGAACCAGACTCCGGCGATGCCGGCACTCTGCACGGCAATCCGGCCGATCTTCGCGACGGGCGACGTCGCATCGAGGCGGACAGAAGCGGCAAGACGGGCGATCAGCGGGGAGATCATGGCAAACCCTAGGTGACTTTTGGATGAGATTCAGTATAGGGTGCAGTGCAACATAAATATAATGACTTAGAATTATCAGAAGCATTCCAAATTGGAATTTCGAGGGCTATAGATATGGAACTGCGCGCGCTCCGCTATTTCGTCGAAGTCGTGAAGCAACAGAGCTTCACCGTCGCGGCCGAGCAGATGTTCGTCACGCAGCCGACCATCAGCAAGATGGTGAAGTCGCTGGAAGACGAAACGGGCTCGCCGCTGCTGCTGCGCGACGGCCGCCAGATGGTGCTGACCGATGCCGGGCGCATCGTCTATCAGCGCGGCCAGGAAGTGCTGGCCGCCTACGCGCAGTTGCAGGCCGAGCTGAACGATCTCGACAAGCTCGGGCGCGGCGAACTGACCATCGGCATCCCGCCGATGGGCGGATCGCTGTTCACGCCGGCTATCGCCGCGTTCCGGCAGCGCTATCCGAAAGTCGAATTGAAACTGTTCGAGCAGGGTTCGAAGGCCATCGAGGCCGCGCTGATTTCGGGTGAGCTGGAACTCGGTGGCGTGCTGCAACCCGTCGACGACCAGATCGACGTGCTGCCGATGACCCGTCAGGTGCTATGGCTCGTCGCGCGTCACGGCTCACGCTGGGATGCGTTGCAGGACGTGCCGCTCGCCGATCTCGCGCACGAACAGTTCGTGTTCTACGGCGAGAGCCTCGCACTCAATGACGTCGTGCTGACGGCGTGCCGTACGGCCGGTTTTGCGCCGACCATCGTTGGGCGCAGCGGACATTGGGATTTCATGGCGGCGCTGGTGCTGGCAGGTGTCGGCATCGCGCTGTTGCCCGCACCGTATTGCCGGCGGCTCGACGCGGCGCAGTTCACCTGCCGGCCCGTCGTCACGCCTGAGATTCCATGGGAAATGGCGATCGGCTGGCGGCGCAACGGCTACCTGTCACACGCGGCGCGCGCGTGGCTCGAGGTCGCGCGCGAGACGCTGCCGGGCCTGACCACCGACAACTTCACCCATCCGCCGACTTTCGACGTGCCCGCGCCCGCTCCGGATCGCGCGAAACCGGCGCTGAAATGAAAAATGCCGCCCGGTTTGCACCGGGCGGCATCGATTGCTGCTGGTTTGGCTCTTACTGCGCCTGAGCCTGCACTTCGCTGAATTCGATCCGTCGATTCGCGAAGCGCCCGCTTTCCGTAGCATTGCTCGCCGCGGGGCGCACGTTGCCGTAGCCCTGTGCGACGAGCGCATCGGCGGGTACGCCCGCCTTCACTAGATACGCGCGTACGGCGTCGGCGCGTTCCTTCGACAGTTCGAGATTCGCCGCTTCACTGCCGACATTGTCCGAGTAGCCCGCCACTTCGAGCTTCAGCGCATGGCCGCCCGTCGCGCACGACTTGAGCAGTTGCGCCGACTGGGTCAGATCGTCGAGTGCCGATTGCGGCACATGTGCATCGCTCGACGCGAAATTGACGACCTGCATGTTCAGCGTCTTGACGAGATCCGCGCTCGCGCACGACGTGCCCGGTGCGAGCAACGCTTTGGCCGCGTTCCTGAACGATTGCGCGGCGCTTGCCACGGCTTGCGCCGCATCGAATGCGCTCACCTGATACGGTGCGCCGAACAGCGACTTCAGGCGATCAACCCAGCCGGACTTCGCATCGGCGGCCGCGCCGCTCAGCTCGACGTGCGTGCCGTCGATCTTCAGTTCCGCGCCGGGCGTCGACAGCAGCGGCATCAGCGCGTCGATCTGCGCGAGCCAGTCAGCGGCCTTGCGGTTTTCATCGACGGTGATGTCGGCGTTGACATTGCCGGCGCCGAATTTCTTCGTCAGCGCGTTCAGCAGCGCCGATTTTTCGGCGGCGTTCTGTACGGTCGCCGTGATTGACGGCTTGCCGTTTTTGTCGACGGCCGCGATCAGTTGCGCGTCTTTTGCGACGGCGGGCGCTGCGTCGGTCGCGATCTTGCCCGATGCGCTGGCCGCGTCGTCGTGCGGCGCCTGAGCGGCTTGCGGCGCGATAGCCGTTTCCGAAGCTGCGGGCGTTTCGAGCGTCGCCGCGGCTGCATTGCGCCCGAGCAGACTGGTCGCGGCCGGGCACCAGGCCAATGCGACCCACGTCAGCATCGCAACGATCGCACCGATCAGCGCGGACAAGGCCGCCACGCCGAACCAGTGCTTCGCCTTCGGGCCGACATGGCCCACTTCGCGCGCGGGCTGAACAACTGAGGTCGCGGTGGGAGACAAAGTGGGTTCGACCGGACCGCTCACATGCACCGTCGCATGTGCGGGCGCCGCGGCAGGCTGATCGAAATGTGACGACACCGCGCGCACCTGCGAGCCGACCGTCTGCGTGAACGCCGCTGCGCCGCCGAGACCGAGCACCGTCGTGAGGCCATCGTTCAGAAACGGCGCGACGTGCGGCAACTGCTGGCCAAGCAACGCGGGCAACTGGCCGATATTGCCCCGATGCTCGAGGATGTGCCGCTTGAGCACGCCCATCAGAATGCTGCCCGTGATGCCCGATACCGCATGCGTCGCATGCGCGGGCACGCCCGTTTGCATCGACACGGCGTCGCTCAGTCCGTCGATACGGCGCTCGAACGAATGCTCGAGCAACTGGCGCCCGGTCGACGACAGCTGCGTGACGCCCGTCGTGCTCGCGATCAGGCGAGGCAGTTGTTCGGCGATATCCGCGTTGACTTCCTGGCCGAGGATCGTCGCGAACAGCGCACGCGCGCCATCGAGCGTTGCGCACTTGTTCATCAGGCCCGCGACGATCGCCGGCGTGGTGATGTCCACAACTTTTGCCGTTGCTTCGGATGGCAATCCGAGGCAGTTCGACAGCTGCCGAACCACCGCGTCCGGCAGTGCTGACCGGACCCGTTCAATCACATTGACATTCATCGATTCGTTTCCCTGAATTTCAAACGCGCGCCTGGGCGCCCTTCGTTGGGGCGCGATTATAGGAGCGGGAAAATCTCAGAATTGAACCGACGAACAAATTTGAAGCTTTATCGGAATTCTCTTATCTGGCCGGTTGGTCTATGTCACAAACGGGTGTCCGGGTTGCTGAAATCGGGCTGCCGCCAGCGCGGCGCGTGGCGGCGATGAAATCCGCGGCACGCTCACCGATCATCACCGTCGGCGCATTCGTGTTGCCGCCGATCAGCGTCGGCATCACGGAAGCATCGACCACGCGCAGGCCCGTCACGCCGCGCACACGCAGTTGCGGATCGACTACCGAGCGCTCGTCGCCGCCCATCCGGCAAGTTGCGACCGGGTGATAGATCGTATCGGCGTGCGCGGCGATCGTCGCGCGCAATTCGGCGTCCGTCTGGCCTTGCCGCGTATAGAGTTCGCGCCCGCCGCACAGCGCGAGCGACGGCGCATCGAGAATGCGCCGCGACAGATGCACGCCTTCGACCAGCAGATCGAGATCGCGCGGATCGCTGAGAAATGCGGGATCGATGATGGGTGCCTCGCGTGCATCGCTGCTCGCGAGCGTGACGGTTCCTCGGCTATGCGGACGCAGCACGCACACATGCAGCGAATAGCCGTGCCCCCAATGCATGTGACGGTTGTGATCGTCGACGAGCGCCGTGCAGAAATGCAGCTGCAGATCGGGACGGTCGAGTGTCGGCCGGCTTTTCAGAAAGCCGCCCGCCTCCGCGACGTTGCTCGTCAGCATGCCGCGCCCGTTGCGCAGATACGAGACGAAGCCGGGCACAATCTTCGCGAAGCCGCGCAGCGAGAAGCCGATGGTCTGCGCTGAGCGCACGCGCTTGTTGAGCGTGAAATCGACGTGATCGGTGAGATTGCGGCCAACTTCGGGCGCGTCGTGCACGACGGGAATGCCGAATGCGCGCAGATGTCCGGCGGGACCGATGCCCGAGCACATCAGCAGTTGCGGCGAGTTGAACGCGCCCGCCGATACGATCACTTCCGCGCGTGCCTCGATGGTTTCCTTCACGCCGCCACGCATCACTTCGATGCCCGTCGCGCGCTTGCCGTCGAACAGCACGCGCAGGACGGCGGCATCCGCAATGGTGTGCAGATTCGGGTGCGAGCGGCCATAGATGTACGCGCGCGCGACACTCCAGCGCTGCCCGTCGCGCTGCGTCACCTGGTAGAAGCCGACACCTTCCTGCATCGGCCCGTTGAAATCGTCGTTGCGCGGAAAGCCGGCTTCGACAGCAGCCTGCACGAAGCGATGCGAAAACGGATTCTGAAAACGCAGATTCGACACGCGAAGCGGACCGTCCGCACCATGCAGCGCATCGGCGCCGCGCTCGTTGCCTTCCGCGCGTCGGAAATACGGCAGCACGTCGTCGAATGACCAGCCGTCGCAGCCCATGCGGGCCCAGTCGTCGTAATCGAGCGGATGGCCGCGCGTGTAGACCATCGCGTTGATCGCGCTCGATCCACCGAAGCCGCGCCCGCGCGGCTGATAACCGCGCCTTCCGCCGAGGCCCGGTTGCGGCGTCGTCAGGTAGCCGTAGTTGGTCTTGAGCTTGAACGGCACGATAGCCGCAACGCCGAGCGGCATATTGACGAACAGATTGCGCTCCGTGTGCGGGCCGGCCTCGACGAGCGCGATGGTCGCATCGGGGCATTGATCCGCGAGACGCCCGGCAAGCGAACAGCCGCCCGAACCCGCGCCGACGATGACGTAGTCGTATTGCATCTCCGCTCCTCCTTGTGGACCTTCGCGCCGCACCGAATTGCTGGCGGCATCTGTCTCGTGCACACTTGTCTACGTGTGTTGGTCTGCGCATTGTAGGGAGCGCCGGGCGTCCGCGCGCCGATGGCGTCAGAGCGATCACTCTAAACGGAACGCCCCACGCGCCCCTATGATGAAAGATGCTGTCCGCGCCAAACGCTGCGCGCGGAAGGCGTTCAAACAAGGCCTCTCGCGCGCCGCCTCTTCTGCATCTGGCCTGGGCGCTCCAATCAAACAGCGCGCGCATGAGACCGGCGCGCGTGCATCGGACGGAGACATCAGATGGAACGGTTCGGCCCCGGCAACACGCATGAAGTAACCAACCAGGTTCCGCCGCTCGCGAACTACAACCTGTTCGCAAGCGATGCCGCGCTGGCCGCCGCTGTCGAGCGCGAAGGCGCGGCGTGGCATCGCGAGACGCTCTCGCGCGACGGCGCCGAGCTGACCACGCCCGATGTGCTCGCACTCGCCGATCTGGCCAACCGCCACACACCCGAACTGTCTGTTTTCAGCCCGCGCGGCGAGCGTATCGACGCGCTCGAGTTTCATCCATCGTGGCACACGCTGCTCGGTTTGCTGCGCCGCGAAGGACTGCACGCGTTGCCGTTTTCCGATCCGCAGGCGGGCGCGATGGTCGCGCGCTGCGCCGGCTATTTCCTGCACGCGCAACTCGAATCCGGCTCGCTCTGTCCGCTGACGATGACCTTCGCCAGCATCCCCGTGTTGCAACGCGAGCCCGCTCTGTTCGCCACGTTGCGCGACAAGCTTTATTCGCGCGAGCACGATCCGCGCGATGTCCCGCTCGACCAGAAGACATCGATGATGATCGGCATGGGCATGACCGAAAAACAGGGCGGCTCGGATGTGCGCAGCAACCGGACTCAGGCATTCGCAGCGGATGGCGGCGGCGGACGCGGCGCGGCATACCGGCTGGTCGGGCACAAATGGTTTTTCTCCGCGCCGCAGTGCGACGCGCATCTGGTGCTCGCGCGCACCGACGATCACGAAGGCCTGTCGTGCTTCTTCGTGCCGCGCTTCGCGCCCGACGGCAGCAAGAACGCCGTGCGCGTGCAGCGTCTGAAGGACAAGCTCGGCAACCGGTCGAACGCGAGCAGCGAAGTCGAATTCTTCGACGCACACGGCGTGATGATCGGCGACGAAGGACGCGGCGTGCCGACCATCATCGAAATGGCGAACTACACGCGGCTCGACTGCGTGATCGGCAGCGCGGCGCTGATGCGCGCGGCGCTCGTGCAGGCGATTCACCACGCGCGGCATCGCAGCGCGTTCGGCAGGCATCTCGCCGATCAACCGCTGATGCGCAACGTGCTCGCCGATCTTTCGCTCGAATCGGAAGCGGCGACGGTGCTGTTCATGCGCCTTGCGCGCGCATTCGAAGACACGACGAACGCGCCCGAAGAACGCGCATGGCGGCGCCTAGTCACGCCCGCCGCGAAATACTGGGTCTGCAAGCGCACGCTCGAATTCACGGGCGAGGCGATGGAAGTCTGGGGCGGCAACGGCTACGTCGAAGAAGGGCCGATGGCGCGCTTCTACCGCGAAGCGCCGGTGAATTCGATCTGGGAAGGCTCGGGCAACGTGATGTGCCTCGACGTGCTGCGCGCGATGGAGCGCGAGCCCGATGTTGCGCAGGCCTTGCTCGGCGCGTGGCGCGAAGCGGCACGAGCGCATCCCGCACTGAACGCGGCGCTTGAACGCCTGATGAAAGCGCTCACCTCGGCGCCCGAAGCACGCGAAGCATCCGCACGACGGATCGCGCAGCAACTCGTGCTGATCGCGCAAGCGGTGCTGCTGACGAAACACGCGCCTTCCTTCGTCGCCGATGCGTTTATCGCGACGCGTCTGGGCGACGGTTGCGGCGAAAGCGGCCGCGTCTACGGCACGCTACCGGCATCGTTCGATCACGCGGCTATCGTCGATCGCGCATTCACAGGCTGACGTCACGCGAAATACAACAACATAGGGAGAGACAACACAATGAAAAACGATCTGCCGGAAATCGCGGCACTGGACGCGCTTGTACGCGAACAACGCGCTGCGTATCTGAAGGCGCCGTATCCGTCATGGGATCAACGCGCCGCGCATCTGAAAGCATTGCGCGAAGTGCTGCTCGACAATCGCGACGCGCTCGCCGATGCCATGCACGCCGACTTCGGCAACCGCGCGAAAGAAGAAATCCTGCTGGCCGAATTTCTGCTCGTCAAAGAGGAAATCGACGGCGCGCTGCGTCACGGCAAGCGCTGGATGAAAACGCAGCGTCGCGCGACCAACAAGTGGCTCATGCCCGCGCGCGCAAAAGTGGTGCCGCAGCCGCTCGGCGTCGTGGGGATCATCGTGCCGTGGAATTACCCGGTGCTGCTCGCGGCCGGGCCGCTCATCAGCGCGCTCACGGCCGGCAACCGCGCGATCATCAAGATGTCGGAACTGACGCCGCGCACGTCGATGCTGTTCGAGCAACTGATCTCGCAGACCTTCGCGCGCGATCACGTCGCGGTCGTGAATGGCGACGCCGCGCTTGCCGCCGCTTTCAGCGCGCAGCCGTTCGATCATCTGCTGTTCACCGGATCGACGAAGGTCGGCCATGAAGTGATGCGCGCCGCCGCCGCGAATCTGACGCCCGTCACGCTGGAGCTTGGCGGCAAGTCGCCCGCGATCGTCGGGCCGCATGCGCGCTTCGACTACGCCGTAGACAGCATCGTCGCGGGAAAAACGCTCAACGCGGGGCAAACCTGCATCGCGCCGGACTACGTGCTGGTGCCGCGCGGCAAGGAACAGGCGTTCATCGAGCGCGCGCGCGTGCGCATGGCGCGCCTGTATCCGGATTTCGCGCGCAACACCGATTACACGTCGATCATTTCACCGCGCCATTTCGAACGCCTGCAACGTCTCGCCGACGAAGCGCGCGACCAGGGCGCGCAACTGCACGCGCTCACCGATGCCGCGCCCGACGCCGCCGCGCGCCGCTTCCCGCTTGTCGCCGTGACGCAGGCGCCTGATTCCACCCTGTTGATGCAGGAAGAGATTTTCGGGCCGCTGCTACCCGTGATTCCCTACGATTCGCTCGACGACGCCATCGCTTACATCAACGCGCGCCCGCGCCCCTTGTCGCTGTATCTGTACGACGACGACAAGACGACGATCTCGCGCGTCACGCACGAAACCATCGCGGGCGGCATGTCGGTCAACGAAACGCTGATGCATCTGGCGTGCGAAAGCCTGCCGTTCGGCGGCGTCGGTGCAAGCGGAATGGGCGCGTATCACGGATATGAAGGCTTCGTCACGTTCTCGAAAATGAAGCCGGTGCTGACGCAGGCGCGCTTCAACGGGCGCGGGTTGATCGCGCCGCCGTACGGCAAACGCGTGCGCGCGCTGCTCAGCCTGATGCTGCGGTTCTGACGCCCGGCGTCAAATCTCGCTGGCCGGATCTGAAGAAGGAGGAGAAGGCGCAGGCGAAGACGCGGCAACGACGACGTCGGTGACAGGCGGGAGATCCGCCGCCCCGCTTTCCAGCCGATGCAGCCACGCGAGCAGTTCCGCGACGGCCTGATACAGCCGCGGCGGAATGCGCGAATCGAGATCGACCTGCATCAGCAGCGACACCATCTCGGGCGACTGATGCACGTACAGCCCCGCTTCCTTCGCACGCTGCACGATCATGTCGGCGACGATTCCGTAGCCCTTCGCGACGACGCGCGGCGCCTCGTCGTGACCGTGCGAATCGTAGACCAGCGCCGCTGCGCTCTTGCGACTCGTGCGGCTCATTGCAGATCCCAATCAGAATCCCCGGCGTCGGTCCGCGTCGGCTTGTCCGCCGTCGAGCGCGCATACGCCGACGCCGCTGCGGCAGCCGCCGCCGCGCCGCCCGCCGGCATGCTTCCGCCGATCTCGCGAATCGACAGGCCGCTCAATTCGATGCCTGCATCGGCGAGACGCTGGCGGAAGGTGTCGCCCTGCGCCGCGAGCCGCGCTGCGCCGCCCGGACTCGCCTGCACACGCGCGACAAGCCGTGCGCCGGTCAGCGTGAGTTCGGCGTCGACGGTGCCGAGCGTCGGCAGCGACAGCGTGAGGCGCGTGCGCCACGGATATTCGTCGTCGGAGGAAGCGGCGCCGTTGCCGCTGCGCCGCCATTCGTCGCCGTCCTGCTCGATCGTCCAGTCGAGACGCGCGCCGGGCCACGCTTCGCCCGTCCAGCGGAATTGCCCCGTCGCGAGCAGGTCCAGCTGCTGGCGCACGAGCGGAATGGTCGCGGGATGCAACGCGTCCGTCATCGACTGCTGCTGGCGCGCATTGGCGTCGTCCAGGCCGGCTGCATGCGCTGCCGCCGCGTTCGGCGCGGTGCGCGCGGATTCGCCGGGCGTATCGATGAGTTCGTGTGTCGCGAGATCGAAGGTCGTGAAGCGCGCCGACTGCGTATGCGGCCCTTCCGGTGTGCCGCGCGCAGCGGCGACCGCGGCCGCGAACGCGGCGGCGCCCGTGTTGCCCGACGGCCGGCCTTGCGCCCATGAGTTGGGATCGTCGGCGTCGTGGGGCAGATCGAGCGGCAATTGCGAGGCCGCATTCGATAGCCGGTTCTGCGCCTCGTCCGCGAGCGATTCGACGGGCCGTTGCCCCGACAGCCATTGCGCGAGATGCGATTCGTAGAACAGTCCGCTTTCGTCGACGGTGCGCCGGAGCGCCGCCGCGAGTTCGGCCACGGGCAACGGCGCGGCGACGATATTCGACGCGGCAGCCGAACCCTGCGCGGCATTCGCGCCGCTCGCGCCCTGCGCCTGCGAGCCCGCTGCGGCGTTGCCCGCACCCGCCGCCTGCGACACGCCCGCGCCCGTGTCGAACAGCGGCAAAGGCCCAATGTCGATGGCCGGCGCGGCAGCCCACACCGGAGTCTGGCCAACCAGCGCCGGCGTCGCCTCGCCGCCGGAACGCGTAATTGCATCGAGCGTCAGCGCGACGACCGACAGCACCGTCTGCGCGGATGCCGGCAAAGCGGCAGGCGTCGCCGCAATGGGTGAAGCGGGTGGAGTCTTGACGTTGAGGGACGCGTCCGTCTGCGACGCCGTCGCACCGGCGCGCGAGCCGACGGCGAGCAGGCTGTCGATGCGGCTAGCCAGCAGCGAAGCCACCGCCGTGTCGATTCCGTTCATGCCCGCTTCCTCTCGCGCATTGACGCTGCGTGGCCGCTAGCGGCTCTATGGGACGTGATAAAGACGCTTAGCGCGCCTGGTAAAGTTCTTTCAGCACGATGGCCGGGCGGCTCGGCGCGAACAGCGCCTGCAGCTTGGCCATGCGCGGGTTCGCGAGATCGCGGACCGTCGCGTCGTTGGCGAGGATCTGGCGAATCAGGTCGAATTTGCGCGAGCGCTCGTCATCGGACAGGCGCACGCCGTCTTCCGCGTGTTTCAACGCGTCGACGAGATGCCGGTACTCGTCCTGCAACAGGACGAGATCGTTCCAGAGCGCGTCGCGCGCTGCCATCACCATCCGGACTGAAATCGCTGCAATCGCGTCGTAGCGGGCGAAATATTCTGCGTTCGAACTCATCTCATGCTTTCGGCGGACGACTGCATCGCCATCCGCGCAATCTCCGGTGCGATTCCGATCCAGGCTTCCTCGAGCGTGGCCAGCAACCCGTCGACTTCGACGAGCATCGCCTCGCTCTGTTTGAGGTTCGCCTCGAGCAGTCGCCGCGTCATATAGCCATAGAGCGCGTCGAGACGCTCCGCGATTTCACCGCCGGCTTCGATGTTCAGCGCCTGCTGCAACCCGTCGCCGATGATCTGGATAGCCTTGCCGATCGCCTCGCCGCGCGCCGGAACGTCGCCCTGCTGCAAATGCATGCGGGCCTGCGCGACGGCTTTGCGCGCTCCCTGGTAGAGCATCACGATCAGGCGATGCGGACTTGCGCCCATCGCCCCTGTCTCCACGCCAACGCGCGCGTAGGCACTGGCTCCAGAGTGTCCCGGGGAAAACATCGGCGCTCCTCCTGTATTGCAGATGACGATCAGACTGACAGCGGACGGCCCGCCGGAGCGTCGCGCGACCCTGTCGCATGTGTTCCGGCCTGCCCTTGTAACAAGGTTATCGGTTCGTACGAATAAAGCTTTAGCCCGCTGGAAGGAAGCGTCAGAAAACGCGCACGGCACCGCGCCGGGGTGCCGTGTTCACGCGCGGGGCTGCTACGAACCGCGAGCCGCCGCACCAGTGCGGTGCAGCGCAAAACCGCACGCCGCAGGTCGTCAGACGGCCATCTGCATGATGTCGTTGTAGGCCGACACGAGCTTGTTGCGCACCTGCAGACCGAACTGGAAGCCGACATTGGCCTTCTGCATGTCGACCATCACGTCGTTCAGCGACACGTTCGGCGCGCCGAGTTCGAACGCGTGCGCTTCGCCGATCGCGCTCGTCTGGTTGTTGCTGATCTTGTCGATCGAGGCCTTCAGGGCCGACGCGAAACCGCCTGCCGTTGCGGCACCGGATTCGTTCGCCACCGGGGCGCTGCCGCCCGTGGCCTGGGCTGCCATCTCCTGCATCTGCTGCAAGGCCGACTGAAGCGGATTGATGGGTGCAGTCATGTTCTCTCCAGGGTGAGATGCAGGCGAGCGTGCGCGCCATGCACCAATTGGACAGGAAGCATATCAGCGGGCCTTTCGCGAAAGCCGTGAAAGTAAGGGGGAAACTCCCCGCTATTCGGCGCATCGGGTTGCGTGACCATGCGGATAATCCCTAGCGTGAAAGTCTCTGTCGGCAGCCTTGGTAAGGCGCCGTAAGCCGCAGAACGCAAAAGCATTCCGGAGAAACCCGACGCATGGATTCGTCAGCCAACTCTTTGATCAACCCCGACGCCCGCATGGGCCTCGCCGGCGCGCAGCCGGGCGCAGCGGGAGCAGCCGCAGGCGGCGCAGGCATGGACCTGGGCGGCACGGGCGGTTTCGCCACGCGCTTCCCGGGCATCCCGACCTCGCTGTCGCAGATGCGCGGCAACCCGCGCGCGCCGCTGATCTTCGCCGTCGCGGTGCTGGTCGCCGTGATCGCCGGGCTGATCCTGTGGTCGCGTGCGCCTGACTACAAGGTGCTCTACAGCAACGTCTCCGATCAGGACGGCGGCGCAATCGTTGCCGCGCTCCAGCAGGCGAACGTGCCGTACAAGTTCTCGGACGCGGGCGGCGCCATCCTGATCCCGGCCGACCAGGTGCACGAAATGCGTCTGCGTCTGGCATCGCAGGGTCTGCCCAAGAGCGGCTCGGTCGGCTTCGAACTGATGGACAACCAGAAGTTCGGCATCAGCCAGTTCGCCGAGCAGATCAACTATCAGCGCGCGCTCGAAGGCGAGTTGCAGCGCACGATCGAATCCATCTCGACCGTCAAGACGGCGCGCGTCCATCTGGCGATTCCGAAGCCCACCGTGTTCGTGCGCGACCGCGAAGCGCCGTCGGCGTCGGTGCTGGTCAATCTGTACCCGGGCCGCGTACTCGATGAAGGCCAGGTCGTAGCCATTACGCATATGGTGTCGTCGGCGGTGCCCGACATGCCGGTGCGCAACGTGACGATCATCGATCAGGACGGCAACCTGCTGACGCAAGCAGGCGCCAACGGCAGCGGCCTCGACGCGACGCAGCTCAAGTATGTGCAGCAGATCGAGCGCAACACGCAGCAGCGCATCGACGCGATCCTCGGACCGCTGTTCGGCTCGGGCAATGCGCATTCGTCGGTGAGCGCGGATATCGATTTCTCGAAGGGCGAACAGACGTCGGAAGATTACGGCCCTAACAGCAACCCGCAGCAAACCGCGATCCGCAGCCAGCAGACCAGCACGGCAACCGAAATGTCGCAGAGCGGCGCCTCGGGCGTGCCGGGCGCGCTGTCGAACCAGCCGCCGCAACCGGCGTCCGCGCCGATCACCGCCAGCGCGAACGGCGCGAGCGGCGTGTCGACGACGCCCATCAGCGATCGCAAGGACGCAACCACCAACTACGAGCTGAACAAGACCGTGAGCCATACGGAAAAGGCGATTGGCGGCATCAAGCGTCTGTCGGTGGCGGTCGTGGTGAACTACATGCGCGTCGTCGATGCGAAGGGCCACGCGACGATGCAGCCCGTTCCCGCCGACAAGCTCGCGCAGGTCACGCAACTGGTGAAGGACGCGATGGGCTTCGACCAGTCCCGCGGCGACTCGGTCAACGTGGTGAACAGCGCGTTCACGCAGATCGTCGATCCGGATGCAGACCTGCCGTGGTGGCGCACCAAGGACATGATCGCGATGTACAAGCAGATCGCGACTTACGTGGGCATTGGCCTCGTCGCCCTGTTCCTGTACTTCGTGATGGTCAAGCCGGCGCTGCGCCGCGCGTTCCCGCCGCCGCCGGAGCCTGTCGCCGCGCTGCCGTCGCCCGACGAGCCGGTGCTGGATGGCCTGCCGCCGAGCGCAGCCGCGCTGGCCGCCGAAGAAGAAGTCGAAGGATCACTGGTCTCGCTGGAAAGCGACAAGGCCAAATATGAGCGGAACCTCGAATATGCGCGTCAGATCGCGCGTCAGGATCCGAAGATCGTTGCAACCGTCGTGAAGAGCTGGGTGTCCGATGAGCACTGAAGGCGTACTGAAGAGCGCGCTCCTGCTGATGTCGATCGGCGAGGAAGAAGCCGCGAGCGTATTCAAGTTTCTGGGTCCGCGCGAAGTCCAGAAGATCGGCGTCGCGATGGCGTCGCTGAAGAACATCACGCGTGAGCAGATCGACGAAGTGCTGCACGAGTTCGTCTCCGAGGCGGACAAGCACACTGCCCTGTCGCTCGATTCGAACGATTACATCCGTTCGGTCCTGACCAAGGCGCTCGGCGACGACAAGGCGGGCGCGATCATCGACCGTATCCTGCAAGGCAGCGATACGAGCGGTATCGAAGGTCTGAAGTGGATGGATTCGGCCGCCGTTGCCGAACTGATCAAGAACGAGCACCCGCAGATCATCGCGACGATTCTTGTGCACCTGGACCGCGATCAGGCGTCGGAAATCGTTGCCTGCTTCACGGAACGTCTGCGCAACGACGTGCTGCTGCGTATCGCGACGCTCGACGGTATCCAGCCGGCTGCGCTGCGCGAACTCGACGACGTGCTGACGGGCCTGCTCTCGGGCAGCGACAACCTGAAGCGCAGCCCGATGGGCGGCATCCGGACGGCGGCGGAAATTCTCAACTTCCTGCCGGGCAATCACGAAGAGTCGGTCATCGACAACGTCCGCCAGTACGACGCGGAACTCGCGCAGAAGATCATCGACCAGATGTTCGTGTTCGACAACCTGCTCGACCTGGAAGACCGCGCGATCCAGCTGCTGCTGAAGGAAGTCGAGTCGGAAACGCTGATCATCTCGCTGAAGGGCGCGCAGCCCGCACTGCGCCAGAAATTCCTGTCGAACATGTCGCAGCGCGCAGCCGAGCTGCTCGCGGAAGACCTCGACGCACGCGGCCCGGTTCGCGTGTCGGAAGTGGAAACGCAACAGCGCAAGATCCTGCAGGTCGTGCGCAATCTCGCCGAGTCCGGAGCTATCGTGATCGGCGGCAAGGCAGAAGATGCATATGTCTGAGCACGACTCCACGCGCAAGGAGAGCCTCTCGGCCTACCAGCGCTGGGAGATGGCCTCGTTCGATCCGGTGCCGGAGCAGCCCGAGCCGGAAGTCGACGACGGTGCGTTCGAAGCCGAGTTGCAGCGCCTGCGCGATGCCGCGCACGCGCAAGGCGTCGCGTCCGGCCATGTGGCCGGCCAGGCGCTCGGCTATCAGGCGGGCTACGAGCAGGGCCGCGCGCAAGGTTTCGAGCAGGGCCAGGCGGAAGCACGTGCCGAAGCCTCGCAGATCGCGGCGCTCGCCGAAACCTTCAAGGCCGCGCTCGACAACGCGCAGCATGAATTGTCGGAAACGATCGTCGCGCTCGCGCTCGACATCGCGCAACAAGTGGTTCGCCAGCACGTGCAACACGACCCGACGGCGCTGATCGCCGCCGCGCGTGAAGTGATGGCGACAGAACCGGCGCTGGTCGGCGCGCCCGCTCTGATCGTGAGCCCCGCCGATCTGCCCATCGTCGAAGCGTATCTGCTGGAAGAACTGCAGACGCGCGGCTGGACCGTACGCACCGACCCCGCGATCGAACGCGGCGGCTGCCGCGCGGTCTCGACGACGGGCGAGGTTGACGCCGGCATCGGCACGCGCTGGGAGCGCGTCGCCGCAGCGCTCGGCAAGGCGAGCACATGGTAAAGCCGACCATCGAAGACATCCAGCACAGCGACCTCACGCCGCTCGAGCGTGAACTGGCGCTGGCGTCGTTCGGCGCTGAAGCACTCACCGTCGCGCAGATGGAAGAGTCGCTCGCGGCGCTGGAATCCGCGATTTCGGAAGCCCACTCGGGCGGCGTCGACGGACAGTCTTCCACGGAATCCAGCGCGGGCGCACCGCATCCCGCTGCCGCGCCTGCGAGCCGTGAATCGGCGGCTCAGCCGAAGCGCGAGCCCGATCCCGCACTCGCCTCCAATCCGCATCTGCAGGCGTGGCGCAATCGTTTGAACGGTCTGCGCGAGCGCAACCAGATCGCCCGCCCGCTGCGTGCCTGTGGACGCCTGACGCGCGCCGCCGGTCTGGTGCTCGAAGCCGTGGGCTTGCGCCTCGCGGTCGGCGCCGAAGTGATGATCGAACTGCCGCCCGGCAGCACGCGCGCAATGGCGGAAGCCGAAGTGGTCGGCTTTCACGGCGACAAACTCTTTCTGATGCCGACGACGGAAGTCGCCGGCCTGCTACCCGGCGCGCGCGTCTATCCGCTCGAAGTCGCGCCGATCGCCGATCCGATGGCGGGCGCGAAGCGTCTGCCCGTGGGCTGGGAACTGCTCGGCCGCGTGGTCGATGCATCGGGCCGGCCGCTCGACGGCTTCGGCCCGCTCAACGCGCGCAACGACGCGCCGCTCACCGCGCCGACGATCAACCCGCTGCATCGCGAGCCGATTCACAAGGTGCTCGACGTCGGCGTGCGCGCGATCAACGCGCTGCTCACCGTCGGACGCGGCCAGCGCATGGGGCTGTTCGCGGGTTCGGGTGTCGGTAAATCGGTGCTGCTCGGCACGATGGCGCGCTACACCAGCGCGGAAGTGATCGTGATCGGCCTGATCGGCGAACGCGGCCGCGAAGTGAAGGAATTCATCGAGCAGATTCTCGGCGAGGAAGGTCTCGCGCGCTCGGTCGTGGTGGCCGCGCCCGCGGACGTCTCGCCGCTGCTGCGCATGCAGGCCGCCGCGTACACAACGTCGCTGGCCGAATATTTCCGCGATCAGGGCAAGCACGTGCTGCTGCTGATGGATTCGCTGACGCGTTACGCGATGGCGCAGCGCGAAATCGCGCTCGCGATCGGCGAGCCGCCCGCGACCAAGGGCTATCCGCCTTCCGTGTTCGCGAAGCTGCCTGCGCTCGTCGAGCGTACGGGCAACGGCCCCGAAGGCGGCGGCTCGATCACCGCGTTCTATACCGTGCTGACGGAAGGCGACGACCAGCAGGATCCCATCGCCGACTCGGCCCGCGCGATTCTCGACGGCCATATCGTGCTGTCGCGCGCGCTCGCCGAAGCCGGTCACTATCCTGCCATCGACATCGAAGCGTCGATCAGCCGCGCGATGACGTCGCTCATCAGCGACGCGCATCTCGACCGCACGCGCCAGTTCAAGCAGATGCTGTCGCGCTACCAGCGCAACCGCGACCTGATCAACGTCGGCGCGTATTCGGCGGGACGCGATGCCGTGCTCGACAAGGCGATCGCGCTGTATCCGCGGATGGAAGCGTTCCTGCAACAAGGTTTTCGCGAAAGCGCCGGGTTCGATATGAGCATCGCGCACCTCGACTCGCTGTTCGGCTAAGGAGAGAGACTCAATGAGCAAGCACTTTCCGATCAAGACGCTGATTGGCCTCGCACAGGACGACGTGGACGCCGCCGCGCGCAAGCTCGGCCGCGTGCAGCGCGAGCGCAACGACGTCGAAGCGCAGCTGAACTCGCTCGTCGAATACCGCGACGAGTATCACCGCCGCTTCACGGAAACGGCCAAGGCGGGCATGCCCGCCGGCAACATGCGCAATTTCCAGGCATTCATCGACACGCTCGATGCCGCGATCGAACAGCAGCGCCAGTTGCTGGCGACGGCAACCGCGCGCGTCGAAGCGGCCAAGCCGGAATGGCAGCGCAGCAAGCAGAAGCTCGGCTCTTACGAAGTACTGGAAGCACGCGGCGTCGCCGCCGAAGCAAAAGTCGCGGCTCGCCGCGAGCAACGGGACGCCGACGAGTTCGGCGCACGAATTCTCCGGATGCGTGCCGAAGGCGCTTGAAGACGCCTCACGCCGCGATGCAATGCGGCGCGCAACGGGACTGACACGACCACACGAGATCCAGCATGTCGCCTCTTTCACTGATCAATTCGCTGCTCGGCTCGACGAGCGGCTCTTCGGGCAGCAGCGCATCGAACAGCGCGAACGCCGGCAGCGCACTGCCGTTCTCGGCCACGCTGCAGCAAAGCATCAGCGCGCAGAACCAGGCAGCCCTCGCCCCTGCACCCGCGCCGGCACCTGCGCCCGCGCCGTCGCAGTCGGCATCGAACGGTTCGAGCGTGCACGACGTGCCGCCCGCCAAGGACCCTTCGGACAGCGCCAGCGCGTCCGACAGCTCGAACAACACCGACAGCACGAAGTCCGCGAGCCAGAGCGACGGCACGCAGCAGACTGACGCGTCGAACGGCGCGAATGGTACGAATGGCGCCAACGGCACGAGCGGCAAGGACAAGACCGACTCGGCGTCGAAACAGGACGACTCCGCGCCGACCACCAGCGCCGCTGCCGCCGAAACGGCCGCCGCCGCCGCGGCCGCAGCAGCCGCCGTGCAAGCTCAGGCGCAGGCAAGCAGTGCAGCCGATGCCGCCAACGCAGCGACGGCCGCCACCCAACCTGCGACCACCGATCCAACTGCTGTGGCCGGCAACACGACCACACCGGTGATCCAGACACCGTCGAAAAAGATCGCCTCGCTCGATCCGAAGACGACGCAAGACGCCCTGCAGGCCGCCTTTGCCGCGATGGCGAGCGGCCAGGGCGCAGCACCCGCAACCGGCGCCGCGGCATCCGCAAATGCGGGTGGATCGGCCTCGGGCGACGCAACGCTCGGCGGTCTTGGCTCGGGCGCTGGCAAGGGTCTCACCTTTGCCGACCTGCGCAACGCGAAGGGTGACGCAACGACGGGCAACGCCACGGCTGCGACGACGCAGGCCGCTGCCGCCGCCGTCCAGCCGAGCCCTGCTGAAACGCTCGCCGCCGCCAGCGCGAGCGTCGCGCAGTCTGCCCCTGTGGCAGGTGTGAGTGGCGATGCAAATGCCGCGCTCGCCGCGACCCAGGCCGCATCGGCGGCGGCGTCCGCGAGCGCTGCGACCACGGCGAGCCGCGGATCCGATCCGGCCCTGGCCGCGATGGCCAACACCGTTGCGCCGCAGGTCGGCGCGCACGACTGGGAAGACGCATTCAGCCAGAAAGTCGTGTTCCTCACCAATGCGCATCAGCAGACGGCGGAACTCACGCTCAATCCGCGCGACCTCGGCCCGCTACAGGTCGTCCTCCAGGTTGCCGATAACCATGCACATGCCCTTTTTGTTTCGCAGCATCAGCAGGTGCGCGACGCGGTCGAAGCCGCGTTGCCGAAACTGCGCGAAGCGATGGAGCAAGGCGGCATTGGGTTGGGAAGCGCGAGTGTCAGCGACGGGTTTGCGCGGCAGGCCAGCCAGCAGGACCAGCAGCAGAGCAGCGGCGGGCGCGGTGGCCGCGGTAGCCGTAGCGGCGCGGTTGGGATTGGTGATGTGGCCGACGGCGGCACGACGACGGTGAGCATGCCGGTGCGGCGCACGGTTGGTCTGGTTGATACGTTTGCTTGATCTGATGCTGTTTGTCTTGCGACGCTGGTTCGGTTTTTTCGGCTTTTTGCTGGCATCCGCGTGATGTTGTCGTGCTTCACACGTTGCCCCTGTGCGGGGCGGCAGTTACTTTCTTTGCCGCCGCAAAGAAAGTAACCAAAGAAAGCGGCTCACACCGAGCCGCTTGACCATCGCTGGGGAACAGGAACGGCCCAAGCTGCGGCAAACTGTGTGTAGGCCGTCTTGCCGCTGACGCTTGCACTCCGGACCAGGTCCGAAGTGATAGCGCGTAAGGCGAGAAAACCTGCACACAGTTTGCCGCAGATAGGGCGCGGGAAGTTCTGGGGCGATCGTCAAGCGGTTCGGTGTGAGCTGCTTTCTTTTGCCTACTTTTCTTTGCAGCAGCAAAGAAAAGTAGGTGCCGCCCCGCACAGGGGCAACGCGTGAAGAACCAATAACAAAACGCGGATGCCAGCGAACACATCAGCACCCCAGCGAAAGCACAAGCACCCGAGCCCAGCGTCGCAAGACAAAACCAAAAACCCGAGCTAACCCTGAATCTCCCTTCTTTTCGACCCATCGCAGCATCGTCAGACACCTGAAAATTCACCTACAGCATCGAGGCAATCAATTTCATGGCAACCACGACCGCAAACCAGCAAGCCAACGCGAAGCCCTCCTCTCCAGGGCTCGTCAAGCGCATTTTGGTGATCCTGCTGATCGTCCTGGTCGCGGCTGGCGCTGCCGGCGCCGCCACCTGGTTCTTCATGTCGAAGCGCGCGCCCGCCGCCGCGACGGCAGCAGCACCGGCTCCCGCGCCCGCACCCATCTTCTTCCCGCTCGAATCGATGACGGTGAACCTGCAGTCCGACGACGGCCAGCAGCACTATCTGCGCATCGGTCTGACGCTGAAGCTCACCGACCAGAAAGTGCAGGAACATCTGACCGAACACATGCCCGAGATCCGCAGCCGCGTGCTGCTCGCGCTGTCGAACAAGCATCCCGAAGAACTCGCGACGCTCGACGGCAAGAAAGCACTGGCGACGGAACTCGAAAAGCTGATCGAAGAGCCGACCGAAACGAACGGTCAGCCGGTGCACGTCTCCGACGTGCTGTTCACCGAATTCGTCGTCCAGTAATAGCGCGCTGCGCTGACTGACTTGATCTTCAACCGCGCCACCGAAGGGACGTACGAGGAATAGGAATGGGCCACGAAGAGTTCATGTCCCAGGAGGAGGTCGATGCCCTCCTCAAGGGCGTCACCGGCGAGTCCGACTCGTCATCCGATCAGTCCGATCGTGCCGGCGTCCGCCCGTACAACATCGCGACGCAGGAACGCATCGTTCGCGGCCGGATGCCCGGCCTCGAAATCATCAATGACCGGTTCGCGCGTCTGTTGCGCGTCGGCATTTTCAACTTCATGCGGCGCACGGCGGAAATTTCCGTCGGCCCGGTGAAGGTGCAGAAGTACAGCGAATTCACACGCAACCTGCCGATCCCGACGAACCTGAACCTCGTCCACGTGAAGCCGTTGCGCGGCACGTCGCTGTTCGTGTTCGATCCGAACCTCGTGTTCTTCGTGGTCGACAACCTGTTCGGCGGCGACGGCCGTTTCCACACACGAGTGGAAGGCCGCGACTTCACGCAGACCGAGCAGCGCATCATCAGCAAGCTGCTGGGTCTCGTGTTCGAGCACTACACGACGGCATGGAAGAGCGTGCGGCCGCTGCAGTTCGAATACGTGCGCTCGGAAATGCACACGCAGTTCGCAAACGTTGCCACGCCGAACGAAATCGTGATCGTCACGCAGTTCTCGATCGAATTCGGCCCGACGGGCGGCACGCTGCACATCTGCATGCCGTACTCGATGATCGAGCCGATCCGCGACGTGCTGTCCTCGCCGATCCAGGGCGAAGCGCTCGAAGTGGATCGCCGCTGGGTGCGCGTGCTGTCGCAGCAGGTGCAGGCAGCCGAAGTGGAACTGACGGCGGATCTCGCGCAGGTCCCCGTGACGTTCCAGGAAATTCTCAACATGAAGGCGGGCGACGTGCTGCCCATGAACATTCCCGAGCACATCACCGCGAAAGTCGACGGCGTGCCGGTGATGGAATGCGGCTACGGTATTTTCAATGGTCAATACGCATTGCGCGTGCAGAAGATGATCAGCGCAGCGGAACAGATGAAGGAAGCGGGATATGACTGAGCTGAACTCGACACCCGATATGGACATGCCGGAAGAGTCGAAGGTGAATGATCCGTTGCCCGGTTCGGGCGCAGAAGAAGCGGCGCTCGACGACTGGGCGAGTGCGCTCGCCGAGCAGAACGACAACACGGCCGTGAGCGCAACCACGGCAGGCGTGTTCCAGCCGCTGTCGAAGGTCGAGCCGACCACGACGCGCAACGACATCGACATGATCCTGGACATTCCCGTCCAGATGACCGTCGAACTCGGCCGCACGAAGATCGCAATCCGCAACCTGCTGCAGCTCGCGCAGGGTTCGGTGGTCGAACTGGACGGCCTCGCGGGCGAACCGATGGACGTGCTCGTGAACGGCTGCCTGATCGCGCAGGGCGAAGTGGTGGTCGTGAACGACAAGTTCGGTATTCGCCTGACCGACATCATTACGCCGTCCGAGCGTATCCGGAAACTGAACCGATGAAACACGCTGTACTTCGGGCCGCGACGCAACCAGGCGGCATGCCGCTTGCGCGCCGCGCCCGTTTCATGTCGACGGTGGCCGTGGCCGTGCTGATGCCCGGTGCGAGCGTCTTCAATCTCGCGCACGCCGCCGACATGAACGCCGTCAACAACGCCGCGCAGATCGCCTCGAGCGTCGGCGCGGGCACTGCGGTTCCGTCGCTCGGCGTCGGCGCCGTGTTGCAGACGATCGTCGGCCTTGCCGTCGTGATCGGTCTCGTGTTCGGCTTCGCCTGGCTCGCGCGGCGCTTTGGCCTGCAGCCTGGCGGACGCGGCGGAATCGTGAAGACGGTCGGCGGCACGTCGCTCGGTGGCAAGGAGCGCGTGGCCGTCGTCGAAATCGGCGATACCTGGCTCGTACTTGGTGCCGCGCCCGGCAACGTGCGCCTGTTGCATACGATGCCCGCCGGCTCCGTCACCGGCGATGCCCTCCCCACCGGCACATCCGCGGCGCCCCATGGCGGCCCGGCCCAGACTGACGGTACCTTCGGACAACGCTTTCGCGACGCGCTCAAACACGAAGCGGGCAAACGTTTCCAGCGACGCGCAAGCGGAGAACAGTAATGCAGTACGACCGATCCGACGCGCAGTGCGGCTGCGCTGTGACTTCCCACGTCCTGACCGAGCCTTCCACGCGGGCTTCCGCATCGATGAAAAAGCGCATCCTGAAGGGCGCCGCGCTGGTTGCGCCGCTCGCGGTTCCCGCACTGCTGCTCGCGCTGCCGACGCTGTCGCACGCACAGGCCAACGGCCTGCCCGCCTTCAACACGAGCCCCGGCCCGAACGGCGGCACGACCTACTCGCTGAGCGTGCAGACGATGCTGCTGCTCACGATGCTGTCGTTCCTGCCGGCGATGGTGCTGATGATGACGAGCTTCACGCGCATCATCATCGTGCTGTCGCTGCTGCGTCAGGCGATCGGCACGCCGACCACGCCGCCGAACCAGGTGATGGTCGGTCTCGCGCTGTTCCTCACGCTGTTCGTGATGACGCCCGTGCTCGACAAGGCGTACAACGACGGCTACAAGCCCTTCTCCGAAGGCACGATCCAGATGGACGAAGCGGTGAAGCGCGGCGTCGCGCCGTTCAAGGCGTTCATGCTGAAGCAGACGCGCGAGAGCGATCTCGCCCTGTTCGCGCGCATCTCGCATGCCGCGCCGATGCAGGGGCCGGAAGACGTGCCGCTGTCGCTGCTGGTGCCGTCGTTCGTGACGAGCGAATTGAAGACGGGCTTCCAGATCGGCTTCACTGTGTACATTCCGTTCGTGATCATCGACATGGTGGTGGCGAGCGTGCTGATGTCGATGGGCATGATGATGATTTCGCCCGCGACCATTTCGCTGCCGTTCAAGTTGATGCTGTTCGTGCTGGTCGATGGCTGGCAGCTGATCATTGGCTCGCTTGCGCAGAGCTTCGTCTAAAGTCGGTCCAGCCGGGAGAGTTACGCCATGACGCCGGAAACAGTCACCACCCTTGCGCACGAGGCGATGTATATCGCCTTGCTGCTGGCCGCGCCGCCGCTGTTCGTGGGGCTGGTGGTCGGCCTGATCGTGAGCCTTTTCCAGGCCGCGACGCAGATCAACGAAGCGACGCTGTCGTTCATTCCGAAGCTGTTCGCGATTGCCGTGACGCTGGTGCTGATCGGCCCGTGGATGCTCGCAAAGATGCTCGACTACATGCGCCACATGTTCACGAGCATTCCGACGTTCGCGAACTGAGCGCCCTTCTCTTTCCTTCTTTCGACGCTCGATGTTTTCCGTCACCTACGAACAGCTGAACGTCTGGCTCACTGCGTTCCTGTGGCCGTTCGTGCGGATACTCGCGTTGATGGCGACGGCGCCCGTATTCGGCGAGAAGTCGCTGCCCAATCGCGTGAAGCTCGGTCTCGCGGCATTCATCACGCTGATCGTCGCGCCGACTATCGGCGCGTTGCCGCATGTCACGGTGTTTTCCGCGCAGGGCGTGTGGATCATCGTCAACCAGTTCCTGATTGGTGTAGCGCTGGGCTTCACGATGCAGATCGTGTTCGGCGCGGTGCAGGCTGCGGGCGACATCATGGGTTTGAGCATGGGGCTCGGCTTTGCCACTTTCTTCGATCCGCATTCGGCGGGGTCGACGGATGTGATGTCGCGGTATGTGAACATGATTGCGCTGCTCACGTTTCTCGCGCTCGATGGGCATTTGCAGGTGTTGTCGGCGCTGATCCAGACGTTTCAGTCGGTGCCCATTTCAGCGAATGTGCTTGGGGCGAACGGGTGGCGGGTGCTGGCTGGCTGGGGTAGCACGGTGATCAGTGCAGCCATGCTGCTGTCGCTGCCGATTGTTACCGCGTTGCTGATTACTAACCTCGCGCTTGGGATTCTTAATCGGGCTGCGCCGCAGATTGGGGTTTTTCAGATTGGGTTGCCGGTGACGCTAATCACCGGGTTGCTTTTGATTCAGCTGATGCTGCCGAATATGATGCCGTTTTTTGCTCGTATCTTTGAAAGTGGGGTTGAGCAGATGGGGCGGGTTGCTGCTGGATTACGTTGAGGTTTTTTTGTTTTGTCTTGCGACGCTTTGTTTGGTTTGCTTGTGTTGTCGCTGGCATCCGCGTTTTGTTTTGCCTGCTTCACGCGTCGCCCCTGTGCGGGGCGGCACTTACTTTCTTTGCCGCCGCAAAGAAAGTAAGCAAAGAAAGCGGGCTAACACCGCCCGTTCTTGTTTCCGCCTGAGGGCCCCCAACGGGTCCTCCGCTTCAAACGGCAACCTGCCTTTCACTGCCCGTTGCCAACGCTCCTGTTGAGCGCCTCACCCACTTCACACGCCCGCGTCGCCACATGCGCGATCGCATCGCCCATGTTCTATAGCGGCAAACTGTGTGTCGGCTATCGCGGCATACGCACATCACTCCGTACTGAAAACCACGGTCACGGCCCGAAAACACGATCGGTGTCGTAAGAGCGCTGATGTGTGAAGCACTACGACCTACACACAGTTTGCCACCTGGGCGGCCGTAACCAGTCGCTGCCGTTCGCTGCGCTACGGGTGATTGAAGTGGGTGAGGCGCCTGTTCAAGGCGCTGGCAACGGGCAACGAATGGCAGATTGCCGTGTGAAGCGGAGGAACTGTTGGGGGCCCTCAGGCGGTGGTCAGGAACGGGCGGTGTTAGCCCGCTTTCTTTGCTTACTTTCTTTGCGGCGGCAAAGAAAGTAAGTGCCGCCCCGCACAGGGGCAACGCTTGAAGCGGGCAAAACATCACGCGGATGCGAGCGAGAACACAAGCAAACCACCCCAGCGTCGCAAGACAAAACCAAAACCAAAACCAAAACCAAAACCAAAACCAAACCAGAACCAAAAAACAAAAACGCCCAGCTCAAACCCAAAGAGCCAGGCGCCAGCCAGAGAAAAAAATCAAAACGACGGGCACCCAGCCCCGTCATCAATTCCCGATGTAATCGAACAAAGAAAGCTTCTGGATCATCGAGAACCCCTGCTGCGCTGCCTGCAGCGAGAACTGCGTCATCGTGTACTTGCTGATCACGGAAGTCAGATCGGTCTGCGTCAGATCGGCAAGATTGCTGGTGGTCTGCAGCGAGTTCGTCTGCGTCACCGTCTGCAACGCCTCGACTTCCTGCTCGCGACCGCCCACCGAGGTCTGCACCGTCGTCACGTTGTTCATCGTGTTGTGCAGCTGCGTCAGCGCCGTACCCAGCGAATTCGTCAGGTTCGCCGCGCCGTTCGTGCCCGCCACCGGCGTTTGCAGCGCTGCAATCACGCTGTCGAGGTTAGCGAACACATCCGTGCTCGATTGCGCCGCCGGCGTCACCGAGAACGAGTCGCCCGCGTTCGGCGCACCCGTAATCGTCACGCTCTGTCCACCGCCGCCCAGCGAGATCGACTGGCCCGATGCGAACGTCTGCGGCGCGGTCGTCGTCGACGCCGTGGTGTCGGTGATCGTGTAAGTGGTCGCCGATGTGAAGTTGATCGTGTACTTGTCCTGGTTCGTCGGATCGGTCGGATTGCTCACCGACACGTCGCCGATCGTGCCCGTACCCGTGTTGGCCGAATTGCCCGCCGTCACGGCCGTGCTGCCCGCAGGCGAGATGCCCAGGAACACCGAACGGCCCGTATCGCCGATCGCAATGGTACGGGTGCCCGTCACCTGCACGTACTGCACGCCGCTGTCGCCGTTGTACTGCACGGCGCCGCTCGCGTTGATCGAAAACGGCGGTGTCGATGCCTGGTAGCCGGCATACAGGTAGTTCCCCGAGCCGTCCGTACCGTTAGCCAGACCCATCAGCTGGTTGCGCAGACCCTGCAACTGCGTCGCGATCGCGCCGCGGTCGCTGTCGTTGAGCGAGCCGTCGCCCGCGCGCACGAGCTGCGTGTTGATCGACGTCAGCACGTTGTTGATGCTCGACAGCGAACCATCTTCCGATTGCAGCGCGGCAAGCGCGGTGTTCTGGTTGTCGGCGTACTGCGAGAGCGTCGCGCCCTGCATGCTGAGCTGCACTGCCTGCGCCGCGCCGACGGGGTTGTCCGACGGCGTCGCGAGACTCACGCCGCTCGACAGTTGCTGATACAGCTGCGCGAGCGTGGATTGCTGATCGTCCATCGTCTGGACGTTCATGCCGAAATATTGCGAAGTAGAGATGCGCATAGTCGTTCAACGCCTCAATTGAAAATGCCGAGGATCGTCTGGAACAGCGTCTGGGCCGTCTGGATGACCTTGCTGTTCGCCTGATACAGCTGCTGGTATTGCAACAGGTTGGCCGCTTCCTCGTTGATGTTCACGCCGGAAATCGCCTGCTGCGCAGTCGTGATCTGCGTGACCAGCGCGGATTGCGATTTGTTCGCCGCCTGTACCTGGTTCGTCTGGTTGCCGATGTTGTTCACGTAGTTCGCGTACGAGTCGGTCAGCGTCTGCGTGCCGTTGCTCAACGACTTCGCGGTCACCAGATTCGAGATCGACTGCGCGTTGCGGCCGTCCTTGCCGCCCGCCGGGTTCGGTGCGATCTGGAAGGTATCGCCGTTCGCGGGCGAGCCCGTGATCTGGAGCGACACGTTGTTGATCGTGCTGCCCGTGATCGTCATCGACGAACCCGTGGCCGGGTTGTACGGCACCGGCGTCGTCGTCGCGGTGATGTTGTACGAGGTCGGCGGCGTACCGTCGATCGTCACCGTCGAGCCGACCGGGAAGCCGGAGATGGAACCCGTCGTCGAGTCATACGTGAGCGTCGTCGTGGTATTCGGCAGCGTGTAGCCTGCCGACACCGTGCCCTGCGAGACCGACGCCGTACCCGTATTCGACGTGCCCTTCGTGACGAGCACGGGCGACGAAGCCGCGATGGCCGCGCCGTCGCTGGTAGTCAGCGCGAAGCCGTTGAGCGCGCCGCGCGTCGGTTCGACGGTGAACGAATCGCCGGGGTTCATCGAGCCCGTCAGCGAGAACTGCATGCCGCCGATGGGATTGGTCAGATTGGCGGCCTGGCCGACCACCTGGCCCGTCGAGCGGTCGGTGAGCGTGTAGTTCGTGCCGTCGTACGACAGCGAATAATCACCCGACACCGGCTGCGCCGGGTTGGTCTGCGTGGCGCCCAGCGTCGCACCGCCCGTGTTCTTCAGGTTCGCGTAGACGGTCGGATTGCCAACCGTGAAGAGCGCGCCGCCCTTGTTGCCGTTCAGGTCGATACCGAGCGCGTTTTGCGCGTTGACCTGGGCGGCGAAGCTCGTCGCGATCGCGCCGAGTTGCGCTTCGGCGGGGTCGAGCGTCTGGCTGCGGAACGTCATCAGCCCACCGATCTGCCCTCCCAGCGACGTGCTGTCGGGCAGGATTTGCGGCGTCGTCGTTCCGGCTTGACTCGCAAGACCCGCGTAGGCAACGGCCGTTTCCGTCGGGTCGGACGGCGACGTGACCGTCGTGAGATTGAAGCTGCGGTCGGCAACGACGAGCGGCTGGCCGTTGCTCATGAACAGGCTGTAGCCCGTATCGCTCTGCACGACCTGCACGCCGACGAGCTGCGACAGGTTCGACACAGCGAGGTCACGCTGGTCGAGCAGCTGGTTGGGCGGCTGACCTTGTGCGCTGAGCGCCTGGATCTGCGTATTCAGCTGTGCGATCTGGGCGCTGTACGTGTTGATCTGCTTGACGGTATCGCCGAGCTGCGTGTTGACGTTGGCGCGCAGCTGGTCGTACTGGTCGCCTGCCGCGTTGATCTGGTCCGCCAACGATTGCGCGGTACTGATAGCGCTTTGGCGCATTGCGGGATTCGACGCATCGTTCGCGACGTTCTGCATGCCCGTGAAATACGACGTGATCGCGCTGGAGATGCCCGAGGTCGGGCTGCCGACCATATTGTTGAGCTGCGCGATCAGGTTGTAGTACGAGTTAAGCGAGCCGGACTGCGACTGGGCGTTGTTGAGCTCGGTCGTCAGGTACTGGCTGTACTGGCGTTGAACGGTCGTCGTCGACACGCCGCTGCCGATAAAACCGGAGCCCGTGTACTGACCACTCGATTCCGAGTAGACGGGACGCTCGACGGAATAGCCGGGCGTCGCCTGATTGCTGATGTTCTGACCCGTCGTTGTCAGCCCCCATTGGGCTGCGTTGAGTCCACTGAGGCCGATGCTAAAGAGGTTGCTGGACATGCGTCATCCTGAAAGACGGCGTAAGGGGCGGAGGTTTTTCGGCTCCGCCAGGTTGACCGAACAGTTTGTATATCGGCTTTCCGGGCGGAAGATTGAGGGCTCGAAGGGGGTTTTATGCGCGGTACGCGCGGTTTTTTTTGGTTTTGGTTTTGGTTTTGGTTTTGGTTTTGCTGGCGCTGGTGCTGGCATCCGCGTGATGTTTTGCCCAGTTCACGCGTTGCCCCTGTGCGGGGCGGCACTTACTTTCTTTGCCGCCGCAAAGAAAGTAAGCAAAGAAAGCGGGCTAACACCGCCCGTGCTTGACCTCCGCCTGAGGGCCCCCAACCGGTCCTCCACTTCAAACGGCGTTCTGCCTTTCACTGCCCGTTGCCAACGCCTTAAATAGGCGCCTCACCCGCTTCAAGCACCCGTAGCGCAGCCAGCGGCAGCGACTGGTTACGGCCGCCCAGGTGGCAAACTGTGTGTAGGTCGTAGTACTCCACACCTCAGCGCCCTTACGACACCGATCGTGTTTTTCAGTCCGGAGTGAATGCGTGTACGGCGCGAAAGCCGACACACAGTTTGCCGCCATAGCACGTGGGCGATGCGATCGCGCGTGTGGTGACGCGGGAGTGTGAAGCGGGTGAGGCGCTCGATAAGAGCGTTGGCAACGGGCAGTGAAAGGCAGGTTGCCGTTTGAAGCGGAGGACCCGTTGGGGGCCCTCAGGCGGAAACAAGGATTAGCGGTGTTCAGCGGCTTTCTTTTGCCTACTTTTCTTTGCCGCGGCAAAGAAAAGTAGGTGCCGCCCCGCACAGGGGCGACGCGTGAAGAACCGATAACAAATCGCGGACGCCAGCAAAAACACAAGCAAACCACCCAAGCGTCGCAAGACAAAAAAACCTCAAGCCCTCGCAAGAGAACGGCGCTTCATCTCCAGCTGGGTAATCAACCGTTGCAGCGTATTCTCAGCATTCCCCGGCAGAGACAAGAAGCGAAACCCTAGCGTGTAACGCTGCGTCCCATTAGGCAAATCAATAGCCCGATTCGACATCAACTCAAGATCGAGCTGCAAGGTTCCAAGCGCACCAAGCGTCACTTCGGTATCAAGCAACTGCACACCATGCTCAAGCGTGGAAACACGCTCATCACTCGTGCGCATCGCAATCCCGCCAAGCGAAAGATCCTGCACTTCGAAACGGAAACCCTCGCCATCCGGCAGGCGCCCGCGGCAAGTGTAAGGATCCAGCAACGGCGCATCGACGCGGAAATACTCGCGCCGCTGCACGTAATACAAAACCTCGGGGAAGTTGGCCTCGAACGAAGGCCGTCCTTCGAAGGTCGTCTCACGCGGCGTCTGCGTGACGAAGTGCACCCGCACGCCATCCGGCGTCGCGTGGAAATGGCCCTCGGGCGATGACAGCAGGCCGCGGTTCTGCTCGGCCAGCGCGCCCCAGTCAAACGTGAAAGTACGCTCTCGCACGTCCACTTCAAGGATCTTCGTCACGAGCTGGCCGCCCTTGTACTGCACGGTCAGAAAATCGCCGCGATTGAGCAGGTTGCGCAGTTGCACACCGATCTCTAGCGGATTGCGCCGACCAAAGTCGACGCCTTCCGTATCGCGGTCATCACCATTCGACTGGGTGGTATTCATGGCCTTGCCAATTTCTCATCGTTCTTGCGTGCACGTCGCGCGAACACGTCAGATCAAGGCTCAGCCCTGCCTGCATGGGTCGCGAAACACGCGTGGGACCGGCTTTTTTTCCAGCATTCCGGTATCGGGTCTGTCTGTTTAGCGGCAGCGGCGGGTCAAAGTTTAGACTGCTTTACGAAATATTTTCCGCAAACGTTTGACACCGCAACGAAGACAGGATACGCGAAATCCCTTCACGGTCGAGAAATGACAAATGGCAAAAAGTCAGAAGAAAACGCGGCTCAAGCCAGCCGCCCAGGGCGGCCGGCCCGTCCGTCTGATTGTGCGAGATGGCCCCGTCGCCGGCATGATGCGGTTGAACCGCCGGGTGACTGCAAGACCGTGAGCGAAGCATCGACGTGCCTCGCTCACACACGTCACACCATTTTCTGCATGATCGAGATGAGCTTCTTCGCGTAGTGCGGATCGGTCGCGTAGCCGGCGCGCTGCATGCCCTGCGCGAAGCCGTTCACATCGCGCGACGAATTGTTGATGACCTGCGCATAACGCGGGTTCGACTTCAGGAAGCTCGCGTAGTCGGTCATCGCTTCCTCGTACGAATCGTACGCGCGGAATTTCTCGACCACGCGCTGCGGACGGCCGTTGATGTACTCCGTCGTCACCGTTGCAACCGTCTTGCCGTTCCAGTCGTCGGTGGCCTTGATGCCAAAAATGTTGTGGCTGGTCGAGCCGTCCGACTTCTTGATCTCGCGCTTGCCCCAGCCCGATTCGAGCGCGGCCTGACCGATGATGAAGCGCGCCGGAATGCCCGTCGCGGCGCTTGCAGCCTGCGCCGGCGCAGCGAGCTTGTCCACGAACGCATCGACCTTGTCCGATGAACCGTCGCCACGCACGGGCGGTGTCAGTGCGCTGTTGGCCGTATAGCCGCGGCCCGTCTTCAGCGCGCCGTTGTTGGCCGGATTCGCGTAGGCCTTGGCCAGCGCGTTCAGCGCGACGTTGTTGCCCGCGTTCGAATCGTCGGCGGACATGCCGGAGTTGCGCATCAACTGCTTGAGCATCGCATCGGCAACGCCGATGCCCTTCGACGACATCTGCTGCGACAGCTGCTGATCCATCATCGACGTGAACGTTGCCGTGTCGTGCGAATCGAACGGGCCGTCGGACGGCGTCGCGTCGCGCATGCTCTTCAACATCATCTGCGTGAAGACGGCGTCGAACTGCTTGGCCGCCGACTTCATCGCCTCGCGCGGATTCGCAGCCGCCTGGGCGCGCATCGCGTCGAAGCCCTGCGTGTCGAGGGCAAACCGGTTGGTCAGGTCGTTCGCGGCATTGCGCGTCGTGTCGGAGTTCATTCTTGTTGTTCCTTAGATGATCTCGAGATCGGCTCGCAGCGCACCCGCTGCCTTCATCGCCTGCAGGATCGACATCAGATCCGCGGGCGTCGCGCCAAGCGCATTGAGCGCCTTCACCACTTCGGCGAGATTCGCACCTGCATTCACCATCTTGAGCGCGCCGTTATCCTGCTTCAGCGCAATCTGCGATTGCTGCGCAACGACCGTCTGACCGTTCGAGAACGCGCCCGGCTGGCTCACCACCGGCTGCGTATTGACGATCACCGACAGATTGCCGTGCGCCACCGCGCAGGTCTGCAGCGTCACCATCTGGTTCATCACGATCGAGCCGGTGCGCGCGTTCAGGATCACCTTCGCGGCAGCCTGTGCCGGCTTCACGTCGAGGTTCTGCAACTGCGCCATGAACTGCACCTGCTGCGCCGGATCGGTCGGCGCGCGCAGCTGGATCGTGCGGCCGTCGAGCGCGACAGCCGTGCCGAAACCGAACGCGTTGTTGATCGCCGACGTGATGCGCTGCGTCGTGTCGTAATCCATGTCGTTCAGGTCGAGCTGCATCGTGCCCGCCTGCGAAATCGTGGTCGGCACCGAGCGCTCGACGATCGCGCCGCCCGTAATACGGCCCGCCGCCAGCTGGTTCACCTGCACCTTGCTGCCGTTCGCGCTCGCGCCTGCGCCGCCGACTGCCATGTTGCCCTGCGCCAGCGCATATACCTGGCCATCCGCGCCCTTGAGCGGCGTGAGCAGCAGCGTGCCGCCGCGCAGGCTCTTCGCATTGCCGAGCGACGACACCGTCACGTCGAGCGCTTCTCCGGGCCGCGCGAACGCGGGCAGCGACGCCGTCACCATCACGGCAGCGACGTTCTTCAGCTGCATGCTGGAGAGCGAACTCGTGCTCGAACTGCTCGAACCAGCCGTCTGGTTGTTGATCGAGATGCCGAGGTTCGCGAGCATGTTCGCGAGCGTCTGCGTCGTAAACGGCGTCTGCGTGGTCTGGTCGCCCGTGCCGTCGAGACCGACGACAAGGCCATAACCGATCAGCGGGTTGTCGCGCACGCCCTGGATCTGCACGAGATCCTTCAGGCGTTCCGCGTGCGCGACGTGCGTCGTCACGGGCAGCGCGGCGCATGCGAGCGCGACCACGGCGAAGGCGCGCGCGGCGAAACCGGCAACGGCGTTCAGGCGGAGAAAAGAGAACGTACCCATGATCAGAACGGCGAAACGTTGAGGAAGAAGCGTTGCAGCCAGCTCATGTCTTCGGCCTCGTTGATGTAACCCTTCGCCGAATATTCGATCTTCGCGTCCGCGACCTGGGTGGAGTACACCGCGTTCAGGTTGCTGATCGTGTTCGGATTGACGACACCCGAGAAGCGCACGAATTCGTTGCCCTGGTTGATCAGCATCTGCTTTTCGCCGCTCACGACGAGATTGCCGTTCGGCTGCACGCCGATCACCGTGACGGTGATCGTGCCGTTGAAGGTGTTCGACGCGTTCGCGCCGCCCGTCGCCTTGAACGCGTTGCTGCCCGTCGCGTCGAGATTCACCTTGCCGAACAGGCCGCCCATGAAGCCCGCCGTCGGCACGCCGAACTTGGTCTCGCCCGCACGGTTCGCATTCGAACCCGACGACTTCGTTGCGTTGACGTTTTCGGAGATGACAATGGTCAGGATGTCGCCGACATTACGCGGACGCTGGTCTTCGAACAGCGGCCGGCCAGCGTAACCGGGGTTGTAGATCGAGCCGGGCGCCTGCAGCGATGGCGGCGTCGGAGGCATCGCCGTCATCGGTTGCTGGGTGATCGGGTCCCGCGGCACGAGCGCGCAGCCGCCGAGCGCAGCGGCGAACACGCTCGCGCTGGCGAGCATGGAAACTGCCCGCGCGCCGCGCACAGTGATCTGGTTTCGAATGAAGTGCGACATCTTGATTACCGCCTGAATGTTTCTGACTATCAGCCTGCTTAAACGGGCATCTGGCTGAGCGTCTGCAGCATCTGGTCGGAAGTCGTCACGGCCTTGCTGTTGATTTCGTACGCGCGCTGGGTCTGGATCATGTTCACCAGTTCCTGCACGACGTTCACGTTCGACGCTTCGACATAGCCCTGATTCAGCGTGCCTGCGCCGTTCAGACCCGGCGTCGCGACGTTCGGCGTACCCGACGACGTGGTTTCAGCGAACAGGTTTTCGCCCTTCGCGTCGAGGCCGGTCGGGTTGATGAACGTGGCGACCTGCAGCGAGCCGATCTGCGTCGTCGCCGTCGAGCCGGCGGTGGTCACCGACACCACGCCGTCGCTGCCGATCGTGAGCGACGTCGCGTTCTGCGGAATCGTGATCGCGGGCAGCACCTGATAGCCGCTCGACGTGACGAGCTGGCCCTGTGCGTTGGTCTGGAACGAGCCGTCACGCGTGTACGCGGTCGTGCCGTCCGGCATCTGCACCTGGAAGAAGCCCTGGCCGTTGATCGCGACGTCCTTCGAGTTGCCCGTCTGCTGCAGGTTGCCCTGCGTGTACAGGCGTTCGGTCGCGACCTGTTGCACGCCTGTGCCGAGCTGGATGCCCGACGGCAGTTCCGTCTGCTGCGTCGAGTTCGCGCCAGGCTGGCGGATGGTCTGATACAGCAGGTCTTCGAACACGGCGCGCGAGCCCTTGAAGCCGTTCGTGCTGACGTTCGCGAGGTTGTTCGAAATCACGTCCATCTGCGCCTGTTGCGCATTCATGCCCGTGGCGGCGATATAGAGTGAGCGGTTCACTTGTTTCTCCGTGGAGCGCAGCGTCGTGCGTTCCGTTAAATCTGCGTCGGGATTAGCTGAAGTTCAGCAGCTTGTTGGCCGACTGTTCATTCTGGTCGGCGGACTCGATCATCTTGGTCTGCATCTGGAACTGACGGGCGTTGGTGATCATCGAGACCATCGCCGCCACGGGGTTCACGTTGCTGCCTTCGAGTGCGCCCGCCGCGACCTTGACGTTCGGATCGGCATCGGCGGGATTGCCGTCAGCCGTGTGATAGAGACCGTCGTCGCCATGCTTGAGCTCGCCAGGGGCGGGATTCACCAGCTTCAGCTGATCGACGAGCGCGATCGTCGTGGCGGGGTCGCCCGGCATCAGCGCCGAGATCGTTCCGTCGGTGCCGATCGTCACTTCCGCACCGGGCGGCACGGCCACGGGACCGCCGCCGCCTACCACCTGCATGTTGCTGGCCGTGACCAGCTGGCCGTTGGCGTCGACGTGCAGGTTGCCTGCGCGCGTGTACGCTTCCTGACCGTCGGGCGTGAGCACGGACAGCCAGCCCGGACCCTGGATTGCAACGTCGAGCGGGTTGCCCGTCTGCTGGATCGGGCCGGGTGTGTAGTCCGCGGTCGGGGTCGACGACAGCACGAAAGTGCGCGTGGTGTCGTCCTGAATCGTGGTGCCGTCGCCGAACGCCATCGGCACGGCGCGGAACGTCGCGAGCTGGGCCTTGAAGCCCGTGGTCGAGGTGTTCGCGAGGTTGTTCGCGACCACGGCCTGCTGTTCGAGCGCCTGAGTGGCGCCCGACATCGCGGTGTATATGAGCCGGTCCATGATGGTGTCGGGGCGTCAGCGATTAGATGTTGATCAGCGTCTGGTCGACGGCCTGCTGCGTCTTGATCGTCTGCGCGTTTGCCTGGTAATCGCGTTGCGCCGTGATCAGGTTCACCAGCTCGCTCGTCAGGTCGACGTTCGAGTTTTCCGTCGCGCCGCCCTGCAGCACGCCGTGGTTCGTCGAGCCCGGTGCCGCGATCACGGCCACGCCGGAAGCAGCCGTCGCCTGGAACTGGTTGTTGCCCAGGTTGACGAGGCCGTTCTGGTTCGCGAACGTCGCCAGCGCAACCTGGCCGAGCGCCATCGTCTGGTAGTTCGAGTAGTTGCCCGTGATGACGCCGTCGGCGCCGATCGTGAAGTTCGTCAGCTGGCCAGCCGGATAGCCGTCCTGCGTGAGCGCGTTCACACCGTCCTTGCTGCCGAACTGCGTCGTGCCGGCAATGCTCAGCGACAGGTTTTGCGGCGTCGCCGAACCGTCCGAATTCGGAATCGAGAAGTTGAAGGCGAACAGCGTCGAGGTGGCCGCGCCCGTGCTGTCGGTCGTGCTGACCAGGTTGCCCGACGTGTCGAAATTCGCCGTGCCGACCTTGGTGGTCGAGACGCTACCGTCCTTGCCGGCGTAGACGTCCCACGTGCCGGCTGCCGTCTTCACGAAGTACATGTCGACCTGCTGCTTGCCGCCCAGCGAGTCATAAACCGGCACCGACGTCGAGTACGTGTAGGTCGCGCTGTTGGTCGGGTCGAAGGCGGTGTGGTTCGGCGCAATCGTCACCGAGTCGCCGCTTGCCGGCGTGCCGGCGAGCGTGACGGTTTCACCGTTGCCGAGCTTGATCGGCGAGTTGGCCGAATAGGTGCCCGTCGAGGTCGTGCCGTCGCTGGACGTGATCGTGTAGGCCGTCGCGCTCGTGAACGCAATCGTATAGCTGTTGGCGTTCGTGCCTTGCGTCCCATCCGTGATCGTCGCGCCGTTGCTGGTCAGACTGCCCGTCGTGGTGACATTGACCGTCGGCGTGCCCAGCGCGAGGTTGTCCTGCGCGTTCAGGTTCAGGCCGGCCGTGATGGCCTTCGTCGCGACAGGCGGAATGTTCGTCGTCGGCACCTGCAGCGGCACCGTGCCCGCCGTGTTGATGATGCCGTTCGAGTTGGCTGCGTAGCCCATCAGCTTCAGGCCGTCGGCGTTGACGATGTAGCCGTTCTTGTCGAGCTGGAACACGCCGTTGCGCGAGTACGTCGCCGTACCGTTGTTCGACATCTGGAAGAAGCCGTTGCCGTTGATCGCGATGTGCAGCGCGATGTCGTCGCTCGTGATCGTGCCTTGCGAGAAGTTCTGCTCGACTTCCGACATGCGTGTGCCGATGCCGATCTGGTTGTTGACGGCCGTGGCGACCGAGTTCGCGTACATGTCGGCGAACTGCGCTGCGCCCTGCTTGAAGCCGACGGTGTTCGCGTTCGCGATGTTGTTGCCGATGACGTCGAGGTCGCTCGATGCGCCTGCCAGTCCGCTCAAACCCTGCTGGTAACCCATGACGGTCTCCGTATCTGGTGATGCTGAATGCGTTTAGATGATGGCGGCAACCGTCGAGAGGCCGACCGTCTTGCCATTCGAGAGAACGAGGCCCGGCGTGCCATCGGGCTGCTTGATGACGCCCTGCACGGTGGCTGCCGACAGCGTGGTCGGCGAGCCCGTGCCGTCCGCCGTCGTGCTCGACGCGGTGAACGTGTAGGTGCCGTCCGGCAGTGCGTTGCCCGACTTGTCGACAGGCGTCCAGCCGATAGGAATGGTGCCGGCCGGCTGCTTGCCGAGGTCGATCGTGTTGACGATCTGGCCGGCCGAGTTCTTGACGGTGATCTGCACGTCGGTTGCGTCGGCTGCGAGCGTGACGCCGAAGCCCGTCGCCTTGCCCGATGCCACCGAGAAGTCGCTGCCCGGGGCGAGCACCGTCGAGCTGATCAGGTTCGCGGCCTGGGTCGACTGGTTGGTCGTCAGTTGCGTGGCGAGCGAGGTCAGCGACGTGTTCAACTGGCCGATGCCCGTCACCGTGTTGATCTGGGCGAGCTGCGAGGTCATCTGCGAGCTGTCCATCGGGCTGGTCGGATCCTGGTTCTTCATCTGCGCGATCAGCAGCTGAAGGAACGTGTTCTGCAGGTCGTTGCCCGAGGTCGCGCTGGACGTCGAGCTCGAAGAGGACGACGACGAGCTGCTGGTGCCGTTCATCGTGTCGAGCAACGTCTGCGACACCGTCGCGCCGTTGTTGCCAATAGTTGTACTGGTAGTCAAGGAAACTCTCCTCAGGTTCCGATCGTGAGCGTCTTCAGCATCAGCTGTTTCGCGGTGTTGAGCGTTTCGACGTTGGCCTGATAAGAGCGCGAGGCCGAAATCATGTTGACCATTTCCTGCACCGGGTCGACGTTCGGCATCTGGACGTAACCGTTTGCGTCGGCGGCCGGGTTGCCGGGGTCGTAGGACGTTTTCATCGGCGTCGGGTCGTCGATGACACCCGTCACCTGCACGCCGCCGACCTGCTGGCCCGAGCCCGTACGCGCGCCGCCGATCGGGTTGACGGCGAACACGACCTGCTTCGCCTTGTACGGCTTGCCGTCGGGGCCCGTCGTACTGTCGGCGTTCGCGAGGTTCGACGCGGTCACGTTCAGGCGTTGCGACTGCGCGGACATCGCTGAACCCGCGACGTTGAAAATGTTCATCAGGGATGGCATGGCTTTTCGACCTCTCTTGCCGGCGCACCGGCGACTAATCCCGTAGCGTTAGTTTTTAGCGTTGATCCAGCGCGCGGCTATCTATATGGATAACCGCGCCATTTCATTAACCGTTCGACGTGATCGCCGACAGCATCGACTTGATCTGCTGCGACAGCACCGTCATGCCGGACTCGAAGTGCAGCGAGTTGTCGGCGAACTGCACACGCTCGGCGTCCAGATCGACCGTGTTGCCGTCGAGCGAAGGCTGCGTTGGATTGCGGTAGGCGACCTTGCCGAAGTCGTCGGTCGGTCCGCCCGTCGGAATCAGGCGCGCCGTGCCGGTCATATGGCCCGGCTCCGTCGACACCATCGACATGCCTTGCGACACGCCGGCGGGTTGCGTCATCGCGAGCGGCGCGTTGTTCGACGCGCCCGCCGTCGAGCCGCCGCTTTTCTTCAGCGCGCCCGCCAGCGACGAAGCGAAATCGATATCGCGGGCCTTGTAGCCAGGCGTATCGGAGTTCGCGATGTTCGACGACAGCAGTTCCTGCCGATAGGCGCGCACATCGAGCGCCTGGCGGCCAAAGGCAAATTCGCGATCGAGTTTGTCCAGCATTGGGTTCTCCGTGGAACGGTCCGAGGCTTCCCGCTTCGCGCCATCGATTCGCCTTGTTCGGCAAGAAGCGTTTCGAAGGTGTTGACCGGGATGGCCTTTTTGCATGTGGTGCATTGTGCGGGCGGTGCGCAAGTCTTAATCGGACGAATAGCCGGGGAAGGATGCCTCTATTCACCGTTTGCACGAGAGGCGCGATCTCTAGAATGCGATTCGTACTGTTGCATCAGAGAAGGAGAACGACCATGCCCTTGCCCGCCACCGCTTCGCGCCGATCCCGCCGCACGGGTGCGCGCGCTGTCCGGACGCTGTCGGCGATGGCGCTGGTCGGCGCGTGCGCGGCCGTGTCCATCGCGCATGCGCAGGAGAACGGCGGCCCGATCGTCATTGCAGGACCAGGCGAGAAGAACGCCGCCGAACTGCAGGCGATGGCCGAGCGGCTCAACACGCCCACGCCTGCAGCAGCCGCACCGCGCATGAATGCGACGGCTGCACCGGTCGTTGCGCCCGCAACGCTTACGAACACGCGCAACGACACGGACCGCTTCGCACAAGCCGCGCATGCCGATGGCGCGATCGTGATTCCGGGCGCAGGCGAGACTTCAGCGCAGCAGGCCGCGCCCGTTGCACCCACGAATATGAATCGGCCCGCGCCGGGCATGATGCGCGTGAGCCTCCAGCCAGCCTCGCGCGAGGTGATGCCTGTCGTGGTCGCGCCCGCTCAGGTTCAGGCCGCGGCGCGTCCGACGGCGGGCGTTCAGCCGATTGCAGTGAATCCTCCCGCTGGCAATTCAGCGGCCGCCCAGTTGCGCGGCGTTCCGGCACGTGTCGGCGTAACGGCCGTGCAAGCCGCTCCGGCGCAAGTCCAGGTAGCCGCGCAGCCTGCTGTCGCGCAACCGGCCGCGCCGGTGCCCGCCGGACAACAGGACGGCGAAGCGATCCGCCGCGCCGCGCTCGCGTATCTGCAGCAGCAGTCGGCGGGCTTGCCGGGCAAGGTCGACATCACGATTGCGAACGTGTTTCCGCGCGGACTCGCCGCCTGCACGACGCTCGAGCCGTTCCTGCCGACGGGCGCGCGCGTGTGGGGCCGCACGACGGTCGGCGTGCGCTGCTCGGGCGAGCGTCCGTGGACGCTTTACCTGCAAGCGAAGGTTTCGATTCACGCGACGTACTTCCTCGCTTCACGCTCGATCGCGCCGGGTGAACTGCTGTCCGCCGCCGATCTCATGGCCCGCGACGGCGATCTGACGATGCTGCCGCAGGCGGTGATTACCGATCCGGCGCAGGTCGTCGGCTCGGTTGCGCTGATGCGGGTGTCGGCGGGGTTGCCGCTGCGCCGGGACATGCTGAAGAGCGCGGACGCGGTAACAATCGGACAGTCGGTGAAAGTGATTGCGCAGGGTCAGGGTTTTGCGATTTCGTCGGAAGGCAGCGCGATGAACAATGCGTCGCCGGGCCAGCCGGTGCGGGTGAAGACGGCCAATGGGCAGATCATCCAGGGCATCGTGAAGGACGGCGGAACCGTCGAAATCCAGCTCTGACGAGAACTTACCGTGGTTACATCTTGAAAAATGTGTCGGATCGGTTGAGCTAAAGTTGACGATGTGAATGCCGTTATTACATTCAAATCGTTCAGGAAGCCAATCGTGAAAGTTGATTCCACTACCCATTCCAGCCTGCAGACGTTGAAAGACGGGCTGCAGCGCACGCAGCAAGGCGACGCCGCTACGACGGGCGGCGCAGGCACGGCAACGACGACGGCGACGTCGTCGGGTGCTGCCAATGTGAATCTGTCGGGGCTGTCGTCGCATTTGCAAAGCCTTGCTAGCGCTGGTTCGTCGGACATCGACACGGCGCACGTCGAGTCGATCAAGCAGGCCATCAAGAATGGCTCGTTGACGATCGATTCCGGGAAGATCGCCGATGGCGTGCTGGCGACGGCACGCGATCTGCTGCAGAAGAAGAGCCAGTCGACCGGCAACTGATCGGCGCACCGATGATGGTGCGGCGGGGGCCGGGCGGCTTTTGTGACAAATCCGGGTTGCGTGTCGCGCGAGCCGGTGCCTAGCGAGTTGTATAGCGATGAAAGACGCCCTGCTTGCCACTGTTATCGACGAATACTCCGCTGTGGAGCTGTTCGCTTCCGTCCTCGCCGCTGAGGAGAGGGCGTTGACCACGGTGCATCCTATCGAGACGCTGCCGCCCATCGTCGAAAAGAAGATGGAGCTGGTCGAGCGGCTCTCCACGCTGGAGAAAGCGCGTGATACGCAGCTGACGGAGCTTGGGTATCCGGCTGGATGGAAGGGGATGGAGATGGCCGTGGCTGCCGATTCCCGTCTGGCAACGCAGTGGTCGTTGTTGCAGAAGGCTGTTGAGCGGGCTAAACGGTTTAATACCACTAACGGTGCGTTGATTCGTACTCGCATGGAGTACAACCGGCGGGCTCTCGCCGCGCTTAATGTGGCTATTGGGCCTGAGCGAGGCGCGTTGTATGGGCCCGATGGGCGGGTTCCAGCTTTTGGTATCTGATTTTTAAGGGGCTTGGCCCCTTCGATCCCCTCTTCTGTTTTTTGCTGTTTTATTACCGGACCGGTGCTCTTTGGGTACCGGTTTTTTGCTTTTTGTGGCTCTTGTTTGTGCTGGTTTGGTTTGCTTGTGTTTTTGATGGCATCCGCGTTTTGTTACTGGTGCTTCAAGCGTTGCCCCTGTGCGGGGCGGCACCTACTTTTCTTTGCCGCGGCAAAGAAAAGTAGGCAAAAGAAAGCCGCTGAACACCGCTAATTCTTGTGCCTGCCTGAGGGCCCCCAGCGGGTCCTCCGCTTCACACGGCGTTCTGCCATGCAATGCCCGTTGCCAGCGCTTTGAATCGGCGCATCACCCGCTTCACACTCCCGCGTCGCCACATGCGCGATCGCATCGCCCACGTTCTATAGCG
>NZ_JAAGPI010000050.1 GCF_017104715.1 Burkholderia sp. Ac-20365
CCTTCAGGCCGAAGCGGCTGCCCGCCCACACGCCCGTGACCATCTTGAAGGCCGAGTGGCCGCCTGTAGTCGAACCCAGCGACGTCGAACTCGACTGATAGCCGATGCCGTTATCGATAATGCCGTACAGCGTCACGCTGCTCTGTGCGAATGCGGGCAGCGTGGCCAGCATCGCGGCGCCAGCCAGGGCGGCTTTGACTTCGGGGTAACGTCTTTTCATCTCCTGATCCTTTTATGTTTAGGTGTTATCGGCGGCGGACAAGCGGGCACAAACACGATGCAAACAGGCACAAGCGTGCGCCGTCGCCGCCGGTGCTGCGGGTCGTACGAAAAGCGTGTGTGTTGCGGGAAAACCGGGTGCTGCGCGGATCGCTAAGGGTAAGTACCACTACATAACCCTTGCGATCCTTCACTGCGTATCGCTGCGTCTAGCCGTTCTTGCGTTGCGCCTGCGCGGCGAGCCTGACGGGCGCATTGACCGCGCCGTATCCGTCATAACTGCCCTTGCGCTGCACGACTTCGAGAAAGAAGCGTCCGTCCATCTGCTCGGTGTACACATGGAAGAATTCGCCGCCCTGCGCGTCCCTGTCGTAGAGGATGTGGGCGTCTTTCATCTGCGTCACGATGCCGTCGGCGAAATCGTATCGTGCTTCAAGGTCATCGTAATAGTTCGACGGGATTCTCAATAGCCGAACGTCGCGTGCGCGCAACTGTTCGACGGCGGCGAAGATATCGTCGGTGACAAATGCCACATGATTCAGCCCGGATCCACGATATGTGTGCAGCGATTGCGCCGTTGAGGTGCGTCCGTCCACCGATGCGTTGAGAACGATTCGCACCGACCCATCGGCGCTGCGCACCGCGCGGCTGCGCACGAGTCCGTAAGGGTCGGGAAGCAGCCATGCCGGTTCGACCTCGAAACCGAATACGGCCTTGAAGTAAAGAACCCATGTATCGAGCGTATCGGCGGGCAGGTCGAGACATACGTGATCGATGCTTTTCAGCTCGCCCTGCACTGCCTGCTGGCGCGCGCCGTCCTGTGCGGACAGGACAAAGTCGGCTTCATAGAGCGTCGGCTCATCGGGCCGCGCATCGACGAAGTAATGCAGGCTGCCGTCGGGCGCGCGCACGCCCGGCACGACGCGTTCGTTCGGTCCGACACGGCCCGAAAATGGTGCATACCCGAACGACGTCGCGCGCTCGAACACACGCGCGGCATCGTCGACCTGAAACGCCGACGCGCACAGCGACAGGCCATGGCGATGGAAGAACTCGCTCGCGAACGAATCGGTCTCCGCGTTCAGCACGATCGATGCATCGCCTTGCTGATACAGCGTCACGTCTTTCGAGCGATGCTTGCCGGCCGCATGAAAGCCCGCTTCGGCGAAGCGCTGCGCGAGACGCGGCACGCTGGTCGAATCGACAGCAAACTCGATGAACTGGAAACCCGAATGCGCAGGCGGCGCAGGCGGCGTGAAGAGCGGCTGGGTCGCCTTCGCGCCTGAACGCCGGTGTGCGGCCTGCTCTTCGAGGTACAGCAGTGAACGATAACCGTCGGCTGCCGTGGCCGCGGTCGGCGCGGCACGAAAACCGTCGTTGAAGATTTCCAGCGAGAACGGACCTTCATAACCCGTTGCGAGCACGCGGTCCGCAAAGCCGACGACATCGAGATCGCCCTGCCCCGGAAAACATCGGTAGTGCCGGCTCCATTCGAGCACGTCCATCTTTTGCAGCGGCGCATCGGCAATCTGCACGAACGCAATCCGGTCGCCGGGAATCCCGGCGATGGGATCGATAGGATCGTCGATCGACAGCGTATGGAAGCTGTCGAGTATCACGCCGAGGCTCGGATGATCGACCGCATCGACGAGACGCCATGCGTGACGATACGAATTCACGTATTTGCCCCACGCCAGCGCTTCGAAACCGACGCGCACGCCTTCGCGTTCAGCGAGCAACGCAAGCTGGCCGAGCTGATCGATTATCAGTGCATCGTCTGCGATCACGTTTGCATTGACGTTGCTGCACACGAGCACGAGATCCGTGCCGAGTTCGTGCATCAGTTCGAACTTGCGTTGCGCGCGGTTCAGGTTCTGCGCGAGCCGCTCTTTCGACACGCCTTCGAAATCGCGGAACGGCTGGAACAGCGTGATCTTCAGGCCGAGATCGTCGCAACGCTTGCGGATGTCGGCGGGCGAGCCGTCGAAATACAGCAGATCGTTTTCGAAGATCTCGACACCGTCGAAACCGGCCGCGCGAATGGCAGCGAGCTTTTCGACGAGCGTGCCGCTAACCGACACGGTGGCAATGGAGCGAAGCATAGTCTGGCTCGAATGAAAGAACGTTACTGCGCAGCGGGCTTGAGCGCCAGCAGCTCGCGCGCCTCTTTCGCCGTCGCGACGGGACGGCCATATTCGCCGCACAGCTTCGCGACGCGCTCCACCAGTTGCGCATTGCTTTTCGCGAGCGTGTCCTTGTCCCAGCGCACGTTGTCTTCGAGGCCCGTGCGGCAATGGCCGCCCAGTTCGAGCGTCCAGTGGTTCACTTCGAGCTGATGCCTGCCGATGCCTGCCGCCGTCCACGTCGCGCTCGGCAGCAGCTTCTGCAGTTGCGCGACTTCAAATTCGAGAATCTCGCGGCGCGCAGGCAGCGCGTTCTTCACGCCCATCACGAATTGCACGTGCACGGGCTCTTTCAGCAGACCTTGCTGAACGAGATCGACGGTGCTGTAAAGCATCGCCAGATCGAAGATTTCGATTTCGGGCTTGACGTCGTGATCGAGCATCGTCTGCGCGAGCGTGCGCACGAAATCGGGCGGGTTCTCATAGACGGTGGTCGGGAAATTTACCGAGCCCGTTGCCAGCGACGCCATGTCGGGCCGCAGATCGAGCATCGCGCCGCGCTGCTCGAACGAGCGCCCGCGGCCGCCCGTCGAAAACTGGATGATGATGTCCGGGCAATGCTTGCGGATGCCTTCCTGCAGCAACGCGAAGCTGTTTCGATCGGAACTCGAACGCTCTTCCTCGTCGCGCACGTGCAGGTGCACGAGCGTCGCGCCAGCCTCATAGGCTTCATGCGTGCTTTCGACCTGCTCGGGGATCGAGATCGGCACGGCCGGGTTGTCCTTCTTGCGCGGCACGGAGCCCGTGATGGCGACGGAGATGATGCAAGGCTGATTCGTGGGGTGAGTCATGGCAGAACCTTTGTCGATGAAACCTGTGCTGCTGAGCGACGCATTCGATATGCCCATGCCGTGTGCTGCGTGGCGTGACGCGAGGTGGCGTCGAGGTGGCTCAAGAATAGGCAAGCGTCGTGGGGTGAGCAATGCTCCTGGAGATGAAAACGTGCGTTAATCGCACGTTTATGTGCGATTAACGCGCGCTTCGCGGGTTTGCACCAGGCTGGCCGTTGCGGCGCCGACACAGTGTCGGCAAGGTTTTGCCCGTGATTCGTGGTGGTCGGAGGCAGCGTTTCGGGGCAGGTGTCGCCCTCAATCGTGCTTGCAGGTCGCGATCAACAAACGCCCGGTCGTGAGCGATAATCGCGCGTACCGATACGTTAGCCGCGCAAAATCAGGGAGCGATAGCCATGAACCGACCGCCATTGGACAAACGCGACTGGATCGCCGGGCTCGAAAAAGGCCTTGCGATTCTCGAGTCGTTCGACAGCGAGCATGCCCGCCTCACGCCGAGCCAGGCCGCGCAACTGACGGGCATGACGCGCACGGCCGCGCGCCGCTATCTGCTCACGCTCGAACATCTCGGCTACGTGCAGGGCGACGGCAAGCTGTATGGCCTGACGCCGCGCGTGCTGCGCGTCGGCTGGTCGTATTTCGATTCCGCGCGTTTGCCGAAAACGGTGCAGCCGTATCTGCAGCAGTTGAGCGCGAGCATCAACGAGTCGGTGTATGTGAGCGTGCTCGACGACTGGGAACTGGTGTTCATTGCGCGCAATGGCACGTCGCGCGTGATGACGACGGGTTTCGTGCTCGGCGCGCGCGTGCCCGCCCCGCTCACCTCGCCCGGCGTCGTGCTGCTCGCTTATCACCGCGATCAGGACGCCATGCGGACGTGGCTCAACGACACCGCCCTTGCGCCCTTCACGCCTCACACCGTGACGAACAAGACGGGCCTGCTGGAGAAAGTCCGCCGCGCGCAGGCAGACGGTTTCGCCGTGATCGAGCAGCAACTCGACATCGGCGTGCGCGGCGTAGCCGTGCCGATGAAGAACCGCCACGGCGAGGTCGTCGCGGCGCTCAGCACGAACATGCCGATGGGCAAGGAGACCTCGGAAGCGGCCCTCAATCGCGTGCTGCGGCCGTTGCAGGAGTCGGCGCTCGCGATGCTCAACGTGCTGTAGCGCGACCGCCGCTACGACCTATAGTGAATGGGTAGCGGACGTGGGAGCGAATCATGCACCGCCGATTTGCGGATCGCGCCGACGCGGGCCGGGCGCTCGCCCATCAACTGAAGCAATACGCGCAACGCAGCGATGTCGTCGTGCTCGGCTTGCCGCGCGGTGGCGTACCCGTTGCGTATGAAGTCGCGCGCGCACTCGGCGCGCCGCTCGACGTGCTCGTCGTGCGCAAGCTCGGCGTGCCGTGGCAATGCGAACTGGCGATGGGCGCGATCGCATCGGGCGACGCGCTGTATGTGGATGACGAACTGATGCGCGACACGGGCGTGTCGCAGCCAGAATTCGAACGCGTGCTTGCGGATGAAAAAGCGCAACTCACGCGACGCGAGGCGCTGTTTCGCGATCCGCAGCGTGCCAGCATCGACGTGGCGGGTCGCATCGCCATCATCGTCGACGACGGACTGGCGACGGGCGCGTCGATGAAAGTGGCCGCGCGCGCATTGCGCGCCCGCCATCCGGCGAAGCTGGTGGCCGCATTGCCCGTCGCGCCGTTTGATGCCGCCTTGCGCATCGGCGACGACGTCGACGAATTCGTCTGCGTCGCGGCTCCCGAGCTTTTCTTCAGCGTCAGCCAGTTCTATTCGGACTTCAGCGAAACCACCGACGACGAGGTGCGCGCAATACTCGCACGCGCATCCCCGGCCAGCGGGCCCGCTTCGTTGGGATGACGCGCGCGCTTGCGCCGATCGACCTGCAGCGCGACGGCGGGTAGACGCGCCGTCGTTGCCGCAGGCGTTGCTTTCAGGCGGCGGCAGCGGTCAGATGCAAGGGCAGATAGCTTTGCAGATAGTCTTCGAACTCCGCGCGCACTTCCGGATGACGCAGCGCGAATTCGACGGTCGCCTTCAGATAGCCGAGCTTGCTGCCGCAATCGAAGCGCGTGCCGAAGTAGCGATACGCGAGCACCTGCTCTTCCGTCAGCAGCGACTGCAACGCATCCGTGAGCTGAAATTCACCGCCCGCGCCCGGCTTCAATGCGCGAATGTGCTTGAAGATGGTCGGCATCAGCACATAGCGGCCGACTACGCCGAGATTCGACGGCGCCTTGTCGGGTGCCGGCTTCTCGACGATACCCGACAGCTTGATCACGTCTTCTTCCCACTCCTTGCCGTCGACCACGCCATACGAACGGCTCGCTTCGCGCGCGATCGTTTCGACGCCCACCACGGAGCTGTGATAGTGGTTGAACACGTCGACGAGCTGCTTCATCACGGGCTTTTCGCTGTGCAGCAGGTCGTCGGCGAGAATCACGGCGAACGGGCTGTCGCCGACCAGCTTTTCTGCGCACAGCACGGCGTGGCCGAGACCGAGCGCTTCAGCCTGGCGCACATAGAAGCAGTCGACGTTCGACGGCTTGATGCTGCGCACGAGCTCGAGCAGTTGTTCCTTGCCGCGTGCTTCGAGTTCTGCCTCGATTTCATAGGACTTGTCGAAGTGATCTTCGATCGCGCGCTTGCTGCGGCCCGTGACGAAGATCATTTCGGTGATGCCTGCCGCGATCGCTTCTTCGACCGCGTACTGGATCAGCGGTTTATCGACGATGGGCAGCATTTCTTTTGGGCTCGCCTTCGTGGCGGGCAGAAAACGTGTGCCGAGGCCCGCTACAGGAAAGACGGCTTTGGTGACTTTCAGCATGGTATGCATTTCCACTCGGTTTGATTGAATGTATGCAATCGCCGTGAGAGGCGGCGCATTGTCGTGCTGGAAAAGAGACTAGCGCAAAATTATCTGAAATAAGCACTCGAACGAGTGTGGAAATTAATTCAAATTGTTCTTCCAGCGATGCACGACGTCATTTGAAATGCATGTGGAAAGAATGACGCGCGCCAATCATGCGCAACGTCGCATTGCGTAAATCTTGCCGTGATGGCGAGACGGGCGTGGCCCGTGCCCTGTTACTCGTGTTCTTCGAACTGCGGCATCTTTTCCGGATTCATGCGGATACGGCTGATCGGCTCGTTGCGCAAGGCTTCCCGATATGCGGACACGGCGACGAGTAGCAGCAGCACGGCGACGCCGGCGATCAAATGCAGGTTCATGACCCCACCCCTGTCAAAAGTTTTTCCCCGCATCAACCTAACATGAAAAAATCGTCAAATAATTCAGATGTCTATTGGGATTTCATCGATCACGGATAATTCAATCCGAATACGGTCAATTAAATAATTCCAAACATTTCTTGTCGATTTTTTGTGTGCCCGTTCACCTAGGATACGCAAGCGGGCGTGCCGCGTGTTCCATGCTGCGCGCCGATCAGTCATCTACGGAGAAGGACCGCGCATGAGCGATACAGCACTGGACGCCACTGGCTCGTCCCTGTCCTTTGGGCGGGCGGCGCGCAGCGACGCGAAGGTCGCCGACAAGGAACACGTCATCGATGCGATGCGAGGCTTTGCCGCGTTGCTGGTGGCTTATTTTCATTGCCGCCAGGTTGAATGGGTGGGAATGCAGAGCTTTCACCACGTGGCCGGCAAGTCATTCGATCTGAATACGATCGTGGCGTACCTGACGCTGCCGATTGCATGGGGCTCCGCGGGTGTGCCGATTTTTTTTGTCATCAGCGGGTATTGCATTCATCGTAGCGCGGCGCAGCGGCTGGCGAAGAATCCGGCTTACCGGCTGGACGCGATGAATTTCTGGGCGCGGCGGTTTGCGCGCATTTATCCCGTGCTGTTTGCTGCTTTGTTGCTGACACTGGCGCTCGACTGGACGAGCCTGCACTTTCCGCCCGTCAATCACAAGATTCTCGATATTGGGCCGCAGGCTTTTCTCGTCAATCTGTTTTCGCTGCAGGGCGTGGCGGGCAAGACATATGGTTCCAACGGCGCGTTGTGGACGCTTTCGCTGGAAGTGCAGTTTTATGTGGTTTATCCGCTGCTGTTTGCGCTGCGCCGCCGGCTAGGGATGATGCCTGTGCTTGGGCTCGTGCTGCTCGTCAATGTTGCGTCGGTTTTTGTGTTTGAACGCCATGATCTGCAGTTTTTTACGTCGTTCTGGTTTTCGTGGACGCTTGGGGCGTGGATCGCTGAAATGCAGGTCGCGCGTGATGAGCGTTCTTCTTCGCGACGCGGTATGGCCTGGCTGATGTATGGCGCGGCTCTTTTGCTGACGGCGCTTGGCTGTGCCGCGTTTCATTTTGGCCAGTATCTGGCGTTTCAGTTTTGGGCGCTTGGGTTTGCATGCTATCTGGCTCAGGCACTGAAGAGCCGGCGTCATGGCGATACGCCTTTGATTCGCCTCATGTCCCGATTCGGTGATTTCAGCTTTTCGCTGTATTCGATTCATCTGCCGATTTTTGTCCTCCTTTCGTCGGTGTTTTTCCGGTCCGCTTTGCAGGTGTCTATTTTGCCTAGCTTCGGGTTTTTGCTTGTTGCTGTGGCGGTTGCGTGGGTTTTTTATCGGTGTGTTGAGTTGCCGGCTATGAAGTGGTCGGCGGCTTTGAAGCCTCAGCGGCGGTAATGGTTTGGTTTTGGTTTGGTTTTGGTTTGGTTTTGGTTTGCTTGTGGTTTCGCTGGCATCCGCGTTTTGTTATCGGTGCTTCATGCGTCGCCCCTGTGCGGGGCGGCACTTACTTTCTTTGCCGCCGCAAAGAAAGTAAGCAAAGAAAGCGGGCTAACACCGCCCACTCTTGACCACCGCCTGAGGGCCCCCAACGGGTCCTCCACTTCACACGGCGTTCTGCCATTCACTGCCTGTTGCCAACGCTTCGGCTAGGCGCCTCACCCACTTCACTCACCCGTAGCGCAGCCAGCGGCGGCGAATGGTCACGGCCGCCCAGGTGGCAAACTGTGTGTAGGTCTTAGTACCTCACACCTCAGCGCTCTTACGACACCGATCGTGTTTTTCAGTCCGAAGTGATGCGTGTACGCCGCGAAAGCCTACACACAGTTTGCCGCTATAGAACGCGGGCGATTTGATCGCGCTAGTGGCGACGCGGGAGTGTGAAGCGGGTGAGGCGCCGATTCAAGGCGCTGGCAACGGGCATTGAATGGCAGAACGCCGTGTGAAGTGGAGGACCCGTTGGGGGCCCTCAGGCGGGCACAAGGGCTGGCGGTGTTAGCGGCTTTCTTTTGCCTACTTTTCTTTGCCGCGGCAAAGAAAAGTAGGTGCCGCCCCGCACAGGGGCAACGCCTGAAGCACGAAGGCGTCACGCGGATGCCAGCGAAAAACTAAAAACACCACATCCAGCGTCGCAAAGACAAAGACAAAGCCAGACTCAAACCCCAGCAGCCACACTGGCAAGAATCCTCTCCACCCCTTCAACATAAGCCTGAGTCCCAAACTTCCGCACTGCGGTCTGATACCCTCGAGCCACAAGCCGATCCCGCATCGCCTGATCAGAACGAAGTTCAGCAAGCGTATCCGCAAGCGCATGCGCATCGCCAGGCGTACACATCACCCCATTCACGCCATCATCGATAATCTCGGTCACGCCACCCGCACGCGCAGCCACCACAGGCCGATGCGCTAGCATCCCTTCAACGATCACGCGCCCAAACGGCTCGGGCGTAATCGACGTATGCGCGACGACATCGACTGCACACATGCACGCCGCGACATCGTCCTGGAACCCCAGAAAATGCACGCGCCCTTCCAGACCGTTCGACGCCACAAACGCCCGCAACTGCGCCTCGTAGGCGTCTTCGCCAAATAGCGGCGCACCCACCAGCACAGCATGCATCTGCGGATTCAACACCATCGCCTCGAGCAGCACGTGCTGCCCCTTCCACTGCGCAAGACGGCTGAACGAGCCGACCAGAAACGCATCCTGCGGCAGATTCAGACGCGTCCGCAACACGCTTTGCGGCGTATCCCGTAGCGCCGCGAACGGCGCGGCAGAAATGCCGTTGAACACCACATCGATACGCTTGTCGCCGAAATTCGTCAGCTCGGCGAACGCACGCGCAGATGCCGCGGAATTGGCAATCACATGCGCGAGACCCAATTTCGCGCACCACTTGATGATCGCAAGCTGCTTGCGGCCAAAATGCTCGGGACTGACGATATCGCGCAGATGCCACACCACAGGGCGCTTCGCAAACCGCCCCGCCAGCGCGCCGATCACCATCGCACGCTGCGTGTTCGCGTAGATCACGTCGCTCTTGCGGGCTCGCGCAACCGTCTCGCGCACCAGCGACACCACACCCTTCACCGCCTTCGCAATCGGCGGCGTGCCGCCCTGCTTGCGGATATCGCGCGTCGCGCCCGGATCGAGCACGTCGACGGCGACACCTTCGCGTCGCAGCGCGGCATGGAACGGCCCATCGTCGAACAGCACCACCTGCACGCGCGCCTTGAGCGCCTTCACGATTTCCAGCAGCGACAGCTCTGCGCCGCCCAACACGCCGCTTTGATCGATCGCCAGCACGCGCAAGGCGTTCGGTGCCGGTTCCGGCTTGCCGACGTTCGCGGGCGGTTCATCCAGGGGCAAGGTTGCGCCCTGCAATGCCGGCACCGACTCTCGCACGAAGCCGAAAAAGCGCTCACGGAAAAGTCGGATCGAAAAACGCTCGGCGTTCGCGCGGCAATCGGCTGGCTTGAAGCGCGTAGGATCGTCCGCAAAATCTTCGACAGCACCGATGATCGAATCGGCCGTCTGCTCGCTGAAAAAGATGCCGGTCGGATGCGGCTCGTACTGGTCGCGCACGGTTTCCAGCGCCCCGCCCTTGCCGTAAGCAATGACGGGTGTGCCGCATGCCTGCGCTTCGACCACCGAAATGCCGAAGTCCTCTTCCGCCGCAAACACGAACGCCTTCGCGCGGCGCATGTGGTCGCGCAGCACGCTGAACGGCTGATAGCCCATGATCTGCACGTTCGGCGTCGCCTTCGCGCGTATCTTCTGCATGTCGGGGCCGTCGCCGATCACAACCAGCTTGCGCTCCGGCATCTGCGCGAAGGCCTCGACGATCAGGTCGATCTTCTTGTACGGCACCATCCGCGAAGCCGTCAGATAGAAATCGTCCTTCTGCTCGCATAGCGAGAACGACTCGACGTCGACAGGCGGAAAGATCACTTCGGATTCGCGCTGATAAACCTTGCGGATACGCCGCGAGATGAACTCGGAGTTCGCGACGAATGTATCGACGGAATTCGACGTGCGGATATCCCAGTTGCGCATGTAATGCAGGATCAGCCGCGCGAGAGCGGACTTTGGGCCGCTAGTCAGCTTCGACTGCTGCAGATACTGATGCTGCAGATCCCACGCGTAGCGGATCGGCGAATGCACGTAGCTGATATGCACCTGGTCCGGACCCGTCAGCACGCCTTTCGCAACGGCGTGGCTGCTCGAAATCACGACGTCGTACGCGGACACGTCGAGCTGCTCGATCGCGAGCGGCATCAGCGGCAGATAGCTGCGGTACTTCGTGCGCGCCTTCGGCAGGTTCTGGATGAACGAGGTCGTCACCGACTTGCCGCGCAGGAACGTGCGGTCGTCGAGAAAGTCGACGAGGCTGAACAGGTCCGCATCCGGAAAGCACGCGACGATCTGTTCGAGCACGCGCTCGGCGCCCGCATAGGTGACCAGCCAGTCGTGGATGATCGCCACGCGCACCGGCCCGGCACTGCGCGCGCCGCGGCGTGTCGCGGGCGGCTTCGCAACGGGCGTGGCCGCAATGAGATCGTGGCCTGCATCGCGCGTCACGCCAGTGGGACGCAGCAGGTCGGCTTCAACGATATCGTGGTTCATGCGCTATTCCTCGTATTGAGTCGCAACTTCAGACGCACAAGCAGCGAACGCGCAAGATCGCGCAATGCAGGGGTCATCGTGAGCGACCACGCTACGTTCGCGCTCACGACGAGCGCGCCCGCGGCAATGGCCATCGGCAAACTGGAGAGCAAGGCGGAGAGCCACAACGTGCCCACCAAAAAAGCGAGATGCGCGAGCATGTCGAGCACGATCGGACGCGCGTGAATGCGAGACAGGCGCAGCAGCGCGACGTAATCGAACAGGCCGCGCGCGGCGACCACGACGGCCGCGCCCGTCAGGCCGAAATGCGCAATGCCAAACCACAGCGCGCCCGCGAAGAACGGCAGCTCGAACAGCGCGAGGCGCGCGGCCGTTGCGGGATTCACCTGCGACTGGATCAGGATGCGCGCGAGATTCGCCTGGCCGACGAGCCACACGGAGATGATCAGGATGCGTCCCACAGGGCCCGCTGCATCCGCGACTTCGCTGCCCACCCACACATGCAGGAACGGTTCGAGCACGATGATGGCGACGAGCGCGATGGGCGTGAATACGCCGTTCAGAAATTCGAGCGACTGCCGCATGATCACGTCGGCATCGCCGCGACCCACGGCGGAAAGACGCGGAAACAGCGTGCGCTGCAGCGCCGTGGGGATGATGTTCAGACGCGTGACGAGGTTCTGCGGCACGGTGTAGTAAGTGACGAAGCGCGCACCGAGACTCGTGCCGAGCATCACGCGGTCGAGCGATTCGGCGACCATGCCCGAGATGCTCGCTATCAGCATCCACCCGCCGAAGTTGAAGAGTCCCTTCGCGACCTTGAACTGCGGCGCGCGAATATGGCGGATGCCCAACACGTTCAGCGCAGAGCGTCCAAGCAGGATCGCGGCGAGCAGACGCGCGACCACAGCCGCCGCGAGCACGTTCTGCAGCGTCGGTCCCATCATCCATGCCGCGGCGAGCGGCAATAGCTGAAACAGGAACGTGCCGAGCGTCTGGTTCGTGTTGTAGACACCGAAGCGTTCCGCGCCATTGATCGCGCCCGCAAAGACCCACGACACGTTGGCCAGCGGAATCGCCACCGCGAGCCACGGCAACGCCATATAGACCTCGTGCTGCAGTTCGGGCGACACCTTCGAGAAATACGCGGTATAGAGCGCGGCGCCGAAATAGATGACGAGCCCGCCGATGATGCCTGTCGCCAGGTTCAGCCACGTCGCGCTCCAGAACACCTGTTCGCAGGCCTGCTCATCGTTCGATGCGCGTGCCTTCGAAATATGGTTCTGCGCGGCCATGCTCATGCCGAGATCGAGAATGCTGAAGTAGCCGATCAGCGTCCAGACGAGGCTGATCACGCCGTAGCGCTCGACGCCCAGCAGCTTGATGTACGACGGCACCGTGACGAGCGATACAAACGTCGGCAGCACCAGCCCGATCAGGTTGATCACTACGTTTCTGAGGATGCCTTTGTCCATCGGATGCCTTTTGGGTCAGTCATGTGTTGGGGTAGCGTGTGAGTGGAGAAGCGTTGTGTTTATGTGTTCGAGCCGGGTTTCCATCGGTACATCAGCACCTTGCCGCGCGCGTCTTCCTCGACGAACACGAGGTATTCGCCGTTCTCCCGACGAGATGCGCTGATGCCGTTGGGCACGTCGACCCAGCCCGATGCGTGGCCCACTTCCGGACCCGGTTGCATCGTGCCGACGGGCGTGCCCGTATCCCTGTCGTAGACATGCACGGTGCCGACGGGCTCGACGGCGAAGAGGTATTTGCCTTCGACGGTCATGCCGATCAGCGTCGATACGGGCTTCGCCTTCGTGTCCCACGGCAGCGGCAGCGTGTAGCGCGCAACCGGGTTGCCGCTCGACCATTTGTCGTAGCGCACCAGCACGCGGCCCACCTCTTTCCAGAAGCCGCGGTCGAACGGCGCGTCGGCCGTGTAGCCGGTCACGTACATCGAGTCGGTTTGCGGGTCGTAGATCGCGCGTTTGACTTCGCTGAACGGGGCTGGGACCGGATAGGCCGTCATGTCCGAATACGAATAGACGGGGTTGCCCTTCGCATCGAGGCCGCCAAACCTGAAGCGGTTGATGCCCTTCGAATCGCGCGCGCGCCAGATGTCGCCGTTGGTATCGACCCACCAGCCCCAGCCGCCTGCGAGGTGCGTGCCGGTGGTGTTCGGTGTGAATTCGTCGGCATCGAACTGGCCGTTGCCGTTCGCGTCGCGCCAGATCCAGTCGCCGCCCTTCGGCGCGTTCGGCACCTTCAGCACCGCGCGCTCGCGGCCCGCGATAAAGCCCGAAGGCGTCGCCGTCTCGCCATCGCGGGCGCCGTCGAAGCGATAGATCTTCAGATGGTCCGCATACATGTCCGTGAGGAACAGGAACGTGCGGCCCTTCAGCTTGCGGGCGATGGGAAGGCCCGGCCACTGGTCGGTGTTGAAGACGGGATCGTCGGGATTCCTGAAACGGTTCGTCAGGAAGCCCGCATACGTCCATTGCTGGCCGGCCGGTTTCGACAGATCGAGCGTGAAGCGCTTGTTGCCCGTGTAGACGCTGTCAGGGCGCGCCGGATCGATCCACGCGCCGTCGACGAACAGGAGCCCTTCGACCTGCCACAGACGCTTGCCGTCGGGCGCATAGCTTTCGAGCGTTGCGCCGAGGCCTGCACCCGTTGGCTCGAAGCGCGGACCGATGCCATTGGTCGACACGTAGACGTTGCCGCGCGCATCCACGCCCACGCCCGTGAGTCCGTTGAAACGCTGCGGGCCTGGCTTGCCGGCGACGCCCGCGAAGATGCCGCCGCGCTCGCCGAGTGTCGACGTCAGCGCATAGCCGCCGTCGCGCTTGCCGAAAAACAGCACCTGCTGGCGCGGGCCGTTGTCGGCGACCAGCACGCGGCCTTGAGGATCGATGGCGATATCGACGGCGACGGTATCTGCCGGCAGCGGCAGATCGTCCTTGAGGCGCTGGCCGTTGGCATCGAAATGCGCGACCTTCGCCTTGTCGCCGAGCGTATCGGTGAGCACCCAGAGCGTGCCGTCAGCCGCGCGCGCGATGCGGCCCGGCGCGGGCACGCTCCATTGCGCCTTGCGCTGCATCGATTCGGCGTCGTACACCTCGATGCGGTTCTGCGACGTGTTCGATGCGTAAAGCGTCGTGTCGCTGGCGGCGAGCCCGTTGATATCGCCGCGCGTGCCCGTCGGCACGTCGTTGACCAGCTGGAACGCCGCAGCCGCCTTCGCATGCGGATCGATGCTGCTCACGGCGGGCTGGAACGCGGCGATGCGCTTCGTATCGCCGATCTCGCGCCGCGAGATGCCGTACCACTGACGGCCTTTATCGGGCCATACGCCCTGCCCGACCAGATGTCCCTTCTCGTTGCCCACGCCAACGGCCACGTACGCATAGCGCCGGTTGACCGCGATCGCGTTGCCGCCGCTGTTGCCCCAGCCGTGCGTGCCGCCCGCGAAGCCGAGCATCTTGCCGTTCTGATAGACGCTCGATTCCGCGCCGCTCTCGTCCCACGGCGCGTTCGTATAGACCTTGCCGTCCGGCGACACCGCAAGCGACGTGATGTTGATCTGCGTCCACGTGCCGTCGCCGTAGCCGAACGTATTGCCGATCCACGACGTCTGCACGTTCAGCGCGGGTTCGGCGAACGCATGCAGCGTGGCGAGAATGGCAAACGCGCACAGCGCGCGGGCAAGCGTGAGTCGGGACAACGCGGGTTCTCCTGTCGGGGCGAGACGAAGGCGATACGAATGCAGGCAATGACGATGCAATTGGCCGGCAACATTGCGCAGATGCGAAAGGAAGGCGCAATGCGCGCCAACGCGTTAAAACGCAATGCGCCAATCAGCGCTTAACGGTAAGTGCAAAGAATGAAGGACGAAATTCGCAAATAATTCAAAATTATTCGTCGGTTGAAACGCACGAAAAGAAATCCGAAAAAAATCGTGCTGCATGCGTTTTGTGCAATTTTGCACCGCTAAAACGTCATCAATTACCGATCACGGGACGCGACCCGAACTTCTTACCGCATTTCGGGCCGAGTCTGTATCGAGGTGTAACCGGACGTATGCGGATATAAAAAGCGTCTTTTTATTATTCAAATCAATTCGTTTATTTCATTCGTGTTTTTTAGCGTTTTTATTTACCTAGAATCGAATCCGTTTTTGCCGTCTTCATGGTGATCGCCTCGCGACACCGTGCATGGCCCTTTGAATGCCGCACCAGGCGCATACACGGACGCACATGACAGTCAGCACCCTGCCCGCCACGCTCCCTCATCAACGACGCATCGTCCAGCTGGACGGCCTGCGCGCGATCGCCGTGCTCGCGGTGTTCGCACAGCACGCGCTGAAGGCGCCGCTGTGGATGGGCGTCGATCTGTTCTTTGTGCTGAGCGGCTTTCTGATCACGGGCATCCTGCTGGATCGCAAGGCGCGCCAGCAGTCGTATTTCAGCTATTTTTATGCGCGCCGCGCGCGACGCATCCTGCCGCCGTATCTGCTGCTGATGGCGGTCTCGTCGATCCTGTTCGGATTTGGCTGGGCCCAGCACTGGGAGTGGTACGCGTTCTTCGCGACCAATATCGGCGACGCACTCAACCAGAGCGGCCACGACAGCCTGAATGTGCTGTGGTCGCTGGCGGTGGAAGAGCAGTTTTATATCTTCTGGCCGTTCGTGATCCTGCTGGTGCCCGAGCGCGTGCTCGGCTACGTCGCAGCCGCATTGATCGTGCTCGTTCCCGTGCTGCGCGCCGTCGCGACGCCGTGGTTCGATTCGTTCTGGCCGATCTATTACCTGACGCCGTTCCGCATGGATCTGCTGGCCGCGGGCGCGCTGCTCGCCGTCGCCGTGCGGCGCAATGCGAATGCGCTCGCACCGTTCAGGCTGCTGGCGGTGATCGGCGTGTGCGCGGCGCTCGCCGTGCTCGCCTGGCTGCATCTGCACTATCCGCGTTTTCGTGCAGCCAATACGCCGCTGTCGAATGCGGGGCTGTATAGCGTGTCGCTGGTGCTGTGCACGTCGGTGGTCGTGATCGCGCTGCAGAGCAAAGGGATCGTCAAGCGCGTGCTGTGCAATCCCGTGCTCGTCTATATCGGCACGATCAGCTACACGATCTATCTGATCCACCTGACCATCCTCTACGCGCTCTGGCCGCTGCACTACAACCGCTATGTGACGGCAGCACTCGCGCTGGCAATCACGCTGGCTTACGCGAGCGCCTCGTGGTTCGGCTTCGAGCGTCGCCTGATTCATGGCGGCAAGCCGCGAGCGCAGCCGCACGACGCCGCGTTGCATGCCGCACGCGAAGCATCGAGGACGAGCGCATGACGGGCGCGCTGACAGTGCGTGCGACGCTGCGCGCGTTCGCTTGCGCCACTGCCCTCGTCGTCTACGTGCAGGCGCAGGCGCAGGAACCTGCGCCGCCGCAAGTGCTGATCGAAGCCTACGGTGACTCGACCACGCTCGGCATTTCATGCAGCGACGGCCACTGCGGTCCGCGCCCCGACAACGCGGTGACGTATCTGCAAGACGAACTGCGCACGAAATATGGCGCGCGGGTGTCGGTCGTGAACTACGGCGTCGGCGGCACGATGGCCGTGCAACTGCGCGACGGCACTGGCCGCGGTCGTAACGGCCCCTGGAAAGACCGTCTCGCTGCGTCGAATGCGCAGATCGTCACGATCAACTACGGCATCAACGAGGTGATGCACAACCAGACGCCCGAGCAGTTCTACCTGGCCGAAACCGATCTGGTGAAAACAGCGCGCTCGCTGGGCAAGCTGCCTGTGCTGCAAACCTCGAACCCGATGCCCGATGGGCGCCTGAACGCGCGCCTCGCCGGGATGGTTGCGATGACGCGGCGCGTTGCCGCCGAGCAGCACGTCCCGCTGGTCGACCATTACGCGCAAATCTCCGCGATGGCCGACTGGAAAACGCATATGTCCGACGGCGCGCATCCGAAGCCTGAACTGTATCGCGTGAAGGCGCAGCAGGATTTTCAGGTGCTCGATCCGATCGTGCAGCACCTGTCCGGCGTAGCTGCCGTCTCACAAGACCAGCCGCCGCGCGCTGCATCCCCTCTTCACTTCACTTCCGACAACCCGACGAAAGGCAACTCATGACCACACAACGCAAAGCCATCATCACGGGCGTATCCGGCCAGGACGGCGCCTATCTGACGAAACTGTTGCTCGGCAAGGGCTACCAGGTGACGGGTACGTATCGCCGCACCAGCTCCGTCAACTTCTGGCGGATGGAAGAACTCGGCGTGATGGACAACCCGAATCTGCAACTCGTCGAACACGATCTGACGGACGCCGGCTCGACGCTGCGTCTGCTCGATACCGTGCAGGCCGACGAACTCTACAATCTCGCCGCGCAGAGCTTCGTGGGCGTGTCGTTCGACCAGCCTTCGACGACGGCGCAGGTTACGGGCGTGGGCGTGCTGAATCTGCTCGAAGGCATTCGCACGGTGAACCCGAAGATGCGCTTCTATCAGGCGTCGACCTCGGAAATGTTCGGCAAGGTGCAGGCCGTGCCGCAACGCGAGGACACGCCGTTCTATCCGCGCAGCCCGTACGGCGTCGCGAAGCTGTTCGCGCACTGGTCGACCATCAACTATCGCGAGTCGTACGGCATGTTCGCGACGAGCGGCATTCTGTTCAACCACGAATCGCCGCTGCGTGGCCGCGAATTCGTCACGCGCAAGATCACCGACACCGTCGCGAAGATCAAGCTCGGCAAGGCGGATGTGCTCGAACTCGGCAATCTCGATGCAAAGCGCGACTGGGGCTTTGCGCTCGAGTACGTGGAAGGCATGTGGCGCATGTTGCAGGCCGACGAGCCGGATACTTACGTGCTCGCGACCAACCGCACGGAGACCGTGCGCGATTTCGTGAGGATGGCATTCGCCGCGGCGGGCTATCAGCTCGAATGGTCGGGCCGCAACGAGAACGAAACGGGTATCGACGTGCGCACGGGCAAAACGCTGATCCGCGTGAATCCGAAGTACTACCGCCCTGCCGAAGTCGATCTGCTGATCGGCTGTGCCGACAAGGCGCGCCAGAAGCTGGGCTGGAATCCGGAAACGTCGCTCGAACAGCTGTGCAAGATGATGGTCGAGGCGGATGTCTCGCGTAACCAGAACGGCGTGTCGTGCTGACCGTGCTGACCGTGCTGGCACGGCGTTGAACAAAAAAGGGCGCTCAGGCGCCCTTTTTTTACAGCAGCTTGCGATCGACCTGCGGGACCATCGGCGCGAAATGCAGCAGACGTTCGGCCTGCACGCCGATGAACTGCGCGATCGTCTGCACCAGCGCGCGTTCGTCGCCGACATAGACGTCCGATTGCGCCAGCTCAGGCGCCAGCGCCTGCGCGGCTTGCGCCATGCGCGTCATTTCCCGTCCGAGGTAGCGCGGCAACGTGCCCGTGCGCTGCGCGAAATCCGCCAATGCGAACGGTGTGATTTCTTCGAGCCGGAATGCATCGCCATAGGCCATCGCCATGTCCTGCTCGACCCGCTCGCCGTATGCGTTGACCGACACGAGGTCGTATAGCGGCGCGGGCTCGAGGCCGCCGCCATGCACGAAGAACGACAGGTTCTTGCCGTGCGCATCGCTGTTGCCGATCAGCAGTTGGAACAGCGCCCAGCGGATCATGAACGTGCGCGCGGCGGCTGGATTGTCCAGATGCCGCTGTAGCGAGAACAGCCGCTCGAAGCTCACGCCTTCGCGAATCGTGCGCACGTCGGGCGTATTGCCGAAATTGCGTTCGTATTTGAACGTGACGGGCAGATCGAGCGCCTGACAACCGTCGATCACGTGCCGGCGGCGCACAGCCTGCACCGAAACACCATCCGCGGGATCGAGTTCGACGATCCGGTCGAACCGCCCGATCAGCAGGATCGGTTCCGGAATGCGCCGGATCGACACGGGCGCGGCCGGCAAACCCATGCGGGACGCCAGCGTCATGCAGAAATGCTCGTTGGCGACCATGCATGGCGTGACGGGGCTGCGCGATTCCGGCTTCAGGATGTGGGTCGAACTGAGCGGCCCGTCCGCCAGCGCGAGACGCTCGCCTTCCACCAGCACCTGCAGCTTGTCCTGATACCCCGCCACCGACAGCCGCACCTTGCCGTCCCAGACAGGAAACGGAATCGCGTCGCGCTCGCGGATGCGCTGACTCAGTTCATCGGGCGAAATCTCACGGCGCGCGGGCGGCCGCTCGCCGGGCTGAACGGGCTTGCCTTCGTCGTCGGCGGCAAGAAAGCTCAGCGCGCCGACGGGCTCCTTGCCGAGCATCCGGATCAGCCCATAGGTGTTGTCTTTCGACACCTGATAGACGACGGACGCGACGTCGAGCGCCCGCCCTTCCGGCAGCAGATTCGCGATGAAGCGGTGCACGGCACCCGCCAGCGGTGTTTCACCCGACAGCGGGATATGCGGAGACAGCGGAAACGCGTTGCGGCGTGCCCGCCAGTTCGGGTCGTACTCGAAGCGGTAAAGACTCTGATGGCTCTCGAAGTCGAGCCGCCCTACGGCGCCCTCGTGAGCCGCGACGTGAAGAGCGTGCGGCATCAGGACGGCTCCGGCGTATGGCGGGACGCCGTGGCGGCCGCGTCGTCATGCTGCGTATCGGGCGGTGCAACGGCGTCGAGCACCGCGCTGGTTTGCTGGTTCGTGAAAACCAGCATGTTCAGGCCGAGGCCGTCCAACACCTTGAACACCTTGTCGAGACTCACCGAACGGCCGTTTTCGAGGCGCGACAGCACGTCTTTCGAAACACCGAGCATATCGGCGGCGTCGTCGATGCGCAGCGCGCTCTGCGCCCGCCGGTTGCGCACGAGCCGGCCCAGCGCCGCCATGTCGCGGGCTAGCGGGTCGACGTCAGTGGGACGAGGTAGCGTGCGGGCCATAGTTCCGGGATTTCAGGAATAAAGCGGCTTGCGTTGCGGCAAGGCCGATAATTACGAGAATATCGGAATTATAGAGAAAATGTCGACTCTGCGTCAATAATTCCTATATTTCAGGAATTATGACTTGACGGTTGATGGAAACCAGATAGTTCCTTGAATAGCGGAACTATCGACAGCACGTCGCGAATGCTTACCTGCGCGTGCCGGGAAAAAGAAAAGGGACGGCGCGCAGCCGTCCCTTGCCTTAGCCTGCTGCGTAGTCAGCGCTACGCCGCCGCCTGAATCGCCTCGTTGTACACAGCCGCCACCCGCTTCGCAATCACCGGGTTATCGAAATTCGCCCGTGCATACGCGCGGCACGCATCCGAATCCGGCAGCCTGATCGACCCGTCGAGCGCCTTGCCGAGTCCATCGGCGATCGCGTCCGCGCCCGTCGACGGCAGCACGAGATCCTGCGACAACCCTGCCACCGCTTCCGGCAAGCCGCCCACGGGCGTGACCAGCACCGGCGTGCCCGACGCAAGCGACTCGACCGTGATCAGCCCAAACCCTTCGAGCGCCACGGTCGGCACGACGCTGATATCGGCCGCGCGATACAGCGCCGCCAGATGCTCGTCGGGCACGAAGCCGAGCAGCTTCACGTTGTCGCCAAGACCTGCATCGTCGATACGCTGCTGCAGTTCCTGCTGCAGGCGGCCCTTCCCTGCGATCAGCAGCAGCACATCGGGATTGCGGCGCTTGACGACCTTGATCGCATCGATCAGGTCTTCGAGCCCCATGCGGCGCACGAGACGCCGCACAGCCAGCACGATCGGCCGGCCGAGCGGCAGTTGCAGGCGCAGGCGCGCTTCGTTTTGCGTCATCGGCAGATTGAACTGGTCGACGTTTACGCAACCCGGCACGACGCGCACGCGGTCGGCGGGAATGCCGTAGCGCGACGTGAGAATGCGGCCGAATGCATCGGACAGCACGATCAGCCGCGACGAACGCGCATACACCGTCTGTTCCAGGTAGCGCTTGGCGCGCTGGCCGAGCGAGTCCGCGCCTTCGACATGGCTTTCGTCGGCCCACGGTCCCTGAAAATGCGACACCTGAGGAATACCGCGCATCGCGTCGAGACCGGGGAACGTGTACAGCGCGAAGTGCGACGAGATCACATCGGGACGCTGTGTGCGGATCTCGCGGCGCAGCGCGCGGCGTGCCGCCATCAGGCGCCGCGGCAGCGACTGCGCAGCGGGACCGAAGCCCTGGATCGCGCCGTTGGTGTCCTGTGCGACGCGCTCCGAGCCCGCGACCACGCCGCGCACTTCAACGCCCGCGCCCGGCAGCGCGCCGATCAGCGAGTAATACATGCGGTCGAGACCGCCTGCGCGCTCGGGAAACCAGTGCATACCGATCTGCAGCGATTTGATGGAACGAGTGGTCATGGTGTGTCCTTCCTTGTCGTTGTCCGTGTGCACGCAATACGCGTTACGCGCGATCCGGCACGTTCGCCGTCAATGCATCGGCTTCGTTGTCGTTGAGGTTTCTGACGTCCTGAATCCGGCGGCGGTCTTCGCGCTGCCCCGCAATCTGCCGGTACAGCGCGATGTACTGCTGCGCCATGCGCGCCCAGCCGAAGCCCGTCGCGAGCTCGTTGGCGGCGCGGCCCATCGCGAGACGCGCCTCATCGTTCGAGGCGAGACGCCCTACGGCCTGCGCGAGCGCCTGCGGATCGTCGGGGTCGTCGAGCACGATGCCGCACTCGGGCGTGATGATTTCCGCGCCACCCGCCGTATGCGCGGTGACCACCGGCAGACCGGCCGCCATCGCTTCGAGCAGCGACAGGCTCATCGCTTCGTAGCGCGACGGAAACACGTACGCATCGACGGAATGCATCAGCACGGGCATCTCTTTGACGAGACCGAGAAAATGCACGCGATCCGCGATGCCGAGCGCCTTCGCTTCTTCCGGGTACGGACTGCCGGGAAGGTAACCCGCCACCGCGATATGCACGTGCTCCGGCAGATGCGTCAACGCTTTCAACACGGTGCCGAGATTCTTGCGCGGCGTGCGCAGATCGCCGACGAACAGCAGCAGAAACTTGTCTTCGGGCAACCTGAAGCGCGTACGGTCGCCCGTCGCGGCAGCGAAGCCCTGCGTATCGACGCCGTTGTAGATCACATCGAGCCGGTTGCGCGGCGTGAGGCCGATCGCGGCGATCTCGGCCGCGACCTTCTGCGACACGGCCGTGATCACGCGCGAACGCCGGTAAGCCCAGCCTTCGAGCACCGCGTTCACCCGCGTATAGACGAACTGATACGCGGACCACAGCCCCTTGCCGAGGCCGAACGGGTAGTACTTGCTCTTGAACCAGCCGGTATGCACGAAGTGCGCGGTGTTCACGTCCGCGCCCGTCCACGTGATGAAGCCGTTCACATGCAGCACGTCGTATTCCGCGCGATGCGTGCGCAGCCACCATGCGCTCTTCAACGCGAAGATCTGCTGGCGCAGCAGATTGGTCGGCCAGAAGCGGCCGATCTTCACGGGCACCCACTTCACCAGCGGGTGTTGCAGCAGTTCGGGCGCGACGTGCGAGGCGATCAGCGTGACCTCGATGTTCTCGTCGAGCGCCGCGCGCGCGATCTCGTGATTGACGCGGCCCTGCCCGTCGTTATGACGCACTACGTGCGTGACGATGGCGACTCTCAATCGGTGCCTCCATGAAAAAATGTACGGCGGCGCGTATTCAGCTTTTGCCAGTGCGCCGCGGAGATAATCGAAAACACGCCCATGAAGAGCAGCAGGCCGCCCGTGCCGACGAGCGAATTGGTGAAGACCAGCATGGCGAAAATCGACAGTGCGAGCGACAGCGAAGCCGACGCGAACTTGTCGTCGCGCAGCTTGAACGACGCGCGCAACGCTCGCATCAGCAGCCAGATCACACCCGACATGTAGAGCAGCGTGCCTGGCCAGCCGAGCACGAACGGAATGTTCATCACGCCGCTGTCGAAGTTGCCGTACTGGCCGAGCTGGCCGCCGTCGTTCGAGAGCTTGGTCGAGGTGCCCGTTGCGCCGAGGCCTTCGCCCGTCACATCGGTGAAAGCGGTTTTCGCGAAGGTTGCGTAGAACTCGTTGCGCGCGGCGTAGCTCTGGTCGTCGTGCAGATTGACGATGGTGTCCAGACGCGCCTGCATCCGCTCCGCCACCGGACCGACCGCGAGCAGCGGCACGCACAGGCCCGTGAGCACCACCGCGCTCGCGATAATGCGAATGCGCACCTTGTTGTTCGACTTGACGAGCTGGATCAGCATCGCGATCACCCAGCCGCCCCACGTCGAGCGCACCAGCGAAAGACAGAACGACAGGAAGCCGAGCGCGCCCGCTACCCAGCGCACGCGATGGTTAGCGGCCATCACGTAGACCATCGCGCCCATCATCGCGAGCGCGAACGGGCCGGACGAATTCATCGTGCTGAACACGCGCACGCCGAACGGCACCGGGTCGCCCTGCGAGTTCATCTGCGAGCCGAGCATCCACAGCGCGTCCCACTGCGGCATGATGAAGAACTGCACGAGGCCGTAGCCCCCCATCAGCAACATGCCCCAGATGAACGTGTTGATGATCGTTTCGCGAAACTCCGGATACTGGCGCGAGTGCGCCATGATGTGAAAGCCGATCAGGATCGGATAGACCCAGTTCGCAAGGTCGTACAGGGCCGCCAGCGGGCCGCTGGAGACGACGCCGATCATGAACGCATAGCCGAGCCCCGCCAGCACCAGCAGCACGGGCAGACCGCGTCTCTGCGCGAGCACCGGGTAAAAGCGGATCAGCGACAGTCCGCTGATCATCGTCACGGCAAGCGGCGCGACCTGAATGAGGCTGGTCGGCGTGAACGCGCCTTTGGACCAGTCGGCCAGACGCCGCACTTCCGGGCTCAGGAACCACAGCCACCACATGTAGCCGACGTACTTCGCGGGCGCCTTGAAGTACAGCCAGAAACCGACGGCGATCGACAGCACCGGGAACGCGAGCGTGAGCACCGTGCCCTGGTGCGCGACGATCAGCATGACCGTGACGAGCCACAGCAACGCCGGCGGCACCCATTCGCTCTTCTGGCGCTTGTCGCCCTTGACGATGCGCGCCGCGCTGTCGATCCCCGCTCGTGCAATCGACGACATCGCTTACAGCCCTCCCCGGCTTTGCGTCGACACGCGCGCGTTCGCGTTATCACGCTGTGCCGCCGGCGCGTGCTGCATGCGCCGGCGCAGCAGGTCGCGCGTGATTTTCACGTGCTGCTGCGCGTAGTGCTCAGTCGTGTGATCGCGCGAGACGAGTTCCATCGAAGCTGCCTGCGCCTGCTGCAGCGCTTCATCGGGCGATGCGAGCAGACGGATGAACGCGTCGCGCAATGCGTCGGCATCGAACGGCGGCACGTAGGACGCAGCGCTTTTGGAGAAATAGTCCTCCAGCCCGCCTACGTTCGTCACCACCATCGGTTTGCCCACAGCCGCCGCTTCCAGCATCACGGTGATACCGGATGCATGCGTGTTCGGCCGCAACGGCACGACGACCACATCGGCCCAGTCGTACAGTTCGCGTTGCTTCTTCAGCCCGGCGGCGGGCGCGATCTGCACGTTCAGCGAACGCAGCGAACGCGGAATGCGACGGCGCGTCGCGAGCCGCACCGCAAAACGCGGGTCGTTGCCGACCGCCTTGATGAGCGTCTCCCAGTCGCGGTCGCGATCGTTGCCGATCGCGGCAATCCGCAGCGGCGTGTTCGGCTGGAACGTCTTCGGATGTGCAACGGGAAAGTCGCGCGTGTTCAGTCCGTAGAAAAGCTGCGTTGCATCGCGATCGAAGTAGTCGCGGCACAGTTCGGCGTTATCGCGCGCGAGCGTCGTCAGCAGATCGGCGCGTTGAATCAGCTTGCGATAGAACCAGCGGCGCAGGAAGCCATACTGGGGCCACTTGTCGATCAGCCATACGCTTTGGGCAATCAGTAACGGCTGGGCGTCACGCTTGCCGTTCATCAGCAGCATCAGCGCGGTGGACAGCCATTCCTGTTCGGTATGCGTCCAGATCACATCGGAGCGCAGCATCTCGTCGCGGTTGCGCAGCGTATGGATCAGGTCGAAGCCGAGCAGCGTCTTCAGCGCGCGGCGCACGAGGCGCACCGGCTTGCTCTCCTTCGCGTCCTGCGAATAGCTCAGCTTGAACTCGTCGGATTCGGCGTGGTGATAGCCGTACAGGCAACCGATGTTCTCGCCCTGGCGATAAAAACGCGGATCGGCGCCGTAAAACAGGTGCACGTGGACCTTCGTCGTCATGCGTGCACCCCCGTGCCCGTGCCGCGTTGCTGGGTGAACGCGCGACGCGCTTCACGCGCGCCCGTGCGCACCGCATGCCAGCGGGCGAGCTTGGTGCGCGCGCCTTTCGATGTCAGCGCGAGCATCGCATGCACGGCACCCGGATAGACGCGCGTGCCGACCAGCGCGTACCACCACCACGCCACTTCGCGTTGCCCGGCCGGCAACTGCTCGCGCAGGATCAGATGCAGGTTGTACGCGGCGTTGCGCACGGCGGTCAGCGACTGCGCATCGCGGCGGTCTTCGTCGAAACGCTCGGCGGGGAAATGATCGACTGCGACACGCGGATCGTAGACGAGCTTCCAGCCCGCGTTCTTCACGCTCATGCTGAACGCCATGTCGTTGTGCACCTGCGCGCCCGCGCCGCGCAGGCGGCCGTCGAAGCGGATCGCACGGATCGCATCGCGCCGGTAGCTCATGTTCGCGCCCTTGAGCAGATCGACTTCGCGCGCTTCGCCCACGCCCAGATGATGATTGCCGATGATCTTGCCCGACTTCAGCATCTTGCCGACCAGAAAGCGCGAGCCGTCGAGCACGCCGCCCTTCTGATGCACCCAGTCGCGTCCGCCCAATGCGCCCAGCCGTTCGTCGCCTTCGAAGGCCGCGCCGATGCGGCGCACCCAGTCGGCGTGCGGCGCGGCGTCGTCGTCGGTGATCGCGATCACGTCGCCCGTCGCGGCATCCAGTCCGCGATTGAGCGCGGCCACCTGGCCCGGCACGTCGACGGCGGCGATGTTCAGCGGCAACGCACCGACGACCAGCGGATCGGCGAGACACGTGTGCGTGGCTTCGTCATCGGGACGCGCGACCACGACCACCTCGTCGGGCACGCGCTCCTGCTTCTGCAAGGCCGCGAGACAGCGCGCGAGGTCTTGCGGGCGGCGAAAAGTCGGCACCAGTACCGTTATCTTCATCCTGTACTCTCCGTGGATTGATTGACGGCGCAGGTGTCGTGCAGGCGATGCACGACACCATGCGCATCAGGTGCTCAGGTATTCCTGCACGGCCGCGTAGCTGCGGTCGTAGTTGCCGCGCGCACGCGGCGGCATGGCGTTGAAGATCGCGCCCTGCACGTGCACGCCCGCCGAATGCAGGCGCTTCAGTGCGTCGGCGATCTCGCCTTCGCTGTGCATGCCCGAGCGCACGACGAAGAACGTCGAGCCGGCATAGCCGCCGATGATCGATGCATCCGTCACGGCGAGCACCGGCGGCGTGTCGATCAGGATCACGTCGTAGCGCTTGGCAAGACCTTCGAGGTATTGCGGCAGACGCGGCGACATCAGCAGTTCCGACGGATTGGGCGGGCGGCGGCCGCACGAGATGAACGACAGGTTGTCGATCTCGGTTGCGCGCACCGCTTCTTCCAGCGAGATCTGGCCGCTCAGCAGTTCCGACAGGCCGTTGTCCTGCGAGCCGCCCAGATGCTTTTCGAGCGCGCCACGGCGCATGTCGCCGTCGATCATCAGCACGCGCTTGCCCGAATGCGCGAGCAGCACGGCGAGGTTGATCGTCAGGAAACTCTTGCCGACGCCGGGCATCGGGCCCGTGAACATCACGATGTGATTGCGCGCGTCCTGCAGCGTGAACTGCATCGACGTGCGCAGGCTGCGCAGGCTTTCGATACACACGTCCTTCGGCTTCACGTTCGCGAGCACCGCGCGCTGGCGCGTGCCGCCGCGCACGGCCGCATTCTCGATCAGCCCCTGTTCCGCCGACAGCGGCACGAGGCCGTACACGGGCAGATGGAACGTGCGCTCGACGGTTTCCGGATCGTCGATGCCCTTGAACATATTGCGGCGCAGGAACACGAAGCCCGTGCCGATGATCAGCCCGAGAATCGTCGCCGCCGACAGGATCAGCGCCTTCTTCGGCTTGATGGGCGAACCGGGACGCAGCGCGGCGTCGACGATATGCACGTTGCCGCCCGTGCCGGCCTTCTGCACGGAGAGTTCCTGAACGCGGTTGAGCAGCAGCACGTAGATGTCTTCCGCCACCTTCGCGTCACGCTGCAACTGCACGGCCTTCACTTCGGTGGCGGGCAGATCGCGGAAACGGTCCGAGTACTTCGCGCGCTGCGCCTGCAGTTCGGCCATCTGCTGCTGCGCGGCCTTGATCATCGGGTGATCGTCGCCGTAGCGCTGTTCGAGCTGCGAAATCTGCAGACGCAAAGCCGAAATCTGCTGTTCGTACTGGATGCTGCCTTCCAGATAGACCTTCGCCTCGTCGCTCGCGTTGATCGAGCCGCTCTTGCTCTGATACGCAGTCAGTGCCGCTTCCGAGCGTTCGAGATCCGACTTCAGGCGCGGCTCTTCGCTCTTCAGGAAGTCGAGCATGCGGCTCGCGTCGGCCTGCTTGGTGCGAATGTGTTCGACCAGATACGACTGCGCGAGCGCATTGGCGACCGCCGCCGCATGTTCGGGGCTCTGGTCTTCGAGCGAGATCGAGATCACGCCCGTCTGCTTGCCCTGCTCCTGCACGTTGATGGCCGACTGGAACGCGGCAATCGCGTCGAGGTCGTTGGCGCGCATCACCGTGAACTGCGTGCCGGGACGCGCGACCAGCCTGTTGACCAGCATCGTCACGCCGCCGCCTTGCGCAGCCTGTCCCGCCTGGCCGCGCAACAGCAGCTGGCCGTCGGGTGTCATCAGCGTGTAGCGCTCGTTGTCCATCGCCGTAAGGATCAGCTTCTGGCCTTCGAGCGCGGGCGTCACGTCGATCGAATCGACTTGGGCCACTTCGCCGCCCCACGCGTACGAACCGAGGCCGAGCCACGGTTTGGCGGGCTGGCCCGGCGTCGCGAGACGGGCGGCCAGGCTGCCGAGCACGGGAATCGTCTTCGGCGTCACCGAGAAGTTCAGCTTCATCTGCTGAACCACGGGCGCGACGACACCGCGGCTCTTGATCATTTCGATCTCGGCGTCGGTGGGAATCGTCGATTGTCCCGTCGAGATGGTCGCGCCCGTTTGCGTCTGCGTGAGCGCCTGCGACGTGTTGTCGGACGTTTCCACGCGCACGTGCGCATCGGCCGAATACACAGGCTTCGCGACATAGCAGTAGAAGCCGGCGATCGCGACGATGGTCGCGGCAATGCCGATCAGCCACCAGATGTCGTCGATGATCACCTGCAGCAGTTGGCCGAGGACCACGTCCTCTTCTTCGGTTCTGGCCTGCATGGCCAGATGGGGATTCGGTTGAGTGCTCACTTGGATACTCGCTTGAGTGCTCAGGGTTGACCCGGGTCGGGTCGCCAGCGGCATCCGGCGCGTTGCATCCGTTCATATTCCGGATGCGAAGCGCCGGCATGCCGGCGGCGTTTCAGGCAAAGCTTCTGCGACAGGACATCAACGCGTCAGCTGCTTCAGGTAGAACAGGGTCTGCACCGTCGGCAGCACCTGCTGCAGCACACGGTTGAACGTCGTCGATGCCGCCGTGCCCACGTACACCACGTCCATCGGCTGCAGTTCGAACTGCGAGGACAGCATGATGGCGTTGGGTTGCGTCATGTCGAGTCGATAGACTTCGGGCGTGGTCGGCTTTTCCTTCATGCCGCGCATCACGTAGATCTGGCGCGGGTTCGCGTCGGTGTCGAGGATGCCGCCCGCCTGCGTGAGCGCATCGGCGATGGTCAGCTCGCCCTTGTTCATCGGCACCGGAATCGGCGTCTTCACTTCGCCCATCACGAAGATGCGCGTGTCGCTGCGATCGGGCACGTTGACGATGTCGCCCGGTTCGAGCATCACGTTCTGCGAGGTATCGCCCTTGTCGAGCATGCGGTTCGCGTCGAGCACATAGAGCTTGCCCTTGCGCGTGAGACGCACGCGCTGCAGGTCGGCGTTGTCGCTCGAACCGCCCGAGCGCGTGATCGCGTCGACCAGCGTGAGCGGCACATCCGACAGCGCCAGCGGTCCCGGCGTCTTCACGTCGCCTGTCACCTGCACCTTCTGGCTGCGGTACGACAGCACGCGCACATCGACCTGCGGATCGCGGATATACGGAATCAGCTTCTTGCCGAGTTCGTCGCGGATCTGCGCCGTCGTTCTCCCCGATGCACGAATGCGGCCGACGAACGGGAAATAGATCGTGCCGTCGGGCGCGACGGTCTGGCCGTACGGATCGGCCTGGCCCGGCAACGCCTGCGTATACGGCTGCTGCAAGGCGCCGCCGATCGACTGCGTGGTGTTGCCACCCGAGGACAGCGTGCTGCCGTTCGGCGTCGTCAGTTCCGGGTGATCCCACACGGTGATGCCGAGAATGTCCTGCGGCGCGACGTGATAGACGTATTGCGTCGGATCGGCGAACGGACCCGGCGGCGGCAGCACCTGCTTCGCGATCGCGTCGGCCGTTTGGGCCTGCTGTTTCTGGATCACAGAGGCATCGATGAGCGTGACCGGATACGTTTCAGCCGGCTTGTTCTGCTGCTGTTCCTTCAGGCTCGACGTGTCGAGGTAATTCCCCGGCGCGGTCGCGCATGCCGACAGAAAAGTCGTCAGCAGAATAGATAACGTGATGTTTCGTTTCAGCATATTTTGTTCAGCCATCCCATGACGAGGTGTTCGATATGCGCGAGGCTGTCGCGATACGTGCCTTCGTCGCGTCCATGCGGATCGACGACGTCGGCGCTTCCCCATGTGTCCCACTTGCCGAGCGGATACACCTTGCCGCGCGACGTGGGTTCGAGGGCTTCCACGTCCTTTACTTGCCGCTTTTCGGTGACGAGGATCAGGTCGGCATCGCGCACGCTCTGACGTTCGAGCCGCCGTGCGCGATGCGCGCCGCTGTCCACGCCGCGCTCCTGGAGCAGACGCCGCATCACCGGGTCCATATCGTGTCCGTCGATCGCGTGCAGGCCCGCCGAGCCAAACGCGATGGGCTGCGCGCGCTGCGTCTGCTGACGCGAGCGGAACAGCCGCTCGGCGGCGGGCGAGCGGCACACGTTGGCGTGGCAGACGATCAGGACGTTCGCGAACATGGGCGGCCTCTCCAGGAGTCGATGACGCCTTGCTTTACAGCGCGTCAGCCGTCGCAGGCGACGCTGCGGTGGCTTGCGTTTGCGCGGGCTGGCGGCCGATTGCGTGATACTCGATACCGAGTTCGCGCATCGTGTCCGGTTCGTACAGATTGCGGCCGTCGAAAATCAGCGGCGTCTTCAGCAGCGTCTTGAGGCTGTCGAAGTCCGGGCTCTTGAAGACCTTCCATTCGGTCAGGATCACGAGCGCATCGGCCTGTTCGGCGGCCTGCATTTCTTCGTCCGCGAACGTGAGGCGCGCGAGATGCTGCGGCTTGCCTTCGAGATCGAGCGCAAACACGCGCTTCGATTCGTCGATCGCAACCGGGTCGTACGCGACGACCTTCGCGCCGCGTGCGAGCAGGTCGGCGATCAGCGCGCGGCTCGGCGCTTCGCGCATGTCGTCGGTGTTCGGCTTGAATGCGAGACCCCACACGGCGAACGTACGATCCGACAGATCGTCGCCCAGACGCGCGACGATCTTCTGCGCGAGGATCATCTTCTGCGTTTCGTTGACGGCTTCGACGGCTTCGAGAATGCGCAGGTTGTGACCCATCTCGCTGCCCGTGCGGATCAGCGCCTGCACGTCCTTCGGGAAGCACGAACCGCCGTAGCCGCAACCCGCGTACAGGAAGTCGTAGCCGATGCGCGGGTCCGAGCCCATGCCGCGGCGCACTGCTTCGATATCGGCGCCGACGCGGTCCGCGAGATTCGCGAGATCGTTCATGAACGAGATGCGCGTGGCGAGCATCGCGTTGGCTGCGTACTTCGTGAACTCGGCCGAGCGCACGTCCATGTAGATCGTGCGTTCGCGGTTGCGGTTGAACGGCGCGTACAGGCGCTTCATCAGTTCGCGCGCCTTCTCGCCGGGCACGTCGTCGTCGCAGCCGAGAATGATGCGGTCCGGGCGCGTGAAGTCTTCGACGGCGGCGCCCTCTTTGAGGAACTCGGGGTTCGACACGACCGAGAACATCTGCTTGAGGCCGCGCTGATCCAGCTCTTCCTGCACCGCCTGCGCGACGCGGCGCGCGGTACCGACCGGCACCGTCGACTTGTCGACGATCACCTTGAAGCCTTTCATATGGCGGCCGATGTTGCGCGCGGCTGCCAGCACGTATTGCAGGTCGGCCGAGCCGTCTTCATCGGGCGGCGTACCGACGGCGATGAACTGGATATCGCCGTGCGCGACCGCCGCTTCGACATCCGTCGAAAACTTCAGGCGCCCCGCCTTGCGGTTGCGCGCGATGATCTCCAGCAGACCCGGCTCATGGATCGGCACGCCGCCGTTGTTCAACACGTCGATCTTGCGCTGATCGACGTCGAGGCAGAAGACGTCGTGTCCGATGTCTGCCAGGCAGGCACCCGTCACGAGGCCCACGTATCCGGTTCCAACGATCGTCAGGTTCATGAATTACACCTCGGAGATTGAATGGTTCTGTAAATGACGAACGCCGCGCGTTCGATGCGATGGACGCGCCGCGTTTCAGTACGCGTTGCTGCCCACGAAGCCTTTCCAGAAAGTCAGGCCCACGATCTTGATGTCGAGCCAGAAGCTCCAGTGCTGCATGTAGTACAGATCGAGCTTCACGCGGCCCATCATCTTTTCGATGCGATCGGTTTCGCCGCGATAGCCGTTGATCTGTGCCCAGCCGGTGATGCCGGGCTTGATCCGGTAGCGGTGCATATAGCCCTTCACCAGATCCTTGTAGATGTCGTCGTGTTCGAGCGCATGCGGACGCGGCCCGACCACCGACATTTCGCCGCGCAGCACGTTGATGAACTGCGGCAGCTCGTCCAGGCTGGTCTTGCGCAGGAATGCGCCGACGGGCGTGATACGCGGATCGCGCCGCGTCGCCTGAGTGATCTTGCCCGCCTCTTCCTTGTGGACCTTCATCGAGCGAAACTTGAAGATCTCGAACTCGCGTCCGTCGATGCCCTTGCGCCGCTGCCGGAAGAACACCGGTCCCGGCGACGACAGCTTCACGGCGGCAGCGATCCCGAGCATCAGCGGTGCGAGCGCCGTCAGCGCAGCGAGCGCGAACAGACGGTCAAAGATGCGCTTGGGCAGCACGCGCAGATCGGTGATCGGCGAGGCCGCGAGATTGATCGCGGGCACGCCGAGCAGATCGACCATCGGCTGGTTGAAGAGCGTCAGGCTGCGCACATCCGGAATGAAGCGGATGTTCACGAAGTCGTTGCGGAATTCCATCACGAAGCGATGGATGACCTTTTCCTTCGACATCGGCAGCGCCATCCACAGTTCGCGCACCGAGCGGCGGCGCATCTCGTCGATCATCGCGGCATAGTCGCGCCGCACCGGCACGCCTTCGATCGCTTCCGGCTCGTCGGTGTCTTCATAGTGGCTGCGGTTGTCGTCCTCGTCATACACGACGACGGGGCTGAAGCCCGCTTCGGGACGGCTGCGCATCTGCTCGATCAGAAACTTGCCGTACGGCGCACCGCCGACGATCGCCACTTTCTTCTGGTTGAAGCCTTCGCGGCGCAGGCCGCGCAGCACGGCATGCACCAGCGACTTCGTGACGATCAGCAACACCACCGTGGCGACGGCCCAGTACACGAGCCACAGGCGCGACAACAGATCCGAGCGATGCAGGCTGAAGCTCATCAGCACGCCCGTGATCTCGACCATGGTCCAGCCCATCGTCACGCGCGCCAGCAGGTCGTACAGCGGCTTGCCGCGCCACGACTGATAGATGCCGAGCGCGGGAAAGAACAGGATCACGAGCAGGCAGTCGAACGCGAGCGACACGCTCTGGATGTCGTCGAGCCATACGAAACGGCCCGCGTGCATGGCCGCTGCGATGAGCGCGCCGAGCGCGACCATGCCGATGTCGATGATTCTCGATAGAACGCTCAGCATCTGCTGCACCTCGCCTTGTCTGTCAGTTCGATCAAGTTCTGTCCACGGTCCGTTGAAAAATGCGTCGCGGGATTCGCGCGCCGTCTGTCGGGCAATTCAATGCGCCTTGCAATTGCCGGATTGCGTATCGGTCAATCAGATTGCATTGACGATCGAATGCGGCTTCATCGCGCTGGTGAGTGAATACCCTTGTACAAGGCTCCATAAAGCGGCATTAAAATTCCGGCTGCAAGGCAGCAAAAAATCTCAAAATGTATCGGCACGATTTACGATATTTTTTCTGCTTTTATTCGGTAACTATTGCCGAATTATGCAAATTCGTTGAGCGATGCGGACCATTCCGGTCACCTTTCTCTGTCTTTTTGACGCTTGCGGTGCCAGATGACGTCGTGGCCGCACCGGCAGTCGGCTTTATTTCATCGGCGCGAATTGTGTCGAGTCAATTTTTATCGGATTTATTTTCCGTTTTTATGGCATTGCGAAATTATTCACCAATGCTGATCAAGCATTTTTCATTGTAATTATTCGACAGAAATTCAATCCGGTTTATTGACGGATTACGACGTGATAAAAACTCAGGCATTCACCCCGCTTCGAGGAGTTATCACCATGACTGCTACGGCGTCAGCCGTCGATAATCGACAGGCGAATCAAACCCGGCTCAACGTCAAGCTCAAGGTTCACCCCGTCATACTGGCTGGCGGTTCCGGCACGCGTCTGTGGCCGATGTCGCGCGAACAGCATCCGAAACAGCTGATTGGCCTGCTGGGCGCAGACTCGCTGCTGCAATCCACGACACACCGGCTCGACGGGCTCGATGCCGGTTATCCCCTTGCCGAGCAACTGGTTGTCGTCTGCAACGAAGAGCATCGCTTCACGACGGCAGAGCAACTGCGCGTGAGCGGCAAGCCAAGCCGCCTGATTCTCGAACCGTGCGCGCGCGACACGGCGCCGGCGTTGACCATCGCGGCGCTGTCCGTGCTCGCGCAGGACCAGGACGGCATCATGGTCGTGATGCCCGCCGACCACGCCGTCACCGACAGCGAAGGTTTTCACGCTGCCGTCGCGGCAGGCGTGCAGCACGCGTCGAACGGCCATATCGTAACGATGGGCATCGTGCCCTCGCGTGCCGAAACGGGCTATGGCTATATCCGCATCGGCGCATCGATGCCGACGGACAACGCCTCGGGCGAGCGCACGATCGACGCGCACCAGCTCGACCGCTTCGTTGAAAAGCCGCATGTGGAACTGGCGCAGCGCTACCTGGAATCGAAAGAGTACTGGTGGAACAGCGGCATTTTCATTCTGCGTGCGTCGACGTGGATCAAGGCCGTGCGCCACTTCCAGCCCGCCATTTACGAAGCCTGCGAAGCCTCGCACGCACAAGGCACGACCGACGGCGACTTCTTCCGCGTGCAGCGCGACGCGTTCGACGCATGCCCGTCGAATTCGATCGACTATGCGGTGATGGAACGTCTCGGCAGCGACACGTCGGTCTGCTCGGGCGTCGTCGTGCCGCTCGACGCGGGCTGGTCCGACGTCGGTTCGTGGGATGCCATCTGGGACATCCTGCCGAAGGACGATAACGACAATGTCGGCCGCGGCAACGTGATGTTCGAAGGCGCAAGCTCGACGTTCGCGCATTCGGAAGGACGGTTGATTGCATGCGTCGGCACGCAGGATCTCGTCGTCGTCGAAACGGACGACGCGATTCTCGTCGCCGACAAGAACCGCGTGCAGGACGTGAAGAAGGTGGTCGGCCGCATCCGCGAAACGCAGGGCAAGGAGGCCGTGAACCATCGCAAGGTGCACCGTCCGTGGGGCCACTACGATTCCGTCGACATGGGCGAACGCTTCCAGGTGAAGCGCATCGTCGTGAAGCCGGGCGCGCAACTGTCGCTGCAGATGCACCACCATCGCGCCGAACACTGGATCGTCGTGCGCGGCACGGCGCTCGTCACGCGCGGCGAAGAGCGCTTTATCGTGTCGGAAAACGAATCGGCGTATATCCCGCTCGGCGTCACGCACCGTCTCGAGAACCCGGGCAAGATGCCGCTCGAAATCATCGAGGTGCAGTCGGGCTCGTATCTCGGCGAAGACGACATCGTGCGCTTCGACGACACCTACGGCCGTCGATAACGTGCAAGACGACGGGCGCGCGAGCGCCCGTCCCCGCTTTGGACAGCTGTGTATTGATGCTTCAGACCGGAACAGCGGTATTCAGCGAAACGCGCATTACGTAATGCGTAAAGCGTAATGCGTGGATCGCAGGAACGGACAGCAGAAACGACGAAAACGACAAGGACTACGAGACAGCGTCAGGCGTGTGCAACACGCACCGGCAACGACAGAGACAGCGTGACATGCAGCAACGCGCAACGCCGTTGCGCGCACTCCCCGGCAACCGGTTCCATCACGGAATCAAACGATGGCGTGTTGACGCCACCGTCATCATCCTACGTGCGAAAGCAGATTCGACGGCAACGGATAACGTTCGCCCGTCTTGTCCTTGGCGGCATCGGCCGGATAGCGGCGCAGCGGCATCAGACGCGGATTCAGATGCTGCGGCAGATGCGGATTGCCCGCCGCCGTCGCGGCAACTGCAGCGACATTCGCAGCCGCGAGCACAGGCGTCGGCGTGAGTTCGGGCATGGCACGCGAGACCGGCCGTACAGCTGCCTTCGGCGCATGCGCGCCGATGCCCGGCACACTCGCGTGCAACCCTGCCGCTGCATCAAACGTGCGGCACTCGCGGTCGATCCATTGCCGCGCCCAGTCGAGCGCAAAACGATGCGCTGCATCGGCGTCGGCGAAACGCGGGCCGATCAGGCCCGAGCGCTCCACGCGCTTGCCATCCTTCATGATCTCGGCCCATGCGCGGAACTTGTCGTCAGGCACCGGCTCCGCCACGACATAAATCGTGTAGCCCTGGCGGTCGGCAACCTGCAGGCCGCGCGGCGTCGTCAGACTCATCCACAGCGGCGTGTGCGTGCCGGCATCGATGCGTTCATCACGCTCGTCATGCTCGCCGGCTTCGTCGCGCGCTTCGGGTGCATCAGGCACCATCAACGCCACTTCAGCGCCCTGCACCTGCAACGGCGCATGCATCTGCGCGCGCTGCACGTCGTCGAACACGGGAGCGGCGTCGTGCGCACTCGCAACAGCTGCGAGCGGCGCCTCGACAAAACCCGTCTCGACAGCCGCGGAACCCGCGAGCTGACGCGTGATGTCGGCCATCGGGGCGAGCGCGCGCCAGCCCGTCGGCGCGCCGGGCTCTTGCTGGGACGCCTGCCACGTCTCGGGGCTCTTCCAGAACACACCCCGCGCGAGTTCGTCGCGCGGCTTCGGCGCTTCGACCACGGGCGCCGGCTTCGGCGCAGCGGGCGGCGTCGGTTCCGGAATATAGGCGAACGCGCGGCCATTCAGTGTCAACAGGCGGATCACTTCAGCCAGCACGCCGTTGGCTTGCCACTCCTCGAAGCGGCGCCGGCAGGTAGGCCCTGACGGATAACGGCCGGGAAGCTTCGACCACGGCTCACCAGTAGTCAGGATCCACAGTACGGCATTGGCCACGATTCGGGGTTCGGCGCGGGGCCGTCCGCGTCGGTTCAGGCGGACGGCTGGCTCGTCAGAAACAAGCGCAGATACCTGCGCCCATTCGTCATTGCTTAGCTCATCGAAAAACATTCAGTTCTCCACGCAGCCTGGCCCGGCTGCGGCTTTGGGCTCGCACGAACTTCATTTTGGCGGTTCGTGTCAGGTCCTCGGTTGCACAATATGCTTATACGTTCTTGCGCCGGTATTAAGAAACCGCACATCGATAGTGCGCTAGTTCACCGGTATGACGCACAAAACGTGGTCTCACTCGTGCATGGGAGAATTTGTGCACGAAGCATACCATTGCTAGGGTTTGTCTGAATATGACTGAGACAAGTGTTACGGATAGAAACAATCTTGTCCTTTTTGCTGCGTCGTTTAGTTGCCGGCTGTCACAGAATTGACGCCGGCTGCAACGACTTCGACACTGCGCGAACGGCGCGACACAGCGCATTCATGCTCGCGCTGCCGCGATGACAAACATCTGTTCGCGTGGACGGCGCACAACACTATTGACGCAGTTACATTCGGTTCGATGTGCGACGCATCAGCGTGCGAGTGCGCGGCGGTGTTTCTATTTGTGATGCATCGCCGCCGCGATGTGAAGAGCATAACAAGCGTGGTTGGCCTAAATAATGGGATCACCGCACGGGCGTCGCGGCGCGTTCGCCGACAACGGTGGTCCACTGCCGCACGCGCCATGTCTTGACGAGCCCATTGAGCACATACGGGTCGGCCTGGGCGAACGATTCGGCGACAGCGGGCGAATCGCCCTCGAACAGCAGCACCGCCATATCGACAGGATCGGCAAGCGCGCCGCCGAGTTGCAGTTCGCCGCGTTCGGCGGCTGCCCACGCATGCTTCAGATGCGCGCCGCGAAATTCCGCGCGACGCTCAAGATAGTCCGATGCGACATCGTAGATCAGCAGATAGTGCATGGCGAAAACTCCTGGATTGCAATGACGTTGACGACTCAAGCATAGCGGCACACGCGTTCAGGGTAAGCGATCTTAGGGAAACACCTGTGCAGTCTGAATGTGGCCTACGTCAACCGTTTGTATGGCCTGTTCGTTCTGACAGACACCATGCATAGCAATGGTGACGGCCGATCACAGCACAGGCGATGCGCCCCGGCTCGATGCCCGTCTCACGATAACCAACAAGATCCACAACCCGTGATGGAGTGTCCCATGAAGATCCAAGCCGCTCTCGCTGCCCTCGCCCTGACGGGTCTGCTCGCGTCGCCTGCTTTTGCCGCGAACAGCCAGCAATCGAAAATGACCGACTGCAACAAGCAGGCGGGCGACAAGAAGGGAGACGAACGCAAGGCGTTCATGAAGAGCTGCCTGTCGGCGTCGCCGGCGGCGGCTGCATCCACGCCGATGACGCAGCAGGACAAGATGAAGATGTGCAACAAGCAGGCCGCCGACAAGAAAGGCGACGACCGCAAGGCGTTCATGAGCTCCTGCCTCAGCAACAAGGGCTGAGCGAGCCGTTGCGCGTCGCGCTGCGCGAGTTCGTGCGGCGCCACAGGCGATGCGGTATCGACGGGCGGCGTCCATTACGGGCGCCGCTTTTTCTTTTGGGCGTCGCGCCGATGCCGTCGTGGTGAAGCGGCGGCGTTTTCCGTCATGACAGCTTGCGCGCCCGCGCACACAAGCCGCTTATTCCCGCTATCACACCCTGCACTTCCCGGGCCGTTTTCTTCTATGATGGCGGCACAGACGGCCCACCCCACACACAACAAGTCCCACGGGCCGCCAGCTTGTCGTTGATGCCGCAAGCGCATCGCACGGAGGCAAGGATGGTTGGGAGACACAAGAACCGCTGGCTGCGTCGCTGGCTGGTGGTGATCATATTCTGGGCCGTGCCCGTGGCGATCGTCGCCGTGCGCGAGATTCAGGAGGAAATGGCCTACAACCGGGTCGACCTGAACAACGCGCTCACGAGCTGGCAACTGACCGACGCGCAACGCGCCGCAGGTGCGGCCGCGCGCTGTCACGGCATGCCCGACGACGCGCGCGCAGCGGGCTGCCCCGCCGATGTGCTGGCCGCGAACGCGCCGCGCCAGCAGGAAGCGCTCAACGAATACGCGGTCCGCAAGAGCACGCTCGCCAGCTATCTGTGGCATGCGTTCGTCGGCTACTGGGTGGTGCCCGCCGCGACGATCTTCGCGATCGGCTTCGTGATCGGCATGGTGCGACGCGCGCTGCGGCGGCCGCCCGTCAACAAGAGCCCGGCGAACCATTAGCGGACGCCGACGCGGCTCGCGCGCTGGTTGGATGACGGCAGGCGCCATACGGGCGCTCCTGCGGCTTTCCCGCAACACTTTCCATTGGCTTACGACGACGACATTGCACTGCAAAACCGGTAAATACGACCGTGCGCGAGTGCCCTCACCGATGACCCGGATTCGCGCAGACGACGACCGTTCGCGTCTGCCTTCGCACTTGCCGAACCTTGTTCCGAGTGCATTCTCACGCGCGCGAGGAACCGGCCAGAATTACCCGACGAAACGCTGGCCATCGCGGGAGTGCCCGTCACACAAGGGTTTGCGCGGTGTCCCCAGAACCCTTGCATTGCTGGTACGTGTGATATAACTAAACAGGCAACCCGCGTGAACTGAGGCTGCACCCCGGAACCACGATGGAGAAAAACGATGCAAAGACGAAACTTCATGTTGAAGAGTACGGCAGCGCTCGCTTTCGGAACCCTTGCACTGGCCGGCTGCACCACCACCAAGAGCAGCGGGGAATCTGCCGCTACCGACATGTCGAAACGGCAGTCGATCGACGCCAGCGTCGACGGCACCATGTCCCGTCTCTACACCACGGTTCAAGGCTCGCGCGAACTGGTTGCGAAAGCGCGCGGCATTCTGGTTTTCCCATCCGTGTTGCAGGTCGGCTTCGTGGTCGGCGGGCAATATGGCGAAGGCTCGCTGCGCGTGGGCGGCGGCACGGTCGGCTACTACAGCACGATCTCCGGCTCGTTCGGCCTGCAGGCAGGCGCGCAGTCGAAGGCGATCATCTTCCTGTTCATGACCCAGGACGCACTCGACAAATTCCGCAGCTCGGACGGCTGGTCGGTGGGTGCCGACGCGTCCGTCGCGCTCGTCAAGGTCGGGGCGAATGGCGTCGTCGATTCGACCACGGCGACGGCACCCGTCGAAGTGTTCGTCCTGACGAACGCCGGCCTGATGGCCGACGTGTCGCTAGCGGGTACGAAGGTCTCGAAGCTGAAGATCTGACGCATGGCGGGATGACGGCGCGGCGGCCTGAACGCGGGCCGCTGCGGCGAAGCGCTACGGGATGCGGACGCCAGGTCCGCGTCGCAGTTCCGGCTGGTCGCCGACGACGGGAGGGGCTACGCCACCCTCGCCCATCGGCGACGAAGATGATACGAATGGAAGTGACGAAGGGCGGCGCAATCGCGAGATTGCGCCGCCCTTTGGTTATATGGAGCGGCTCGTGCGAAAGCCTGATGAGTCGCTTCAGGCGGCAGCGGCGAAATTTGCCAGCGCCGTCAATGATGCTGACGAACCGGCCGTGATGTTCGGAAGCGAAGCGCCCGTGCCGGAGTGATCTAGCTGGTAGTCGACGACGTGTCGATCACCTTGAAGCGCGAACGCTTCTGCGCGCGAATCACCGACTGATACGCCTCGATGTACTGGCGCGCCATCCGGTGCGACGTGAAGCGCTCCTCGAAGCGCTGGCGCACGCCCGCGCGCGGCAGCTTGTGCAGACGGTTGACGGCGGCAACCGCGCCGATTTCATCCTCGACGATGAAGCCCGACACGCCGTCATCGAGCACCTCAGGCACCGAGCCGCGATTGAACGCGATCACGGGCGTGCCGCACGCCATCGCCTCGATCATCACGAGCCCGAACGGCTCCGGCCAGTCGATCGGGAACAGCAACGCATGCGCGCCCGACAGAAACTCGGCCTTCTGATGATCGGCGATCTCGCCGATGTACTCGACATACGGCAAATCCAGCAACGGCTTGATATCGCGCTCGAAGTACTCGGCGTCGGCGGCATCGACTTTAGCCGCAATGCGGATCGGCAAGCCGCAGCGGCCTGCGATTCGGATCGCCGTATCGACGCGTTTTTCGGGCGAAATGCGACCGAGGAACGCAAGGTACTTCTGCTCGACAGGCTGCGGCGTATAGAGCGTTTCCGGCAAGCCGTGATAGACGGTGCTGAGCCAGCGCGCCTGCGGCAACGGATGGCGCTGCGAGTTCGAGATCGAGATGACCGGGGCAGTGTTGAACGTGTCGAACACGGGCTGCTGTTCGGGCAGATCGAGACGGCCGTGCAAGGTCGTGACGAACGGCGTGTCTTGACGTTTGAACACCGAAAACGAGTAGTAGTCCATGTGAAAATGGAGCACGTCGAAATCTTCGGCCTGACGGCGTACCAGTTCCATCAGCAGCATGTGCGGCGCGATACGGTCGCGAATGCCGGGGTCGAGGCGCAGCGCGCGTGGCCACACGGGCTCGAGCTTCGCGCGCGTCACGGAGTCGCCGCTAGCGAACAGCGTCACGTCATGGCCCAGGTCGACCAGTGCCTCGGTGATGTACGACACGACACGTTCGGTCCCGCCATAGAGTTTCGGCGGCACCGATTCGGTCAAAGGAGCGATCTGCGCAATTCTCATCTGTGTCTCCAGGGGCCGCGCAAGCGCGGCTGCAGCGAGCAGTGGCGAACGAGTATGACAGCAGGCAGACAGCCGATCAAACGCAGCGCGGCGATTTCATGCGCATTGTCGGGCGATGTCGGGTTTATCCGTATGCGGCTTTCGTGCCATGGCCCGAATGACGCCGCATCGGAACGAAACGCACGCATCCGGCCGTGGGCCTCTCGTGTCCTAAGAGCCGATTATTGCCCGACGTCTGCCCGCCACACTGTAGGTATTTCAATTGCATTACGCTGTTACAGTCGGGAAACACTCGCCTCGGGCAATCCCTTGTTGCGCTTTGGCGCGAAATACCGGGTCGTGCGAAGCGCGTGGCGTGGCGTGGCGTCACGTCGCGTCTTTGGGCTAGCGCGCTGGCCACTTCCAGGCAGGCAGATCACGCGACTCGGCGTCGGCGATGCGCGTTGCGCCCAGTTGTTTTTCGAGCACGACCGATTCGCTGCCCTCCTCGCGTTCGAGCGCTGCGATCAGCCGCGCCGCATGCGACACGACGATTACCTGCGAACGCAACGAAGCTCGCGCAATCAGGCGCGCGAGCGCGGGCAGCAGATCGGGATGCAGGCTCGTCTCCGGTTCGTTGAGCACCAGCAACGCGGGCGGTCTGGGCGTCAGCAGCGCCGCGACGAGCAGCAGATAGCGCAGCGTACCGTCGGACAATTCGGCGCCCTTGAGCGCACGCAGCAGCCCTTGCTGCTGCATCGTCACCTCGAAGCGTCCTTCGATATTGGTGATGGCGACGCGCGAGCCGGGAAAGGCGTCATCGATGGCGGCATCGAGCGCGGATGCGTCGCCGATCTCGCGGATGGTCTGCAATGCGGCGGCGAGGTCCGCGCCGTCGTCGCCAAGCACGGGCGTATGCGTGCCGATCTGCGGCAGGCGCACGGGTGATTCCGCATCCGTTCTGAAATGATCGTAGAAGCGCCACGAACGGATCTGTTCGCGCACTGCGATCATCTCCGGCGCGCTACGCGGATCGGAAAACTCCGTCATCATGCTGTCGAAACTGGCGACGCTATGCGGAATGGTCTGCCATTCACCGTCGTCGGCGCGCGCGCGGATCGACGCGCCATGCCGGTCGACCAGCAGCGCCGACGGACGCAACACGGGGCCGCTCCAGATGCATTCGCGCTTGATGACGGGATCGAGCCCGAACTGGGTCTCGCCCGGAATGGGCAAGCCGAGATCGATCGCATAGCCGAATTCGTCGCCCGCAAAACCGAGCCGCAGATTGACGGGCTCCGTGCGGCGCGTGCCCTGCACAGGAACGTCGCCTGCGAGCATCGCGCGGGAGAAGCGCTCGGGCCCGGCCCACAGCGTGGATTGCAGGCCGCCTTCGCGGGCCAGCGACGGAATCACGCCGCCGCGTGCCGTCACAGCCAGCAGCCGCAACGCGCGATACACGCTCGATTTGCCGCTGCCGTTCGCGCCCGTGATCACGTTCAGGCGCGCGAGCGGCACGATCAGATCCCGCAGCGAGCGATAGTTGGCGATCGCGAGCGTCGTCAGCATTCGCGCTCCGTATAAACGGCGCGTCGATCAGACAAAGCAGGATTATTCCGGATGTCGAATGATTGCTGGCGCCGCATCAGCCACGACTCGCTTTCTTCACCCGAGGCGCACCTTCCGACGCGCTATCCGACAACGGCGCGGGAGCAGGCACGCTGCGCAGATCGCGCAGGAATGTGTCGCGCCACACGCCGAGATCGTTCTTGCGCAGCGCTTCCATATCCCGCTCGTGACGCTCCTTGCGCTCGCTGAGCGGCATTGCGAGTGCACGCTCCAGCGCTTCGCACATGCCGATCGAATCATGAGGATTCACGATCAACGCGCCTTCCAGTTCAGCCGCCGCACCTGCGAACATCGACAGTACCAGCACGCCCGGATCGTCCGGATTCTGCGCCGCGACATACTCCTTCGCGACGAGATTCATGCCGTCGTGCAAAGGCGTCACGAATCCAACCTGCGATTCCCGGAACAGCGACATCAGCTTCCAGCGGTCGTATTGCTGGTTCAGATAGCGGATAGGCGTGTAGTCCAGACCTGAGTATTTTCCGTTGATGCGCCCGGCTTCGTATTCGAGTTGCTGACGGATGTCCTGGTAGGTCGTGACATCCGAGCGCGTGGGCGGCGCAATCTGCACGAGCGTAACGTTGCCGCGCCATTCGGGCGAGCGTTCCAGCAGCGCTTCGAACGCGCGAAAGCGCTCGACCAGGCCCTTCGAATAATCGAGCCGGTCGACGCTCATGATCAACTTGCGCCCTTCCAGGCTCTGCTTCAGGTCGAGCACATGCTGCCGGCTTTCGTAGCGCTTGGCCTGCTCGGCGATGTCGTCGGGAAACACGCCGATCCGGTAGACGCCCGTGCGCAGCTGGCGACCGAACGCTTGCGCGTGGCCATCGGCCGTTACCGTGCCGCGCGCGTGCCGGCGCAGGTAGTCGTGAAAAGCGACCTCGTCGTTCTGGGTCTGGAATCCCAGCAGGTCATAGCAGCACAGCGAGCGCACCAGCTCTTCGTGCGGCGGAATGTTCAGCAGAATCTGCGGCGACGGAAACGGAATGTGCAGGAAGAAGCCGATACGGTTCCTGACGCCCTCGGATCGCAGCGCCTCGGCGAACGGAATCAGGTGATAGTCGTGAACCCAGATGACGTCGTCCGGTTTGAGCAGCTTGATGAGCTTGTGCGCAAGCCAGGCATTGACCCGGCGATAGCCCGCGTACTCTTCGCGCTCATAGCGGGCGAGATCGTTGCGGTAATGGAAGACGGGCCACAGCGTCGCGTTCGAGAAACCGCGGTAGTACTGGTCGTAGTCCTTGCGCGTGAGGCCCGTGGTCGCAAAAGTGACGTTGCCGTCCTGTTCGAGCGTCGGCCCGGCGTTCGCGACGGTTTCGCTGACGACGTCCCCGCTCCACCCGAACCACACGCCGCCCGCGTCCTTGAGCGCGCCGAACACGCCAACCGCGAGCCCGCCTGCCGAGCCTTTGGTTTCCGTTGGCGTTGCCACGCGATTCGACACGACGATCAGTCGGCCCATGTTGCTGTCCCTCCGCTCTGTTGGCGCACGCGGTCATGCAGTGCCGCGCGCATTGTTCAGTGCTGGTTCGACCGCGATTGCACCCGATCAGTTGCACCTCTGTGCAAGGCCGGACGGCATAGGCAAAACGGCCGGCCTGAAAAGAACGCAGGGTTAAACGCGTTCGGAGAAGGAGAAGCACAAAACGCGCGCGGTGCACGAGGCACGGCGCGCGTCGAAATAAACGGCAATCGGACTCAATCTGACGAAACGAAGCGGCGTGCGCCGCTTAGCTGCCCGACTTGCAGGGAAACGCCTTGCCGAGCCCCAGCGAGATCGCCGTGCTCGCGTTGTAACCCGCTACATTCGGATTGTCGGCGATGTACTTGCGCACGGCGTCCGTCAGTTGCTGCGAGCGTGCCTCGGGCGGCAGGCAGAAATACTGGCCGACACGCGGGCCCGTGGTCCCGCCGATCGCGTCGATCGTGTTGAAAATGCCGTCTGCGGCGCCTTCGATATACGCTGCACACGCGCTACGCGACGCAACGTCCGTCTTCGTGCACAGCTTGTTCAGGTCGCCCCCCGTGAACGCGGCAGCCGTCAACGGCACAGCGAGCGCGCTGGCGCAAATCAATACCCGCAGCATGTTTTTATCCTTACTGGTGTGAGCCCGAACCAGTCGACGCGGTCCGGCGGTCTTTGCCGCCCCGTCTATGCGATGGATCCCGGCTGCAATTCGGGCGCGTGGTGACCCGCGCCCAGAGCGCTATTTTGCACTGTTTTACTGCATTACTGGGGCGCTTGCGGGGCCTGTTTCTGCATTTGCTGGAGGCGCGCCGTCAGCCCTTCGACGACGTCCGGCTCCTTGTACTGTTTCGCGAAATCGAGAGCCGTCAGGCCAAGCTGATTTTTCACGTTCATGTCCGCGCCGCTGTCGAGTAGCAGCTTCACCGTCGACACATGGCCGCCGCGCGCCGCCATCATCAGCGGCGTGGTGCCGTTCGGCGAAGCGGTGTCGATGTACGCGTCGTGGTCCAGCAGCAGCTTGACGATATCGTCGTTGCCGTTGGCGGCCGCATAGTGCAGCGGTGCCCAGCCCTTCTTGTTGACCTCCGCGTCCTTGGCGATCAGCTGTTTCACGATGTCGATGTCGCCGACCAAAGCGGCCATCATCATTGCGTTTTCGCCTGCCTTGTCGAGAATCTCGATGTCCGTCTTCGGGTTCGCGATTAGTGCGGCAACTACCTGGTCGGACTTCTCGCGCGCAGCGATCACGAGCAGCGGAATGCCCTGGTTGTCGGTCATGTTGGGATCCATGCCGTTTGCCAGCTGCTTCTTCACTTCCTTCACGTCGTCGAACTTGACGGCCTTGATCATCGTGTCGGCGGGTGCGGCGTGCGCGGGCAACGCGGCGAGCGCTCCGAGCGCGACGCCGGCTGCCAGCGTCAGGTTCGCCAGGCTGCGGCGCAGGTTGGCGGCGCGCGTGGGTGTTGCGCGGCGATGGTCCTCGGTCAGATATTTTTTCATGTGTTGCTTTAGGAAACGTCCCTATCCTTTTGATACCACGTGTTTTTTACTTCAGACGCCTGCGGGCGCCGGAATCTTGAACAGCCGGAAGAAATTGTCGCTCGTCGCTGTCGCGAGCGCTTCGTCGGGCATCTCGCGTTGCTTCGCGATGAAGCGTCCGACATAACTGACGTACGCAGGTTCATTCGGCTTGCCGCGATACGGCACGGGCGCGAGGTACGGCGAGTCGGTTTCGATCAGCAGACGCTCGAGCGGCACACGGCGCGCGACGTCCTGCACGTCCGTCGCGCTCTTGAACGTGACGATACCCGACAGCGAGATGTAGAAATTCTGCGCAATCGCCTGTTCGGCCACGTCCCACGGCTCCGTGAAGCAGTGCATCACGCCGCCCGGCACGCCCGCGCGCTCCTCGGCCATGATGCGCAGCGTGTCCGCCGACGACGCGCGCGTATGGATGATCAGCGGCTTGTCCGTCTGGTGCGCGGCGCGGATATGCACGCGAAAGCGCTCGCGCTGCCACTCCATGTCGTCGATCGAGCGGCCTTCGAGGCGGTAATAGTCGAGCCCCGTCTCGCCGATCGCGACCACCTTCGGATGCTGCGCCAGTTCGACCAGCTCGGCGACCGTCGGCTCCTGCGCGTCCTCGTGATCGGGATGCACGCCCACCGACGCATACACGTTGTCGTACGTGCGCGCGATGTCCAGCACGGACGGCAGCGTTTCGAAGTCGACGGAGACGCACAGCGCGTGCGTGACCGAATGCGAGCGCATGTTTTCCAGCACTTGCGGCAGACGGTCGCCGAGTCCTTCGAAGTTGATATGGCAGTGGGAGTCGACAAACATGGTGAAGTCCTGCGAAAAATCCGATAACCGATAACGATTGGAGGCTCTGGCTTACTGCGTGCCGTCCAGACGCTTGCCGAGAATGACCAGATCGCGCTCTACGCCGTCCAGCACCGCGACGCGCGGCAGCGTCCCCCAGGCCGTAAAGCCAAACGCCTGGAACAGTCGCACGCTTGGCTCATTGTGGCCGAACACGAAGCCGAGCACCGTGTCGATGCCGAGTTTCGGCGCTGCATCCAGCGCAGCCGCCAGCAGTTTCTTGCCCAAACCCTTACCGCGCGCGGCTTCGTCGAGATAGATGCTGACTTCCGATGTGCGCTGATAGGCCGGGCGTCCGTAGAAATCGGAAAAACTCAGCCACGCGATTATTTGACCCTGATCTTCGACCACCCACAGCGGACGCTTCTCAGGGCCGTGGGCATCGAACCACGCGCGGCGGCTTTCGACACTTACCGGCTCCAGATCGGCCGTCACCTGCCGCGACGGCACCGTCGAGTTGTAAATGGCCACGATGGCGGGCAAATCGTCGAGCGTGGCGTCGCGGTACTGAACAGTCATATCGATGTGGTTGATTCAATGGGCTAAAAGCGGTTGCGCGTCAGGTCACGCGCGCCGCGAGCGGAACACCGCTTACTGGACGAACAGGTCGCGATAACCGAGAAACAGTTCTTCGAACACAAGGCGCGCGTTGAGCGGATGGTTTTCAACCGCGCGCTGCCGCGTGACGAGGCGCATAAACCGCGCGAAAGCGTTCGCATCGGCCTGCGACGCACAACGCGCAAGTGCCGCCGACGCCGCCGGGAAATAGCGCGGCGTGCTTGCCGCGCCGACTGTGGACTGGGCGAGCAGGTCGTACATCCAGCGCTGCAGCCAGCCGAGCACGAGCGGCACGGGCAGTTTCTGCAGCGTTTCGCCGCACGCGAACGCATCGCAATTGGCGCCCGCCGCCAGCTGTTTGAGCGTCCAGTCGCGCAGCGGGCGGTTTTCGTCGCTCGCGAGCGCCAGCGCGGCCAGCGGCGCGCCGCCCGCTTCCGCGAGCAGGCCGGGCGCATCGGCGACGCCTTGCTGTTTGAGCCACCCGGTAGCGGCCTCGGGCGACGGCATCGTCATCGGCCACTGGCGGCAACGGCTGATGATGGTCGGCAGCAACCGGTCGATACGCGCCGATACCAGCAGGAACACGACGCCCGCAGGCGGCTCCTCCAGCGTTTTCAGCAGCGCGTTGGCGGCGGCGACGTTCAGCGCTTCAGCGGGATACAACACGACGACGCGCACGCCGCCCCGATGCGAACCGACGCCGCAGAAGTCCAGCAGCGCCCGTACCTGTTCGATCTTGATTTCCTTGCTGGGCGTGCGCGCTTTCTTGCCGCCGTCGTCGGCATCGGCTTTTTCCGCTTTTTCCGCTTTTTCCTCAGCGGCGCCGCCGGTGAAGCCTGCTTCCGCGGCGAGCGCCTCGGGCAGCACGATCCGGTAATCGGGGTGATTGCCCTGCGTGAACCACGTGCACGCCGCGCACTTGCCGCACGGCTGACCGTCCGGCAACGCCGCTTCGCACAACAGGCCTTGCGCCAGATGCTGGGCAAACCGCAGCTTGCCGATCCCCGCCTGACCATGAAGCAGCAGCGCATGCGGCCAGTGCGCGCGCAGTTGCTGCAGGCGGTTCCAGTCGTCGGTTTGCCACGGAAAAATCATCGTTTCTCTTTCAATTCAATAAGTTGAAGATAATTATTGATGTATCGGCCGAGCATTGCGATCTGATATGCGTCGATCTTATATCAACACAAAATCAGAGAGATGCAATCAATTCTTCAAGTTGCTTCTGGATATCGGCAATACTGCGCGTTGAGTCGATGATAGCGAATCGATACGGCGCTTCTTCGGCACGGCGCAGATACTCGGCGCGCGTGCGCGTAAAAAACGCATCCGATTCGCTCTCGAAGCGGTCCGGCGCGCGTGCCGCGCTGCGACGCTCGCTGGCGGTGTCGGGCGGGACGTCGAACAGCACGGTCAGATCTGGCTGAAAGCCGCCCTGCACCCAGCGTTCGAGCGTTTCCAGCTTGTCACGCGGCAGGCCGCGTCCGCCGCCCTGATAGGCGAAGGTCGCGTCGGTGAAACGGTCGGACAGCACCCAGTCGCCGCGCGTGAGCGCCGGTTCGATCACCTGCGCGAGATGCTCGCGGCGCGCGGCGAACATCAGCAGCGCCTCGGTTTCGAGATCCATCGACTGATGCAGCAGGATGTCGCGCAGCGACTCGCCGAGCTTCGTGCCGCCCGGCTCGCGCGTCATGACGACGGAACGGCCCGCGGAGGCGAGTTTCTGCTCCAGCTGGTCACGAAACCAGGCCAGATGCGTGGTCTTGCCCGCGCCGTCGATGCCCTCGAACGTAATGAATTTTCCCCGAGCCATCATTGACCTCGAATGTATTTGTCGACGGCCTTGTTGTGATCGCCGAGTGTGTCAGAAAAGATGCTGCTGCCGTCGCCACGCGACACGAAGTACAGCGCGCTGGTCTGCGCGGGATTGAGCGCGGCCTGCAGCGACGCGACGCCCGGCAGCGCAATCGGAGAAGGCGGCAAGCCCATCCGCGTATACGTATTGTAAGGAGTGTCCGTCTGCAGATCCTTCTTGCGCAAGTGACCCGTGTAGCTCTCGCCCATCCCGTAGATCACGGTCGGGTCGGTCTGCAGCGGCATGCCCACGCGCAGTCGGTTCGCGAACACGCCCGCGACCATCGGCCGGTCGGACGCCTTGCCGGTTTCTTTTTCGATGATCGACGCCATCGTTAGCGCGTCGTACGGCGTCTTGTACGGCAGACCAGGCGTGCGCGCGGCCCACGCTTCGTCGATGCGCAGCTTCATCAGCCGGTACGCACGGCGATAGACGTCGAGGTCGCTGGTGTCCCTGTCGAACAGGTAGGTGTCGGGGAAGAACAGCCCTTCGCCAGTGCCCGTGGGCGTTTCGGGCGCGCCGATCGCCTTCAGGATATCCGCGTCGGACATGCCCGCCGTGTCGTGTTTCAGTGCCGGGTTCGAATCCAGTTCGGCGCGCATGTGCCGGAACGTCCAGCCTTCGATGATCGTCGCCACATACTCGTTGACGTCGCCGCGTGCGATCTTCTGCAGCACGTCGTAAGGTGTGATGCCCTGCTTGAATTCGTAGTTGCCCGACTTGAGCGCGGTTTGCAGCCCGAGCGCGCGCGTCATCAGCACGAACAGCTCAGGCTCGACGGGCACGCCGCCCCGGTTGAGCTGCGCGGTGACGCTGCGCAGGCTGCTGTGCGGCTTGATCGTGACGTCGAGTTGCGGTGTGGCGAGCGAGACGGGTGTCGTGGCCCAGCGGTAAGCGCCGTACGCCGCGGCGGCGAGCAGCATCGCGAGCAGAACGCAGGCGATGAGGCATTTCTTCAGGAGGGACATGGAAACGTGGTTCGAGTGAAGCCAATATAATACTTGCTTGCCTCCGCCAAAGTCAGAATTGACTGTTCCCCGAATCCATGAACGCACCGCTAGCTTCTGCTCCTGGCACCGCTGTACCCGCTACTGCTCATGTAGCCGTTTCGCTCCCAGTGTTCCCGCGTGCCGCGCGCGACGAGTTCGACGCCGTCCTCTCGGCCGGCGCGTTCATGCCCCTGCCGCAGTTCGGCGTGATCGACACGACGGGCGACGATGCCGCCGCTTTCCTGCACGGCCAGCTCACCAACGACACCCAGCACCTGGATGCCGCCACCGCGCGCCTTGCCGGCTATTGCTCGGCGAAAGGCCGGCTGCTGGCGTCGTTCCTCGTGTGGTGCAACGGCGACTCGATCCGGATGCTCGTATCGAAAGACGTCCAGGCCGCCGTGCAAAAGCGCCTGTCGATGTTCGTGCTGCGTGCAAAGGCGAAGCTCAGTGACGCAACGGGCGACACGCTCGCCATCGGACTCGCCGGCGACGTGCGCAAGGCGCTCTCGGGCGTGTTCGATGCCATTCCCGACGGTGTGCACGTGAAAGTCGACGGACCGGCGGGGTCGCTGGTGCGCGTGCCGGATGCGGCGGGCCGTCTGCGTTACGTGTGGGTCGGGCCGAAGGCCGAAGTCGAAGCGCGCCTGCCGGCGCTCGAAGCAAAACTGAAGCGCGTGTCGCCCGCGGTGTGGGACTGGCTCGACATTCGTGCCGGCGAACCGCGCATTACGCAGCGCGTGGTCGAACAGTTCGTGCCGCAGATGATCAACTTCGACGTGCTCGGCGGCGTCAATTTCCGCAAAGGCTGCTATCCGGGCCAGGAAGTGGTCGCGCGCAGCCAGTATCGCGGCACGATCAAGCGGCGCATGTCGCTGGCGAACATTGCGGGCGAAACGGATAGCGTTCTGCCGGGTGCGGAGCTGTTCCATTCGGACGATCCCGGCCAGCCTTGCGGCATGCTCGTCAACACGGCGGCCGCGCCCGACGGCGGCGTCGACGCTCTCGTCGAGATCAAGCTGGCCGCGCTCGACAACGGCACCGTGCATCTCGGTGCCGCCGACGGCCCTGCGCTCACCTTCCTGCCGCTGCCGTACGCGCTGCCGACGGAAGTCTGACCCACCTTCGACGCCTGCATGTTCAAGACGCCGCGCCTGTTATCCCGTCGCGGCGTTTCTATTTCTGCTCTTTATTCTGCTCGCTCCCGAGAGTTCTTCCGATGTGTCTGATCGTGTTCGACTGGCGCCCCGAAGCGTCCGATGGCCCTCTGTTCACGCTCGCGGCGAACCGCGACGAATTCCTGAAACGCACAGCCGAACCGATGCATTGGTGGGACGATGCACCCGGTTTGCTGGCGGGCCGCGACCTCGTCGGCGGGGGCACGTGGCTTGGGATGACGCGCGACGGCCGCTTTGCCGCGCTCACCAACTATCGCGCGCCGCACGAAATGCGCGCCGATGCGCCGACGCGCGGCACGCTGGTCAGCAACTGGCTGTCGGGCAATCACGGAATCGCGAGTGGCGCTCCGCTGGAGTATCTGCTGCAGGTCGCGAAGGACGGCGACATCTACAACGGCTTCAACCTGCTGGTCGGCGACTGGACCCGGCGCGAACTCGCGTGGTACTGCAACCGCTCGCCCGCCGCGCCGACGCTGCTCGTGCCGGGCACGCACGGCATTTCGAATGCGGTGCTCGACACGCCGTGGCCGAAACTGGTGCACAAGCGCGCCGGGCTCGCCGAGGCGCTAGAGAGCGACGCCCGCCCGCCGCTTTCGACGCTGATCGACCTGATGCGCGACCCGCGCGTCGCGCGCGACGACGAATTGCCCGCGACGGGCATTTCGCTCGAACGCGAACGCGCGCTGTCGGCTGCCTTTATCGATACACCCGACTACGGCACGCGTGGCACGACGGCCTTGCAGGTAATCGCGCACGAAGGCCGCCTGAGCGTCGCCGCGCTCGAACGCAGCGACGACAACGGCTCGCATCGCGTCGCGCGCCCGGGCAATTACGAGCGCAGCTTTACGTTCGATATCGCCTGACGTCGTCCAGCCATCACACGATGCCGAACGCGGCGCGCAATGCCGCCGCCGCGTCAGCATGGGCGACGGCCACCTCAGGCACGTAGCCGCCCATCTTGAAGAATTCGTGGATCATGCCGGCGTAGCACGTGAACGCAACGGCATTGCCCGCTTCGCGCAACTTGTGCGCATACGCTTCGCCTTCGTCGCTCAGCGGATCGTATTCGGCCGTTGCGATCCACGCGGGCGCCACGCCGTGAAAATCCGGCGCACCGCGCGTGCCGTCGAGCGGCGCGAAACGCCAGTCGTGACGGTCGTCAGCGTCGCGCAGGTATTGCTCGAAGAACCACTGGATCGTGTCGCCCGAAAGCAGATAACCATCGGATAGCCGTTCGTGCGAATCCGTCCGCTGATGGCCGGTCGTACCCGGATAGATCAGCAATTGAAGTGCGAGCGCGATGCCCGCGTCGCGCGCGAGCACCGCGCAGACGGTGGCGAGCGTGCCGCCCGCGCTATCGCCGCCGACGGCGATCCGGTTCGCGTCGACACCGACCAGCAGCGCGTTGTCGTGCAGCCACTTGAGGGCGTCGAACGCGTCGTCGACGGCAGTGGGAAATCTGTGTTCGGGCGCGAGCCGGTAGTCGACCGACATCACCACACATTGCGCGTCGCGCGCGAACATACGGCACAGCGCGTCGTGCGTATTCACGCTGCCGACCGTAAAGCCGCCGCCGTGACAGTAGACGAGCGCGGGCGCCGGATCAGCCCATTGAGGCTCGGCGGGATGATAGAGACGCACGCGGATCGACGCGCCGTCGCGCATAGGCACATCGATGTCCTCGACAGAAAACATTGGCGCGGACGGCACTTCGAGAATAGGCGCGCTTTTCTCGTACGACGCACGCGCCGTCTGCGGCGTCAGATCGTGATACGCGGGACGCTTCGCGCGCGCGATCATGTCGAGCACCTGTTCGATCTTCGGATTCAGCGGCATTGTCGGACGATGGCGCACGCGCGCCGGACGGTTGAATAAGCGCGCCATGATGCCATGAACGCGCTTTGAGACGCTCTCGCTGGGCGCTGCCCGCTAACGCGATTCCTTGACCTCGGGTTTCAGCGACAAGGGATCCGTCGGATTGCGCTGCTGTTCGATATCCTCGTGCCGCAGCCGCACCGTCGCAAGAATGGCGGGATGCGTGAGGATGTAGAAACGCCGCTCGCGGATCGCGTCGAATGTGAGCGCGGCGACATCCGCCGCGCTCAACTTGCCGGAGCGCACCGCGCGCTGCAGTTGCTTGTCGGCGGCAAGTTGCGAGCGAGTCGGCTCGGCGCTGTTGCGCAATTCATCGGGACGTGCGCGCTCGGCATCCGCGATACCCGTCGGCACGAACGCGGGGCACAACAACGAGCAGCCGACTTCTCCGCCCGCGTTCTGCAGATCGTGGTACAGCGTTTCCGTCAGCGACACGACCGCATGTTTCGACGCGTTGTAGATGCCCATCGACGGCGGCGACAGCAGTCCCGCCACCGACGCCGTATTCACGATATGCGCCGGTTCGTTCTGCTTCAGCATGATCGGCGTGAAGACACGCACGCCATGCGCGACACCCATCACGTTGACGCCGAACACCCACGCCCAGTCGTTTGCCGAGCTTTCCCACAGGAAGCCGCCCGAACCGACGCCCGCATTGTTGAACAGCAGATGGACCTTGCCGAAGGCTTGCACTGCGGCATCCGCGAGTGCCTGGACCTGCGCGCCGTCGGACACGTCCGTGCGCACGCCGATCGCTTCGGCGCCCGCCGCGCGCAGTGCGTCGACCGTCTGCGCGAGCGCGGCGGCGTCGACGTCGGCCAGCACGAGTTTCATGCCGAGTGACGCGCCCTTCTGCGCGAACGCGCGGCCAAAGCCGCTCGCCGCGCCGGTAATCACGGCAACCTTGCCGTCGAATTCGACCATCCTGATGTCCTCGCCCGTTCAGATCAGCTTGACCAGCTGTTTGCCGAAGTTCTGTCCTTTGAGCATGCCGAGAAACGCTTCGGGCGCGTTCTCCAGACCTTGCGCAACCGTCTCGCGATACTGCAGTTTCTGTTGCGCGACGAGCGTGCCGAGTTCCTTCAGCGCGGCGGGCCACGCATCCATATGCTCACTGACGATGAAACCCTGAACGAGCAAGCGCTGGGTCAACATCAATGACGGATGTTTGAGCGGCACCGGCTGGCCGTCGTAGCCCGAAATGAAGCCGCACAACGCGATACGCCCATGCGCGTTCATGCGCGCGAGCGTCGCATCGAGCCCGTCACCGCCGACGTTCTCGAAGCAGCCGTCCACGCCGTTGGGCGTCGCAGCCTTGAGATCCTGATAGAGATTGCCCGCCTTGTAATCGACGCACGCGTCGAAGCCGAGTGTCTCGACCACATAGCGGCATTTGTCCGGGCCGCCCGCGATGCCGACGGCGCGCGCGCCCGCGAGCTTCGCCAGTTGCCCGACGACGCTGCCGACCGCCCCGCTTGCCGCGCTCACCACGACCGTCTCGCCGGCCTTCGGCGCGATGATCCGGTTCAGCCCATACCAGGCCGTGACACCGGGCATGCCAACCGGGCCGAGATAGGCGGAAAGCGGCACGTGCGCGTCGTCGACTTTTTGCAGACCTTTGCCGTCCGACGTGCCGAACTCCTGCCAGCCGAACATGCCGACCACCTTGTCGCCAGGCTTGAACGCCGGGTTGTTCGACTCGACCACTTCGCCCGTCGTGCCGCCGATCATCACTTCGTTCAAAGGCTGCGGCGCCGCATACGATTTCGCGTCGCTCATGCGGCCGCGCATGTACGGATCGAGCGACAGGTAGTGGTTGCGCACGCGCACCTGGCCGTCGGCAAGCGGTGTGAGCGGCGTTTCGACGAGCTTGAAGTTGTCGACGGATGCCGCGCCCTGCGGACGCGACACGAGCAGAATCTGACGATTGACCTGGCTCATGACGGGAATGTCTCCGGAGAATATCGCTGGTTGTTGGGTTGGGATCGCGCGCGGTGTTCAGCCGTCGCTTGGACCCGGTTTTGCCGATGGATCGCTGCGCAGACGCTGTTGCCGCACTTCACGGCCCACAGCGAGCCGCTTCATGTATTTGAACGTGCCGAGCGCCTTTGCGACGAAGTGGCCTTCGCTGTCGCGGATCTCGCCTTCGCAATAGGCCATCGTGGTCGAGCGGTGCAGCACGCGCGCCGTTGCGCGCAATTCGCCGCTGCCGGGTTGCATGAAGTTCACCTTCATCTCGACAGTGACCACGCCGACGCCATCCGCGGCAAGACTGCGCGCGGCCATTGCAAGCGCGGCGTCGCAGAGTGTCATCGTGATGCCGCCGTGCGACACGGCCCACGTATTCAGATGTTCGGGACGCAGCGCCAGCACGAGTTCGCTCGCGCCGTCTGCCGCTGAAATGAGCTGGACGCCGAGGTGATCGATAAACGGGCTTTCGATGGCCAGCTTGTTGCCAGTGGAATCGCTCATAGGTGTTCAGACTTCGTAATCGACGGCTTGACGTGCTTCGCGGATGGGCGCGAGGAATGTCTTCACTTCCAGATGCAACGGATGGATCTGATAGCCATCCAATGCCGCCTTGTCGGTGAAATCGGAGACGAGCACGACGTCATAGGTCGAGTCGAGGCCAGACTGCGCAATACCGACTTCGAGATGCAGAATACCCGGCACGGCATCGCGGCAGGCTTCCAGTTTTTCCTTCAGCACGAGCGCGTTCTGTTCGCGCGTGCGGCCTTCACCATCCTTCAACTTCCACATCACGATATGACGAATCAAGTCATTCACCCCTGCTGTTGATCATGCGCCGCGGCACGCGCGAAACGCCTGCGTGCCACCTGGGAAATATGCTTCGCCAGATGATACCCGCACTGCGCAAGACGATGGATCCGTCCGCGCAGCATAGGACGAACGCACGCTCCACCCATACGATCGATCCCCTCATGAAGCGCCGCGTCGCCTATACTTTTCTGGCAATCAGCCCGGCCGTGCGCGTCAGAAGACTTCGCGCGCAACGCGAAACCGGACATCGCGCAGTCTGCGGCGAAGGCATTCCCGAATGCCCCGCCGCCTTGTCTTCCTTCCTCCTTGCCTCTTTTTGCACGCATCGAAAACGGCCCGCGCCGTGTGTGCGTTCGCCTCTGCCGTCCAGAGCCCCTCGCGTCGCGCGCGGCACCTCTGCATCCACTTCATGAGGACACCATGGCTACTTACATCATGCTGGTCAACTGGACCGATCAAGGCGTGCGCACCGCGAAAGACACCGTCAACCGGGCGCGCGCGTTTCGCGAAAGCAGCAAGGCGATGGGCGTGACGGTCGGCACGGTGAACTGGACGCTCGGCGCATACGATCTCGTGATCTCGTTCGATTCTCCTGACGATGAGACCACCACACGTCTGGGCCTCGCACTCGCTGCGCAAGGCAACGTGCGCACGGCAACGATGCGCGCATTCAGCGAAACGGACATGGAAAAGATCGTCGGTGGGTTGAAGTAGCCGGAGTGCAATGCGCGGGTTGTCCCCGGTTGCGAGCCTGCCGCGATCCGCGATCCGCGATCCGCGTTTCGCTCAGAGTTTCGCGCGCGGCAGATGCCAGCCGTGCGTCGCCGCGACGATGCGCAGCACGAAGCACGCGAGCCCGCCCGCGAGGCCCGCCATTGCCGGCGACAGACCGAGCCGGCGCGCGACCAGCACGACGACCGCGCCGAAGAAAGCGGCCGTAGCGTAAATATCCGCGACGAGCACGGACGGGATGCGCGCGAGCAGCACGTCCTTGATCACGCCGCCGCCGACACCCGTGACCGTCCCCATCAGTGCGGCGACGAACGGGCGAATGCGGAAAAGCATCGCCTTTTCGACGCCCGCGACGGCGAACAGCGCAAGGCCCGCCGCGTCGAGCACCATCAGCCAGAAATCGGGGAAGCCTTGAGCGTAGGTGTGAAAGAGGAACGTGAGCAGCCCCGCGACGAAGGTCAGCGCAGGATAGCGCCAGTCGCGGATCGCATTGGGCGGCGTTGCGCCGATCAGCAGGTCGCGTGTCACGCCGCCGCCGAGCGCGGCGACGAACGCGATCACCATCACGCCGAGCAGGTCGAGGCCGCTGTGCATCGCGGCGACCGCGCCTTCGATTGCGAAGATGAACGTGCCGGCGAGATCGGCAGCAAGGACGATAGATTCGATTTTTGGTTTCATGCGGGGTGTTGCGCGCTGGTTGCTCGCCTGGGTGCGCGCCGAACTCCGCTCTGTTTGATGGCCTGGACGAGCTGACGGCGTGAACAGCGGGATCGTGCGGAATGCGTATCGGGCGCGCGGCGATTGTCTCATCGCCGGTTCACTGGGCAAAGCACGCCTTGCATATGCGCCACGACTACCGTCCGCGATACCGCCTCGCGCCGCTAGAATCTCCTTACGAAGCGCGCATCGGGCCGCGCGTTGCTTCCTGGAAGGACATGACCATGATCGCCAACCGCACCGTGCGCATCGTTCAGTTACTGCTTGTCTTCGTCGCATTGCTGTCGCTAGGCGGCTGCGCGGGCATGTTCGGCGGCGATCCGCTGCGCGTGTCCGTGGCCGGGATCGAGCCGCTCGCGGGCCAGGGGATGGAGATGCGCTTCAACCTGAAGCTGCGCGTGCAGAATCCAAACGACTCACCCATCGACTTCAACGGCGTATCCGTCGAACTCGATCTGAACGGCAAGCCGTTCGCGAGCGGCGTCAGCGATCAGACAGGCACCGTGCCGCGTTTCGGCGAAACGGTGATCGGCGTGCCGCTGACGGTGCCCGCGTTAGCGGCCGTGCGTCAGGCGTTCGCCTTCGCCGACAGCGCGCAATCGGGGCAGTTGCCCTATATGCTGCGCGGCCGGCTCGCGGGTGGCATCACGGGCGGCACGCGCTTTAGCGACCAGGGCAAGCTGTCGCTGCCGACGGGCGACATGAGCGGCATGTAGCGCAAGTCCCGAACGCGGAGCGCGTCGCGCTCAGTGATTCGTGCCTTGATTGCCCTGTCCAGAAGGCGCCGGCGGCCGGGCATTTCCGCCACCCTGCGGCGGCGGTCCGGATGGGCGTCCTCCGCCACCTTGCCCCGGTGGCGGTCCCGACGGACGCGCAGCCGGTGGTCCCGCTGGATGTCCCCCGCCTTCCGCGCCCGGCTGGCCGGGTGGCCGACCACCGCCTCCGTTACCTTGGGAAGGCAGAG
>NZ_JAAGPI010000051.1 GCF_017104715.1 Burkholderia sp. Ac-20365
TGTCGTGCGCGTCGGCCGTGGCGCGCGCGTTGTCGGCGTCGACCTGCATGAAGACGGTCGCGCCCTGGCCGGCGGGATCGGCGATGCGTTCGAGCGCGGCTTCGACGAGCGCGCGGCTGGTCGTGCGGCCGGCGGCCAGATCGGCGGCAAGCTGGGCGAGGGGCGGGAAGGGCGTGGCTTCGGGCGGCGTGGCAGTAGTCATGGCGAGAGAGATGGGCTGGTCGGCTGTCGAGAATCGTATTGTGACGCGTCGGACGGAATTGGCGCGATTGCCTGATGACTGCTTGAAACGGCGCAAGTTTCTTCGCGAGCGCCGCCGCCGCCGCGCATCCTCGAAAAAATTTGTGTGATTTCGGCGGGCTACGCTAAATCGTTTTTAACCGATCGTGCGTTACCATCGCGTTCTGGATTACTTTTTGTAAGGAACGACACTATGCATCATGGCATCGGCTTCATTCAGGATCTGGCAGTCGTGATGGCGCTCGCGGGCGTCGTCACCGTGCTGTTCCATCGCCTGAAACAGCCGGTGGTGCTCGGCTATATCGCGGCGGGCGTGATCATCGGGCCGTACACGCCGCCGTTCCAGCTGATCCACGACGAGCAGACCATTCAGACGCTCGGCGAACTCGGCGTCGTGTTCCTGATGTTTTCGCTCGGCCTGGAGTTTAGTCTGCGCAAGCTCTTCAAGGTCGGCGCGACCGCCATCGTCGCCGCGCTGTCGGAAATCGTGCTGATGCTGTGGATCGGCTACGAGATCGGCAGCGCATTCGGCTGGAGTTCGATGGATTCTCTGTTCCTCGGCGCCATTCTCGCCATCTCATCGACGACCATCATCGTCAAGGCGCTGTCCGAACTCGGTCTCAAGCGCGAGAGCTTCGCGCAACTGGTGTTCGGCATTTTGATTGTCGAGGACATCCTGGCCATTGCGATGCTCGTGCTGCTGTCGGGCATCGCGCAGACGGGCGAGCTGTCGGCGGGCGTGGCGTTCGTCACGCTCGGCAAGCTGCTGCTGTTCATGACGGTGTCGCTGGTGGTCGGCATTCTCGTGGTGCCGCGCGCGCTCAACTACGTGGCGAAGTCGCAGAGCGACGAAATGCTGCTGGTTTCCGTGCTCGGCTTCTGCTTCGCGTTCTGTCTGCTCGTCGTCAAGCTCGACTACAGCATCGCGCTCGGCGCGTTCCTGATCGGCGCGATCATGGCCGAGTCGCGCCATCTGCACCGCATCGAGCATCTGATTGCGCCGCTGCGCGACGCGTTTTCGGCGATCTTCTTCGTGACGATTGGCCTGATGCTGAACCCGACCGTGCTGATCGATTATGCGTGGCCGATCGCCGTCATCACGGTTGCCGTGATTCTCGGCAAGATCGTCTCGTGCGGACTCGGCACTTTCCTCGCGGGCAAGGACGGGCGCACGGCGATGCGCGTCGGCATGACGGTGTCGCAGATCGGCGAGTTCTCGTTCATCATCGCGTCGCTCGGTCTCACGCTGAAGGTGACGAGCGCGTTTCTCTATCCGATCGCCGTGGCCGTCTCCGCGCTGACGACGCTCTTCACGCCTTACCTGATCCGTGCCGCCGATCCGCTCACGCGGCGTCTGAGCCACGCGATGCCGCGCACGGTCGCCAATGTGTTCGGTATGTATGGGCAATGGCTAGGCAGTTTGCGGCCGGCGTCGGGCGAGCCGACGGTGTTCGGGCTCACACGTCGGATCATTCTGCAGATCGCCGTCAATCTCGCAATCGTCGCGGCGATCTTTCTTGGTGCGTCTTATGGCGCGCCGTACGGCAGCGCATTTATTGAGAAATGGCTGCCGTCCGAGCCGATGCAGCGCGTCGTGCTGTGGAGCGCGGCGCTGCTCGTGTCGATGCCGTTTCTCGTCGCCGTCTACCGGAAGACCAAGTCGCTCGCGCTGCTGCTGGCCGAAATCAGCGTCCAGCCGGCCAAGGCCGGGCGCTTCACGAGCGCGATCCGCTATGCGATTTCCGACCTCGTGCCTGTCGTTTCGATGCTAGGCGTGTTCCTGCTGGTCGCCGCGCTGTCCAGCACAATCCTGCCGCCGACGGGTCTGCTGGTCGCCGTGCTGCTGGTCGCCGCGCTGCTGCTGGCGGTGCTGTGGCGCTGGTGCGTGCGGATTCACGCGACCATGCAGATCGCACTGCGCGAGACCTTCGACGAGCAACCGGATCCATGATCCGATGCGCGCGCGTCGCATGAGACGCGTTCGCGCCAGATTGCATGTTGTGTCGTGATGTGACGAATTGTGTGCTGGTTTGCCCCGCCGCGGCGTGAGGCGGATAATGAGATATGTCTAATCGTTCACGCGCGAAGACGCGTCTGTCAAACAGTCATGAGCGAGAACAACTCCGATAACGCCGGTACACCCGGCAACCCATCTCCTTCCACGGGCCAGGCCGGAGCGCCGCCGGCTCCGGGACCGGGGCCCGCAACGGGACCGGCGCCGACGCCGACCCCCGCGAGAGAAGCCAGGGCAGCGGCTTCGACAGATTCCCCCGAAAGCGCATCTAACGTCACGCCCGAGAACGCCGCAGCAGCCCAGCGACGCGAAGCGGAGCAGGCGCGCGCGAGCGCCGCGCAATCCAGCGCGCAGCAGGAAGCGGCGGCGCGCGTGCAGTCGGTGGTGTCGAATGCGGAGCGCGCGGCGGCTGCCGCCGGTTCCGCGGCGAATTCAGCCGCGTCGGGCGCAACTTCCGGTGCCGCCGATGTTCATGTTCCTCACGCAGCGCCGACGGGCGGTGAGCCCGATGGCACGCTGGGAGCGTCGGCGAAACGCGACGGCTCACCGCCGCCTGGCTTCGGCTCGGCGCCGGATTTCGGCGCATCGAATCCGCCGCCCGCGAGCGCGTATCCGCCGGCGCCGCCCGCCTATCTGAAGCACAACGATTCGGCGTGGTCCGTGTTCGGACGGATCATCGCGGCGCGCGCGCGGCAGATCTTCGACCGCGCGGGCCGCAGGATCACACAGCGCACATTGCGAATTGGTGTGTCGGCGCGGATTTTCCACCCGGAACCGGGTGCGAAGGGGCTGCGGGGCAAGACACTGCAGTATCTGGAAGAGTCGATCGCGCACTGGGTGATGTCGCGCGATGTGCTCGTGTTCATGATCCCGACGGTCGGCCATCAGGGCATGCTGCACCCGAGCAACATCCGTCTGCGCGACTATGCGAAACATCTAGACGGCCTGCTGCTGCAAGGCGGCGCCGACGTCTCGCCGCAATCGTACGAACAGATCGCGACGCGCCCCGAATGGCCCGGCGACCGCGTGCGCGACATGTACGAACTCGAGCTGCTGCACGAGTTCATCGAGTCGGGCAAGCCGGTGCTCGGTGTGTGCCGTGGTTGCCAGCTGATCAACGTCGCGTTCGGCGGCACGCTGTATCAGGACATCGCGACGGATGTGCCGACCGCGGGCATCCACGTCAACGAACATTACGACCAGCACCGTCACTCGATTCACTTCCCCGAAGGCTCGACGCTCGTCAATATGTTCCCCGGGCGGCGCGAAGCGATCGTCAACTCGATCCACCACCAGGCCGTCAATCAACTGGGACGAGATCTGAACATCGAGGCGGTGTCGGCGGCGGACGGGATCATCGAAGCCGTGCGTTACCGGCGCGCGCCGTTCGTGATGGGCGTGCAGTGGCACCCGGAGTTCCATCGCGCGGGCGGAGCCGAAATGCTCGATTGCACGCCGCTGCTCGATACGTTCCTGAGAGTCGCGCGCGAAACCCGCTTCTGATCACGACGTCTTGCCTATCGACGCGAGCAGGCCTCTGATGGCTTGCTCGCGTTTTCATTTCTATCCGATGCGTGTCTGCGTCGCGTCGCTGGCGTAGCACATTCGATTGAGAAAACAACGCGTGTTTTTACGATCTTTTGCGTTTGTGCATCGGATTGCTTAGTTGTCCGTTCATCTCGATTTAAAGTCCTGTCACAGCGCGTCAGAAAGGCAGAAATCCGCGCGATAATCCGAGCCTGTTTCTGGATACGCATGGAGTATGGACGTATGAAGTACCCACTCTATCTGGGCCGCACAGTGTCGCTTGTGCTCGCTTGCGCGCTCATGCAAAGCGGCGTTGCGCTGGCGGCCGGCAAGACGGTGGCGCCGGGTGTCGTCAATGCGCCGGCCGTCGTATCGGACGCTCAAGGCGATGCTGACTTCGCAGACACGTCGGGCAGCGCATCCAGCATCGACGCCAGCGGCAGCGCACAGGGCGAGGTCGCCGATCTGATGCAACTGATCCATGACGGCGGGCTGGCGGAAATGCGCACGACCTATAACGGCGGTTATGGCGCGTCGCTGTTCTTCCACGCAAAGAGCATGACGTACTACGTCGCGCTGTTTCAGGACAAGCATTTCTGGCGCGTCATCCGGACGTCCGACCAGATGCGCGCCGAAACCGTCTACGCAGGCTTCGCGCGGCAAACGGCGCAACTCGCGGAAGTCGAAATCCGCAGGACGCAGTTGCAGGCGCAGAAGGCGTCGATCGAGCGGGTGATCGGCGAGTCGCAGGCGCGCGCGCAGCGCTTGCAGGCGGACATCGAGGTCGCGCGTGCGCAGGAAGCCAAGGTTGCCGACTATCAACGCCAGACGCAGGACGAGACGCTTGCATTGCGCGACGAGAAGGACAAGGCGCAGGCCCAGTTGCGGCAGTTGCAGCAGCAGGTGCTGCAGTTGCAGCGTCAGGCGGAAGTGGGGTTGCCGGTTAGCCGTTGACAGGACTTTTTGCGAGGCGCGCAGCCGGTTGCGCTGCGTAACGAGAAGGGAAGGGAAACGAAAGGGCTGAGTCCAGGAACGTATTGGACTCAGCCCTTTTTGTCTGGCGCGGGTTGAAGAGGCTCGCCGCTTGCGTCCCGGTGGACAGCGGATTACTTCGAAAAGCGATCGGGGACTTCAGTGACGCGCCGCTGCGACATGTGGTTCATCCATTCGGTGCTATCAGTAATCACGCCGTTCGAACGGGGCGCGGGTGGCGCGATGTCGTGCGCCTGTGTGCGCGCCGATATCGTCACGGAATCGTACTCGCTGTCATATCTCGCCGATGGCGCCGGCGGCGAATAAGCGCCCGCGGCGGAAGGCAGATGGGGCACCCGGTGTTCCGGCCAAAGCTGCGCTTCGGCTGGTGCGCCCGTATTGACGTGCAGCGCGACGCCCTGTGCGCGGGCCGTCGAATGCGACGCGCGATGCGTGCCTGCGGTTTGTTCGCGCACGGTTGGGCTGGCGTTGCGCGTATCGCGCGCGACATGAACGATGGCTGATGGTTTCGCGTTCTTCGGTGTGCTGCTGGCGACCGCATCGACCTCGCGTAAAGCGGTCAAAGACTCATTGCTGGCGACGGGCGCCTGTGCAGCCGTCGCGCTCGACGGAACGACCTTCGTCGTATCGGCCGGTTTGGCCGCCATCAGATCGCCGCGCGCCGGATTCCACGCGAGCGGTGCATCAGCCGGATGTTCTACGTTGCTACCCTGATTAACCGCGGACTTGAGCGTGACGTCGGGCGCGGCGGCAAGCGGTGGCGACGCAGGTCCGCGAGGGTGCGACGCCATCAGCCATGCGATCACCGCCGCGCCGCCGATTGCGCAAGCACCGCCAGCCATCGTATTCCACTGACGCCCCCCATGCACCGGCGGTGGCACCGGCGCGCGCATGTCGAGCGCAATCGCATCAGGCTTGAGCGCGGAAGGCGCCGTGGAAGACCTCTGACGCAGGCTGCCGGGATCCCAGCTGCACATCGAACGGATCGCCGCGGCGCTCAGGCAGCACGTGCGCAGCATCGCCGCGTACAGGGCTTTAAGTTCGATGCGGAAACTCACGTTGGGCGGCAGCAGCGACCATTCGTGGCCGAGCGAACGCGACACCAGTTCAAGAGGGCGGAGGCGCGGCATTCTGATTTCGCCGGCTACAAGTGTGAATGGGGGTGTCGACACGGCTTCGCCTCGTTCTTGTTCGCGTTGTTTCGCCTCGAAGCGGCAGATGTAACCGTGAACGTGGCGCCTGGCCACGATGCCGTCGAGGCGTTCGTCGCGGAATGGTGGCAGGCGAACGTAGCTCAGGCGATCAGATAAATCTGAATTAGTTAGGTATCTTGATAATCTGGCGATTCTCGATCGAGTCGATAGACATATCGCAATGCGGTGATATCGACGCCGCCCATCTGATCGGGCTCAGCGCCCGAGAACTGCCAGCCTTGCCGCTCGTAGAACGCGATCGCGGGCGCATTGCCTTCGAGCACGTACAGATAGAGTTGCGCTTCGCCATGCTCGCGCGCCCAGTCCTGCGCGGCGCGCATCAGGAGCTTGCCGGCGCCGATGCCCTGGTGCGCGGGCAGCGCGTGCAGATTGTCGAGCAGCACGCCCCACGGCGAATCCGGCTGGCGCTCGACGCACACGAACCCGATCGGCTCGCCCGCACGCTCCGCGATCAGCACGATGCGCCGGTCGGCACCCGGCGCCGACATCCGCGCGCGCCAGTACGACGCGCGCTCCTGCACGACTTCGCCGTTTAAAAAACCATCGGGCAGGAGCCCGCGATACGTCGCCTGCCAGCTCGCGCTATGGATGGCGGCGATCAGATCGGCGTCGGCCTCAGTGGCGGGGCGCAGTGCGAGGGACGAAAGGGCGGGCAACGAAGCGGAATCGGGCATTGCGACGGTAGAAACGAACGGATTGGCCGGCTCAAGCAACAAGAGAGCAACGAAGGACGACGAGAGAGCGGCAAGAGACCCACGATACGGCGCATGTCGTCCGGCGTCACCTGGCGCAGCTTGCCGGTTGAAAACGGCATTGGAAGAATTTTCTTGTTAGCGCGCTATTGTAAGCAAATTGTATTAAATGCAAGCCACTCTGAGTAACGTTATTATCACCAGAGGCGCATCTTGTAAGCGAAATTACACGTTTACCCTTATATCTCCACGGCATTCGCAGCATGAGAATACCGCGCCCACGCACGTGTTGCGCCCCAAGAGGCGAGAATGCGGCCCGGCCGCGCCGGACCGGGCATCCGTGGCCTTGCCGCGGATCGTTTGAACTGCCTGTGCCGCCTGTCCATGGCAGGTAGCGGGCCCATTTCGAGAATGTCATGGCAACTGCATCCCATGCTCACGTAACGACGGACGAATCCAAGGTCCGTACCGTATTCCGCGTCGTCAGCGGCAACTTCCTGGAAATGTACGATTTCATGGTCTACGGCTACTACGCCGCAGCCATCGCAAAGACGTATTTCCCGAGCGGCAACGAGTTTGCGTCGCTGATGCTGTCGCTGTCGGTGTTTGGCGCCGGCTTCCTGATGCGGCCGCTCGGCGCGATCGTGCTCGGCGCGTACATCGACCATCACGGCCGCCGCAAGGGCCTGATCCTGACGCTCGCGCTGATGGCGCTCGGCACGCTCACCGTCGCGGCGATTCCCGGCTACGCGACCATCGGCGTGCTCGCCCCTGTGCTCGTGCTGTGCGGGCGGTTGCTGCAGGGCTTCTCGGCGGGTGTGGAACTGGGCGGCGTGTCCGTCTATTTGTCGGAGATCGCGACCAAAGGCAACAAGGGCTTCTATTGCTCGTGGCAGTCGGGCAGCCAGCAGGTGGCGGTCGTGTTCGCCGCGCTGATCGGCGTGGTCCTGAACCGCATGCTGCCCGCCGACCAGATGACGGCATGGGGCTGGCGTGTGCCGTTCCTGATCGGCTGCCTGATCGTGCCGTTCCTGTTCCTGATCCGCCGCTCGCTGAAGGAAACGGACGAATTCCTCGCGAAGAAGCATCGCCCGACGATCGGCGAAATTTTCTCGTCGATGCTGCAGAACTGGGGCGTCGTGCTCGGCGGCATGGGCATGGTCATCATGACGACGGTGTCGTTCTACATGATCACTGCCTACACGCCGACCTTCGGCAAGGAAGTGCTGAAGCTCGACGCAATCGATACGCTGATCGTCACCGTTTGCATCGGCGTGTCGAATCTGGTCTGGCTGCCGGTTTCGGGCGCGATCTCGGATCGCATCGGCCGCCGTCCCGTGCTGCTGACGTTCACGATTCTCACCATTCTCACGTCGTATCCCGCTGTGCAGTGGCTCGTCGCCGATCCGTCGTTCGGCCGTCTGCTGATGGTCGAGTTGTGGCTGTCGTTCCTGTACGGCTGCTACAACGGCGGCATGGTCGTCGCGCTGACGGAAGTGATGCCGGCTGATGTTCGTACCGCGGGCTTCTCGCTCGCGTACAGCCTCGCGACGACGATCGGCGGTTTCACGCCGGCGATCGCCACCTATCTGATTCATTCGACGGGCAACAAGGCGGCGCCTGGCCTGTGGATGAGCGTCGCCGCCGTCTGCGGTCTGATCGCAACGCTCGTGCTGTATCGCACGCAGGAAGCGCGCAACCAGTTCCGCACGGCGTAAGCGTTCGCGTCAGGTTGGACAAATGAAAAACCCCGCGTTCGTGCGGGGTTTTTTGTTTTCGGCTTCGGCTTCGCGCGAAACAGAACTTCAATCGCGCAGCGCCGCCGCCACCTGTTCGACGACGTCTGCCCATGCGCCCGGCTGCGCCTGGCGCACGAGCCGCGCAGACGGATACCACGGGCTGCGCGTATCGCGCGTGAACCAGCGCCAGTCGGCGGCGAACGGCAGCATCAGCCAGAGCGGCTTGCCCAGCGCGCCCGCAAGATGCGCAATCGATGTATCGACCGACACCACGCCGTCGAGCCGCTCGATGATCGCGGCCGTGTCGGCAAAGTCGTGAATGCGCCCGTCGAAGCGATGGATGTTCTTCGCGCGCGGATGCGCATCGAGCGCAGCGCGTTCGTCGTCGCCGAGCGCGGGTTGCAGCACGATCCAGTCGATGCCATCGAGCGCGAACAGCGGCTCGAGCGCCGCGAGCGGCAGCGAGCGGTTCTCCTGACGCTGCGCGCGCCCCGACCACGCGAGACCGACCTTGCGTTTCGCATGGCCGCCGAGCGAGCCACGCCACGTACGGCGTGATGCGGCAGGCGCATTCAGATAGGGCGTGCGCGCGGGAATCGTGTCGGGCAGGGTGCCGAGCGCGAACGGCAGGCTCAGCAGCGGGCATTGCAGATCGGCGCGCGGCCGCGGCGCACCTTGCGCGATCAGCGTGACACGCCATTGCTGCGCGGTCGGTGCGAGCAGCGAGATGAGCTGCGGTTGCACTTCGAGCACGACATGCGCGGCGCGCTGCGCTGCGATTTCGACGAAACGCATGAATTGCAGCGTGTCGCCGAAGCCCTGTTCGGCGTGCACGAGCAGCGTGCGCCCGTCGATCGGCTCGCCGTTCCAGCGCGGCAGCGAGGTTGCCTGCAGCGGCTGCACGGCATTGTCCAGCCGCCATTCGTATTCGGGCAGCCCGCGCTTGAAGTCGCGGAGCGTGAGCAGCGTGACGCCGCGATTCATATGGGCGATGGGCAGATCGGGACGCAGGCGCAGCGCCTGGTCGAACGCGCGCACCGCGGCGTCGTGCGCGCCGAGCGCGTGATGCGCGGCGCCGAGGCTCAGCCACGCGTGCGCGAATTTCGGATCGAGACCGACGGCGCGCTCGAAGCGTGGCAGCGCTTCGTCGTGACGGCCGAGCGACGCCAGAGCGTTGCCGAGGCCGAACAACGCCGGCGGCAGGTTCGGCTGCAGCGCGAGCGCCGCTTTGAACTCGGCAACCGCTTCGTCATGCAGACCCGTCGCATCGAGCGTATTGGCCAGATTGAAGCGTGCGGCGACGAACCGCGGCTCGGCCTTGAGCGCGGCGCGGAAATGCGCGCTCGCATCGGTGGCCGAGCCGAGCGCGTTCAACGCCATGCCGATGTTGTTGTGCGCGCCCGCATGGCCGGGCCGCAGTTCGAGCGCGCGGCGGAACGAATCGACGGCTTCGCGATGGCGGCCGAGCGCGTGCAGCGCGTTGCCGAGATTGACATGCGACGACGCGTCCATCGGCTGCAGGCGCAGCGACTTCTCGAACGCATCGACGGCGTCTTCGTGGCGCCCGGCCAGCGCGTACGCGTTGCCGAGGTTGTAGTGCGCCATCGGAAACGTGGGCGCGAGCGTCAGCGCATTGCGGAAGCGTTCGATTGCCTGGTCGAGCCGGCCGAGCGCCTTCAGCGCATTGCCGAGGTTCAGTTGCAGCGCGGCGTCCTGCGGGCGCAGGTCGGCGGCGCGGCGCACGAGGTCGGCCGCTTCTTCGTGCTGGCCTTGCTGGTGGCGCAGCACGCCGAGCAGATGCAGCGCGTCGACATGAGCGGGATCGACTTCGAGCGTGGCGCGGTAGCCACGCTCGGCGTCGTCGAGCCGGCCGTCGCGATGCGCGCTGTAGGCGCGGTCGAAAACAGGGTGCATGACGCAGGCGAGGGTGTGATGCGGGAAAACGCGCATTTTCCCATACTCGGCGCATGCCTCCCGACTTGACGGGAAGACTGTTGCTCAATAACATATGAACACCTGTTCATATGTATGCTTTAGTGGGCCGCGCACCATGTCCGCCGTTGTCTCTCTCACTACCGACGACCGCGTCGTCCAGATCGCCGATCTGTTCCGCCTGCTGGGCGATCCGACGCGCCTGCGCATCGTGCTCGCCTGCGTCGACGAGCGGCGCGCGGTGGGCGCGATCGCCGAATCGCTGAATCTGTCGCCGTCGCTGGTGAGTCACCACTTGAGGCTGCTGCGCGCGGCGCGCATCGTGCGCGCGGAGCGGCAGGGCAAACAGGTTTTCTACGTCGCCGCCGATGGCCACATCAGCGGCATGCTGACCGACATGCTCGAGCACGTCGCCGAACCCGTCAGCGAAACCGTCACCGACTTCCCGCAGGATCACGCATGAAATACACCGCCCATCAGGCTGGCGATTCGAACACGCCGCATCCGCAGAAGCCAGACGCGCATGTGCACACGGACGCGTGCGGCCATGCCGCGCACGATCATGACCATGCGAATGAGAAAGACAAGGGTGCTCACGCGCATCAACATGGGCACGCACATGGCCACGGCCATCATCACCATCACGCGCCGGCAGCGGGCCATGGACGCGCGTTCGCGCTTGCCGTCGCGCTGAACGTGACGATCGTCGTCGTACAGGCTGTCTACGGCGTGCTTGCCAATTCGACCGCGTTGCTCGCCGATGCCGGCCACAATCTCTCCGACGTGCTCGGCCTGCTGCTCGCGTGGGGCGCAACGTGGCTCGCGACGCGCCGGCCTTCCGCGGGCTATACATTTGGACTGGGTGGTTCGTCGATTCTCGCGAGCCTGCTCAATGCGGGTCTGCTGCTGTTCGCATGCGGGGTGATCGTCGCGGAAGCGGTGGGGCGGCTGCTTCATCCGTCGCCGGTCGCGGGGCTCGATGTGTTCATCGTGGCGCTGATCGGCATGGTCGTGAACGGCTTCTCGGCGTGGCTTTTCATGCGCGGCTCGGAAGACGATCTGAACATTCGCGGCGCGTTTCTGCACATGGTCGCCGACGCAGCCGTGTCGGCCGCCGTCGCAGTCAGCGGTCTTGCGATCATCTTCACCGGCTGGACGTGGCTCGACCCTGTGATGAGCATCATCGTGGTGGCCGTGATCGTCTATGGCACGTGGGGTCTGCTGCGCGACTCGGTGAAACTCGCGCTCAACGGCGTGCCGCCCGGCGTTGACGTGCAGAAAATCCGCGACTATCTGGCCGCGCAGCCGGGCGTCACCGATGTACACGACCTGCACGTATGGGCGCTGTCGACGACGGGCAATGCGCTGTCCGCGCATCTCGTGATCCCGGCCGGCCATCCGGGCGACAAGGTGATCGATGGAATTGTCGGCACGTTGCGCGTGGAGTTCGACATGCATCACGCGACCTTGCAGGTCGACATGGGTACGACGCAGCATCGCTGTTCGCTCGATCACGCGCCGCATGCGCATTGACCGGCACGGTGCGCCGCGCCTGCCTGTTTGACGCGGCGCGTCGTGAGCGGGACGGCTGCGCGCGGGATGCTCGGCGTACACTAGCGAGCATGTCCGACTGCGGAGGTCTGCATGACGGGTGCTTCCAACGATGCACCGCCCGTGCTGATCGTCGGTGCGGGGCCGACGGGGCTGGCGGCAGCCATGAGTCTTGCGCGTGCGCACGTGCCCGTGCGGCTCATCGACCGCGCGCAGCAGCCGGATCCGCACTCGCGTGCGATCGGCATCCAGGCGCGTACGCTCGAATTGCTGGAGCAGCATCGTCTCGTCGACCGGTTTCTCGAACTGGGACATCGCGCGCACAGCGCGAATCTGTATTCGAACGGGCATCGTCTCGCGCGGCTCGATTTCGATCCGCTGCAAACGCGCTATCCGTATCTGCTGTTTCTCGATCAATCCACCACTGAGCGTCTCTTCACCGAGCATCTCGCGACGCTTGGCGTGCAGGTCGAACGCGGTGTCGAACTGACGATGTTCGCGCAGGGCTCGGCGGGCATCAACGCGACGCTGCAGCGCGCGGACGGCCACATCGAGACGCTGCATCCTTCATACATGATTGCCGCCGACGGCGCGCACAGTGCGATCCGTCATCGTCTCGGCATGAGCTTCGCGGGCAAGACCTTCGAGCAGACGTTTCTGCTCGCCGATATCGAAGCCGACACGGGCTGGTCGGACGATGAGTTTCATATCTTCGCGTCGGGCGCGGGGCTCGCGGCGCTGTTCCCGATGGGCAAGGGCCGGCACCGTCTGATCGCCGATCATCCCGCGATGCCCGCCGCATCGCCGCCGGACGACAATCCCGGCACGCTTGCATCGATCCCTGCGCCCACGCTTGACGAATGCCGGACGATCGCGAAGAGCCGCATTCATCATCCTGTCGAATTGAGCGGCCTGTCGTGGTCGAGCTATTTTCATCTGAACAGCCGGATGGTCGAGCAACTGCGTGCGCAGCGCGTGTTTCTTGCCGGCGACTCCGCGCATGTGCACAGTCCCGCGGGCGGGCAGGGGATGAATACGGGCATTCAGGAAGCGTTCAATCTCGGCTGGAAAATCGCACGCGTGGTTCGCGGCGATGCGCCGGACCGGCTGCTGGATACCTATCATCTCGAACGTCATCCGATCGAGCGCGATGTGCTGCGGCAGACGAGCTTCGTCACGCATCTGGCGGAGGCCGATCACGGGCCGCTCAAGCTGCTGCGTGAACGGGTGATGCCTGTGCTTGCCGCGCTCGGGCCGTTGCGCGATGCCGCGCGCCTGACCGTCAGTGAACTGGCGATTCAATATCGGCGTTCGCCGTTGACGCTCGAACGGGTGCTCGACGGCGGTCCGCGTGCCGGCGAGCGTGCGCCCGATGCGTTCGTGCATGTAGTCGATGGACCGTTGGGGCGCGTCCCCGGCGCCGGTTGCATTTTCGATCTGCATGATCCGGCGTTTTTCTCGCTGTTTCTGCTTGTTGATCCGGTTGAGGACGCTGTGCCGGGCGGCGGCAAACTGTTGGCGTTGGGGCGCAAGCCTGTGCGTCCTGCTGATCTTGATCGCTTCGTCGCGGCTGTTGAGGATTTGCTGCCGGGGGCGTTGCGGGTGTGGCGTGTGTCTGATGCAGATGGCGCTGGCAGCGGGCCTACGCTGAGTGAGTCGTTTGGTCGAACGCGGCCTTCGTTTTATCTGGTGCGGCCTGATGGGTATGTGTGCGCGCGTGGGCGCCCGGGGTCTGATTTGAATGGGTTGTTGCGGCATTGTGAAGCGTGGTTTGCCAAGGGCTCGATAAGTGATTCGCCGTCGGCGTGATGTGGTTTGGTTTTGGTTTTGGTTTTGGTTTTCGCTGGCATCCGCGATTTGTCTTGCCTGCTTCAAGCGTTGCCCCTGTGCGGGGCGGCACCTACTTTTCTTTGCCGCGGCAAAGAAAAGTAGGCAAAAGAAAGCCGCTGAACACCGCCAGTTCTTGTTTCTATCCACGGGCCCCCAACGGCCCCGTCCTGTTCGCGGCAACGTTCTTCTCAATGCCCGTTGCCAGCGCCTTGAAACGGCGCCTCACCCGCTGCACGCTCCCGCGTCGCCATACACGCGATCAAATCGCCCACGTTCTATAGCGGCAAACTGTGTGTCGGCTGTCGCGGCGTATGCGCTTCACTCCGGACTGAAAAACAAGGTGGGCGGCTCGAAACCACGATCGGTGTCGTAGGAACGCTGACGTGTGAGGCACTACGACCTACACACAGTTTGCCACCTGGGCGGCATCAACCATTCGCTGCCGCTGGCGGCGCTACGGGTGATTGAAGCGGGTGAGGCACCGATTCGAAGCGCTGGCAACGGGCATTGAACGGAGCGGTTGCCGTGTGAAGCGGAGGACCCGTTGGTGGCCCTCAGGCGGTGGTCGAGAACGGGCGGTGTTAGCCCGCTTTCTTTGCTTACTTTCTTTGCGGCGGCAAAGAAAGTAAGTGCCGCCCCGCACAGGGGCAACGCCTGAAGCACCGACAACAAACCGCGGATGCCAGCAAAAACAAACCGCGGATGCCAGCAAAAACACAAGCAAACCAAAGCCAGCGTCGCAAGACAAAAAAACCAAAAAAAAGCGTCCGCATCACCAAAGACACGAACGCAAAACTGCTGTTGCTACAACGTGAAGCCCCGCCGCATGGCGAAAGCGCACTACGCGTGCACCGCCTCCTTAGGCGTCAAATCCGCCCGATGCCTGACAAGCGCCTCACGAACCATTTCGTGCAACTCAAGCTCGACGCCCTCGGGATTGTCATGCAATGTCGCGAGAATCGAGCGCCGCATCCGCGGCTCCCAGAACCGGCGAATATGATCGGCAATATTGTCGATCGCCTCATCGCGATCCGGCATCGACTCGAAGAAATCGCCGATCCGGTTCGCCATGTCGACCAGATTATGTGCGTCCATTGCTTGGCCTCATTTGCCTGACGTGGTTGCCATCTCGCGCTTGTCCAGATGCTCGAGCTGCTCGTTGTTGAACCGCGAGTAGTCCTTCTGCCATTGCGACGGCTGCTCGACGGGCATCACCTGTACGGCAGTCACCTTGTACTCGGGGCAATTGGTCGCCCAGTCGGAACTGTCCGTCGTAATCACGTTCGCACCGGATTCCGGGAAGTGGAACGTCGTGTAGACAACGCCCGGCTGCATCCGGTCCGCCACCTTCGCGCGCAGCACGGTATAGCCCGCACGCGATTCGATGCCGACCCAGTCGTCGTTCTTGATGCCGCGATCCTCGGCGTCGTGCGGATGGATCTCCAGACGATCCTCGTCATGCCACTGCGAGTTCTCCGTGCGGCGTGTCTGCGCGCCGACGTTGTACTGCGACAGGATGCGGCCCGTGGTCAGGATCAGCGGGAACTTCTGGTTGACCTTCTCGGGCGTCGCGACGTACTTCGTGATCACGAATTTGCCCTTGCCGCGTACGAATTCATCGATGTGCATCGTCGGCGTGCCCTCCGGCGCGTTCTCGTTGCACGGCCACTGGATGCTGCCCAGCTTGTCGAGCTTCTCGTACGACACGCCATGGAAGGTCGGCGTGAGGCGCGCAATCTCGTCCATGATCTGCGACGGATGCGTGTAACCCATCTCGTAGCCCAGCGCGCGGGCCAGCAGGATCGTCACTTCCCAGTCCGAGTAGCCGGCGAGCGGCGGCATCACCTTGCGCACGCGCGAGATACGGCGCTCGGCGTTGGTGAACGTGCCGTCCTTTTCGAGGAAGGTCGAACCCGGCAGCAGCACGTGCGCGTACTTCGCCGTTTCGTTCAGGAAAATGTCCTGCACGACGATACATTCCATCGACGACAGCGCCGCGCCCACATGCTGCGTGTTCGGATCGGACTGGACGATGTCCTCGCCCTGGCAATACAGGCCCATGAAGCTGCCGTGCAGAGCGGCATCGAACATGTTCGGAATGCGCAGGCCCGGTTCCGGCTGCAGCGTCACACCCCATTCGCCTTCGAACAGCGTGCGCGTCACCGTGTCGCTGATATGGCGATAGCCGGGCAGTTCGTGGGGGAACGAGCCCATGTCGCACGAACCCTGCACGTTGTTCTGGCCGCGCAGCGGATTCACACCGACGCCTTCGCGGCCGATGTTGCCCGTCGCCATCGCGAGGTTCGCAATGCCCATCACCGTCGTCGAACCTTGTGCGTGTTCCGTCACGCCGAGGCCGTAGTAGATCGCTGCGTTGCCACCCGTCGCGTAGAGGCGCGCGGCTTCGCGCACCGATTGCGCGGGGACGCCCGTCACGCTTTCCATCATTTCCGGCGAGTTCTCCGGCAGTGCGACGAAATCGCGCCAGTGCTGGAATGCGCGCGTCTCGCAACGCTCGGCGATGAACGGCTCGTTGAGCAAACCTTCCGACACCAGCACGTGCGCAAGCGACGTCACCATCGCGACGTTCGTGCCCGGACGCAGTTGCAGGTGATGCGAAGCCTTCACGTGCGCGGTATCGACGATATCGATGCGGCGCGGATCGATCACGATCAGCTTCGCACCCTCACGCACGCGACGCTTCAGACGCGAGCCGAACACCGGGTGACCGTCGGTCGGATTCGCGCCGATCACGATGATCACGTCGGATTTATCGACGGACGCGAAAGTCTGCGTGCCCGCCGATTCGCCCAGTGTCGTCTTCAGGCCGTAGCCCGTCGGCGAGTGACACACGCGTGCGCAGGTGTCGACGTTGTTGTTGCCGAACGCGGCGCGAACGAGCTTCTGCACCAGATACGTTTCTTCGTTCGTGCAGCGCGACGACGTGATACCGCCGATCGAATCGCGGCCGTACTTCTCCTGAATGCGGCGGAATTCCGATGCCGCATAGCTCAGCGCTTCTTCCCAGCTAACTTCGCGCCACGGATCGGTGATCTTCGCGCGGATCATCGGCTTCTTGATGCGGTCCTTGTGGGTGGCGTAACCCCATGCAAAGCGGCCCTTCACGCAGGCATGGCCTTCGTTTGCCTGACCGTTCTTGTGCGGCACCATCCGCACGACGGTGTTTCCCTTCATCTCGGCCTTGAACGAGCAGCCGACGCCGCAATACGCGCAGGTCGTCACCACCGAGTGTTCGGCCTGACCGAGCATCACGATGCTCTTCTCGGACAGCGTCGCCGTCGGGCAGGCCGCGACGCACGCGCCGCACGATACGCATTCCGAGTCCATGAATGGCTGGCTTTCGCTCGCCGCCACGCGCGATTCAAAGCCGCGACCGGCGATGGTCAGCGCGAACGTGCCTTGCGTTTCTTCACACGCGCGCACGCAGCGATTGCAGACGATGCACTTCGACGGGTCGTACGTGAAGTACGGATTCGACTCGTCCTTCTTGTCCTTCAGGTGATTCTCACCGTCGTAGCCGTAGCGCACTTCGCGCAGACCCGTCACGCCCGCCATGTCCTGCAGTTCGCAGTTGCCGTTGGCGGGGCAGGTGAGGCAGTCGAGCGGATGATCGGAGATGTACAACTCCATCACGTTGCGGCGCAGGCCTTGCAGACGGTCCGTCTGCGTGCGCACTTTCATGCCCGCTTCGACGGGTGTCGTGCACGACGCCGGATAGCCGCGCCGTCCTTCGATTTCGACCAGACACAGACGGCACGAGCCGAACGGTTCGAGCGAATCGGTCGCGCACAGCTTCGGAATGTTGACGCCGGCCTCGGCGGCGGCGCGCATCACCGACGTGCCGGCGGGCACCGTGATCGACTCGCCGTCGATTTCGAGCGTCACGTCGACATCGGAATGACGCAGCGGCGTACCGTAGTCGGTATCGTCCATCGGGCCGCGCTCGTTGCGCAGCGCACCCGCCTTGCAGGCGCAGTTGCCGGAGCCGCAGCCGCCGGATTTGAATGTGATCGGATCGGACATGTTGGGCTCCCTATCAGGCCGCTTGCTTGGGTGTGGCAGTGGCGAGACCGAAGTCTTCGGGGAAATGATCGAGGGCTGAGATGACCGGGAACGGCGTCATGCCACCCATCGCGCACAGCGAACCGGACACCATCGTGTCGCACAGGTCGCGCAGCAGTTGCACCTGCTTCGTCGACGTGTCGCCGTTGCGGATGCGCTGGATCACTTCGACGCCGCGCGTCGAGCCGATCCGGCACGGCGTGCACTTGCCGCACGATTCGAGCGTGCAGAAGTGCATCGCGTATTGGGCGAGGTCAGCGAGATTCGACGTGTCGTCGTGAATCACGAGGCCGCCGTGACCGACCACGGCGCCAACCTTCGCGTATTCCTCATAGTCGAGCGGGATGTCCCACTGGCTTTCGGGCAGATACGTGCCAAGCGGGCCGCCGACCTGCACCGCGCGCGCCGGACGGCCGCTTGCCGTGCCGCCGCCGTAGTCGAACATCAGTTCGCGCAGCGTGCAGCCGAACGCGAGTTCGACGAGACCGCCTTGCTTCACATTGCCCGCGATCTGGAAGGGCAGCGTGCCGCGCGAGCGGCCCATGCCGAAGTCCTTGTAGAACGCTGCGCCCTTCGCGAAGATGATCGGCACGGTGGCGAGCGTGATCACGTTGTTGATCACCGTCGGCTTGCCGAACAGGCCTTCGAGTGCCGGCAGCGGCGGCTTCGCGCGCACGATGCCGCGCTTGCCTTCGAGCGATTCGAGCAGCGCCGTTTCCTCGCCGCACACATACGCGCCCGCGCCCTTGGCGACGAACAGTTCGAAGCGGTGTTCCGAGCCGAGCACGCTGTCGCCGAGCCAGCCGGCCGCGCGGGCCTTGACAATGGCGGCTTCGAGCGTCGCGATGGAATGCGGATACTCGCTGCGCACATAGATATGACCGACCGTCGCGCCCGTCACGATGCCCGCGATGATCATCCCTTCGATCAGCACGAACGGATCGCTTTCCATCACGAGGCGATCGGAGAACGTGCCCGAATCGCCTTCGTCCGCATTGCAGACGATGTACTTCTGATCCGCCATCGCGGCGCGCACCGTGCGCCACTTGATGCCGGCCGGGAACGCCGCGCCGCCGCGGCCGCGCAGGCCCGATTCCGTCAGCGCGGCGACGGCTGCGTCGCCGTTCATCGCGAGCGCGTTGTACAGGCCGACGATGCCGCCGTTGGCGATGTAGTCGTCGGTCGAAAGCGGATCGGTGATGCCGATGCGTGCGAACGTCAGGCGCTGCTGCTTCTTCAGATACGGAATCTCGTCGACCACGCCAACGTGTTTCGCGTGCGTCGCGCGGCCTTCGATGAAGCCCGCGTCGAACAGCGACTTCACGTCGTCGGCGTCGACATTTGCATAGCCGATGCGGCCTGCGGGCGTCACGACTTCAACCAGCGGTTCGAGATACAGCAAGCCGCGCGAGCCATTGCGCACGAGTTCGATCTCGATGCCGCGTGCTTTCGCTTCATCGACGATGGCTGTCGCGAGCGCGTCCGCGCCGAGCGCGAGCGCCGACGAATCGCGGGGAACATAGATGCGCGTCATACCGTTTCCTCCACGCGTTTCATCGCGGCTGCGAGCAGCGCATCGAACTTTTGCGGCGTGACTTTCGCGTGCAGTTCGCCGTTGATCATCAGCGCCGGCGACAGCGCGCACTGACCGAGGCAATACACCGATTCAAGACCGACCGCGCCATCGCAGGCGTGGTCATGACCACCGCCTTGCGCGTCGTGCTTGTGAGCATCGAAGCGGCAACCCGTGCGCGCTTCGATATGTTGCGCGAGCGCTTCCGTGCCCATGCTGCGGCACGCTTCCGCGCGGCACAGCTGTACCGTGACGGGCGCGGCGGGCGACTGACGGAAATGGTGGTAATAAGTGATGACGCCATGGACTTCGGCACGTGACAGATTCATCGTCCGCGCGAGCGGGGCGACGGTATCGGGCGGCACGAAGCCGACGTCGTCCTGAATGGCGTGCAGCAGCGCAACGAGCGACATGCCGGGTCGTGCGTGGCGTTGCACGAGTTCGTCTGGCGCAATGGCGTTCGGTCGATCCACAGTGGGGCTCCTCCAAAGTCGATATATGCACTTGTTATTCATAAGCCGTGCATCTATGCTTTGCTTGTTTGATATATCAATGCGAACGATAGGCGGGTGCACCGGCTTTCGCAATAGGAACTACCAGAACATATATGATTCGGATCGAATGCCAGGCACAGCTCATGGTGCGGGACAGCAACGGCCAAACGTCCAGCCTGACTGACGCTGTGCCGCTGTTGGCCCTCGTGGACCAGACAGGCAGCATCGCGCAGGCCGCGACGCTTAAGGGTTTGTCCTACCGTCACGCGTGGGGTTTGTTGCGCGCTATCGAAACCCAGCTGGGCGGCGCGCTGATCGAAAAAGAGCGCGGCCGTGGCTCGGCGCTTTCGGAGCTCGGGCGGGCGGTGTTGCGCGCGCAACGACTTTGCGGCGAGCGTCTGGATGGCAACATGCAGGCGCTGGCGAGCGAAGTTGCTGCCGATCTGAACCGCTGGCTCGCGCCGCCCGCCGACGACGTGCGCATTCATGCATCGCATGGCTACGCGGTGGCGGCGCTCGTCACGGCGCTGGTCGCCGATGAAGTCCCGCTCGACATCAAGTATCGCGACAGCGCCGAAGCGATCACGGCGCTGGCGCGCGGCGAGTGCGATCTGGCCGGCTTCCATTTACCGCGCGGCGAGTTTCGCGCGGCGTGCGCGGACAAGTACCGGCAGTGGCTCGATCCGCAGCGTCATGTGCTCGTGCATCTGACGCGGCGCAAGCAGGGGCTGTTTCTGGCGAAGGGCAATCCGAAGGGCATCGGCGGTTTGAGCGATCTCGCGCGCGACGACATCCGCTTTGTCAACCGCCAGCATGGTTCCGGCACGCGCATGCTGATCGATCTCGCGCTGCGGCGCGTCGGCGTCGATCCCGATCGCGTGAACGGTTATGCGTCGACGGAGCTGACACATTCGGCGATCGCTGCGTTCGTTGCGAGCGGGATGGCCGACGTCGGTTTCGGCGTGGAGCCGGCGGCGCATCACTTCGGGCTGGACTTCATTCCTATCGTCGACGAGGACTATTACTTCGCGTGCGATCGCGCGCGGCTCGAACGCGAGCCGCTGACAACCGTCATGTCGGTGCTGCGCGGCAATCCGTTCCGCCAGAGCGTCGCGCATCTGGAAGGCTACGATCCCGGCGACTGCGGCAAACTGCTTGAACTGGAAGAGGGTCTGGAGGAGAGCGGGGCGTGAGGCAGATGGCAAGGGGTAAGCGCCCGTAACAACGAAGCTGGCTGCGGACGCTGCGCCGCAGCGCGCTTTGCGCTAATCTTTACGCTTTCGTCATTCCGCCTCAACTGCGCGGCGCTGCCTGCCGCATCGATTCGATATGAAATATTTCGTCCCTGCTTGTGCTGCCGCGCTTACGGCCGGCGCGTTGTTTGCCACGATGTCAGTTGCTTTTGCGCAGAATACGCCGGGCGTGCCGGGCGGCATCCTGTCCGAGGAATTCAAGCTCAACGAGCATCCGCAGATGCCGTTCGGCGCTTCGGCGCCGTCGAAGAAGTATCAGAGCGACAAGCCGGGTAAGCTGCGCAAGCGCGGCGACAACGGCGATCCGAACGGTTGTAACCTCAAGTGCCCTGACGATCAGTAAACGAAACGACGCACGCAGCGCCCGTAGGCTTTGCGTGCGTCTGCATACGGGCCAGGTGAATTACGGCTTGGCCGTGTGCCACACATCCTTGAAGCCGTCGCCTTTCATGTCGCCCGGCTTCTCGTCCTTTGCGAAGCGGTAGAGCGGCTTTCCTTTGTACGCCCACTGCTTCCCGCCATCCGCGCCGTCGATCACGGTCCAGTCACCCGAAGGCTTGTCGCTCGCATCCGCGGCGGCGGCGGGCCATGCGGCCGCGCAGCCACCCGAGCAGGCGCTCTTGCCGGGCGTCGTGTCTTTATCGAAGGTATAGAGCGTGTGTCCCTGAGCGTCGACGAAACGGCCGTCCATGGTTTTGGGCGGCGCGGCGAGAGCGGCCTGTGTGGCGGCGAGCGCGGCGATGAGAAGGAGGGTCTTGCGCATGATGCGGCTCCTGTTCTGACGTTGTGTATGGAGTTTATGCAATCGATCGGGTGATGCGCGCGTTAAATGCGTTGAATGTGCGCGCATCGATTAAACGGCTGGCGCGCTTTCTTATTCCATCCATCGTTCACTTGAACGACTCGTTCGCGGCGGGCGCATGCCTGATTGCTTGCCGTTGCGCAAAAATTACGCAAACGCGCACGGCAGAATTCCCCTGATGTTTCCAGAATCAATGCGCGACGCATTGCGCCGGCCCACTGCGGCGGGCTTCGTTCCGATGATGTGCGGGAGATCCGGGCCGGGTCACGCGCGCACTAGCGTGGCGCCGCATGTCGTGATGTCGCCGATATACGCGATGCGCTTGCCGTTGTGCCGGCGCCTGCCGCTGGCGATGATCGGATACCGGCCGCCGCAGCGCGGGCATGCAACCAGATGGCCGTCGAGCGCGATGCCGATGCCTTCATCCGTCAGATCCGGCGTTGCCTCGACGATCTTCCCGCCGTGGCTGGTGGTGTCGCCGAGGCGGGCCATGATGGGATCCTCTGTGTAGTTCATATTGCGGCTCATATTGGTTAGTTGTACTGGGCGGACAGGCGCCCATTTGACGCGATGTCGGCCCGCGTGAAAATCAGAAAAGGTTGAAAACGGGGCGCGACCGTATGCTGGATGCGCGGAAGCGGCGGATACGGAAGGCTCCCAGGGAACGATTGGCGATTAGCGGTCTGTTGGTGCGTTATCGCGCAGAACAGGCGCCTCTTCCGATTTACGCTGCAACCTGTCTTCGATTATTCGGGACCAGTGCGTTGCCTTGTCAGTTCTAGTTTGTCGACGCCACCGGCCGTAATGGCGAAGCGATCCTTCGGGAAAACCCGCCGTTGCGTCAATCAGCATCGAAGCGGTGATCGAAGGTATTTTTTCTCTGATTTGCTTTCTCGTCGCTCTCGCTGCTGGTGAATTAAATATAAATCTGGATATTTGATCTGGGGGGAGATTCATTCGTTAAAGATTGTTAACGAGTTAGGGGGCGTAATGAGGGCATATCTGAGTCGACTATCTGGCAGCGCGATGAGTTTTAGTCGAGCTGCCGCAGCGACAATGATAAAGACGCCAGTAAACGTGGTGTTTGGTCTTGCGATATTAACGATTTGTGCTGAAATCATCATCGTTGTGATTTTTGCCAAAGAAAATGTCATGCTCTATGCGGATGGGGGCTGGTTCGTTTTCGCCTTATCCACTGGAAATCCCTGGGTTTTGAAGTGGCATTATATTGCTGCCCGTTTTACCACTTACGCATTGACAGTCTGGCCAGTTCTGAAATTCAGCCAGGCGTTTAGTCTTACACCTGCGGAAATCGCAGTGGTCAATTGCGTGCAGTTTTATGGTATTCAGGTTGCGCTAACGATTTGGGCATACTGGCTTGCGAGGAAAGTGAACCCTCGATACCTGGTTTTCCCAGTTACCCAAACGGTGCTCTTTTCCCTTCAGGCATGGGGATTCCCTTCAGAGCTGCTTCTGGGGCCCGGAATATTATGGGTGATCCTGCTTCTGGCCGTAAGAGACCAAGGAGTGAGTGCGCTATTTCTGACGGGTTTCGCGGCACTGGTTTTCACGCATGAACTGGCTTTGCCCACGGCCTTAATCGCTGGAGTGTTTGCACTTTATCTTCAGTGGCGGCGCGATAATTACAGTGCACGCTTCTGGCTGGCGATTATTTTGATGACGGCCACCATTTTGGCGTTTTTTGTGGTTCGCATGATTGGCGGCGGTGCCGGTAGTGACGCGAATGCAATTTACGTTTTCGACCCGCGGCGCGTATTGCTCAGCCCGTTACTGGTGCCGCTTGTTGCCGGCGCGTTTCTATTGCGCTTTACATCGAAAGTCAAATGGCCAGTCTTGCTGGCATTAAGTGTGGTCGGCTTTGCCATTGTTATGGCAATCGGTTTGAGTACGCCATTGAATTTCGACGCGCCTCGTTATAGCGCGAGGACATTGATCGCCATAGGCATGCTGGTCCTGACGATCCTGTTTGTGCTCGTTGTGCTGGAGAAGGAGTTCGATCGCGCCGGCAGCGGCGAGCAGCGGCAGATCGCCGCAAATGGAAGTTTTGGTTTTGCCAAATGGCTGTTTCTTTGTCTCGGTTTGCAAGCGGGCGCAATAGGCGTTTTTACGAACGACTGGATGCTGTCGAGCGCAGCTGAAGCGCGTTTGCAACGTGAGGCATCGGCAGCGCCGAAGGTGACGGCGATCAGTGACGCTCGGGATGGTTGGACGCCTGCTGAGCGCGACGCGAGCATTCGATTGCAGATGGAATGGTCGGTGCCCTATCGGCAACTTGTCCTGACCAACGGACAGATGCCGCCGGTGATTCTTTACGACAAGACCTCCTGGTATAGGCCGAGCGTATGCCTGGAAAAGGATCTGATTTTCGGGGATGACTCCCGTTTTCATCCCGACGATTTTGCGGTCTGGACGAGCTTCACGTGCGATCAAGCCCAGCCGCCGAAAGTAGACACGATGAAAGACCGCTTCGCGCGGAAGATCAAACATCTCCTGGGCTAGCCATGAATTCTCGGAACCTGACTGATTTGAGCTCGGTGATTGAGACACAGAGCCTAAGACTTGCGATTGTTCTGCCTACGCTCAACGAACGCAAGAATCTGCGGCCGCTGGTCAAGCGGCTGGATGCAGCGCTTGTCGGAATTGCCTGGGAAGCCATCTTCGTCGACGATAACAGCCACGACGGCACGGCCGACGAGGCACGCGCTATTTCGCTGGAAGACCCGCGCATCCGTTGCATTCAGCGCATCGGCCGCCGGGGCCTGGCCAGCGCTGCCATCGAGGGCATGTGCGCGACGGCTGCGCCGATTGTGGCGGTGATGGATGCCGATCATCAGCACGACCCCAAGCTGCTGCCGCAGATGCTGGCGGAGATTGAATCAGGCCAGTATGACCTGGCCTATGCCAGCCGCTTTGCAGAAGGCGCTAGCACGGAGGAGTGGGGCAGGCCTGACCGCGTGAAGGCATCGACCTTTGCCAACTCGCTGGCGCGGCGCGTGACTGGCGTCGACCTTACCGACCCGATGAGTGGCTATTTCATGCTTCACGCCAACACCTTGCGCGCCTATGCTCACCGATTGTCCGGTGTCGGCTTCAAGATTCTTCTGGACATTCTGGCAACCATCGACGTGCCGATGAGGGTCAAGGAACTCCCTCTGAATTTCGCGCCTCGTGCCGAGGGTGAGAGCAAGCTCGACAGAACGGTCGTCTTCGAATTTCTCGTCGGACTTTACGACAAGTGGCTGGGCCGCTTCATTCCCACCCGCTTTGCCCTGTTCGGGACGGTAGGCGCGATGGGTGCCGTGGTGCATATGAGCGTGTTGGCGTTGATGCTGTACGTGTTGGGGGCGGAATTTGCCGTTGGTTATCCTTCGCAGGAGGCCGCGTTTGTCGTCGGCCAGACTGCCGCGGCACTGACGGCCATGACCTTTAACTTCGCGCTGAACAACGAGTTGACTTACGCTGACAAGCGGTTGCGTGGGCTTTCTCCGCTGTGTCGCGGCTGGTTCAAGTTTGCGGCTACCTGCGCACTCGGCATGCTGGCCAATATCGGGGTGTCGACCGTGCTCGTGCGGATGGGTGTCTATCCCTATCTGGCGGCGATTGTCGGCATCGTCCTCGCGTCCGTGTGGAATTTCGCGTTGTCGAGCAAGTTTGTGTGGGGCAAATACGGCAATTGACCTGCGCGGCAGCATCTGGAGGTCGCGGGCTGTTGTGGCGGCAGGCCTCGTCGTCACTGTCAGTGGCTGCTGCAAAGGCGGGAGAAGTGAAACGCAGAAAGGGAAAATCCGCGAAGCGTTGTGCTGTCGCGGATTTCAGGATGCTGCAAGATCGCAGGACATCAAAAATTGGTGGAGGCGGCGGGAATCGAACCCGCGTCCAGAAGTCCTCTACGACTAGTTCTACATGTTTAGTTCTGTCTTTTGATTTAACCGGAGCGACGCGGACGAACACGCTGCGCTCAAGCGATTCACTAAATTTTCGACCCGGACGTCGTGACACCGCCAAGGCTTAACTGACGTATATGACCTCTGTCGGTATTGCTACCGGTCTTGCGACACTAGCCCGTCAGTGAACTAGGCAGAGGACGGCGGCCCTTAGGCTGCCAGTGCGAACGTATCGTCGTTTGCAGTTACGTTTTTCCCATTGATTAACGAGGTGACGGGTCCTCGACATGCCCTAGCCGCTTCGCAACCCCTGTCGAAACCAGGTCGCCCCCGCAGAAGGAATGAGCCACATAGGTGGCTCGGAAAATCATTTTACAGTAGTGGCACTCGCGAGTCACGGCGAAACGATCGTGCCAGCGTGCGTCAGCTGATCTCGCGCAGCAGGTTGCGCAGTTCAGCCGTCGTGCCGACGACGTGCTTCGCGTGCCATTGCGTGGGCGGAATGTCGTTGCCGCAGTAGCCGTACGCTGCCGCAACGGTGACCATGCCGGCGGCAAAGCCCGCTTGCACGTCGCGCAGGTCGTCGCCGACGTAGACGATGCGCTCCGGCGGCAGATCCAGTTCCTTTGCCGCATGCAGCAGCGGCGCGGGATGTGGCTTCGAATGCGCCGTCGTGTCGCCGCTGACGATGCAGCCCGCGCGCGTGTCGAGGCCGAGCTGGGCAACCAGTGGCTCCGTCAGCCGCGCCACCTTGTTGGTCACGATGCCCCAGCGCACGCCGCGTTCGTCGAGATCGTCGAGAATCTCTCCGATGCCCGGGAACAGGAGCGTTTCGATACACAGGTCGGCTTCGTAATTCGCGAGGAATTCGTCGCGCATCGACGCGTAGTCGTGATGATCGGGCCCGATGCCAAACGCACCGCCCAGCAGACCGCGCGCACCCGCCGACGCGAGCGGGCGCAACTGTTCCAGCGGCACCATCTCGAGTCCGCGCTCGTGGCGCATCTTGTTGACGGCTGCGGCGAGGTCGGGCGCGGTATCGGCAAGCGTGCCGTCGAGGTCGAACAGAATGCCCTGGCAAAGACCGATCGATGCTTCTTCGTCTTCGCGCTGAGGCAGGGGCGTGGGATCGCTCATTGAAGTAGGCGCAGGATCAGATCAGGCTTCGCGACGGCACGCGAGCATGTAGTTGACGTCGGTGTCGCTCGACAGGCCGAAATGGCGCGTGAGCGGGTTGTAGGTGATGCCTTTGATTTCTGTCGTATGCAGGCCCGCGGCGCGCGCGAAGCCAGCCAGTTCCGACGGACGGATGAAGCGGGCGTAGTCGTGCGTGCCCTTCGGCAACATCCGCGCGAGATATTCGGCACCGATCACCGCGAACAGATACGACTTCACGTTACGGTTAAGCGTCGAGAAGAACACCCAGCCGCCCGGCTTGACGAGCGTCTTGCACGCCTCGACGACCTTCGACGGATCGGGCACGTGTTCGAGCATTTCCATGCAGGTGACGACATCGAACGATGCCGGTTCACGGGCCGCCAGCGCTTCCGCTGCGATCTCCTCGTAATTAACCGTTACACCGCTTTCAAGGCTGTGAAGATCCGCGACACCCAACGCCTCGTTGGAAAGGTCGATTCCCTTCACGTCGGCGCCCAACGTCGCCATGGATTCCGACAGAATGCCGCCGCCGCAACCGATATCGAGTACGCGCTTGCCCGCGAGGTGCGCGTGCGAGTCGATCCAGTTCAGCCGCACCGGATTCAGTTCGTGCAGCGGTTTGAACTCGGCGTTCGGGTCCCACCAGCGATGGGCGAGATCGCTGAATTTCTGCAGTTCGTGGGGATCGGCATTGGTCATGTCGGATGCGGCCTCGGAGGCGGAAGAGCAGGGTGATCGGAGAAACCCTGAGTATATAGGGCTGTGCTGGGGGCGGCAAAAACGGTCGGGGTGCGACACGGTTCGCTTGCGGCCAGGAATAAAAAAAGCCCCGCCGAAGCGGGGCTTGGATACTGCGGTATTTTGTAGCTTACTGCTTCGAAGTACCGACAACTTCGACTTCCACGCGACGATCCGGTGCGAGGCAGGCGATGAGTTGCTTGCGGTTCTTCTGGTTGCAGCCCGTCGTAACCGGGTTGCGCTTGCCCTTGCCTTCCGTGTAGATACGGTTGGCTTCGATGCCCTTGCTGACCAGGTATGCCTTGACAGCTTGTGCACGACGCAGCGACAGACGGTCGTTGTACTTGTCCGAACCGATGCGGTCGGTGTAGCCCGTGGCCACGACGACTTCCAGGTTCAGGCCTTGAATCTTCGATGCCAGATCGTCCAGCTTCTCCTTACCAGCCGGCTTCAGGACGGCCTTGTCGAAGTCGAACAGCGTGTCGGCTTGATACGTGATCTTCTGGCTGGTGATAGCCGGTGCGACCGGTGCCGGTGCCGGCGGGGTCGGTGCTTGTGCGACCAGTGCGCCGTCGCACTTTGCGTTAGCCGTTGCCGGCGTCCAGAACGCATCGCGCCAGCACAGTTCATTCGTGCCGTTCATCCACACGTATTCGCCGGTGCCGTTCACCCAGTTGTCGTTCGTAGCTTGTCGCGACGCCGGCACCGACTGTGCCATTGCGGATGCAGCCATAACTGCGGTAGCTGCAATGAACGCGAGCTTTGAAAGTTTATTCATATTTCTCCTCTCGAAATTGAGATTACCGCAGGTTTACTGCGAGCCTGTTGACAAAGACCAGTCATACATTGCTCGAAGTATAACATCGGTGCCGAACAAAAGACGCTGTGCGTAGACTTCGAGCAGTGTCTAACTTTGTGCGTTGGCATTTTGCCATATCGTTCCCTTCCGACGATAAAAAAATCCGCCCCCTATTCATACGCCCGGTCGAATGTGGTGCATGCGCAACAAAAGGTGTCAAGTTCGTCAAGAGCCCGTCGGAAGCCGTTTCGGGCGGCTTGCGGGGGAGCATTTTTCGGGCCTGGCTGCCTCGCTCGTGAGACGCTTCCAGGTGCCGTTTTCGTGTGTCCCACTAATAGGTATACGCACGTCGTCGGGAGCGGATGCGGCGCATGGTAGAATCGCGTGATGCGCTGCGCTCGCAGACGCTCAAGAAGTACACCCAGGGGTAGGCCCAAGCGGTGAGGTGAAGAACGCGGTTCCCTCATCGTCTTCGCGCGTAAACGATACGGACAATGGATCAATTCGCCAAAGAGACTCTACCAATCTCCCTAGAGGAGGAAATGCGCCGCTCGTATATCGAGTACGCAATGAGCGTGATTGTAGGGCGCGCGCTTCCCGATGTCCGCGATGGTCTCAAGCCAGTGCACCGGCGCGTGCTGTACGCCATGCACGAGCTGAACAACGACTGGAACCGGGCGTACAAGAAATCGGCGCGTATCGTCGGCGACGTGATCGGTAAATACCATCCGCACGGCGACTCGGCTGTCTATGACACCATCGTCCGCATGGCGCAGGACTTCTCGCTGCGCTACATGCTCGTCGACGGTCAAGGCAATTTCGGGTCAGTCGACGGCGACAACGCCGCGGCAATGCGTTACACCGAAATCCGCATGGCGAAGATCGGCCATGAGCTGCTCGCCGACATCGACAAGGAAACGGTCGACTTCCAGCCGAACTACGACGGCAGCGAGAATGAGCCGACCATCCTGCCCGCGCGTATTCCGAATCTGCTGATCAACGGCTCGTCGGGTATCGCCGTCGGCATGGCGACCAACATTCCGCCGCACAATCTGACTGAGATCGTCGACGCTTGCCATCATCTGCTGAAGAATCCGGAAGCGACGATCGACGAACTGATCGAGATCGTCCCTGCGCCGGACTTCCCGACGGCGGGGATCATCTACGGCGTGGCCGGCGTGCGCGACGGTTATCGCACCGGGCGCGGACGCGTTGTGATGCGCGCGACCACGCACTTCGAAGAGATCGATCGCGGCCAGCGCATGGCCATCATCGTCGATGAACTGCCGTATCAGGTGAACAAACGTTCGCTGCTCGAGCGGATCGCCGAGCTGGTGAATGAGAAAAAGCTCGAAGGCATCTCAGACATTCGCGACGAATCTGACAAGAGCGGCATGCGCGTTGTGATCGAGCTGAAGCGCGGCGAAGTGCCTGAGGTCATTCTCAACAATCTTTATAAGGCAACGCAGCTACAGGACACGTTCGGCATGAACATGGTCGCGCTGGTCGACGGCCAGCCGAAGCTGCTGAACCTGAAGGAAATGCTTTCGCATTTCCTGTCGCACCGTCGCGAAGTTTTGACGCGGCGCACTGTATACGAACTGCGCAAGGCGCGCGAACGCGGCCACGTGCTCGAAGGCCTCGCCGTCGCGCTCGCCAACATCGACGATTTCATCGCGATTATCAAGGCCGCGCCGACGCCGCCAATCGCCAAGCAGGAGTTGATGGACCGCTCGTGGGATTCGTCGATCGTGCGCGAGATGCTGCAGCGCGCGGAGACGGACAACGCTACGGCGGGCGGCCGCACGGCGTACCGTCCGGAAGGGCTGAACCCGGCGTACGGCATGCAGGCCGACGGCCTTTATCGCCTTTCGGACACCCAGGCGCAGGAAATTCTGCAGATGCGCCTGCAACGCCTGACGGGTCTCGAGCAGGACAAGATCCTCGGCGAGTACCGCGACGTGATGGCGCAGATCGCCGATCTGCTGGACATCCTCGCGCGCCCCGAGCGTATAACTGCGATCATCTTCGACGAACTCACCACGATCAAGGGCGAATTCGGCGACGAACGCCGCTCGAAGATCGAGATGAATGCGACCGAGCTGAACACGGAAGACCTCATCACGCCGCAGGACATGGTCGTGACGATGTCGCACTCCGGTTATGTGAAATCGCAGCCGTTGTCTGAATATCGTGCCCAGAAGCGCGGAGGTCGCGGCAAGCAGGCGACGCAGATGAAGGAAGACGACTGGATCGACACGCTCTTCATCGCGAACACGCACGATCACATTCTGTGCTTCTCGAATCGCGGCCGGGTTTACTGGCTGAAGGTCTACGAAGTGCCGCAAGGCTCGCGCAATTCGCGCGGCCGTCCGATCGTCAATATGTTCCCGCTGCAGGACGGCGAAAAGATCACGGTCGTGCTGCCCGTCAAGGAATTCTCCGCCGACAAATTCGTTTTCATGGCGACGGCGCTCGGCACGGTCAAGAAGACGCCGCTCGAAGCCTTTAGCCGTCCGCTGAAGAAGGGCATTATCGCGGTCGGTCTGGATGACGGCGATTATCTGATCGGCGCGGCTATCACCGATGGCGAGCACGACGTCATGCTGTTCTCGGATTCGGGCAAGGCCGTTCGCTTCGACGAAAACGACGTGCGTCCGATGGGCCGTGAAGCGCGCGGCGTGCGCGGCATGCAGCTCGAAGACGGTCAGCAGGTGATCGCGCTGCTCGTCGCCGGTGACGAACAGCAGTCGGTGCTGACGGCAACGGAAAATGGTTACGGCAAGCGCACCCCGATCACGGAATACACGCGCCACGGCCGGGGCACAAAGGGCATGATCGCGATCCAGACGTCCGAGCGTAACGGCAAGGTGGTCGCCGCGACGCTGGTCGACCCGGAAGCGCAGATCATGCTGATCACCAACACGGGCGTGCTGATTCGTACACGCGTGTCGGAAATTCGAGAAATGGGCCGCGCAACGCAAGGTGTTACACTCATCAGCCTTGATGAAGGTACCAAGCTTTCCGGTTTGCAGCAGGTTGCCGAAGCGGAAGCTGACGTGGACGGCGATGCTGACCCGTCCGTGGATGAAGCGGGCGGTGACGAAAGCGAAGCGTCGTAATCCGCAGCGAAGCTTCTCAAGTGATGCTGAAAGCCGCGTGAAGAGTGCGGGCGCATCGGGCCGATGCGCCGCCTGCGCGGTGAAGCAGTCAGGTTAATTTCTCTTAGGGAGTAGTGATGCAAAAACGTTTCAAGCAGTTGATGGTTGTGGCCGCTTTCCTGCCGACCCTCGCAATGGCGCAAGCGCTGCAAACCCAGCAGCCCGCTCCGGCTGCTCCGGCTGCCGCTGCTGCCCCGGTCGACCCGGCGAAGCAGGCTGCCATCAAGAATCTGCTCGACGCGATCGACGCACAGAAGCTGGTCGGCGCAATCGGCAACAGCGCGCAGATGCAAGCGAAGCAGCTGGTCCCGGCTATCCTGTCGGACGCCCTGTCGGAAAACAAGACGATGACGGACAAGCAAAAGCAGGCTTCCGTCCCGGCGCTGCAGAAGAACGCTGTGCCTAAGCTGGTTGACTCGGCCGGCCAGGTCTTCGCAACGGACGCATTCAAGCAGGACGCGATGCAAGCTCAGTACGATGCTTACGCCAAGTACTACAGCACGCAGGAAATCAACGATCTGACCGCGTTCTACAAGAGCCCGACGGGCCGCAAGTTCATCCAGGTTCAAGACCAGGTTGGCCGCGACGTCGTGAACGGTCTGATGCAGAAGTACATGCCGCAATCGATCAAGGCAACGCGCGACCAGGCTGACAAGGAAGTCGCTTCCGTCAAGCCGGCGAAGTAAGCAGGTCGAACAAGGCTGAACGGCGCTAAAAGCGCCCGTCACCGGCGACGTCAGAGGGAAATGCGTTAAACCCCTTGGAACGTCGAGGTTTGGCGGGTTTTGAGCGTCAATGCGATAATGGCCGTTTGCGCTTGCGCGCAGACGGCCATTTTCTTTCAGGCGCGGTTTCCGGCTCTTTCACATGCCGCGTGCCTGCTTCCACGGGTTCTCACGATGCGCGTCTTCAATTTCTCCGCCGGTCCGGCGGCCATGCCCGAAGAAGTGCTGCGCCAGGCAGCCGACGAAATGCTCGATTGGCGCGGCAGCGGCATGAGCGTGATGGAAATGAGCCATCGCGGCAAAGAGTTCATGACGATTCATGAAGAGGCGCTGACCGACCTGCGCGACCTGCTGCAAGTGCCGTCGAGCCATCAGATTCTCTTCCTGCAAGGCGGCGGTCTCGGCGAAAACGCGATCGTGCCGATGAACCTGATGGGCCGCAAGCAGAGCGCCGATTTCGTCGTGACGGGCTCGTGGTCGCAGAAGTCGTTCAAGGAAGCGCAGAAATACGGTAAGGCACACATCGCGGCAAGCGGCGAAACGGCCCAAGGCTTCACGCACGCGCCCACGCGCGCCGAGTGGAAGCTGTCGGACGATCCCGCCTACGTGCATTTGTGCACGAACGAAACCATCCACGGCGTTGAAACCTTCGAAATCCCCGATCTCGGCGACATTCCACTGGTGGCCGACGCGTCGTCGCACATCCTGTCGCGCCCGATGGACATCGCCAAGTACGGCGTGCTGTTCGGCGGTGCGCAGAAGAACATCGGCATGGCGGGTGTGACGGTCGTGATCGTGCGCGAAGATCTGCTCGAACGGTCGATGGCGATCTGCCCGTCGGCGTTCGAATGGAAAACAGTCGCGCTGAACAATTCGATGTACAACACCCCGCCCACGTACGCGATCTACATCGCCGGGCTGGTGTTCAAGTGGTTGAAGAAGCAGGGCGGTTTGACGGCGATCGAGGCACGCAACGTCGAGAAGGCGAAGCTGCTGTACGACACCATCGATTCGTCGAGCTTCTATCTGAACAAGGTGGAGCGCAACGCGCGGTCGCGGATGAACGTACCGTTCTTCCTCGCCGACGAGTCGCGTAACGAAGATTTCCTGGCCGGCGCGAAGGCGCGCGGGCTGGTGCAGCTGAAGGGCCACAAGTCCGTCGGCGGCATGCGGGCGTCGATTTACAACGCGGTGCCGCTCGAAGGCGTCAAAGCGCTTGTCGAGTACATGAGGGAATTCGAACAGCGCGGCGCGTGATCCGCCGGGTCACTGCGCGCGCAACCTCTTTCGAACTGGCCCCGAACTGGCCGTTACAAGCATGGACGACGAACTCAATTCTCAACTGAAACCGCTGCGCGAACGCATCGACGCGATCGACGCGCAGCTCATCGCGCTCCTGAATCAGCGCGCCGCTGTCGCGCTCGAAGTCGGTGAGGTGAAGAAGCACTTCAACGCGCCCGTGTTTCGCCCGGAGCGCGAGCAGCAGGTGATCGCGCGTTTGCAGGACATGAGCGCTGGCCCGCTCGCCGGCGAGCACATCAGTGCGATCTGGCGCGAAATCATGGCCGCGAGCCGCGCGCTGGAAAAGAACATCACGGCCGCCTATCTCGGACCGGCCGGCACCTATAGCGAACAGGCGATGCACGAGTACTTCGGTCAGTCGATCGAAGGGCTGCCGTGTTCGTCGATTGACGAAGTGTTCCGCTCGGTCGAAGCGGGCGGCGCCGAGTTCGGCGTCGTGCCGATCGAAAATTCGACGGAAGGCGCGGTCTCGCGCACGCTCGATCTGCTGCTGCAAACGCAATTGCTGATCGGCGGCGAACTGGCTTTGCCGATTCACCACAATCTGCTGACGCTCAATGGCGGTCTTGCCGGCGTGACGCGCGTTTGCGCGCACGCGCAGGCGCTCGCGCAGTGTCAGCGCTGGCTCGCCACGCACGCGCCGCATCTCGAGCGCCAGGCGGTGTCGAGCAATGCCGAAGCGGCGCGCATGGCGGCGGAAGATCCGACTATCGCGGCTATCGCTGGCGACCGTGCGGCGACGCAATACGGTCTGCAAGTCGCGTACGCGCTGATTCAGGACGACCCGCACAACCGCACGCGCTTCGTGATGATCAGCAAGCAGCCGACGGGCGCGAGCGGCTACGACAAGACGTCGCTGATCGTGTCGGTGGCGAACGAGCCGGGCGCGATGTTCAAGCTGCTGGAACCGCTCGCGCGGCACGGCGTGTCGATGACGCGCTTCGAGTCGCGTCCGGCACGCGTCGGCACGTGGGAGTACTACTTCTACATCGACGTCGAAGGTCATCGCGACGACGCGTCGGTTTCCGCCGCGCTCGCCGATCTTGGCCAGAAAGCCGACTTCTTGAAGATTCTCGGTTCGTATCCGCGCGCTCGCTGATACGTCCGCCATCTTTTCGCAACCAGTAAGCAAGCCCAAGAATTATCCGGAGATATCCATGACAACGTCTTTCGGTCCGTCTTACGTTCGCGCGATTGCGCCTTATGTGGCTGGCAAACCGATCTCGGAAGTTGCGCGCGAATTTGGACTGGACGAAGCGCGTATCGTGAAACTGGCGTCGAACGAGAATCCGCTCGGCATGCCGGATTCGGCGAAAACGGCGATGGCGCAGGCGGCGAGCGAACTCGGCCGCTATCCGGACGCGAACGCGTTCGAACTGAAGGCCGCGCTGTCCGCGCACTACGACGTGCCCGCTGAATGGATCACGCTCGGCAACGGCAGCAACGACATTCTGGAGCTGGCGGCGCACGCATTCGTCGAGAAGAGCCAGTCGGTTGTTTATGCGCAATACTCGTTCGCCGTGTACGCGCTGGCGACGCAAGGCCTCGGCGCGCGCGCGATCGTCGTGCCCGCCGTCGAATACGGCCACGATCTCGACGCGATGCTCGCCGCGATCAGCGGCGACACGCGCCTCGTGTTCGTCGCGAACCCGAACAATCCGACGGGCACGTTCATCGACGGTGCGGCGATAGAAGCGTTTCTCGCCAAGGTGCCGCGCAGCGTCGTGGTTGTGCTCGACGAGGCATATACGGAATACCTGAACGCCGACAAGCGCTACGACTCGATTGCGTGGGTGAAGCGTTATCCGAACCTGCTGGTGTCGCGCACGTTCTCGAAGGCGTTTGGTCTTGCCGGTCTGCGCGTCGGTTTCGCGATCGCGCAACCTGAACTGACCGATCTGATGAACCGGCTGCGTCAGCCATTCAATGTGAACACGCTCGCGCAAGCGGCCGCGATTGCCGCGCTGAACGACAAGCCGTTCCTGCAAAAGAGCGCAGAACTGAACGCACAAGGCTATCGCCGTCTGACAGAAGCGTTCGACAAGCTCGGTCTCGAATACGTGCCGTCGCACGGCAACTTCGTGCTGGTGCGCGTCGGCAACGACGACGGCGCGGGCAATCGCGTGAATCTCGAACTGCTGAAACAGGGCGTGATCGTGCGTCCGGTGGGCAGCTACGGCTTGCCGCAATGGCTGCGCGTGACGATCGGCCTGCCGGAAGAAAACGACGCGTTTATCGCGGCGCTCGAAAAGACGCTGGCCACGGCCTGAGCGTTTCAATGCAATCCACGCGCCTCGTTCTTGTGGTTTCCGGGGCACGTTTTTTCTGTGACTGACGTGGCAGCGTTTTCTTTCGACAAACTGGTGATTTTCGGCGTCGGGCTGATCGGCGGATCGCTTGCGCGCGCGCTGCGAGAGCGCGGCGACGTGGGCGGCGCGCAGCGCGTGACCGGCGTGGGGCGGTCGGCGGCGTCGACGCAACGCGCGCTGGAACTCGGTGTGATCGACGCGAGCGCGTCGCTTTCCGACGATTCCGCATTGCGTGACGCGCTCAAAGGCGCCGACGTCGTGTTGCTCGCAGCGCCTGTCGCGCAGACGCAGCCGTTGCTCGAGCGCATTGCGCCGTTTCTCGATTCGTCGACCATCGTCACCGATGCCGGCAGTACCAAGTCCGACGTCGTCGCTGCGGCGCGCGCAGCGTTGGGCGAGCGGATCGGCCAGTTCGTTCCCGGTCATCCGATCGCGGGCCGCGAATCGAGCGGCGTCGATGCCGCGTTGCCTGACCTGTACGTGAACCGCAACGTCGTGCTGTGCGCGTTGCCCGAGAACCCGCCAGCCTCCGTCGACCGTGTTGCCGCGATGTGGCGCGCAACGGGCGCGAGTGTGCACGCGATGTCGGCCGAGCAGCACGACCGCGTGTTCGCGTCGGTCAGCCATCTGCCGCACGTGTTGTCGTTCGCATTGGTTGAGCAGATTCTCAATTCTCCCGATGCCGCTCTGAAATTCTCGTTCGCAGCAGGCGGTTTCCGCGACTTCACGCGGATTGCCGCGTCGAGTCCGGAAATGTGGCGCGACGTCTGCGTGGCGAACCGTGCCGCGCTGCTGGACGAAATCGACGGCTATACAGCTGTGCTGGCGCGTCTGCGCAGTGCGATCGAAGCTGGCGACGGCAAGACGCTCGAAGCCGTTTTCGCGCGCTCGCGCGCCGCGCGCAGCGAATGGCAGGAACGTCGCGCCGCGCCCACGCAGCAGCCGACTCCCGAGCGCTCCGCAACCGACGACGCGTCGAAATAAAGGACACTGGAATTCACATGGAACATCTCGATCTCGGACCATTTTCCCGTGCGTCCGGCACCGTCCGTCTGCCTGGCTCGAAGAGCATTTCGAATCGCGTGTTGCTGCTCGCGGCATTGTCCGAAGGCGAGACGACGATCACGAATCTGCTCGATTCCGACGACACGCGCGTCATGCTCGACGCGCTCGAAAAGCTCGGCGTGAAGTTGAAGCGTGACGGAGATACCTGCGTTGTCACGGGCACGCGCGGCGCGCTGCCGGCGGCGCGCGCCGATCTGTTCCTCGGCAACGCGGGGACAGCCGTGCGTCCGCTGACTGCTGCGCTGGCCGTGAACGGCGGTGATTACCGGATCCACGGCGTGCCGCGTATGCACGAGCGGCCGATCGGTGATCTCGTCGACGGCCTGCGCCAGATCGGCGCAAAGATCGACTACGAAGAAAATGAAGGCTTTCCGCCGCTGCGCATCCGTCCGGCGCAGATCAATGTGGAAGCGCCGATCCGCGTGCGTGGCGACGTGTCGAGCCAGTTTTTGACTGCGCTGCTGATGACACTGCCGCTCGTCAAGACCGAGAGCGGCGAAACGATCGTCGAGGTCGCAGGCGAGCTGATTTCGAAGCCGTATATCGAGATCACGATCGCGCTGATGGCGCGCTTCGGCATCAAGGTCGAACGCCTCGGCTGGGAGCGCTTCACGATTCCGAACGGCGTGCGCTATCAGTCGCCGGGCAAGATCATGGTGGAAGGCGACGCGTCGTCGGCCTCGTATTTCCTCGCGGCGGGCGCGCTGGGCGGCGGACCGCTGCGCGTCGAAGGCGTGGGGCGCGCGAGCATTCAGGGCGACGTCGGTTTCGCGACGGCGCTGATGAAGATGGGCGCCAACGTCACGATGGGCGACGACTGGATCGAAGTGCGCGGCGTCGGCAACGACCACGGCAAGCTCGATCCGATCGACATGGACTTCAACCTGATCCCCGACGCGGCCATGACGATCGCCGTCGCCGCACTGTTCGCGGATGGCACGACCACATTGCGCAACATCGCCAGCTGGCGCGTGAAGGAAACCGACCGGATCGCCGCGATGGCGACGGAGCTGCGCAAGGTCGGCGCGAAGGTGCAGGAGGGCGAAGACTTCCTCGTCGTCACGCCGCCCGAGAAGCTGACGCCGAACGCTGCCATCGACACCTACGACGACCACCGCATGGCGATGTGCTTCTCGCTGGTAAGCCTTGGCGGCGTGCCCGTGCGGATCAACGATCCGAAATGCGTCGGCAAGACGTTCCCCGACTATTTCGAGCGCTTCCTTGCGCTCGCCCAACCCTGACCGCTCCGACCTTTTTTGCCGCCCGTTCCGACGGGCGACTCCCTCGATGAAACCGATTCGTCCCTTTCACCAGACGCCCGTCATTACGATCGACGGCCCGACCGCTTCCGGCAAAGGCACGGTGGCCGCATTGGTCGCCGCCGAGCTCGGCTTCCACCTGCTCGACAGCGGTGCGCTGTACCGGCTCGCCGCGCTCGCCAGCGTGCGTTACGACGTTGCCGTCGATGACGCCGACGCTCTTGCAAAACTGGTAGGCGAGCTCCACATCACGTTCCGCGAGGGCATTGCGCAACTGGACGGCGCCGATGTGTCGACGGATATCCGGGCCGAGGAAGTCGGCAATCGCGCATCGGCGATTGCCGTACATGCGCCCGTCAGAGCCGCGCTGGTGGCCCGTCAGCGGGCTTTCCGCAAGCAGCCGGGGCTCGTCGCCGACGGCCGCGACATGGGCACGGTGATCTTCCCGGACGCCAATCTGAAGGTGTTTCTGACGGCCAGCGTCGAGGCGCGCGCGACCCGCCGGCATAAGCAATTGATCCAAAAAGGATTTTCTGCTAATATGGATGACTTGCTCCGGGATTTGCGTGAACGCGACGAGCGCGACAGCAAGCGCACAGCCGCGCCGCTCAAGCCCGCAGCGGATGCACAGCTCCTCGATACCTCGGCATTGTCGGTCGACCAGGCGGTCGAACAGGTGGTGCAGTGGTACAAGGCGCTGGTTCCCCAAAGCTGAATCCGGCTGAAAGCGGAACCTCGCATCGAAGTGTTTTTTTAGTTGTTGTGTTGGTGCCTCGTGGTGAAACACGAAGCGATTGTTTAACCCTTAACCCCGTATGGCTTTCGCTCCTTTGCCGTAGTGATGAACCGTCCCGGTTCACCTGACGCTGCGAGAACCATGCAAATTCAGATTTTTATGTCCGACCTGCAAACCTCTACCCCGAATACCGAATCTTTTGCGGCTCTGTTCGAAGAGTCGCTGACCAAGCAAGACATGCGCGCTGGCGAAGTGATCTCCGCCGAAGTCGTGCGTGTCGACCACAACTTCGTGGTCGTCAACGCTGGTCTCAAGTCCGAAGCCTACATCCCGCTCGAAGAGTTCCTGAATGACGCGGGCGAGGTAGAAGTGCAGGCGGGCGACTTCGTTTCCGTCGCGATCGACGCGCTGGAAAACGGCTACGGCGACACCATCCTGTCGCGCGACAAGGCGAAGCGTCTGGCTTCGTGGCTGTCGCTGGAAAAGGCTCTCGACAACAACGAACTCGTGACCGGCACGATCACGGGCAAGGTCAAGGGCGGCATGACCGTCATGGTCAACGGCATTCGCGCATTCCTGCCGGGCTCGCTGGTCGACACGCGCCCTGTCAAGGACACGACGCCGTACGAAGGCAAGACGCTGGAATTCCGCGTCATCAAGCTGGACCGCAAGCGTAACAACGTCGTGCTGTCGCGCCGCGCTGTGATCGAAGCGACCCAAGGCGAAGAGCGCGCAAAGCTGCTCGAAACGCTGAAGGAAGGCGCGATCGTCGAAGGCGTGGTCAAGAACATCACCGACTACGGCGCGTTCGTGGACCTCGGCGGCATCGACGGCCTGCTGCACATCACCGACATCGCATGGCGTCGTGTGCGTCACCCGTCGGAAGTGCTGTCGGTTGGCCAGGAAGTCACGGCAAAGATCCTCAAGTTCGACCAGGAAAAGAACCGCGTTTCGCTCGGTATCAAGCAACTGGGCGACGATCCGTGGGAAGGCATCTCGCGCCGTTACCCGTCGGGCACGCGTCTGTTCGGCAAGGTCACGAACATCACCGACTACGGCGCGTTCGTTGAAGTCGAGTCGGGCATCGAAGGCCTCGTCCACGTGTCGGAAATGGACTGGACGAACAAGAACGTTGCACCGTCGAAGGTTGTGCAGCTGGGCGACGAAGTCGAAGTCATGGTTCTCGAAATCGACGAAGACCGCCGCCGTATCAGCCTCGGCATGAAGCAGTGCAAGCCGAATCCGTGGGACGACTTCAGCCGCAACTTCAAGAAGGGCGACAAGCTGCAAGGCGCAATCAAGTCGATCACCGACTTCGGCGTCTTCATCGGTCTGCCTGGCGGCATCGACGGTCTGGTTCACCTGTCGGACCTGTCGTGGTCGGAAACGGGCGAAGAAGCTGTTCGCAAGTACAAGAAGGGCGACGAAGTGGAAGCGATCGTTCTCGGCATCGACGTCGAGAAGGAACGCATCTCGCTGGGTATCAAGCAGCTCGAAGGCGACCCGTTCAGCAACTTCGTTGCAATGAACGACAAGGGTTCGATCGTTGACGGCGTGGTCAAGACGGTTGACGCAAAGGGTGCAGTGGTTCAGCTGACGGCAGACGTCGAAGGCTACCTGCGCGCTTCGGAAATCGCACAAGACCGCGTGGAAGACGCTCGCAACGTGCTGAAGGAAGGCGACAAGGTCAATGCGATGATCATCAACATCGACCGCAAGTCGCGTGGCATCAACCTGTCGATCAAGGCTAAGGATTCGGCTGAGCAACAGGAAGCGATCCGCGGCCTGGCAGCTGACACCAGCTCGGCAGCAAGCGGCACGACGAACCTGGGCGCGCTGCTGAAGGCCAAGCTCGACGGCCAGAACCAGTAAGCCTTAAGGGGTCTGCTGCAGTATGACCAAATCAGAATTGGTCGCCCAGCTGGCTACGCGATTTCCGCAACTTGTCCTCAAGGATGCGGATTTCGCGGTGAAGACGATGCTCGATGCGATGTCGGACGCCTTGGCGAACGGCCATCGCATCGAAATTCGCGGCTTCGGCAGCTTCGGCCTGAACCGCCGTCCATCCCGCGTCGGGCGCAACCCGAAATCGGGCGAAAAGGTGTTGGTGCCGGAGAAATTCGTGCCGCACTTCAAGCCTGGCAAGGAGTTGCGTGAGCGCGTCGATCGTCGTGCGGGCGAGCCGTTAAAAGCCGATACCGCGGACGACGATCTTTAAGCCGGCACTGTGTAGTAGTCGCAGTAAAGGTTGAAGCTCGCCGTGGCTACGTCAGTCAGACGGCATTGACCAGAAAAAGCGCCTTAGGGCGCTTTTTTTTCGTCCGCGCTCAGGTGGTCGGCGGGCGTGCGGGGAGCTGGGTGACACTTCGTCGACTCCTGCGACGCAGTCTCTTGCGCTGAATCAATGCGAACGGCTCCGTCAGCCGTCGATTGCGTACTATTTTCTCTCTCATAAACGACAGTAAGGCATCGCGATCCGCACGGCGGTGCCAGTCGTCCTGGGGTTCATTTACAATACGGGTCACTTCGGCGCGGGCGAACACCGTGGCGCGACGCGTCATCAAGCCGGCGTCATCCCGCAACCGCCGTCAAGAGATCAATACATGAAATTTATCGTCTGGCTGATTCGCGTGCTGGTGTTCGTGCTGCTGCTGGTGCTTGCACTGTCCAATACGCAGACCGCTACGTTGAATTTCCTCGCCGGGTATTCGTGGCAGGCGCCGTTGATTCTGATCGGTCTCGCGTTCTTTGTCGTGGGCCTGCTGGCCGGTCTCGTATCGTCGTTGCCGGCGCTGTTCCGGCTGCGGATGGAAAACGGGCGTCTCAAGCGCGAGCTGCGCGTGGCGCGCGAAACGCCCGCTGTGGTCGAAGAACCGCCGATGCCGCCGCTCATCTAGCCTTTTTACGCCGCGCGACGCCCGCGCGGCCTCTTTCGCACTCCGCACATTCGCATGGATCTAGACCTCTGGTGGCTGCTCGTCATACCCGTCGCATTCGCGTTCGGCTGGGTGGCTGCGCGTTATGACCTGAAAGCGCTGCTGTCCGAAAGCGCTAACTTGCCGCGTTCTTATTTTCGCGGACTAAACTTTCTGTTGAATGAGCAGCCGGACCAGGCCATCGATGCCTTCATCGAAGTGGTCAAGCTCGATCCGGAAACGATTGAACTGCACTTCGCGCTCGGCAACCTGTTCCGCCGCCGCGGCGAGACGGATCGTGCGATTCGCGTCCATCAGAACCTGTTGAGCCGCGCGGATCTGCCTGTCAACGAGCGCGATCATGCGCTGTACGAGCTGGGTCAGGACTTTCTGAAGGCAGGTCTGCTGGACCGCGCAGAAGAGACGTTCAAGGCGCTGGAATCGGGCGACTACGCGCTCGGCGCACAGCGCGCGCTGCTGACGATCTATCAGATCGAAAAGGACTGGAACAAGTCGATCGACACCGCGCGCCGGCTCGAAACCATGGGCGCCGAGTCGCTGGACAAGGAAATCGGCCATTTCCATTGCGAGCTTGCGCAGGAAGCGCTGCAGCAAAAGAATCCGGACGAGGCGCGCCGTCAGCTTGAGCTCGCGTTGAAGGCGCATCCGCTGAACGTGCGGGCGACGATTCTTTTCGGCGACGTCGACGCAGCGGCTGGCGAGCATGAGAAAGCGATTGCACAGTGGATGCGGGTCGAAGAGCAGAACGCGTCGTATCTTCCCCTCGTCGCCGAGAAGCTGATGAAGGCATACGAGGCGCTCGGGCGTCCGGAAGAGGGCGCCGACCTGCTGACGTCGTGGGTCGACCGCTATCCGACGAACGATCTGCTCGACGTTGCGTATCAGTATGTATCGGCGCTGCGCGGCCCTGAAGCGGCGCACACGCTCGCACGCACGCAGATGCAGAAGTCGCCGAATCTTGCGGGCATGACGCGGCTGCTCGAAGCACAACAGGCCGTGGCCGAAGAGCCGCGCCGCAGCGAGCTGGAACTGATGCGCACGCTGATCCGTCAGCGCACCAAAAATCTGCCGCGGTACACGTGCCAGAATTGCGGCTTCCGGGCGCGGCTGTTCTATTGGCAGTGTCCGGGTTGCAGCGGCTGGGAAACCTATGCGCCGCGCCGCGTCGAGCCGATCACCGCGTCGAGCTGACGTCGGGCGCCCATAAAGGCAGGCAGCAAAGCCGCCGAACAGCATCGAAGCATCGAATATTGAACCGGCATCACCTACCGGGAAGCATATGAAAATCACCATTATCGGCACGGGTTACGTAGGCCTCGTCACGGGCGCATGTCTTGCCGAAGTCGGCAACGATGTCTTCTGTCTGGACGTCGATCCGCGCAAGATCGAGATCCTCAATAACGGCGGCATGCCAATTCACGAGCCGGGTCTGCAGGAAATCATCAAGCGTTCGCGCGCGGCCGGGCGCATCACGTTTTCGACCGATGTCGAAGCAAGCGTCGCGCACGGCGACGTGCAGTTCATCGCCGTGGGCACGCCGCCCGACGAAGACGGTTCGGCCGACCTGCAATACGTGCTCGAAGCGGCGCGCAACATCGGCCGCACGATGAACGGTTTCAAGGTGATCGTCGACAAGTCGACGGTGCCCGTCGGCACGGCGCAACGCGTGCGCGCGGTGATCGCGGAAGAACTGGAAAAGCGCGGTCTTGCCGATAGCGCGCAGCATCGCTTCTCGATCGTGTCGAATCCCGAGTTCCTCAAGGAAGGCGCGGCCGTCGACGACTTCATGCGGCCGGACCGTATCGTCGTCGGCGTCGACAACGACGAGGACGGCGACAGGGCGCGCGAAATGATTCGCCGCCTCTATGCGCCGTTCAACCGCAATCACGAGCGCACGCTGTACATGGACGTGCGCTCGGCCGAATTCACGAAGTACGCGGCCAACGCGATGCTCGCCACGCGCATTTCGTTCATGAACGAGATGGCGAACCTCGCTGACACGGTCGGCGCGGACATCGAAGCGGTGCGCCGCGGTATCGGCTCGGATCCACGCATCGGTTACCACTTTCTGTATGCGGGCGTCGGTTACGGCGGCTCGTGCTTCCCGAAGGATGTGCAGGCGCTGATCCGCACTGGCAGCGAGATGGGGCATAACCTGCGCATTCTGGAAGCGGTCGAAGAGGTGAATCACGAGCAGAAGGAAGTGCTCGTGCGCAAGGTCACGGGCGCGCTTGGCGAAGATCTGAGCGGCCGCACGTTTGCGATGTGGGGGCTGTCGTTCAAGCCGAACACCGACGATATGCGCGAGGCGCCGAGCCGTCGCGTGATCGCGCAACTGCTCGCGCGCGGCGCGACGGTGCGCGCATATGATCCTGTGGCGACGACAGAAGCGAAGCGCGTGCTGGCGATGGATCTCGCCAATGTGCCCGAGCAGCAGGCGCGCCTGCACTTCGCGGGCACGCAGGACGAGACGCTCACGGGCGCCGATGCGCTGATCATCGTGACCGAATGGAAGGAATTCAAGAGCCCGGACTTCACGCGTCTGAAGGCGGAGCTCAAGACGCCGTTGATCTTCGACGGCCGCAATCTGTATGAACCCGAGGCGATGACCGAACTGGGCATCGACTATCACTCGATTGGACGTCCCTATGCAAGACCCGCTGAAGCTACATCCGACTCCAGCCGTGCCTGACGGCGCGACGCTCGCGCCCGAAGTAGGCGTCATCGCGCGCGAGCGACTGGCGGCGGCGCGTGTACTGGTGGTGGGCGACGTGATGCTGGACCGTTACTGGTTCGGCGACGTCAATCGTATTTCGCCCGAAGCGCCCGTGCCCGTCGTGCTCGTGCAGAAGCAGGAAGACCGGTTGGGCGGCGCGGCGAACGTCGCGCGCAACGCGGCCGCGCTCGGCGCACAAGCGGGGCTGCTCTGCGTGGTCGGACACGACGAACCGGGTGAGCGCATCGTGCAACTGCTCGGCGATAGCGGTGTGGCTCCGCACCTGGAGCGCGACCCGGAACTGCCGACGACGATCAAGCTGCGCGTGCTGTCGCGCCAGCAGCAACTGCTGCGCGTCGACTTCGAAAAGGCGCCCGCGCACGAAGCATTGCTCGCCGGCCTCGCGCGCTACGACGCGTTGCTGCCCACTCACGACGTGATCCTGATGTCGGACTATGCAAAGGGCGGCCTGACGCACGTTACGCAGATGATCGCGAAGGCGCGTGCAGCGGGCAAGGCGGTGCTGGTCGATCCGAAGGGCGACGACTGGGAGCGTTATCGCGGCGCGACGCTGATCACGCCGAACCGCGCGGAGCTGCGCGAAGTGGTCGGGCAATGGAAATCCGAAGCCGATCTGCTCGCGCGCGTGACGAAGCTGCGTGCCGAACTCGACCTGGACGCGCTCTTGCTCACGCGCTCGGAAGAGGGCATGACGCTCTTCTCCGGCGACGGGATCCTGCACGCCGCGGCTGTAGCTCGTGAAGTGTATGATGTGTCCGGCGCGGGCGATACCGTGATCGCGACGCTCGCTGTCATGCTCGGTGCGGGCCTGCCGCTCGACGAAGCCGTGTCGCTCGCGAATCGCGCGGCGGGCATCGTGGTCGCCAAACTCGGTACGGCCACCGTCGACTACGACGAACTCTTTCATTGATGCACGCGCGCGCCCGCTGACTTGCGCGGCGCGCGGTTCATCTTCGCATCTGTTGACTCTCAATACTGCAGAACGATCATGACTCTCATCGTCACCGGCGCGGCTGGTTTTATCGGCAGCAATATCGTCAAGGCGCTCAACGAGCGCGGCGAAGACAAGATCATCGCCGTCGACAATCTGACGCGCGCCGACAAGTTCAAGAATCTCGTCGATTGCGAGATCGACGACTACCTCGACAAGACCGAATTCGTCGAGCGTTTCGCGCGCGGCGACTTCGGCAAGGTCCGCGCGATTTTCCATGAAGGCGCCTGTTCGGACACGATGGAAACCGACGGCCGCTACATGATGGACAACAATTTCCGCTACAGCCGCGCAGTGCTCGACGCGTGTCTCGCGCAGGGCGTGCAGTTTCTGTATGCGTCGTCGGCGGCGACCTACGGCGGTTCGACGCGTTTTGTCGAAGAGCGCGAGGTCGAGGCGCCGCTCAACGTGTACGGCTATTCGAAGTTCCTGTTCGACCAGGTGATCCGTCGCGTGCTGCCCACCGCGAAGAGCCAGATCGCGGGCTTTCGCTACTTCAACGTCTACGGGCAGCGCGAGTCGCACAAGGCGCGCATGGCGTCCGTCGCGTTCCACAACTTCAACCAGTTCCGCGCCGAAGGCAAGGTGAAGCTGTTCGGTGAATACAATGGCTACGCCGCTGGCGAGCAGACACGCGATTTCGTGTCTGTCGAAGACGTGACGAAGGTCAATCTGTACTTCTTCGATCATCCGGAGAAGTCGGGCATCTTCAATCTGGGCAGTGGACGCGCGCAGCCGTTCAACGACATCGCGTCGACGGTCGTCAACACGCTGCGCGTACTGAACGGCGAAGCGGCGCTGTCGCTGGCGGAGCTGGTGCAGCGCGGCCTGATCGAATACGTGCCGTTCCCGGATGCGCTGCGCGGCAAGTATCAGTGCTTCACGCAAGCCGATCAGACGAAGCTGCGCGCGGCCGGCTACGACGCACCCTTCCTCACGGTGCAGGAAGGCGTCGACCGCTACGTGCGTTGGCTATCCGGCCAGGTGTAAATCGTTCGTACACCTCTCTACACTGGGGTCTCCCGGTCGGTGATCGTCACCGGCCGGTGTTTCAGGGAGATTCCAGATGTTCAAAAAAATCATCGTTACGGCGGCCATGCTGGCCGCTTTCGGCCAGGCGTTCGCTTCGGTCGACATCAATACCGCTAACGAGTCCGCGCTGCGCGGCATCAAGGGCATCGGCCCGGCGAAGGCGAAAGCCATTCTCGACGAACGCGCGGCGCACGGTCCGTTCAAGGACGCGACCGATCTCAGCAAGCGCGTCAAGGGTTTCGGCGGTCACACCGTCGAGCGCCTGCAGGCCGAAGGTCTCGCTGTCGGCACATCGGGCGCTGGTGCGACGGCTGTCGCTGCTGCTGGCGCACAGGCTACGGCGCCGCACGCGAAAGCCACGCCCGCTGCAAAGACCGACACAACGGCAGTGGTGGTCAAAAAATAGTCTTTTAGTCTGACGGTATGAAACCGGGCGCCCCGGTGCGTGTTGACTCGCGCGCGGCGGGCGCTCGCTTTCCGTTTCGACATCTTCTTGGCAGGGTGTCACAGCACCCGTTCAGCCGTCATCCAGATGACCGGCTCCCGCGGCAGATCCAGCCTGCCGCGGCTTTTTGCGTTGCTGCGGTCGATTTGCGAGCTGCGAAAACCGGCCTTGGGCATCCATGCGGACGAAAGGGGCGGCCGGCAGCGCTACGCCCGGTAGTTTAGAATCGATGGATTCAAGACTTCGCGCACCGTCATAGCACGCAACCGATATGGCTTACAAAACGATTGAAGACACGATCGGCAATACGCCGCTCATCCAGCTCGTCCGCCTCGTGGACGACGACATCCGCAGCCGCAACAACGTCGTGCTCGGCAAGCTGGAAGGCAACAATCCGGCCGGTTCGGTAAAAGACCGCCCAGCGCTGTCGATGATCAAGAAAGCGGAACAGCGCGGACGCATCAAGCCGGGCGATACGCTGATCGAAGCGACGAGCGGCAATACCGGCATCGCCCTCGCGATGGCGGCGGCGATCAAGGGTTACAAGATGATCCTGATCATGCCGGAAGATCTGTCGCTCGAACGCCGTCAGAGCATGGCCGCGTACGGCGCGCAGATCCTGCTGACGCCCGTCACAGGCGGCATGGAGTACGCACGCGATCTCGCCGAGCAGATGCAGCGCGAAGGCAAGGGCATCATCCTCGATCAGTTCGCGAATCCGGACAATCCGCTCGCGCACTACGAAGCCACCGGCCCCGAAATCTGGCGCGACACGGAAGGGCGCATCACGCATTTCGTGTCGGCGATGGGCACAACGGGCACGATCATGGGCGTGTCGCAGTATCTGAAGGAACAGAATCCCGGCATCGAGATTATTGGTGCGCAGCCGGAAGAGGGCTCGCGTATTCCTGGCATTCGCAAATGGCCCGAAGCGTATCTGCCGAAAATTTTCGACCGTAGCCGCGTCGACCGTATCGAGCCTGTGAGCCAGGCGGCGTCGGAAGCGATGGCGCGCCGGATGGCGGCTGTCGAAGGCGTGTTCTGCGGCATTTCGTCGGCGGGTGCATGCGAAGTGGCGCTGCGTATCGCGCGTCAGGTCGAGAACGCGACGATCGTGTTTATTGTCTGCGATCGCGGTGACCGTTATCTGTCGACGGGTGTGTTTCCTGCGTGATGTAAAAAGCCCAGCGCGACCGCAAATGAAAACGCCGGCAGAAGCCGGCGTTTTTTCTTGGCGCAGAGCGAACGCGCTTACTGCGATGCTGCCGGCGTCGATGCGTTGTCGGCATCGGTCGCGGCCATTTGCGCTTTCACACGCTCGCCGAGCTGGTACACGGCCAGTGCATAGAAGAAGCTGCGGTTGTAGCGCGTAAGCACGTAGAAATTTTTCAGGCCCAGCGTGTATTCCGTTGCACGGCCCGGCGAAGGCAGATCGACCACGGTCACGGGCGTGCCCGCTTCGGCCGTCGTATCGAGGCCAGGCTGGTTCGTCAGCATGCCCGCCTTCAGCAATTGCTGCAGCGACCAGCGCGGTTCCGGCGCGCCCGTCGCGGCCGCTTGCGCGATGCCGAGACTGCCCGTGTCGGTGGCGATATTCCACACGACAGGGCGGCCCGTTTCCCAACCGTTCTTGTTCAGATAGTTCGCGACGCTGCCGATCGCATCGGCCTGGCTCGTGCGCAGATCGATGCGCTTGTTGCCGTCGTAATCGACTGCATACTGGACGATGCTGCTCGGCAGAAACTGCGGGATACCGATCGCGCCCGTGTACGAGCCGAGCACGGTAGTCGGGTCGATCTGCGAATCGCGCGTCCACACCAGATAGTCTTCGAGATTCTTGCGGAACGTGATCATCCGGTCCGCGCGATTCGGCGTGTTCGGATAATCGAACGAGAGCGTGGTGAGCGCGTCCAGCACACGGAAGTTGCCCATGTAGCGCCCATAGATCGTTTCGACACCAATGATGCCGACGATCACCTCGGGCGGCACGCCATACTGCTCATACGCGCGCTGCAGCGTCGCCTGATTCGCGCGCCAGAACTTCACGCCCGCGTTGATGCGCACCGGATCGAGAAAGCGCGCCTGATAGACGCGCCAGTTCTTGACGGACGGCGTCGGCGAAGGCGTCACGAGCTTGACGGCCGTCGCCGAATAGCTGACGCGCGCGAAGAGTGCATGCAGCGCGGCGGGATCGAAATCGTAGCGCGCAGCCATGTCGTTGATGAAAGAGTCGACATCGGCGTTGTTCGCGTAGCGCTGCGGAACGATCTCTTCTTCGAACGTCTGTCCTTGCGTCGGCTGCTCGGGCTGACCCTGCGCGAGTTGCACGCGCGGCTTGCCGTTGACGGTCTGCGCCGAAGCCGGGCCGACTCCCGCGAACGCGCACCATGCGATGGACAGTGCGGCGGCTACAGTCGTTGCGCGTAGCCGAAATGATGCGGACGGAGCAAGCTTGACGGTCATGGTGAACTGGATGTGTGCGGGCCAAAAAAGTTACGGGGCAGTATACCCGACGGGGTTCGCGAAACTGTGCAGAAGCGTTGCGGCATCACGGTTCCGGGGCATCGTGTGGTAACTTCGTAGTATTCGCGCAACCCGCTTGCGTCAATGGACGGAGACATGCAGTGCGCTCGCACACCTCGCGAGGCGCGCTGCCCGAAATCAACTCATGGCAACCGGTTTCTTTTCACATGCAGACTGTCTGCAGCATGAGATGGGTCAATGGCATCCTGAATGCCCGGCCCGTCTGCAGGCAATCGAAGACCAACTGATCGCGAGCCGCATCGGCGAGCTGATCGAGCGCGAGTCCGCGCCGCTTGCCGACGAAGCCGCGCTGTTGCGCGTGCATACGAAGGCCCACGTTGACTACATCCGCGAGCGCGCGCCGAGCACGGGCTACGCGGAGATCGACCCCGACACGTCGATGAACCCGCACACGTGGAACGCCGCCTTGCGCGCAGCGGGCGCGGCGGTCGCCGCGACGGATGCCGTTATTGAAGGGCGTTACGACAATGCGTTCTGCAGCGTGCGTCCGCCTGGCCATCACGCGGAGCCGGCGCGCGCGATGGGTTTCTGTTTCTTCAACAATGTCGCGATTGCTGCGCGACATGCACTCGAAGTGCATGGGCTCGAGCGCGTCGCGGTGATCGATTTCGACGTGCATCACGGCAATGGCACCGAAGCTGCGTTTTCGAACGATCCACGCGTGCTGATGTGCAGCATCTTCCAGCATCCGTTCTATCCGTTCACGGGCGCCGACAACCAGGCGCCGAACATGTGCAACGTGCCGATCGCAGCGCGCTCGAAGGGCATGGTGGTGCGCGAGGCTGTCGACATGATCTGGCTGCCGCGGCTCGAAGCATTCAAGCCGCAGATGCTGTTCGTGTCGGCGGGTTTCGATGCGCATCGTGAGGACGACCTCGGCAACATGGCACTGGTCGAAGACGACTACGCGTGGATCACGGACCAGATTCGCCAGGTCGCGAAGAAGTACGCGAAAGGGCGCATCGTCAGCTGTCTGGAAGGCGGCTACAACCTGTCGGCGCTCGGACGCAGCGTCGTCGCGCACGTGCGGGCGCTCGCGGACATCTGAACGCGGGCGGCGCGCATCGAAGGAAGGAGCATCATGAACGTAGCGCCGCAACTGATCGAAATCGCGCAGGACGCTTACGACGTGCGCGGTGTCGTGCGTCTCACGCTTAACCGGCCGGATGCGTTCAACGCGCTGTCTGAAGCGCTGCTCGATCAGTTTCAGACGCATCTCGCCGAGATTGCGAAGAGCGATGCGCGCGTTGTCGTTATCGCTGGTGCGGGCCGCGCGTTTTGTGCTGGCCACGATCTGAAGGAAATGCGCGCGGAGCCATCGCTCGCGTATTACCAGTCGCTCTTCGCGCGCTGCACGAAGATGATGCTGGCGATCCAGCGCATGCCGCAACCGGTGATCGCCCGCGTGCATGGCGTTGCAACGGCGGCGGGCTGCCAGCTGGTGGCATCGTGCGATCTTGCCGTTGCCGCCGATACCGCGCGATTTGCCGTGTCGGGTGTCAATCTAGGTTTGTTCTGCGCGACGCCGTCGGTGCCGTTGTCGCGCAACGTGTCGCGCAAGGCCGCGCTCGAAATGCTGCTCACCGGCGACTTCATCGACGCGATGGCGGCAAAGCAGCAGGGTCTCGTGAATCGCGTGGTGCCGCTCGACATGCTCGATGCCGAAGTCGCCGCGCTCGCGAAGAGCATCTGCGCGAAGCCGCGCGCGGCTGTCGAAGCAGGCAAGGGCCTGTTCTACCGGCAACTCGAAATGGGCATCGAAGCGGCCTTTCAACTGGCCGGACAGACGATGGCCTGCAACATGATGGACGAGTCGGCGCTCGAAGGCGTGCAGGCGTTCATCGACAAGCGGCCGCCCGACTGGCCGCATACATCGGGCCGCTAGGCCACCTTATTCCGAACGCTTCAAGATCCACGCGACGAGCGCATCGATCACGCGCTCGCGGTCAAGGTCGTTCATCGTTTCGTGATAGCTGCCTTCGTAGAGCGTCAGCGTCTTGTCGGGCGAGCCCGCGTGCGCGCCGAAGTCGCGGCTGCCGTCGGGTTCGGTGAGCTTGTCGGCCGTGCCGTGCCAGATCAGAAGCGGCGTGCGCAAACCTGCGCGGCCCTGCTCGATGCGCTGCATCGCCAGCAATATTTCGGCGCCCGTGCGCGCGGGAATCGCGCCGTGATGCACGAGCGGATCGTTGCGGTTCGCATCGACGACACTCTGGTCACGCGACAGCAGTGCCGCATCGATTTTCATTGCGGGGAAGCCCGGCCACAGGCGGCTGATCTTCTGGCTCAGTGCGAGCATCCAGCGCGGCACGTCGCGGCCCGGCGCGAGCGCGGGGCTCGACAGGATCAGGCCGCTGAGCGGGCGGCCGTGCGTCGCGTGCTTTTCGACGGCGTGGAGCGCCGCAATTGCACCGCCCATGCTGTGACCCATGAGGAAGAGCGGGCCGTCGTTGCGCGCGGCCTTGGTGATGAGCGCATCGGCATCGAGCAGATAGTCGTCGAAGCGGTCGATCCACACGCGCCGGCCCGGCGCGTCGCCGTGCCCGCGCAGATCGATCGCGATCAGTTCGATGCCGTTCGCGTTGAGCACGCGCGCGAGCGGCGCATAACGTCCTGCATGCTCGGCGAGCCCGTGCACGAACGCAACCGTCGCGCAGCGCAAACCCGCCGCACGCCAGCGATACAGCGGCAGCTCGAGCCCGTCGCGCGTCACGACACGCGAGCGCTCGGGATGCGGTGCGACGGAAACAGTGGCTTGTGAGGTCTCCATGAGCATTCGTCCGATGTTTTTATGCGTTCGCTCGATCATAGCGGCACGCGCATGACCGTTCGCATCGATTGAAACGGGACAACCCTCTAATTCCGCAGCGTTATGAAAGATCGCGAATTGATTATTAAAGGATATGACGAGGCTGCGGTAAAATCGGGGGTTCAAATCCCAATAAAAGCAACGGCGGCCAGTGCCCGGAGCGTACGACGCTCGCTGGCAACTCCGCCGTTTCGTTTTTCATGATCGAACTACGCAATCTATCGCAGCGGTTTCCAGGGCCTCGGGGCTGGGTCGAAGCGCTGCACAACGTGAATCTGACCGTCCCTCAAGGCGAGGTGTTCGGCATCATCGGGCGCAGCGGTGCTGGCAAGAGCACGCTGGTACGGACCATCAATCTGCTGACGCGCCCGACGGAAGGCAATGTCGTCGTCGACGGCCGCGATCTCACGACGATGCCCGCCTCGCAACTGCGCGAAGCGCGTCGCGAGATCGGCATGATCTTCCAGCACTTCAATTTGCTGTCCTCGCGCACGGTGTTCGACAACGTCGCGCTGCCGCTCGAACTGGCCGGCATGAAGCGCGCGGAGATCGAGGCGAATGTGCTGCCGCTGCTGGAACTGGTCGGCCTGTCGGCGCAGAAGGATCGTTATCCGTCGCAGATCAGCGGCGGGCAGAAGCAGCGTGTGGGCATTGCGCGCGCGCTCGCGAGCAAGCCGAAAGTGCTGCTCTCCGATGAAGCGACCTCCGCGCTGGATCCCGAAACGACCCGCGCGATTCTCGATCTGCTCAAGCGCATCAATCGCGAACTGAAGCTGACCATCGTGCTGATTACGCACCAGATGGAAGTCATCAAGCAGGTGTGCGACCGCGTCGCCGTGCTCGACAACGGCCGTGTGGTCGAAGAAGGCAAGGTCATCGACGTGTTCCTGCAGCCGCATCACGAAGTCACGCGCGCGCTGATCGGCGATGTGATCGCGCAGGAACTGCCGCCCGCGCTGAAGGTGCGCGTGGCCGAGCGTCTGAAGACGGGCAGCGGCCATCTGCTGCGCCTCGCATTCACGGGCTCGGGCGTCGATCAGCCGATTCTCTCGGAGACGATCCGCCGCTATGAGCTGGACTTCAACATCCTGCACGGCCAGATCGACGAGATTCAGGGGCAGGCGTTTGGCTCGCTCGCGGTGCTCGCGGGCGGCGAGCCGACGAAGGTAGCGCAGGCGATGACGTATCTGCGCGAACAGGGCGTGGTGGTCGAGGAGTTGTCGTATGTTGAGTGAAATGTTCGATATGTTCGTGCAGTCGTTCTGGGAGACGCTGATCATGGTCGGCATCTCGGGACTGATCGGCGCGGCCGTCGGTCTGCCGCTCGGCGTGCTGCTCTATCTGACCGACCGTCAGGGCGTGCTGCAGAACATCGCCGCCAATCGCGTGATGGGCGTGATCGTGAATGCCGTGCGCTCGACGCCGTTCATTATTCTGCTCGTCGCGGTGATTCCCTTTACGCGTCTGGTCGTTGGTTCGTCGATTGGTACGGCGGCCGCCGTCGTGCCGTTGACGATCGCGGCCGCGCCGTTCATCGCGCGGCTCGTCGAGACGGCGCTGCGTGAAGTCGATCGCGGACTGATCGAAGCGGCTCAGGCAATGGGCGCGACCACTTCGCAGATCGTCTTCAAGGTGCTGCTGCCGGAATCGCTGCCGGGCATCGTGGCGGGGCTGACGATCACATTCGTCTCGCTGGTCGGCTATTCGGCGATGGCGGGCGCGATCGGCGGCGGCGGTCTGGGCGATCTCGGCATCCGCTATGGTTATCAGCGTTTTCTGCCGGAAGTGATGGTGACGGTCGTGGTGATTCTGATCGTCTTCGTGCAACTGGTGCAGTCGTTCGGGGATTGGCTCGTGCGTCGTTTGAGCCACAAATAAATACTTTCAAAAGACAAAGGTTTGGTCATGCAACGTCGTTTCATTCTGAAGGTGGCAGCCGTGCTGGGCGCGGCATCGCTGATCGGTACATCGTCGCTCGCATTCGCCGACGACTCGATCAAGGTCGGCGTGACGGGTGGCCCGCACGCGCAAATCATGGACGTCGTGAAGACGGTCGCGGCGAAGAGCGGCCTGACAATCAAGGTCATCGAGTTCTCGGACTATGTGCAGCCGAACGCCGCGCTCGCGGGCGGCGACCTCGACGCGAACAGCTACCAGCACGACCCGTATCTGCAGGCGCAGGTGAAGGACCGCGGCTACAAGCTGATCAAGATCGCGGACACCGTGACCTACCCGATGGGCATCTATTCGAAGAAGATCAAGTCGCTGGCCGAACTGCAACCCGGCGCGAAGATCGCCGTGCCGAACGATCCGACCAACGGCGGTCGCGCGCTGCTCTTGCTGCAGAAACAGGGCTTGATCAAGCTGCGCGCCGACGCGGGCCTGAAGGCGACGCCGCTCGATATCACCGACAACCCGAAGAAGCTGAAGATCGTCGAACTCGACGCAGCGCAGATTCCGCGCTCGCTCGGCGACGTCGACGCCGCCGCGATCAACACGAACTTCGCGATGGAAGCGGGCCTGAAGCCCAAACAGGACGCGATCGCGATCGAAGATCCGAAGGGTCCATACGTGAACATCATTGCGATCCGCGAGGCGGACCGCAACAAGCCGTGGGTGGCGAAGCTGATCGCGGCTTACCACTCGCCGGAAGTGAAGCAGTTCATCGAAAACAAGTTTGGCGGCGCGGTGATCACGTCCTGGTAATGCCCGGCTGAGCCTCGTGGACGCGGGCTTCGCAGCCTGCGTTTACGCGATCGATCGGTATCGGTAGGAACCCGGACTTGGCTTCCGGGTTTTTTCAGGTTTAGAATAGCACGACCGTTCGCTATTTCCGTCACGCCGTCGGGGAGCGATATCCTCAACACCAAGCAATCCCGGAGCGGCTGCCGCAGAGGCTATCGCTATAATGTCCGTCGGGTTGACGTATTCGTAACTTTGGAGCGTGTGCATGAAAATCCTGGTGCCAGTCAAGAGAGTGGTTGACTACAACGTGAAGGTCCGCGTGAAGTCGGACAACACGGGCGTCGACATTGCCAATGTGAAGATGTCGATGAATCCGTTCGACGAAATCGCCGTCGAAGAGGCCGTGCGCCTGAAGGAAGCGGGCGTGGCGACGGAAGTGATCGCCGTGTCGGCGGGCGTGACGCAATGTCAGGAAACGCTGCGCACGGCGCTGGCTATCGGCGCGGATCGCGCGATCCTGATCGAATCGAATGAAGATCTGCAGCCGCTGGCTGTCGCGAAGCTGCTGAAGGCGCTGGTCGACAAGGAACAACCTTCGCTTGTGATTCTTGGCAAGCAGGCGATTGACGACGACTCGAACCAGACCGGCCAGATGCTGGCTGCGCTGGCGAATCTGCCGCAAGCGACGTTTGCATCGAAGGTCGTGGTTGCTGATGGCAAGGCGACTGTGTCGCGCGAAGTGGACGGCGGCGCTGAAACGCTGTCGCTGACGCTCCCCGCAGTGGTCACGACCGATCTGCGCCTGAACGAACCGCGCTACGTGACGCTGCCGAACATCATGAAGGCGAAGAAGAAGCCGCTGGAAACCGTGAAGCCGGAAGATCTGGGCGTCGATGTCACGCCGCGTCTGAAGACGCTGAAGGTCAGCGAGCCGCCGAAGCGCTCGGCTGGCGTGAAGGTGGCCGACGTGAAGACGCTGGTCGAAAAGCTCAAGACCGAAGCCAAGGTGCTTTGATTTTTTCGGGCACTCGGAGACGAATGAAATGACGATTCTGGTAATTGCTGAACACGACAACGCGGCGCTCAAGGCAGCGACGCTGAATACGGTTGCTGCTGCGCAGAAGATCGGTGGCGACGTGCATGTGCTGGTCGCTGGCCACAACGCGCAAGGCGCGGCGGACGCGGCTGCGAAGGTGGCGGGTGTGTCGAAGGTGCTGCTGGCTGACGCGCCGCAACTGGCTGCGGGTCTCGCGGAAAACGTCGAGGCGACGGTGCTGAATATCGCGAAAGATTACTCGCACATCCTCGCGCCGGCGTCGGCGTACGGCAAGAACATCGCGCCGCGTATCGCGGCGAAGCTCGACGTCGCGCAGATCAGCGACATCACCGCAGTTGACTCGGCCGACACGTTCGAGCGTCCTATCTACGCTGGCAACGCGATTGCGATCGTGCAATCGGCGGATCCCATCAAGGTGATCACGGTGCGCTCGACGGGCTTCGATCCGGTGGCAGCGGAAGGCGGCAGCGCATCGGTCGAGAAGATCGAAGCTGCGGCTGACGCAGGCATTTCGCAATTCGTGAGCCGCGAAGTGACGAAGCTGGACCGTCCGGAACTGACGTCGGCGAACATCATCGTGTCAGGTGGCCGTGGTCTGGGTAGCGGCGAGAACTACACGCAAGTGCTCGAGCCGCTGGCTGACAAGCTCGGTGCAGCAATGGGCGCGTCGCGCGCAGCCGTCGACGCTGGCTATGTGCCGAACGATTATCAGGTCGGCCAAACTGGCAAGATCGTCGCGCCGCAGCTGTACATCGCCGTCGGCATTTCGGGCGCGATCCAGCATCTGGCCGGTATGAAGGACTCGAAGGTGATCGTCGCGATCAACAAGGACGAAGAAGCGCCGATTTTCAGCGTCGCCGACTACGGCCTCGTTGGCGATCTGTTCACTGTCGTGCCGGAGCTGGTGAAGGAACTCGGCTGATAGAACGACGCGCCGCGCTGACGGCGCACGACAGCACAGCGAAGAGGCGCGAGGATGTTGAATCCAGCGCCTCTTTTTTCATGCGGATCTGGGAGGAGACAAAGATGAGCTACACGGCACCCGTCAAGGACATGATGTTCGTGATGCAGGAACTGGCCGGACTCGAAGACATCGCAGCGTTGCCCGGCCTCGAAGACGCGAACTCCGACACGGCGCAGGCCGTGCTCGAAGAATCCGCGAAGCTGTGCGGCGAGGTGCTGGCGCCGCTGAACGTCGAAGGCGACAGGAATCCAAGCAGCTGGAAAGACGGTCATGTCACGGCGACGCCCGGTTTCGCCGATG
>NZ_JAAGPI010000052.1 GCF_017104715.1 Burkholderia sp. Ac-20365
CGGAGGTCAAGAACGGGCGGTGTTAGCCCGCTTTCTTTGCTTACTTTCTTTGCGGCGGCAAAGAAAGTAAGTGCCGCCCCGCACAGGGGCAACGCTTGAAGCACGAAGGCATATCGCGGATGCCAGCACAAACAAAAACAAACCAAACCAAACCAAAACCAAACCAAGCGCCTACCGCCGGTAATACTCAACTCTTTCCATCACCCGCCGCACATACCGCTGCGTCTCAACATAAGGCGGCACCATTCCACCATACTTCCGAACAGCCGCTTCACCGGCGTTATATGCCGCGAGCGCCAGCGCCACATCCCCATACATAACAAGCAGCGTATCAAGCAATTTCGACCCAGCCACCACATTCTGATAAGGATCAAAGAGATCATCCGCGCCTTGCGCAAGACCCGTTTTCGGCATCAGCTGCATCAACCCTCTAGCGCCCTTCGGCGACACGGCAAACGGATTGCCGCCCGACTCCACATCGATGACCGCCATCAGCAGCGCGCGATCGACGCCCATGCGCGCCGCTACGGCATCGACAACCGCCGCCCACGCAAGTACCTTCGACAAAGCGCCGCCACGCGCCTCAACCGGCACACCGAATTCGACGATCAGCGGCCCGCCTGCAGCATCAAGATCCTTCCCCCCTCCGATCACCATCTCGACTGCATGCGCGGCGCCGCCGTTCACAACACACACGAGCGCCATGGCCCACACCGCGCGACACATCAACGCTCAACTGCCAAATCAGCCACACTCGCACCATCCACGCGAAACGGCGACTGCATCCGCACGATCGCCTCCGATTCCAGCGCAATGGGCCACCGCTGGCTCTTCCAACCGTCCGCAAGCGTCGTCCTGCACACACTGTCGGGTCGCTTCGGCGAGCCATAACTATCGACATCAGCGTCCGCAGGCTCGCGCGAAAACACCCCGTTCGCCGCGATATTGCCAATCACGTTCGTCGCGTAGTACAGCACCTTGTTCACGACAGGCACGATCAGATCGAAGCAATAGTGCACACGCACCTTCAGCAGATTCGCGTCCTGCACGTTCACATCCGATTCCACGCCGTGCGCTATGTCGCGATACATCAGCATGTCGTTGGGGATCTCATCGTACGTGGCACTTTCAGCAGGATAAAAGCGCGGTCGCGCGAAATCGCGCATCATCGCAGCCGTCGGGTTGACTACTTCGATCGACGCCATCTCGTTCGCCGCCTCGCGTGCCGCAAGCATCGCAGCCTGCACACCCGTGGCGTCGGCATGCCGCGCATACAGCGGCGCGAGCCCGCGTGCGAGCCCTGTGCGCATCGTGTCCATCGATCCATGATTGACAGCCCCTTCGCGCGCCGCTTCGAGTACCGCAACATCCAGCGTCGACTTCGCCTGATACAGCAGCACGAACTGCACGATCGCAAAACCGAAGAACAACAGCAACGGTGCGACGACGAGAAACTCCGTCATTCCCTGCCCCATCATCCGGCGCTTCATGCCGATGCCCTCCACTCAAGCGTGTCGCCGACATCGATACGCAACGCCCTTACCGCATGCGCACTCATTTCCAGCACGGCCCGCGCACGCCAGCAAACGAGCATGCGCGCTCGCCCCACATCGCGATGAATCGACAGCACACGCCCGCGTCGATCGATAAAGATCACGTCGAGCGGGAAACGCATGCCGAACGTATGCACCGCGTTGCACGGTTCGAGCCACAACGCGCGATTGGCGGCGAGATCGCAACGCCCCAGCAATCCGCGCATTCTTTCGATCGCTCTGTTAGTCACTTCGACACAAACATCAATGGGCTCGCCGCGATGAACCAGACGCGCGTGCTTCATAGCAGGCCTTCCTGCAAGAACTTCATTGCGATCGGGAACACGCTGTAGCCCGACATCACCGCCTCGACGCTGCGCATGATTTCCTTCACGTCCTGCGACTTGCTGATGAAACCTTGCGCGCCTGCACGCATCACCCGCGAAACGAAAGTGGACGCGTCGTGACTCGACAGGATCAGCACGCGCATGGCGGGATGCGCGGCTTTCAGTCGCGCGAGTACATCGAGGCCATTTATACGCGGAATATCCAGATCGAGAATGATGAGATCAGGCGCAAATTGACGGGCCATTTCCAATGCCGACTGACCATTGTCTGCTTCAAACACTTCCTGGGTGCCGAGCAATTGCAACAAATGCGTTTTGATAACGAGACGAAATGCGGGATGATCGTCCACGATTAGAATAGAAGCCAACTGCTGTTCTCCAGATTTTCTTTTCTGATTCGCATGCTGTTGCCGCTGAAACACGGCATGTTTGCCGACTACGCGCCTATTTACAGCGATAATTCTAATTCAATATTGCTTCACTCATTATGCGGAATATTCTGCATTCCGTATTTTCTTCACTTAATTTCCTTCGCTAATTCGTTATTCCACTCCGGATAATGCTCGCGGCATGAAAGAGTAAATCCGGTAGGCTAAAACTTTCTCTCGCATGAGAACGCGCGGCCAGTCGATGGCGTCGATCCGCACCGTGGCGGCGTCGAGGCAGGTTGCCGCACCTCAGGTAAACCCGCTTGAATTTAACTAACTCGTCAATTAAGCTTGGCGCCTATGAACACCAGACGTCAAACGGCCAAACCGCGCGGGCGCCGCCCCGCCGTCGAGAATTTCGACGTGCGCGAGCATCTGCTCGACACTGCCACCCGCCTCTTTTCCGAACGCGGCATCGCGGCCACCACGGTCGCGCAGATCGCCGCGGCGGCCGAGGTCACGTCCGCGCTCGTGCACTATTACTTCACGAACCGCGAGACGCTGCTCGATGCGATCGTCGAAGAGCGGCTTGCGCCGTCGGTCGCGTTTGTGTGGAGCGCTGCGGGAGATGCGTCGGACGACGACCCGTTCGTGATGGTCGGCGAGTTCGTCTCGCGGCTGTTCGACGTGACGGGCCGCATGCCCTGGCTGCCGCCGCTGTGGCTGCGCGAGGTCGTGAACGAAGGCGGCATGCTGCGCGACCGGATGGTTACACGCATTCCATTCGACAACATCAAACGCTTCGGCGCGCGCATCAAGACGGCACAGCTTGCAGGCGCGGTGAACTCCGAACTCGACGCGTTGCTGATGTTCAACTCGCTGTTCGCGCTCGTGATGCTGCCGCAAGCGGCCGCAAAGATGTGGCAAAGCATTCGCGGCTTTCCAGCCATCGAGCGCGACACGCTGCAGCGGCACGTTACCGCCTTGCTGCTCGGTGGCATGAATCCGCCGGCGGCACGCAAGCCGGCCGCCAAGAAGACCTCTGGCGCGCCGCGCCGTCCATCCACCAGGTCGAGCTCATGAAGCACTTCCGTCCATTCAGGGCCGCCGTACGGCTTGTCGCCGCGTTCATCGCATGCGGCGCGCTTGCCGCGTGCTCGCATCGCACCGACAACACGTGGCAAGGCTATGTCGAAGGCGAATTCGTGTATCTGGGCTCGTCGCAATCGGGCAAGCTGACGCAGCTCGACGTCGCGCGCGGCGACCAGATCGGCGCGAGCGCACCCGTTTTCGCGCTCGAATCCGTCGATGAAACGGCGGCGCTGCAACAGGCACAGCAACAGCTCGCCGCCGCCCGTGCGCAGCTCGCGGACATCCAGACAGGCAAGCGGCCGCCCGAAGTCGACGTCACGAAGGCCCAGCTTGCGCAGGCCGTGGCCAACGCACGCAAGGCAACGCTGCAATTGACGCGCGACGAAGCGCAGTATCGCGTGGGTGGCATTCCGAAAGGCCAGCTCGACGATACGCGCGCGGCCGCCGACGCCGCCAACGCACAGGTGCGCGAGCTGACGCGCGAAGTCGAGGTGGCGCGCTTGCCCGGACGCTCGCAACAACTGCTCGCGCAGTCCGCGCAAGTCGAAGCGGCGCAGGCGGCCGTCGCGAAGGCGCAATGGAAGCTCGACCAGAAGCGTGTGAGCGCGCCAGCCAAAGGCCGCGTGTACGACACGCTGTATCGAGTCGGCGAATGGGTGCAGGCTGGCAGTCCCGTCGTGCAACTGCTGCCGCCGCAAAACGTGAAGGTGCGTTTTTTCGTGCCCGAAACCGTGGTCGGTTCGCTCACGCCGGGCCGCGCGCTCACGGTTCATTGCGACGGCTGCGCGTCGGACATCGACGCGAAGATCACTTACGTGTCGAGTTCGGCGGAATACACGCCGCCCGTGATCTACAGCAACGAGAGCCGCGCGAAGCTGGTCTTCATGATCGAAGCGCATCCGTCCGTCGACGACGCGCCGCGGCTGCATCCGGGCCAGCCGGTATCGGTGACCTTGCGATGAGTACGCAGCGAGGCCCGACCGACCGCACGCTCGCGATCGACGTGCACAACCTCAACAAGCACTTCGGCGACAAGCACGTCGTCAACGACGTATCGCTGCAGGTCGCGCATGGCGAGATCTTTGGCTTTCTCGGTCCGAACGGCAGCGGCAAGACAACCTCGATCCGCCTGATGTGCGGCCTGCTTACGCCGGATTCCGGCAGCGGCACCTGCCTCGGCTACGACATCGTGCGCGAGAGCGCGCAGATCAAACGCAACGTCGGCTACATGACGCAGCGCTTCTCGTACTGGGAAGACATGACGATCCGCGAGAACCTCGATTTCGTCGCGCGCATCTATCAGATGCGCGACCGCAAGGAGAAGGTGGATCGCGCGCTCGAAACGCTCGGCTTGCAGACGCGGGCAGACCAGATGACAGGCGCGCTGTCGGGCGGCTGGAAACAGCGGCTTGCGCTCGCCGCATGCATGCTGCACGAGCCGAAATTGCTGCTGCTCGACGAACCGACGGCAGGCGTCGATCCAACAGCACGGCGCGACTTCTGGGAAGAACTGCATCGGTTGGCGGCGCAAGGCATTTCGGTGCTGGTCAGCACGCACTACATGGACGAAGCGGAGCGCTGCCACAAGCTCGCGTATATCGCGTACGGCAAGCTGCTCGCGCAAGGCACCGCGCAGCAGGTAATCGAATCGCAGGCGCTCGCCACGTGGTCCATTCACGGCGAGCATCTGAGCGATCTGTCCGAGCGCCTGCGCAAGACGCCCGGTGTGGATCAGACCGTCGTCTTCGGCTCCGCGCTGCACGCGAGCGGCCACGATCACGATGCGCTCGAAAAGGCTATCCGGCAGGTCACTTCCGGCTTGCCTGTGCGGATCGAGCCGATCGCCACGGGCCTTGAAGACGTCTTCATCTACATGATGGGCCGCTCGGCCGATAACTACGGAAAAGTATCGTGAACCGCCTGTTTTCCGTGACGCGCTGGTGGGGCATCGTTCTGAAGGAGTTCATCCAGCTGCGGCGCGACCGCATTACGTTTGGCATGATCGTCGGCTTGCCGATTCTGCAGCTCGCACTGTTCGGCTTCGCGATCAACACCGACCCGAAGCATCTGCGCACAGCCGTTGTCATCAGCGAGCAAAGCCAGTTCTCGCGCAGCTTCGTCGCGGCGATGAAGAACTCGGACTACTTTCATATCGTCGATACGCTGCCCGATGACGCTGCAGCACGCGAAGCACTGGCACGCGGCGACGTGACCTTCGTCGTGTCGATTCCCGTCGACTTCTCGCGGCGACTGTTGCGCGGCGAACGGCCCGCGCTACTCGTCGAAGCCGACGCCACCGATCCGACCGCAACACAGGCACCGCTTGCCGCGCTGCCCGGTCTCGTGCAATCGGTTGCGGACAAGGACATCACCGGCCCGCTCGCGCATCTGAACGGCGCGCCCGCGGCGTTCGACGTGCAGATCCACAAGCTGTACAACCCCGAAGGCATCACGCAATACAACGTCGTCCCCGGCCTGATGGGCACGATCCTCACGCTGACGATGGTTATGATGACGGGCCTCGCGATGACGCGCGAACGCGAGCGCGGCACGATGGAAAACCTGCTCGCGACGCCCGTGCTGCCGATCGAAGTGATCGCCGGCAAGCTCGTGCCGTATATCGCGATCGGGCTCGTGCAGGCGTCGATCATTCTGGCCGCGGCGCGCTATGTATTCAATGTGCCGTTCGTCGGCAGCCTGGTGGCGCTGTATGTCGCCGCGCTGCTGTTTATTGCGGCGAACCTGACGGTGGGCATCACGCTGTCGTCAATTGCGCAAAACCAGTTGCAGGCGATGCAACTCACCATCTTCTACTTTCTGCCGAGCCTGCTGCTGTCAGGCTTCATGTTCCCGTTCGCGGGCATGCCCGTGTGGGCGCAATGGATCGGCAACCTGCTGCCGCTGACGTACTTCAACCGGCTGGTGCGCGGGATTCTGCTCAAAGGCAATGGCTGGGTGGAGCTGTGGCCGTCGGTGTGGCCCGTCGCGATCTTCACCGTCGTCGTGTTGGCCATTGCGGTGCGCTTCTATCGGCGCACGCTGGATTAGGAGATTCGACGATGAAACACTATGTGCTGCTGTCCGCACTTGCGCTGTGCGGCTGTGCCGTCGGCCCCGACTTTCATGCACCTGCTGCACCCGATGTAACGTCATACACGCGTGACGCGCAGCCCACTGCCACACAAGCCGCAGGGACCACGCAAACGCTCGTCGCAGCAAATAGTGCGCTGCCAGAGTGGTGGACGCAGTTTCGTTCGGACGCGTTGAACCATCTGGTCGACACGGCGCTGCAACACAGCCCGACACTCGATGAAGCGCGCGCAAAGCTCGTCGAAGCGCGCGAGAACTACGTCGCGCAGGCAGGCGCGACAGAGTTTCCTGCAATCGATGCGAAACTGTCCGGCACGCGCCAGAAGGTCAATCCCGCTGCGTTCGGCATTCCCAACGTGCCGAATACGGGGCCGTTCACGCTGTTCAATGCGTCGGTGACAGTGTCGTATGCACTCGATGTTTTCGGCGGCAACCGGCGCGCGCTCGAAGCGCTGCTCGCACAAGTCGATTACCAGACTTATGAACTCGATGCGGCGCGGCTTTCGTTGGCGGGCAATGTCGTGTCGACGGCGATCCGGCGCGCGTCGCTGCAACAGCAACTCGCGCTGACGCAGCAACTCGCCGACGCGCAGGCGAAGCAGTTGACGATAGTCGAAGGCCGCTACGCGGCGGGCGGCGTCGCGCAACTCGATGTGCGCACGCAGCGCACGCTGCTCGCGCAGACACGCGCGCAGATTCCGCCGCTCACGACGCAACTCGCGCAAGCCGATCATCAACTGGCAATTCTGCTCGGCGTTGCGCCGTCGCAAGCGGATTTCAACGACATCACGCTCGATGCACTGCATCTGCCCGATACCGTCCCCGTCACATTGCCGTCGACACTCGCGCGTGAACGGCCCGACATTCGTGCTTCGGAAGCATTGCTGCATCAGGCAAGCGCGAATGTCGGCGTGGCGACGGCGAATCTGTATCCGCAGTTCGTCGTGTCGGCGGGAATTGGGTCGGAACGCACGCGGATCGAAGATGTCGTCAATGGCATGAACATCTGGAACCTCGGTCTCAATCTGACTCAGCCGATCTTTCACGGTGGCGAACTGCGCGCGAAGAAGCGTGCCGCGCAGGCTGCTTATGATGCAGCTTTCGCGGCGTATCGACAGACGGTTTTGCAGGCGCTTCAACAAGTGGCCGACACGCTGCACGCATTGAACGACGACGCGAGCGAACTGAAGGCGCGCGACGAAGCGGCGACAGAAGCACAAGCGAGCGTCGCGACCGCGCAGGCGCAGTATGCGGCGGGCGGCGTCAGTCAGTTTGGGTTGATCGATACGCAACGTCAGGCGTTGCAGACGGCGCTCGACCGGACGCGTGCGCAGGCCGATCGGCTTGTGGATACGGCAGCGTTGTTTCAGGCGTTGGGTGGGATGACACCGGCTGTATCGTCCGATCAGACTGCGACGCGCTAGTGTCAGAAACGACAAACCCGGCTTCGGCCGGGTTTGTTTTTCGTCAGTGTTATCGACGCCGGAACAACCGGATGACGAACAGGAGGATCACCGCGCCGATGAAGGCCGTGATCGTCGAGCCAATCCATCCGCTACCCAGCGAGATGTGCAACGCGCCCGACAACCAACCGCCGATGAACGCGCCCGCAATGCCAACCACGATATCGAGCAGCACGCCAAAACCGCTTCCCGCCACCAGCACGCTCGCGAGCCAGCCCGCGACACAGCCGATAATCAGCCATGCAATGATTCCGTGTTCCATAGTTTTCTCAGGTTTCCACTGTGATTGATAGGAACGCTATTTTTAACGCATTGCTCAATCGACAATGTCAACCTTTGTCATGCGCACGATCCAGAAATAGCACCATGTTTTCTTCGTCGAAATATCGGCCGTCCACACACATGGCTCGCGGCTCGATGCCGTAGCCTGTGAAGCCGCTCGTCGTGTAGAGCCGTCGCGCGCGATGGTTGTCGGTGTTGACGCGAAGGTGAATCTGCTGAAGGCGCATGATGCGCGCGTGTGTCAGCGCTGCGTTGAGCAACTCGCGCGCGACGCCTACATTTCTATAGAGCGGATTGACGAACACGCCCCAGAGCACGCCTTTGTGCCGTAGTTGCGCATACGGCTCGCGTTTAAGACCGGTTATCCCGACCAGCATGTGCAGATCGAATACACCGAACACGATCTGTTCGGGCGTGTGCCGTATTTGCGCAGCAACCGAGTCTGGCGATCGCGCGGCTTCTTCTTCGAGAGTTGGCCAGATTGCCGACGGAGAATCGTCGATGGCCTTGCGACGCAACGCGGCAAAAGCAGCCGCGTCGTCAGCGTTCAGAGGGCGAAGTGTCAAAGCTTCACAAAGCATCGCTTCATGCTTCCAGAAAGTTTCCCAATAGCGAGCTATACATGAACTTTCAGGCTAACAAACGAAGCTCTGACGATTTATGACATATGCGCGTAATCAGCGCGCTGATGCAAAACGGTCACGACGCCAAACGACGCGTGACCGCTTTGACACACCGCAAACAAACCAACCTACGCCGCCACCGCCCGCGCCGCATTCCTGCCTCGCAGCCATTCAAGCGCCAACAACAGACAAGTCGAGAACACGATAAGAATAGTCGCGAGCGCGGCAATCGTCGGACTGATGTTCTCGCGGATGCCGGTGAACATCTGACGCGGCAGCGTCGTCTGATCCGCGCCTGCAAGGAACAGCGTAACGACCACTTCATCGAACGACGTCGCGAACGCAAACAGTGCACCCGAAATCACGCCCGGCGCGATCACCGGCAACGTGATGTTGAAAAACGTCTTCACCGGATTCGCCCCAAGCGACAGACTCGCCCGCACGAGGTTGTAATTGAAGCCCTGCAAGGTCGCCGCCACCGTCGTCACAACGAACGGCACACCCAGCGATGCATGCGCCATGATCAGCCCGATATACGTATTGGCCAACCCAAGCGGCGCAAAGAACAGATACATGCCGACACCAACCACGACGACCGGCACGATCATCGGCGAAATCAGGATCGCCATCAGCAGCGCCTTGCCCTTGAAGTTCGCCTTCGTCAGCCCGATCGCCGCGAGCGTGCCGAGCACCGTCGCCAGCACGGTCGCCGACGGCGCGACGATAAAACTGTTCTTCGCCGCCATCCGCCATTCGTCGGATGCAATCAGGTTCTGATACCAGCGCAGCGACCAGCCCGGAATCGGATAGACAAGAAACGTGCTCGACGAAAACGACAGCGGCACGATCGCGAGCACGGGCAGAATCAGATACAGCAGCGTCAGCACCGCCAGCCCGCGCAACGTGAAGTACCACACGCGCTCGACCATCGACGTATGCGGCGCGAACATCGGTTTGGCAAATTTCATCGCGTCGCTCCTCAACCCAGGCTCACGTTCGAACGCGTGAAGCGTCCGTAGATCACATACAGCACGAGCGTCGCGGCGAGCAGCAGGCCGCCGAGCGCACACGCCATGCCCCAGTTGATCGTTACGTTCGTGAAGTACGCCACGTAGTAGCTGACCATCTGGTCGTTCGGTCCGCCGAGCAGCGCCGGCGTGATGTAGTAACCGATCGCGAGAATGAACACGAGCAGCGCGCCCGCGCCGATGCCCGGATATGTCTGCGGCACATAGACACGCCAGAACGCCGCGAACGGATGCGAGCCGAGCGAAATCGCCGCGCGCTGATAGCTCGGCGGAATCGATTTCATCACGCTGTAGAGCGGCAGGATCATGAACGGCAACAGAATGTGCGTCATCGAGATATACACGCCGACGCGATTGAACAGCAACGCCAGCGGATCATGTATCAGGCCCGTACCGATCAGCGCCTTGTTGACGAGCCCTTCGCTCTGCAGAATCACGATCCATGCGGCAACACGCACGAGAATCGACGTCCAGAACGGAATCAAAACGAGGATCATCACGAGATTCGCGCGCCGTTCGTTGAGCGTCGAAATCCAGTACGCGAGCGGATAACCAAGCAGCAGCGCAAACACCGTCACCGCGAAGCCGATCACGAACGTGCGGCTGAAGACGGCGAGATAAATCTGTTGATCGGGATCGGTCGGAATGATATGGCCGAACGCATCCTGCTTGTGATCGAGTGAAGCGAGCAGATAGAACGGCGACACGGTACTGCCGTTCTTCGCGATTGCCTGCCAGAATTTCGCGTCGCCCCAGCGTTCGTCGACTTCGAGAATCTTCGCCTTCACCTGCGCGGGCGGCAGCGCGTGGCCTGCGTCGTCGTTCAGCGGCATCGCGCGCGCCGTCTTCGCGACGAGCGAGCGATAACCGGGAATCTCCGTGTTCAGACGGCGCGCGAGCGCGCCCATTGCTTCGCCATCGGCGATTGCCGTGAGATCGGTGGCGAGCGCGGCGTAGGCAGCGTCCGACGGCGGCGACTTGCGGTCCCAGTCGCGCAATATGGTGACCGTATGCGGCAACGCCGTCGCGATTTCCGGGTTCTGCACCGCGCGCGTCAACAGCGCGCCGATCGGCACGACGAAAATCATCAGCAGAAAAATCGCGAGCGGTGCGATCAGCAGCAGCGCCATCGCGCGCTTCTTCGCTTCGGCGGCCTTTAGCTCGCGCTTGAGTTTGCTCGTCGACTCAGGGGTCGAGTCGGCGGCGATCGTGATCGTCGTCACACGTTTCTCCAGACACGTCGTACTGCTGCGATGCGGCTCGCGTGATGCAAAGCCGCATCGCGTCCTCACTGCATGCTTACTTCGACGCCCACGACGCGAAGCGTTGCTCCAGTTCGTCGCCGTGATCGGTCCAGAACGTCAGGTTCTGCAGCACCGCGTTCTTGCCGTTGGCAGGCGAGTTCGGCAGGTTGGAGAGCGTCTTCGCATCCAGCGACTTGATCGCCGATTCATTCACCGGGCCGTACGCGATGTGCTTCGCGTATTCCTGCTGCGGCTTCGACGAGATCGTGTACGCAATGTACTTCTCAGCCAGCGCCTTGTTCGGCGTGCCCTTCGGCATGGCCCAGTAGTCGAGGTCGTAAATGCTGCCGTTCCACACGACCTTCAGGTTCTTGCCTTCCTTCTGCGCGGCATCGATACGGCCGTTATACGCCGTCGACATCACCACGTCGCCTGCCACGAGGAATTGCGGCGGCTGTGCGCCCGCTTCCCACCATTGAATATTCGGCTTCAGTTCGTCGAGCTTCTTGAACGCACGGTCCTGGCCTTCCTTCGTTGCCAGCACCTTGTAGACGTCCTTCGGCGCAACGCCGTCGGCCATCAGCGCGAACTCGAGGTTGTAGCGCGCGCCCTTGCGCATGCCGCGCTTGCCCGGGAATTTCTTCGTGTCCCAGAAGTCGGCCCAGCTCGCGGGACCCGTCTTCAGTTTGTCGGCGTTGTACGCCATAGCCGTCGACCACACGAAAATGCCGACACCGCACGTTTGCGGCGCTTCCGGAATCAGATCCGACTTCTTGCCGAGCTTCGACCAGTCGAGCTTTTCGTACAGGCCTTCATCGCAGCCGCGGCCGAGATCGCCCGATTCGACTTCGACGACATCCCAGTTCACGTGCTTGGCTTCGACCATCGCCTTCACTTTGGCCTGCTCGCCGTTGTATTCGACTGCCGTCACTTTCGTACCGTTCTGCGCTTCGAACGGCTGGTTGAATGCGGCCTTCTGCGCGTCGCCATTCGCGCCGCCGAAGTTCACGACCGTCAGCTCCGCCGCGTTCGCGTGGGCAACGGCGCCGAGCGCGAGGACGAAAGCGCCGACAGCCACGGCACAGCGCGATTGCACGATCTTCTTCATGGTGGTTCCTCTATGGTGTGATTGACTGCTTACGACGTGGACGTTCTTGTGTTTCTGCTCACGCGAAAACGCGCAGATGCTCGGGCGCGAATTCGAGCGCGACGGGCACACCCGGCGCGAAGCCTTCGAGCGCTTCCGTGCCAAGCGGCACTTTCACGAAGCACTCGTCCTGCTGCGGCAGACCGCAGCGCATGCGCACGTGATCGCCGAAATAGATCAGACCGCGCGCTTCGCCCGCGACTGCATTTGCACCGGGACGCGACGCGCCCGCTGCGAGCTTCATGCGCTCCGGACGGATACACGCGACACCTTGTGCACCCGCCTTCGCGCCACCGATATTGCGCCCGACCAGACGCGTGCCGTCGACCAGGTGAAACTCGCAGTAGTCGCCGTCGACATTCGCGACGGTGCCGCGCAGCCGGTTGCTATCGCCGATAAAGTTCGCGACGAACTCGTTGCAAGGTGCCTCATACAGGCTGTTGACGGTATCGAGCTGCTGCACGATGCCTTTGTCGAACACGGCGACGCGGTCGGACATGGTCAGTGCTTCGCCCTGGTCGTGCGTCACGTAGACGAAGGTCACACCGAGCTTTTCGTGCAGCGATTTGAGTTCGTATTGCATGTGCTCGCGCAGCTGCTTGTCGAGCGCGCCGAGCGGCTCGTCCATCAGCACCAGCTTCGGTTCGAACACGAGCGCCCGTGCGAGTGCAATGCGCTGCTGCTGGCCGCCCGACAGTTGCGCCGGATAACGCTTCGCAAAGCCTTCCATGCGCACCATCTTCAGCGCGTTGTTGACCTTGTGCGCGCGTTCGTCGGCGGGAAGTTTGCGCACGGTCAACGGATACGCAACATTCTGTTCGACGGTCAGATGCGGAAACAGCGCGTAATTCTGAAACACCATGCCGATGTTGCGCTTGTGCGGCGGCACGTTGTTGAGCAGTTGCCCGTCGAGCCAGATCTCACCGCCCGTCGGAAACTCGAAGCCCGCGAGCATCATCAGGCAAGTCGTCTTGCCCGAGCCGGACGGCCCGAGCAGCGTCAGGAATTCGCCTTGATAGATGTCCAGATCAAGTTGTTTGACGACGAGCGTTTCGCCGTCATAGGTCTTGCGCACACCCCGAAAGCTGACGATTACGTCTTCGGATTTCATGTGTCCGTCTCCATGCTTTAAGCGCTACAAGGTGCTTCATCTACGGGTTTCTACGCACATTTGGCTCCACCCGTTTTAACGATTTGCATCGATTGCGTGATCCACTATAGCTGCTTACGGTTCTACAATAGGGAACCATTTCATAATTCCGGATAGAACCACTTGGACACCGTCATCCTGTCGGACTGGCTCGCCGCACGGCTCGACCGGACTGCTGTCGAACCCGTCTACCGGCAAGTGCTCGGGCTGATGCAACAGGCCATTCTCACGGGCCAGTTGCTGCCCGGCGCCAAGCTGCCCAGCTCGCGCACGCTCGCCACCGACCTCGGCATCGCGCGCAACACGGTGCTGCACGTGTACGACCAGCTCACGGCCGAAGGCTATGTGATCTCGACAACGGGCAGCGGTACGTATGTCGCCGACACGCGTCCCGATACGGCCGCCGTGAACGCGCGCAAAGCGCCATCGCCGGCGAGTGGCTCTATCGGTGTCGTCGGCAGTGTGGTGCCAAATGCGCACGCTGCGCAGCCCGCCACACCCGCGCGCGGCAGCCTGTCCACGCGCGGCGCGCGACTGATTCGCCAGGCGGGTGTGTCGGCCAGACAGTGGGGCGCGTTCATGCCCGGCGTGCCGGACGTCGCCGAGTTTCCGGCGCGCACGTGGAGCCGCCTGCAGGCCAAGCTGTGGAAAGAAGCCAATCCCGATCTGCTGACCTACGCGCCGGGCGGCGGCTACCGGCCGCTGCGGCGCGCCCTGTCGGACTATCTGCGTGTCGCGCGCTCGGTGAAGTGCACGCCCGACCAGATCATCATCACGACGGGCATTCACCAGTCGATCGATCTCGCCGTGCGTCTGCTCACGGATGTCGGCGATCGCGCGTGGGTCGAAGAGCCTTGCTATTGGGGCGCGCGCAGCGTGCTGCAATCGTCGGGGTTGACGCTCGCGCCCGTGCCTGTGGATGACGAAGGGCTGAATCCGCAGGAATCCGATCTACAGACGCCGCCGCGCATCGCGCTCGTCACGCCTTCGCATCAGTATCCGCTCGGCATGGTGATGAGCCTTGCGCGCCGCCGCATGCTGCTCGAATATGCGCGCCAGCACGGCGTGTGGATCATCGAAGACGACTACGACAGCGAGTTCCGCTACGGCAGCCGGCCGCTCGCGTCGCTGCAAGGGCTCGACGACGCGGGCCAGGTGATCTATGTCGGCAGTCTGGGGAAGATGCTGTTTCCGGGCTTGCGGATCGGCTACATGATCGCGCCGGAACATCTCGTCGATACGTTCCGCACGGGCGTGGCCGAGCTGTATCGCGAAGGACAACTGATGCAGCAGGCCGTGCTGACCGAGTTCATCATGGACGGCTATCTGACCTCCCACGTGCGGCGGATGCGGGCGCTGTACGGCGAACGCCGTCAGATTCTGATCGATGCGATCACGTCGCGTTTCGGCGACGCGCTGCCCGTGATGGGCGACGAAGCGGGCCTGCATCTGGTGCTCGGCCTGCCCGACCATGCAAACGACCGCGAAGTGACAGCCGCTTCGTACGACGCGGGCGTGATCGTGCGGCCGCTCGCCGCGTACTACAACAGCGAGACGCCCGCGCGGCGCGGTCTGCTTCTTGGCTATGCGTGCGTGCCGAACGATCGCATCGGGCCGGCATTCGATACGCTCGCGGACGTGATCGAACGGACTGCGCTGAACGTAAAGGCCGCGCCTACGCGGGCAGCCTGACGCGCGGCTAGCCGTTCGTCGTCAGATGAATCGGCCGACGCGCGATACGCTCGGCTTCGGGCTTCTCCACGCACTCGATCGCGACTTTCGCCACGCCCGCGCGATGCATGCCGAGTTCCGTCGCGGCGAGATACGACAGATCGATCACACGCCCGCGCGCATACGGACCGCGATCGTTGATGCGCACCACGATCGATTTCGAGTTCGCCAGCGACGTCACGCGCACATACGAACCAAGCGGCAGCGTGCGATGCGCGGCCGTCATCGCGTACATGTCGAAATGCTCGCCATTCGCTGTGCGGCGGCCGTGAAAGCCGAGGCCGTACCATGACGCCAGCCCCAGTTGCCGGAAGCGCGATGTGTGCCCTTTCGCGCTCGTCGCATGCGCGAGATGCGCGGCGCGACTGGCGCGACTTTTTGCGTCGGCGTGCGCGCTCGTGTGTCCGTCACGTTGGAGACCGCGACGTGGATCATGATGCGGATCGAGCCGTGCGCCATGCTGCGTGTTCTTCGCCTTGGGGCGTGGCTTCGGCACAGCGTTCTTTGCCTTCGCGCCGGCTGCCGCTGCCATTGCTGGCAGCGTGCTCGCAAGCAGGACGAACGAGACGGACGCGCCGAAACGCCGTAACAGAGGTTTCTTTTTCAAGCGATGACTCGTCGTCGGCCTAGCTGGCCCGTTTCGGCAGATAGCCTTGAGGATCGACGGCCTTCGTGCCATCGCGCAGTTCGAAGATCAGATACGGAGCGGGATCGCCGGCCGCGCCGATTTCGGCGATCGGCTGCCCTTGCTTCACCGCATCGCCTTCCTTCACGAGCACTTTCGCGTTGTTGCCGTACGCACTGACGAGGTTTTGGTCGTGCTTGATGATGACGAGCAGGCCGTACGCCTTGATCTGCGTGCCTGCGTAGATCACGCGACCGCTGCCGGCGGCCTTGATCGTTTCGCCCGTCGCGCCGCCGATGCGAATGGCGCGCGACTGCCCCGGTTCGAAACCCGAGATCACCGGCCCCGAAGCGGGCCAGACAAAGCGTGCGTTTCGCGATACAGCGGCGTCGGCAGTAGTGATATTGGCGGGTTCAGGCGCGCTCGCCGGCACTGGAACGGAGGCTGCAACGGGATCAGGCGCCACACGCAGCAACTCGCCGACGCTCACCGGGTAATTGCCCGGCAGCCCGTTCCAGCGTGCGATCTGCTCGGCATCCCGCCCAAACCCGATCGCGACGCTAGCCAGCGTGTCGCCCGGATTCACGCGATAGAAGCCTGCCATCACAGACAGCGGCGCCGTGAGCGCAGTCGTTGAGGGCGGATCGGAGAACTGCCCACGCCACGGCGCGCTCGCACAAGCGGCCAGCATGAAGGCGACGCTCGCGATCAGCAGACGTTGCGCCAGCCAATGGCAGAAGTTCTGGAGACTCATCGGGATACAGTCGGAAGGGTTGCGTTGGATGCGCCGCGCGGCTGCAGATGGCAGCCCGGCGACGCAAGCGTTGGCATCCTAAACGAACGCTCCCGCGATACGTTGACCCCACACGCAGTCGCTCAGCCATCCTTGACGAATGATGACGCCTGCGCGTGGAAAACCAGCAAAGAGTTGAAGAATCGTCAGCGCTATTTCAGCCCGAAATCGACCCGCGTGGTCGCACCCTTGTCGTCGATACCCGACGCATCGAGCTTGGGCGCCACGATAAACACGCGGCTGCTGTCCACCTTGCCTTCCAGGTACTGCTGCACCGCCTGCGCGCGCTGTTGCGCGAGATCGCGCAGGCTCGCGTCGCTGACGGGTGCATGCTCGGCGAGCGCGGCCTTCATCTCGTCGTCGGGCAGCGTCTTCGTCAGGCCGACGAAGTTGCGTGGCTTCTTGAAGTCCGAGTCCTTGTAGGCCCTGGTCAGATACTTGTCGTATTCCTTGTCGTCGACCTTGATCGTCATCGGGTCGACGCTCTCGCCGTTGCCCACCACGTCCTTCAGCTTCTGCTGGCGCACCAGCCGGTCGACATACACCGTGCGCAACGCCGGCTGATCGACAGCTGGATCGACGCGGCCGATGATGTCGAGACGGATCGACGGCTTGTCGTTAAGCACCTTCACGATCGTATCGAGCTTCTTCTGCGACGCATCGGACAGCGTGGACGAACCCGCATCGAACTCGACGTAGCCGAGTTCCTCGCCGCTGCCGCCGAACGCGTGCGCGATCAGCGAGAATGGCGCCGTCACCGCCTTTTGCAGCAGATTCAGCACCGCGTGCCAGATCAGCCCGCCAACGCTGAACTCCGGGTTGGACAACGAACCCGACACCGGAATATCCACGTCGATCTCGCCGCGCGAGTTCTTCAGCAGCGAAATGGCGAGCTTCACCGGCAGCTTCGTCGCCGTGTCGTTGTCGACGTGATCGCCGAACGTGAGCTGGTCGATGAAGATATGGTTGTTCGCCGTCAGCTGGTCGTTCGCCAGTTGATAGTGCAGATCGACGTTCAGCTTGCCCTTCGTGATCGGATAGCCTGCGTACTTCGCCGAATACGGCGTCAGATTGGTCAATTCGATGCCGTGCGCCGTCGCCGTCAGATCGAGCGCAGGCTTGGCGATCAGCGGATTGACCGAGCCGCGGATCGTGATCGGCCCGTTGGCCGCGAGCTTCGCGGAGACATCGACGGGCGCCGACTGCTTCGACTCCGTGCCGAACGCGCCGATCGTCCCCTGAATCGCGATCAGGTTCGCCGTGTAATTCGGCTTGATGAAGTTGTCGGTGTACGTGACGCGGCCGTTCTGCAGCACCAGTTGCCCGAAGTGCAGACGCACCGGGCTTTGCGGCGGCGTGGCCGCCGTCACGGTCGCGTTCGCACCCGACGCAGCGGGAGCGGGTGCCGCCGCTTGCGCTTCAGACGCAGCGGGCGCGCCGAGCGGAATCGGCTCCTTGCCCTTGCTGCTCTGGTCGCGCGTGAGCGACTGCGGTGCGCCCGTTTCATGCGCGACCACGTCTTTCAGGTTCAGCTTGCCTTGCGCGTCGAGCAGCACGCGGCCGTAGAAGTTCGCGAACGTGACCTTGGCCGCGTCCACATCGGTGCCGCCGCGCTCGTCGTAGTTCGCCTTGATACCCGTCAGCGCAAGCGAGCGCCAGCCGGCGAACGGGTCCGAGGTCGCCTTGTCGATCATCCGCACATCGACGATCGCCGCGTCGCCGCGATACGTCGCGTGCATGCCTTTCGATTTGTCGCCCTGCACGAAGGTCACGTCGCCGTTCGCGTTCAGCAGCGCGCTCGCGATCGTCGCATTGAGCTTGCTGCCGAAGTACGGCTCGAGCGCCGCGGCATCCAGCCGGTTCGCGTCGATTTTCATTGCGAGCTTGAGCGGCGTCGCCGTCACATCGCCCTTCACGCCGAGCGTGCCTTTGCCGTTGACGGTTGCCTGCAACGCGACGGGCAGCGCGCGGCTCAGGTCGTCGCTGACGTTCTGCACGTTCAGTTGCAGCGGCTTGATCGCGAGCTTGACGGGGTGCGGGGTCGTGTTGTCGGTGAAGGTTGCCGCGCCGTCCTTCAGGTTCAGTGCGCCAATGCTGTAATGCCACGCTGGCCCTTCCTCGGTCGCCTTCTTGGCCGCGTGAATGACGGTGCGCTCGTGGACTTCCGCGTGCGGCGGCCCGGCGAGCGCGGCGAGATCGATGGTGCCGTCTTTCAGGCGCTGTGCGTCCAACGAAAGGCCCGTGACGTCGACCGAGTCGAGTTCCGCCTTGCGCGCCGTCAGATCGACGCGCTTGACGGCCACCTTGCCGTCCGCAATCGCGACAGCCGGCTGCTTCGCGCCCGCCGCCGCTACCTTCAGCGATTGCAGATCAAGCTGGCTCTGGCCGACCTGCAGATCGACGGGGTCCTTCGACCAGTTCGCCGTCAGGCTGGATTGCACGCTCAGCGTGCCGTCGATCACCTTCGCGGCCGTCAACGTGTCGAGATACGGCTGCAACACGGGCAGTTGCACCGACTTCAGGTCGATCTTCGCGTCGGCCGTTTTCGCGGCGAGCGACAGATTGCCCGTCACGCCGAGCGCGCCTTGCGGCTGGTTCTTGACGTTGGTGTTGAGCGAGTAGCGCGCGGGCGTCTTGCCGAGCGTCGAGAAATCGTCGAGCGTCACGGCAAGGTTGTTCAGACCCGCCGATACGGGCCGCGATGCCGCTTCGTCCTGGACTTCGACCGTGCCGCCCGTTAGCGCGAAGTGCCTGATCTGCAGATCGAGCGGCGGCGCGGCCTTGTCCGCTTCCGTCTTGCCTGCTTCGGCCGTCGCGCCGCTCGCGCCCGACGCCACCGCCGGTGCGCTTGCAGCCGCAGCGGGCGCGGGCGCGAACGTGCGCTGCACGCTCAGCACGCCGTTCTTTTCGCGCGCGAGATGCACGGTCGGCGCATCGAGGCTGATGTCGTCGAAACGGTAGATGCTCTTGAGCGGCTCCAGCGTCTGCGCGGCCACATGCAGCGAACGGGCGGCGAAGAACGGCGCCTTGTTTTCATCGAGCACGTCGATATCGGCGAGATCCGTCGTGCCCGTGATGCGCAGCGTCGGCGCGTCGTTCGTCACGACGAAACTCACTTTCAGATCGCTCGACAGCTTGCCTGCCTGTACCGTGACGGGCAGTTTGGTCGGCGAATACGACAGCAGCTTCGGCACGTCGAGCCCGTCGAAACGCAGCGACACTTCGGATTCGCGCGATGCAGCAAAAGGCTTGGTGCGCCCGTCGATGGCAAGCGGGCTGCCGTCGATACGCGCGCGCAGCAGCGGTTCGACGAAGATATCGGTCTTCGACGGCAGCGTTGCGATAAACGGAATGCCGAGCCGCCATTGATCGACGATATGCGTGACGCCGAGCAGACGGTCGTCGAACGTGATCTTGCCGTTCTCGATGCGGATGTTCGAGACCGAGAACTGCGCGGGCTTGCTGTCGGGTTTGGCCGGCTGCTTTGAGAATTTCTCGATCAGATCGCTGAAGTTGAAACGCTGCGCGTCGTAGCGAACGATCGTGAAGCGCGGCGAATCGAGATGTACTTCATCGACGATCGGCGCGAGCCGGAAAATCGAACTCCACGAAGTACGGACGATCAGCCGCTCGATATCGACGAAATCGCCCTGGCCGCCGCGCTCGCCGATATGCACGCGATCGGCTTCGAAATTGAGCGTGTAGGGATTGAGCGCGATGCGGCCGATGCTGGCCGGTCGATCCAGTTGCTGACTCAACTGCTGTTCAGCGATATGGCGGATCAGCGGCGGCGCAGCGAAGAAGCCGAGCAGTCCGAACAGGACCACCACGACAAACAGGATGAGAACGATGCGTCTTGCGCGCCGTCCTTGCGCGACTTCGCGGACGGTCTGAAAGGATGAAGCGAGTGATGCTTTGGTCGGGCTTGCCATGCTCGGTCGCGGGTAGGGCGGCGGCGCAAAGCTCGCCGCGATGACGAAGATCCAGCTTGCCCGAAGTATACGTCGTGTACTTCACGCAAACCATCAAATGTCATGAGAATGACGAACGTTGCAGGCAAATAAAGGTGAGAAAGTGTAAGCGGCCCGATTTCAGTTGCAAAGTTGTGTCCGCCGTCATGCGGCGGACACCTCCTGCAACTATTGACGCACGACGGCGGGCGGTTGCCAGGTGCCGTCGCTGGCTTCGGGCTTCGGCGCGTAGAGGCGCAGAACGAGCTGGAAATCGCCGCGCGGCGCGGGCAGCCAGTTGGTCGCCTTGCGCGGTTTGGCCGCCGACACCGTCACGTCGATCGAACCGTCGCGGTTGCGCCGCACGCCCGACTTGTCCCCGACGGATGCCCGCGCCGGCGTGCTGTCGCCGAGCGCGCCGTCCTTCGTGTAGGCCGTGACCGACCAGAAGCCGCGCACGGGCGGCACCTGGTTCGGCTCGAAGTGCATCACGTAGCGGTTCGCGCCGTTCAGCGCGTGGCCGTCGCTGTCGAGCGCGACGCTGCCGCGCACTTCGTCGTCCTTCGTGCCGATGCCCGGCTGGGCGTATGCCGCATAGGCGCGCAGCGCGTAGTCGGGACCGTAGTTGCCGACGCCGTCGCCGAACCAGCTCCAGCCGTTGGCCGTCAGCATGTTGCTGGGCGGCGTCGCGACGCGTGTGCGGCCATCGGCGAGACCGGTGGCGACCGCGTCGCCGGCCGACTTGGGCAATACGACGGGTTCGTCCGGTTTCACGCCGAGGTCGGCGAGAAACTTGAGCGCGTGCGGATCGGCGGGCGACGGCGGGTTGTCGGGCAGCAGTTGCGCGACGCGGTCGAAGAAGCCCTTCGCGTCGAGCGCGGCGACCTGCTCGGCGGGCGTGCCTGAGGCGCTTGCGTCAGCGGGCATGTTGCGCGGCGCAACCGCTGCAGCCGATGCATCGCCTGTGTAGACGGACAGCGGCACGACGCGAATGCCGCGCTGCAACTTGCGCACGGCCGTCAGATCGCGACCGCCATTCGACTGGATGCGCACATCGAGCCGGATGTTGCGTGTGGGCGCGTCGATACGCTTGACGTTCCTGGGCAGATCGCCCTTCCAGTCGGGCTTCGCGAACGCCACCGCTTGTGCCTTGATGCCCGACGCACGCGCCGTGGCTTGCGAGCCGGTCGACCACAGCACGTTGGTCCACATGTCGAGCGCGCGGGCATCCATATAGCGGCCGGCCGATGCGGGCAGCGACACGATCACGGGTTCGTCGCCGACATCGAGCCACGCGGTCGAATCGAGCGTGTCGATGCCGGGCGTCGGCGGATTGTGCGCACCGACGGGCGGCAGCGCGGACGCGTGACGCAGCGTGTTGACGGGCGCCTGGCCGGGGCCGGTGCCGACGGCGGCGTCACGCGATGCGCCCATCAGCACGAGCGGATACGCGAATACGTAGGACTCGGCGACTTCGTCCTTGATCCAGCCGGTTGGCTTGGGCGTGACGATGGGAGTCGAAGCGCACCCGGAGAGAAATGCGATGCCTGCGAGCGCGGCGCAGGCCAATTGAAACGGAAACTGTTGTCGGCGATTTTTTATCATTCGATGAACCGCGGTCCTGGATGTCACTTTTGACTTTGAGCCAGGACTGGCCCGATCCGCCGAGCCCCCGCTCGCAACGGACTTGCCGACGTGTCCTGACATTCCTTTTCTGACATCGGGTTTTAACTTATCCGCGGCGCGGCGGCAAGCGATTGTGAGTGTTGGTGGTGGTTTTGATTGCCTTCGGCAGGTTTGGTGTTGTTTGTTCGTTTTTTCTGGTTTTTTTGGGTTTTTGTTTTTGGGGTTTTAGGTTCGGTTTTGGTTCTGGTTTTGGTTTTGGTTTGGCTTGTTGCTGGCATCCGCGTTTTGGTATCGGTGCTTCACGCGTTGCCCCTGTGCCGGGGCGGCACTTACTTTCTTTGCCGCCGCAAAGAAAGTAAGCAAAGAAAGCGGGCTAACACCGCCAGCCCTTGTTCTTGCCTGAGGGCCCCCAACGGTTCTTATCGTTCACACAGCAACTTCTCAGTGCACGCCCGTTGCCAGCGCTTCGAATAATCGCCTCACCCACTTCAATCACCCATAGCGCAGCCAGCGGCAGCGAACGGTATGTGCCGCCCAGGTGGCAAACTGTGTGTAGGTCGTAGTGGTTCACACGTCATCGCTCTTACGACACCGACCTTGCTTTCCAGTCCGGAGTGATACGTGTATGGTGCGAAATCCTACACACAGTTTGCCGCTATGGAACGCGGGCGATTTGACCGCGCATGCGGCGACGCGGGTGTATGAGGCGGGTGATGAGCCAATTCGAAGCGTTGGCAGCGGGCGTCGAGAAAGAGCGATGCCGCGAACAGGACGGGACCGTTGGGGGCCCGTGGGCAAAGGTCAAGAGTTAGCGGTGTTCAGCGGCTTTCTTTTGCCTACTTTTCTTTGCCGCGGCAAAGAAAAGTAGGTGCCGCCCCGCACAGGGGCAACGCCTGAAGCGGGCAAGACAAACCGCGGATGCCATCAAAAACACAAGCAAACCACCCCAGCTTCGCAGACAGAAACACAAAGCAAAAGGACCAGGCAATGTACATCCCAACTCATTTCGAAGAAACCAACCCCGACCCGTTGCGAAAGCTGATCGCAGATCACCCGCTAGGAGCAATGGTGACGCTCAGCCCGACCGGGCTGGACGCCAACCACATCCCCTTCGAATTCGATGCAACCAAAGGCCCGCACGGCACACTCCGTGCCCACGTAGCCCGCGCCAACCCGGTCTGGCAGGAAGCCGCGCAAAACCCCGATACCCTCGTGATCTTCCAGGGCCCGACCGCCTACATCTCCCCCAACTGGTATCCCAGCAAGCACGACGCGCATCGCCAGGTCCCGACCTACAACTATATGGTCGTGCACGCGCACGGCCGCATCGCCGTCCACGACGACGAAACCTTCGTCCGCGGACTCGTCGCGCGCCTCACCCGCAAGATGGAAGCCGGCGAACCCGTGCCGTGGAAAATGGGCGACGCGCCCGCCGACTTCATCTCCCAGATGCTGGGCGCTATCGTCGGCATCGAAATCGAACTGACGAAGCTGACGGGTAAATGGAAACTCGGCCAGAACAAGGCATCGGTGGACCGGCGCGGCGCCGCCAGCGCACTCGCCGAACGCGGCAGCGACGCACAACGCGCAGTGTCGGACGCCATGCTCGCCGCGCCGCCCGCGCTCGACTAGCCACCTTTCTACGCCCGCTTCAGCACGTCATCGGGCAAATCCGAAAAAGCCCCTTGACCTTCCCATCATGGGAAGGTCGATACTGGTTCCAACGATGCGCTAACGCGCAAACTGGAGCCTCGCAGTCATGACCGAACTCGCCACACCCCGCGCCGCCGATACGACCCGCCCGGCGGCCTCCCCGGAACTCGACATTCAGGGCATGACGTGCGCGTCGTGCGCCCTGCGCGTCGAGAAGGCGCTTGCGAAAGTGCCGGGTGTCGCGCGGGCGACCGTCAATCTGGCAACGGAAAAAGCAACCGTCGACGCCGACACGTCCGTCGATGTCGATGCGCTCGTCGCCGCCGTCCGCAAGGCAGGCTATGACGCGCAGCCGGTAAATGAAGTCCCGTCGACCGCAAGCGACGCGCCATCGACAGCCGAGCTGGCAATCGGCGGCATGACCTGCGCGGCGTGTTCCGGTCGCGTCGAGAAAGCACTCGCGCGCATTCCCGGCGTCACGTCCGCGTCCGTCAATCTCGCCACCGAAAAGGCGACCGTTACGACCAACGGCGCCGTCGGCATCGATCAACTGATCGCGGCCGTCACCAAAGCCGGCTATCAGGCAACGCCGCTCTCCGCCGAAGACACCGCACCCGCCGCCACCGAAGACAAGGATGCCGCCGCGCGCGCCGCCGTGCGCCGCGAACTCGGCGCGGTCGTCGTCTGCGCGCTGCTGACGCTGCCGCTCATCGTGCCGATGATCGCCGAGCCGCTCGGCTACCACGCGATGCTGCCCGCTACGCTGCAACTCGCGCTCGCGACCGTCGTCCAGTTCGTGTTCGGCGCCCGTTTCTACCGCGCTGCGTGGAAAGCCGTGCGCGCGGGATCGGGCAATATGGATCTGCTGGTCGCGCTCGGTACGTCGGCGGCATATGGCGTGAGCGTCTATCAGATGGCGCTGCATCCTGGCGAAACGATGCATCTGTATTTCGAGGCGTCGGCTGTGGTGATTACGCTGGTGCGCTTCGGCAAGTGGCTCGAAGCACGCGCAAAGCGCCAGACCACCGACGCAATCCGCGCCCTCAATGCCTTGCGTCCCGACCGCGCGCGCATCGTCGTCGGCCAGGAAGAAGTCGACGTGCCGCTCGCGCAGGTGCGCACCGGCATGATCGTCGCGGTGCGGCCGGGCGAGCGCGTGCCTGTCGACGGCACGGTGCTGCAAGGGCGCACGCATATCGACGAATCGCTGATCACGGGCGAAAGCCTGCCCGTGCCGAAGCAGACGGACGACCGCGTGACGGCCGGTTCGATCAACGGCGAAGGCGCAATCACGGTGACGACGACGGCCATCGGCGCGGAAACGACGCTCGCGCGCATTATCCGGCTGGTCGAAACGGCGCAGGCGGAAAAAGCGCCGATCCAGCGGCTGGTCGATCGTGTCAGCGAAATCTTCGTCCCGGCGATTCTGGCGATCGCGCTCGTCACGCTGATCGGCTGGCTGATCGCCGGACACGGCGCCGAAACCGCCATTCTCAACGCGGTCGCGGTGCTGGTGATCGCCTGCCCGTGTGCGCTCGGCCTTGCGACGCCGACCGCGATCATGGCAGGCACGGGCGTGGCCGCGCGTCACGGCGTGCTGATCAAGGACGCGCAGGCGCTCGAGATCGCGCATCAGGTCCGCGTGGTTGCATTCGACAAGACGGGCACGCTGACGGTCGGCCAGCCTTCGGTGACGGCGTTCGAGACGGCGGAAGGCGTTGGCCGCGAGCACGCGCTGGCGCTCGCGGCGGCTGTGCAGCGGCATAGCGAGCATCCGCTCGCGAAGGCCGTCGTCAAGGCATTCGACGCGGACGGCGGCGGCACGCCGCTGCCCGCCAGCGGCGACGCGCGGGCGGTTGCGGGGCGCGGCGTCGAAGCAGATATCGACGGCAAGACGTTTGCGATCGGCAGCAGCCGCTGGCTGGGCGAACTGGGCGCTGCGCCGACGTCCGCCCTCGCCCGTCTCGCGCAGGAACTCGAAGCGCAAGGCAACACCGTGTCGTGGCTGATCTCGCGCGGCAAGACAGGCGCGCAAGCTCAACCGCAAACGCTCGCGCTGATCGCGTTCGGCGACACGCTGAAGCCCGGCGCGCGCGCGGCGGTCGAGCGGTTGTCGCGGATGGGCGTGAAAAGCGCGCTCGTAACGGGCGACAACGAAGGCAGCGCAAAGAGCGTCGCCGCCGCGCTCGGCATTGACGAGGTGTACGCGCAGGTTCTGCCGTCCGACAAGGCGCGCGTCGTGCACGAGCTGAAGATTCGCACGTCGAGCGTGGTCGCGATGGCAGGCGACGGCATCAACGACGCGCCCGCGCTCGCCGCCGCCGACATCGGCATCGCGATGGCGACGGGCACCGATGTCGCGATGCACGCGGCCGGCATCACGCTGATGCGCGGCGACCCGGCGCTGGTCGCCGATGCGATCGATATCTCGCGCCGCACGTGGCGCAAGATCCAGCAGAACCTGTTCTGGGCGTTCGTCTACAACCTGATCGGAATTCCGCTCGCCGCGTTCGGGCTGCTGAATCCGATGATCGCTGGCGCGGCGATGGCGTTCTCGAGTGTGAGCGTCGTGACGAACGCGCTCCTACTACGAACCTGGCGTTCTTCGCATTGATCTGAATCACCCTTCTACCTTTCAAAATTAAAGGAAAACGTTTGGTGTGCCGTTAACGGGTTTCATAGCTGCCTCTCCGCGTCGCGCGCCGTCCTGGCGCGTGACGCATCGTTGCAGCTTCACCTCCGTTACCTGCAAAACACCATGGATATCCTTTCATTGCGCCGCGCCAGCGTCGGCGCCAGGCTCGCCATGCTTTCGTGCGCGCTGGTGGCCGCCATTTTTGCCGCGTTCACGTTCGCGGTGACCCGCACGGCCGGCGCGCAGATCAGCGATCAGGTGCTGGCGCGCATCACCGAGAAAGACCGTTCGATTGCCGCGATGATCTCGCTGTTCGACAAGGCGCTCACGGCCGAAGTCGGCCGCTCGATGACGCTCTTCGCGAGCTTCCTGCCCGCCGGCTATGCGCTCGACGAGACGCAGAAGATCGACGTCAACGGCACACCGACGCCCGTCATCAAGGCCGGCGACAAGGTGCTGAACAACGATTTCTCGATCCCCGACCAGTTCCTCGCGCAAAGCGGCGCGATCGCGACGATCTTCGCGCGTACCGGCGACGACTTCGTGCGCGTCACGACTTCGCTGAAAAAGCAGGACGGCGCGCGCGCGATCGGCACGATGCTCGATCGCAAGGGCCCGGCCTACGGCCCCGTCGCCGCCAACAAGACCTTCACCGGGCTCGCGACGCTGTTCGGCAAGCGCTACATCACCCAATACCGGCCGATCACCGATGCGAGCGGCAAGGTGATCGGCGCGCTCTTCGTCGGTGTCGACGTGGATGCGCAGATCAAGTCGGTTGAAGACGGCATCCGTCAGCTGAAGATCGGCGATACGGGCTATTACTTCGTGCTGAACGCGTCGAACGGCGCGGAGCGCGGCAAGCTGCTGGTGCACCCGGCCGCGGCCGGCCAGATGGGCGAAGAGAACGCTGCGCCGTACAAGGCCATGCTCGACCAGAAGGACGGCCAGATCGAATATTCGAGCGCGGAAACGGCGCTTGGTGAAACGGGCGCGCAGGACAAGTTCGTATCGTTCGTCACGGTGCCGGAGTGGAGCTGGCTGGTCGGCGGCGTCGCGAAGCGCGACGAAGTGATGGCCGACGTCATCTCGACGCGCAACCGCTTCATCCTGATCGGCTTCGTGCTGGTCGGCGTGTTCGCCGTGGTGTTCCTGATCGCGGTGCGCCGCCTCGTGTCGCGTCCGCTCGACGAAGCGGCGAAGGCGTCGGAGCGCTTTGCAGCGGGCGATCTGAGCGTGCGCGTATCGGCGAATCACGAACGGCGCGCCGATGAAATCGGCCGTCTGATGCAGGCCATCGACGGCATCGGCGAAGGTCTCGCGCGCATCGTCACGCAGGTGCGCAGCGCGTCGGCGGACATGACCGAGGGCACGGCGCAGATCGCGGCGAGCAGCGGCGAGATCGCATCGCGGATCGGCACGCAGGCCGCGAGCCTCGAAGAAACGGCGGCGAGCATGCAGGAGATCACGTCGACGGTGCAGCAGAACGCGGGCCACGCGGCGCAGGCGAACACGCTGGTGTCGAGCGCATCGGAAGCGGCGCTCGACGGCGGCCGCGCGGTCGAGCGCGTCGTGTCGACGATGGGCGAGATCAGCCAGTCGTCGAAGAAGATTGCCGACATCACGACCGTGATCGAAGGCATTGCATTCCAGACCAACATCCTCGCGCTGAACGCGGCCGTCGAGGCGGCGCGCGCGGGCGAGCATGGCAAGGGCTTTGCGGTGGTCGCATCGGAAGTGCGGGCGCTTGCACAGCGCAGCGCGGCGGCGGCGAAGGAGATTGAAGCGGTGATTGCCGAGTCGACGGCGACGGTGTCTAGCGGGTTCCGCATTGCGGAGGAGGCCAGTACGACGATGCAATCGATTGTCGACCGGGTGGGACAGGTGCAGACGATTATTGGCGAGATCAGCGTGGCGTCGAAGGAGCAGTCGAGTGGGATCGAGCAGGTTAACACTGCCGTGACGCAGATTGGGGAAGTGACTCAACAGAATGCGGCGCTCGTCAGTGATGCCGAGCAGGCTACCGCGGATCTGAGCGCTCAGGCTGATAAGCTGGCTGAGGTTGTTGCGGTGTTTAAGCTTGGAGGACGGAGTTAGAGGGGGGGGGGTTGTCTGCGACGCTTGGGTGGTTTTGGGCTTTTGCGCTGGCATCCGCGTTTTGGCTTGTTGCTTTTGTTTTCGCTGGCATCCGCGTGATGTTTTGCCTTGTTCACGCGTTGCCCCTGTGCGGGGCGGCACCTACTTTTCTTTGCCGCGGCAAAGAAAAGTAGGCAAAAGAAAGCCGCTGAACACCGCCAGTTCTTGTGCCCGCCTGAGGGCCCCCAACGGGTCCTCCGCTTCAAACGACAACCTGCCCTTCACTGCCCGTTGCCAACGCTCTTATTGAGCGCCTCACCCGCCTCACCCGCTTCACACTCCCGCGTCAGCACATACTCGATCAAATCGCTCCCGTTCTATAGCGGCAAACTGTGTGTCGGCTTTCGCGCCGTACGCGCTTCACTCCGGACTGAAAAACACGATCGGTGTCGTAGGGGCGCTGAGGTGTGAAGCACTACGACCTACACAGAGTTTGCCACCTGGGCGGCCGTAACCAGTCGCTGCCGGTTGCTGCGCTACGGGTGATTGAAGTGGGTGAGGCGCTCGATTAGAGCGTTGGCAACGGGCGGTGACTGAGAAGTTGCCATGTGAAGGAGAGGAACCGTTGGGGGCCCTCAGGCAAGAACAAGGGCTGGCGGTGTTAGCCCGCTTTCTTTGCTTACTTTCTTTGCGGCGGCAAAGAAAGTAAGTGCCGCCCCGCACAGGGGCGACGCGTGAAGCAGGCAAGACAAAACGCGGATGCCAGCGCAAAAGCCCAAAAAACCAAAAACCAAAAACCCAACCACGCGCTACGCGCAAAACAGAAACCTCAAAACTCAACATCAAGCTCATCAATCTCATCAACCTCCAACTGCGCACCAGCAATCCACTCCTGCATCTCAGGCAAAGCAAGAATCCTCTGCCCATAAGCAACGATATCAGCATCAAGTTGCACATCATAAGTGACAAAGCGCGTCACAACAGGCGCATACATGGCATCAGCTGCGCTGCGCTCGCCAAACAAAAAAGGCCCGCCATACTCGTCTAGACACTCCCGCCAGATAGTCACAATCCGATCAATATCCGACTGCGCCCGCGCCCAAACCTTGAACCCAGGAAAGTGCGCCTTGAGATTCATCGGCAAAGCAGAACGCAAAGAAGCAAACCCCGAATGCATCTCCCCGCAGATAGCGCGGCAATGCGCCCGAGCCTTGCGATCGTCCGGCAGCAACCCCGCGTCGGGACGCACCTCATTCAGATATTCGGCGATGGCCAACGTGTCCCACACCTTGATCCCGTCATGCACAAGACAAGGCACGAGAATCGACGGCGACAGCAACAACAATTCAGCCCGCGCAGCAGGATCATCGACAGGCATCACGATCTCTTCAAACGGCAAGCCGCTGAACTTCGCCAGCAGCCAGCCGCGCAGCGACCACGACGAGTAGTTCCGGCTACTGATGGTCAGCGTGCTGGTTGTCGGGTTAGGCATGTCTCGCTCCTCTGAGGATTCATTGCGGCGCGCTGGACCGCTCTCGATGCACGATGTCGTGCATACACGCACCAATTAGCTGCATAACAGGCACCTTGCGATGTAACGCGCAAAGGCTATGCCAACGCGGCTACACCGGGAGTCATTCAGCGGACGCTGCGTCACGCGCAATTGGCATATGACTTGCCTCTCAATGCATCAGGTTTCCCATCTCACGCGAAAGCCATGAATCCGCTCGCTTATCCGGCGTACCAGGCGTTCGCCAACTTCATGATGCCGCTGCGCCACGGCGCGTCGCTCGTCAATGTCGCGCTCGACACGTGGCCGGAATATGCCGACACGCCGTCCGGCCGCACCTTGCGCGCATCGGCCGAATTGTTGACGCTGTCGGGCCTCACGCATGTGCGCCCGCCTTTCGGCATCGATAGCGTCGAAGTCGAAGGACAGCCCGTCGACGTGTTCGAAGAAGTCGCGCAGTCGACGCCCTTCTGCTCGCTGCTGCACTTCCGCAAGCACGCGTCGTTCGATGTGCCGCAGCCGCGCGTGCTCGTCATCGCGCCGATGTCGGGCCACTTCGCCACGCTGTTGCGCGGCACCGTGCGCACGATGCTCGCCGAACACGACGTCTACATCACCGACTGGCACAACCCGCGCGACGTGCCGCTGATGGCAGGCCGCTTCGGCTTCGACGAGTTCGTGCAGCACGTGATCGATTTCACCGAAACGATCGGCCAGGGCACGCATCTGCTCGCCGTCTGCCAGCCGACAGTCGCCGCGCTCGCCGCCGTCGCGCTGATGGCCGCCGACGATCATCCCGCGCAGCCCGCCAGCATGACGCTGATGGCAGGACCGATCGATACGCGCGTGAACCCGACGCGCGTCAACGAACTGGCGAAGAGCAAGCCGATCGAGTGGTTCGAGCAGAATCTGATCAGCGCCGTGCCGTTCGGTTTTCAGGGTGCGTTCCGGCGCGTCTATCCGGGCTTCGTGCAGCTGAACGCGTTCATGTCGATGAATCTCGAACGGCATCTGGAATCGTTCGAAACGATGTATCGCGAGCGCTCGAAAGGCGATCCGCAGAAGGCCGAAGCAATCCGCGTTTTCTACGAGGAATACTTCGCGACGATGGACCTGACGGCGGACTTCTACCTCGAAACCGTCGATACCGTGTTTCAACGGCATGCGCTGCCGCTGCACGAACTGGAAGTGAAAGGACGGCGCGTCGAGCCGTCGAAGATCAAACGCACTGCGCTCTTCACCGTGGAAGGCGAGCGCGACGACATTTGCGCCGTCGGGCAGACGCTCGCCGCGCAGGATCTGTGCGACAAGCTGCGTCCGTATCTGAAGACGCATCACGTGCAGACGGGTGTCGGGCATTACGGCGTGTTCAACGGGCAGCGCTGGGAGCGGCAGATTTATCCGCGCATCCGCGCCGTGATTCACGACAACGAGCCGCGTGCAGTGCCCGTGAGCACACGTGGCGCGCAGTCGTCGCTGACACTCGCGCCAGCGGCAGCATCGACCGCGGCGTCGCCGGCGGGCACGACACCGGCCGCCACGGAAGCCGTCGACGTCGATCTGTCATCCGACGAAGCCGCGACCGAATGAACCGCGCGGCCCTCGCCGCAGTTCAGGACGTCGGACGAAACATCTGGAAGATCTCGCCGATCTGCGCGTAGTCGGCGCGATAACCCGCGCGCATGATCGGCTGCGCGGCATGCGTGTCGAACAGGCCGTCCTTCAGATACGCCTTCTGGATGTGCACGCCGACCACCTGTCCGAGCGCGAGCCAGTTGTCCATCGGCTGGCCGTTCAGGTCGTGCATCCGCACGATCTGCAGCAGCTTGCATTCGAGCGCAGCCGGCGACTCGCCGACATGCGGCACCGACACGTTGCGGCCAGCCACAGGCGTGAGCCCTGACAGCTGAAATTCATCGACATCGGGCCCGACGGGCGCCGACGTGCGGTTCATCTGCTCGGCAAGCGGCCGCGTCGACAGATTCCACACGAACTCGCGCGTCTCTTCGATATTGCGGATGCTGTCCTTGCGGCCTTCGCTGCAGAAACCGATGATCGACGGAAAGCTCGCGAACGCGCCGAAGAAGCTGTACGGCGCGAGATTGAGCTGCCCGCTCGCCGAGCGCGTCGATACCCAGCCGATCAGACGCGGCGCGACGATCGCCTTGAACGGGTCGTGAGGCAGGCCGTGGCCCGCGGCGGGATCGTAAAAATAGACGTCCGACATGGTGTTACGCCCGGTTCTTTCCGTTCGACTCGATCACACGCTTGCGTCCCGCCTTGACCTTCGCGGTCTGCGCGTCGTCCCAATCGTAGAAGCCCGCGCCGCTGCGCACGCCGACGCGCCCTGCCTGCACATGCTCGCGCAACAGGTCGAGCACGTCTTCATCCTTGGCGAGCGACGGCATCAGGTGCGTGCTGATATCGACGAAGGTATCGAGGCCGCCCATATCCGCGCCCTCGAACGGCCCGACGATGCCCCAGCGCTTGCCGAGCGACGCCTTCATCACGCGATCGACGACATCCGGCGTGGCCGCGCCCGAGCGCACGATGTTCAGCGCCTCGCGCAACACCGCAAACTGCAGCCGGTTGCCGACGAAGCCGGGAATCGCCTTCGACAGCACGACCGGCTCCATGCCGATCGCGTGCATCAGTTCGACGGTGGTATCGATTGCATGTTGCGCCGTGTCGCGCCCCGGCACGACTTCGACAAGCGGAATCATGTGCGGCGGGTTCCAGAAGTGCGCGATCAGAAAGCGTTCCGGCGCGCGCAGCCGCGGCGTCAACTGGTCGGGCGGGAAGCCGCTCGTGTTGCTCGCGAGGATGGCGTCGTCGCGCAGCACGTCGTTCAATTTGACGTAGAGCTTGTGCTTCAGATCGAGCACTTCGGGAATCGCTTCGATCACGATATGCGCGTCCGCCATTGAATCGAGCGTCGCGCTGGTTTCGATGCGCGCCAGCGCCGCCGCTTTCGCGTGCTGGTCGATGCGACCGGCGTCGATCAGCTCGTCGAGCACCGCTTGCGCCTTCGGCGCAACGCTGTCGAGACGGGCCGGATCCACGTCGTTGACGATCGTCCGGTGTCCGTGCAGCGCGCTCTGCGTCGCAATGCCGACGCCCATCAATCCCGTTCCCACCACGCCTACGACTGGCTTGCTCAAAACCATTTCCCCTGTTCCTGCTTGTGTTGTCCATCGAAGCCCACAAGCATAGCGCAGCGCGTATTTTTGCGACGCCAGATGCGACAAGGCCAGCGCGCTCTTGCGAGCGGGCCGGCCCTGTTCAATCTTCGCGCGCACGAGGCGCCGCGAAGTGTGCCGTCAGACCGTCTTAGTAACGCGGGGGCGGCGGACGGTGGTCACGGTCGTGGTACGGATCGCGATCGTGCGGATGATGGCGCATCCAGTCGTCATGGGCCCAGTAGCGGTGGCCGTCGTAGTAACGGTCGCCGTGCCAGCCGATGTTGACCTGCACGCCCACCGGCATCATGTGCGGTTGCCCGTAGACGGGCGCATATTGCGCGAAGGCGCTGCTTGCGCCGAGCAGTGCGCCGCCAGCGATCAGCGCGGCGACAATCGTACGCGAAGTCTTCTTGATGGCATTCATGGCTATTCTCCCTTTCGAGTTTCGTTGCGAGCGCCGGCTGGATCGACCAGGACGGTCTTAAGATTTGCGCCGTTCGCTTGAGACCCACTTTAGCCTCGCAGACTTTTCGCAGAAGTGACGACTTGTAAGCGCACATTTCATAAGACGAAGGGATCCAACAGCCGTCCGTACAGGGATTCGCAGCGATTTCACAGGGATGGACGCGCTCCGGCTATGCGCGGTGAGTATTCGCTGGTAAAGCCGTTGTTACATTCATTTCGCCGTCGAAATAATCGAGAAGGGATTCCGACGCTGCGCGCAACGACAAAACGCGCCTTTTCTTACGATTACCCCACGAATTCAGGCGCAGAAAAACAAAAGCCCGGCAAGCCGGGCTTTTCAGTTTCGCCGCTTCTGGATGGCGGCGAGATGCGCAGTACAACGTCTTTTTGTTCGACGTCTTGCCGATTAGTCGGTCAGACGGATGCCAAACAAGGTTGATTGCGACTTGCGAACACGCTCCGCTTCGCGGTGACGTGCTTCGTACGAGTAATCCGAATCCAGAGGCAAGTGAGGCGACGCGAAGAGGTCGCTAACCTTTTGGAACAGCGCGAAAAGATAGTTCATGGCGACTCCCGGGTTGGTTGGTGATTCAGGGTTTTCCCTTAAGAAGAAGTATAGGGTTTTCCCTAGTTAAAAGCTAGTGCAATGCAGCAATTTTTCGATGTGGTGATTCGCCGCATGGGGTTTCGGTCGCCATTGCGATGCAGCATGACCATCAGACGTGGGCTCCAGCTCCGCCCCTTTTTTTGTCTAGCAAGTGCGCGAATACAACGGCTCGCGCGCAGCATCGCGGAGCCGGTTCTGGCAGACGGTTAGTTGCGCAATATGCACAGCGACGAGCGCAAAAGAGACAGCCGCCCCTCGTGGAGGCGCGGCGCATGGAAGAGCTTAGTGAGTGTGCGCTGACTTGCGCTTGTGGGTGTGCTGGGCGTGCGCCGCGTGCGTTTCGGCAGGTTTTGCGGCCGCCGGCACGGCGGGCGCGATCGCGGGTGTCGCGGGCGCAGCCACGGTCTGCATTCCGACGGGCAGGCTCGTCGTCGACGAATCGGTGTCGAGAAGTGTGGCCAGCGTGGCCTGCTGGTTCAGCATCATCTGTTCGATACGCTGCTCGTGTGCCGTCGACTGATGCGACAGGCGAAACAGCAGCAGCGTTTGCGCGATACCGATCGCGATCGTCATCAGCAGCGCGCAGACGACTATCGTCAGCATCCATTTCATGCGCCGCGTGTGGTCGTCGGCAGCGCGGCGCTGGTCGGAGATCACGCCGTAAAGCGCATCGACGGTGTCGGCGAACGCGGTGGCGCGCGCGTGGTCCAGTTCCGGCGTGGCGCGCGATATCTGCGGCGGCGGCGGGAAGTACGCGGCTGGCTGCGCGGGCTGGGCAATCGAAGCGGGCGCGCAGTCCGTGAGCGAATCGGACGGAACCGGGGTTGCAGGTTGGGCTGAAGCCGTCGCCAGAACCGGCTTCGTGCTGTCAGCTGACGAAGCGCTTTGGGCTTCGGCTTTATCAGCGGAAATGCCGGTATCCGTCGGCGGTGGCACCTGCCGCAGCGAAGCCACGCTGCGCACGACGCTCGCCGCCGCCAGCGACATTTGTTGCATCGGCCCATCCGACGCCGGTTTGACGTCAGCCTCACCGTCGACGCATGCAGCGTGCGCCGACGCTTCTGCAAGACTCGCCTGCACTGCCGGGCGCGACTCCTCCGCGCCCGTATCGATCACCATCTGCCCGTGATGCGGGTCCTTCGCGACAGTCATCTCTTTCGACGCCGCCGCGCTACGCGTCCCTCGCACGCCGGCCTTTCCGTCAACGCCAGCCGCCGCCGCAAAGCCCACGCCATCCGGCGCGCCGACAGCCGCCAGCACGACATTCGGCAATTCGAAGCCTTGCAGCGTGCCTTGACGCACGTCGATATTCATCGCCTGCTGCTCGGCGCGTGCCGTGTCGTCGGGGAACAGGTCGAGCGTGCCGCCGTCGCGTGCGGCATCGCTCAGTTGCGCGAGACGCTGCGCAGATCGCGCGGCGCGCGCGAGCTTGTTTTCGGTTTCGGGAGACACAGCCGACGCGCGCCGCTTCTGCGATCGGGCGCGCACCGGGCGGGACATCGTGGATTCTGCGGAATCTGCCATGTAGGAGAAGCGGGAACGCAGCGTTCGTCGCCCTTCAAGGCGCCGTCACCGCTGCCGTCGGTGTTTTTCTAGAGCCGGCATTGTCTCATGCAAAGAGGGACACAGAAACGGATCGCGGGCTTTTTGCGACGGCGCTTCGCCCGAGGATGCCAGACTCGCGACCGCGAACAGCGCACATTGCCGGAAGACGTCGGGCTCGAATGCATTCACGCCGGCTCGCCATTGTCCCGAAACTCTTTAACGCCCTGAATCGCGCGCAATTGCCCACAAATGGCCGTGTACTCCGTCGACGACACGCGATGCAGCGTGATCGTCACTTCGTCCATCTGCGGGTCGTCGTCGCTCTGCTGCATGATGAACTGCTTGACGCGCGGGCTTGCCGGACCGAGCGCCTCGTGCAGCGTGTGGAACGTCATCGAGCCGCGTTCGACCAGCATCGACAGCTGGCGTCGCTGCTTGACGGTGATGAAGCGTTTTTCGATCGGTTTGATCCCGGCCAGGATGATCAGAATGATGATCGTCGCGGCAATCGACGCGGTGTACAATCCGCCGCCGACGGCCAGCCCGATCGCGGCGACGGACCACAGGCTCGCCGCCGTCGTCAGGCCGCGGATGATCTCGCCGCGCAGCAGGATCGAGCCGGCGCCGAGAAAGCCGATGCCGGACACGACCTGGGCGGCGATCCGCGACGGATCGAGCACGACATGTTCGTTGCCCAGCACGTCGGCGAAGCCGAACGCCGACACGATCATGATGAGCGTCGAACCGACGCACACGAGCATATGCGTGCGCAGCCCCGCTGCCCACGAAAGCCGCTCGCGTTCGAAGCCGATCACGCTGCCGAGCGCCGCCGCGAGTACGAGCCGGGAAATGAGTTCGAAGTTGTTGAGCATATTGTTCTCCTTGTGATGTCGCGGGTTGCCGTTGCCTTACAGCGTCCGCGTCCCGATGCCCGACGCACGCCGTATGCCTTATGCTGGAAGGTCAGCGCGCTCGCCTGTAATCCCTCTTTCGACTTTTCGCACCATGAACGCAACCGCATCCACGCCTGAGCTCGCAGCCGCGCTGCGCGACCATTTCGCGCGTGTCATCCTGCCGATCTGGCGGGGTCCGGGTTTCAACACGACGCTTGGTCTGCCATACGAGGCCGTTGCCGCCGATGGCCGCACACCGTTGCCCGTCACCCGCTACCGCGCGATGGCGTGCGCGCGTCAGCTGTTCGTTTTTGCGCTCGCGGGGGAGATGGAGCATGCGCAGCGCCTGTTTGAATCGCTGATCCATATCTTTCAGGACAGCAGGCATGGCGGATGGTTCTATAGCGTGGACGCAGAGGGCGCGCCGCTCGATACGACAAAGGATCTGTATACGCACGCGTTCGTCGTGTTCGCCTGCGCCGAATATGGCGCGCGTTCGGGCAATCGCGATGCACTGGACATCGTGCATCGGGCTTCATCGCTGATCGAAGACCGTTTTGCTGCGGATGACGGTTTGCTGCATGCGGCGCTGCGCGCGGACTTCTCGGCGAGCGGCGACATGCCGTTGCAGAACCCGTTGATGCATTTGACGGAAGCGTGGCTCGCGGCGCGTTCGGCGACGAAGGATGCCGCGTTTGATAGTGCGCTTGCGAAGCTCGGTGCGGCGATTGCACGCGCTTTCGTGCATCAGCCGACGGGATGTATTGCTGAGTTGCCTGTCGGCAGTGCGGATAACCGGCTCGAGCCTGGGCATCAGTTCGAGTGGTATTGGCTCGTGCAGCAAGCTGGTGATGTGCTTGATGGTTCAGGTTTGCGCGAAGCGCTTGGACGTGCGTTTGTGTTTGCGCATCGGCGCGGGGTCGATTCCGCAACGGGTGGTGTGCATGCTGCGCTCGATGAGGCCGGTGGCGTCAAGGATTCGACGCAGCGGATCTGGGCTCAGACTGAATATCTGCGGGCGCTTGCTGTGCATCAGGATGCTGATGTTCGTGCCGTTCTGCCGCAGCAGATTGCCAGGTTTCAGCCGAGGTTCCTGAATGCTCAAGGCTGGGTTGAGTGTATGACGCTGGAAGGCGAGGTTTCGCGGGCGGATATGCCTTCTACTACGCCTTATCATTTGGCTACGGCTTATGGGGCTTTGCCTTCGGTGTGAGGTTTTTTGGCTGTCTTGCGACGCTTTGTTTGGTTTTTATGGGCGTTCGCTGGCATCCGCGGTTTGTTATCGGTGCTTCAGGCGTTGCCCCTGTGCGGGGCGGCACTTACTTTCTTTGCCGCCGCAAAGAAAGTAAGCAAAGAAAGCGGGCTAACACCGCCCGTTCTTGACCTCCGCCTGAGGGCCCCCAACGGGTCTTATCCTTCACACGGCAACCGCTCCGTTTGAATGCGCGTTGCCAACGCCTTGAATAATCGCCTCACCCGCTTCAATCATCCGTAGCGCAGCCAGCGGCAGCGAATGACTACGGCCGCCCAGGTGGCAAACTGTGTGTAGGTCGTAGTACTCCACACCTCAGCGCCCTTACGACACCGATCGTGTTTTTCAGTCCGGAGTGAATGCGTGTACGGCGCGAAAGCCTACACACAGTTTGCCGCTATAGAACGTGGGAGATTTGATCGCGTATGTGGCGACGCTGGAGTGTGGAGCGGGTGAGGCGCCGATTCAAGGCGCAGGCAACGGGCGGTGACTGAGAGGTTGCCGCATGAAGGAGAGGACCCGTTGGGGGCCCTCAGGCAGGAACAAGAGCTTGCGGTGTTCAGCGGCTTTCTTTTGCCTACTTTTCTTTGCCGCGGCAAAGAAAAGTAGGTGCCGCCCCGCACGGGGGCGACGCGTGAAGCGGGCAAGTCATATCGCGGATGCCAGCGAAAACCAAAGCACGAAGACAAAACGCGGATGCCAGCAAAAGCGACAACAAAACCAAACCACCCAAGCACCGCGCTTAAACAACAAAAGCACTTTCCCCAAACCCAGGAGAAACCAATTCGCGCCCACGCCGCGACCCCAACACTGAATCAGAAATCTCAAACGAGGAAACAGCATCCTTCAACTGCCGAGTCTGCTGATGCAACGACGACGCAGCCGCCGCTGCCTCTTCAACCAGTGCAGCATTCTGCTGCGTCATCTCATCCATCTGCACGACGGCCTGATTCACCTGCTCGATCCCCGTGCTCTGCTCCAGCGACGAAGCGCTAATCTCAGCCATCATCTGCGTGACACGTGAGATCGAATCCGACACGTTGCGCATCGCTTCACCTGCACGCTCGACGAGCACCGAGCCACCCTGAATCTCCGCAACCGACTCGCTGATCAGTTCCTTGATTTCCTTCGCCGACTGCGCGCTGCGTTGCGCAAGACCACGCACCTCGCCCGCGACAACGGCAAAACCGCGGCCCTGCTCGCCCGCGCGCGCTGCCTCGACGGCCGCGTTCAACGCGAGAATGTTGGTCTGGAACGCGATCCCGTCGATCACCGTAATGATCTCCGCGATGCGGTCCGAACTCTGTGCAATGCCCTGCATCTTCGCGACAACCTGATTGACGACGTTGCTGCCGTGTGAAGTCGCATCGAGTGCGGTCTCCGCCAACGCGTTCGCTTCGCGTGCGTGGTCGGCGTTCTGACGCACCGTCGCCGTCAACTCTTCCATGCTCGACGCCGTCTCCTCAAGCGATGCCGCCTGATTCTCCGTGCGCGCCGACAGATCGGCGTTGCCCGTCGCGATTTCGTCCGCGCCGATATAGATCGAATCGGCGGCTTCGCGCACGGTCTTCACGGTGCGCGCGACGCTCGCCTGCATCACCGACAGCCCCGAGAACAGGCGACCAATCTCATTCGTGCCGCGTGCTTCGATCGGCTGGTTCAGGCGGCCTTGCGCAATACGCTCGAAATGGCGGCCCGCTTCTTCCAGCGGACCCACGACGCCGCGTCGCAACGCCACGTACACGCCTGCCGTACCCGCCAGCAGCAGCGCGAGAATCACGAGACCGACGGAACGGAATACCGTCTGCCGCTCGTCGATCGAATCCATCGATGCACGGCCAAACGCGTCGCCGAATTGCGTGAAGTTGTGCAGTTCGGTCAAATACGCGTCCTGCATGCCTTGCGTCGGTTGATCGAGGAATGCCTGGATGTTGCCGGCGTCGAGGTATTGCGCCAGTTCGCCGAGCGCGGTGTGAATCTTTTGATACTTCTCGTTGAGCGCGGCCGCGCGCGCGTTGTTTTCGTCGTTGAGCTTCGGGGCGTTCATGAAAACCGTGAACGAGTGATCGGCGGCGGCGAGCTGCTCGCGCGCGTGCTGGACGATATCGGTCGGTTCCGCGCCGCCGCGAACCATGCGCGTGCCGGCGCGCGACAGGTTGATACGGGCGTCCATCAGATGCTGGGTCGTCTCGTTGACGGCGTTCACCTGATGCAATGCGACGTTTGCAAGGTCGCTGACGTCATCGTGTGTGCGCGTCATGGACCAGAAACCGAGCCCCTCCGTCACCAGCTGGAAAATACAGAACGCGGCCAGAACGCATAACAAGCCGGATGCAACCTTGATCTTGCTGAACATCTAAACACCTGAATTGCTGAGAAGGACGGGGAATGCATCCGGGTTTACGGCAATGTCAGGTGATGCCTTGAGCGTTTGCCGGCAAATTCCTCGCGTTTGAGCATTTCAGGTGCTTACGCGGCGTGTTTGCGTCGATTTTCACAATAATTGCCGCACGATCCTCCGAATTCCCTTGACGCGACGCATTTATGCTTCCTAGAGTTGGGACATCACCAGGCGGGTGACACCCGAAGGAACGACGATGACAGATCTACTCGACCGGGCGCGCGGCGCGCTGCATGCCCAGCCGTTCAGCGTGCTGCTCGGCACCGAGCTGATGTATGTCGGTGCGAATGAACTGACGCTGTGTCTGCCGATTCGCGATGAGTTGCGGCAGCAGCATGGCTTCGTGCATGGGGGCGTGATCAGTTATCTGGCTGATAACGCTTTGACGTTTGCTGGCGCGCTGGCGCTTGGGCCCCGGGTTGTTACCGGTGAGTACAAGATCAATTATTTGCGGCCTGCTGTTAGCGGGGTTTTGATGGCTCGCGCCGAAGTTGTTTATGTGGGGCGGCAGCAGGCTACCTGTCAGTGCAATGTGTTTGTCACCGATGGGGATAAGGAGAGGCTTGTCGCTGTCGCGCAGGGGACGATTAACCGGATCGGAGATGGAGGTGATTTGGGGGCTTCGCCGTTGCATGAGGGTGAGAGGCATATGCGTGAATGACATTTTTTTCTGTCGTGCGACGGGGGTTTGGTTTGCTTGTGGTTTCGCTGGCATCCGCGTTTTGCCATTGGTGCCTCAAGCGTTGCCCCTGTGCGGGGCGGCACTTACTTTCTTTGCCGCCGCAAAGAAAGTAAGCAAAGAAAGCGGGCTAACACCGCCCGTCCTTGACCTCCGCCTGAGGGCCCCCAAAGGGTCTTCCGCTTCACACGGCAACCGGCTCCGTTTGAATGCGCGTTGCCAACGCCTTGAATAATCGCCTCACCCGCTTCAATCACCCGTAGCGCAGCCAGCGGCAGCGAATGACTACGGCCGCCCAGGTGGCAAACTGTGTGTAGGTCGTAGTGCCTCACACCTCAGCGCTCTTACGACACCGATCGTGTTTTTCAGTCCGGAGTGAAGCGCATAAGCCGCGATAGCCGACACACAGTTTTCCGCTATAGAACGTGGGAGATGCGGTCGCGCGTGTGAAGACGCGGGAGTGTGAAGCGGGTGAGGCGCCGATTCAAGGCGTTGGCAGCGGGCGTCGAGAAGAGCGACGCCGCGTGAAGGAGAGGACCCGTTGGGGGCCCTCAGGCGGAGAAAAGAACTAGCGGTGTTCAGCGGCTTTCTTTTGCCTACTTTTCTTTGCCGCGGCAAAGAAAAGTAGGTGCCGCCCCGCACAGGGGCAACGCTTGAAGCAGGCAAGACAAAACGCGGATGCCAGCGAAAACACTAGCAAACCACCCCAGCGTCGCAAGACAAAGACAAAACCAAAACCAAACCTTATTCCGCCGCGTACGTCTTCTGCTCCTGCTCCCCGAGCCCTTCAATCCCAAGCCTCACAACCTGCCCAGGTTTCAGATAAACAGCCTCAGGCTTAACCCCCATCCCAACCCCGGGCGGCGTGCCGGTAGAAATCACATCTCCAGGCTGCAAGCTCATGCACTGCGACAGATAAGAAACCAGCTTGGCAACGCCAAACACCATCGTCTTCGTGCTGCCATTCTGATACCGATGCCCATCCACCTCGAGCCACAGCTTCAGATTCTGCGGGTCAGCCACTTCATCACGCGTCACAACCCACGGCCCGATCGGCCCAAACGTATCGAAGCCCTTGCCCTTGTCCCACTGACCCGCGCGCTCGATCTGCCATTCACGCTCGGACACATCGTTGATCACGCAATAACCCGCAACATAGTCGAGTGCATTCGCCTCGTCGACATACTTCGCTTCCTTGCCGATCACCACGCCCAGTTCCACTTCCCAGTCGGTCTTCTTCGAACCGCGCGGAATTTCAATGCCGTCGTTCGGACCGACAATCGCGCTCGTCCACTTGTTGAAGACAACAGGCTCGCTCGGCACCGGCAGATTCGATTCGGCGGCATGGTCCGCATAGTTCAGACCGATACACACGAACTTGCCGATCTTGCCGACACACGGCCCGATGCGCGGATTACCTTCGACCACCGGCAACGACGCAACATCGACCGCACGCAGCTTCGCGAGCGCCGCATCCGTCAACGTGCTGCCGTCGATGTCGCCCACCACCTTCGACAGATCGCGAATCTTGCCTTGCGCATCCAGCAAGCCCGGCTTTTCCTGGCCTTTCGGTCCATAACGAAGCAGTTTCATCGCTGCAGTTTCCTCTGTTCAGTGATTCCGTGATTCATGAATGTCGATACCGCATTGCCCAGACTCAGGCTCAGTTCGACCAGCCGCCGTCGATCACATGCGCCTGGCCCGTCGTGAACCCCGATTCGTCCGACGCCAGATACAACGCCAGCGCCGCAATCTCCTCCGGCTTGCCGACCCGGCCCATCGGCTGGCGCGCGACGAACGCGGCATGCACCGCGTCGACCGTTGCGCCCTGCGCCTTCGCCTGTTCTGCAATACGCTGTTCGAGCGAAGGCGAGTGTACCGTCCCCGGACAAATCGCGTTGCAACGCACGCCGCGCGTGACGAAATCGGCGGCGATGGCCTTCGTCAGACCGATCACGGCCGCTTTCGATGCGCCATACACGAAGCGGTTCGGCACGCCCTTCACGCTCGACGCCGCCGACGACATATTGATGATCGACCCGCCGCCCTTCTCCAGCATCGCGGGCAGGAACGCGCGGATCATCCGGTACATTGCCTTCGCGTTCAGATCGAAGGCGAAGTCCCAGTCTTCCTCGCTGGCTTCGAGAATCGAGCCTGCGTGCACGTAGCCGGCGCAATTGAAGAGCACGTCGATCGGGCCGATTTCCTGCGCAAGCGCCTTGATCGCTGCACCGTCGAGCACATCGAGCTGGCGTGCTTCGACGGGTTTGTCCTTGAGCGCGTCGATGCGGATGTCGGTCGCGATAACGCGTGCGCCTTCACGCGCGAAAAGCTCGGCCGTAGCGAGGCCGATGCCCTGTCCGGCTGCCGTGATCAAGGCCGTCTTCCCGGCCAGTCTTTGTACCATTTAAGGCTCCCATTGGATTGGCGTTTCAGTCATACCGGGTATTGCAACGGCTGCTCACCGGCGCGATCGTGGAAATGTCAGTGTGTATTACAAGCGATAGAACGCCGCCGCGTTGCCGCCGAAAACGCCATCGCGCTCCGCATCGGAGAGCGACGCGAGCAACTGCGTCGCAATCGAATGCCATAGCAGATAGTCGCCATTCAGGTTCAGCACAGGCCAGTCGCTGCCCCACATCAGGCGCTTCGGTCCGAACGCTGCGAGCAGATGATCGACGTAAGGACGCAGCGTCGTTTCCGTCCAGCCTTGCGCGGCTTCCGTTGCGAGACCGGACAGCTTGCAGTGCACATGCGGCAGTTGCGCGAGCCGCGTAATGCCTTCGGCCCACGCGTGCCAGCCTGCCCTGCCATCGCGGATCGGCGGCTTCGCGCCGTGATCGATCACAATGCGCAGTTGCGGAAAGCGCCTGATGAATGTTTCCAGCGCATCGACGTGACGCGTGAAGATCAGCGCATCGAATGCGAGGTCGTGCGCGATCAATGCATCGACGACGGGCTTCAGTGCTGAATTGGCGATCCACTCGTCGTCGGGCAGGTCTTGCAGCATCGGCCGCACGCCTTTGAACTTCGGCTCGCGTGCGAGTTCGGCAATCAACGTGGGCGTGTCGGCATCGAGCATCGGCACCCAGCCGACTACGCCCGCGATCGAATCTTCGTCACGCGCGAGTCCGAGCAGATAGCGCGTCTCTTCGACAGTCGGCGCAGCCTGCACGACGACCGTGCGCGACACGCCCGCGCGTTCACACAACGGCGCGAGATCTTGCGGGCCGAACGTGCGATACAGCGGCAGCAGATCCGGCGTGAGCCAGCCATAGTCGCCGCGCTCGGGGTTCCAGTAATGCTGATGTGCGTCGATCTGCATGATGTGTGTCACGAACAGACTAGTCCTTCGGCACGGGTGCGCGCGAGTCGAGCAAGCCTTCGTCGCGCAACGCCTGCCAGAGTTCAGCGGGAATCGGCTTGTCGAACGAAGCCACATTCTCGCGCAGTTCGTCCGCGTTGCGCGCGCCCGTCAGCACCGTCGCGACCGCGGGATGCGCATACGGAAACTGCAACGCGGCAGCAGCGAGCGGGACGTCATGTGACTTGCACACTGCTTCCAGACGCGCGACGCGCTCGATCACTTCCTTCGGCGCCTCGCCATAATTGAACTTGAGATCGCCCTGAACGCCGCGCGCGAGAATCCCCGAATTGAACGCGCCGCCCAACAGAATGCTGACATTGCGCTTCTCGCATTCGGGCAGCAGGTCATCGAGCGTCGCCTGTTCGAGCAGCGTGTAGCGGCCCGCCAGCAACGCGCAATCCATATCGAACTCGCGCATGGCAGCAAGTATCACCGCACCTTCGTTCACGCCCAGACCGACGGCCTTCACGACGCCTTGCGAGCGCAGCTCCTCCAGCGCGCGAAAGCCGCCACCTTGCGTCAGCTGCTGCCAGTAGTGCGCGTTGCGCTCGCCATGCGTGACGACGCCGATATCGTGCACCAGCAGAATGTCGATATCGACGATACCCATGCGCTGCTGACTATCTTCGAACGAACGCAGAATGCCGTCGCGCGTGTAGTCGTAAATCGCCTCGAAAGGCAGCGGGTTTTGCCAGCCTTCGCTGCCGTCGTACGGGTTCTTGCGCGGCACGAAATGACGGCCGACCTTGGTCGACAGCACGAACTCGCTGCGCGGATAGCGCCGCAGCGCATCGCCGAGACGATGTTCGGCTTTCGTGTGTCCATAGTGTGGCGCGGTATCGAAGAAACGCACGCCTGCGTCCCACGCGGCCTGCACTGCGCCGAACGCTTCTTCGTCCGATAGATCGCGATACAGTCCGCCGAGCGGCGCCGTGCCGAGACCGAGGCCCGTCACTTCGAGCGCGCGCTTGCCGATGCTGCGCCGCTTGCGCACGTTGGAACCTGCCGCGTCCGTCATCGTCTCGCTCTCCATGTTGTTGGTTGTGTTCACTGCGCGGCCACGCTGACCACCCGATGCGGCAACGCCGCACTCGATGGCAGGCACGCGGGCCCGACCGGCTCGAACGTCTTGTACGTAAGGATAAACTCCTGGTGCCCGAGCGACTCGGATTTCGACGCTGCACCGCGCGCGACGGCAAGCGTCACATCGAACACCTCGCGGCCCACTTCGTCGAGCGTCGCGCGGCCCTCAAGGATACGCCCTGCATCGACATCCATGTCGCCCGACAGGTTGCGGTAAGTATTCGGGTTCGCGCACACCTTGATGACGGGCGAAATCGCCGAGCCGACCACGGACCCGCGGCCCGTCGTGAACAGAATGACATGCGCGCCGCACGCGATCAGTTCCGCGATCTCCGCGTTGTCGCTGATGTTGGGAAAACCGAAACGCGGCTCGCCATCGGGCACCACGTCGAGCAGATAGAGACCGCCCGTGGGCGGCACATCGCCGGGCTTCACGATGCCGACGATCGGCGACGCACCGCTCTTCGCATACGCGCCCAGTGACTTCTCTTCCTGCGTCGTCAGCCCGCCGTCCGCGTTGCCGACGGCGAAGCTGCCGTGGCCGAGTATCGAGTAATAGCGTGCGGCCTTGGCCACGCATGCGACGATTTCATCGCCGAGATCGTCGCGCGCCGCACGGCTTTTCATATGGAATTCGCAGCCGACCAGTTCGCCCGTTTCTTCGAAGATGCAGGTCGCGTCGTGCTCGATGAAGTGATCGAACGCACGCCCCACTGCGGGATTCGCCGTGATGCCGCTCGTGCCGTCGGAGCCGCCGCAGATCGTGCCGATCACGAGTTCGGACAACGCCATCGGCACTTTCTTCTGTTTTGCGAGTTCAACACGCGCTTCGCGCACCCAGTCGACGCCGTATTGAATCGTGCTGCGCGTGCCGCCCTTTTCCTGAATCGTCAGCACATGCACGGGGCGGCCGCTCGCGCGCACCACGTCGACGAGATAATGCTTGTTCATGCTCTCGCAACCGAGCGACACGAACAGCACAGCGCCGACGTTCGGATGCGTGGTCAGTTGCTCCATCATCTTTTCGGCGTAGCTGTTCGGATAGCAGCCCGGAAAGCCGATCAGATGAACAGGCGCTTCGTGCTCTGCGGATGGATCGTCGAACGCATCGAACGAAGGACGAAACTGCGCGACGATCTCACGCGCGACGTGATGCGCGCATTCCACCAGATACGCCACCGCGACCACGTTGCGGATGCCCTTGCGTCCATCGCTGCGCAGATAGCCCTGAAGTGCTGATTGCGCGGTATTCGCTTCGGAAATGTCGGTCATGTTCTGTTGAGCCCGCGTCAATGATGGACGAATGCGTGGCCTGCGTCGTGCGTGTACGTCGGCAGGTAATCGCTTTCGAGGTTGTGCGTGTGCAGATGCTCGCCACGCGCGACGTCCGTCGTCACGTGGCCGATCACCGCGCCGTAGCGCAGCACTTTTTCATCGGCGTGCAGTGCACGGCGCGCGACCTTGTGACCGAGTTCGATCGTCTTCACGAGCGTCACGCGCTCGCCTTCGATATCGACCTGCGTGCCCGCTTCGAGACGTGCGCCGGCGATCAGGCAATTGTCTTCGGGACTCAGCAGAATCAGGCGTTGGTCTGTCATGTCAGTTTTGTCCTTCGCCGCTAGCAAGTCGCGCCACCATCAGCGAGCCGAGAATGATCGCGCCGTAGATCGCCTGAATCCAGAACGACGGCACCTGGGCGAGCGTCAGCAGGTTCTGCACGACGCCGAGCAGCAGCACGCCGGAGAGCGCGCCGAGCATCGTGCCCTTGCCGCCATCGAGCGAAATGCCGCCGATCACCGCCGCGGCGAACACGGTGAAAATCATGCCGTTGCCCTGATTCGCGTTGATCGCGCCGACATAACCCGTCACGACAATGCCGCCAATCGAAGCCAGCACGCTGCCGAGCACGAACACGCCCCACGTGATGCGCTCGACGCGAATGCCTGCCGCGCGCGCCGCTTCCGGATTGCCGCCAATCGCGTACAGCGCGCGGCCCAGCCGGTGATAACGCAGCATGAACGCGGCGATGCCGAACGCCACAGCCGCGAGCCACACGGACAACGGCAAGCCGAGCACGATGGTCGTCGCGAGCGCGAAGAACGACGGCGGCATATCGAACAGCGTGCCGCCCTTGGTCGCGCCGACAAGCATCCCGCGCAGCACGATCAGCATCGCGAGTGTGACGATGAACGCGTTGAGCCTGAGGCGCACCACCAGAAAGCCGTTGATAAAACCGATCACCGCACCGACCACGACGATCGCGAGCAAACCCGCAGCCGCAGGCCATTCGAAACCGAAACCCGCCGAAGCCGCAGGCATCACGAGCATCGCGCCGACAGCAGGCGCAATACCGACCGTCGATTCGAGCGACAGATCGAACTTGCCCGTCAACACGATCAGCGATTCGGCGAGCACGACGAGCGCCAATGCCGCCGACGCACCCAGCACGCTGATCAGATTCGCCTTCGTCAGAAAACTCGGGCTGACGAACGCGCCAATCACGATCAGCAACGCGAGCGCGGGCACCAGAGCGAGATCGCGCAGACGCGCGAATTCGATACGCGGACGCGCGGCGCCTGCGCCCATTCCCTGGGCCGATTGAGCCGATGCAAACGCGGGCACACTATTCTTCATGGAGACTGACTCCTTCAACGGATGCGATCAGGTCGTTGTCTTCCCAACCTGCCGGAAACTCGGCCGCGATGCGGCCACGGAACATCACCAGTACGCGGTCGCAGACGCGCAGATCGTCCAGCTCGCCCGACGCGACGATCACCGATTTGCCTTCTTCGCGCACGCGATCGACAACGGACAACAGCGCTTCTTTCGATTTCACATCGACGCCTGCCGTCGGATCGATCAGCACGAGCACGTCCGGGTCGGTGGCCAAAGCACGCGCCATTACGACCTTCTGCTGATTGCCGCCCGACAGACCCGACACGGCTTGCTCCGGCCCGCGCGCAGCGATGCCGAGCGCGTCGATCATCTTCTTGCCAAAGGCGTTCTTCTTTGCGGGCGGCGCGATGCCGAACTTGCCGAGCATGCGCGCGATCGTCATCGATGCGTTTTCCGCGACCGATTGCGTGAGCACGAGCCCTTCGTGATGACGATCCTTCGGCACGCAGCCGATACCGCGCTTCAACGCAGCGGGCACATCGCCGGGCGGCAACGCTTCGCCATCGACGCGAATGCCGCCGCGCCGCGGCTTGCGCAAGCCCGCGATCGCTTCGGCGACACTCGTGCGTCCGCTGCTCGTCGCGCCCGTGAGCCCGATGACTTCGCCGCGCTTCACGGCAAACGAGACGTCTTCATAGTCCGCGCCCGTGAGCGCTTCGACTTGCAACGCGACGGCCGTATCGGCAGGCAATGGCGAGCGGGTCGCGGCATCGGTGACGTTGAGACCGCCGCGTTCGCCCGTCATCGCTTCGATCAACTGCTCGCGCGGCAACGCCGACACCGGCGCGCTGACGATACGGCGCGCATCGCGCAGCACGGTCACGGCCTGGCAAATCTCGTACACCTCTTGCAAGTGATGCGAGATGAACAGGAACGTCACGCCTTCGCGCTGAAGCTCTTCGATGCGCCTGAAAAGCCGCTTGATTTCATCGCCGTCGAGTTGCGCAGTCGGCTCATCGAGAATGATGAAACGCGCGCCATACGACAGCGCCCGCGCAATCTCGACGAGCTGCCGCGCTTCGACCGTGAGATCGCCCGCACGCGCGTCTTCGCGCACGTCGATCTTCCAGTGATCCAGCAGCGCGCGCGCATCGCGGCGCATCGTGCGCCAGTCGATCACGCCGTTGCGCGTCTGCTGCCGGTTGATAAACAGATTCTCCGCGACGGACAGCTCACGGATGATCGTCGAATGCTGATAGACGCACGCGACACGTTCGCGCCACGCATCACGGTCCGCGACAGGCGGCGCGAGTTCGCCGTTGAAGCGAACCTCGCCCGTGTCCTGCTTGCGAAGGCCGGTGAGAATCGACACCAGCGTCGATTTCCCCGCGCCGTTGCGTCCGACGAGCGCATGCGACTCGCCGGGCATCACGCGCATGCAGACTTCCTTCAGCGCCGCGTGACTGCCGAAGCGCTTGCTGACGGCAAACGCCTCGACGACCGGCTGCGTGGACGCGTTCGCGTCGTGTGTCGTCTCAGCGTTCATTTGAGCGTGTTGCCCCAGAGGTTCTTGTCGTCGACATTCGCCTTCGTCACGAGCGGCGCGGGCAACTGGTCTTCGAGCACGCCCGGCTGCAACTGAACGATGTTGCTGCCGTGATCGGTCGGACCCGGCTTGAAGGTTTGCCCTGCGAGCGCGGCCTTCATGTAATACAGGCCGTACTTCGCGTACAGATCGGCGGGCTGCGAAATGGTCGCGTCGATTTCGCCCTTGCGGATCGCGTCGAACTCTTGCGGAATGCCGTCGTTGCTGACGATCACGATGTGCTTCGGGTCCCCGGCCGGCACCAGCAACTGCTTGCGGCGCAGCGTTTGCAACGTGGGCGACAGATAGACGCCGCCGGCCTGCATGTAGATGCCCTTCACATCCGGGTTCGCGGTCAGCAGGCTGTCGAGCGAGCTTGCCGCGACATCGCCCTTCCAGCCGGCGGGAATTTCGAGCACCGACAGCGCCGGGTAATTCTTCATGCACGCGCGGAACGCTTCCGAGCGGTCGCGTCCATTGACGGAAGCGAGATCACCCATGATCTGCACGACCTTGCCCGACTTCACGTGCTCGCCGATGTACTTGCACGCGTTGGTGCCGTACGCGCGGTTGTCGGCGCGCACGACCATCGCGACCTTGCCTTGCGTCGGCGCGACGTCGACGGCGACGACCGCGACGTTTTTCGCCGAGGCCGAATCGAGCGCGCGGCTGATTGCCGCCGAATCGATCGGGCCGACCACAATCCCTTTTGCGCCCAGATTCACCATGTTGTTCATGTCGGTGATCTGCTGCGCGGGGTCGTTGTTCGAGTTGACGGGCGCGAGGATGTCGATGCCCATTTCCTTCGCGTACTTCGGTAGATAGTTGTTGTACGACTGCCAGAACGGCGACGTGAGAAGCGGCAGGCCGAGGCCGACCTTGGCTGTGTCGGCGGCCTGTGCGGCCGTGCTGAACGCGATGCCCGTGACACACGCCGCGGCCACGGCGGCCGTCAACGAACGTTCGATGAAGCGGCGAGCCGTGCGCGGCTCTTTGGCGAAACCCATGCTTGTCTCCATGTCGACGGGAGTTGGCGCTTGGCGTTGACGCCCGTCTGCGTTGTGGGAAGAGGAACCGGCGGACCGGGTACATCGACCTGCACTTTCTTTTTATGGGTATTGGTGTGTTCATTCACCAATGAACGTATTATTCATATACGAACTTTTACAAGTCAATGCGATGGGCGTGGGTGTTTTCCCTGGAGCGTGGTGCCCTGTGTGACTGTCCTTTGACAGCCGATAATCGATGCGAATGTCAAAAACGAACCGATTGCCGACGATGGATGTAGACGACAAGGACGACGCCGACCGATATCGCGCGCCTGCGCTGGATAAGGGGCTGGACATACTGGAGCTGCTTGCCGAGCAGAAGGGCGGGCTGACGCGCGCGGAGATCACGAAGCTGCTGGGGCGCAATGCGAGCGAGATGTACCGGATGCTGGAGCGGCTGGTGGCGCGTCAGTACGTGGTGCGATCGGCGGGCGGCGACCGATATTCACTGAGCCTGAAGCTGTATGCGCTGGCGCACCGGCATCCGCCGATGAACCGGCTCATCTCCGAGGCCTTGCCGTTGATGCAGCGGTTTGCCGCAGATGCCGAGCAGTCGTGTCATCTGGCTGTTTATGATCGCGGCAATCTGCTGGTGGTCGCGCAGGTCGACGGACCTGGGACTTGGGGGATTTCGGTGCGGCTGGGCTCGCGGGTCGGGTTGATCGATACGAGTTCAGGGCGCACTTTGCTGGCGTTTCAGACGACCGAGCAGCGGGCGCATATGCTGGCCGAGCATACCAAGGTGAAGGGCGAGGTCACGATCGATCATGGCGCGCTCGAGGCTGTTTGCGAGTCGATTCGCGAGGCGGGGTTTTCGCAGAAAGACAGTCAGCAGATTTTTGGTGTCACTGATTTGACGTTTCCTTTGCTGACCGCTGGCGGGTCGGCGATTGCTGCTATGACTTGTCCTTATCTCAAGCGGATTGATGAGTATGTTGCGCCTTCGCTTGATCAGGTTACTGTGATGTTGCGGGAGACTGTGCAGGGGCTTTCCATGTTTGGTGAGCCTTAAAGGTTCTTTTATGCGCGCAGCGCGTGGTTGAGGTTTTTTGGGTTTTTGGGGCTCCTGCGCTGGCATCGGCGTTGGGCTGTCTCGCGACGCTGGTCTGGTTTTTATGGCTCTGCGCTGGCATCCGCGATTCGCTTTCGTGTTTCATGCGTCGCCCCTGTGCGGGGCGGCACTTACTTTCTTTGCCGCCGCAAAGAAAGTAAGCAAAGAAAGCGGGCTAACACCGCCCGTTCTTGACCTCCGCCTGAGGGCCCCCAACAGTTCTTACGCTTCACACGGCAACTTCTCAGTCACCGCACGTTGCCAGCGCTTCGGCTACGCGCCTCACCCACTTCAATCACCCGTACAACTGCCAGCGGCAGCGAATGGCTACGGCCGCCCAGGTGGCAAACTGTGTGTAGGTCGTAGTGCTTCACACGTCCGCGCTCTTACGACACCGATCGTGCTTTTCAGTCCGGAGTGATGCGTGTACGCCGCGATGGCCTACACACAGTTTGCCGCTATAGGACGTGGGCAGTTTGATCGCGCGTGTGGTGACGCGGGAGCATGAAGCGGGTGAGGCGTGCATTCGAAGCGTTGGCAGCGGGCATCGGGAAGAACGATGCCGCGAATGGGACGGGGCCGTTGGGGGCCCGTGGGTAAAACGTCAAGGATTGGCGGTGTGAGCGGCTTTCTTTGCTTACTTTCTTTGCCGCGGCAAAGAAAGTAAGTGCCGCCCCGCACAGGGGCAACGCATGAATCACGAAGGCATAGCGCGGATGCCAGCGGCGAACACAAGCAAACCACCCCAGCGTCGCAAGACAAAACCAAAACCAAACCAAAACCAAACCAAACCAAAACCGCGAATGCGCTAAACTACTGCCCCTCCCAAATCCCGAACAAAGCTAGTTGCGCCCACGCGCAAACCCAAACCCTTATGGCCAAACTTCTGTCCGACCTCGAATTCCAGCGTTTTTCCGAACTCCAGCAGAAGCAGGCAAGCTTCACCATCACCGAAGAAGAAGCCGACGAGCTCCGCCAGATCGTCTCCCGCGCGCAGCAAAAGCGCGACGACCGCGCCACTGCGATGAAGCAGATCGAGACCTTCATCGCGCAGTTCGACATCACGCCCGATGAACTCTTCTCGGCCGATCAGATCGGCGATGCAGCCCGTAACTTCGGCCTGATCCCCGCCGCGAAAAAAGAACGCGTGCTGCCGCCGACGGTCACCTTCAACGGGAAGCCGTATCAATGGACTCGCGCGCTCCCCGATGAAGTCCGCGTCCCGCTCTTCGAAGCATTCTCCGCAGGTCAATCGGTGAAGTCGTTTATCGCGACGCCGAAGGACGCCATGCGCTGCGCAGCAACCATCGCGCGTCTCGAACGCGAAACGGGCGCAACGTATGCGCCCGAATGGCTCGAAGAACTCGCTGTCTCGCGCGATCAGGTGGAAGCGGCAGCCGCAAAGCTCGCAGCTTAAACAAGCTGGCAAAGCCACACACGCTGATCATTCAGCGCGGATTCGCGGAACACGCAGGCGACGCACCGAACCCCGGCGCGCCGCCTTTTTCTTTGCCGTCGTCCGGTTGATCGAGCGCCATTCTGAAACCGACGACACCGGGATCTTCAGTGCGCGTCGTCGTGAAGCCGACGGCCGTCGCAAGGCCGATCATCGCGGCGTTCTCGCGCAGCGCCTCGCCGACGATCCAGTGCGTGCCCCGCGCACGCGCATACGCGATGATGCGCTCCATCAGCAAACGCCCCAGCCCCCTGCCCTTCTGATCAGAACGCACGGCCATCGCGAACTCGGCCGTTTCGTTGTCCGGGTCCGCAACGGCGCGCACCACGCCGAGTGTGTGCGTCGATCCGTCGGGGTTCGGTATGGTCGCGATCAGCGCCATCTCGCGGTCGTAGTCGATCTGCGTCATGCGCGCGAGCTGCGAATGGTCGAAGCTGCCGATCGCGCCGAAAAAGCGCAAACGCAGATCGTCGGGCGTCATCGATTCGACGAAGTCGCGGTGCGCCGCTTCGTCTTCCGGCCGGATGGGCCGCACCGTGATGCGCTGGCCGCGCCAGTCGAGCGTCTCTTCGTAACGGCGCGGATACGGCATGATCGCGAATCGCGTGCGGTTCGCCGACAGCCGCAAACGCGGCGCGACGATCGCCGCACCGTTTCGCATCACGCGCAACGCGAGCTTCAGCGACACGATCTCGCGTATCTCCGACACCGCCTGCGAAATCGCCGTCAACGTATTCATGACCGGCTCGGGCGCGACCTCGCGCGAATACGCCGAGTTCGACAGAATGTCGCGCGACAGCACCGGGTTCAGCGGCGGCAGGCCGAACACGCACATCGGCCGGGCTTCGTCGTGTTCGGGCGGCGCAGTGAAGCGGAACACCGGGCCGAAGTTGTCGTCGTCGCGCAGCTCGACCCCGATATCGACCACGGCGTCCTCGCGCGCGTCCTCAGGCACCGTGCGCAGGCCGAAGTGAGCGAGCAGGCGCGCCGCATCGTCGCTGTCGAGCTGCGTCACGCCCGAGGACAGCGCCGCGCACGCCTGCGCCTGCGCGGCGTCGATTGCTTCCGGCACGCGCAAGGGCTGACCTTCAGGTGTCTGCATCAACAGTTCGCGCACCAGCCGATACTCGACCAGACGCTCGAACGCGCGCGCGAGCCGTTGAGGCGTGGTGTGTACGGGTATGCCGTGCTCGTGCAGCGCATCGCGTGTCTCGCGCTTCACGCCGCCGAAAAAGCACGCGAGCAGCCCGCGATACGCGTAGCGCTGATTCGCGATCAGCGCCTGCGCAACTTCCTCGACGGGCGCGCTGTGCGTCGACGCATGCACGACGAACGCCGTGCCCGTCGAGCGTTGATCCGCGAGAATTTTTAGCGCCGTGCCGAAATGCTCGGCGCGCGCGTCGCTGCCGAGCAGCAGCGGATTGCCCGGCACCGCGCGCGGCAACGCCTGCGCGAGCGCGTCGAC
>NZ_JAAGPI010000053.1 GCF_017104715.1 Burkholderia sp. Ac-20365
TGCCGCTGCCGGAATCGCGCGTCACATTGCATTCACGCGTGCGCGATCCGCGTTCGATCGAATCGTTGAAGCTCGTCACGAACGGGTTGATCGCGCAGTGAAGCGCTAGCGGGAATCAGTGGAGGATGGGCGGAAGCTCGCGCGGCGGCTGGGCGCCGACGGCTTGCGGCGCGTTGCTCTGCGCCGCCTGGCGAGGCTTCGCGGCCGCTTCGACGTGTTTCGCATGAGCAGCCGCGGGCGGCGATTTGACGGCTGCAGCCACATGCGCCGCTTTGGCCTTCGGTTTCGTGCCGGACGAAGCAACGGGCTTCACATGCGGCGCGGGCTTCGTGTGATTGCCCTTCTTCGCGGCGCCCACTGCAACCGGCTTCGCATGCCCGACGTGCCGAACCTTTTGCGAAGCCTCCGGCGGATTCCACACTTCCTTGTACTCGGCGCGTGCCGCCATCGACACGCACAGCAAACCAACCGTCACCCACAACTTCGAACGCAGCAGCACCGCCGTCTCCCTGCATAAAAACCCAGGCGCGGATTATACAGGCGTACTTGCATTAATCCACATATAGACTAATATGTGAAAAAAGTTCAACTCAGGACTCCGATCATGTCTTCCGCCGCCCACTATTCGAGCGCTGAACGACCGCTGCGACGACCGCCCGCCGAGCCTTCCGCGGCGGACATGTCCGCCGCCGGCCTGCGCGCATTCTTCAACATCGCCAGCGACTGGGAATTGAGCACTGAAGAGCAGATCGTTTTGCTCGGCTCGCCGGGCCGCTCGACGTTCTTCCAGTGGAAAAAGACCCCGCAATCCGCACGTCTCGGCCGCGATACGCTGGAGCGGCTGTCGCTGCTGCTCGGCATCTATAAGGCGCTGCAAATCCTGCTGCCGCAACCCGCCGCCGCCGACACGTGGATCAAGCGCCCCAACAGTGCGCCGCCGTTCGGCGGCCGCCGCGCGCTCGACCGTATGCTGGCGGGCAACATCAGCGATCTCGTGGCCGTGCGCCAGTATCTCGATGCAATGCGAGGCGGCTGGGCGTGACTGAACCACAATGGCAAGACCGCTGGCGAGTAGCCGATCTCGCCTGGACACCCGCGTTCCGCGTGATTCCCACGCGCTTTCCCGCTGTCAATCTGTTCGACCGCGTTGCGTCGCCGGAAGACTTCGAGGCGCTCTACGCGCTCGAAGCGATGACTAACGACCGCGTGCGCACCGAAGTCGGCGATCTCGATCTCGTGCCGCGCGAAGAACGGCGCTTCGGCCCGGGCTATGGGCCGATCATGGCGGCGCTCACGCATCTGAATCCTCAAGGCAGCCGCTTCTCGGACGGCACTTATGGCGTGTTCTATTGCGCCCGTTCACGCGAAACCGCCATCGCCGAAACGCGCTATCACTCGGGCCTCTTTCTGGCCGCCACGCAGGAGCCGCCGATGCGCCAGCAGATGCGCCTCTACACGGTGATCGCACACGGCGACGTGGTGGATCTTTGCGGCGCGGATGCCGTCGATCCGTCCGTGCTGTCGCCGAACGACTACACGCCCGGCCAGGCGCTCGGCCGCGCCGCGCGCGAAGCGGGCGCGCCTGGCATCGTGTATCCGTCGGTAAGGGATGCAGGCGGCGAATGTCTCGCCGCGTTCAAGACGACGCTGCTGCGCGACTGCCATCACGCGGCGTATCTGGAATACAACTGGAACGGCAGCGCCGTCGATATCGTCTTCGAACTGAATCAGGTGGGATAAAGGCGCTGGCGCTTCAGGGCAAAGCCAGCGCCGACGCGCCGACCGAGCGCGCCAGGTCGTTCGTCACCGACCAGCGCTTCGTCGTGCGCGCCTCGACGATCGTCAGCTTGCCGCCGGGACCGAAGGCGCCCGTATCGACGAACACCTGCGCGCCGATCTGCTGCACCTCGCGCACGGGCGTATGGCCGCAGTAGGTCAGCGACAGTCCGAGCTGGCGCATCGGATCGGCCGAACCCATCGCGAGGGCGCGGCCCCACAGCAATTGCTGTCGAACTTCGTCGGAAAAATTGTCGGCGTCGAGTTCGGCGTCCGTGCCGAGAAACTCCGCGTGCAGCACGTTGAAGCGCTCTCTACCCGAGCCGATCACGCGCACGAGCGGCAGCGCGCGCAGACGTTGCGAATACGCGCGCAGCCTTTCGATCGACACATGCGCGCTCCACAGCCCGCCGATTCCATACCACCACTGCTTCTTCAGCTTGCCTTCGGCCACGGCACACAACGTGTCTTCGTGATTGCCGAGCACGGCATGGAACCAGGGTTTGTCGAGCAGCGCCAACGCCTCTTCCGATTGCGAGCCGCGATCGACGAGATCGCCGACGGAAAACAGCCGGTCGCGCGTCGGATCGAACTCGACCTCGCGCAACAGGAAGCGCAACGCATCGACACAGCCGTGCAGATCGCCGACGACGAAGTCGCGTCCTGCATGGTTGGCGGGATGATGTTCGACGACAGTGACAAGAGTGGCATCCATGACACCATAATAGTGCCAGCGCGCAAGCCTTGTATGCGCGGCAACTCGCGTTCGTACGCCTTTCCCCAGCAAGATTCGCGCTCGTCGCAGCGATTTGCATGCGTGGCGCATGCATTTCTGCGAACCTTTCGCAGATACGCTATGCAAACACGGGCACCACGCTCACTGCGGTATCGCGCGCAGCCGCCCTACGTCCTCCACACTCACCGTCGATTGCGGATTGCCGAACTGCTTCGTCACATAGTTCGTGAGCGCGGCGATCTGCGCATCGCTCAGTTCGCCGTCGAACGCGGGCATCAGCACGTCGGCGTCTTTCGTCGTGCGGCGCACGCCGTGCAGGATCACCATCGTCAGATTGTTCGCGTCGCCGGCGCCCGCGACGCTGTTATGTATCAGCGACGGATACGCGCCCGGCGCACTCGCGCCGACGCCTTCGCCCGTCCAGTGATGGCAGCTCGCGCAGTTCGCGAGGAACAGCTGCGCGCCGTTCACGCCGTCCATGCGCACGCCGCGTAAAGCTATAGCGTCGCTCGCGGGCGAACCCCATGCGGCGCGTGCACGCGGCTCGCCGCGATCGACGGGCTTGAGCGAGTGCAGATACGTCGCAATCGAGCGCAGGTCTTCGCGGTTCAGATACTGGGTGCTGTCCGATACGACGTCGGCCATCGGCCCGGCTGCATTCGCGCGCCCTTGCGCGATGCCCGTCGACAGATAGTCAACGATCTCCTGATCCGACCACTCGCCGATCCCGCTCGTCTTGTGCGGCGTGATGTTGTACGCGTGCCAGCCGGCCTGGATCGCGCCCGACAGGCGTTCGCTGGTCTTGAGGCCCTGCGTGAAGTTGCGCGGCGTATGGCATTCGCCGCAATGCGCGAGCCCTTCGACCAGATACGCGCCGCGATTCCATTCGGCGCTCTGCTTCGGGTTGGGCACGAAGCGGCCCTCGTCGAAGTTGAACAGGTTCCAGAAGATCATCAGCCAGCGCTGGTTGAACGGAAAGCGCAGGTCGTTCGGCGGCGGCGTGTAGCGCACGGGCACGACCGTGTTCAGATACGCGCGAATAGCCTGCACGTCCTGATCGGTGACCTTCGTGTACTCGACATACGGGAACGCCGGATAGAGCCGCTGCCCGTCCTTGCGGATGCCTTCGTGCATCGCGCGCAGAAAATCGGCGTCCGTCCAGCGGCCGATGCCCGTGTCGGGGTCGGGCGTGATGTTCGGCGTAAAGATCGTGCCGAACGGCGTGCTGATCGCGAGACCGCCCGCAAACGGGCGGCCCTTGTCCGACGTATGGCAGGCGATGCAATCGCCCGCGCGTGCCAGATACTCGCCGCGCCTGACGAGATCGGGGCCCGGGCCCGCCACGCCGTTCGCGGGAGCACTCGCCTGCGCGACGGCCTCGCCAAGCGGCGATTCGTCGTTGTGATGCGGCTCGGCGTCATACGCCTCGAGCCACGCGAGATACAGCGCGAACAGCGAGAACGCCGCCGCCAGCGCCGCCATTTTCCACACGCGCCGGCGGCTTTTGAGCGCCGCGCGCCGGCTCGCCGAGAAAACGGTCGCATCGAGATTGCCGCCGTGTCGGTCGGATCGTTTCATGTGCATGTCAGATTTCGCGCTTGAGCTTGTCGGCGAGCTTCAGCGACAGCGCCGCGATCGTCAGCGTGCAGTTCACCGACGCCGCGCCCGGCATCACACCGCTGCTGGCGATAAACAGATTCGGGTGATCGTGCGTGCGGCAGTCGGCATCGACGACGGAATCGGCGGCATGGCTGCCCATGATCGTCGTGCCCATGATGTGGTTGTTCGGCGCGAAGGTATCGTCGAACGCAATCTCGGTGCCGCCGAACAGTCCGGCGATCTGCGCGTAAAGCTCATGCGTGTGTGCGGCGCTTTTTTTCACGTAATCGTTGATCGAGTAATAGATTTCAGGCTGTGCGATGCCGAGCGAATCCTTGTGATCGGCGGAAGGCACGATGCGGTTCTGCGGTTCGGGCAGATGTTCGTGAAAGCTGTTGATGGTGACCATGCGCGCGGCGCGGCCGCGAATCTGCCGGTCGATCTCGGCGCCCGTCAGCCCGCTTTTGAGCAGCGCTGCGGTGATCGCCATCGTCGGCACGCCGTTCGACACATGCAGCTTCTTCGCCGCGTACTCCGAGCGGAACGCGCCGTCGCGGAAGTTCACCACCGACGTCATCTCCATCGGCCCGCGTCCCGGCCACAGCGATTCGTTGGCGAGAAACGAGACGCCCGTGCCGGGATGGTCCATCAGGTTTCGACCGACCTGATCGGAGCTGTTGCCGACGCCATGCGGGAATTGATCTGACGTCGACATCAGCATCAGCTTCGGCGTCTCGATGCCGTTGGCCGCAAGCACGAACAGCTTGCCCGTCACGCGCGTGCTGTTGCCGTTCGGATCCTTGTAGTGAACGGCCGTGACGAGGCCCTTGTTGTCGGCCTCGATCCGGTAGACGACCGCCTGCGCGATCAGCTTCGCGCCCGCGCGTCCGGCCTTGTCGACATGCACGATGCCGTTGTACATCGCGCCAATCGGGCAGATCGGCATGCAGTTGTTGTTGCCGCAGCAGGTCGGACGCGCGTCATACGGACGGCTGTTGCGCGCGACGGGCTCAGGCACGACCTTGAAGCCGTTCGCGTTGAGCACCGTGGAGAAGCGCTGATCCATGTACGACAACGGCAGCGCCGCCATCGGATAAGGCTTCGAGCGCGGCGAACCGAGATCGACGGAAGCATCGGGACCGGACACGCCCAGTTGCACTTCGGCCGCGTAGTACCACGGCTCGAGCGTTTCATACGGATAAGGCCAGTCGCGGCCCACGCCGTACAGCTTCTTCAGTTGAAAGTCCGACGGCAGCAGGCGCCACGTCGCGGCGGCCCAATGCCAGGTCGTGCCGCCGACGAGCCGCAGATACTGCGAGTTGTACGGATAGTCCCCCTTCTGGATCAGATAGCTGTTGGCAGGCGTGTACTGCGGATGCGGCGCATAAGGCGTAGACGGATAAGGCGTCGCGAAGTCCGCTTTCGCGGGCGAATTGCGGAAGTTCTCGACGATCTGCCCGCGCTGCAGGCGCGGCCCGGCTTCGAGCAGGATCACCGAGGCGCCTGCGAGCGCCATCTGGTGCGCGACGAGACTGCCCGCCACGCCCGAACCGACTACGACGACGTCGGCGGAATGTGCGTTTGCCATGCTTGCCTCTTCGGTGCCCTCTTATTTGTCTGCTGGCTTATGTCCGCGCCCGGGTGCTTTCGAAAGCACTGTCACCTGCGCGGCGGCTTACGCATCGGTTGGCTTGTGTGTCCAGTAGAACGGCACATCGCGACAGTACGACGGTATGGTCAGGATGTCCTTGACCGGTTCGAACATCAGTGCGCGCTCGTACGCAATCACCTGCACATTGGGCATATCGCCGACGAGCCCGAGATACCAGGCGCGCGTGATCGCGCTGACGGTATTCGCGAGATGCGGCTGCTCGGCCTGCAAGGCCTGCGTGACGATATCGGACGGCACGCCGCCATGCGTATGCAGCCACGTGTTGAGCGCGGCGACGTTCTGCGCGAACTGGCTGTCCGCGCGCGACAGTGCGTCATACGCGCGCTTGCCGTGCACCGGGTCGAAGCTGGTATGTCCCGTGAGCCTGCCGGACAGCGCGAGGAAGGCATCGATTCCGCCGCCTGCGGGCGGCAGCGTGTCGGCAAAGGCTGACGCGATGCCGGGCACCGCGCCATAACGTGCCGCCGACGCAAACGCAAGGCCGGCAGCCGAAGCGAACGCGCCGAGCAGCCACGCACGGCGGCGCGGCGAGCGCGCGTCGCCCGATGGCACGCTGGCTGGCGCTGCGTCGATGGCCGCCGCCCGCGCCGCCTTGCGAGCGGCCATGCGGACGAGCGCGGCATCGGTACGCGCAGCGTGTCGATCAACATCTGTCATGGGGGATCCAGATGATGTTTGTATTCGACCGGCGCGCGCCGCGTCCGGCTATTGGCCGAACCATGCAGGCACGCCGGGCGTCCGCCCCAAAACTGGTCTTGCGCCGCTGTCTCGCGGTCTCTGATGATCGGGCGCGCGGCACGAAAACTGCCGTCGTTGCACGCACACCGGCCGCTGCGCGCGAGAACGCAACGACGGATGAAAGCCGCATGCAAGGCCACTGAGCAAAACTGCGGGAAAACTATAACGTCCCGGTACCCGTTTCGACAAATCATGCCGCATACCCACACCCACGTAGAATCGCCGCAACCTTCGCAGTCGCTTCGCGACATACCCTTGTCACACCTCGCTGTCAGGAGCGCGCGCCCATGAGCGTCTATCCGCAGGTATTGCGCAATCGCCCGCGCATGGTAGCGGGCCTCGTACTGGGCATCGTGATCGCCGTGCTGCTGGCAGGCGCGCACATGCGCCCGATGATTCGCGTGCTCGTCTCATGGGATGTCGCCGTGTGGACGTATCTCGCGCTGATGTGGTTCGAGATGGCGCGCGCCGATCATGACCGCGTGCGCGAGATCGCGCAGCGCGAGGACGAGAACGCGGGCGTCGTGCTCGCCATCGTCTGCCTTGCGACGGTCGCGAGCGTGGCCGCCATCGTGCTGGAACTGGCACAGTCGAAAGGCAGCACGGGCGTGTCGCACTACATCGTCACGGGCGTCACGCTGATCGGCGCATGGTTCCTGATACCGACCATCTTCACGCTGCACTATGCGCGCATGCACTTCGCAGCGGATACACCGGAAACCGCGTTGAAGTTTCCCGATCACAAGCTCGACCCGAACTATTGGGACTTCCTGTATTTCTCGTTCACGATCGCGGTCGCTTCGCAGACATCGGACGTCGTGCTGCGCTCACGCGAGGTACGCCGCGCGGCACTCGCGCAATCGGTGCTGTCGTTCTACTTCAATCTCGCCGTGCTCGGGCTATGCATCAATATGGCGGCAGGTCTGCTAGGTTCGTAACGTACGTGCAGTGCACCGCGTAACTCGCGCGCTTTGCTGTGGTGCACACGCGAGTATGGCAACATGCCATGTAACGGCCGCCTGGCGACACACCCGAATTACACGTCTTCCTCCCGTTTCGCAGCGCCATTCGTATGAACGACGCTGCGCCCGCATCCGTCTGATCGTGCCGCATCAGGCAACGCCCGCCGTCGTTGCACGCATCTCTCCGTTTCAGCCGTTCTTTTGCTGTACTGCTTTCTGGCATAGCGCTTGCTGAATAACCGCCTGTCGTCTGGTTGCTGGACCAGTGGCATGAAGCGCCGTCGACATCTCATTGAACTGACGCGCCGCATGTCGATCAATGCACTACATTGAGCAGTACGCGCCGTCGCAGGACGCATCGCGCGGCATCCGGCTCTGAAGCCTAATAGGCGGTCGTGATCGCACCAGGGTGCATCCACGCCGCAAAGCAGGACGAAATCTGGAAACGACCGATGGAAGCTCCTCACGCCTATGCGCCGCGGATTTACTTCGTTCATTCTCCCCTCGTCGGACGGCTGGAAGCGTGGCCCGCGCAGTTCGAGCATGCCGCGCAGCTCGGTTTCGATCATGTGCTGATCGGCGGGCTGTTCCAGCCGGGCCAGGCCGGGCACGCGCAGATCGTCAGCGATCATGCGCGGTTGCATCCCGCGCTCGGCGCTGGGCAGAGCGCGCACGAAGTGCTGCAGCGTCTCACGGAAATAGCGGGCCAGCATGGACTGACCTTGCTCGTAGATCTCGTGATCGACCGCGCCGCCGCCGATGGCCAGCTGTATCGCGAGCATCGCGACTGGTTTCATCCGTTCGAGCCCGAAGAAGCGCGGCTCGATCCGCGGCATGCGCGTCATGAAGACAACGTCGCGTATGCGAACTTCGACAACGAGCACGTGGCCGCGCCGCTGCTCGACTGGTGGGCGAATACGCTCGATGCGCTCGCGGATACGGGCATCGGCGGATTCCGATTCGATTCGCCGCATCGCGTGCCGGTGTTTGGCTGGCGGCGGCTGCAGGATGCCGTGCGCGCGTCGCGCCATCCGTCGACGCGCTTTCTCGCCGCGACGCCAGGACTCAATCGCGCGGACGTTGTCGCACTCGAACAGGTGGGCTTCGACGCCGTGTTCACGTCGTCGCGCTGGTGGGACTTCCGCGCGCCGTGGATGCTCGACGAACACGCGATGCTGATGCGCATCGGCTCGCCCGTCGCGTTTCCCGAAGCGCCATACGGCACGCGCCTCGCGGCAGACCTGGAACAAGTGCACGATTCCGCGATCGTCGAGCGTGCGTATCGGCGTGCGTTGTTCACGGCTGTATCGACGGGCACCGGCTGGATGATGCCGATGGGCTTCGAATATGGCATCGCCGAGCCGATCTCGCACACGCTCGGTAACGCCGACCATTACGCGGACCTGCGCAACGGCGCGCGCTTCGATCTGTCCGAGCGCGTGCGTCACGCGAACGCGATTGCGCGCGATACATGGTCGTTGCAAACGAATGGCGAACTGCGCTCGCTCTACGGCCCGGACACGCACGCCGCCATCCTGCTGCGCGGCGACGAACACGATCTGCGCGACGCCGGTGAAGCCGTGATGATCGCAATCAATCCTGAACTGGGTACGCCCGTGCGCGTCGACCCTACGCGCTTTCTCGACGGCGTGCCGGGCAGCTTCACGCGTTTCGTGCCGCTCGGCACGGACTCGCGCGGCGCGCCGCAGCCGCTCGCGGCATTCACGCTCGCGCCGGGCGCGTGCCGGCTGTTCCGGGCGGTTGCCGAAAAACCCGTCGTGCTCGCGCCGCCCATCGACAAAGAGAAGAGCAAGACTTCAGGCCACAAGAGCGTGCTCGATGCGATTGCGGCCTCGCGTGTGGCGATCGAAAGCGTGTCGCCTGCCGTCGATCACGGGCGCTTTCCTGCCAAGCGTATCGTCGGCGAGCGCGTGCACATCACAGCGGCGGTGTTCGCCGAAGGGCACGACAAGATCGCCGCCGCCGTGATCTGGCGCGCCGCCGACGAAACCGCCTGGCACGAAACGCCGATGACGCCCGCGCAGCCCGCCGGCAACGACATCTGGGAAGCGCGCATTCCGCTCGAACGGGTCGGACGTCACGAATACACGGTGATCGCCTGGCGCGACGATTTCGCGTCGCTCGTCGATCACATGCAGAAGAAGCTGAAGGCCGAGCAATCCGTCGATCTCGAAGTCGAAGAGGCGAAGCATCTGTTCGCGCTCGCGCTGGCCGAAACCGAAACGGTCGAAGGTTCGGAGCGGCAGCAGCTCGAAACGATCGTCAAGGAGTTCATGAAGGCCGATACGGGCGAACGCCTCGCGATCGTGCTCGCGCCGACTACGGCCACAGCGTTCGCCGCCGCGCGTCATCGTCCGGGCTTGTCGCGCGACCCGATCGTGTATCGCATCGACTCGGAACGCGCGGGCGCGCGCTTTGCCAGCTGGTACGAGATATTCCCGCGCTCGATGAGCGACGACGAACATCGTCACGGCAACTTCGACGACGTGATCGGCAAATTGCCGCGCATCCGCGACATGGGTTTCGACGTGCTGTACTTCCCGCCGATTCACCCTATCGGCGTGGCCAACCGTAAAGGCCGCAACAACACGCTGACGCCCGGCCCGGATGATGTAGGCAGTCCCTATGCGATCGGCGGCGAAGCGGGCGGCCACGATGCGGTGCATCCGCAGCTCGGCACGCTCGACGACTTCAAGCGCATGCTCGCCGCCGCGCACGATCACGGCCTCGAAATCGCGCTCGATTTCGCGATTCAATGTTCGCCCGATCACCCGTGGCTCAGGCAGCATCCGACGTGGTTCGCCTGGCGTCCCGACGGCACGCTGCGCTACGCGGAGAATCCGCCGAAGAAGTATCAGGACATCGTGAACCCGGACTTCTACGCGCGCGACGCGAAACCCGAGTTGTGGCTTTCGCTGCGTGACGTGATCCTGTTCTGGATCGACGCGGGCGTGCGCATTTTCCGCGTCGACAATCCGCACACGAAGCCCTTCCCGTTCTGGGAGTGGATGATCAACGACGTGCGTGCACGGCATCCCGACGTGATCTTCCTTGCGGAAGCGTTCACGCGTCCGCGTGTGATGGCGCGTCTTGCGAAGCTCGGTTTCTCGCAGTCGTACACGTACTTCACATGGCGCGAATCGAAGCGCGATTTCACCGAGTATCTGACGCAACTCACGCAGACCGATCTGCGCGAATCTTTCCGGCCGAACTTCTTCGTCAATACGCCGGATATCAACCCGCGGCATCTGCAGGCGCAGGGACGTCCGGGCTTTCTGATCCGTGCCGCGCTTGCCACGATGCTCTCAGGCCTGTGGGGCGTGTATAGCGGCTTCGAACTCTGCGAAGCGGCAGCGCTGCCGAACAGCGAAGAGTATCTGGATTCGGAGAAGTATCAGATCCGCGCGTGGGACTGGAACCGGCCCGGCAATATCGTGCGCGAGATCACCGAGCTGAACCGTATTCGCCGCACGAACCCGGCGCTGCACTCGCATCTGAATCTCACGTTCCTGCCCGCGCACAACGAGAGCATTCTGTTCTTCGAGAAGGCCACGGATGCGCGCGACAACGTGATCGTCGTCGCGATCAATCTCGATCCGTACAACGAGCAGGGCGCGGATATCGAGCTGTCGTGGGGAACGTTCAACCGCTGGGGACTGCCCGATCACGGAACCATCGACGTGATCGACCAGATGACAGGCGAGCGGTTTCAATGGCAAGGCAGATGGCAACACGTGCGGCTCGATCCCGGCACGCGGCCCTTCGCGATCTGGCGCATTGCGCCCGCGGGCGGCCTGCCGCGCGAGCCCGTGCCCGATGAAGCCGACGCGCATCGGGCCGCTCAGGAAACCACTTTCAACGAAGGTGCGATATGAAACGTGACGATCCCGCCGAAAGCACGTCGCAGGCGCATTTCACCGACCCGACAGCCGAGGCCGCGCCGTCGAAGCCGCGCACATCGCGCCGCGGCAAGACGTCGACGTTGTCCGATGATCCGCTCTGGTACAAGGACGCGATCATCTATCAGGTGCACATCAAGTCGTTCTTCGATGCGAACAACGACGGTGTGGGCGATTTCCCCGGCCTGATCGCGAAGCTCGACTACATCGCGGAACTCGGCGTGAGCGCGATCTGGCTGTTGCCGTTCTATCCGTCACCGCGCCGCGACGATGGCTACGACATCGCGGACTATCGCAGCGTCCACCCGGACTACGGGTCGCTCGCCGACGTCAAACGCTTCATTCAGGAAGCGCACGCGCGCGGCCTGCGCGTGATTACCGAACTCGTCATCAACCATACGTCGGATCAGCACCCGTGGTTCCAGCGCGCGCGCCGCGCGAAGCCCGGCTCGAATCATCGCAACTACTACGTGTGGTCCGACACGGACAAGAAGTACGAGAAGACGCGCATCATCTTCATCGACACGGAACCATCGAACTGGACGCACGATCCCGTTGCGGGGCAATACTACTGGCACCGCTTCTATTCGCACCAGCCTGATCTGAACTTCGACAACCCTGCCGTGATGCGCGAAGTGCTGCAGGTGATGCGCTTCTGGCTCGACATGGGTATCGACGGTCTGCGGCTGGATGCCGTGCCCTATCTCGTCGAACGCGAAGGCACGAACAACGAGAACCTGCCGGAAACGCATGCAATCCTGAAGAAGATACGCGCCGCCATCGACGCCGAGTATCCGAACCGGATGCTGCTCGCCGAAGCGAACCAGTGGCCGGAAGACGTGCAGGAATACTTCGGCAACGAAGACGAATGCCATATGGCGTTCCACTTCCCGCTGATGCCGCGCATCTACATGTCGATCGCGACCGAAGACCGCTTCCCGATCACCGACATCATGAAGCAGACGCCGGATCTCGCGCCGTCGAATCAATGGGCGATTTTCCTGCGCAATCACGATGAACTGACGCTCGAAATGGTCACGGACTCCGAGCGCGACTACCTGTGGAATACGTACGCGAGCGACCGGCGCGCGCGTTTGAACCTGGGCATTCGCCGCCGGCTCGCGCCGCTGATGGAGCGCGACCGCCGCCGCATCGAACTGATCAATTCGCTGCTGCTGTCGATGCCGGGCACGCCGGTGATCTACTACGGCGACGAGTTGGGCATGGGCGACAACATTCACCTCGGCGATCGCGACGGCGTGCGCACGCCAATGCAATGGTCGTCGGACAGGAACGGCGGTTTCTCGCGCGCCGATCCTGAACAGCTTGTGCTACCGCCCGTGATGGGCGCGCTGTACGGCTTCGATGCCGTGAATGTCGAAGCGCAAACGCGCGACCCGCACTCGCTGCTCAACTGGACGCGCCGCATGCTTGCGACGCGCCGCGCAAAGCACGCGTTCGGACGCGGCACGATCCGCTTCCTGAAGCCGAGCAATCGCAAGATTCTTGCGTATCTGCGCGAGCTGCCGGGCGAGGCGCCTATTCTGTGTGTGGCGAACCTGTCGCGCGCACCGCAGGCGGTCGAACTCGATCTGTCCGAATTCAACGGCGCGGTGCCGATTGAAATGACGGCGGACTCGGTGTTTCCGCGCATCGGGCAACTCACGTATCTGCTGACGTTCCCGCCGTATGGCTTCTTGTGGTTCCTGCTTTGCGAAGGCGGCGGCCGTCCGACATGGAGCCAGGCGCCGTCCGAGCCGCTGCCCGATTTCGTCACCATTGTGATTCGCGAAGGCCAAGGCGGCCCGACGCCGGAGAATGTGCGGCTGCTCGAATCGGAAGTGCTGCCGTCGTGGCTGGGACGCCGCCGCTGGTTTGCATCGAAGGATCAGAAGATGCACGCCGTGCGTCTCGCCGCGCTGACGACGATTCCCGAAGCCGGCTTCGCGTTCACGGAAATTGAAGCGGACGTCGGCAACCACACCGAACGTTATGTGCTGCCGCTCGCGATCACATGGGGCGCCGACACGACCACGCCGCTCTTCATGCAACTCGCACTCGCCCGCGTGCGTCGTGGGCGCACCGTTGGCCATCTGACGGATGCGTTCGCGTTGCCGCAATTCGCTTATGGCACGCTGCGAAAGCTGCACGAGCGCGCGGCCGTGCCAACTGTGCAAAAGAGCACGATTCATTTCATTCCGACCGATCGTTTCGACGAACTCGATCTCGGCGATCAGCCGGAAGTGCGCTGGCTCGCAGCCGAACAAAGCAACAGTTCGCTCGTGATCGCGGACAAGGTCGTGCTGAAGCTCGTGCGGCGTCTGCTGAAGGGCATGCACCCCGAAGCCGAAATGAGCCGCTATCTGACGCAGCTTGGCTACGCGAACACCGCGCCGCTGTATGGCGAAGTGGTGCGCGTCGATCCCGAGAACGTGCCGCATACGCTGTGCATCCTGCAAGGCTTCGTCGATAACCAGGGCGACGCGTGGAACTGGGCGCTCGATACGCTGCGCCGCTCGATCGACGAACTCGCGCTGGTCGGCGATGGCGCGAACAACGAGAACCAGGCGAACCAGGATCGCGTGAACGAGGAAGAAGCGATCGAAGGCTACGCGTCGTATATGGGCATCATCGGCAAGCGGCTGGGCGAGCTGCATGTCGCGCTCTCGACGCCTTCGGACAACCCGGCGTTCAACCCCGAACCTGCCGATAGCAAGCAGGTGCAGGCGTGGATCGACGGCACGCAGAAGCTGCTTGCCACCGCGCTCGAACTGCTCGAAAAGAACGTCGATCATCTCGGCGACGATGCCGCGCTGCTCGGGCACAGCATTCTCGATCGCAAGGACAAGCTGGTCGAAGCCGTCTCGAAGCTGGTGAAGCCCGACGCGCATGCGCTGCGCACGCGCATTCATGGCGACTTCCATCTGGGCCAGGTGCTGGTCGCGCAAGGCGACGCGTTCCTGATCGACTTCGAAGGCGAACCGGCGCGCGAACTCGAAGAGCGGCGTGCGAAGTCGAGTCCGCTGCGCGATGTCGCGGGCCTGCTGCGTTCGCTGTCGTATGCGAGCGCCGCCGCGCAGTCGACGATGGAAGCCGCGCCGCAAATGACGGCCGACCGCAAACGCGCGCTGTTCGAGCGCTTCCGCGCCGCCGCCGCCGAAGCATTCCTCGGCGAGTATCGCGCGGCGACGCAAGCGGCCGCGCAGCCGCTCGTCTCGCCGGAAAACGAACAGGCGTTGCTCGATCTGTTCCTGATCGAGAAGGCGGCCTATGAAATCCGCTATGAAGCAGCCAACCGGCCGACATGGCTCGGCTTGCCGGTGCGCGGGCTCGCGGCGCTGACGAGCCGCCTGCTCGGCGACACGGGCGCGGCGCCCCATTCGCCCGCGGCTGCTTCGGCGCCTCCTGCAGCATCAGAGGGTGATTATGAGTGAGCACCACAACGTTCAACTTGAGGCAGCGGGTCTCTATCGCGGGGACCTGGATGCGCTCGTCGATGCACGTCATCACGATCCGTTTTCGCAACTCGGCATGCATGAGACGAGCGCCGGTCCCGTCGTACGCGTGATGCTGCCGAACGCGGCGCGCGTGTCGGTGATTGCGCGCGACAGCGGCAAACTGCTCGGCGAACTGGAGCAACTGCATCCGGGTGGCCTGTTCGCGGGGCCCGTCAGCGAAGCCGTGCCGTATCGCTTGCGGATCGACTGGCATGGGTCCGTTCAGGAAATCGAGGACACGTATTCATTCGGCCCGGTACTCGGCGATGAACCGTTGCAGCGCGTCGCGTGGGGCGATCCGTATGCGGTGCTCGAATGCCTCGGCTCGCGGCCATACACCGTGGATGGCGTGCCGGGCGTGCGCTTCGCTGTGTGGGCGCCGAATGCGCGGCGCGTGTCGGTGGTGGGCGACTTCAATTCATGGGACGGCCGTCGGCATCCGATGCGGATGCGTCATCAGGCGGGCGTGTGGGAACTGTTCGTGCCGCGCATCGGCGCGGGCACGCGCTACAAGTACGAGATGCTGACGCGCGACGGCCATCCGCTGCCCCTGAAGGCCGACCCTTGCGCGATGCAGACGGAGAAGCCGCCCGCGACGGCGTCGATCGTCGCGCATGTCGATGAGGTCGAGCGTTTTCCGTGGACCGACGGCGACTGGATGCAGACGCGCGCGGGAAAGCAGACATCGCAATCCGCGATCTCGATCTACGAGGTGCATGCGGAGTCGTGGCTGCGTATCGCTGAGGAAGGACATCGCGGCTTGAACTGGGCCGAACTGGCGGACCGCCTGATTCCGTATGCGAAGGAAATGGGCTTCACGCATATCGAGTTCATGCCGATTGCCGAGCATCCGTTCGGCGGATCGTGGGGCTATCAGCCGCTGTCGCAATTCGCGCCGTCCGCGCGCTTCGGCACGCCGGAGCAGTTCGCGCATTTCGTGAATCGCGCGCACGAAGCGGGACTCGGCGTGATCCTCGACTGGGTGCCCGCGCACTTTCCGAACGATGCGCACGGGCTGATCGAGTTCGACGGCACACCTTTATATGAGCATGCCGATCCGCGCGAGGGCTATCACCAGGACTGGAACACGATGATCTACAACCTCGGCCGCAACGAGGTGAGCGCGTTCCTGATTGCATCGGCGCTGGCGTGGCTGAAGCGTTATCACATCGATGGCTTGCGGGTGGATGCCGTGGCGTCGATGCTGTATCGCGACTATTCGCGCGCGGCGGGCGAGTGGGTGCCGAACATTTATGGCGGGCGCGAGAATCTCGAATCGATTGCGTTTTTGAAGCGCCTGAATCACGAAGTGCAGCACATGCCGGATGTGCATGGTGCGATCACGATAGCGGAAGAATCGACGGCATGGCCGGGCGTGACGGCGCGCACCGAGGATGGCGGGCTCGGTTTTCAGTTCAAGTGGAACATGGGCTGGATGCACGACACCCTGCATTACATGCACGAAGACCCGATAAATCGACGCTGGCATCACCACAACATGACGTTCGCGATGGTGTATGCGTACTCGGAGAAATTCGTGTTGCCGCTTTCGCACGATGAAGTCGTGCATGGCAAGGGATCGCTGTTAGGCAAGATGCCCGGCGACCGTTGGCAGAAGTTTGCGAATCTGCGCGCGTATCTGGCTTTTATGTGGACGCATCCTGGGAAGAAGCTGATGTTTATGGGCGGCGAGTTCGGGCAGATGGCTGAGTTCGATCATGATGGATCGCCGCACTGGCACTTGCTCGACGACGAATTGCATCATGGGGTGCAGAGGCTTGTGCGTGATCTGAACCGGCTGTATCGCGAGGAACCGGCATTGCATCGGCTCGATACGGAGCCGGGTGGGTTTGAGTGGATTATTGGTGACGACAGCGGGAATTCGGTGTTTGCCTGGCGGCGTGTGGATGGTGCGGGACGTGAGGTGGTGACTGTTTGCAACTTTACGCCGGTGCCACGGCATGGTTATCGGATCGGGATGCCCAGGGCGGGGCGGTGGGTTGAGATTCTGAATAGCGATGCTGGGGTTTATGGTGGGTCTAATGTTGGAAACGGTGGTGTGATTTATACCGATGAGGTGGCGGCGCATGGGAGGCCGCATTCGGCTTCTTTAGTGCTGCCGCCGTTGGGGACTGTTGTTGTGAGGGCAGATTGAGGTTTGGCTTTTTGTCTTGCGACGTTGGGGTGGGTTGCTTTTGTTTGTGCTGGCATCCGCGTGGTGTCTTGCCTGGTTCAGGCGTTGCCCTTTTGTTTGCGCTGGCATCCGCGATTTGTCTTGCCTGCTTCAAGCGTTGCCCCTGTGCGGGGCGGCACTTACTTTCTTTGCCGCCGCAAAGAAAGTAAGCAAAGAAAGCGGGCTAACACCGCCAGCACTTGTTTTTGCCTGAGGGCCCCCAACGGTTCTTATGCTTCAGACGACAACTGCTCTGTTAATTGCCCGTTGCCAAGGTTTCGAATAACCGCCTCACCTGCTCCAGCCACCTCCGGTGCAGCATGCGGCAATGAATGGTTACGGCCGCCCAGGTGGCAAACTGTGTGTAGGTCGTAGCGCTGCACGCGTCGGCGCTCTTACAAGAAACGCCGATCTTGCTTTTTGATTTTTGTCCGAAGTGAGCGCATGTACGACGCACAAGCCTACACACAGTTTGCCACTATAGAAGCTGGGCAATGCGATTGCGCGCGTAGCAACGCGGGAGCGTGAAGCGGGTGATGAGCCAATCGAAGCGTTGGCAGCGGGCATGGAGAAGAATGCTGTCGCGGACAGGACGGGGCCGTTGGGGGCCCGTGGGCAAACGTCAAGAGCTGGCGGTGTGAGCGGCTTTCTTTGCTTACTTTCTTTGCCGCGGCAAAGAAAGTAAGTGCCGCCCCGCACAGGGGCAACGCGTGAACAAGGCAAAACACATCGCGGATGCCAGCGAAAGCAAAAGCGAAACCCAAACCACTAACGTCGCAGACAAAAAAACGCACCGAAGGTAAAACCAAAAAACAAACTGGAACTCTTGCCATGCCACACGTGCTACCAGACCGACTGTTGCCCGGCAACCCCTACCCATTAGGCTCGAGCTGGGACGGCTTAGGCGTGAACTTCGCAGTCTTCTCCGCGAACGCGCAACGCATCGAACTCTGCCTCTTCGAGCCGACAGGCAGAAAGGAACTGAAGCGTTACGCGCTGCCAGAATGCACTGACGAGGTATGGCACGGCTACCTGCCGCATGCGCATCCTGGCACCGTCTACGCTTTCCGCGCCCACGGCCCATACCAACCTCAACACGGACATCGCTTCAACCCACACAAACTATTGCTGGATCCGTACGCCAGAAAACTCATCGGCCAGTTCCGGTGGTCCGACGCGCTGTTCAGCTACCGCGTTCACTCGAACAGAATGGACCTGTCCATCGACAGACGCGACTCGGCGCCCGCCATGCCGAAATGCGTCGTCGTCGACGAAGCCTTCGACTGGTCCCACGACACACGCCCCAACGTGCCGTGGAGCGAAACCGTCATCTACGAAACCCACGTGCGCGGTGCATCCATGCTGCGCAAAGACCTGCGCGCGCCCGAACGCGGTACCTTCGCCGCGCTCGCGTCGCCGGAATTCATCGAGCATCTGCAGAAGCTCGGCGTCACCGCCGTGGAGCTGCTGCCGGTGCACGCATTTCTCAACGACCGCTTTCTCGTCGAGCGCGGGCTGCGCAACTACTGGGGCTACAACACCGCTGCATTCTTTGCACCGGAGCCGTCGTATCTGTCCTCACACCGGCTCGATGAAATGCGCATCGCCGTCCGTCAACTGCACGCGGCAGGAATCGAGGTGATACTCGACGTCGTCTATAACCACACGTGCGAAGGCAATGAGATGGGCCCCACCGTGTCGTGGCGCGGACTCGATAACGCTAGCTATTACCGCCTGATTCCAGGCGATGAGCGCCATCACATCAACGACACGGGCTGCGGCAACACGCTCAATCTGCCCCATCCGCGCGTGCTGCAAATGGTGATGGATTCACTGCGCTACTGGTCGACGGCGTTCAATATCGATGGCTTCCGTTTCGATCTCGGCGTCACGCTCGGACGCGAGCATTCGGGCTTCGATCCCGGCTCGGGCTTCTTCGACGCGCTCCGGCAAGACCCGATTCTTTCGCAACGCAAGCTGATTTCCGAGCCTTGGGATATCGGCCCCGGCGGCTATCAGCTCGGCAATCATCCGCCTGGCGTCAGCGAATGGAACGACCGTTTTCGCGATTCCGTGCGCCGCTTCTGGCGCGGCGACGCGGGCATGCGGCCCGATCTGGCCGCGCGGCTGACGGGATCGGCGGATCTGTTCAACCGGCGTTTTCGCAAACCGACGGCATCGATCAATTTCGTCACGTCGCACGACGGCTTCACGCTTTCCGATCTCGTCGCGTACTCGCAAAAGCACAATGAGATCAACGGCGAGAACAACAACGACGGCCACAACGAGAATTACAGCTCGAACTGGGGCATCGAAGGTCCAACCGACGAGCCCGCCATCGCCGAAACACGCGAACGCGCGTCGCGTTCGCTGATCGCCACGCTGTTCATCGCGCTCGGCACCCCGATGATGCTCGCCGGCGACGAAATGGGCCGCACCCAGCGCGGCAACAACAACGCCTATTGCCAGGATAACGAAATTTCCTGGGTAGATTGGGAACGTGCTGCACTCCCACACGGGCGCAAAATGACTATGTTCTTCGCGCGGATCATCGCGTTGCGAAAACAGCATCCGCTGCTGCGCGAAAACCGCTTTCTGTTTGGCGATCGCGAAGTGCTGCCGGGCCTCTTCGACGTCGGCTGGTTCGACGAGCACGGCGAGGCGCTGACCATCGAAGCCTGGCAGGATCCCGAAGGCCGCGCCTTCACGCTGCGGCGCGCGGGCGCAGGACTGAACGGAGAAACGGAAGTATTGTTGATGATGTTGAACGCTTCGGGTACGGCGCTGCGTTTCACACCGCCGCCGCCGCACCTGGAATGGCATGTGCTGCTCGATACGGCGAACCCGGAAGCGCCGCCCGCGCCGCTCGCCGCGCCCGATCTGGAAGTCGCCGCGCATAGCATGGTGGTGCTGGCGGCGCAGCCCACGGGCGATGCGGACTGGCAGGCCAGCTGGCGTGCGGGCGCGCAGTACGGCCCGCGTCTCCTGACGGCATTGCCGCCGGACCCCGGCACGTCGATGCCCGATCCGGAGCAATCCGGCTGATCGCCAGGCGCGCCCGAGTATCGACCGATTAGAAATGAAACGCTGGAAGAAAAGCCCATGCCGGAAGGTCCGCAATGAACACGCGAATCAATATGCCGACGAATGGTGAGAATCATGCATGAACGTCCGATCGACCCTCACGCGCATCATCACGCGCACTGCCTGCCGTTCGGCGCGCAGCTGCTCGGCGCGGCGAGCGCGAAGCCGCGCACGCGCTTCAGGCTGTGGGCGCCGTCGTGCGCGAAGGTGCAGGTCGTCATTGAAAACGGCGACGCGTCCGGCGTGCACGACATGAGCGCGACCGGCAACGGCTGGTTCGAACTGGAAGCGGGCTGCGGCGCGGGCACGCTGTATCGCTACAAGCTCGATGGCGCGCTGATGGTGCCCGACCCGGCGTCGCGCTTCCAGCCGCAGGATGTGCATGGGCCGAGCGAAGTCATCGATCCGCGCGCGTACACATGGGAACACACGCATTGGTGCGGCCGTGCCTGGGAAGAAACGGTGCTGTACGAGTTGCACGTCGGCGCGCTGGGCGGCTATGCAGGCGTGATGAAACGCCTGCCCGAAATCGCCGCGCTCGGCGTCACTGCCATCGAACTGATGCCGCTCAACGACTTTCCCGGCAAACGCAACTGGGGCTATGACGGCGTGCTGCCGTATGCGCCGGATTCCGCCTACGGACATCCCGACGAGCTGAAAGCGCTGATCGACGCCGCGCACGGCCACGGTCTCGCCGTGTTTCTCGACGTGGTCTACAACCACTTCGGCCCGGACGGCAACTATCTGCATCAGTATGCGAAGCCGTTTTTCCGCGAAGGCACGCATACGCCGTGGGGCCCGGCAATCGATTTCGCGCGCAGCGAAGTCAGCGAATTCTTCTGCGACAACGCGCTCTACTGGCTCAACGAATATCGCTTCGATGGCTTGCGCATGGACGCCGTGCACGCTATCGATAACGACGAATGGCTGCGCGGTTTCGCCGATCACGTGCGCGCGCATGTGCAGCACGGACGTCACGTGCATCTGGTGCTGGAAAACGAGCGCAACACCGCGAATCTGCTCGACACGCATTTCACCGCGCAATGGAACGACGACGCGCACAACACGCTGCACGTGCTGCTGACAGGCGAACACGAAGGCTATTACGCCGCCTACGTCGATCAACCAATCCAGCGGCTCGCGCGGATACTTGGCAGCGGCTTCGGCTATCAGGGCGATCCTTCGCCGATCCACGACGACAAGCCGCGCGGGCAACCGAGCGGCCATCTGCGGCCCACATCGTTCGTCGCGTTCCTGCAGAACCACGACCAGATCGGCAATCGTGCGATGGGCGAGCGTCTGCGCACGCTGTGCTCCGATGACGCGTTGCGTGCCGCGACGGGATTACTGCTGCTGTCACCACAGATTCCGCTGCTGTTCATGGACGAAGAGTACGGCTCGAAGCAGCCGTTCCTGTTCTTCACCGATTACACCGGCGATCTCGCGAACGCCGTGCGCGAAGGACGCCGCAAGGAATTCGCGCGCTTCTCCGCGTTTGCAGATGAAAAGCGCCGCGCGCTGATTCCCGATCCGAACGATCCGCAGACGCTAGCGATGTCATCGCCGCCGGCCGAGCGGCTAGCCGAGCGTCACGGCGACACGCCCGAAGCCAAAGACGCGCTCGACTGGATGCACTTCTACAAATCCGCGCTGGCCGTACGCGCGAAGCTGATTGCGCCGCGCCTCCGGCATGCGAAGGTACTTGGCGCAAGCGTGCTCAAAGCGGCGGGCGATCAGGATGCGAACGCGCTCGTCGCGCGCTGGAAACTGGACGATGGCGAGACGCTATCGATCATGCTGAATCTCGGTGCTGAAACCGTGCAACTGACCGAACGCCCTACAGGCAAGGTGATTTTCGAAACGCCGCCGCGCGTGCGCGATCGAATCGATGCGGGTGAGTTGCAGTCGAACGCATTCGTCGCGTGGCTGACGGGCGATGTCAGCGACTATGCAACCGGACACGACGTGCGCAAGCACGTGCAAGAGGAGTAACCCGCGTGGCCACGACCCGACGCCCCGGCATTTCCATCGACACGCTCGCCGCACGCGCAGGCTTCGAAGTCGAATGGGAAGACGCGCATCACAACAGGAAGCGCGTGCCCGACAGCACGCTCGCCGCGCTGCTCGATCGCATGGGCCTGCCTTGCGGCAACGCTACGCAGATCCGTCAGAGCGCCGCCGCGCTCGAAGCCGAATTGTCCGGCCGCAAGCTGCCGCCGCTGATGACGGTCGAATGCGGACGCGGCATCGCGCTGCCCGCCGCCGCAATCAAATCGGGCAGTCACTACCGGATCGAACTGGAAAGCGGCTCGCTGATCGACGGACGCTTTACGGCGCCGAAGGGTGAAGCCGCGCTGCTGTCGCCCATCGACGAGCCCGGCTATCACACGCTCGTGCTCAACGATCACCGGATGACGCTCGCCGTCGCGCCCGCGCAGTGCTACACGGTCGCCGACGCATGGCGCGCGATGCACGGCGACGACGCGAAAGCGCCGCCACTGTGGGGCATCGCGGCGCAGATCTATGGCTTGCGGCGAATCGGCGATGGCGGTATCGGCGATTACACGGCGCTCTCTACGCTCGCCATCGAAAGCGCGAAACGCGGCGCGCATGCGCTCGCCATCAGTCCGACTCACGCAATGTTCTCCGCGCTGCCGGGATCGTTCAGTCCGTATTCGCCGTCGTCGCGTCTGTGGCTGAACGTCACGCATATCGATCCCGCTGCCGTGTTCGGCGCGCAGGCGGCGCAAGCCGCGCTCGATGCGGCAGGCGGCATGGAAACGTGGCCGCAGCTCGAAACGCTGCCGCTGATCGACTGGAAAACGGCGACGCCGCTCAAGCTCAAAGTGTTGCGCGTGCTGTTCGAGCGCTTCTGCGCAAACGACCGCGCGCAGGATTCGCCGCGTGCAGTGGAATTTCACGGCTTTTGCGAGCGCGGCGGACGCGCGCTCGAAGACCATGCGCGCTTCGAGGCGCTGCATGCGTTCCAGTTGCTCAATGGCGGCGAAGGCTACTGGCGCAAATGGCCCGACGCGCTGCAAGACCCGCGCAGCCCCGAAGTCGAAGCGTTCGCGAACGAGCATCGGCATGAAGTCGAGTTTCATCTGTTCCTGCAATGGCTTGCATCGAAAGGACTGTCGCATGCGCAGCATGCCGCGCGCGATGCGGGCATGGCCGTCGGGCTGATTGCGGATCTCGCTGTCGGTTGCGATAGCGCGGGCTCGCACGCGTGGTCGTATCGCGACGACATGCTGCACGGCGTGTCCGTCGGCGCGCCGCCCGATCTGTTCAATCAGGCGGGCCAGTCGTGGGGACTCACCACGTTTTCGCCGCGCGCGATGCGCAACCAGGGCTTCTCGGCGTTCATCGACATGCTGCGCGCAGGGTTCGCGTGCGCGGGCGGCATCCGCATCGATCACATACTCGGGCTGCGGCGCCTCTGGCTCGTGCCCGAAGGCGAGCCCGCGAAAAACGGCGCGTATCTGCGCTATCCGCTCGAAGACATGCTGCGGCTGATCGCGCTCGAATCGTGGCGGCATCGCGCGATCGTGATCGGCGAAGATCTCGGCACCGTGCCGCCGGGCTTTCGCGAGCGGCTCACCGACCATGGCCTCGCAGGCATCCGTGTGCTGTGGTTCGAGCGCACGCGCGACGGCAAGGGCTTCATGGCGCCGGGCGAATGGGACAACGGTGCCGTCGGCACGACGACCACACACGACCTGCCCACCGTCACCGGCTGGTGGCGTGGCGAGGATATCGTGTGGCGCAATCGCGTCGGTCAGACTGCGCCGCGCGCCGATGGTCGCGACCCGGTGGCGCTCGCGCAGGCGGAACGCGCCGACGATCGCGCCGCGCTTTGGCAGGCGTTCCAGCACGCGGGCATCGCCGCGCCCGACGTCGAGCCGCCGCCGCCCGACGAAGCACCCGTCGACGAAGCGCTCGCGTTCGTCGCCGCGACGCCATCGCCGCTCGTCACGATTCCGCTCGAAGACCTGCTCGGTCTCGCGGATCAGCCGAACCTGCCCGGTTCGATCGACGAGCATCCGAACTGGCGCCGCCGCGTCGTTCAGCCCGTCGACGAACTGTTCGCCGACGACACCTTTTGCGACCGTCTGCTCGCGATCGAGCAGGCGCGCACCGACTCAACCTCAGCTTCTTCGTTGTCCGATACGCCATGACTGTTCCGCGCGCCACGCTCCGACTCCAGTTCCATCGCGACTTCACGTTCGACGATGCGCTCGCGCACGTCGACTATTTCGCCGCGCTCGGCGTGAGCCATCTGTACGCTTCGCCGATCACGACAGCCACGCCCGGCTCGACGCACGGCTACGACACCGTCGACTACAGCCAGGTCAGCGCCGAATGCGGCGGCGAACATGGCTTGCGACGCCTGACCGACAAGCTGCACGAACTCGGCATGGGCCTGATCGTCGATGTCGTGCCGAATCATATGGGCGTAAGCAAACACAACGCGTGGTGGCAGGACATTCTCGAATGGGGCCGCCATAGCGCGTTTGCGCGTTATTTCGATGTCGACTGGCACTCGCCCGACCCTGCCCTGCGCGGCAAGGTGCTGATGCCCGTGCTCGGCGCGGCGTATGGCGAGGAGCTGGTCGCGGGCCGCATCGCGCTGCGTTTCGATGCCGACAACGGCCGCTTCAACATCGTCTATGCCGACGAGCACGAATGCCCAGTGTGTCCGATCGACTACGCGGCGATCCTGCAATCGGCGGATCGAGCCGACCTGAGCGCGCTCGCCGAGCGCTTCACGTCGATCACGACACAGCCCGCCGATCATCCACGCGCGGCCGTTGGCCGCGAAGCGCTGCGCGAGTTCGTGCGGCAGAACGGCGCGGCGGCGATCGAGTTCGTGCTCGAAGCGTATTCGCCGAACGATCCCGTCACGCGCGACCGGCTGCATCGTCTGATCGAACGGCAGCATTTCAGGCTCGCCTGGTGGCGCACGGCATCGGATGAAGTGAACTGGCGGCGTTTCTTCGATATCAGCTCGCTCGCGGCCGTGCGCGTCGAGCGGCCCGAAGTGTTCGATGCCGTGCACGCGCTGATCTTCCGGCTCTATGCGGAAGGCGTGATCGACGGCGTACGTATCGATCATATCGACGGACTGGCGGAGCCGCGCGAGTACACGCAGCGGCTGCGGCAGCGGCTGTCGGAACTGCGCGAAGGCACGACGCCGTATGTCGTCGTCGAGAAAATACTCGGACGCGGCGAGGCGCTGCGCGATGACTGGCCCGTCGACGGCACGACAGGCTACGACTTCATGAACGATGCGGGCGCGCTGCTGCACGATCCCGCCGGCGCCGCGCCGCTCGCCGATGCGTGGGCCGCGCTGAGCGGCCGCCCCGCAAACTTCGCCGACGAAGCGCTGCCCGCGCGCCGCAAGATTCTCGCGGAGAATCTGCCTGCGGAACTGGACCGCGCCGCGCGCGCACTGCATCGCCTCGCGCGCGACAGCATCACCACGCGCGATTTCACCTACACGACGATCCGGCGCGTCACCAATGAGGTGGCCGCGCATTTCCCCGTCTATCGCATTTATCCTCAGAACGGGCTGCGCAGCGCCGCGGACAACGTGTACTTCGACATCGCGCTCGATGCCGCGAAAGCGACGCTGTCGCGCGCCGATCATGGCGTGCTGGCGCGCGTCGATGCGTGGCTCGGCAACGGCGCGGACGAAACCGGCAATGGACGCAACGGCACGCAACAGGCGCCGCAGCAGAACGGCGGCGCGGGTGCGTTCAATCACACGGCGTCGGCGCGCCGCACCGTGCAGACGCTGTTCTCGCAACTGACGGCGCCCGTCGCGGCGAAGGCGATCGAAGATACCGCGTGCTATCGCTACGGGCGTTTGCTGTCGCGTTGCGAAGTGGGCGCGGATCCGGGCGAATTCGCGCTGACGGTCGAGCAGTTTCACGCGGGCAATCAGGAGCGCGCACGGCGCTTCCCGCACGCAATGCTCGCGACGGCGACTCACGATCACAAGCGCGGCGAGGACACGCGCGCGCGCATCGCCGTGCTGAGCGAAATCGCCGATGAGTGGATCGCGACGCTGCGCGCGTGGACGACGTTGAACACGCCGCACCGGCGCGCGCTGGAAGATAACGCCGACGACTGGGCGCCAGACGCCGGCGCCGAAGCGATGCTGTATCAGACGTTGGTGGGATGCTGGCCACCGGGCCTTTCGCCCGACGACGAAGCCGGCGTGAAAGCGCTCGCCGGGCGCGTCGCGCAATGGCAACTGAAGGCGCTGCGCGAAGCGAAGCTGCGCACCACGTGGCTTGCACCTGATGAGGCGTTCGAGAATGGCTGCCGCGAGTTTCTGTTCGACATTCTGGCGCCGCAGCGCCGCGATGGATTTTTGCGCGAGCTAACCGCGTTCGTTAAGCGGATCGGTCGTGCAGGTGTCGTGAACAGCCTGCAGCAAACGGTGCTGCGGCTGGCATCGCCGGGCGTGCCCGATCTCTATCAGGGTACCGAACTATGGGACTTCAGCCTCGTCGATCCCGATAACCGACGTCCCGTCGACTTCGCGCAGCGTCATGCGATGCTCGCCGAAGCGCCGCCATCTGACTATCTCGCCGGCTGGCGCGATGGCCGCGTGAAGCTTGCGATCATCCAGCGCATGCTCGCGCTGCGCATGCAGATTCCCGAATTGCTGCGCAACGGCAGTTATGTGCCGCTCACGGTGCAAGGCAAGTACGCGCAACACGCTATTGCGTTCGCGCGCCGGCAGGGCAATTGCTGGGCCGTGGTGATCGCGACGCGCCTGTCGATGGCCTTGCTCGATGCCGACAGCGACCTGCCGCTCGTCGATCCGATTGCGTGGGACGATACGGCGGTTCTGATGCCCGAAGAACTGTTCGGGCGCGCGTTGTTCGACTGGCTGAGCCCGGCCGCGCCGAAGGTCGAGGATACCGGCTTGCTCTATCTGCGCGATGCGCTGACGACGATGCCTGTGGCCGTGCTCGTGGAGGATGGGGTGCCGCGGGTGTGACGCTCAGCCGCCTTCATCGTCGTACGTCTTCGGATAAACGCGCACGAGCACGATGCGCGGCCCCTTCATCTTCTTCACGACCACGTCGAAGCGATCGAAATCGACGCGCTGCCCTTCTTCCGGCAGATCGGCGAGCGCGTTGATCACAAGACCGCCAACGGATTCAGCACTGCCCTCGTCGATATCGATACCGAGCGCGCGCTCCAGCGACACCACCGGCAAACTGCCTTTGCCCATCAACGTGCCGTCGTCCATGCGCGTCCAGTCGGCGTCGCCCTGGCGGAACTCGTCGTGAATCTGGCCGACGAGTGCGCCCAGCAGATTGTCGAGCGTGAGGAAGCCGATCGGCTTAGCGTTCTTCTGACCGACCAGCGCAAGATGCGGCGCGCCCTTGCGGAAGCGCCGGAACAGTTCGAGCGCAGGCATATTGGGCTTCACGTACTGCACGGGGCGCACGTAATGCGACAGGTCGTCGAGCGTGCTGCCAGCGTGACGCGCCAGCAGCAGATCCTTCAGATGGATCGTCCCCGCCACGCGTTCGCCCGTACCATCTTCGAGCAACGGATAACGGCTGAAACGATGGCGCGCGATGATCTGCATGTTGTCGCGCCACGGTAGATCGCGACGCAAGCTCACCAGTTCGTGCGCGGGCCGCATCAGGTCGGACACGGTCATGCGCGAAAAATCGAGCGAATGCGCGATCGTGTTCCATTCGTCCTGCGAGTAGGCGTCCTTCGGACCGTCGAGTTCATTCGCGACGCTCGCGTGGCGGCCGCGCAGGATCAGCTTCAGTTCGTCCGTCGAGTAATGCGTGTCGCCGCCGTGATCGGCCGTCAGACCGGCGAGGCGCAGTACCGCGTTCGCGCTCGAGTTGAGCACCCAGATTGCCGGGTACATCGCCCAATAGAAGCCGTATAGCGGCATCGCCGTCCACAGCGAGACATGCTCCGACTGGCGGATGGCCAGCGACTTCGGCGCCAGTTCGCCCACGACGATGTGCAGAAACGAAATGCACGAGAACGCAAAGAACAGCGAGATGCCGTGGATCAACTGCTCGTTCTCAATGCCGAACAGATGAAACACCGGGTTCAGCAGTTCAGCGAACGCGGGCTCGCCAATCCAGCCAAGTCCCAGCGACGCAAGCGTGATACCCAGTTGGCACGCGGACAGATACGCATCCAGCCGGCCATGCACCTTCGCGAGCAGCTTGCCGCGCAGGCCGTGCTTCTCCGCAAGCGTCTGGACGCGCGTCTGCCGCAGCTTGACGAGACCGAATTCCGCGGCAACAAAGAAACCGTTGAGGGCAACGAGTAACAACGCGCCAATTAGGGCGACGAACTGGATCAAAGCGAAGGACTCCGGCAACTAAAGCCGTCAGTATAGAGGGCGAAAGGCATCTGAAAGTGCTGCGCGCACGTGAGCTGGCCATCTGGCCAGGCCGGGTGCGCGCTCATGCGCCAGCGAGCGGCACGCGCAGCTTGAGCGTGGTCGGCTGGCCGTCCGCCCATTCGCCCTGCTCGAATGCACCGTCGTGTGCTTCCGCAATGCGCTTGCACAGCCCGAGCACCCACGAAATACGGCCCGCTTCGCGCGGGTGCGTCGCTTGCGCACGCGCGAAGTTTTCGAGCACGTGGGGCAACGCGGTATCCGTCAGCGCTGCGGGCGTGGCCTGCCAGACGACGGTAGCGTGGAACATCGAAGCATCAACATTCGCGTCGATCTTCACCGTCGTGCCGCTCGCGCTCGCTTCGACTGCGAACGTGCCGAGCAGCCACAACGCGGCGGCAAGTCGCTCGCGGTCGCCGTTCAATTGCTGCGCGCCAAGCGACGAGTCGAGTTCGAGTGTGACACCACGCCGCACCGCAAGCGCTTCGCGCACGTCGCCGATGGTTTCGTCGAGCAATGGACGCAGCGCGAACGGCGCACGCGTCAACGCGAGCGCTTTGGTCTCGGCACGCGTGGTATCGACGATCGATTCGAGCAGCTTCACCTGCTGCTCGACGCCGCTGCGAATGCCTTCGAGCGCACGCTGTGCGGTCGCGTCGTTCGTATCGATCTTGCGATCGAGCACATAGGCCCAGCTATGAATGGCATTGAGCGGGCTGCGCAGGTCGTGCGAGACCAGCGACAGCACGTGATCGCGCATGAAAAGCGCCGTTTCGGCGCTGCGGCGCGCGGTGCGTTCGGTGACGGCGGGCGTCTCTTCGCTGCGGCCCGAAGGAGACGGGGTTGACGTGGTCACGATCGACATCCTTGTTGGCGGTTTATCGTTGGTTGCGGTCTGGACATTATAGGCATGGCCGTCCAGCCAATCTTCGCGACAGTACGACAACACGCCTACAATAGCGGTTTCGAACGATTACAAGGAGCATCGCATGTCCAAAGTCACCACGGCCTCGGGCCTCCAGTACGAAGATCTGACGGAAGGCACGGGCGCCGAGGCGAAGGCCGGCCAGACCGTCAGCGTTCACTACACCGGCTGGCTGACGGACGGCCAGAAGTTCGACTCGAGCAAGGACCGCAACGACCCGTTCGCGTTCGTGCTGGGCGGCGGCATGGTCATCAAGGGCTGGGACGAAGGCGTGCAGGGCATGAAGGTCGGCGGCGTGCGCAAGCTCACCATTCCACCGCAACTCGGCTATGGCGTGCGCGGCGCGGGCGGCGTGATTCCGCCGAATGCAACGCTCGTGTTCGAAGTCGAATTGCTCGACGTCTGAGCGTTTTTACCGTTTTTGCGGTCCGCAGGTCGTGAGTCACGCCGTCATCGATGCGCCCAGCGTTTCCCTGCGCCGTTACGGCGCGGTGGAAGCGTCGGACGTGCACGACTTCCATCAGATCGTGCTCGGGCTGGATGGGTCGATGGTGATGGCCGTGGACGGCGTCGCCAATGAAATCGACAGCACGTCCGCGTGGCTCATTCCTGCTGGCTCGCGGCACGACTACGCGGGCGTCGGCGAAAACCGGCAGCTCGTGCTCGATCTGCCTGCGTCGTCAGTCGCTGTGCCGCAAAGATTGTTCGACCGGGCTCGCGCGGTGACGATCGATTCGTCGCTCACGCAACTGGTTTCGCATATCGCCGGCCGCGCGACCGGGCATATCGATGGCGATGCCGCCTGGCGGCGCTTCAACTGGGACGCGGCTGCACGCTTGTGCGCAGCGATCATCGAAGACACGGGCACAGTGGATGCTGCGCCCGGCGCGGGGCTCGATTTCGCGCGCATCGACGCCTGGCTGCGCGCGCATCTGTCCGAGCCGCTGCGTATTGCAGACCTCGCCGCGCATTGCGGCTTTGGCATGCGGCGCTTTCATCAATTGTTCATCGATGCATTCGGCGAAACGCCGCATCGCTATCTGCAGCGTCTGAGGCTCGACACGTCGGTCACGCTGCTGGCCGATCCGCGCCGCTCATTGACGGACGTCGCGCTCGAAGTGGGCTTTGGCGATCAGAGCGCCTATACGCACGCATTCACGCGGCGCTTCGGGATGGCGCCGGGTCAGTGGCGCGCGTTGCTGCATTGAAAAACGGGCGCCGTATCGCGCCCGTTTTGCTTTACTAGTCAGCCGGCCAGACCGCGCGCCAGATCGTCGCGGATATCGGTGGCATTCTCCAGACCAACGGCAAGACGGATCAAACCTTCCGTGATGCCCGCTGCTGCGCGCGCTTCCGGCGTGACGCGGCCATGCGTGGTCGTCGCGGGATGCGTGATCGTCGTGCGCGTATCGCCCAGATTGCCGGTGATCGAGCAGATCTTCGTGCCGTCGATCACACGCCACGCGTTCGCGCGCATTTCCTCGGGCGTACTGCCCTTCAGTTCGAACGACACGATCGCGCCGCCCGCCTTCTGCTGACGCTTCGCAATCTCGTACTGCGGATGCGACTCGAGCCCCGGATAGAACACGCGGTTCACAGCCGGATGCTGTTCGAGCCAGCGCGCGATTTCGAGCGCGTTCGCCGACTGACGCTCGACGCGCAGCGGCAGTGTTTCCATGCCCTTCAGCAACACCCACGCGTTGAACGCGGACAGCGTCGGGCCCGCGCTGCGCACGAACGGGAACACCTTTTCCATGATGAACTGCTTCGAGCCGACCAGCGCGCCGCCCAGCACGCGCCCTTGCCCGTCGAGAAATTTGGTCGCCGAATGCATCACGACGTCGGCGCCCAGTTTCAGCGGCTGCTGCAGCGCCGGGCTACAGAAACAGTTGTCGACGACGAACAGCGCATTGGCGGACTTCGCGATCTTGCTGATCGCTGCGATGTCGGCGATTTCAGTCAACGGGTTCGACGGCGTTTCGAGGAAGAACATCTTCGTCTCAGGACGCACCGCATTTTTCCACGCGTCGAGATCGGTCGGATCGACGAACGTGGTCGTGATGCCGAACCTGCTGAAAATCTGCGAGAACATGCCGAGCGTCGAGCCAAACAGGCTCTGCGAACTGACGAGGTGATCGCCCGCCTGCAACGCCGACATCACCACCGACATGATCGCGCTCATTCCCGAGGCCGTCGCCATGCACGCTTCGCCGCCTTCGAGCGCCGCGAGACGTTCCTGGAACATCGTCACAGTCGGATTCGTGAAGCGCGAGTACGTGTAATAGTCTTCGGAATTCTTAAAGCGGTCGGCAGCTTCTGCGGCGCTCGCAAACACAAAACTCGACGTCAGAAAGATCGCTTCAGAATGTTCGTTGAAGTCGCTTCGCAACGTGCCCGAGCGGACCGCGAGTGTGTCGAAGTTGAGAGAGTCGTCCATGTTCGTTCCGTTCCGTTTTTCCGTGCCGTGCGCACTTGCCGTTGGAGCATACGCGCGAGAGAGCAACAAAAAAGCCCGCTTTGCGTCGGCAAAAGCGGGCTTTGTGTGCGGGGAACGCTGTAAGCGCGATGAGTGCTGCTGCTCACCGTTCGCTTTAGCTGTTTTGGGTTTCCCCGCGTCCGCAAGCTGAGATCAAATCGACGCAAGAACCGATGGTAACACCGCGCCCGGGCTTTCGGGTCCGAACGCAGCGCGCGAGATCTAGACCTTCGGTTCTCGCGCGCTTACGACGCGTTACTCGACCGACAGTTGCAGGTGCAGTTGCGAACGCGCAGCACCGCCGTCGATCGCTTCGCTCGCTGCGTCGCGGTCCGACTGCGCGGACGGTGCGAGACGTGCGGATTCGATGCGGTCGAGGTATTCCGACGTCACGTCACCCGTGATGTAGTTGCCGTCGAAGCACGACGATTCGAACTCCTTCAGCGCCGGGTTGATGTCGCGGACAGCATTCTTCAGCGCATCGACGTCCTGATACACGAGGAAGTCGGCGCCGATCAAACGCGCCACTTCTTCGTCCGAACGGCCGTGCGCGACGAGTTCGCTGCGCGTCGGCATGTCGATGCCGTACACGTTCGGGAACTTCACGGGCGGCGCCGCCGACGCAAAGATCACCTTGTTCGCGCCCGCATCGCGCGCCATCTGCACGATTTCATGCGACGTCGTGCCGCGCACGATGGAATCGTCGACGATCAGCACGTTCTTGCCCTTGAACTCGATGCCCATCGCGTTCAGCTTCTGGCGCACCGACTTCTTGCGCACTGCCTGGCCCGGCATGATGAAGGTGCGGCCCACGTAGCGGTTCTTGAAGAAGCCTTCGCGATATTCGACGCCGAGCTTCGCGGCGACCTGCATCGCTGCGGGGCGCGACGAATCGGGAATCGGCATCACGACGTCGATCTTCACGTCTTCCGGCAGTTCGCGCAGGATCTTCTCGGCCAGATAGTCGCCCATGCGCAGACGCGCGTTGTAGACGGGCACGCCGTCGAGCACCGAGTCCGGACGCGCGAGATACACGAGTTCGAAGATGCACGGGTTCAGGCTCGCGTTCGGCGCGCACTGTTGCGAGTGGAAGTTGCCTTCGAAGTCGATGAAGATCGCTTCGCCCGGCGCCACGTCGCGCACGAATTCAAAACCGATGCCTTCCAGCGCCACCGATTCCGACGCCAGCATCCATTCCGTGCCCGACGCCGTTTCCAGCTTGCCGATACACAGCGGACGAATACCGAACGGGTCGCGGAAGCCGAGCAGGCCGTAGCCCGAAATCAGCGACACGATTGCGTACGAGCCGCGCACCCTGCGATGCACGCCCGACACAGCCTTGAACAGCGCGGCGGGATCGAGTTGCAGACCCGAACTGGCCAGCTGCAATTCGTGCGCGAACACGTTGAGCATGACTTCCGTGTCGGAATTCGTGTTGATGTGGCGACGATCGACGCGGAACATCTCGTCTTTGAGTTGCTGCCAGTTCGTCAGATTGCCGTTGTGCGCAAGGATGAGGCCGAACGGCGCGTTCACGTAGAACGGCTGGGCTTCTTCTTCGCTCGACGCAGAACCCGCCGTCGGGTAACGCACCTGGCCAATGCCGCTATTGCCGGGCAGGCTGCGCATGTTGCGCGTGCGGAACACGTCGCGCACCATGCCGTTGGCCTTGTGCATGTGGAAATTGTTGCCGTTCGCCGTGGCGATACCGGCTGCGTCCTGACCGCGGTGCTGCAGCAACAGCAGGCTGTCATACAGAAGCTGGTTGACGGGAGACTGGGAAACTACGCCTACGATGCCGCACATGGCATGTCCTTCAAAGGGTACGAAATTCGATCTGTGCGGTCCGCCTGGGAGGCAGCCGCGCGCGCCGTGGTCGCATGCTTCACCAACGGCCCGCCTTGTCATCCGCCTTCGTCCCGCTTGCGTGCAACGATCGCGTTACACGTGGACGTAGGCGGCGAGGGTATCGGGAAGCAGAGGCTTCAACTCTCGCACGCCCTGCTCGGCGTAGGGCCGCAGCAGCGCGTTGCGCCAGAATTCCTGTTTGGGCAGGTCGGTCAAGCCACCGAGGGCGACCAGAACCAGCACCAGTATGACCCCGCGTACGAGGCCGAACATCAGTCCAAGCGAGCGGTCGATACCGCCCAGGCCGGACACCTGCACCAGCCGGTGCAGCAGCGCATTCGCCACGCTGGCCACCAGCATCACGCCGATCACGATCGCCGCGAACGCGATCAGCCACTGCGTCAGCGCGCCGCCCGGCCAGTTCGCCGGCACATAGGGCACTAACAGCCCCACGAAACGCGCCGCCACCAGAAACGCGACCACCCAGCCGATCAGCCCGAATACCTCGGACAAAAAGCCGCGCCAGGTGCCGCGCATGGCCGACAGGGCGATCACCGCCATTACAGCGTAGTCGAACGCGGTGAACATCGCCGGATTACTGCGCAGCGCCGTTGTTCGCACCCGACGTCAAGCCAGCTTCGCGCACCTTCGCGATTGCCGCCGACGCCGCCGCCCGGTCCGCAAACGGACCAGCACGCAACAGGGTACGGGAAGTGCCGTCAGCCTGCTTGCGACGCTCCGTATATACGGGCACTCCGGCCGCTTTCAACTTGGTCAGCCACGCATGCGCGCTGGCGTCGTCCTGGAACGAGCCGAGCTGGACAGCAAAGCGGCTGCCAGGAGGCGCCGCGGGCGTGCCGGTTTCGGTGCCCGACGCGGGGGTCTGCGCCGATTCTGTCACTACGGGTTTCTGTTCCGGTTTTGCTGCGGGCTTCGTGTCGGCCTGCGGTTTCGCTGCCGGCTTCGCCGGCGCATTGTTCGCGACGATAGCGGGCGCCGTTTGCGGCTTCGCCGGCGTCATCGCGATGGGTGCGTTCTTGCTGCTGTCGCTGGATTTGTCGCGCTGCGAAGCGACGGCGCCTGTGGTGGCCGAGCCTGAGGCTGCGGGCGCAAGGCCCGAGGCGGCCATTGCGGCCTCCGGCGCAGCGGGATTGTCAGGCGCGACGGCGGCTTGCGTATCGGAGTCTTCCGCTGCGCGCGGCTTCGGCGCAGGACGGTTCGGGATATCGATGGAAATGTCGTCGGTGACAGGCTTCGGGTGGGAATCCAGCACCATCGGCAGGATGACGACTGCTGCAATCACCAGCGCGATCGCGCCAACGAGGCGGCGGCGTGCGCGCTGCTTTTCGGGAAGCGTGGGGTCCAGCAGCATCGCGTCGGCATCGCCGGAACGGTCCGTGCGTCGGCTGCGCCGTTCGACCCGCTCCGCGCGTTCAGCGCGCTCGGCACGACTACCGCGAGTGGAACTGGAATTTGCGCCGCGCCGCGTAGGTGCGTCGTCTTTCTTGCCGAACGAAAAAATACCCATGAATGGCTTGGTCGAGGCCCGCGCGTTCAGTGTTGCTGCGATTTACGGTACGCCATCACGCCGGCAACCGTATAGAAACTGCCGAAAACCACGATTCTATCATTGTCGGAGGCTCGTTTTATCGCATCCTGGAAAGCTTCTGCGGGCGTCGCGAAACGCGTCACGCTGCGATCCGGCCCTTCGATAACACCAGCTTCGTGCAGTGCCGTCTCCAGTTCCTCCGCGCTGGCTGCGCGCGGCGTAGGCAGATCGGTCACGTTCCAGTGATCGATTTCGCCCTTCAGATGTTCGAGTACGCCCGCAATGTCCTTGTCCCGCATCGAGCCAAATACCGCGTACGTGTACGGAAAATAGCCCATGTTGCCGAGATTCTGACCCAACACGGCGGCCGCGTGCGGATTGTGGCCGACATCGAGCACGATCGACGGCTTGCCCGGCAGCACCTGGAAGCGTCCCGGCAGTTCGACATTGGCGAGACCGAGGCGAATATCCTGCGCCGACACGGGCAAACGGTCGCGCAGCGCTTCGAGGCCCGCCAGCGCGGCTGTCGTATTGATCAACTGATTGGCGCCACGCAGCGCCGGGTAAGCCAGCGCCGAACGACGCATCGTCGGGCCGATGTAGCTCCATTGCTGGCGTTCGTTGCCCGGTTGCGCTTCGTAGCGGAAATCGCGCCCAAAAAGCCACAATTCGGCGCCAATTTTCTCCGCGTGGTCGATCAGCGTTTGGGGCGGCACAGGATCGGCGCAGATTGCCGGCTTGCCCGCGCGGAAAATGCCAGCCTTCTCGAACGCGATTTTCTCGCGCGTATCGCCGAGGAAGTCGGTGTGATCGATGTCGATGCTCGTGATAATCGCGCAATCGGTATCGAGGATGTTGACGGCGTCGAGCCGTCCGCCCAGCCCCACTTCGAAAATCACCACATCGAGGCCGCGCTCGGCGAACAGATGCATGATCGCCAGCGTCGTGAACTCGAAATACGTCAGCGAAACAGGCTCAGGCAGCGACTGGCGCGCCTTCTCGACGGCCTCGAAATGCGGCAACAGGTCGGCATCCGTCGCCATCTGGCCGTTGATCCGCGCGCGCTCGTTGAACGTCAGCAAGTGCGGCGATGTGTGACAACCCACCGTGTAGCCGGCGCGCAGCAGAATCGATTCGAGGATCGCGCAGGTCGAACCCTTGCCGTTCGTGCCGCCGACGGTGATCACCGGGCACGCGAACTTCAGGTCCAACGCGTCACGTACCTTGCTGATGCGCGCGAGTCCCATGTCGATACCGACGGGATGGGCGGATTCCAGGTGCGTGAGCCACGCGTCGAGAGTGGGGAATGTGGTCATCTGAAAAACTGGCAGTGCGGACCGGAATTATCCTAGAAATGACAACGCGCCGCTTGAAGACTTCTCGCGGCGCGTTGGTTTTTTCTGCTGGCCGTGGCTCAAGGTCACGGCCCGATACGGCATCAGGCGACGGCGTCGGCCGGCTGGCGCGTCAGCAACGCCATCAGTTGCGCGAGTTCTTCGCGCAGCTTGCGACGGTCGACGATCATGTCGATCGCGCCCTTTTGCAGCAGGAATTCGGCGCGCTGGAAGCCTTCCGGCAGCTTTTCGCGCACAGTCTGTTCGATCACGCGCGGGCCCGCAAAGCCGATCAGCGCCTTCGGTTCCGCGATCACGACGTCGCCGAGGAACGCGAAGCTCGCCGATACGCCGCCCATGGTCGGGTCGGTCAGCACGGAAATGAACGGCAGCTTGGCTTCGGCGAGCTTGGTCAGCATGGCCGTGGTCTTGGCCATCTGCATCAGCGACAGCAGGCTTTCCTGCATACGCGCGCCGCCCGAAGCGGTGAAGCAGATAAACGGAACGTGCTGCTCGATCGCGTTCTGCGCGCCGCGCGCGAAGCGCTCGCCGACCACGGAACCCATCGAGCCGCCCATGAACGCGAACTCGAAGTTTGCGACCACAACGGGCAGCGTGTGGATTGCGCCGCCCATCACGACCATCGCGTCGGTTTCGTCGGTGTCTTCCATCGCCTCTTTCAGGCGGTCAGGATACTTGCGGCTGTCCTTGAACTTCAGCGCGTCGACCGGCAGGATTTCCTGGCCGATTTCATAGCGGCCTTCCGGATCGAGCAAGCCGTCGAGCCGTTCACGCGCGCCGATCCGCATATGGTGGTCGCACTTCGGGCAGACGTGCAGATTCGCCTCGACGTCGTTGCGGTACAGCACCGCTTCGCACGACGGGCACTTGATCCACAGCCCTTCCGGAATGCCCTTGCGGCTTTTCGGGTCGGTTTGCTTGATTTTCGGCGGCAACAGTTTGTCGAGCCAGCTCATGTTGGTTCCTTCCAGGATTCGCGATACGAAAGGCGGCGCAGCAGAAACCGCGCCGCCATGCTAACCGCGACAAAAAATGTTGTTTATCGGGCAGTCGCGCCGATGCTGTCGAGCGACTGACGAATTTCAGCAATGAAATCGGTCAGTTTGCCCGCAGCGGACTCGGGTGCTGCTTCTTCGAGCAATTGCACGATACGGCTGCCGATCACGACGGCATCGGAAACTTCGGCCACAGCGCGCGCGGATTGCGCGTCGCGAATGCCGAAACCGACGCCCACCGGCAGCGGTACGCGCGACTTGATGGCCGGGATTTTACCCGCGATGCTCAAAACGTCCAGATTTGCAGAGCCCGTGACACCCTTGAGCGATACATAGTAGACGTAACCGGACGCGATTTTACCAACCTCCGCGATGCGCTCGTCCGTCGACGTGGGCGCGAGCAGGAAAATCGGATCGATACCGGCCGCCTTCATCGTTTCGGCGAAATTAGCCGACTCTTCAGGCGGATAGTCGACAACCAGGATGCCGTCGACGCCTGCTTCCTTTGCAGCCTTCGCGAAAGCGTCGGCGCCCATACGCTCGATCGGGTTCGCGTAGCCCATCAGGACGACGGGCGTGGTGTCGTTGGTTTCGCGGAACCGCTTGACGTCGGCGAGCACGTGTTTGAGCGACACGCCTTTTGCCAGCGCGCGCTCCGACGATTGCTGGATCACCGGGCCGTCGGCCATCGGGTCCGAAAACGGCACGCCGAGTTCGATCACATCGGCGCCGCCCTTGGCGAGCGCGTGCATGAACTCGACGGTGCGCGCCGGATCGGGATCACCCGCGGTGATGAACGGAATCAGACCTTTCTTGCCCTGCGCGGCCAGTGCCGCGAACGTCGATTGAATACGGGACATGGAATTTTCTCGAAGTCGATAACTGCGCGTGGTTGCCAGTCAGGCCGTCGTCGTTGTGTTGACGGCAGCTGCCTTGCGGCGCGACACGGGTTCGGGCGGATTCGCCGCTAAACCGACGCGTTCTCGCGCTATCGCACAGTAACTTTCATTGATCTCATAGCCGACGAATTCGCGCTTCTGCCGGGTGCAAGCGACGGCCGTCGTACCGCTTCCCATAAAGGGATCGAGCACGCGGCCGCCCGGAGGACAACTCGCCAACACCATCCGCTCGACGATTTCGAGCGGTTTCTGGGTCGGATGGTCGACGCGTTCCGCGTGCTGCCGGTGCAGACGCGAAACCGACCAGACGTCCTTCGGGTTGTAGCCCATCTCGAGCCACTTGCTACCTTCGAACAACTTACGCGAACGCGCCTTCTTCGTGGCGGCATCGTACGGGATGCGGACGGGATCGAGATCGAAATAATAGTCTTTCGATACCGCGAAATAACCGATGTTGTCGTGCACTGACGTAAAACGGCGCGTCGTGCCGCCCATGCTCGGCACGCGCCGGTCCCAGATGATCTCGTTGACCATCATCAGGCGGCTCTTCAGAAACACGAAGATTTCCGGCGCGTACTGCCACGTGCAGAAGATATACAGCGAACCCGACGGCTTGAGCTTAGGAATGGCGAGATCGAGCCAGGTACGCGTCCAGGCGAGAAAGTCTTCGCCCGAGCGCATATCGGAATCGTTGCCATAATCCTTGCCCAGACCGTACGGCGGATCGGCCAAGATCAGATCGATCGAGCCATCCGGCAGGTTCGCAGCATCGGTCAGAAAATCGCGGTTCAGCAGTTCGATGCCGGCAGGCACCGGCAACAGCGGCGCAGCGCCCGCGCGCAACGCCTCGACGACGCGTGCTTCTGCGTCGCCGCTCGGTGCGGGCGGCTGCGGCTGCTCGAACTCGTCGCGCATCGCGTGGGCGCTCAGAACTGGATGCCCGATCGCTCAGCGACCGTGTGCATGTCCTTGTCGCCCCGGCCCGACAGGTTCACCAGAAGGATTTTGTCCTTCGGCAAGGTCGGCGCCAGCTTCGCCGCGTACGCGAGCGCGTGGCTCGATTCGAGCGCGGGAATGATGCCTTCGATGCGGCAGCAGTCGTGGAACGCCTTGAGCGCCTCTTCGTCGGTGATGCCGACATATTCGGCGCGGCCGCTGTCCTTCAGCCAAGCGTGCTCGGGACCGACGCCCGGATAGTCGAGACCTGCCGACACCGAATGCGTCTCGATGATCTGGCCGTTCTCGTCCTGCAGCAGATACGTGCGGTTGCCGTGCAGCACGCCGGGCGTGCCACCAGTCAGCGACGCCGCATGACGACCTGTATCGATACCGTCACCCGCTGCTTCGACGCCGATCAATTTCACCGATTTATCGTCGATATACGGGTAAAAGATCCCCATCGCGTTCGATCCACCGCCAACGCACGCAATTACGGCGTCCGGCTGACGCCCCGTCAGTTCGGGCATCTGCACCTTGCATTCGTCGCCGATCACGCGCTGGAAGTCGCGCACCATCATCGGATACGGGTGCGGACCGGCCACCGTGCCGATGATGTAGAACGTGTTTTCGACGTTCGTAACCCAGTCGCGCATCGCTTCGTTCAGCGCGTCCTTCAGCGTGCGCGAACCGGACTCGACGGGCACGACGGTCGCGCCCAGCAGCTTCATCCGGTAGACGTTCGCAGCCTGGCGGCGCACGTCTTCCGCGCCCATGTACACGATGCACTCCATGCCGAAGCGCGCCGCGATGGTCGCCGTGGCGACGCCGTGCTGGCCCGCGCCCGTCTCGGCGATCACGCGCGGTTTGCCCATGCGTTTGGCGAGCAGCGCCTGGCCGATCACGTTGTTCACCTTGTGCGCGCCCGTGTGGTTCAGGTCTTCGCGCTTCAGATAAACCTGCGCGCCGCCGAGCAGTTCGCTCCAGCGTTGCGCGTGATAGACAGGGGAAGGACGACCCACGAAGTACTTCAGTTCGCGCTCGTATTCGGCGATGAAGTCGGGATCAACAGAGTATTTTTCGTACGCGACACGCAGCTCGTCGAGCGCGTGCATCAGCGTTTCGGCGACGAACACGCCGCCATATTGGCCGAAATGGCCACGTTCATCAGGTAAGTTGTACATATTCCGTCACTCTTCTCAGTTCGCCGCAGCACCCGCACGCTGCGAGGCGCGGCCTGGGAATCACCGGGCGTCCGCTTCGCGCACTGCGCGTACGAACGCCGCCATGCGGGCGTGATCCTTCACGCCCTTTGCGCCCGGCACTTCGATGCCGCTCGAGACATCGACCGCGTACGGGCGCACACGATGAATCGCATCACGAACGTTTTGCGTGCTCAACCCACCACTCAAAACGGCCCGACGCGCGAGCTCTGCTGGAATAAGTGACCAATCGAAGACCTTCCCGCCGCCGCCGTAGCCGTCGACATGCGTGTCGAACAGGAGACCACTGGCGGCCGAATAGTTAAGCGCCGATTTTACCAAATCGGCCGGTTGAGTATCGGGCGAAACCCGCAATGCGCGCAACCAAGGCAAACCCGCAACGCCAGCGAGCTTTTCGCATTGCTCGGGCGTTTCGTCGCCGTGGAACTGCAGCATCGACAGCGGCACGTTGCAGGTGACTTCGCTGAACCAGTCCGCCGTCGGATTCACGAACAGACCGACCACCGAAACAAACGGCGGCACCACGCGTGTCATTTCGACCGCCTGCGCGATACTCAGCGAGCGCGGGCTGGGCGGATAGAACACGAGGCCGATCGCGTCAGCGCCAAGTGCGACAGCGTGGGCGACGTCGGCGGCATTGCCGAGCCCGCACAGCTTGATGCGGGTGCGGTGCGGCACGGTGTCGGTGGCGGATGAATCGGTTGCAGCTTGGGTATCGGCGGAAGTCATGAGTCGGTCCAAACGGTGCTCCACGGAACGCTGCCCGCTTGCGGCGCAGGCACGGCGAACGGTTCAGGATAGCCCACTTGAGCGAGATACAGCCCGTCGGGCATGAAAGTCGGTGCCGCGAGCTTGCGATCGCGGGCTTCCAGCACTTCGGCGAGCCACGTCGACGGATAGCGCCCGCGGCCCACGGCGACGAGGCAGCCCATCAGGTTGCGCACCATGTGATGCAGGAATGCGTTCGCGCGAAAGCGGAAGTGGATGAAGTCGCCCTGCGGCCGGATATCGATCTGATACAGGTGCTTGACGGGCGTCTTGGCCTGACATTCCGACGAACGGAACGACGAAAAATCATGCTGGCCGATCAGACAGGCGGCCGCTTCGCGCATTGCATCGATGTCGAGCGGGGTGTGAATCCAGCCGGCCCGGCTCGCGAGCATCGGCGAGCGCACGGGATGCACGTAGAGCGCGTAGTAATACGTGCGCTCGAAAGCCGAGAAGCGCGCGTGGAAGTCATCCGGCATCGGCTTGGCCCATTGCACGGCAACCGTCGACGGCAAGAAGGCGTTCGTGCCGCGCACCCACGAAAACTCGGCGCGGTCGAGTTCGGTATCGAAATGCACAACCTGCCCGAGACCGTGGACGCCCGTATCCGTGCGCCCTGCCACGACCGTCGGCAGCGGCGTCAGCGCGAATTCGTGCAGCGCCCGCTCGAGCTCGTCCTGCACGGTTTTACCGTGCGGCTGCGACTGCCAGCCGCAAAACGCAGCGCCGTCGTACTGGATGCCAAGCGCGATCCGGGTCATCACGAAAGCGGCGCGAGCGTCGACAGCAATGCGCGGGCGTCGGCGCGCGAGTCGGCATCGTTTGACTCGATGACTTCGTTGATCAGCGTGCGTGCTCCGACGAGATCGCCGAGATCGATGTACTCGACGGCCAGATCGAGTTTGTTACGGGAGATACGCGCGATCTCTGCCGGCGTGAACGCGGGCACGACCTGCGACGGAGACGGCGGCAGTTCCAGGTCGAAATCGAGCTTCAACGCGCCGAAGCGCGCCGCGCCCAGACCGGCGACGGCCGCAGCGCCTGCCGTGCCCGCAATGATCTGATCCGCGACAGCGGGTGTATCCGACCCGTGCAGCGGCACAGCCTGCTGCGCCGTGATCTCAGGCGCGACGACCGGCTGCATAACAGCGGGCGCGCTCGCTGCCGACTGCTCGCCACGCGGCGGCAGCGCGAAGTCGTCGATGCTGTCGAGCGCGCGCATCGCGTCGCGCGGGAAGGCATCCGGCACAGCCGGTTCCAGCGGCGGCGGCGCGCCGAGCGGAAGCGACGCTGCCGCGCCTTGCTCCGGTTCGTCGTCGGCGTCATGCACTCTGTCGACGAGTTCGGGCAGCGGCTCGATCAGCTGTTCGTGCTGTGCGGCCGGTTCCACGTGATCCAGCTGAATGGGCGGCGCAACCGACGCCGTGGGCTGCTCGAACGTGGGCTCTTGTTGCTCGATTGCAGGCGTTGCGTCGAGGTCGAGCACGACGGGCTTGTGCTCTGCGACGGACTCATCGACTGGCGGCTCGGCCGGCTGCGCGAAATGCGCTTCGACGGGTTCGTGAACAGGCGGCTCATCGTGCACTTTTTCAGCAACTGGTCCTGCTGTAGCCGGCTCGTCTGGTGTCAGTTCGTGTTCGCGCGCTGTCTGCTCAAGCTCGGCGGCTTCGGCGGCGCGCGCTTCTTCGCGTGCCGGATCGAGCGATTCGTGCGGCAACGCGTCGGCGCCGAGCGCTGCGGCAGCGTCGAGCGAGGCTTCGGTGGAAGCGGATTCGAACGTTTCGGGCACGTGCCTAGGCTCATGCTCATGCTCGTGCTCGAATGCTGACGAAGGCTCAGCGACGTCGTGCGGTTTGGCTTCCAACGGCTCTTGCACCGCGGAAGGCGCTTCATCGTGTCGTGCGACGGCGAGCGGTGCGACGGGCGGCGTTTCATCGTCGCGTGTGACTTCTTCGCTCGCAGCCTCCTGCGCGCGTGCCGCCTTGCGACGCCGACGCATCGTCAGACCGGCCAGCAACGCGACCAGCGCCGCGCCGACGATGCCGGCACCGGCGAGATATTCCTGCGGAATGCCGGCCGGCTGGTTAGCAGGCTGCGTGGCCGAAGGCGTGACATGGGCAGGCCCAGCCGCCGTCGCGCTCGAAGGCTGCGTCGCGCCGGGCGCAGTCGTGCCCGTATCGTTCGCGGCGGGCTGCTTGCCGATGCCGTGCTTCTGCAATTCCATCAGCACGCGGTTTTTCAGCGCAAGCAGTTGCTGCAAGCTCGACGGACGCGCCTGCGAAGCGGCTTGCGCACCGCCAGTTGCAGGCGTGCCCGGCGTCGCGGCGGGCTCGCTGCTCTGGATGGAACCTGTGTACGACTGCGTGCCACTCGCACCGGATGCCGCGGCTGCGCCGCTCGTGGGCAACGCGCTGACCGCGGGAGAAGACGTCGCTTCGGCCGTGGCGGGCGCGCTGGCGCCTTGCGTCGAAGGCGCAGATGCTGCCGTCGCTGTCGCTGCAACCGACGATACACCCGCCGCGCTCGCGCCAGCCACCGGTGCAGCGGGCGCGGAGGCGGAACTGGCCGAGGCAGCAGCCTCACTCGATGCTGTCGACGCAACCGCTGCACCCGTCGCATCGACGGCCGGCAGGTTCAGCACAGCGCCCAGCCGCAGACGGTTTTGATCGTGCCCCATGAAGGCGTTCGGATTTGCGTCGAAGATCGCTTTCGCCGCGCGCGCGAGCACGGTGCGGTCGTGCGACTGCGTCATCGCGATCGCGGCGTCGTTCAGCGATTGCCCGGGCTGGACCGTGAATTGCGCGCCACCTGCAGCGGCGGCCGCGGGTGCGCTCGCGGCTGCAGCAGCGCTTGCGGCGCCTGTCGTCGCCGTTTGCGCGTAGGCTGCGCCCGGAATCGAAACTGCACTGGCAAAGACGATCGCGACGGCTGCCGCAATCCGTTGCGAGCCGCTGCGTGTGGCGGCTTGAAGATGAGGGAATCGGGCCGTCATCGGGACCTTTCGTGCGCGGTCGTGCGGCGCATGCTTAGAAGTGTTGGCGACAAGATTCTGAAATGCACAATAAAAAAGCGCCGCGAAAAACGCGACGCTTTTTGGAAGTTTTCTACGCGTCGATCAGCTAACGCGCTAGTTTACTTTACTTGTCGAGCAGAATGCGAAGCATACGACGCAGCGGCTCTGCAGCACCCCACAACAGTTGGTCGCCGACCGTAAATGCCGACAGATATTCGCCGCCCATCGCGAGCTTGCGCACGCGGCCGACGGGGACCGTCAGCGTGCCCGTCACCACGGCGGGCGACAGATCGCGCATCGACGCTTCGCGCTCGTTCGGTACGACCTTCACCCAGTCGTTCGCCGAAGCCAGGATGCCGTTCACTTCGTCGAGCGGCACGTCCTTCTTCAGCTTGATGGTCAGCGCCTGCGAGTGGCAGCGCATTGCGCCGATACGCACGCACAGACCGTCGACGGGAATCGAGCCCGGCTGGCCCATGGCCGGCTTGCCGAGAATCTTGTTGGTTTCCGCGCCGCCTTTCCACTCTTCCTTCGACATGCCGTTGCCGAGATCCTTGTCGATCCACGGAATCAGCGAGCCGGCGAGCGGCACGCCGAAATGGTCGGTCGGCATGCTGTCGCTGTTCATTGCGGCCAGCACGCGGCGGTCGATATCGAGAATGGCCGACGAAGGATTGGCCAGTTCGTCCTTTACTGCGCCATTGAGCGTGCCCATCTGGCTCAGCAGTTCGCGCATGTTTTGCGCGCCCGCGCCCGATGCAGCCTGATACGTCATGGCCGTCATCCAGTCGACGAGGTTTTCGCGGAACAGGCCGCCCAGCGCCATCAGCATCAGGCTGACCGTGCAGTTACCGCCGATGAAATTCTTCTGGCCCTTGACCAGCGCGTCCTTGATCACGTCGAGGTTGACGGGATCGAGAATGATGACGGCGTCATCCTTCATGCGCAGCGACGAAGCTGCGTCGATCCAGTAACCGTTCCAGCCCGCTGCGCGCAGCTTCGGGAACACTTCGTTCGTGTAGTCGCCGCCCTGGCAGGAGATGATGGCGTCGCACTTCTTCAGGTCGTCGATGCTGGAAGCATCTTTGAGCTTGGTCTCGTTTTTGGCGAACGACGGCGCATTGCCGCCCGCGTTGCTGGTGCTGAAAAACACCGGTTCGATCAGATCGAAATCGCGTTCTTCCTGCATGCGTTGCATGAGGACGCTGCCGACCATGCCGCGCCAACCTACGAGACCTACGTTCATGACTTCATACCCTTCGAATGGACACTTCCCCGCATCTTTGCCCGCAGTGACCGCGCGGGGAAGATGGGCGGGCACGACGGACGATCAGCGCTTCGTGATCGTTTTCGGGGTAATCGTTTTGATGGTAATGGCGAGCGCAACCACGCGGGCCGTTTTGCCGCGCAGTGTCGAAATCGAGGAGATTTGAGGAATCGTCGCCATCACATGAGTCTACACGAAAACCCGTTTTGTGCGGCGCGGGCGCCGCGATTTGCGTGAATCAGCCCGGAAATAGCCGATTCACGCGTGTTTGCTCAACAATTACAGCGCGGCGATAACAGCGTCGCCCATGGCTTCCGTGCCGACCTGCTTGCAGCCCGGCGTGAGGATGTCGCCGGTGCGATAGCCTTGTTCCAGCACCTTTTTCACAGCGCTTTCGATGCGGTCGGCCTGCTCGGCCTTGCTCAGCGAATAGCGCAGCATCATCGCTGCGGAGAGAATCGTAGCCAGCGGATTCGCAATGCCCTTGCCCGCGATGTCCGGCGCCGAACCGTGCGACGGCTCGTACAGACCCTTGTTGTTCTTGTCGAGCGAAGCCGACGGCAGCATGCCGATCGAGCCTGTCAGCATGGCCGCTTCATCCGACAGAATGTCGCCGAACATGTTGCCCGTGACGATCACGTCGAACGACTTCGGCGCCTTCACGAGTTGCATCGCCGCGTTGTCGACGTACATGTGCGACAGCTCGACGTCCGCGTATTCCTTCGAGACATCGATCATCACGTCCTTCCACAGCTGCGACGTCTCGAGCACGTTCGCCTTGTCGACGGAAGTCAGCTTCTTGTCGCGCTTTTGCGCTGCCTGGAACGCGACATGCGCGATGCGGCGCACTTCGGGCTCCGAATAACGCATCGTGTCGAAGCCTTCTTTCGCGCCTTCGAACGGACCGTCCGGCGCTGCCCGCACGCCGCGCGGCGAGCCGAAGTAGATGTCGCCGTTCAGTTCGCGCACGATCAGGATGTCGAGGCCCGAGACGATTTCCGGCTTCAGCGACGACGCGCCCGTCAGTTGCGGATAGCAGATGGCCGGACGGAAGTTCGCGAACAGTTGCAGATGCTTGCGCAGGCCGAGAATGGCCTGTTCCGGGCGCAGCGCACGTTCGAGCGAATCGTATTTCCAGTCGCCGACCGCGCCGAACAGGATAGCGTCCGCTTCCTTCGCGAGCTTGAGCGTGGCTTCCGGCAGCGGATGACCGGCTGCTTCGTAGCCCGCGCCGCCAACCGGTGCTTCTTCGAGCTCGAACTTCTCGCCGAGCACGTTCAGAACCTTGACAGCTTCCTTGACGATTTCCTTGCCAATGCCGTCGCCCGGCAACACTGCGATCTTCATGCGTATTCCTTGTTGGTTTCTATGGCCTGGATCGGACGCACGTCTTAGCGTACGAGGCGGTTATTGAGCCAAGGCTGCTTCGCGATGCGCTCGGCTTCGTACTGGCGAATCTTGTCCGCGTGACGCAGCGTGAGGCCGATATCGTCGAAACCGTTCAGCAGGCAGTACTTGCGGAACGCCGCGACTTCAAACGGATATTCGGCGCTGCCGTCCGCCGTGCGCACGACCTGCTTTTCGAGGTCGACCGTCAGCTGGAAGCCGTTGAACGCAAATGTTTCGCTGAACAGATGGTCGACCTGTGAATCCGTCAGCACGATCGGCAACAGGCCATTCTTGAAGCAGTTGTTGTAGAAGATATCCGCGAAGCTCGGCGCGATGATCGCGCGGAAGCCGTACTGTTGCAGCGCCCACGGCGCGTGCTCGCGCGAGCTGCCGCAGCCGAAGTTCTGGCGCGCGAGCAGCACCGACGCGCCCTGATAACGCGGCTGGTTCAGCACGAAATCCGGGTTCAGCGGACGCTTCGAGTTGTCCTGACCCGGCTCGCCGTGGTCGAGATAACGCCATTCGTCGAATGCGTTCGGACCGAAACCCGTACGCTTGATCGACTTCAGGAACTGCTTCGGAATGATCGCGTCGGTGTCGACGTTTTCGCGATCGAGCGGCGCCACGACGCCGGTATGTACGATGAATTTATCCATGACGCTTTAGCCTGTTCGAAGCCGGACGACGACGCGCTTTCACGTCGTTCACGCCGTCCGGCGAGACAAAATCCACTTACTGCGACGCCTTGTTGCTGATCGATCCGCCCAGATGCTGCAGATCTTCGCCGAAGCCATGCACCGTGTTGCAACCGGCGAGGCCGAGCAGCAACCCGGCTAGCGTCGCGAGTGCGAATCGGCGCAGAAATGCGATGCGATCGATGTTCATAAGACGTTTATCCCAGCTTGCGAATGTCGACGAAATGCCCTTCGATGGCGGCAGCCGCTGCCATGGCGGGGCTGACGAGGTGCGTGCGTCCGCCCGCGCCCTGACGGCCTTCGAAATTGCGGTTCGACGTGGACGCGCAACGCTCGCCCGGCTCGAGGCGGTCGGCGTTCATCGCGAGACACATCGAGCAGCCCGGCTCGCGCCATTCGAAACCCGCTTCCGTGAAGACCTTGTCGAGGCCTTCGCGTTCGGCTTGCGCCTTCACGAGACCCGAGCCCGGCACGACCATCGCGAGACGGATGTTCGACGCGACGCGGCGGCCCAGCTTCTTCACCACCCACGCGGCCGCGCGGATGTCTTCGATACGCGCGTTCGTGCATGAACCGATGAAGATCTTGTCCGGCTTGATCGATTCGATGGGCGCGTTCGGTTCGAGCGCCATGTATTGCAACGCGCGTTCCATCGCGTCGCGCTTGACCGGGTCCTTTTCCTTCTCCGGATCCGGCACGCGTCCGTCGATGGACGTGACCATTTCCGGCGACGTGCCCCACGTCACTTGCGGGACGATCTCGGCCGCATTCAGTTCGACCACGCGATCGAAATGCGCGCCTTCGTCGGACTTGAACTGCTTCCAGTATTCGACGGCCTGATCCCACTCCACGCCTTGCGGCGAGAACGGACGGCCTTTCAGGTATTCGACCGTCGTATCGTCGACGGCGACCATGCCGGCGCGCGCGCCCGCTTCGATCGCCATGTTGCAGACGGTCATGCGGCCTTCCATCGACAGTGCGCGAATGGTCGAGCCGCCGAATTCGATTGCGTAGCCCGTGCCGCCCGCCGTGCCGATCTTGCCGATGATGGCGAGCACGATGTCTTTGGCCGTGCAGCCGCGCGGCAACTGGCCTTCCACCTTGACCAGCATGTTCTTGCTCTTCTTCTGCAAGAGCGTTTGCGTGGCCAGCACGTGCTCGACTTCCGACGTGCCGATGCCGTGCGCCAGCGCGCCGAACGCGCCGTGCGTCGACGTGTGCGAGTCGCCGCAGACGATGGTCATGCCCGGCAGCGTTGCGCCCTGCTCCGGCCCGATGATGTGCACAATGCCCTGACGCATGTCGTTCATCTTGAACTGCGTGATACCGAACGCGTCGCAGTTCGCGTCGAGCGTATCGACCTGCAGCTTCGAGACGGGATCGGCGATGCCGTGGCTGCGATCCGTGGTCGGTACGTTGTGATCCGACACCGCCAGGTTCGCGCTGATGCGCCACACCGGGCGCTCCGCCATCTTCAGTCCTTCGAACGCCTGCGGGCTGGTCACTTCATGCAGCAGTTGACGGTCGATATAGAGAATCGTCGTGCCGTCTTCTTCCGTGTGGACCACGTGGGTGTTCCACAATTTGTCGTAGAGAGTCTGTGCCATGGTATGCGGGGGTAGTAATGACAACGGGCAGTTCCTGTCCGGTCGATTATGCCACGCAGCTGGCTTTCCAGGAGTACTGGATATCGAGAAAACCGATAAAAAACATGGAGTTGGGTGGTAGTGCCGATACCTGTATCGGCACTACCTATGGTGAGCCCAATGCGTTCCGGAAGGGCAGGAAATACCGTAAAGCGCGCTTCGATGCAAGGCAGCGGCTGATCACGTATCGGTTGGAAACCGCATAAAAAAACACCTCAACGGCGAACCGTTGAGGTGTTCCATTCGATGCGATTAACGCAGGCGAAAAGCGCTGACGCGCCCTGCGCTTAACGCTTGCCGATCGGCGATGCTTCGCGCGGCGTTTCGCCGATGAACAGCTGGCGCGGACGGCCGATCTTCTGTTCGGGATCGCCGATCATTTCGTTCCACTGTGCGATCCAGCCGACCGTACGTGCCATCGCGAAGATACACGTGAACATCGACGTCGGGATGCCCAGCGCGCGCTGCACGATGCCCGAATAGAAGTCGACGTTCGGGTACAGCTTGCGCGACACGAAGTATTCGTCTTCCAGCGCGATCTTTTCCAGCGCCATCGCGAGCTTGAACAGCGGGTCGTCGTGCAGGCCCAATTCGTTCAGCACTTCGTAGCACGTTTCGCGCATCAGCTTCGCGCGCGGATCGTAGTTCTTGTAGACGCGGTGACCGAAGCCCATCAGCTTCACGCCCGAGTTCTTGTCCTTCACCTGCTTGATGAACTCAGGAATATTGTCGACCGAGCCGATTTCTTCCAGCATGTTCAGCGCAGCTTCGTTCGCGCCGCCGTGCGCCGGGCCCCACAGACATGCGATACCCGCAGCGATACACGCGAACGGATTTGCGCCCGACGAACCAGCCAGACGAACCGTCGACGTCGATGCGTTCTGCTCGTGGTCTGCGTGCAGGATCAGGATGCGGTCCAGTGCGCGGACCAGCACTTCGTTGACCTGGTACTCTTCGCACGGGTTCGAGAACATCATGCGCATGAAGTTTGCGCTGTACGACAGATTGTTCTGCGGATACACGAACGGCTGGCCGATCGAGTACTTGTACGCCATCGCGACCAGCGTCGGCAGCTTGGCGATCATGCGGATTGCCGAAACTTCGCGGTGACGCGGGTTATTGATGTCGAGCGAGTCGTGGTAGAACGCCGACAGCGCGCCGACTGCAGCGACCAGAATCGCCATCGGGTGCGCGTCGCGGCGGAAGCCACGGAAGAAGAACTGCATCTGCTCGTGAACCATCGTGTGGTTCGTGACCGTCTTCACGAACTCGTCCTTCTGCGCCTCGTTCGGCAGTTCGCCTTTCAGCAGCAGGTAGCACGTTTCGAGGAAGTCCGCGTTTTGCGCGAGATTGTCGATCGGGTAGCCGCGGTACAGCAGCTCGCCCTTGTCACCGTCGATGTACGTGATTGCCGAGTTGCACGACGCCGTCGACATGAAGCCCGGGTCATACGTGAACTTGCCAGTCTGACCGTACAGCTTACGGATGTCGATCACATCCGGGCCCATCGTGCCCTTGTAAATCGGCATTTCAACGCTCGGCGAGTTGTCGCTGAACGATAGCGTGGCTTTAACATCTGACGGGGTCATAGCACATCCTCAATCGAAGTATGGAAACAGGGTTTCGATAATTGCACGCCTGGATCAAACTCACCTGCGTAACGGCGGGGCTTACACCGCAATTACACGTTACGCAGCATCTCCAGCACCCGCACGACATCGGCGTCGGCGAGGTCGCCTTCCGGTTCCTTGCGTGCGAGCAGCAAGTCCATCAGGTCGTTATCGCTCAGTTCGAGCAGGCGCGTGAGCGCGCCTACGTCCGCATCACTGAGATCATGCTCATATCGGCTGAAAAAACGCTCGAAAATCAGATCGTTTTCCAGCAGACCGCGCCGGGCACGCCAGCGGAGACGCGCGCGGCGCAACGGGTCGGACTGGTGAGATGCATCCATCTCAGACCGTCCGGCGCACCATCAATTCCTTGATCTTGCCGATCGCCTTCGTCGGGTTGAGCCCCTTCGGGCACACGTCGACGCAGTTCATGATCGTATGGCAACGGAACAGACGGTACGGATCTTCC
>NZ_JAAGPI010000004.1 GCF_017104715.1 Burkholderia sp. Ac-20365
CTGGCTCAGAAGAGCCTTCGACTCGGTCGATACCTTCTCCACGCCGTGATTGTCACGGGCGCAGATTTCAGTGCCGCCCTGCGCGCGATAGACGCAGACCTGGGTAGCGCCGTAAGCCGAGCACAACTGCTGCCAGGTAGCGGTATCAGGATCAATCTCTCCCGCGAGATCCTCGCCAATGCCATCAACGTAGATGCGAGCAGCCTTGTCTCCGTACATATCGTGCGGAGACGTTGCAAATCCCACCGCAACGATGTCGCAGCCGTCGTCCACCCGAAATTCGAACGAGTTCACGTTCGCATACTCGGAGAGTATTGCGCCAGCACGGCGATGGGCGTTAGCCAGGATCGAACGCGCTTCGATGTCCCCCGCGCTCCGTTTCTGTTGATCTTGCTGCATCTCTTCCTCCGAAAATGCCGAACTCCGGCGTATAAAAAGGAAGGGAAACTCCTTCGCACAGGACAATCGACCTCTGCGAAACAGTCTTGGATGACCACCACTTCCCGCACCGTCGTTGCCGGCGCGGGAAGCGTTCATACTGTTAAGAAGGCGCGTTGTACGCCATTTGCGTTACTGTTCATACACCCACAATCTCTGGCCGTGCCCAGTCCATCCATACGACCGAACTTGCAGTCCGTCTCGCGGGTGCTCTGTGCGGCCAGGATAGATCACCTCGCCGAGCGCTGACGCGAAGCGAATTGCTGCCTCGTCCATCGAGTGCGCGCGTATGCGACGCTCAACATGGACACTATGGTTTTTCCCGCTATACGCCGAGACCCGAAACGCTCGCCCGTCCGCCGGCCCGGTGTTCTGGGTCGCCGTTGGATCCTGCAGACGCTCCGGCACCCGGTCGTCGATCGGCCATTCATACCTGCGAGACAGTTCCTGTGCGTAGCTGAGCGCGAGACTGTGCGTGCCAAAGTCACCAACGCACTCGGCGGCACCGTGGCCATCCGCATCAGGCCGAACACGAGCGTAGACCGAGAAGAAGTGGGGCGACTCGTTGTCGACGATGCAGCTACGAAGATCCGACAGGTCGGTGTCACGTTCGAAGCGCACGCCCTCGATTTCAAGCCGCTGGTACCGCGCGGTGTTGTCGCCGCCGATGACATCGTCAGCGAATCGATCGTCCAGCAGCGTCGGCTCCGTAAGCATCGCAGCTGCCGCATTCTGGGTGATCGGTCGTTTCGGGAAAACCAGGCGACGCAGCGCTTGAACCGCTACCGTTTCATTGTTCATCGATAACTCCTTGTTTGAAATGCCCTGCATAGGGCTGACAGAAAAGGAGCGACAACGGTGGTCGGGTAAGGCGCACGGCCTTACCGGAACACGCTGCATGTGGACGGAACGCCCCCATTCACGAAGTTCCGCGAATGGGGGCACCAATCATTGCTGGGCGTCTCAAGCCGCGCTTTACCTGCGGGTTAGGGGATCCGTCTCGAAATCGCCGAGGGGGCGTGACACGGAGCCCGCTTTCCCGACGGCCATAAGCTTTTCGATCGTCTCGGGCCGCACGCCAATAACAGCCGGACTGTTGTCGGTGGTCATCAGGAGGCTCGATAGCGAGGTCACACGTGCTTCGGCGTCACCCTCCGCTTGCGCGGCCACCACGAAAGCCCGTGCACCATCCACTGTTTCGAAGACCGGGTACTTGTTGGCTCGCACCGACCAGCGACCGAAATCCGATGTGACCTGCTGGTCCGGCGCTGCAATCGACACGGCCCGCACGAGGAGCTGCTCGCAGAGTCTCGCGAAGACGCTCTCCATCTCGTTGCTAGACGGCGTATTGCCAACGATGTGACACCGGCCCGAAGGTTCCTGAACGGACCATCCTTTCGGCGCAGCCGATTCGATCGTCCAGCCATCCAGCCTGAACGGTCGAAGCTTCACGCCGCCGACGAGAGCCGCGCTCTCGAACGCAAGGTCGATTTTTTTCGCATCGTAGTGCGCGTCGATCATCACCTCGCGCAGGTATGGAGCCGGATCGAGGTTGACGTCGCCGCTACGCAGGAGCTCGTAGCCAAAGGACTGCCCGAAAGGCTGCGCCACTTCGTAGTAGTAGTTGCACAGGTGTTCGCCCGCTTCGTCGAACAACAGTGCGATGCGGTCGAGCAGCAGCGCTGACCGGCCGACGAGATCGATGAATTCGCACTGACCGCCGAAGGCTTCGAGCTTGCCATCGGCGAGGGGGATGTTGATTGACGCATGGGCGCCAATTGCGACATAGCTGACGGTCAGCGGTTGCGGGACGATGATCGCAGCCATCGAATGCGCCAGACGCTCTTTCTGATTCATTTGGACTATCTCCATGAAACGTGCCTTTGCGAAGGCGGGTTAGAAGGAGAAGAGCGAGAACGCTCCGATCAGCCAGGTGGCTCAGCGGAATGTTCGGTGCTATGAAATTTCAGAACGTCGGGATTGGGTGAGGCGGAGTATCTGAGCGCACAGGAGACGGCGAGCGTGCCGGTTACTGTTGCTGAATGCGGCGCGCGGGCCTCATAGAGGTTGGTTCCCACCGCGCAACGAAACGCGACGGTTATTTCCCGTGGCGCCGGCGACTTGAGGGACCAACAGCATGCCGATCTAAACGGCTGAGTCAGATTCTAACACCGGTCGAAGGGGTGCCGTCGACGCCCTGAGGGCATCGACGGAATTTCTTTCTCAATACCTGCGTCAGGAGGCCTGGTTCAAAGCTTCGATATAGGCTCGCTTCACATCACCATACTTAAGCGGGAGACCAGTTTCGAAATTATGGCGTCCGTGCCACCCCTTGATGCGCCGCCCGAGCTGTTGCGCGACAAGCGTGCGGCGGCGGTTCGTCGAGACGAGAACGCCGATTTTCTCACTCGCAAATACGTGGATCGGCGGCGGCTCATGTCCTTCAAGCGCCATCTCGACATAACGGGCATACGTCCGATGCTTGCGGATGCCGTCTTCAGTTTCACTGGTCACAAGATCCTTCGCGTCAAACTCATCGAGATACTCGGTGTAGCACTCCATGGGATCACAGATGTATGCGTCGATCTTGGCGGTGCCGAGTTCGTGACGCGGAAACTCGGACGGCTCCATCATGTTGGACCAGACGAGGTGTCGGTCCCTGTCGCGAAGTGCCTCAATGCTCAGTGAGACGAGGTCGTGTACAGCCCGTCGCGGTAATCCGAAACGTTCCATTACCTTACCCACCGCCTCTTCGTTCACCGTCGGCTGCGATTCCAGTGGGGCGACGCTGGTCTTAGCTATCGCGACACAGGCCGATTGCTCATTCATTTGACTTCTCCTTTCGATGCCGCGAAGAGCGGCGAACAAGAAAAGGAGGACAGCGGCACTCTGATGAGATGGAACGGTTCAACTCATCACAATGCCTCACCCTGCGTAAATCCCCGCACGCACTAAAGCAAACGTAAAACTTGCCGATAAGAGGGGCATCTAACGAGACTCGGGCCTCGTTGCCATGCAGATGGCGCTTGTCTCAGGCCCGCAACGCTTTCAGTGTCTGGGAGGGCTATGCTTACGATGTACGAACTCAGGGCGGAACTCGAGACGGTCAATCTGAAGATCGCTCTGATCCACGCGAACGCCCGTAAAAAGGCCATTTCCGAAATCCAGCAGAAAATGCGGGAGATGGGACTAACGACCACGGCGCTACGAAAGCGCCTCGAGGACGATCCGTTCGGCCCAGGGCCGCGCCACTGAGAGTCTCGATCCGCACATTGTGTTTGCCCCACCCGCCAGGCGAGTGGGGCTTTTTTTTCGCGTTCAGTGCAGGCTTAGCTGCAGGTTTTCGGGTGACTCACCGGAAACACCAGAACCCGGCCGTCCTGACACAGAATGAAGTCCCCTTGTTCGCCTTTGGGTTGAACGACTACGATCGTTGATCGGGAGGCCACCGGCGTCGGCGCTGCAGTCGTGCACGCCGAGCACACTACCGCGCAGGCCAGCGATCCGATCGCGATTCGTACAATCGACGCCATCTCTTTCGTTTTCATCGAACTCTCCTTTGATGCCGCCGGTTGGCGACGCTAAAAAAGAGGCTCTGCTTTGGCGAGCCCCCTTCGGAGGGGACTCGTCAAAACATCACACAGTGATAGCGCATCGATGTGGCCGCGGTCTGGCGCGCCGCCCGGATGGAGCGACGCGTCAGATGCGGTATTGCGGTTTTACTGGTTATGTCCGACGCGCTCGTCACGTTCCGAAATCTCGGCGCTGCTGCGAACCCAGTGATGGCTGTCGTTCAGCAACGCGGTTTTCGCTGTGTCGTCGCACTTGCTGAAGTGAGACGACGCGATGGTCGCACGAGCGCCGCGATCCAGCTTTGCGATGTCTTCTGCACTGATGGAGTCCTTCGCGGCGAGCGTTGCCACCTCGGCGTCGCGTGTCGCGTAAAGCTTCTTGACGATCTCGCTCGGCATGCTGCCCTTCGCGGGATATTGCGCCGCGAGCTCGAGTGACGAAAGCGCACCGACGGGCACCGCCGCGTTGATTTCATCGCGGTAGCGGCTCAGCGCGCTACGGGCCGCTGCTTCGAAGTGGACGCCTTGAACCGACTTGGCCCAATTGACGATCGGCGCGCTGACGCCTCCTTCGATGAACGAGACACCCACGCCCTCATGGGTATCCGGATCCGCTGCGAGAATCACGTTTCGAATCACACCGCCGCCGGCGAGACGTACGACACCGTCCATATGCAACAGGTCGAGGATGAGCTTGACCTTCGAGAGCGCGAGCGGCTCGGCACGACTAACCAGGCGTTCGACACGGCTCAGGCGGTCAACGAACCAGTCCGGTTGTACCTTCTTCGTACCGTCTGCCATGAAGACGACGGGCGTGCCTTGTACTTCCATTGCTACTTGCTGATTCATCTGTAGTTCCCCTCTGTGTTGCCTGAATTGCAGGCGTTTAAGAAAGGGTGAGCTTCGACGGCGGCACCGTGTCCATATGAAAGACTAGCCGGGCTCAGGAAGTCCAATGAAGATCGCGCGAACATGCATTGCACGCTTGCGCCATGTCCATGACGGACGCCGGTAGGAATTGGGAACGATCGCGGAAATGGCCCGATGAAAACCTCGGGCATAGACTTACTTGGGGCGCGGCACGACGCCGGCGAATGCCGATTGAAACGGCTGCCTGCGATTCTAGAGCAGGAGAGCCGGGTGGACAAGCGGGCGAGTGATGAAGAGGGCGCACGCGCCGCCAGAAAGGCGGGCGCGTGCGCGGGGCTGACTACCTACGAACTACCGTCAGCGCGGAACGAACGGCAGTTTCCGCAGCAGGGTAGTGGTCAGCGAGTGATAGGAGTTTTCAAGGCGGTCTGCGTGATCCTTCACCCATTGATGGGCAAGAGGGCTGGCGAGTGCAGACTCGATTTCAGCAAGGTTTGCCTTGCCCGCAGAAACGATGCTCAGATTATGGTTGATCGCTAGACAGTCCGGCGGGATACGCACAGCCTTCGGCCCCTTTGCGATCCGGGGTACCAGCAACGACTCCTGCGAAAGATCAAGTTGATGGAAGGGCTCCGGCGGGAGCCAGAATTTGCCTTGCTTGCCCCTCTCCGCCATCGTATCCATCGTCCGATGGAGGTGGTCGAGCACTTCCCGACACGGCTCTTCGTCTGGACGCGTCCTAATTGCCCAACGACGCGGCGCCTGCAGTTTCCCATCGCAGAAATCGTCCGTGTCGACCGCAGGGATCAGAACTTCCGGAGGCAACCGCTTCGCCACCTCTGCATCCACAACGAAAACACCGGCCGTGCCGAGCCAGGGGGCAAGCCTCACCTTCGCGACTTCTCCAAGCGTTGGCAACCCCTCGTAGGGTGTCTCGTCCACGCCCGGATAGATCGGTTCCATGGACAGTGCACGTCCGCCCTCATCCGCACCGAGAACGATGCTGATGGGGTGAATGCGCGGCGAAGAGCCCTTCCGACGGAACTTCGGCCGGTAAAAAGCACTCCCTACTGCAAGCCGCTCGACGTGCGCCAGCGAGACCCTCTTTCCCAAGGCCTCCCGCAGGCGGGCCGCAGATGCATTCGTTAACCATCGATCCGCTGTGACTAGCGCAATCTTCCCACCCGGCTCGACGACGCGGCTGCACCGCTCGAGAAAGCTGTGAAGAAGATCGGCCGACGCATAGTCGGGCACCACCCCACTGTAAATCTCTCGCAGATATGCCGGAACGTGCGCGGCGCGAAGGTATGGCGGATTCCCGGCAACGCAACCGTAGAGCGTTGTCGGCCCGTCGACGAGAAAATCCTTGTTGTGCACCATGCGGGTTGCAGTGATGATCGCGAAGCGGGCGTCGACTCCGTGCTTCTGAAGCACTTCTGCGACTCGGACCCGTGCTTCACCGCATGCGCCCGGGTGAATCTCCCATCCTTCGATGAGATCGCAAGGATCGATGTCCAATCCGAGTGCCAGCAGGCGTTCGAGCGCGCGTGCCAGAAACATCCCATCGCCACAGCTCGGGTCGAGCAACTTCGTTTTGGCAGCCGGCCAGTTCAACCGGTCAAGCAAGTCGTCGACTACCGGCTGGGCGGTGTAAATGGCTGTAGCGAAATGCAACGCGTCGATGGCTGCCGTACGAATTGCACTCGTCTCGTCTTCGAACATCAATTGCGGCTGCGCAAATACAGCGCTGCGCGACAGGCCACGCTCGTTCAATGTCTGATTCATAGGGTCCCCAGTTCTTGCCGCTCTCGCGACGATAAAAAACTGGAGCGTCAGGACGCTATTCTGAAATCGTTCGATCTCAGGAAAGGGGCATGTAACGTGAAGCGCGGGGCGGACATACCACGCGCGGCACGGTCTCTCTTACTCGAGACCAGCGATCTTGATTGCGGCCCGCACCGCGCGACGCAAACGTCCGCTAGTCAGCAGATTGCCCAGGAAAGCCGCTATAGCATGCCTGTCGAGGTCAGCACCGTCGTCCGCGAAGAACGTGAGAGACGCACACTCTCCGAATGAGCCTTCAATATCCCCAAGGCCAAAGCGCTCGACCTCAAGATCAGTTAGACGCTGACATAGTTCATCTGAAAAGATCTCGTCTAGCAGGCCGTCTTCATCCTTCTCGGCAGCCTTCAGGAAGATCTCAAACTTGAGGCAATCGCGGACCTTCTCGTCAAACTCGAATTCGAAGATGCGAATCCATCCCCAGTCAGTCGCGAACATCGGCGCAAGGCGTTCCGCCTCCCCTCGTATGCCATCGATGTCTGCCTGCGTAAGATCGCTCGCCATCCCCTGATAGTCGACTTCCATCCGGACCTCGATGTCGGACGCAAACTTCGGCTGTCGTCCTTGCGGCAATGCGGCTAGCTGGGCGCTTTCAATACCCGTTTCAAGGAGCGCCGCGATTTCCTCTTCAGTGAAAACGCGGCGATCGGTGACATCGCAGTGATTCATCGCGCCGAAGTACGTGCTGGCTATGCCTGGGCGGCTGTTGCCGCGTCGCGAGCTGGCGGTAGTGTGGATCGGGTCGGTCATGGTGGACTCCTCATCGTGACAGTTGTCTCGCACCCGACATGAGTGCGATATCTCTGGCGGCCGTGGACAGGCAGACAGAAATATCGGACCGGTTTTCAATGGCGTGGACCGCTTGCCCTCGCGGCTTTGGCCTCGACGAAGAAACCCGCGCGCGACCTTGCGGTCACACGCGGGTTGAAGCTGGCAACGTTGAACGATGTTTAACCAGACCTCAGAGGTCAAGAACCCGATCAACGTGTTCGTTCAAATTGATGGCCGTGCCGTCCTCGAGCGTCAAAACGCCGTCCTTGACCGTCACATTGCCTTGCACCCCGGCGAGCGTTCGGACAACCTGAAACAGCCGGGGACTTTCGCTCACGAGATTCAGGAGCAACTGGGCCTCAAAATCGGACAGAGGCACGAACGACGAATCCTGCTCCCGCAGCATCGCCCAGTCCGTGGGGGCGATCCTTGCCATATCGAAACCGTTGTATCGCACCCATGCCGACAGCGTTCCGTCGCCGAATGCATCGATGCCGTCTGGCACCCGAAGACTCCCCGTACGCGTCGCGGTCAATGCGTCGCCATTCAGCAACGACGGGAGCGCAATGGCGCCGCACAAACGCAGGTTGCGCACGATTTCTGCCGTCCGGGGCTGGGAAACGTCATAACGACGGGCGATGCGGTTAGCGAAAACGTCGAAAGACAGCCGTTCGTTGCGCTTGAGGAGATGCCCGAACGCCTGAATCGCGTGGTCGACGTTGTCCCTGACTTCCTTGTCATCGGCCTTGTAACGTGCACGCATCTCGCCCAGACGATCACGCTCCACGTATGCCCGCAGGTGTTCATTTGCGCGCAGGCGTGAGGGCAGGTGGCCCACATGCTGGCCCTTAGCGTCGATCGCATACGCTTCGCGGACGGCGGCCCCTTCCCCGAACCGGACGACGAAGTGAACGGTAGTCGTGTCCCATGCTTCGTCTGCCTCGTCTTCCTTGACGAACACCGGACAAGTCCACTCACCGTCGCCCGTAGTGAATGTCCAGCCCGATCGATCGTGAACAACCAGTGTGTCAAAGTCGTAGCGCTCAAATGCGGAGTCCGCGACGTCGCGACGGGCCTGTTGGAGTTTTTCCTGATTCATGATTGGGTCTATCTCCGTATTGCCTGCTGACAGGCGTTGAAAGAAGACCACGAGCGGAACACGCTCTGGCAAGCGCGAGGCTTGCCGGAACGGTCTCCTGACGCCCCATCTCCCAGTGGAGATGAAACGCCGGCACGAGAAGGTCATTTCCAGGCGAGGCGTGGGTCACGGCAGCCGTTAGCTGGCAGACTGCGAACCCTTGCGCGCGACGAGTTGGGCGTCATCGGCGTAACCCCAGTTTTCTTCGCCGTCGCATTCGTACACGACGATCGGCGCGGCGTCCTTCTGATTGAGAGCGGTCACAACACCCGTCTGACCATCGACGAATATCGTGTCCCCCACATTGATGTTTGCAATAGCGTTTCCCAAGGCGGCCGATCTCGACAGGTCAAGCTGGATCGGCACTTGTCCTGCGCGTTGTCCACCACCGTCGTCCGAACATCGGGCCGATGGTGGTGGTTGACGCCCGGTCAGCCCGCGGATGGAGCCGTACGATCATCAGCCTGTCGAACGACAGGACACGATAGCAGGATCGTCATCACCTGCTGCATGGAGCCGATACTGGATGACACCCGCGATAGCGCTTCTCCGAGCGAGTAGCAGTCTTCGTTGTCGGAGAGTTCGACCATCAGGTAGCGCAGGATGCCGTCGCCGCACTGCGCAAGAGCCAAGCGGAACTCCGCTACAGTCTTGCTCTGCGCGAGATGCTTGAACTCACCGCCGCGGTACAGATCAAGAATGCCGACCTGACAGGGGTTCAGCATCAACGGTGCGTCGTCCGGAACGGAACTTGCCGCCAGCGCCGGGTTCCCGCGCAGGAAAGCCAGCACCGACTCCAATTGGCGGCCCGCCGCGTCTGTCGCGTCGAACGCGAGGCACTCACCTTCGAAGCCCTGGTTCTGCGCGCTCTCGATTGCGTCGTCGTAATGCTTTCCGTCGTCGCGCTGTCGCGAGCTTACCGTCATCGTACAGGTGTGGAATTCGGGCTCACCGGATGCGTTGCGCGCCAGTACGACGACCGGCACCGTACCTTCATCCTGCTGGAGTGCCCGAAGATCAGCGCTCGTTTCGACGAAATGCGCGAGCGATGCCTCGAGCGAGCCTTTCCAGACTCCGCCGAGTTTGACGCCGTCTTCGCAGTAGATGTTGAAGGTCTCGCCCTTCTTGATGTTGAGCCCGACGGTTGCACGCGTGACCTTCGGAATACCCGCGACGTCGTAGTCGTCAAAACCGTGTTCCCGGCCACCGACGTGCATACAGATGATGTCGCCTTTGTTTGCCTGATTCATGATGCGCTCCCGTTTGTCGTGCCGAAAAATTCGGCGTTAAAAAGGAGGCGAGCGGGTCGCTCTGGTGAACCGTCACAGGTTCAGCGCAACGTACCCTGGAGAGGAAATTCAGATGGCAGATCTTTGATGCCGTTCAACGGCTGAGCGGATGTTATCACACGGCTGCCCGACGCCTACGGCGCGCGCCGCCAAAAAAAAGGCAACCCTACACGGTCGCCCGAAGCGCCCCTGACAGGCGGCGCGTTTCAATCACGCAGATGTCCGGGGAAACCGTCCACCTGAGCCGATTCTAGCTCATCGGACCGGACATGCCGGCGGTGCGGCACAACGATCAACGTTGTGCCGCACGCGTGCGACGGCGGCTGGGTAAAAGCACCGCCTTACGACCCGGCGTGCTCCTTCATCGCAGCGAACAATTGAAGATCGACGGCCGCGATCGCTGCCGCGATTGCCTTCTCGTCATCAATCGGCGCCGTCTGGCCGCCGATATAGAGGGCCGCGTGCATCACACCATTCGAGAGTCCACCGAGATGTGCGCTGACCCTGACGGCTCCCGTGACAAGCGCTGCCTCGACCCACGCGGTCCGCGCGTCGTCGAGGTATTTCATCATGAATGCGTCACCGCCTTCCTCCCATTCGCCCGGCAGCACTACACATCCTCCAAGCAAAGAGGTGACCGGCAGAGCCGCATTTCCGCCACCACGTGTGGACTGGATAACGTTTTCGGTTTTCATGGTTTCCCTGTATTCCGCCTAAGCGGTGTTAGCAAGGAAAGAGCAGTGCTCAGTTCAGGCGGGGTGCCTCAACTGAATGCGCTCAAACAATAAGCGATCCTTGACTAGTGATATGAGACCCCGCCACCGGCTACGTGGCGTAGGGTCTCTCTCATATCGTTCGACCTACTTTCTCAGGCCGCTTCAAGCAGGACTTCTGTCTGCTCTTCGACCGCATCGATGATCGACCGGACAACCTCGTCCGTCGAGCGATGCAGTTGATCACGGATCGTTTCGTGGCAAGTCTTCACAGTTTTCACCGTGAATTGACTGTACGGTGTCAGCAGATCCAGCGCCCCTTGTATGGAAGGCGTGCCAGCCACGTACCATACACGCGCGCCATCCCGATCGTATCTTGCGCTACTTGCGTCGTAGGAGAAGCCGCTGTCGAGGAGCGCAGTACGCAGGGCACCGTAACGCTTCGCGAACAAGGATTGCACATGCTCCGTCCAGTCCCGCTCCTTGCCTTTGTCGCGCTTCGGAAGCGGTTGCCCGTCAAACATCGCGACAGGCGCCCATTTGCGTCGCGACAGAAGGCCGTCGAATCTGGACATCCATTTCAGCACGCGTGGCAGACAGCTGCGCAGCGAGTCCAGATGCTCTTCGTTGCCCAGAAATTCCGCATCGAAACCCACGTCCGCATACAGATCCTGGCCAGACAGATCGAACTTGCAGCCGTCGAGCACGTTGAACTGGTGTTCGTACGCACCTTCGATCATCCCGCCGAATGCGAGTTTGAAGAAGAGAGTAGCGAACTTGCACGAACCGGCCATGTCCTGCGGCGGCAGTTGATCCCGCTCGCGTGCCCGCTCTCGCCAACCATCGACGAGCACATGTCTCGCGATAGCAACCTGTTCGGCAGTTGCCGCGTGCTGGCCATAAGTTTCCGCACGAAGCCAGCCGACCGTGATTTCTTCTGCGCGCAGAATCGCCTCGCGCCTGATCTGTTTTGCGTTCATTGATGAAAGCTCCTTCAAGTCCTGACAGACAGGGTTGGAAAAAGCGTTCCGGATATTCGCAAATCCGTTGAGGTCAAGAATGACTTCAACTCAAAGGATTCGTACTATCGCAAAAGTGCAGCGCCGACCCGGGAGGTCGGCGGCACGCTGGTCCTTGACGAGAAAGTGGGCACTCAATGGCCGACATAGCCCACAACGTGTTTGTCCATCAGCAGCCTGTAGAACCCGTGCCGCTCGCCAACACCCTGCTCGCAGAGGCGGTGGAACTCGTCCCATTCCTCCGATTTCTCTTCATGGCTCAACAGATCCCACGCCGCCTGCGTGCCGTGTTGAGGCGACAGATACTCGTCGCGCTCGTTGGCCAGCACGCCCCATTTCCACTCCTGCTCAAGCGAAGTGCCAACGAAAAGCAGTGGTACCTCGGCGCCGCGCGGCGCGTGATACCCGAGAGACTCCGCAGCGGATTCCCAATAGCTGACGTCCTCGATGGGCAGGTTCCCGCCGTGCATTGGTCCAACCGTCGTCAATATGAGCGCGAGGGAGTGGGCACACCGGATTTCCAGTGCGCTCAACGGTCGAAACTGATAACGCGGAATGCCATAGAAGCTGTCTTCCGATTGCATAGCTGCCTCCAATGTGTTGCCCGATGCGGGCGCAAGAAAGAAGGAGACGGCCTTCTGGTCAGTTTTTGACTCACCACAAGAACGTAGCCAGTTTCATGAGGGTTCGGCGGCCGGTGGTGTCCTCGCCCCGTGAAAGGGACGAGGCACGGTTACCGGGGATGTCACCCAGTCACAGTCGGGACATCATGTTCGTCGTCCAGCCGGAAGTGCTTGTCGCGCTCGTGGTCCTTGATCGAGCAGGATTCGTTATTGAAGACGACGATGTTCCGCGCCTTGCTCAGGAGCTCCGGATATTCGGGAAGCTCCCAGATCAAGCCGATGAGTGTGCGGGCGAGATCGAGTCGACAGTCCATCAGGTAGAGCGAAGTACTGGAACTCTCACCCGCTTTTTCCTTGATTTTCTGAAGTTCGAGCCCGTCGTTAAAGAGCGCTTCGAGAACGTCCGTTCCCACTCCCGCGTATTGCTGAACCAGCCCGACAAGTTCTGCCTGTTCGAACCGGTACGCAGTGTTCACGTCGTGATAGCCGTTGTGCGTGAGCGTGAGCATTTCACAGCTGTCGGGTGCGATCTGCTTCATCAGCACAAAGCGTTCGGCGTCGATCGCGCAAACGAAGATCTCGCCACGCTCCCAGTTCTTGCTCGAGCGGACCTTTTCCACGAGCTCATCGATAGTCGTGTAGTGGCCGATACGGTCAGGATTGCACGATTCACCGTGTTCTTTCAGGACGGCCGCGATTTTCTCGACCGGCAGTTTGATTGCGTCATTCATGGTTTGGCTCCGTTGCCCAAGACCGGGCGTTTGAAAGCCTTTCGCGTGGCATAACGCAAACCAGCAGAGACTCGCGACGCAAGGTCGCCCGTGAGAGTGAATCACTGCTGGATTGAGGTAGCGGATGTCGACGAAGCAGTCGGACGCGCATCAGAAATTGCGCGGTGGTACGCGGCGCGTAGCCGCAAGGAGCGAGCGGTGGAGGATGGAGAGGATAGGGGGATCCGGGAAGAAGGAGGGCGCCACCAATCTCAAAGAGATGGTGGCGCCCAGTACTTTTAGTCTGGCGAACGACGTCAGATTGCCGAACGCACGATACGACCACTACCGAGAACGAGAACCTTCGTACCCGGGAGGATCGGATTGCCTTGCTCCATGGGTTGAGCCACAGAGATCATCGTACCGTTATCCAGACGAACGATCGCCTGAACACCGCGCGACGAACTTCCAAGATTGCTAACGGCAGTGATACCCGTCGTGACCATGGCGCCGACTCCGATCTGGGTCGCGATGCTGCTCTTGTGGAACACCTGCGAGACCAGAAGGCCCACGGGCGCACCAGCGAGTACGCCTTGAAGCGTCGAACCCGACTGAGCAGTGATCGCGACTTCACGAACCTGGAGCACGACACCGTGTTGCACGTTTTGCGACATGTACGCTTGGGAACGGTCGAACGACGGCGCGTCGATCATCCCCAGCCCTGCCATATTTGCGCAACCCGTGAGGCTGCTGACGAGAACTGCGATGAGTGCGACGATAGCTGCGCGCATGATTGCTCCTTGCCCAAAGGGCTTTCCGGTTTGATGGTTGAATACTTCGAGTGCCGATATCGGCGGGAAAAACCGGAACTGGCAGCTGGAACGGTCCAGTTGCAAGCAGGCTTTAATGTCGAAGTAGTCGGGAGCAGGTGCGCGTGAATGCGCAGAAGGATGCGGGCGTCAACAAGCGACGACGCTTCTCAGATCCGCGAAGGAGTGCAGGTAGACCAGTCCGAAACGACGCCAGACCGCCGGGAAACCAGCATTCGCTGGCAAGGTAGGCGCGGCAACCCGCAAAGGACAATTTTACGATTGATGGACCCGGGCTATCCGAATCGATTTAATGCCGCACGCAGAACGGCGTGCCGTAAGGTTATCCGATTTTCACGAGTCCCTGCAACAGCTTTCTTGCCAATTGCATGCGATCGAAAAAACAGCGCCAGCAGCATCGAGAAATCTCGAGCTTGCTGGCGCTGCAGGTGCAGGTTCAGGGATTACAGCGTCCTGACGTTCGTAGGTGCTACGCCAGGCTTCGACGTCGGCGCGGCCTGTTTAGGCTGAGCGGCTTGCTCCACGTTCGGCAGGAACATCGCCCGAAGAAGCACGTCGCGATGCGGTTCCTCGACCCGGTCGATGGCGTCCAGCGACTTTGCTGTCATCCAGCAGACGTCAGCCGGGCTTGCGTGTTCACGGTCCACCGATGCGGCAGCATATCGCTGGATGTCCGCCTTGGTCGTTATCTGCTTTTCCACGGAGATTCCGAGCGCACGGGTCGCCGCGTCGCGTTGCTCCTGCGTCGGCACGTCAACAGGCGTGTGTTTTGCGAAAGCCTGCAGGATGAGATACACGTAACCGAAGTACTTGTCGGCTTCCTCGTCGCTCATGACACCAGGTTGAGTCGCGCGGGTCATGACCGTCATGATGTCGGTCGTACCGTAGCAGTCTGCGGGTGCCCGTTCGAACAGCGCGGTGATGAGTTCGACAAGTCCGAGCCGATCTTGCGGCGTGAGCCGTGCGATTCCGCTTTTCATCACCGTGGCGCGAGCTTGCGAATCGGCCATCAGGTGGCGAAGGTCGCCGGCACCGCCCGGCAGCCCCGCAATGTCCGGATCATGCTTCACCCGGTCGACCCACTTTTGGAAGATTGCCGCCTTCTTGCTGCCCGGCTCAATGCCATAGTGTTTGAGCCACTGATCGTGGATCGCCTGCTCGAGCGCCGATGCGGAGCCTACAGCGTCCGACGCGCCGGCGGTGACGTCGGCGCTGGCCACGACGGTTGCGGTTGGAACACTGTCTGCGGCAACGGCAGGCAGATTGATGAAGGCGAGAAAAGCACCTACGGTCACCAGCGTACGAATCGATTTTTTCATGGTTTTATAGAACTAATGGTTGGACGTTTTGACGGCAGGAAAGGGCGCTTCTTTAGGGAAGCCGCCCCATTTCCGTGCGATCGGTTGAAGTTGAGCAGCGACGGCTTGCGCCTTGCCTTTATGCGTTCTGCGTATCGGGCGTCAGCGTGCGAGCCGAACGCCCGGAGGCGATCGCCCGAGTCAGGTAATGGCGAACCTGAACCATCTCCCATTCCTCTGTCACGCCAGCGAGCATCTCAATCACGGAGTCAGCGAGGAGTTCCCCTGCCTCCGCGTAGTCGCCCTTCGTCAGGGCGTCATTGATTTGCGCGCCAAGCTGTCGAGCCGTCGAAGAGTCGGTCCGGATCCGCAGATGAGGCCCATAGAAGGCCCCATGACCGCCAAAGCCATACAGACGCTCCTGGTCGCTGTGCCAGCCAGCTTCAGTCGCGACAGAGACCAGGTTGTGGCCATCGCGGAACTGCATCGCGAGGTCATAGAGATCCGCCACCGGCGCATCACCGTCGAACTGGTCAGCTTCAGCGAGACGCCGGCAAACACCGTCTGTCACGCCAAACTTCCGTGCGAGCACAATAAGCCACTGCGCCATGTCCGTTTCTTCCGCACCGTCCGGCAAACTCACACCGATAGCCGAAGCATGGCGTGAAATCGACAGCGCCACGTTCTGCCAGGAGACATCGGTGTCTTCGGCAATTTCACGGATCTGGTGCTGGTTGGAAGGGAAATCGGCAGCGCGAACCTCTCCCGGGTTCAGTTCGTAAGTGTCGAACAGGGCGAGGAGAATCGGCGTTACCTTCGGCTCACCGTCGAAGATGAGCACGCCAGTCTTGTCGTAATACGTGTTTGCCATGAAAGGACTGCTCCTGATGAGACGGAACACTCCCTCGACGGGAATGCGTACCCGTCGGGTTGATAGACACGGCAGGCGGCTGCCCGCTTCGTGTGATTGATAAACGGCGTGCCGGAGTGACCGGCGGTTTAAAAAGTGAGAGCCCCTGTGGGCTTCGCGAATCGCAAAGATTGGCGAAAACCACGGCGGCGACCGGTAACGAACGACGTCCGAACTACTTCAGATGACGACTGGCGGAGTGATCCTCCCGCGCCGTCAGTGACGGGCGGGAGGTGTTTCAGGTTTGATAGTCAGTGCGTCATGAGTGCCGACCCGACAATGCTGGCCAGCGCCACAACCAGAAGCGTGGCGAGCGCGATGCTCGAGGCCTTTCCGATCATGCGCATAATGCGGCCTGAGCCTGATCTGGAGTCGGCCGCACTGGCAGGGTGCGGTAGCATCGCTTCGAGTTCGCGTACGACAAAATTCGCGCTGCCCTTGAACGAATCGACCTGGCCTTCCGTCATTGCAAAGTCGGACTCATGGACCAGTTTGTTCCGGACGGTAGCCAATTTGCGCGTTGCGCGGCGGACATCGTCGTCCAGATCATTTCCCGCGCTTGTCACGAGGTCGTGAAGACCTCGACCACCGTAACCAAGTTCGCGCAACAGAGACTCGACCTTCTTTGCCTGGGGCAAAACGACCTCATACAAGGAGTCGCTGCCGTTTCGGCTTGCAGATTTCATCAAAACTCCTCTCCGTGATGCCCCGAAAGGCTTTGAAAAAGGCGGGCGGATACCGCTCTGTTGAAGATCAAAACACTTCAGCGCAGCGTTCCCGTCGCCTCTCAGTTTGCTAGAAGCGCCCAGGAACCGATGAACGGTCCTGGGCGTGTCACTTTCACTTAATGGTCATCTACGACGCCAAAGCCACTGTCGTGGACGGCGCCGCGTTGGCCCATTCAAGTTTCCAGCGCCAGCAGTTCAGCGTGATACGCCGGCTGGACTTTCTCGGCCTGTTGCTCGAATGCCACGGGATTCGCGCCATCAGATCCGTGCACTCGCGATTGCGGTAGATCACGATGTCCTGCTTGCGTGTCTGCGGATGATGCTGGAGCAGAACCGCGTCGTTCGTGTGCTCTCGTCGCGCGAAGACGGTGATCAGTAGCGAAGGCTTCGCCGTATTTCCGTTACGCATCGCGGCTCCCGTTTCATTCATCGGCTGTCTCCGCTGGGTTTCCAACGTAACCCAGGGCCTCGATGAAGCCCTGAACCGCCGTCATGCTGCGGATGTCAGTCCCGAGCGCATGCGACAGATCGAAGACACCGTCCACCCTGAGCTCGCCCGGTTGAGCGGAATCCGAGAACCGCGCCTTCACTGCGCGAGTGTCCGGACACTCGCTCTGGAAAAACATCGCCGGCAGCGTACCCGGGACGCTCACGTGGCTGACGATTGCGAGCCACAGCTTTTGCCCCGTCGGATTTGATGGTTGCTGGGATGCGGCTTCTCGCGCTGCCTGGAACGAGCCCAGAACACGCTGCGCCGCAGCGTTCCCGTCGTACTGTGCTTTCGAGAGGGTCCGCTGGACGTCGTAGAACGCCTTTTCAACCTTCGAAGCGTCGACTTCGGGAAGGGCCTGCGCCATCACATCGAGCGCCGCGATGTCGCCTGCCGCGATCACAGTCTGAGCCCCGGCGGGATCGTCACGGTCAAGAACCAGGCAGCGTACTGCCGGGCTGGCCGTGAGCACTTTCTGCACTGAGCCGCCTTCCACGATGATCAGGACATCGTTTTGCAGGCCTTTCTTGCTGTTGTTTCTGTTCATGAATGCTCCGGTGTTTGCCCATAGGGCGTTAGGAAGGCCGGAGGAGCCGTTCATGCCGGCTCTGTACTTCTGGATAGACCCCGTTTTGGATGCTATCCGGAAGCCGCATGCGTGGGTTTCATACGTGCGCGAAGTGGGGCGCCCGCCATCGCAACACTTTTCGAAAAAACCCGCCATCCTCGAGAGATGGCGGGTAAAGGCTGACCTGCGATACTAGTATTTCTTACGCGGCCGCGAAGAGATCAAACCCTTGCTGAATTGGGTCGAGTTTCTTCGGATACGGCTTCGCTGGCGCAAACGCCTTCTGCAATCTGCGCTTTTCGTGAGGCCGACCAAGCGCAAACGCATAGACGTGGTTGCCGGGATGACGAACTTTACGAAACGTGTCGCCCGAAAGAACATCGGAAAGCCATTCGGCCGGATCCTGCCCGAAGCGACGGGCCGGCGCGCCGAGCCTGACGAGCGATCGCTCGGCCCCTTGTGCGCCATTCTCACCTAGGCGAATTTTTGAGATCGCACGGGGGCTCACAACGATGCCACTTCCATTGATATGGTGAGTGCGTGCCGTTGACCGACCGAGGTATGTCGAGCTCAGAGCCTTGTATATAGTGCCCAAATGCCCCGGCATAATGAGTTCACCGGTATCAGCCTGACGCGGAACCGGGTCTGCGTAAGCGATCACACCGCGCAGGTTCGGTCGTGCTTCATGCAACAGCTTGAAGCACCGCGACACGAACCATGATTCGCCACAGTACGGGACGCTTTCATCGATAATCAGTCGGCCCAAATCGATGCCGTCCGACGCGGGGAGCCCCAGATACTTCGGAACTGCAGCGTTGTTCATTCCCACACTAAAGATGCAGACACCGACCAGGTCTTTTCCACGAAACAGACCCATCCGCTCGACAGCGGCGGGATAGCTGTGTGAATAGTGGTTTTCGACAACGAAGCGCCGGGCGACACCATCCGCCACCATGTCGACCGAATAGTCGCGGCCACGAAATCCCTCGTCCCGGTCAAGCCGCCAAAAGGCCTTTCCCATTTTCCATCGCTGCGACGGGCAAGCAGCCGTGGTCAGAAATGACGGATTCATACTTTGCTCTCCTGTTGCCACACGGCGGTGGCGTTGAAAAAGCAGGGGAGCCGTAGCGCTTGAGTGAATCAGACAGACTCACTCAAACGGGCGTCGTCACACCGTCTTCCTGACAGCGGGTGAGGCGGCCAAAATGCAGAGAACCCCACCGCTTGCGCATGTGGGGCTCTACTGAATTGCGATTATTTCCGAAGTAGCAGGGCCTCAGTTGCTAGACCGACCGCAGACCGCTCGGCGAGGTCGTCTTGAGTTTTTCTTCAATCTCGGCGCGACGACTCGCAGCGGAGCTTCTGATCGCGGCACGCAGCGCGTCCGCCGACGGATACCCCTTATCCCCTGAGCGCGGAGCGAGCAGGTCATTCTGACACCATACAGCCCACAAGTTCTTGTGGCCTGTCACGATGATCGAGCGTACTTCCAGCCACACGTCCTGTCCCGGGTTGTTCAGATAGCTCAGGATGCGCTTTTTGGAATCGTCCGAAAGAGGACGGTCCAAACCGTCGTAGCAGCCTTTGAACAGATCTTCCTGGGTCGCCCAGCTTCGTGCTGCCGCCGCCGACTGCGCCAGCCAGTACTCGTGGGACTGCACTGCCGAACGACGATCCAGTTTGATCTTTTCCTGGTCGGTCAACGCCCGAAAATATTGGTATCGCTCGTTGTTTTTCAGAGCAAGTTCAATCGCACCTGCGCTTTCTTCCAGGCTGGGATAGAAGATGCTGCCAACACCATACCCGCCGCCGACGCTGATCATCTTGTCGACATCCACCCCAAGCTGCACGAGTTCCTTGATCAGGCCATTGGGTCCGACGCGAGCTTCGACTTCCTTGATCAAGGGAGCATCCCACGCGCGCGTGCATATCCCGCGCTCGTCGACTTCGGCAAGCCGGCCGTTCGGAATCCTCTCCTCGAGAAAATACCGGAAGCAGGGTCGATTGCAGTCGTCGAGTGTCTCGGAACGACGCACATGAAATTCGCGCCGCGTTTCCGGATCGACATAGTGATATCCGATCTCATCGTCCCCACCATCGTCGTGCGTGACGAAACTCGCGAGGATCAATTGTTTCGTGGTCGCTGCTGACAACGCTCCTGCTACCTTACGCAGTGCGGTCTTTCGTGCCTTCATAAGTATCTCCTTTCTGCCCTTGATGGGCGATGCAAAAAGGAGTGCGCGACATTCTGGTCAGATCGAAATCTCACCGGATCGCCCGCAAGCACGATCATTCGAACAGCCCGAGTGGGCCTTTTTCCTATGTTTGATGCCGTTTGACGGCTACAGGCATTGTACCGTATCCGATATGGCTGCCGCGAGCAGCCAGCGTAGCCACGGGTGAAGCGGCCGCCCCAAGGGACGACCGCCTGTGCTGCGTGTCACATTGCTTTTCAAACTTCCGTCGAGCCTACCCAACGGCCATTCAGGACAGCGTCGGCGCCATAGTGATATTGCGAGAAAGCGAGCGCTCGTGGGCTGTTGACCGCGTTCCAGAGCGACGATTCCGTCCATCGTGAACTGACGCTGAGCCGGTACTCGTAACGGCCGGAGAGGTCTTTCAGCACGAGTTCCAGATCGACACCTTCGGCGATCGGTCGATCGACGTACGGTTGATTGATCAGCGGCCAGATCTTGATGGCCGGAGCGTTCTGCCAATGCCTCGCGGTGAACGTCGGATCGAAGCTGCGCGTGACGAAACCGCACCACCAACCGTTGAGAAACCGTCGTGCATCCGTCAGACGGCTAACCTCAGGGTGACCTTGGCGCTCGTCTGCCTCATTACCGAACGCAACCGCCATGCAGCCGCGATCTTGCGCGTAGGCCATGCGAAAGAACGCCGCGTCCCAGAATTGCCAGCGCAGCGCGAATCCCAGTTCGACGACTCTCTTGCGAAGCGCCGCGACAATGCTCCGTGCGGCGATCTCAAGGCGCGTCAACATACCAGCTGCCGCTACGGGCGTATCGTTCGTGCTCATCCCAATTCTCCATGCCCGAGACCCGGGCGATTAAAAATCGGAGGCGAATCGCAGTGAGCGATCGCTTTGATAACGAGTGGTCGTTATCAAAGCGCAGCGGGTAGCACGCGGTGAGCGAGGGGAGCAAGCGACGCTCGCGCGTCGCCGCCCCAAGCTTCTCCTTTACACACCGCGCGCGATCACATGCCCAGTTGCTTGGGCGTCAGACGGGTAATGAACGTCGGCCCGAACTGGATCCGGATCTGGCGCAGCATCGGACCGTCCTGATGTCGATCGTCCCCGCCCGTCTCCCAGAGTTGCAGGAGGGCATTCTTCCACCGACGGCCGTTCTCGCTTGCGAATCGACGCAGCGTCGCCCGTTGAGCCTGGTCGAGAGTCTCCAGATCGCTTGCCTGTGTCGTCCCAGTTTTCGTATTCATGTTGTTGATCTCCTTCGATCGATGCCCGATATAGGGGGCGTTCAAAGACTGGACCGTTCTGAACAGCGTCGTACGCTGTCCGCAACCGTCTCGTTGGCGGAAGAGGTTGGCATGCAGGGTGGGTCGCCAGGACCTGGTCCAGGCGACTTCCGGTTGCATGAGTCGTTATTGATCGTCAGGCGGGCGGCAGGAAGGGCGCGACATACGTGCGATCGACTGAAACCACATCGCTCGTGCCGTCCGGCGGCAGCAAGCGCAATCGCGCGCTGAGATCATCGGACGACTCGACGCTGGCGCACCCTTCGCAGATCGCAGCCACATAGTGCCCGCCGGCTGAAAAAGGCACGCCGATGATTGCCGGGATTGTTAGTCGACCAGCCTTGAAAGACCCGCCGATGCGGTGGTTGCCATCCCAGACGTACCGGATGCCGCCAGAGTCGAGCGCGACAACGGGTTCCCGGATCGCCTCTGTGAGGATGTCGTCGAACCTGTTGGGGTCACCATCCGCGGTCCAGTTCGCCACCTCGCTGTCGAAGAAACGGACCCACTCGCCTGCTTCGCCGAACAGCGCAAGCGGATAGTCGTCGATCAGCCGCCAGTAGGCCCCGTCCGGTTCGCAATAGCCAGAATCACCTTTGGGGTATTGGTCCTTCCAGAATGCAGCGCGCCGGCGCAAAGACAACTGCGTGTCAGGGCACGAGATTTTCTGAGTTATTGTGGATCTGCTCCGGCCTTGGACAGGCGAATTGGAAGCAGGTGTCCGAGGGACGCGGCAGTGCCATTCGGCAGCTCGGTGTCCATGCCGGGGCACTATGCTAAGCCATCAGCTTAGGGCAGCACCCGGAGAGGGATGTGAAGGGCTGCGATTCGCAGCAAATGCCGTTTTCCGGCGCGGGATCGAGTGTACTCAGTAATGCCTGCCCGACGCAAGCATTCCGGCCCGCGCTGTTCAATGAAGCCATCTGAGCATACGCGTTACTGCGGGGAGGAGAGCTGATGCAGGCAGCGAACTCGCGTGCGAGCCCAAGTGCATCGGCAAGCCGCCCGCCATACCTGCTGCCGACGCAAGCGACGCGAGTAGGAATACAAGCCGGCGTGTCCAGCGAATCACGAAATAGATGCACAACAAGGTCACCAGACCGACTACTACGACAAGCAGGGACATGGGCGCGAACATCGAAAGTTGAAGGGCGCCAACCTCGGAGGGTCGGCACCTCCACGCTAACGCGCGCGCCGTCACATGCAAGTAGAAACGCGACGACCCAGCTAAAACCCGGTTTGCTCCCAGGCCGCCCGCATGAGCAGATATTCGCGCAAACCCGTGCAATGACCATCGACGACGCGTCCGTGCCGGAACCTCACCCACCCGTGTCCCGCGATGCTGAGCAGACCTCTCCGCGTTCTGTGGATTGCGACAATACAAGCTTCAACCTCGTTCGCCATAACTGCCTCCTGAAAAGGAAAAGGGAACCGTGCCGACGCCATCGCATGTGCCTGTGAGCACCCGTTTGGCACTACCTGGCTTTCCCGAAAGTTCTCACCCGTCGACAGGCTGAAACGCGGAAAAGCCATTGCTGAACGAGGTCGCTCAGCAATGTCCTCCGCTGGGGGATGAGTGTGGAAAGCAGACAACAACAGGCCACGAAGGGACCGTTGCTGTCTGTTGTCTCCGATTTCAGGCTGCAAGTTTGTGCAGCGACATCTCAGACGGCAGAAAGGGCATGCGCACCGGTAGCGGCACCGCGGACGAAGACGTATTAGCGTCCAGCGCCCTGAGTGCCTCCCGAAGGTCGCTGCCGGCAAGCGTTGCCTGCCCGTCGTCGACCCCGTATTGCCCCACCGCCTCGTCCACGAGCGCCAGCGCGTCCTCAATCCGGCGACGCAACAAAGCCGCCGATACGATGAGGCTCGCGGCGAGACTGCGCTGCGATTCGTCGAGACCCTCGATCACGTCCTGAAAGCGGTGAGCGCGTCGCACATCGTTCGCCCACATGCCACCTCGCAGGCCTGCGAAAAAGGGGCGTGCGTTGATGATTGCCGTCAGGGGTGTTTCCCATTGATCGAACGCCGTCACTCCATCGCGCGTGCCGTCAGACGCTGCTTGCGCGTGCCAGCGGTACGAGTGGACCACACGGAGGGTGCTCTGATCGAACAGCACCCAGTCGTCCGCCGCGGTATCGCGTCCGTTTCGGTATGTCAACGCCGAATACCCTTTGGCCTCGAGCAGATCGATCAGCTGCCGGGCGGCACGGTTCGGTCCGTAGTCCACCGCAAGCGCGACGACACGATCGAGTTCTCCCTTCGTATAAAGGCGCGGACATCCGCCAGCGGGCGTACCGAGGATCTGGGCGATCGGGCTAGCCTGATGTGTCGTGCCATGCAGCGCGCGAGCGAGATCAGGAACTATCAGAAAGCCCACGGGCGACTCGAGCTCAATTTCATACAGCGTGCGCGGCTGGTCCTTGTTCGCCGGAAGCCTGGCGAGTCGAACTGCCGTTTCTAGCGTGCCGAAGTGTGCGAGCGGGTGGAAGCGACCGCGCGGGCATTCCGATGTTGAAAGATGAAACAGGCGCATCTTCATGAACGACTCCTGTGCCGTATGACGGCGTGAAAAAGGCGTCGGTGCTCAAGCACTCGGGTGATACTCGTTCACCCGAAGGCTCGGTAAGACAGTGTGGCGATCGCAGCCGCTCCGTGTGGAAAAATTTTCCCCTTGCCCGAATGAGCCAGTGGCACCCCGAGGGAGGCCACTGGCATTCGTACGGGTCAAGAACCCACGGCATTTTTACTAAGGTGCACCTCAGGTGCGTGAGGCTGGTGAACCGTTACATGCGCCTCAAGTGGAAAATTCAACGCCCACTTTCCTGTGCCTGTCAGAGGCTCGGCCACTCGCCCAAAAAGCTGATGCCTTTCCTTGTACTCGAGGGCTTCTTGCTCTGAGTTAAACCGTTCTTTCACGCTGTCTTCTCCTGTGAATCTTCTTCCGGGTAGCCGATTAGGGTGCTGTTAGGCCGGAATAACTTCAAAGTACTCGCGCAGGCATTCAGCGTGAACGAGTACGCGCGGCTTACCGTCGCCGTGGGAAATGAGCGCGTGGCGCGCGTCTTCCATCTGGTAGCGGCCTTGCTCGCCTTGCTTGAACGCGGCACTACCAAACGCACAGCGCTTTCGCGCAACGATCTTTCCGTGTTCCATAGGTCACCGTTAATTGAAAGTGAAAAGAGGGGGCTTATGACACTGACGCGCCACCAATAACTGCCACTGGCTTCCGTGGACGTGATCAGGATTTCACGATTTCAGGATGATCTGATCGCGGTGCTCGCTCAGCAGGACTGCCAGCGCATCGAGGTTGATCTGGCGACTCACGCCGTCAGGAAAGAGCTCGTCAAAGAAGACCGACGAGATATCGTCCGGCAACGACGAGACGACGTTGGTCACGTAGCTGACGCGCTGGAGTGCTTCCTCAACAAATCGGGCGACTTCATCCGGATTGCTGTTATCGACGTCAGACGACGAGCCCGCCATCGACGTCGCGACCGCCTCGCTTGCCTCGTCCTCGTCATTCGCGAAAACTGATTCGGTGAAGGTGCCTTCTTCCGCGTCGTTGTCGTTCCAGCGAATGCAGACTTCGTAGTAATTGCGCATTGATACAACTCCCTTTCGTGTTGCCTCGTTCTGGAGGCGGCTAGAAAGGTGCGAGCAAACAGCGCTCAGGTGAAGCGTTCTTCAACTGAGGGCGCTTGTGCGTGGCGGGGACGGGGGCTGGAGGCCGGCGCGCAATGCGCACCGGATCATCCACTTTCTGAAGGGGTTTATGCGTGCTGCGCGCGGCGGCCGAACTGATGTCCTGCATCGACAGCGCGGCGGATCACGATACGATGAGCTCCGGTGTCACCGTCAAAGATGTCCGCGCGCTCGGCACCGAAGTGCGCTTCCGGGAGTTCGCGAACATCAAACTGGCGGCCGCTTTCGATGTCTTCGTACCAGAACGTGCACAACTCGTCCGAGTCGTTGATGACGTGATTGAACACGTGTCCCTTGCGGGACATGAAACGTAGATTCATGGGGTTTTCTCCTCGTACCTCGGATAGGCGTGAACAAGGAGGGAGGCAACGCTCTGTTGAAACCGGATCTCAACGGAACGTTCTGAATTGCGATGGTCCACGTGGGCACTTGAATGCCGCTCGCACGGCGCGGGAGCCATTCTAGGCCGCGCAACGGAATCAGACAAGAGGGCAGCGTGGGGAGCCGAATTGCCGGGCGTGGTCCAAAAAAAAGCGCCACACGAATGTGGCGCTCCAAGAGGTTCTGGCATTCCGAGGGCCGTCCAGAACCTGAGAGACAGCGGTGCGCAAAAGCCATCGCACCAATCATCCCGAGATTGTCGCATACCCCACCGGGCATCGCCAGGTACAGCGTCCGGAACTATCTCCTCAGTCAGGCCGTGTACGTCCCCGCGATCAGTTGGGACGCGAGGTACCAAGCCCGATAATGGTCGGAGCTTGTTTCGCTGCCGTAATGCTGAACATCACAGCCGCTCCGTTTCGCTTCGTGTCGCGCGATCATGTCACGCCCGCGCGCGACCTTCGCCCATTTCAGCATCAGCGCTGCACATTTGCTCATCGTTCACCTCCTCGGGGGATTGTCGCGTGACGCCGCCCGCCGAAGCGGGCAAGGCAATCACAGCTTTTTGACCTGGACCGCGACGACAACCGAGCCGTTGAGCAGATCGAGCAGCCGGTCCGCTGATGCTTCGTCCGACGCGGCGAATACAATCTCGTTTTCCCGTGCGTCGTCTATGCCCGCGACGTTGAACACGGACGAGTTGTCGGTCAGCACTTCTTCATTTTTCTGAAACTGCATCGTTCCTTCTCCTTTTTATGCCGGTTGGCAGGCGTCGGCTTCAGTCAACTGCGGCGTTGATTCAGCGAATTTCCACAAGGGCGCTGCCAACCATTCGTGGCGTGTCCGGCCGGTGGCCGCCTTGAGGTGCGCGTCATCGCCTTTCGCCGTCCAGCACTCCATCAGCATGGAGCACAGCGAAAACTGGGCGCAGCGTCCGCGCTCATTGGTGTCAATCGATTCCTCTTCGAGCACACGCAACAGGCCAACAGTACCGTCGTGGAACTCACGCGCAAGTGCCTCGGCACTGGTGCCGGCCGCAACGTTGCCACCGAACGGGAGTTCCAGTCGGCCAATCAGTGCCGCGCGAAAAGCCCGTGCCGCGAGCATCGTCATTGTCGTTCTCCTTCATAAAATGAAAATGCCCGTCGAAGCGGGCATATCCGTGGTTTCAACTTGCGTTCATCAGGACTTCGGTCGAGGGAAAGCAATCTGGGCGAACCCGCTCGTCAGGGGTGTAATGACCTTTGACTTTCATGCTTCCACGGCCACGAGTTCGGCAACCTGCACGGTCACAGCCTTCCGAACCGGAGTCCAGCCGGCTCCGGTCAGGAACCAGACCTGCTCGAGCGACAGATCGCCCTCTTGCAGCAACTCCGCAAGGGCATCGTTCACGCGCTCCCACTCAACGCAGTGGTACGGAGAAACGGCGATCTGACAGGGCTTGATACGCAGACACTTCTGACGGCCATGATCGAGCAGACCAAAGTGGCCCATGGACGGACGTCGGCCGGGGTCAATCTCCAGCACGACCGACCACTCGCCCCATTGCCACGGCGTGCGGATGACGTCGTAGCTACGACCCAGCGCACCGGCCAGTACTTCCTTCAGCATGGCCATATAGACCGCTTCGCTATGGTCGTAACCGATCGCCGTCTCGAACGCGGTCTGTTGTGCCTGCCAGACACGATTGGATTCCTCCGCCGTGACCTGGACTAAGGTCGCGGAGGGGGCGATCAGCCCGGCTGCCGCTGTTGCTGTTTTCATTGTGAGTCGCTCCTGATGCCGAACGTGTCGGCGTTTTAAAGGGCGCGTGCCAATGCACTGGACAAAGCGCCGCCACCGTCAGCCGGTCCGTAATGGAACTGCGCAGCGACGCTTTGGCCAGAACCGCCCTCAACTCCAGAGGAGTCGGGGCGTTCGGCGTATTACTCAAGAGGGTCGTGGCGCGGCGTCCGGTCAGTCGATCGCGGCGAGAATCACTTCGCGCTCAGCGTGCTGCCGCGCATACTCGCGTAGCCGCTCATATTGCGTGACGAGCAGTTCAGTGCCGTCATCGTCGCCCGCCGCATCGGCGCGCGCGGAGAGATGGCCCAGCACGAACATGCAGATGACGATACCCGCGGCGTCGCTGGACATTTCCCGCTCGAACTGGCTCTCGAAGACCGTGACAGTCACACGTTCGGATTGCACCGGCGCAGCGTAAGCACCACCGTTGGACAGCCTTTTGTAGACCCAGAGGCCCGTTTTGAGATCACGTTCGACGAGTTTCACCGCGTACGCAAAGAGCAGATTCTGCGCGCGCACGAAGTACTTTTCGCCGAACATCGCCGGCAGGAATTGCAGCCGTTCTGCTTCCGCCTCGACGATCGTTGCCTGGATCGGTTCCGTTTTCATTGCACACTCCTTTGGTGCCCATAGGGCGTTATAAAGAGCGCCAGCGCGCGCTGCGCTGAGAGCAAACCGCTGAATCGCGTACTCGCGATAGAACGGGCTGGTCTCAACCGCACGAATCTCTTGCGACGCTGGAAGGGGCGACGCCCCGGACACAGTCCGGGGCTGCCTGCTTTCTTCAGCGTTTCATGACTTCAGCGTCAGGCGTCCGACTTCGCCTGTCCGATCGAGTCGATCTTGGCCTGCCAGTGTGCGACGCAACTCGCGGCATCGCGAACGCCCGAGACTGCGGCGTCCTCACGGCGCAGACGCAGGACGAGGTAAGTCAGGAGCTTGTCCTTCCCGTCGAGCTGTCCCTCTCGCTCCAGGTGGTCATACAGCGCACCGACTGCCCCGTGCAAATACGTGAGCCCGCCGCGCCGACACAGTTCCTGGACCAGTTCCGCAGTCGAAACGCTGCCGAGAGGTGCTTCGGCAGTGTCTGCGCCGAAAGTCGACGCGGGCGCACCTGGTTTCGATCCAGAGGGTTTCTCGACCATCGGTGCAGACGTTTCGCCCTCCACCCCCTGCTTGAGGATGGCGTCGAGCAGGGCGTCGCGCTCGGACTCGAAGGGGCCATGTGCATCGCCAGCCGTTTCGCGGGTATCCCGCCAGGTCCAGCCTTTTTCACCGTGCGAAGCGACGACACGCGGTCGCCAGATATCGCCTGCATTCAGTCCGCTGGCGCAGACCGAGCGCAGAAGAAAAATCGACAAGTTGTCGTGGGCGCGTGCAGCCGGCTTCGATGTTTTCTGACTCATGATTCATGCTCCATGCTCCACGTGGGCGCTAAAAAGATTGGAGCAGCAGTCATGCTCTGGCGAAGGAAGTGCCTCGGCGCAGCACGCTACGTGTGGGGATGGGTGGCTGTCCACGCGCGTCGTGCCGCTCACATTCGTGAGGGCGCCCGCGCGTGGAAGCCGTTCTTCTTTCTGCAAGTCTGCGGGGAGACTGCGATTGTTACGACTGAGCCTGTAACGTGGGATATGCCGCTGCGATGCGCTCGCTGATGAATTCCACAAGGTCACCGCCGTTAACTTCACCGTCGTTGGCAAAGCCAGGATGGCGGCAGATGATTTCGTCGAGAAGCGATGCCGCTCCCGCGAAGGTGGTGTTCTGGGCTTCGGCCGCGAGGGCGTCGAACTCCGTCGCGTAGCGGTCGCCTTCATCGATCGCCTCAAGGGCGGTGGCGACGTCAGCGCAGCCCAGGTACATCAGACGCTGTGCCGGCGTAAGCAGGGTCCACAGGCGACGCAGGTGCGTGGTGAACTGCTCTTCGGGACGAAAGTCGGCCTTGGCTGCGTCGATGATGAGATCGAGGCCGGGCTGGTTGGTCTTCATGGTGAAGCTCCGTGTGTGTTTTGCCGGATCGGCAGTTTGGAAACCGGAGCAAGTGCGCATGGCTGCACTTCACTGAGATTCGACAACGCGATCTCACTGAAAAGGCCGTGCCAGAATTTCAGAGGAGGGGAAGACTGAGCGACCTCGCAGTTGGCGCGAGAGTCAGATGAATGCCGTTCGATGGCTGAGGGGCATTATAGAGACGATAGGGGCCATACGACAAGGGCTGTCGATGTCCCGGGCCGCAGAAACCTGTGGCTTCCGCGGCCCGAAGCAGCGCGGCCCGCGTGCCGCGCCTGCCGTCACTTCTTTTTTTTCGTCGGCGCGTTCACGAGTTCCTTCAGCGCCTTACCGGCCGTGAATTTGGCTGTGGTGGCCGCCGGGATATCGATCGTCTCGCCCGTCGCCGGGTTGCGACCCGAGCGGGCGGCGCGCTTGCCAGTCGCGAACGTGCCGAAGCCGACCAGGGCGACCTTGTCGCCGGCGGCGATCGCGTGACCGATGGTTTCCAGCGTTGCGTCGAGCATCGCGGCCGCGGCCGACTTGCTGCTGTCCGTTTTCGTGGCGATTGCGTCGATCAGTTCCTGTTTGTTCATTTAAAGACCTCTCTTCTGGTTGAAATAACTGCTGAAGGTCGACGGCGGCTGCCGGCTCGCTCCACTACTCGCGTGGTCTTCACCCGGAATCAATCCGGCGCTGGCTTTGTGCATCTGGGGAGCGCCACGCTCGCGCGCCCCATCTTCTAACCATCCACAGATTTTGTGGGTAAACCTGTGGACAACTTCCAACGACGCCGATGCAGAAGGGTTTTTTGGCGATGCCCACGCAATGGGCACACCAGTCTGTCGCTCCCTTTGGAACCGCAAGACATCGACGCCCAGTGTATGGGCCGTCGTCGCCGACGCAAGCAAGTCTTCCCGCTTCGCTCAATCCGCCGGCGCCGGGATCTTGAGAATTCCGCAGACCTGCGCCTCGCTCATAGGCGGAGGCGGGGCGAAGTAGAGGTCAGCGAGGTGTCCTGCGATCGCGTACCCGGCGTAACGCACTGGCGTGCTGGCGACGGTCTTCCGCAATTCCGCGAGGTCATCCTGCGCCCCGGCCGGATCGACCCGAGAGAGCTTCGCCATGAGGCACATCTCGCCCAGTCCAGCAGCGAGCGTCAGGTCAGAGCTGTATTTCTGCTCGACCGCAGTCTTGTCCCACAGCTTGATCAGGGAATTTGCATACACGCTCGCCGCCAGCGAAAGGTCGTTTCCAGCACCGTACTTTTCCTGGATATAGCGCGCCACGCCAGGGTCAGTGGCAGTCTGGCCCACTGCAGCGGTTGCGCCGAAAATCAGGGCGCTTGCGGACACCATGCTCAAGATCGGCTTGATCACTCCGCGGCCTCCCCATGTCCCGCCGGCCGTTCTGTCAGGAGAGTGAGAAACTCGCGAAAGCGGGGATCCTGAAGTTCCGACGGTGACGCGGGTGGGGCCGCGTCGAGATTGGGCACTGTGTTGTGCAAGAGGAATGCGGCTCGAGCACAAATCTCATCTGAGGCGGCGATGATCTGGCAACACACCGGTACTTCCTCCCCATTCGCCCGACCAAAGGTCATCACCTGGTTTGTGCAGAGCGCCATGTGCGCAGAATAGCGGGCGGCCGCCTCCGCAAGAACAAGCGACGCACACTGGATCGATTCCGGAAGAGGCGCGGTTTCGTGATGGTAGAAGGGCCCGTTATGCCCGGATTCCCCGTGCACGTTGTTTACCTTGAGGCGTTGAAGGACCTCCCCGTGAACTGCCGCGTTCTCGGAGACGAAGACGAAACGGACGGGTACCCAGCCGCTGCGGCCTATGCGGTGAAGCGGTACCGGCTTGTCGAACACCGACACGGCGAGCGACGAGCGCTTCCGCAGTTCCATCACAGCCCTGACAAACGAAATCGATGGCTGGTGATTCTGTGAGCTCAAGATGGCTTCCTCGACGGATACGATTTTCGATTCATCACAGGTGTAATGGTCACGCTGCCTTCAACGCTTGTTCGGAGTACGGCGGGCATAAGAGAAGTTCGTGATTATGGTCCCGCGCGCGACGCTGCAGCGTTGCCCCCACGCGTTCATAGTCGGATTGGGCGAAAAACGCGGGGACGCCGGTATCGGGATGCAGGATAAGCCAGGTCGACGGCAGCTGGGCAAGCGCGCTTGAGATCCGCTTGCGGATACCAACAGTGGTGATGCGACGACTTGTCTTTCCCCAGGGGCGAAGGGCAATCTCGGGGTTCTTGCATGCTGAGAGCGCCGCAATCCTGCCGAGCCGGAGGCGGTCATCCGCGTCGCCCAGCGCTTTGCCTATCTCCCATTGTGCGACTTGCAACGCGGTGCTCAGGCATAACGCCATCGCTTCTTCCCAGACCTTCGCCGGGCCGTCAACGGGGTCCGTGACACGAAGACCCTGTCGCAATTGACTGTATTGCGCCGCAAACTGCGGAGCCGGGATCGCGCGCGGAATTTCTCCGCTGCTTCCGGTCAGCATCGGGTGGCAGTAGTCAACGTGCCTCCAGTATTCCATCGCGCGCTCGAGCAGTGCGACCGCGGCGCGTCGGACGTCGGAGGGGCAGTTTGCGGCGCCCGTAGCGATCTGGGCCTTCAATACTGGCATCTGGAGCCGTCGAAGATAACCGGCCCGCGCTTGTGCGCCGAGGGTGCGCGTAGCCGCTGGAAGTGCGTATTCAGACTCGTGTTTCGTCATGTTTCCCGTCAGGACTATCCGACACCGCGCGCGCGAGGTGCCACGTTCAACCGCTCACCAATCTGAGCACCTTTATCGACCACATCCGGCGTTTGTTCAGCCCGAAAGCAGCGATCTGGCGGGAAATTTTTAGCGAACGAGCAATCCGAGGGTGTCCCGACGCGAGAAATGGCGGGCGGTCGGTTCCAAGGGCGGGGTCTCACGGAGAGACCCGTCGGAGGAGAGGAGGCTTGCGGATACAGGCTTTTCCATCGACAGAGCGTGTCAATCTACAGATTGCCCGACACGCTCTGCGCACGGAACATCATTTTTCCGGGTGCGCGGACGACGGCTGACGGCCGCCTCCCGGGGACGTCAGGCTGCTTGCTGGAGAGAGTCGACTTCGCCGCCCAAGGCTTCGACAACAGCCGCGAACAGTTTCGACAGTTCGCCCGTCATCAGGGCAAAGTCCGAATCGAACCGCTCGTCGTCGTTCGCAGCCGTCGGATCGGAGGATTCCTTGAGCACATCCAGCGGGGTGATCTTCTTGAGGGTGAGGCCGGGCGTCAGGACGAACGAGACGCGGTCGTCCAGCGTCATTGCGAGGCGCATGCACTGTTTGCCCGCCTCGATATGGCGACGCATGTCGTCTGCCTCGAGCGCATGGCCGACGTAGCGGACAGTAGCGTTGCCGTTGCCAGGAGAGGTCAGCTCCGTGTCCTGGTCGACCGTGAATCCGTGCGGCGCCTCGCCGGACATCAGCCATTCCGTCATCGCGCCGACGGCCGCACGCGCGACACGCAGGCTCGACAGAGGCAGGGTGGGAACGGATTTGACCAGCAGCCCGAGAACGTCGTCCGCAACGGCCTTCGACGCCGCGTCGATAACCAGCCAGCCATTGACCGTGTCGATCCACACGCGGGTGTCGCGCGAAATGCTGAAAGCACGCGGAAGCAGTTCGTCCGTAACCTGTTCCTTCAGTTCCCGCATCTGCTTGCGGCCAGGCTTGAATCCTTGCTGCTCTTCGAGCTCCTGTGCGCGGATCCGTGTGAACTGTGTGACGACAGAACCGGGCAGCAACTTCTTCTCGGTCCGGTATGTCAGGAGCAGTTGCCGGCTCAGCGAGTGGACGAGCGCGCCGTTGTCACGCGGCGATACCCAGCCCTGACGTTGCATCTCGACGCTCTGGGCCGGCTGGAACGCGTGAGGCGCGAGCCACTGCTCCATCTGTTCGGCGGTCACGCTCCACGGCGCGGGCAGTCGGTGAATGGTGGCGTTCTTGAAAAACATGTCGAAAGCGTAGTCCAGAAAAGAAAAGTGCCGATAGGGTCGGGCCGGGAAATGCGATCTTGCGAGATGAGGCGGCGCGCCGCCGCTCAGTGCATCGCGCGCTGGGCAAGCCGTGCGAAGTCGTCTTCGGTCAGGCTCTCCATCTCTTCGGGTGTGTCGAAGGTCAGGATGTAGCCGAACACCACGCCGGCGTCGTCGCGCGGCAGCAGGCGCTGAAAGAAGTTGTCCTGTGCGGTGCACTGACAGCCGGGCGCGCCGCAACCATCGCCTGCCGTTCCGCGCAGAATCTGTCCGTCAACAGGCAGGCTGGAACGCTGATCCAGGACGCCGTCTTCGGGGACGTTGTCGTACTGGATGATTTGTGCATGGGCAGCCATCGAGTTCTCCTCTATTCGAATTCCAGCGGGTTTCTAGTTTTGTACGGACGTGCCGCTTCAAGCGGGGACGCCCGGGTGCCACGACACCACTTCATAGGAGCCGGGCTCAACAACCAGCATCTGCTCGAAGGGCAGAAGGGCGACAACCGCTCCACACGATGATACGTAGCAGCGATACTCCTGACCCACGAAAGCAAGCGGCAGAATCGGAACATTCGCTGCAGCGGCGTGACGGGGCCAGGTCGTCGAGCGCATACGCACACTCAACGGCACCCTGTCGTGAAATGGGTATGAGGGGCTTCGGTGCGCGAGCGCGGGGCTCGCGTGCGGCGTGAACAACGACGTCAAACGATCGCCTCCAGGTTAGGGGTTATTTTGCCGCTGCTTTAATCTGGCCTCGGACTTCTGCGTCGCCCGCAGTGCGACGAACACGAGGGCGTCGACCACGATCGTCAGGATGGTCAAAGCACCATCCGACCAGGTACCAAACCAGTGGTCGAAGTAAGAAGAGAGTCCCATGTCCTTCCAGAACATGGCGAGAGTAAGTCCGAGCGCCCCCAGCGCAAGCAGCGCCAGGGCGACTGCCCGAATGAACCGGAGAACAAGCGTGACGTCCTCCGGAAGTCCCTGTGTCGTTGGCATCTTTAGTCCTTTGGGCCTTTGCCCGTCTGTATCAAGGCTATCATGCAGCGTTTCCGACCTGCTCCAGTAACGGGTTCATGGAGAATCCGCTGAAGCCCCGGAAGGCCTCCGCAGCCACTCGGGCGTACTCCAGAACCAGTTCCGTCATAACCCAGCGCCGACCGAGTCTTTCAGCGGCCAGCGCAGTTTTGCACCAGCCACCGAACGGATCGACGACGAGCGCGTCCGGTTCAGTGAGATATTGAATAAGAAAGCTTGGCAGCTTCGTCGGAAAGACAGCGCCGTGCGTCGGCAGATTGAGAGCGTTCGCCGCCTTTCGCAGCGCCAGCGTGTCCGCGCAGCGATGCCCCATCTCGATGACGTCGCGCGGGATCTTCCCTGCAGTCTCGCGCCCAAATGCTCCCCGGCGCAGCACGTAAGCGCCGTCGCCATATACCGCTTCGCGCTTCTCGCCGCCCGATGCCATGAGCGCCTTGTGCCGCTCGCTATGAGCCAGGAGCACTCGCCTGTTATCCGCCTTGCAGGATAGGGGGTCGTTTGTCAACACGTGGATGAACTCATGAGCAGACGCAAGTTGGATGCCGCGCTTCAATGCCCACTGCATTGGCGCAGGCGGCTTTGAATAATTAACCCACGGGATCGACGTGATGCGCTTGAGCCCCAATTCGTCGTGTAGAGCAATGAGGAGGCGCTCTTGATAAAGCGAGCGCTCTGGACTGCCTTCGACGTGGATTGCAGGAGATAGCTGCAGCGCGACACAACCTCCCGGTGCCAGATGCTTCACGATCGGCTCTAGAACCCGCACGAGCCACTCCACGTACGCCTTTTGATCCACATTGCCGTAGTCTCTCTGTTTCCGGAGCGGAAAGGGCGGTGAGGTCAGGATCAGGCTGATCGGCTCGTCTAGCCCACGCAGACCTTCGTTATTCGATGCGAAGAGGCACACGCCCAGTTCGGTAGAGAACGCGACAAGTCGTACACCTTTACCTGCGCGATGAAGCCTCTTCCCGGCAGCTTCCGTAAGCGACCAGATTCCGCGGCTTGCACCGTCACGCTGCAGGATCCCCATGTGCTTCAGACTCTGTTGTACAAATCGCACCCGACGTTTCCAAAGAGAATGGCGCTGGCCCGATGCGCCGACCGCCTCTCGCTTCTCGGCAACCTCGCGGCTCACACCCATTCGGCGCATGAGCGAGTCGTACAGCGCGTCGTTCGACATCACCATGCCCGGTGCTTCAGCGTATGCCGACGCGACCTGGGCAAAGAGATCCAGTTGAGCTGATGCGTTCATTGATTCTCCAGTTGGGTGTTGTTCTCTTCCACGTCGCTATTGATCGTCGCGCAAGACGGTTGGGCAATTTGCACGGGCGCATCCCTGCCGCCGAAGATTCGCCGCAGGCCGATCAGGCTGGTCAGCAGATAAAACGACTGCATCGCCGCAAGCCCCCATTCGGCACGGAAGGACGTATAGGCCACCAGCAGCACATTGGAGACGACCCACACGGAAAACGTCATACGGCCGAAGCGCTCGCCAAACGAGTTGCTGAGCGCGCCCAGCATCCCTAAGGCCGAGCCCGCGTATTCGATCAATGTCCAGATGTCCATCGTGGCGGTGTGTGCGGAAAGAGGTAATACGGGGAGTGTGCATCCCGTTTTGACGAACGCAAGTCAAAAACCCGGCGGCGCGCGCCGCCCATTCAACGACACCGAAGCGCGATTGACTCGCCGATACTGGCTCGGATACACTTCGCGCACGCCGCTCGCGCGGCAGGCATCCGCCACCTCAAGTCATTCCAGATCGCAAAGCCGGTTTCTTCACCGGACGATCTCGCGGCCTCGCATCCGGCTCGCTTCCGAAATCCCGTTCCTGTCATTACGAATAACGACTGCCCGCCAACGAGCGCAGTCTGAAGTTCATCGCGCAGGCGATTCCGCAAATCATTCGCTGATTTGCCGAGCCACCTGGCGTGTCTCGCTCCTTTCATCACGCCGTCATCGGCAACAGAGAGGACTTCATGAACACGACAGCTTCTGAATTCGTACTTGCCACGATGTTGGGAACACCGGCGATGCAGCACGGCGCCGCCATTCCTGCCGAGGGAATCGCTATGTGGTCGACGCGCATGCACCCGGTCTACGACTCGTACGTCGAGATCCGCATCATGCCGACCCACTGCTTCGCGCTGTTCCACCACTACGGCGAAGATTCGATCGCATGGAAAGACGAGCATGCGCCCGAGTTTGCGACGTTCAGCGAAGCAATCGAGCAGGTTCGTGAGTATCAACGCACCTTCCAGAGCTGCTGCACGCCGGCGCGCCTGCGCTTCCACCAGGTCAGCTAAATCAATCGCAACCCAGAGTCTCCCGTCTTCTCGACGGGGCTCTCCTGAGTGACTCCCTCAGGAAAGCCTCGGCGCGACGCCAGTGCGCACACGCCACGAAGGCCTCCGGCTTTTCAAAACGCCGCTCCGCGGCAATCCGGAGAACCCTATGAACACACCTCAAACCGTAAGCCCGAACCGACTGGCGGACATCGTCACGATGCTGCTCGTGAATCCGGACAGAATCGGCGAGTTGGACACCAACGATAAGCACTCTGAGTTTCAGCGCGCAATCGCACAGGTCGTCTGCGACTTCTGCGGAGGCGATGTCGAGCCCGCCGCGGGCGACGAAGATGAAACCGTCACGATACGGCCGAACGATTCGCTTCCCGAGAGCGGCGGCGTCTGGCGCTATGGCACCGGCGCGACCGCGAGCGGGCCATGTCCGGACGCCGCGTGCCATGTGGGAGTGCTGGCTCACAACGATCAGGCGCTCCTCATCACGGCACGGGTCACGCGAGGCCTCGAAGTAACGACACGCGACTACACCCAGAGGGACATCGTCGCGGTCGACCAGCAATACCTCTGGAACCAGGACGTAAGCCACGTCGACGCAGCACTGTGCGCACTTGCACAGATCTACCGCCGCGCAGTCGACACCTGTTCCTGGAAGTTGATGGTTGGGCAGTCGATGTCCATCGATTGACCGCGAAGAGGAGTCGTCGATGTATATACGAAATGACGAGATCCTCGAAGCCGTGAAGCGCGGTCGCATCGCCGCCGTGTTCAGCGATTCGAGGCTTCGTGCGTACTCTGGTCTATCGGATCACTGTTCAGTGTACGGGTTCACATCTGCTGTCATCACCCGATGCGGCGCTGGCGGGTCTCTCCCGGACGCTCTGCGCGACATCATGGAAAAGCTGCTGACCGCGATGATCACGTACAAAGGGCCGCCGACATCGTTCCGGGTTGTCGTTGAGGGTGCACGACGGGTGTATGACACGTCCGCCACAATTCCAAACTGGGTTTACGTTCGGGAGCGGGGCGGCGCCAAGGCCGTCGCTGATGCGGTGGGCCTCGGGCTCGTCACCGATATCTCCTGGAAGCGCCCCTCGTTACAGATGCTCGGGTTCGATCTCGATACCGGGGTCGTCTTCTACGAGTATCAAGGCGAGAGCCGTCTAGCCTAGGCCTGGTTTGACCGCAACAAGGCCGCGCCACCGACAGGTGGGGCGGCCACTCCCCATTGCCCCCTGACGACGTTCTGGCAAGCCTAGCTGGTTTGTCAGAGCGGCATCGACCCTCTTTCAAACGTCGAGCATTCGACAAAACCAAGAGGAGTTCCATATGAACGCTGCAATCCGCCACACCCCGAAAATCGGCCTTCGTTCGGTGACCTTTACCATCGGTGACGCGCCGACCAGTCACGTTTCGATCGCGGCCGCGAATGCCGCTCTCCGGGATATCTACGATGGAGGACGTCACGACGCAACTCGCTTGACCCTGGAATTCGAGAATGGCCACTATGTCCTCCTCGCAGTCAATCCGAACGACCAGGCAGACATCTTCACGAAAGTCGTGAGCCTCGGGAAAACGCTGGAGCTTCGCGCCGCCGAGGACTTCGGTGACACAGCGTTCGGCCGGGGCCTGTCGAAGGGCTTTCAGAAGCTCAACGAGACGTTCGCCGCATTCCGGGCGGTCTACGCACTGGACAGCGACGACGGCACCCACGTTGACGTCCTGCAGTACTGGAAAGAGCGAATCGACCGCGCGATCGCGGCGATGGAAGGGCGTGCGGTCGAATTCTCGACCACTCTTCAGGATCGCAGTGATGCCAACGATGTCTATCACAGCCATTCGTTCCAAAGCGCAACGGTCGTCGGAGTTGGTGCCGATCCTGCGACCACCGGCTGGGACGAAGAGAGCCTCCCGTACTTTGAACTCCAGTTCGCCGATGGCGTCCGGATTCAGGCCTTCGAGGAGGAGATCTTCAGCAACGATCCGCGTCGCCACACTCTGGCAACGATCGTGGCCGGCGGCTTTGCTGTCGCGCGCGAGCTGGGTTTTGCAGGCCCGTTCCATCTGTCCCGGGAAGGGTCCGACGAACAGAAGCGCGAGTTCGTTTCCACCCTGGCGGATTTCCAGATCGAAGATTGCGCGCAGGGTGACCATACGCCTGACGCGTACCGAGACAAGTTTGCGGACGCGCCTCCGCGCAAGGAAGCCATCGGCCGTCGGCTCAAGGAACTCGAGCGGGAAGCCGCGCAGTTGCGCAACTCCCCGCATGGGGACGAAATCGGCAAGGGCGTAGTAACCCCACACGTTGCGGCCGTCGCCGCCCATGCTGTCGAAACCAACCGCCTGCGTAGCGAACTTAGCGCGATCGTGTTCCGCGACCGCAGAACCACTGGGTGCGTGACAGCCGGTTAAAAGCGGCCAACGTTGGCCTCCGATCTCGATCGGGGGCCAGCGCCATGCCTCGCACGTTGCCAATCAAGCACAGACTTCCACTTCCCGCAGATTTGTGGCTATAATCGGCGCACGCCTAGTATTAGGCATTACCGCAGCTGGCTCACACGCTGCCACTCAATATCTCACCGTAACGGTGGGCATCAAAAGCAGGTCAGAGACTGACCCCGGGCAGTTCCAAATCCGGCGTCCGTCGCGACTAATCCGCTTCAGCCGCTCCATTCCAGAAATCATTGCGCTCAACCGGGACCGAGTTGTCACGTGATCGTTCACATCACGCCACAGCTTGACCGCGGGCTTTCGCTCGCCATCCGGTTTTGACCGCCGATAGATCGGCAATTACCCACGCGGGGCACTCCGTATGGGGCTGCTCTCGCATTTCAAGGAGCAGCGAACATGAACACGAATCAGGCAATCGTTGGTGCAGTCAACACGAACACCGGCGCGCTTCTGGCAACTGGTGTGACGGTCGCAGTAATCGCGTGGCAATCGACGGGTGGTGCTGGTTTCGACTGGTATTTCTCGCCTTCGGCCGCCGATGTGCGCTTCGCCATCGAGAAGAAGGAATGCGACGAACTGTCGGGACGCGAAGCAGAGTTGACGATGGTCCGCTTCGACGTCACCGTCTCGTCCTACGAGAACGCAGAACGTGAAATCGACGCGCAACTCGACGAGTTGTTCGTGCAGGTCGAAAACCCGTATCCCCGGAAGCCCAGCTTCATGAGCTATCCGGAGCGTGTAACCCATTAAAGCGCCACAGGCCGTTCGCGAGGTATGCGATCGGCCTGTTGGTCGCCTCAAACTCCCGCTGTCACCAGAGCCGCTTGTTTCGCCTGTCACGGCGCACCAAGCGTTTTTGGCACCCATCACCTCCTGGGCATCATCACCAGGTCTCGCTGCACCAATCGCCATCGCTTTCATACCGCCGATGTGTTCGGCATTTCACCCTCTCGGGGCTTCCCCCGAAGGGGCAAGCTCCATCTGACGACGGAGCATTCATGCAAATCGATCACCGACAAATGGACCTTTTTGGTTCTGTCGAACAAGGAAGCAGCAATGCATTAAAAGCGGTGGCAGTCGTCGAAGTCGAGGCCACCCCAATCGTAAGCGCAGTCATTCCTATCCACCACGAGTGCACGGATGCCGTAGGCCTGGAATCGGCAGCCGTCCAGCCGATTCTCTCCGCAGCCGTGATGACACTCGCCGAGCATGAAAATCTCATGGCTCGCGTCGATGATGGCGAAGTCCCCGTCGATCCCGACGAGGTCCGCTCGTCGTTCGAACGTCTCGTGCGCGATGCCGACTCGATCCGTGGTGAACTGGGAAAGTTCAAGGTCGCCGATCTGCTGAAACGGCTGGGGGGTAGCTTTGTCCACGATCGGAAGAAGCCATATCTGATCGAAAAGGTGCTTGATGGCCTGATCTGCGCGTACGGCTTTCTATGCGTGACGTCCAGCCTGATTTCAATTCAGGGAATCGGTCTGGAACAGCGCGCCAACAGTATCCGGCTCAAGCTCGCCAAGCTCACTGCCGAGCAGCTGGCGGCATATCGTGCGTATCTGAATGCCGAGCGCGAAGAGCGCAAGGCGAAACTGCTGGCCTACGCGAAGGCGCTCAAGACACCTGAGACCCTGCCGGAGTTCGACCTCTTTATCCGGAAGCACAGTGAATCGGCACTGACCCCTGAAATGCGCGCGCGCCGCGATGAACTCGTCGCGGAAAAGCTTCGCGCCGAGCAGACGCTCGCTGCGGAGAAGCCGGTGGTAGTGGGTGGTGTGGACGCGTCGACGGGCATGCAACTGGTCGAGACGGTGCACACCCGCGACAAGTACGCGCTGTTCGTCGTGAAGCTGGCCGAGCGTGTTGAACGCGACGTGTATGCCGCGCTGAACACCGCTGCGAAAAAACTCGGCGGCCGTTACTCGTCGTATAACCGCGACGGCGCCGTGCCCGGGTTTCAGTTCCGGGATCGTGACGCGGCCGAACAGTTCCTCCTGGTCGGTCGCGGTGAGTCCGTGACAAAGCAGACGGATACCGAGGCACTGGCAGCAGAGAAGAGCGCCAGCGCTGCGGAAAGGCTCAAAGGTCTCGCGCAGAGCACGAAAGATGTTGCCGAAGAGGGCCTGACTCGCGAGCGCATGACCAACACGGTCAAGCGCGCATCGCAGGCGTCCGCAGCACAGGAGACCGCGCGCAAGGACATTGCACTGGCAAAAACCATGGACAGTCTCGCTGACGCGATCGAGCAGGGTACCGTCAAGCACCTCGACCGTCTGACCGACAAGTCGCAGGTCGTGCTCTTTTCGGCGCTCCTACGGGCCGCGAAGCAACGCGAGATCAACGCGACGTCGAATGGCTATGCCGAGGAGCTGGCACGCAAGGGCGAAGAGCCCACGCTTGCTACGGTCGACTATGTCACTTACCCCGAGTTCGGAATCTATGTTCCGGATCAGGTAGACAGGCTGATCGGTGAAATAGCGAGTATTTCGGGCCTCAAGCGCCTAAGCACCAAGCTCAAGCCGTATGCAAACGAGGCACGCCGTGACGGCGCCCGCGTTAGTGTTCCGGAAGAGATTGCCCTGCCCATCGTCAACCGGCTCGGGCGTGATCGTTACCAGTTGCCCAACAACTGGGTGGATGCCGCCGAAGAACGCAAACGTCTTCAGCGCATGGGAATCACAACGGTCGAACAGCTGCGCGCGGCCTGCCGGGAGTTTTTGCGGTATCGGCATGAAGCAGACAAGGCAGACAGGGCGACCGAACTCGAGCGGGCGATCGTGGGTACGGAAGTGGGCCTGGACTTTTTCCCGTCCCCTGACGAGTTGTGCACGAATCTCGTTCAGAACGTCCTTCGTCGCATGAAGGTTCGCACTGGGAAGTGGCTCGAACCATCTGCGGGAACAGGGAGCGTTGCCAGTGCAATCAGATCGGCAGGGTATGAGCCTGATGTTGTCGAGCTGTCGCCGGCGCTGCGGGAAGTCCTCGCGGCGAAGGGGTTCAACATCATTGGATCGGACTTCCTTGAAATCGAAGGCAGCTTCGGTGCGATCGTGATGAATCCGCCGTTTTCCTCGGATATCCGGCACGTACGTCATGCCTGGTCGCTTCTCGAAGAGGGCGGAGCACTCTCATCCGTCGTCGGCGAGGGCGCTTTCACGCGCAATGACGCCGAGGCGGTCGAATTTCGCAAATGGCTCGAAGAGCTTGGGGCGGAAATCGAGAAGTTGCCCTCCGGCACCTTCGCCGACCGGAAGTTGCTGAAGACAACGGGCGCGGCCGCACGCGTGGTCACGCTCGCGCGGTAATCAGCAATCGCTGTAACAGGCGGGAAGGGTAGGGATCTGTCCGGGCAACCGACAGATCTCTCCCCGACCTTCCACTCGCCATTCAGCCAGCTTCAAGTGTTTGTGAAAGCCCGCACACCGGGCTTCGACAAGCGCTTTGCCGCTTCCATTTTTTAACGCCGATTCCGGCAAAACCCACGCGGGCAGCGTCCCGCATGGGCGCCCCGCGTTATCTGGAGCATATGAAAAATGAGCATCTATCAACTGAAGCTTGGCGCTGTCGAAGTAACGCTGGTGGCACTGGGGCAGGTACTCGCACTTCTCAATGCCTCGCCCAAAGACACTGTCGCATCGCGACCCACGAACCTGCGCGACATCAGCGTACTCCGTGATGGCTCGCCGATGCAGGTCACGCGCAATGAGTATGGCCACCTCGGCGTCCAGCAGGAGGGTGCCGCACGCGACTTACTTCTCGCCATGATTGACGAGGTCGACCGGCACTTCGTTCGGCCGCAGGGACAAGTCCGCGCACCCCATGAAATGTCGCGCCTCGACTGGGAGGCTGTTGCGGCGATCGGATCCGCAGCGTTCAACGTGTTCCCGTGCTTTACGGTGGACCAGTTACACGAACGTTTCGCGAGCGGCCCCGGTATGCGTGCAGACATGGATCTTTCGGACCTATGTCGACAGGAAATGGAGCAACGGTGGGGGTATGGCCATCTCGGTCCCCGATTCGCAGACCGTTCGACGAACGTTCGACACGAAGTCCATGTCGCCGCCGCGCTGTTCGCTGGCAAATCCGTGCCTGAGGAGGTGATCGCAGAGTATCGCGATGGATACGCCAGGCACTGTGCTGACGATGACCCCTCGTTTGCGCTAGTGCTGGAGCTTCCGCAACTGCGAGGGCGGCTTAGCGAAGCACAGTTGCGCGGACTCGAAATTGCAACCCGGAGAAGCATCATGATCGATTCAGGAAACGTCGAGCGCCTCATCGCGGAAGTATCGTCACTGCCCGTCGACGCCACTTATGTGGATGTCGACGACCGCTTGTACAGCGCCGGCCTATTGCCCGCTCTGAGTCCGGAGAATAACGTTCCCGGTGTCGACACGTCAGTCCTCACGAGCCCCGTTGCACGAGACCTCTACGATGCACTTGCCACCGCGCAGGCGAAGTCGATTCTGGAGCGTGCACAACGGGAACGTGACAAGGGCAACATCAGCAAGCGTGAGTACGAGCGTCAATGCGCGGTTGCCGACGCGGCACGCAACTCATTTCCGACCAGGCACTGTGTCGAGTTTGCTGCATCCGTCGCATCGCGTGATGTGAAGCCGCTGCTCCTGATTCTCGACAGTTCGGAAGGGATGAACGAGGCCTCCAAGCGTGTGTTCACCAGGCACACGGGGGTGAAGATCCGCGGGCTGAACAAGGCAGCGCGGCGCGCGGCGATTTTCACCTTCTGTGGCTATGACGAGGCTCGTCGCCAGGCCTACGAGCGCGACCTCGAAGCAGCACACCAGAAGCGTCTTGCTGACGAGGCCGCTGAGCGCGCAACTGCCAAGGCGGATGCGTCGACAATTAATACGCCGACGGGGAAGGTAAGTGCCCGTCAGTATGTCGACGCCGCGGTCACCGCCGGCTACAAGGAACTTGTCAACCATCGCAAGGGGAAGGTGTCCTGGTGGCTCTACAACGAGTCCACCGGCAACGCGTATCCGCTCAGTGCCGCAGATGGGACACTGGACTACGCACGGGACGGCTTGCGCCTGCCTGTGCGTGAGGCCAAGCCGAAGTCCTGATCGTTGTGATTCTCTTGCCCGCCCGCGTCCACTTTCACAAGTGGCGCGGGCTTTTTTTTTCCGATAGACGACAGTTCAAACAGGAAGGGGATCTGGCGGGAGTCAATCCCGGCCGCGAGGATTGCCGGCAGTGAAAGAGATGGCTAGAATAGGGCACGCCGTTAGGTCGGCATGAAGCGTCACCACATCAGCGTCATCGCACGCAACGAAACGCCCACCTCTGGCGCCTTCCGGCCAGCGCTTTTCGAGCGCTTTCCTGAAGTTGCCTGCTCTCCAGTTTTTCATCGCCCTGTTTCGGGCAACACTGGAGAAAAACATGAACGCGCAAGTCAATGAAGCTCGCGAACTGCACAACGTGCAGAGCCTCGGGCGCGGTTATATCGACCGTCTGAACAACCTGATCCGTTCGGCGCTGCACGCCGCGGTGGTATCGCTTCAAAACTACAGCATTGGCGGCCAGGTGCTTCGCAGTCGCCTGAATGTCGAGAATGCGACCAAACTGCAGTCATCGGGATTGGCCGCTGGCGCACGTTTCACCGCACGTTACGCACCGGGCATCATCGAGGTCGTCAAGGACGATGCGGGCAACCACGTTGTTTCCCCGAAGCGCTTCGTCAAGCGCGACGGAACCGTAGAGATCGGCGGGCGCATCGATCTTCGGTCATTGCAGGTTCACGAGAACCTCGGCGGTGAAGAAAGTGTCCTCGCACTTTATCTGCCGGGCCGCGTGGTGTTCCTGCACCTGCCCAGCGTTGCGCGTAACTGCGACCGCATCCAGCGCCTGCTGGACGCAGTGCAGTCCGGAGAGATCCAGACCGTCGCGCTTTACGCCGGTGTGGGAACGCTGGACGCCGCGCTTCACGAAGGTTTTGCCGAGGCGGGGTTCGAAAGCACTACCGTTCTTGCAAACGACTCGTGGGAAGATGGAGTGGACTGTCTGCTCGCGGACAATCCGGCCAGCACTCAGAGAACGCGATCCTTCGCCGGTGGCATAGAACACTTCGTCGCCTCAGGAATTCGTGTACCGGGGACCACGATGATCTGCATGGGTATCCCATGTAAGGCGGCCAGCCGCCTCAATGTCCAGAGCCGTGACCTCCCCGAAATGCATGCGGTCGCTGGCCATCAGGTGCTGAACGCTGTCATGGCAATCCAGCAGCTCGAGTTCCCGCCGCTGGTGCTCGTTGAGAACGTGCTGGCCTGGGCTGATACCGTGTCCTTTTCCATGCTCCGTCGGGTATTGCACGAGCAGGGCTATCAGACCGTGCTGGTAGGCGATTCTGACGAGCAGGGGAACTACTCGGGATTGAACTCCAATGACTACGGTGATATCGAGAAGCGGGTCCGCATGGCGCTCCTCGCCTATCCGGCAGGCATCGACATCAGCTTCGCCGGGATGCGCAAGTCCGGACCGTCGACCCGCACGGTTGGCGATATCCGGCTGCCTGAGGAGTTGGTAGACCCGGCTGAGTATGAAAAAGGTGCGCATCTGGCATCCGAGCACAAGACAGCAAATGGATGGCGTATGCGTGTTGTCGACGACAGTGACAACAGCACGTCGTCGATATCGGCCGGATGCTGGAAACAGCGGGTGGAGGACGCCAGATTCAGGCATCCGGAAAATCCGCTGAAGTCACGACTGCCGTTGCCGGAGGAGCACGCAAGGCTCAAAGGCCATGATCCGAAGCTCGTCAACTCGCTTGTTTCGAACTCGCATGCGCACACCGCCCTGGGGAACGGAACAGCGAAGCACTGCTGGGTTGAGCTAGCCCGGGTCCTTGGCGAAGAACTGCGCGCAAAGGCAACAGACATGAGTGCCTATCTGCGGCGTATCCAGCAAGGTGTGTCGGTCACGCTTCGGCCTGAGGAGCCTGACCTCTTCAGCGCACTGGCGTAGCGATTCGCGCGGTTACCGCGCGGATCCATCGCTGTCGAAAACAAAGCGGCTGGACCCAGCGTTTGCCTGCGACTTGCGCCCGGCGATCTCCATTCGTGGAGGTCGCCGGGCGACTTTTACGGGACTTTGGGCATGGCGTAACCGTCATGCCGAGCGTCTCGCTCTCTCCTTGTCAATCACCCAATCGGGGTAACGAAGGAGAAATCCATGAACAGCAACACGCGCGAGGTCGCAGTCGAGACGCTGCGCATCGGTGATCAGGTTGATCTTCAATCGTGTCCGTTCCTCAAGGATCACGCCGCGGCGGAGTTCGAATTTGCCGTGGTCGAGTCGATCGAACGCGAGACCGTGGATTGCGTCAGTGTCGGATACGAAGGAATCGACGTCGTGGGCTATCCCGTAGGGACGTCGCTCAAAGTGTCTCAGCAGTCATTTGCGAAACGCAATGCGCCCGAGCCCACCGAAGCGTCGAAGAGCGGGGTGCACTCATGATCCCGGTCGAACTCGCGAACGACTACCAGCGATGCATTTTTCCATGGGTCTACGATCGGATCGAAGTGACGGGTTCCCGCTTCACCGGTCCAGCAAGGGGCACTCACCTCAGGGCAGATCTCGAGCGTCCGAGCGAGCCGGTGTCGTTTTGCCTGCTCGGCACCTTCCACTGTCAGTATCAGAGCGGTCCGAACCTGTCCGTGCTGTCACACGCGGCGGCAGAGATCGTCGGCAGCGGCGGGTTCTACGGCATGAAGAGTGGCCGGCGCGTTCGACCGTGACCGGGCGCCTGAAGTCGGAATCTGATCTGCGCGAGTAGGTCACCAACCCGAAACCAGCCCACCACCTCGCCACTCCCGGGAGGCTGGTGGGCCATCGACGGGACGTTGGGCATGCGATCGCGCATGCCGAGCGCCTCGCTCCCTCCTTTATCAATCACCCCATCGGGGTAGCGAAGGAGAAAATCAATGAACAGCAAGAATGACCAACCGCTCCAGCACGAAACAGCCATCTGCCAGCCGGGCGCCGATCAGACGCCTCATGCCGAAGGCAAGAGTCGTTACCTCGATGTCCCGTCGGACGAATGGCTTAAGGATGCCTTCGTCAACAGCCAGAATCGGGCGAAGCCGCAGCACGCAGTACGCGAGGTTCGGGGCAAGATGTTCGCGTGGGCCAACGACCAGGACGGGTACGTGTCCGTTGAAATCACGCGCGACGTATCGGATGATCGCTCAAACACCACGCCCCGTCTTGCTGGCGAGCGCGTGTTTGAGGTGCGCCTCCTCAACGGCCCGGCCCGTGGACAGTTCCCCACGTTTGCAGAGCGCCATCTGTTCGATTCAGTGCCGAAGAGCAGATTGCAGCACATGCAGCAAATTCGGCGATACGAAGAGGCCGCTCGGGCTGGCGGGAAACTGCCGGACAGCCGGATCGTAGTGACCCTTCCGGATGGCTACAACGGCCACACGATGCGGTTCTACGCCGATCCGATTGCAGTGAATGGCGACACCGTTAAGCTCGGGTGCGCGGAGCCTGGCAAGGAGTATCTGATTGCGTGGCGGTCGGCCGCGGAGGTGCGTGCTGCGGTCGCAGCGCTCGGCGCAACGATGAAAGCAAAGGAACGGCACGAGGACTGGCGCTCGACGCTCTCGGTGGGCGACGAGGTCTTCTGGACTGATCCGGATGACGGCGTCTGTTCTGGTCATCGCGTTATCGCCGAAATTCTGTCCGAGTCGGGCGTGATTGAAAGCGATGAGACGGTCGTCCGTCTGACTGCGAACGAGAGCGTGACCGAGGCATTTGCCGGCGAACTCTCACCTGTCAGCGCAGACGATCCCGCAACATCCCGTAACAACGACGACGTGGGGTCTCGAATGGTGCCGCCCGATTGCGCTGGTGAGACCACGACCATGAAAGTCAGGGATCTGCTGGGCGCGGCTTTGGACTGGGCGGTGATGAAGTGCGAGCACCCACGGAATGATTCAGTACCGTTCTTCAACCAGTTGCGCAACGAGTCTGTCGTCTACGAAGCGGGTATGAAGCAAACGCACACGGGACGCTTCCGGTTTTCGGAGCGCTGGGAGCAGGGTGGTCCGATCATCGGACGTGAGCGAATCAATATCCAGTTTTGCCGCGACCTTCGTGACAGAAATGGTTTGTACATCCACGCTGAAATGGGCACGCACTCGTACCATGGCTATTGGCGCGGAAGTCACGACCGTCCGCTCGTAGCAGCGATGCGCTGTTACGTCGCGAGCCGGTTGGGAGAGGAGGTCGAAATTCCCGTCGAGCTGCTTCTATAATCCCCTATCAACCTGAAAGCGCCCGTCAGCGCCTCGTATGAGGCGCAGGCGGGCTCTCTCCGCATGTCGCGGCCACTCGAGCCTGTTGTGTGCCTGCAAGCCGAGGGATCAGTTGTTTGTACGTTCCGTTCAGTGCTCACCGAGCATTGAACAGAGCGTTCTGCGTCTCCTTTTTCTCAAACGCCCGCAAACGGGCTTCACTTGGAGAGACGTCCATGAATCAGCAAGAAACCGCGCGGGCCAATATGCCGGAGACCGGTAAGAAGTCCGTCGAACAGCACGCCCGAATATTTGACACATATTTGGGCCAACTGTCTCTGCAAGCGCTGAATCAGGTTCACGCGAGCCACCTGGGTTGCTGGGAGGCACAGTCTCGCTATGGAATGAGCGGGCAGCTGGAGGCCCAAGAGCAAGCGTTCTCGACGACGCTGGACGTGATGGGTCGCATGCACCGAAGCGCTCTCGACAACATCGAACGCGTTGTTGCTCAGGTCGAAGCGGCGGCGCAGAACGGACATCCCCATGTCGTTCCTGTCGCAGCGGAGCAAAAGATCGCCGAGATCGCCGCACGAGTCCTTGGGGTGAATACGCTCGAAACCCGAAACTCTGACAGTCTCGACTTCCACGACACGGCAGTCTGGGCGATCAAGGAAGCATTGGAAGCTGCATATCTCGCCGGCGTTGCCGACGGGGAAAATCAGGCTGGAGCGCAATCTTCCAGCGAGGGGGGCTAATCGTGTCGAAAGAGAAGCGCGAAGCGAACAAACAGCGGGCCGAACTGCAAAATACGGTCCGGCGACTGGAGGCTCGCCTCCAGAGCGCATCGAACACGTTGGCCCGTGAGCGTTACGCAAAAGAACTCTCCGAGGCCAAGCGACAGCTGGTCCGTCTGAACTGATCCGAAACCCATCAACTCGTACCGTCTGCCCACCGTGCTCCCGAATTTCGGGAGCCGGTGGGCATTTTCTTTTTGGGGAGCAGCGATCGGAGAAATACTTTGCGGCGCGGCTGAATTTTGCTGATCCAGCGCCGATCAAGGATCCTGTCGCGCGCGACAAGCACGCACCAGTCAACCGACACACAACATCAGCAGGCTAAGGGAGTAGAGGATCAGGATGAAAATAGCCATCTCGCTCGGAGCACTGGCCTTGTGCCTCGCTGGAAGCGCCGCCGCGCAGGTACCGGCAAAGGCAGCACCAGCAGCTGACCCCAGCGATCGCGAGTGGAAGCTGAATCTTCTGGCGTTGCAGGTCGAAAACAGGACGCAGTCAGACTGTTACGGACACGGGCTGAGCGCTGACAACGTCAAGGTGTGCATCGACTTCCGCATGACGTACCATGCACGAAAGATCGCTGCCATTACCGGCTTGCGCCCGGCCGGCGTGAGCGCGGATTCTCTCTCCCAGGATCTCGTGTTGCGTGCACAGAAGATCGACGAAGCGCTGTCCCAGTAGCGATTCAATGAACCAAAGGACGAAAACGCCAATGAAGACGATGCTGGCAGTATCTGTGCTGACTACTTCGCTTCTAGCTTCGCATGTCGCCCATGCTGAGGGCAGGGGTCGCTATGTCATGCTCGAATCGGAGATGAGCATGGACCAGGCGATTTCCCGTTGGGCCGCCCAAAGCGGCCGGTCGGCAAAGTGGGAAGCCCGCGATTACGTCGATGTTGGCGATCCTGCCGCCCTCAACAGGACCGCCCGGTTGGCAGATGCCGCCGATATTGGCGACGCGACAGCGAGACTCCTCAAGCAAGCACCAGAGGAGGTGACGTTCTTTGCTTGCGTCTACTCGAAAGGCTCTGTCGCCGTGGTTGTCAGACAGAAAGGACAGCCTCCGTGCGAAGACCGTTCCTGACACGAGGACGAGAACCGCACAAACGTGGAAGAGAATAGTGGTTGTACTCGCTACCGGACTGGAGGCAACCGCGGTATTGGGGTTCGCTGTCTGACATGAACTGGCTATCCAGAGTGAAGAAGTAGGAAAGTTCGTTGTCCCGTTGATCGGCTTTCTGGTCGCGACAGCGGCGCTGTGGGTACCCAAAAATCTTTCCGCCCAAACGGGGGGGTTAGCGTTATAACCGTCGCATTGCTGGCGTGTTGGCGTCAGGTGCGCTAACGGCCCGGGAGAGACTGCTGCCAAAAGCCAAATAGCCCTTTCTTTTTTCGGGGCCGTGTGCAAGAATCGCCCCATCGTTTGCGCGCCATGTGTGTCGCACTTCGATTCAGGTTTCCAACCGCCGGTGTCCCGGCATTGACAACCCTTGTGGGCACAGCCCAAAGGGTTCGTGCTCCACAGTTGAATCGGAGCACGCCATGTCGTCTATCAAGCTGTCTTCTGCTGCCCTCGAAAACCGGGCTCTGGCTGATTACAACGCGTATCTCGGTGATACGGTGATCGCACACAGGGTGCTGGTCGAGACAGCGGGTACGGTTCACTATCGCACCCTCTCGAAAGAAGCAAAGGTTCGTGTCATGCCGACCGCGCGTGAGCGTGTTCTGAACTTCGCATGTCGCGATCTGATCTCGCCGGCGTGGTCGGTCGAACTCGTCGAACCTCACCCTGAAATCCCTGCCGCAGCAACGCTGAGTGTCCACGCGAAGTCTTATCACGCGGACGGTCACGTCCATCGCGGTGACGTCTTCGCACGCTCGAACGATCTGGTATCGCGCGGCGCGCTGTCCGTCTTTAACGCCACCTTCAACGCAGCGTTGCAGGCTGCAATGACGGTCATCGGCGGTGGACGTCGCCTTCGCCATCAATAAACCCGCAATCTGCGAACAGTCGGCCAAGGCCGTCTGTTCGCATCTCCTTCCGCTGAATTTTTGACTGAGCCCGCCGCGGCTCACTCAAGTGTTCGCGCGAGCCTTGACTGTTCTGCTTCTGTTACCCGTTTTACTCGAGGGAGGTCGCTATGGCGATCGGCTTTTTCGATGTGACGTCTCACGCTGGTGCGCAGCACGCCGCGCCGGTGCACCTGTCTGCCGCCCAGCTGACTGAGTGGGCCCTGTCTGACTACCGTCAGACCGTCGGCAAGACGGTCCAGGTTACGCGCCTGAAGATCTATTCTGGGGGCAGGGCCGAATACCGGCGGCTTTCCCAACCGGCGCTCGTTCGCGTGCTGGAAACGCGTCGCCCGAAGCTCGAGACGTTTGCTTGCCGGGATCTGGTCATTCCGGAGTACTCAGTCGAGCTCGTCGAGCCGCATCCAGAGGTGCCGCGCAACGCAAAGTTGGGCCTGCACCCCCGATCGTTCTGTGGTGACGGCAGGACCTACCCCGGCGACATGGGCCCGGAGGCCGCTATTGCGACTGGCGCTTTTGGTGCCGTCGCGCGCCGCCTGCGCCGTGCGCTCGGCATGGTGCCAGCCGCAGTGAGTGATCTTGTCTTGCACTGAAGGAATCGATCATGACGCTCATTTGCGACAGCCTCCATAAGGTGGACATTGACCGCGTCGCCGCGCGCATCTGCGCGACGCGCGAACACGCTGATTTCGAGGGTATGTGCATCCTCGCCTACGAGGTGCTTGCTGACCAGAACGGGCACCGTATGGTGCACCGCCTCGCCGTGCCTTTGCGGCTGCGCGTTGAGCGCGGCGATGAAAACCGCATGAGTCACTGGCGAGGTGACTGGCTGGTGAGCTATTGGCGTGTTTCGCTGACGGCACCCCACCCGAAGTTTCCCGGTTCTGCGACCCTGTATGTTCGGGCCTCAGAGTTTGCCAGCGACCGCAAGTGTCGCCGCGGTGCCGTTGCCTGCGTCGTTGCCGGCCCTGCCACACCCGTTGTCACGAAGAATCTTCGGGGCGTCGTCCATCGGATCGACTGCAGGACACTGATTGCAAGACGACCTGACGATGTCCCTGGCTGACTAACGCGCCAGGCCCGCGGCACCGGTAGCGCACAGTCTGCGGCGTTGCAGGAACCGTTTGATCCGTGCGAAGACGCCGCCACTGACCGGAAGATAGACGCCCTGCGATTCTAAAGTTGCTTGTTCTTCATGCCGCCGCCGCACGCGGACGCAGTCAGGGCAGGCCCTTTCGGGCGCATCGACGCGCAACGTTACCTTGTCGACCTCAGCTATCTGCAGGCTCACTACCTGCTCGACGTCGAGGTTATGCTTGTCCGCATGCCGTCGATACCACTGCGCAAAATGGACATGTCCGAATGCATTCTCGAGGCCATATTCGTCGATGTAGTCCTGGCACAGCGGCGGATTACGAAACACGACGTAATCCAGTTGACCTTCCGCGATCCGGAAGTAGGTGATCACGCGAATCGGATTGCGGCGAGCCTTTTCGCCAAAGGTGTTCCTGTCCCACTCTCGATAAGCAACGGGATCGCCGAGTGCGCGCGACGCGGCAGTGCGCAGGAAGATCGTCGACGCCTCGCCGCCGTCGATCTCATACTCCGCGAGCGTGAGCAATGCGCGGATATGGGGATGCCCATTGTCGCAACTCTCGTCGGTGCATGCCGCAGCAGCGACGTAAAAGCGCTCACGGTCCGGCCGAAAGAAAAGGTGATACGTGTGCAATCGGTCCCAATAGGGCAGAACAACCGCCGTACCATCTGTGACGATGCCGAGCAGTCCCGGCCCGGTCAAACCTAACAGACTTTGCGCTCGCGCCGATGCCTCCTCAGACACGCGCAAATCCCTGCGCACCTCGCCATGCTTTGCGATCAACGTTAACCGGGGGGCTTGTTCGAGTTGCGGCATAGGATCGTTTTTCTTCGGAAAAGCTTCGGATTGCAGATAACCAACACGTTCGCTTCAGTTCGGGATGTTCGCTATATCATAGTGGTGCCACCACCTCTCATGCCATATGCGATCAACTGAATCGTTTCCGGAAGTTCGCCACCTCGTGCAATACACCGGGCGCGGCGGCATTTGCGTTGCGAAGGGTCAAACTGTGCGAGTGAAGGCTTCCGCGCGCAAGGGATATTTCGTGATCGAGGCTGTCGGCCCCGACGGCGGGACGCGCGCGGTGGCAGTCAAGAAAAAGAATCTGAGCCCGTTGCAGCCTCAACTGTTCTAGCGCGTCGCTCACGGCTGGCTTCGGGTGTCTGCCCCTGCGGCATCGGCATCCCCCGCGCGCATGACATGAGTCAACAGGAGGGTTGCAGCTCCCGATCGGGTGGCATCAACTCCAATCCGCGTTCCGACCGTGTCGAAGGCCGCCCACTTCTTTCGCCATCCCGCCACGATTCCAATGTCCGCATCGGCGGCGTTTCGCACGACATAGTTGCCGGCTCGAATTCTTAACAGGCTGTAATGGGTGCCTTCGACAAACGGTTGCATCTGAAATCCACACGGCGACTGCGAAGAAGTGAAGGGGGATGTGTGCGGCGCCTGTTCCGCGCCACACGTCAGGCGCTTTTTTCAATAGCGACGTCGACCGGGGCGTGACCGCGTGATGACCCAGACGACGGCGATGATGCCTGCGCCGATTGCGAGAACCATGGGCAGCCCCATGCCCTTGAACAGCACCCGCTCTGCGTTGTATACGACGCCCCTTACGACCGCGCCGGCGATCTGGTCGCCGAGATGGAAATGGTGGCTCAACTGTTTCTCCCTGGTTTTCTCAGTTGTAGAGTGAGGTCCGCGCCGAACCCTCGCACGAGGGGGAAGCGCGCTCCGATCATTTCTGCTACCCACGCCTGCACGTGTTCTCTGTACTCCGCGCCTAGCGCGCCGCCTGTTGCGGCATCTGTATGCTGACTAACGCCGTCCTCAGCCGATCGCGAGAGGAGGGCGACACTGCGGGTGTCGATCTGCTGCATTGCTTCGTGCGAGCACAGGTATTCGTCCACCGCCTCCGCTTCAGGGTGGCTTGCCTGTCGGAGCGTGTGCGTCACGGCCCGCGCCACGCGGTCGAAAGTCACGCCGGGCAGCAGGGACGTGGAAATCAGAGTCGATACGTTCATGATGAAAGTCGTCTAGGTGCTGGTGTTCTGCTGTTCCGCCGCTGGATCGGCGTTCTCACACGGCGCGCACGCGTCAAAGTTAAAACGGGCGAGCGGATCCTGCTGCGTTGGGCCGTTGCGGATGGCGTAATGCACATCGCGCATATAGGTCTCGGTGATCGTAAATTCGTCACCTACAACCAGTTGTTGCGACGCCGCGTAGTCGTGAAGCGAATCGAACCCTTCAGACTCGCTCTGTGCGAGGTACCCGGTGAAAATCAGGGGCGCCGCGTTCGGTGCGGGTGCAACGAGCGAATTGGCCGCCATCCCGCGAAGCAACCGGTTTTCCTCGATCGTCTCAACGAACGCGCGATAGAGATCAGGAAACGCCCCCAGAAGCGTGTCTTTGAGATCGTCCAGCGCTGCCGCCTGGCTGCGCTGATTTCCGACGCACCCTTCGTACTGATTTTTCAGGCTCAAAAGCTTTTCGAGCATGTTTCTCCCTTATGACCGGTGGCACTGGCCTTATGCCGAAAGCCACTTCAGCGTCAGCATGCACCTGCATTCCGGGAATGCAAGGCAGGCGGCGGCTGCGCGCGCCGGGATTCTGAAAGTCTACTGGTTCAAGCGTGGGCCTTGCTGCCGGAAAAACGCTTATTTTCTGCCGCTTTTCGCGCAACACACGAACGTCGAAATCAGTAAAGTCACTTTCATGAGCACACCGATCCCAACCCAAACGACAGCGGCACGCACACCGTCGGCGAACCCGGCGCTCAGTCGCAAGCCGCTTCCGATCCGTATGTTCCGCTGGCTGTTCGCGCGGGTCGCGCTGACGATATTCCGCGTGTCGGTGCACTGCCCGGCGGAAGTCGGCGCGATGCTGAAGGAGGGCGGGGTGCTGGTCACGGGACATCACGTAAGCAAGATCGACGCGCCGCTCATTTCACTCACGTCCCCGGTGCCGCTCGCGTTTGCGTCGGACACCGACTACTCGCGGCGCTCGGAAGCCGCCCGCCGCGGCATGGCCTTTCTTGTTGCTATCGGCTGCGGCGACGTCTTCGATCTCGATGCGACCGCCCCCTTCGCCATCCGTCGGGTCGTCAAGGATCTGCGCGCCGGCGTGAATGTGATGATTTTTCCGGAAGGGCAGATCACGCTCGGCTCGCCGATGCCCGACATGCCGGGGTTGGACTGGATCATTGAGCGCGCGGGCCCGCGGCGAGTTCATGTCACGCTAAGCGGGGCAGAGCAGTCACGGCTCTTCGCAAAACGCGGTACGAAATGGCTGCCGCGAATCAGACTGGAATACAAGGTATATGAAGCTGCTCGGTAAATATTCACTCGTCAAATTGAGCATCGCGGCTGTGCTGGCTACCTGCGGGGCGATGTGGGTCGTGTCCCGCGTTTCGCTCGCCAATGACCACTACGGCCCGTCACCTGAGGGTTATGCAATCATCCAGTCTGCAAAGGACAGCGCGCCGACGGTAAGCGGCGGTGCCGTCGAGGTCCTGGATCTTTATTTTAGTGCCTGCCCGCACTGCAAAAGCTTTGACCCGAAACTGCAGGCGTGGATCGAGATGGAAGGCAGCCGGATTCATGTGCGCCGCATCCCTGTGGCGAACGGCGACGTATTGACCCGCCACGCCGCGCTGTTCTATTCGCTCGACAGGATGGGACAGGCGGACCGGCTCCGCACTGCCATTTACGATGCGCTGGCCGACGACTCGCACGCGCTGGACACCGATCAGAAGATCGCTGACTGGGTGACGAAGCGGGGCGTCGACGCATCCGAGTTTGGGCGGCTCTACCGCTCGCCCGACGTTGCTGCAGTGATTCAGGCTGGCCGTGATGAGCTCGCCCACACGAACGTCAACACCGTCCCTGCCATTGTGATCGGCGGGAAGTGGGTTGTGAGCCCGACCACCGCTGGCGACGAAGCAAAGGCGCTGGATGTGATGAGCGGCCGCATCGACGCAGCGCTTGGGTCAGCCGCTAAAAACCCAACATGACTGACGGCGACGGTTGTCACGAACCCTGCCTACCGCTAGAATCAGGTCGCGCCGTTAGATCGGCAATAGATCCGCGCCATTGGCAAGATGGCGACAGACAACCTTCAGACTCCACGTCTCAACCTCCGCAAGGGCATTTCGCTCAGCGTCGCTGACCCAAGTGCCCCCTCCCGGTGCCTGCTCCTTTCTCACCGCCGACAAGTCGGCATCAAGGAGCGTTCATGAATAGCACAGCTGCACTTCTCCCGCACGCGTCGTCGAATCAGGCATCGCCAAATCTGGCCATGTTCGCCTCGCCGGACAACTGCCACGAAAAGGCTTTGCCCACCCGCGAAGAACTGGGGCGTCAGATCGTGGAAACCGTCCGTCGCCTGGATACCCTGATGAAATCGGCGATCGTACTGCCTGCTGATCACGAATGGTGGGCAGGTCCGAACCGGCTGAATTTCGGCGATGGGCCAGTCCAGGCAACCGAGTACGGCGTAAGCCTCTTCATCCGCAAGCGCTTTGCAAACCATGCGGCGGCAACCGCGGGCGTTGGTGATCCGGATCAGGTCGCCGTCGAAATCCGCGTCATGCTGCCACGCGCGCAGTACGCCACGAAAAAAGGGGTGCAGACGTACCGGGCACACGATGATGCGCAATACTCGGCAATTCTGTGGGTTCAGTCGGGGCCCCAGTGGGCCGGCAAGTCGACCGACCACATGGATCAGTCGACTTCGTTCCCGAAAGGCGCCACACCCGAAGCGTTCGTGATCGCCGTAGCCTCCGCAGTGAACGCAGCGCTGTATCGCGCCGTGCCGCAGCGGATGCCTCCCGCAACACCGCGCATGACGGCCGACCAGTACGCCGCTGAAGTGGCGCGCCTCGAAACCGCGATCGCCGCTGAAGACGCCGGGAAGAAAGACCCGACGAAGACACTCGCGCAAAAGGTCGAGCACAACCGTGCGCGAAACCTGTTGCAAGAGGACCTTCGGCAGCTGAAGCTCCGATACTTTACCGTCGTCGAGAACCCGTAACCACGATCCACGCAGCGTACGTCCCTCACGGATGTACGCTGCGCGCGGTCTTTCCGCACGTCCGGCACCGGACGCTTCGATGAGGCGGACGCCTCATCCGAGCGGCAGCTGCGCTCACTGCTTCTCATTCGCCTCAACAGGCAAAAAGGAGCAACCATGAACAGCAAGAGCAATGAGGCGGCCGCAGCGACGCCAGCCCAACGGCTCGTCGGGAATTTTCAGGTGGCGATGCGTGTGGCGCTGCCTGAAGTCGTGAGTGTCTGGCTGAGCATCTGCGATCCGCAATGCGTGCAGCTCGAGCAACTGTGGTCCGAGCGATATCGACGCGCCGGCCTCGCGACAGCTGCGCTCAGGCTCCTGCTCGCCTGCGCAGACGCAGAGCAGGTCAGCATCAGGCTCGTCGCACATCGTCTCCTCTACGGCATCGACGACCCTGCGCTCAGCGAGCCCGATATTGCCGAGCGTCATACGTTGAACGGCTATGCGCTGAGCAACGAAGATCTGGCCGCGTGGTACACCCGTCACGGGTTCTCGCGTTGCAACGAAGCGGGGGGGGATGACGCCATCCTCTATCGCGCGCCGGCGCATACGGACCCGAGCGACGGCATCTCTCGTGAAGTGAGCGAGATATTGCTGGCCGATCTGAAGTCGGGTGCCGTGGAAGCCGATGCATTCCGGTACGAGATGTTCGCCCGACGCATCGTCGCCGCCGAACACGGCCGGCCCGACGCAGTCGAATGGGCGATGGCATGGTTTCGTTCGCGCTTCGTCGATCAGGCTGCAGGAAATGCCGAGGCTGCACTGAGGGCCGCACAGCACGAGGCTGCCCGGGCACACGCGAGGGCGGAACTGCGAGCTGGCCGGGCGGGGAACCCCAACTATCAGGCATGGCTCGACACGGTTCAGGATCCGACGACGATCAAGAACAACGTCGAATACATGGCCTGGATCAGCCGTCTCAGCGCCGCGTTCGACAAAGCCTACCCACGGCGGAAATTTCCCGACGACCAGCAACGGGACCGATTGTGGAAGGCGTTTCTGAAAGCGGAGCGTGACGCAAATCTGTGCGATCGCGTCAAAGCTGCGGAAGCACTGCAAGCAGCGGCGTAATCCTTTTGGCAACTCCGGTCCCCACCACGAGGTGGCGGACCGGGCACTTGCCGCGCCTTTTTGCCGCCCAGAGATCGAACCCAGCGTCAATCGACTGAAAAAAGCCCAGCGCACTCGCGCGATGGCGCGCTCCGCTAACTCGTCACACACAGCTAGCGAAGCTCGCTCTCAGGCGCAGCTCCTCTCTTTTCAACGCCTCACAGGCAAGAGGAGTATTCCCATGAACCAGGCAATTCCTGCGCACGACCATCGCGCCGTTGTCGAAGCTCAATCGTCGCCTCCCGCGCACGACCCGATCTTCTACGTTACGGTCCGCTTCAGTGAAGAGGTCCACGCGAACGGCTTCACCTCCCGGCTCGACAAGTATGTGTGTGCCGCTGATGCAGACGAGGCGAGGCGCGTTGGAATCGCGTACTTCGAGAACAAGGGATGCAAGGTCACGACGGCCGAAGCCCGGCTGAGCGGGATACAGGACACGAACCGGCTCAATGCCGACAACATCGTGAACATCCCGCGCGAAGTCCTTTTCGCGCAGTATGAACGACGCCAGACGCCGCTACGGTACCGCATCGAGCCCGTCTACATCGATCCCCGCCGCAAGGCACATTAACCACGCAAAGCGAACCCTGCGCGCCGCCGATCCCAGGCGGCGCGCAGAGGTGGACGACCCAGCAATCCTGCAGTGAAGGCGGCTTTTCGCTGTCTTCACTCTAGCGTTGCCCTCCGTCTTTCTTAACGCCTTCCCAGGCAAAACACGGAGCGAACCAACATGAACCAGCAAACGGCAGCAGCACCCTCCGAGGTGCACGAATTCCTCTTCGACGTGAAACTCGACGCCTCGATACGGCTTCGGGCACCTAGCGAAGCGGCGGCCCGCGAGGCATTGCGCGAGTGTCTCAACTGCGGTGACGCCAATCTCGGCGAAATCCTCGGTCAGACGATCGTCTGCGAAGTTAGCCTCAACGGCGAAGCTGAACTCGCGGAAGTGGACGACGTCCCGACAGACAGGAGTGGGCCGATCCGAACCGGCATTACACAAACGCAACATGGCCCCCACGTGCGCGCGCTGCTCGCAAGAATTCTGGTCAAGAGCAACCGTGCGTCGGAGGACGGAATCGTCAGAAGGCTGTCGTCCGTGAATCGGCACGCCGACGCCGCAAAGGAGAACTTCGCCGCGCAGATGGAAGGCGTCGGTGCCGTGCAGGATGATGCCGTCTTCAACCCCGACTACCTGTCAAAGCGCGTTGGCGACGTACAGGACGAACTGGTCGAAGCCCTCAACGCCGACGCGGCAGACGCCAGTCCGACGGCGGCGCGATCGCCAGCGCGTTCCGACGTCGTCTCGGTGGTCGTTGTCGCGATCGATGCATTCGGGATTGTCGAGTATCGCGCGACGGGTGTTCTCACACCGATGGGCGACGTCTTCGTCTACTACCCGCTACGGGCTGAGGGCGAAGCCAACGACGTCGAACGCAAGCCAGGGGATGAAGGGCAGATCGACTTCACCTATGTGATCCTTCCTGATGGGCGTGAAGTCGGCTTTGATACGGAGGATCTGAAGGAAGCGGCGGAGTTCACACCCGACATGACTGCGGAACCGATCGCAGGCGCTGTCGCGCGCGTGCGGGAACTCGACGTGATGTTGCATGAAGGCGCCCGGTATCAGTGGAACGATGCCTTCCAGGCCTACGTCGCTATCGACGGGGTTCCGCGCGCGCTGATGGCCGGGGAAATCGCGCCACTGGAAACTACCAGCAAGTAACGACAAACGCCGTCTTTCCGCGAAGCGGAAGGCGGCGTCTTGTCTACGCTGACGGCGCCGCATACAATAAGGCCTGCCGTTCAAACGGCAATATGCGTGTCGCCTCACCCTGGCCGTCTGCGCCAATCACTTCTCTGCCGTGCACTTCGGTGAGCCTGATTTCACCAAAGTCCACCATCTGACTTTCCCTCTTGTAGCGCCCATTCGGGCATGAGGGACTCACCATCAAACCGTAATTCCTTCGACTGCAAGCTTGTCGAGCCGATTCATCGTGTGACGGGACGTGACCTTCCAGCGTACCGGCAACACCCGCAACCATTAACTTTTCCCATTGGGGCAACCGACCCCGAAGGGCTCTGGTTTGCCCCTCGCAAACTGGAGCAAGCAATGCTGAAAATCGCACCCGCAGCAATCGTCGCCGCAGTCCTCGCTGTCTCCGCGGTGCAGGCCGCAAGCGCGCAGTCGTTCGCGCCTGCCGTGTCCCAGTCCGCGCCGAGCGTGCGCGGAACTGTCGTGCGTCTGCGCCTCGCAACGCCGGCGACGACGTCGCCCGCAGTCGAGGCCGCTCGCGAGATGGCTGAAAGCGTCGAAGTAGCGGTGAAGCTGTCCAACGGCGACCTCTACTTCGCCTACGTCGATCAGGCTCACCAGCCGGCAGTTGGCGACACCGTGAAGCTGGCTGTCGCTGGCAACCACGTCCGGATCGTCGACTGACATCAACAGCAACACTGAACCGGGATCCCGAAAGGGCGCCCGGTTCCTTCACACCTCGCACCCGTCACCGAACGTGACCTTCGTGGACCTCACGGTCCCCAAAGCTCATGTCCGAGCGCTCCTTTGTCAACCGCCGGTTACCGGCACAAAGGAGAACCCATGAACGAAAACAACGCACGCCCCCCATTCGACGATTTCCATACGCCGGCTGAATGGCGCCTGAGCGACGACGATGTCCGCGAGGCATTTCTCGCGGCGACACCGTCCATCACCACAAACGCCCCAGGCTACTGGTTGCGACTCCCCTGCAACACCGCGCGGCTCATCGAAGAGGTTTCAGGACTGGATGTTGATCTGATGCGCCAGCACTCGATGCATGCGTTCGTCCGCTTGCCGCAGACGGCAGCAATCAGTCGCGTGCTCGATGCCCGCAGCATTTACGGGTCGACGGACGGTCCTCGCCAGCATTTCCTCGAACTGACGGAGGAGGGCCGCCTCTTTTTCCGCTATCAGACGATCCTCGGCCAGTGGCAGTGTCATGCGCAAGTGCCAGCAGATCTGACCGCCGCGCTCGTGGAAAGCGTTGCCGCCCAACTTCCCTCGCTGGTGTTACCGGCGCTCGCGAAGAAAGGCGTAAAAACGTCCACGCGCTCGTTGCACGAAGAGCTGTCAATGCTAAGCGCGGATGAGGGTCGCATCTATTTGCCCACAACGATGCTGCAGCACTATGCGTCGATCAAAAGGAAGATCGAGAACGCGGGTGGCACGTATGAGTCCGGCGGCTTCAATTTCAGCGTGGGAATCGACGCAGCTGATGTGCTCGACCGACTGCAGGGTGGCGAGAACATCAACTTGCAGCAATCGACGCAATTTTTCGCCACGCCTGAGGCGCTTGCCCGGAAAGTCGTGGCGGCCGGTATTGATGCGCTGGCAACCCGGAGGGTCCTGTTACCCGCGCCGCGGCCTCTGGAAGGCGTGGTCGTACTCGAACCCGAAGCGGGCGATGGTGCGCTCGCGCGGGTCGCTCGCGACCTTGGGGCCACGGTAGTCTGCGTGGAGGATTTTTCGGTAAACGCGGCCATCCTGCGTGACGCCGGCTTCGAAGTTCACGAGCGGGATTTCCTCACCGTCTCGCCGCAGGAACTGGGAACGTTCTCGCTCATTCTGGCCAATCCGCCGTTTCGTCGTAATGCGGATATCCAACATGTCGAAAAGATGCTGAAGTTTCTCGCGCCGGGCGGCGTCCTCTCCGTGCTGATGTCCCGTGCATGGCTGGATAGCAATCGCCGCTTGCACGTCGATTTCCGGGAGCGGTTGAAGGCTTACGCTGTCACGCAGACGGATGTGCCGGCAGGGGCCTTCAGGTCGTCAGGAACAGAAGTCGCTACCGTTCACCTTCTCATCCAAAGCGCCGCGCATCAGGCTCACGTGCCTCAGGCTGTATCGCAAGGAGAACTGGAACTCGAAGCGGCGTAGTGCTGAGAGGTGGCGTCGGGGTCCAATGCTCCGGACACGCTCGCCCAAGGAAATGATGGTTTGTCTCGAGGCCCTCATCAGGCTCTCTCTCGCTGATCCTGCCCGCTCGGCAGGATCAGCACTCTCTGCTCCCTTGCGTTTCAAGCTGGCAGGGGCGTTGCCCCGTCGGCTGCACCGTCTAGGTCACGGTTCCTTGGTGGTCCCGCTATTCCGTTCTTCGGGCGAGTCTGCCGCCGAGGCCACCTTCCGCGTTGCTCTCTTCCGCGTGCGCTGCCTCATTTTTTCACCCAGGAGGTCAGCAGGCTGCGACAGCTTTTGTAGCAACGCGAACTGCTCCTTGATAAACACCCGGGTATAGCCGGCCGCCAGCGCCTCGTCGAGGCCGACATGCCCTTGCTGAACCATTGCCCGCATGATGTACATAATCGCGCGGTCAACGATAAGATGCTTGTCCATGCCCGGCATCCTTCGACTGATCAGATCAAGGTTTCGCCACGTCTCTTCATTCATTGAGTAGGGGCGACTGGGTAGCTCGTCCCGAAGCGTTTTCGCCGCAAGGGCGAGGTCGGAATGCGTCAGGTGGATGCCAAGCCGGTTGGCCGCTTTGCGTATGCTAGCCTTGAGAGGGACAGCACCCGCCAACTCGAGTTTGATCTGGGCGAGGCGTTGGGGTGAAAGGCCGTTATCGACGCGCCTGCTACGAAGCAACTCCACGGCAGTATCAATCTGCGCGAGAAACGGCAGCTTGATGCCCATCTGCTCCGCGAGCGCCTTCATCAGTGATGGATTGGCGCGAAGGCCAGAGTTCCGCGCGGCGTCCAGGACCTGATTATCGGCACACTTCGTCTCGGTGTTCATCAGGCGACACAGTTCGGTCACGTTGACCAACCAGATCTTTCGTCGATGCACCTTCAATCGTTCAACTACGTCCTGCGCCGTCCATGTCTTCATGGTCGGCGTGGACCGCTTGAGGAATGCAGCGGCGCTCTCGGGCGACAGCGCGTTGCCGTACGGATAGAGCGCGGAGGCAAGGCGTCGGTGGTCTGCGGTTCTCAGCTTCACGTCCAGGACGCCGCACAGCATTTCAATCGCTGGAACGTTGATCGGCGTATTGAGTCCGATTGCGCGAATCAGCGTCAGGCGTTCTTCGTCAGTCTCGATAGCTTTTCGCGTCAAAATCTCGACCGCATGCCGAAGCTCATCAGCACTCAGCCGGTCGCGCACGGTTGGAATATCCGCATTGGCGTCGCCCGCATCGGATCGGCCGGGCGAGTCCTGCAGGCCGTATGGCGAGCTCTCCACCTGGTCGTTCTGGTCTGTAAAGTCCATCAGCTGACTTTCCATCAAGGTTTCTGTCAAATTGCCGAAAGCGCACCCAACTGATTGTTGGTTTCGCCTGGCACCCATTTTCTGGCGCACAGGAATCTCTTTCGGCAAGATCCTGGGAAATTTCAGTCGACAGCGCGAGCGGTCGTCGCACCGCACGCAACACGGAAGGGAAAGCCAAAGGGAAGGGGTGCGGCTTCACAGCCGCACCGGCCTTAGGGCTGCGTGGAAGTTGTCGCCACGAGTACGACCCGCGCCGCCGCGCTCACATCATCCGGGCCGATTTGCGCGACGTCGTGGCGAAGCGCACGCAGCGCGGCGTTATCGACCGCTTTTTGCAGCACTTCGTCCGCGTCTGCAATCGAGCGTCCGGCGAGGACTTCGATCAGACGGTCTGCCGTGCCCGGCAAGATCTCGAATTTTCCAGCCACGACCGCGACCAGTCGCGCGTTCAGGTAGCCAACCATATCCTTTTCGCCCGGTACATCGAACAGGATCTTCTCGGCGAAACGCCCGCCGCGAAGCGCTGCGGGATCCAGCCGGTCAAAATGGTTCGTCGCCGCGATATACACCACGTCCCGAACCCGTCCGCCGCCACCGTCGAGCGTCGTGAGGATCTTGTTCGTCAACGTCCCGACGTTCGAATACTGCCGGTCGCGCAAAATATCGTCCGCCTCGTCGATGAAAACGATGGCCGGACGGATATCTCTCGCTTCGCGCACAAGGGCATCCCACGATTCGGGCTTGGCCATGATTTCGGCACCCGTGGTTTTCAGGAACGCAAAGCCGCTCTCCTTGGCCAGCGCCATCGCGCCGCCCGTTTTACCCGTCCCGGGAGGGCCGTAGAACACGAGTCCCGCCGGAATCCGGCCACCGATCTTTTCCAGTCGATGAACGTTCTTCATCTTGTAGGCGAGATCCTGCAGCGCATCCCGCGACTGCGCCGGCATGATGATCTCGTCGATCGACTTCACGTTCTCAGGCAGCTTGCCGCGTCGGCCCACCATCAACCGCATGGCCTGCATTCCAACGTCGAAGGACATCTTCCCGGCACTGATCACACCATCGCGCCGCATGTCGCTCAACTGTCCGCCGAGTGCCGTCAGACGGCTTGCGCTGAATCCCTCCCAGCGCTGTGCAAGGCTCGCAAGCGCTTCCGGGTCGACCGCGGCATAGCCGAGTGCCTCTCCAATGCTCTTGCGAAGGATGGCTGCCCGCGCTTCTTCGTCCGGCGGCGGGATCTCGATCTTGAAATCGAAACGGCCTTCCCGGATCGCGGCGCTATCGAGCCGCTCAAGAAAGTTCGTGGCTGCGACGAGGACCACGCGCGAGCCGCGCAAGGAGACGACCTCGGTCAGCATCACGTTGGTCAGGTCCTGATCCATATGATGCGCGCCGCCATCGCGCGGCTTCACGAACGAGTCATACTCGTCGACAAACAGGACACAGACACCCACCCGCTTGGCCTGTTCGAACACAGCCTTGACCTTCTGTGGTGTCTCGTTCACGAACTTCGAGGCAGTGTCTCCGTAGGCGATCGAAAAGAACGGCACGTTCAGTTCACCCGCAAGAGCCTCGGCAAACATCGTCTTGCCGTTGCCGGGCTCGCCAAAGAGCATCATGCCATTCCGGTTACCCGCCTGGCCGCCGACAATCTCCTGCGCGGATGCGTACAGACGCTTCTTCGTGTCGGCCATGCCGACGATGTCCGCAAAGGTGTAGCGTGCTCGCTGGATGCGGTGGTCGTAGCTGTACTCCTGCGCCGGTTGCTGAGCCGCCGGCTGGGCCGCCGCCCCCTGTGCGGACGACATCTGCGGCGTGTACGTGCCTTGGCCCGTGACGCGCTCCAGACGGCGATGCTGGTAGATCATGCCCATAAAGGCGAGACCCCAGACAAACGCGCCGTACATGCTGTATTCATTGAATGCAAACAGCAGCCGCAGCAGCCCGACGCTGAGTACAGCGAACGCGGCCTGCGTCCAGCCCCAATGATTGCGTCGCTTGAGCCACACCGCTGCAGCCGCAACGATCGTGAGGGCGAGCATCTGCTGGCTGGCCTCGATGCTCATGCGCACACCCTCCTGGAGCGAGCTGAAAATCATCGTCGCCAGGATCGCCGCAGGCGCCCAGAAAAACATCCCAAAAAAGATTCGAAAAAACTCGAGCATCTAGCACCTCGATTCTTGATCCCGGTAGCGATCGACGTTGCCGCTATCAGCACGCTCGCTACCCTCTGATCTGATTGTGCAGCCTATTTTATTCGACGCAAGTCGACGCCCATTCTGCGCCGTACACCTTTAACGTTGAGCCACCCCGGAACACATCTGCCTCGTAATGCAAGCTCGAAGAAGGAATGCTCCCGATCCGACCTCCGACGACACGATTTCACTTCACACCATCGACGTCTTCCGATAATATTCCCACACCTTTGTGGTCCTCTTTCTTTTAGCCGCCGGCGCGGCATGACGTGAAAAGGAGGACGCAGTGCAAATACCTGTTCCTGAAACTGGGAACCGCTCCTTCGAGCGTGTTCTCAAGGCAATCGAACTCGATGAGTTCATCGGTCAAGCGCAGATTTCCAAATTTGTCGCCCCGAGAACGCGGACGAGCGAGGGTATCGACGGCCAGCCCGTTTATCCCCCAGGCAGTTTGCAACAACGTGATCTCGCGATTGTCCGGACTCTGTTCGTTCATCCCGATTTCATCGCCCGCGTAATCATCAACAACCCCGTATTCGATTCCACTGAAGCACGGGTCTATCAATTCCAGAATCAAACCAGCAACGGCAACTTCGTCTACGGCATCGTCGTGACGGACAGCGCTCGCAATCTGGTCGACTTCTGTCTTGACGCGTCGCGGCAGCAGCAGCGGCGCAATGTCCTGAAGCCTTTGATTCGCGCGATTTGCACGCCCGAGTCCCTGCAGCTTCACGGTCGAGTTCATTAAGTTCAGTCGCAGTATTCAATCGCAATTCATCTGGCCCAGTCTCCGGGCCGAATTCACAGAGGAAAATTCATCATGTCTCAAAAAGGCTCGCGCAAAGAGCGCCTGTTGATCGCTGACGTCCGTACGCATTGCGGTTCGCAATTCGCTCGCCTGTTCCAGACGAGCAGTTCGAAGCATGACAAGCCCGTCTTCATCTGGGAGGCGGGCACGACGGTGCCGTACAGCGCAAACGCAATCGGCGAAGGTGAAATTACCGCGGATACCGCCGCGGAAGCCATCCCGCTGTTCCAGAAGCACCTGTTCGAAGCGAAAGTGATCCCGAATGCGGCGTTCCGCACCGGCACGCATCTCTCGTCGATCCTCGTGCAGTTCAAACCGAAAGCGAAAGACGAGAGCGTCTGCGCGCTCCTCCAGCCGTATGGCGGCGCGCATCTGATCCGTCCGATGGCAGCGGCAGCACTGCTCGCGCGTCAGGCGGCGGAGCAGGCTGCGCAGCATGTCGCGGTGGCGGCATGAGCGCAGCAGCGCAGGCGCCCGCTCCGAAGTCGATCGACACCAGTGTCCTGATGTCGCCATGCGCGAGCAGAGCGGATGTGCTCAGGCTCATCCGCGAAGCGGACGCGCCGGCGAACGACGGGTCCGGATTCATCGTGCTGCTGAAAATCCACTCCGGGGATTTCTTCCGTGGCGCGCTAGTCGGTCTTATCGATGAAATCGACGCCACAGGAAAGCTCACGCTTGAGTTGTGGGAGGGCAAGCCCGATGGTGGCGGCCCGATCGGAGCCGATCTGACGGTCGATCTCGACAAGATCGGGCAGGCAGGAATCGAGTGGTAGAGAAGGGCGCGCGTAGTACAGCGCGCCCTTTTTCACATCAACTTTCAATCGGCGTCTATCGCCACATCAACGGAGAAATCTCCATGCCGCATCTGATTACTCAGCGCCAGCAAAATTTCGCTGAAATGGCCTTTCGCGGTTTGCAGCCGTGGCACGGGTTGGGGCAACAGGTAAGATCTGGCGCGAGTCTGGATGAATGGCGTAAGGCAGCCGGGCTGGACTGGGAGATCTTGCGATCGCCAGTCAAGTTCGAGCATGGCTCGCTTCGCACCTTCCGGGCGCACGACGTTCTCTATCGCAACGACAACTCGATGCCAATAAGCATCGTCTCGCCGCGATACCGTATCGTCCAGCCCCGAGAAGCATTGGCATTCTTCGAAGACCTGGTGACCAGTGCCGGCTTCGAGATCGAAACGGCCGGATCACTGGCGGGTGGCAAGCGGATCTGGGTTCTCGCCCGCACGGGCTTCGCTGGTGAAGTTGTCCCGTCGGACGACGTTACAGGCTATCTGCTGCTAGCGACCAGCTATGACGGAAACATGGCAACGATAGCTCAGTTTACGAGTGTTCGAGTCGTTTGCGCAAACACTCTACAACTTGTGCTAAACGGTGACACCAGCTGCTCGGTTCGCATCCGCCACTCGACCGAGTTCGAAGCCGACAAGGTCAAGGACGCACTGGGCATCGCAGCGAAGGACGCATGGGACTTGTTCATGAAGCGCATGCAAATCCTGGCGAACCTGAGGTTGACGTCGAGCGATTTCGGTGACGTTGTCCGTGATCTGATCCGCCCGCGCGTGTCGCCCGACAAGCGGAAGATCGTCGACGACACCGACGGCTTCAAGAAAATCATGGCGCTGTTCAACGGCCACGGCCGCGGCTCGCTCCTCGACGGATGCCGCGAAACGGCTTGGGGCGGCATCAACGCGATCACCCAATGGGTGGATCACGAGGTCGCTGCCCGTAGTCGCGAAAATCGCCTGACCAGCGCATGGTTCGGCGCGGGCGCGCGCCTGAAGGAAGAGGCGACCCTCAAGCTGCTCGAGCTCGCTGGCCAGTAGAAATGTAGCAATAAGGCTCCCCGCTTCCGGGGAGCTTCTTTCTGCGCGGTCGTCGCGACTGTGTACAAAGAAGCTCTTGCTCTATCCCTTCGACCTACCCAACTACGAAGAGGTTACCGTGCAACGCCAAACCGACTGCGTGCTTGCCTTGATCGTCACAAATGCCCTTCGTGACATTTCCATCGGCGAATCGATTGAATGCCAGGTGCTTGCGGCACCGATGGATCCTGATGTCGACGACGCGATTACCTGGCAACCGGCCCGGTTGGGCATCGACAGCGGGATCGTGCAGCTGGTTGGCGCAAGCGGCACCGGCATTCTCAATCACGAGCAGGCGTCCGGCACCACGCTGTTTCTGCGGCTGCCCGTCGCACAAATCGAAGTGCCGCTCGCGAATTCCAACCGTGTCGGGTGTGACGGACTCGTGGTGGTCAGAAGGGTGCTGTCCAACGGTGGCTACCTGGTCTCGTAGCGATCGCGTCTTTATTGGCGCCGACGTATTCGGCATAAGGAGAAGCAGACGATGAATCAGGACACTATCAACGGCATGAAGGCGGCCGCTCATACGCCCAACGCAACTTCGGGTGCGCGTGGAAAGGGTGGACAACTCGCCTCTGGCACGACGCAACGGCTCCTCGACGCGGGACATGCAAGGGACGTTACCGCCTTTGCACGAAGCATCGGTTATCGGGGGCCGCGGCGCGTCATTGTCATGGATAGCAAGGTGATCTCGCTCCGCTGGATCGACTGGGGCAGCTTCTGCGCGGCTTGCCGCGCGCGGGCCCGCCGCGAGCTTCACTGAACAGGACCGCGGTAAGCAATCGGGATAGGGGCGGTCAGGTAGTCTGACCGGTCCCCTCCCACACCACCCGGCATGCGGGTCCGCACCGGGCGGTTCGAGTAGTTGAGGTTATGAGAGCCGAGGTACGCCAAGCCGATCGAAGTAGGCAATGGGCAGGGCTCGGTTCAGCAGCTGGTGACTGTTGCGCCACCAGCGGCGGCTATTGGCCGCCACCTTACGGGCGTCCCGCTCCGAGGCGCCCAGCGCCCGCAACTCCCGGTACATCGTCGTTCCCCGACGCCAGTGCTTGAGCTGCATCGCACGCAGCCGGTGCCTGATCCACTCGTCGAGTTTGCGGAACACCGTGGGCGTCTGCGCCAGTTGGAAGTACGCCTTCCAACCCGGCATGTACGCCCGTAATCGCTCCGCACTTTCCGCCAGACTGCGCCCGCCTGAGCGGCGGGTCATTTCCCGGATGCGTCGCCGAAAGGTCTCCAGGGCCTTTCGGGCAACCGCGCATTTGATCCGATCACCCGCACCGCGCCACAGTTCGTAGCCCAGAAACTTGCGACCGGTCGCCTGAGCAACTGCCGTCTTGCCCTCGTTCACCTTCAGGTGGAGTCGGTCGTAGAGCTTGCGCAATCCCTCCAGCACCCGTTCGCCCGCCCGGCAACTGCGCACGTACACGTTGCAGTCGTCGGCGTAGCGCACGAAGCGGTGGCCCCGCCTCTCCAGTTCCCGGTCCACTTCGTCCAGCAGCACATTGGCCAGCAGCGGCGAGAGCGGTCCGCCTTGCGGCGTACCTTCCCGACGCGCCATGACCACGCCGCCATCCATGATCCCGGCCACCAGGTAATAACGAATCAGCCGCAGCACGGCCTTGTCTTCGATCCGCCTCGATAGCCGTTCCATCAGGATGTCGTGATTGACCCGATCGAAGAATTTCTCCAGATCCACATCCACTACCACCCGGTAGCCGTCCTGTACGTGACGCTGCGCCATCAGCACCGCGTCACGCGCTCGACGCCCCGGCCGGAAACCGTAGCTGTGTTCACTGAATGTCGGATCAATGATGGGCTGCAGGACTTGCAGCAGGGCTTGCTGGATCAGCCGATCCGTTACCGTCGGAATCCCCAGTTCACGCATCCCGCCACCGGCTTTCGGAATCTGGACCCGTCTCACCGGCGCAGGCCGGTAGCTGCCATCCAGTAACGCTTCCCGAATCCCCGGCCAGTGCGTCTTGAGATGTTCCGCCGTCTCGGCGATCGACTTCCCATCCACCCCGGCACTGCCTCGATTGGCTTTGACGCGTTTCCACGCCATCACCAGATTCGCTCTCGCGAGCGCCTGCGATAGCAGACTGTCTCGCCCCAAGCCTCCAGTTTCATGTCGCGCCGTCCGTGCTTCATCACACCTCGCTTCAGGCTCGGCTTCACCTCGCCATCCCGCGTTGCGCGCTACCTGCGTAGCCTTCTGATGCCCTGCACATCCGAGCGACACGGCCTTTGGCTCTCCTACTCGTTCGGCCCTTCGCTGCCACAAGCGGCAACTACTACGGCCTCTGCTGACTTCTCGCTCCGCTTTACCAGCGTCGCCCTTTCAGGCACAAGGCGAGATCTCCCCAGGTAAGAACGCACTCCTTCATCGCACAGCCGCCGCATTTACGCCACCTCGCCTTGGTCACCAGAGCTTTGTGGTCTTTTGCCCACTCGCCCTGCCCGGTTGCGCCTTGTATGCGGTTCTTGTTCATCGGCTCGCGATTTACGCTCCACGCTTCCTTCCCACACTCGGTCGCCCTCATGCAGTTGCGCTTCGCTTCGTTCGCAGTGACCAACTTACGGCGGGACTCGCACCCGCAGGAGTGCGCCCATGCTGGGCGCACAAAAGAGAAGGGCGCCTCGCGGCGCCCTTTTTTTTCGATCACGTTACCGGTGTTGATCACCGATGGCGTCACTTGACGCCGTGTTCGCGAAGCACGAAGGCCAGCGCAGCGCCCGAATAATCATCGCCGTATTCAATCGCAAGCTTCCCTTCAACCTCGAGCTTACGGCCGAGGTCTGTCAGTCGAAGCATCAACGGAATCAGCTTGCGCAGCGCGGCCATGTTCGTGCTTGCCACGGAGATGTCTTTCGCGAACTGGTCGAGCGTCTTGGACGGGTCGATTGCGAACGGAGCAGGCCGATCTACACCGTCCTTCTCAGACTGGAGCACCTGGCAGAGTGCAAGCAGCTCGAGGCCGCGATCAATCTCTACGTCGAGATCCATCGGTGTGCCTCCATTCGTGCAAGTCGATCGCTCAGCAAGCTCTCTATCCTTTTTCGTCGTTAAAACAGCGTCCGTTGCTATGTAATGCAACCTCAGCCCAACCTCGCGTCAGGGCGCGCCAATTCCGCCGCGTCGACGATGAGAGGTGACTGCGCATTGTCGAAGAAGTGCAACCGGGTTCGTCCGCGAAGCGCCTGGCACAACGCCGGCAGCGCCAGATCCCGTTCTGATTTGCGGCCGGGGGTCCAGCCACGAGGTGTCGTTTCGGCGCGCGCGATCAGGCGTGTCTCCCGATTCTGACGTGGCGTATGCACATAGACGAAAGACCAGTCCGCCAGATCGCCGAGGAGCTGAAGATGCTCGGCGGTGGCTGGGAACCCGTCGACGGCGATTCTCGGGCGCTGTCGGAGGAATTCAATGAGGACTGTCGCTGCCCGCGGCGCCAATGGCGTCCCCGGTTCGTGGCGCGCCAGTTCAAGAATAAGGCGACCAGGGATGTCCGATGGCCGTCTTTTCCGTTTGATCAGCCGTGCGAGCGTGCCGATGCTGAGATGCTCGTATCCATGCTGCGCCAAGGCGCGCCCGAGGGAGCTCTTTCCTGAACCATGCGGGCCGATCAAAAACGTGCGTGGCCCAAAGCGCGGCGGATTCATGGGTTCCCCGACATCGCGGAGCCAAACGGCGCAACGACCTTCTTGTCGAGCGATCCTGCGAGTGCGGCGAACAGGTGCACCCGGTAGTAGTTATCCCGCGTCTGGGAGAAGCTATCTCGTAGCTTCTCCAGCGAGGCGATCTCTTTCTCGAACGCGGCCCGTACCTCCGGTTCGATCGGCTCACTGCGCTTTAACGTGTCATAAAGCGTTTCGAGCGACTCGCGAAGACAACTGATCGCATCGCCGAACCGTTCGTAAGTCCATTCTGGAGTTTTTGATGCTGCCATGCTGGCCCCTGTAACCCTGCGCTCTACCTTGATTGCAGGCACAAGCGATCTTCTTTCTCGTCGCTCTTGTGCGCCTTGCAGTAGACCTCTCGTATCATTTTGAACGTGTTTCCGTCGTCAGCACCTTTGATCTCGCCGCCATGACGGAAGAGGGTGAGGCCCCAGAAGGCCGCGACGAGGGCGACTGCAAAGAGCCGCCTTCGTTGAAACAGCAGGAAGAAAGTTCCCACGGCTCACCCTGGCGATGGCCGGCGGTCAGGCCGTGAACGGCGTGATCTTGCCGCGGATCGCGCCAGCCGATTCCAGCGAACCGTACGAGATGTCGCCCGCCATCGAACCGTAGTTCAGCACGAGGTCCGACACTTTCGCGTCGCCTTCGAACTGGCCGAGGTTATAGAGTTTCTTGCATTCGATGCGCGCGTAGACGACTGCACCTTCGGCGATGATGACCGTCTGGCCCGGCGCCTTGATCGTGCCCTTCGGTGCGCTGAAGTTTTCGCAGATGTGCAGGCCGTGATTGAACGTCATCGTACCTTCGAATTCCGAGATGCCGACGAGCGCGCTGCGGACGTTTTCTTCTTCGTGATCGATGTAGAGCTGGCCGCCGTCGGTCTTCTTGAAGCGCTCGAACATCGACTGGAAGATCTGCGGCAGCAGACGTGCCGACGTGCGGTGAGCCGAGTCGCGATCGAAGTTGTATTGCGTCTGTTCTTGTGCCGATGCGGACGTTGCGGGTTCTTCTTCACGACGGAGATGAGCGACGTTTGCGGCGGCGAGCGGGCTGTTCATGGTGCGGTTCCTGGTTAAGTGAAGTGCTTTCAATAAGCGGCGAACTTGCCGCGCGAAGTAGTGAAGCCGCCGCCGTCGGGGTTGACGCTCAGCAACTTCGATCCATCGGGCAGGGACTGACCGACGGGAATCTGTTTCATCTTTCCGTCGACACGCACGACGACCGAATCGTCGGTGTGTGTGACAACGCTGTACGACGGATGCGAGGGGCCTTGGGGCGCAGCCTGGTCATCAGCGGTAGAACGCTTCGCGGGACGCACGACTAGGTTGACGGGAGCTGAGGGGTCGTCTTCACCGTCACCGCCAGCCGCCTGCGGCTCCGCCGTGGCACCGACGCTTGGCTGGTTCAGAAGCACCAGATCGCCGCTCGTGCGCGTCGGCTGCTGGACGCGGGGCGACGTGGGCTGCGGAGCCGCAGCGGGGGCGGGATGCTCCTGCGGATGGGCGACATGGCTCGATGAGGCAGTCGGGTGAGCTTCGTTTGAGGCCCGCGCGTCTGGCTTCCTGTCTGCAGGTGCGCGATCCCTTTCCGCGGAGGCGCGCTCTTTGTGTTCGGGTTGAACGACGACTTCCTTGACCTCAGCAACCTTGGTCGGCATCAACTGGACACTGTCCTGATCGTCGTCCGACTCGGGGGCCGAGAACGGTTCATTGACGGTCAGATGGACCGGAGCCGATGTCGAGGGTACATATGTAGAAGCCATCCCAGCCGGCAGCGGACCACCCGATGGCATCGGAAGGTAGGAGCCAGGGCCTTTACGGTAGTACTGCGGTACGTATGCCGGGTCCGCACTTTGAGGCTGCGCGCCACTTGCGCCACCCGGCGCCCCTTGCTGAGCTGCGTCGACGGGATGTGCCGGCGTGAAGCTGACGGGTTGATCCGTCGAAGCCTGCATCGGTTGGCGGACCGGAGGCAACGCCTGGACGTCAACGCTGTCGACAGGCTTCCACGGCGTGAGAAAATGCGGAAGTGCGAAGTGGACAGACTGTGCGATCGCACGGACGTCGATGTGCACAAACCGTGAAAGGCCCGCAACACACAGGACACCCACGACCGCGAGCGCGATCGCTTTCGGTATCAATCGCAGTGCGTTACCGATGTCGCCACGCGAAGCGGTTACGGCGCGCGTCAGTGCTCGCGGTGCGCCAGCGAACGCACGACCGAGCGCCACAAGCAGCGTGACAGGATCGAAGCGAAAACTGGCACGCTTCAGATTAAACGAATAATGCAGTTGCTGGACGAGGGAGAACTCAACGCCTTCAGCCGGAACGCCCCTCCGGGCGACACGCTGATCCTTTCCGTCAAACTCGAGATAGCTGGACCCCGGCTGCAGTTGGCGGATGCGCAGACGTCGTGCTGGCACCGCCGTAAATGCGCCGGTTACTGGTCGTTGGCTGAAGAAAAGTCGTGAGTCCATGGACGCCAAAGATAGGCGAGAAACGGACTCTCGTGGTGTTCAAATGTAAGCCAAAAAAAGGCCTTTTTCAGATCTGCGGGAAGCCCCGAGAAACGGCGAGGCTCGAGTGAAATAGCCGCGCCCACGAATGAGCCAGACCGACCTCGATATCCATGATCCCCGATCGATCCCACCAACCATTTCCGACCAGAATGATCGGTCGTCCATAGCCTAGATGGTAGAGCGGAAGCGACGTACTCGCCTCAAAGCAAACGAGCAGAGAATACTTTTCGCCCCCGATGTTTGCAATCTTGTGCAAGGCACTCCAATGCGGACGGAGCCCAGGTTCGATAACCGGGATAGGCTGGATCGCCGGGTAAAAGATGCCCGCCGGAAATACCCAGACGCCTTTCTGGTATGAGTCGAACCCCGCAACCCGGGCAATGCCGCCCGCGATCAAGGTACGATCTGCAGGGACGTCCAGCAAAGCGACGGTGGTAGGCGTAGGAAGCCCCAGGACGTTTTCGGGCAGGACAACTTTTTGTGCTCCCTTCGCATACTCGGCATGCACGGCAGGAGAGAAGCGCACACTTGCAAGTATGCTTCGCGCGAGGTTGGCCGGAGGCTGCGGTACCGGCATGGAAAGGGCCGAGACATCAACTGCGGCGGGCGGTGCGATGACATGAGCAACATTGCAGCCCGCGACCAGCAGAGCGGGAATCACCAACGGCCTGCAACTGCGCCGCTCTACAGCGTCGATCACCTTGCCACCGAACCATACCAGCAGTGCAATTCCCACCAGCCCGGTGCCCGGGAAGAGCCAGCCCGCGGAAGCGACAGGAGGGGCGACGAAGACAAACCCAAGACCCGGTATTGACAGTGAAAAGAAGACCCACGCGGATACAGCGCGGCTATCGGTTTGTAGCGCCTTAGGAACGACCGAGCTTGCGACGGCTGCAACGAGTCCGTAGCCAAGCCATATCGTCGCCGCAAGGGGAATGCCCGCGCCGACGTCAAAAACGGCAAACGGGATCTTTATCCCTACGCCAAGGAAGAACGCGAAGACATACCACGGACCGAGCGTGCGCTCCCTCAGTTGCAACCACGCGAGCAGCGGCAAAAAGACAAAGGGAAGCCCCGAGAACGGAGGCCGCGACGTCAAATGACCCGCGACGATCAGGCAGACGAGGGCGGCGGTGGCACGAAAGTATTTCATGGCGGCAAGATTAGCAGCGACATACCGTGGACCAGCCCGCCAAATGCGGAGTTGTTTTCACCGATATTCGTCCTCACGCCCATCAAAAAAATGCAGTTTCGCAAACAGTGGGGGGATGCGTTTTGTGAAATTGAATGCCTCTGTCGATGGAAAACCGCGTGAAATCAAGGGTGCTCTGTCTCACTGTGAGATTGGACGACAGTGCGCGTGGATGACGCTCGACCATCGAAACACCATGGACTTGGCAGTTCATTTCGGCGCACCCGGCCACGTTGCTGGCGGTAAAGTCGGTGCTTCCAAAAGGCAAGGCGATCATGGAAGAATTCGAAAAGGCGGTCAAAGAAGCGCTCCTGCACGCAGGCTTCCGGTTCCGCAACCGCATTCGCGCAATCCGACATACGGGCAACGGCGTGGACACGCTGCGCCGAACAGCGTGGTATGGCTACGAAGTGACGTGGGAAAAATCCCCCTCAAGGGATCTCCTGAGCCATCTCGCCAACCTCGCACCCCTGCGACCGACCACGCAGTTGTACGCGTCAGATGTGGATCGCATCAATCTGGTCGTATCCAGTACTCCGGCCACGAATGCGGGCTAAAAGCCCGTGTCATTTCGCGCTGCCCGGCGGCTCAGTACGTCCATCCTTCAGGGACCACCACCTCAAGGAACAGACATGACCGAACATCTTCTCCCCCAGGGCGAAATCACTAGCATTCTCGCGCGTGAACTCGGCGGTACGCCGGCACTGCAGACGTCGTCTGCAGACGCGGCGCCCGTCGACGAAGCTACCCAGGTCCATGGTGAGCTCGAGAGCGCGGCGCTGGCTTCCAGAAGCGACATCGAAGCAAAGATCAAACTGAACGATCTCGAGCCGCGCGACGACGAAGCGGGCGAACGCACCCAGGAAGAAATCCGCGCACTCCGCGATCGCCTGATGAAGCGCGCCGCAAAGCAACGACAGCAGGGCGCCGCAGGCCTCGTGCGCGTCGATGCGGGCGTGACCGCACTGAGCCTCACCGTGCAGATCAAGACGAAAGTGCTCGGCTCGGCGTTCCAGCGCTGGTTCTCGGCGATCGACCAGTGCGCGGCGAACCTCCAACGCCGCGGCGAAATGCTGCTGGGCGACAAGGGCCAGGTCCTGCTCGATGCGTTGAAGACGCAGATCGATGAAGTTGAAGCCGAGTCGATCGGCGAACTCGAGCGCATGAAGCATCTCGTCAACCAGGCCAAGTCGGAAGACATCTCGGACTCGTGGGTCACCCCGCATATCGAAGTGTGCGCGCTCAGTCTCGACGGGGCCAACATCCGTTCGAAACTCGGCCACCAGTTGTACAAGGCCGTGCGCCGCTTCGACGACGCGATGGAACTTGCGGACGTACTCGTGTGGAACGACCAGCTGACCGACTTCGCGAAGGCTGAACAGGAACTCCAGTACAAGAAATCACTCGGCAAGCTCTATGGTTTCGCCGCGCATACCAACCTGAGCCTGTTCCGCCAGTTCACCGCACGGCGCAATGCTGCCACCCGCCCGCCGAAAGCCAACGACGCGGGCAAGGAAGTCGCGCCGCTCGAACAGGCCGCGTAACGATGCGGGCCGACGTTCTCGACGGCCTGAACGATGACCAGCGTGCGGTCGCAACCTGTGAGCGCAATGCGATGGTCATCGCCGGGCCCGGTTCAGGAAAGACCAGTACGCTCGCACGCAAGGCAAGCCTGATTCTGCAGGATCCCGGCAGGCGGCTTGCCGCTGTGACGTTCACGCGAGAGGCGGCCCTTGAACTGCGCGAGCGGATCGTCAAGCTGGCAGGCGAGGAGTGCATGCCTCGTCTGCTGGTGGGCACCTTCCACTCGACCATGCAGATGATGTCGTTTCCACACCTGTGCCGCGGGAAGTTCGCTACCGAAATCATGTCGTCCGCGAAGTCCGGCTTCGGGAAGAAACAGTGGGAAATCGCGCGGGAGTCGGTCCGTCGGCTGTACATTTCACGCGCAATGGCGCACCTCGGCCTCGACATGGAGATCGAAGACGCGTCGCGCATCATCGAGCAGGTCAAATCCGGGCGACCGGCTGAAGAAAAGATCCACGAGGATCTGGCCTATGCCTACGCCGACGTAATGGAGCGCAATGGCGTTATCGATTTTCAGGACATTCTGCTGAAGACCATTCAGGGTCTCAAGGACGGTCACGTCACGCCTCTAAACGTGACCGACATGTTCATCGACGAGTACCAGGATACGGACCTTGTCCAGTTCAACTGGGCGGAGCAGCATTATCTGGCCAACGTCCGCCTCACGGGTGTCGGCGACGATGACCAGTCGATCTATGGCTTCCGGAATGCCCTTGGCTACGAGGGCATGCTGCGCTTCTGTAGCATGTTCCGCGCGGAGCAACTGATGCTTGGTCGGAACTACCGAAGCCATCAGGAAGTTCTTGGCCCCTCGGTGAACGTCATCCGCAACAACCAGGGGCGAATCGACAAGCATCTGGTGGCGAACAAGGGTGTCGGCGGTGCGGCGCGCTGGCAGACCTTCGGATCGCGAAATGACGAAGCCTTCGCCGCAGCGTCGTATGGCTTTGACGCCTTGCGTTCGAACGCAACCGTGGGCATTCTGGCGCGCACCAACCGTCGTCTGGACGACGTCGAGGCGAACCTTTCTGCGCGCGGCATCCCGTATCGCCGGCCACCAGGCGAGTCTGTCCTGAACCGGCAGGAGGTGGAGATCTTTGGGACCGCCTTGCAGACGATTTTCAAGCCCGACGCCCGGTCCCTTGACGCCTTGCTTGGGTGGAACGGCGTTGGCGAGGACGATCTGAAAGGAATCAAACGCGCTTTCAACGGCCAGATGATCGTGGGTAGCCCCGACGACTTCCGGCGAAACAACATCTCCGATGACGGCAAAAAGCGTTGGCAGGACTTCGTGAAACTGTTCACCGGATGGCAGCATAGTCTGAACTCCGGTGTTGAAAACCTGCTCATCCACGGCGTCTATGAATGGCTGTTGATCGGCGCTCCCGACAACCGGTCGAAAAAGATGCTGGAGATCGCGAAAGAGATCTACCAGCCACGACGCGCCGACGCCAACGGCAACCCGGCCCAGTCGATCAAGGAGCGTCTCGCGGCGGTCAAACGTGCGCAGGACGATCGCAAGGAAAAAGAGAACCTGAAAGAGACGGTGGTCGAACTCATGACCGCGCACGGTTCGAAGGGCCTTGAGTTCGACCACGTCTGGATCATCGGCGCGGAGGAGGGCACCTTCCCGGCGAAGGACGGCGCGCTTGAAGAAGAGCGCCGGTTGATGTACGTCGCAATGACGCGCTCGCGCAAGGATCTCGTTATATCTACAGGCGGCGGAAGCCCGCCCAGCCTTTTCATCGCGGAAAGTGGCATTGAACGAGTCTACGCCAAGGAAGAAGAGTCCGAAGCCGTTGCGTGAACGGATGCCGGGGGTCGCAGCTCACATTGACGGGTTGCGACTCCGGTTTGGACCGGACGCCGTCGACGCGCGCCTACGACAGGCAAAAGCGGGCGAGGCCACATTCTATGCCCGGGAAGGTCCGAACGAGTTCGGCACTGCGCCCTCCGAATTGCAACCCTGGCTCGCCTCACTCGACGAAGCCTTTAACGGGGAGTTTTCAGCCATTGCCGCTGAGACTGGCCCCGATCTCCCGACGGTCACCCTTGGCGACTCGCCGGCGCGCTCTTCAAATTTCTCTATGCGGCTCTTTTGCGATGGCTGCGACGGGTCGTGCGTAGGCACCGCGCGTCGATGCAGCGAGATGCGACAGTCGCTGGCAATCAAATCCCGATCTTCAGGAAGGAAGGAAAAGGAACTGTGGGCTTCCCCGGCCGAGGTACAGCCGATCGAGTTTGTCGATCCGTAGGGAGGCGGGTGGCGCCACGAGACGAGGCCCATGCCGAGCCTTCGATAGGTTTCAGCCGCCAGGTGCGCGGAGTGCGCAGAAATGAGGGGTGTGAGCGGATGGCTCGGCGGCCGGAGCCGCGAGCCGGGCAATTAGCCGATTTCGAGTTCTTCCGCCATCTGGGCAGCAGTCTTGGGAATGTGCCCGATCGAGAACTGCTTGATGCCGAGTAGCGCCTGGGTCACGGGTTCGAGCAGCAACTCGCGCTTGTCATGATCGAGCTTTCCGTTGAACTCGGACATATAGAGCTTCGTGCAGGCAACATCGGCGCGCACAAGCAGCCGATAGATCGTCGCGGCAAAGGGCGAAATAATGCGCAATGTGTACGTTTCCCCCGGGAACACAGCCTCGTTGATTTCCCCTTCGTAGTACTCGGTATCGGCTTCCAGCATCTCCACAGCGCCAACCAGATCGCCGAGCAGTTCGTTCAGGCGTTCCTTCTTGTTGGTACGACGGCCTCTCGCCGAATTCACGGACAGATAGAGACGGCTCGTCACAAAGTTGAATTCGCGGATCACCCAGCGGCGAATGCGGGGAGAGCGAATAAACGCCGTTGCTTCGGCGGCGACCGCCGTATTGATCTGGTTTGTCCGAGCCTCATTTTTCGGCGCGGAAAGCTTGATATTGTTCATCTTGGGTGCCTTGACCTCCCGAACTGCGTTCACTTGTTGATCTGCCAAGAGACGCGTCCCGGGTACCGAGACTGGCCGACCGCATGCCAGGAATGTCCTGAATGCTCTGGATTCTGCACCCTGTCACCCATCCGGGTCTCATGAATGCAGCCGCTTTTGCTTCGATATTCGCCGTGTGTCACTGCCCTTTTTTTCGGTTATGATTCTTCTCAGATTTTGAAGCGCCGATAGTTCGGCATGACATGCGACCGGTTTTACCGCGTCGCTCCAATCGGGTCACCTAGGACCCGACCCGCGCGTAGACCACGTGTTGGTGATGAATTTGGAAAGCGAACTGGTCGTCGCTTTTGACGTCGGGATACTCCTTAGTCCCGAAGTCGTTGTCGGTGACGATGACGATGTCCGGAGGCGGGTTCCTCGGAATCTGCCTCCGGGAGTTCAACATCATCCAGAAGCCGCCGTTTCGGGCGGCGTTTGCATTTGTGGCTTCAGAAAGGCGACTACGGCCGGCAGAGCGATCTCCGTCGACCGAAGATGCTTTTCAACCGCGTGCGTGCACGCACAAACTGGAGTCCACATGTCTACACTATCCTGGGATGAGGAGGCCACCGACGCCATTTCGCCCAAACCCACCAGCGCATCGAACACCCAGCAAGAACCCGGCGCAATTCCGCAGATCTCGGCACCGCACAACACGGGCCGGATTAACGTAGCGGACAAGCGCATCATCAACGGCCAGACTGACGTCAATCAGCTCGTGCCGTTCAAGTACAAATGGGCGTGGGAAAAATATCTGTCCGGTTGCGCGAACCACTGGATGCCGCAGGAGGTCAACATGTCCCGCGACATCGCGCTCTGGAGAGACCCGAATGGGCTGACGGAAGACGAGCGTCGCATCGTCAAGCGCAACCTCGGCTTCTTCGTGACGGCCGACTCGCTCGCGGCGAACAACATCGTACTGGGCACGTACCGCCACATCACGGCGCCCGAATGCCGCCAGTTCCTGCTGCGCCAGGCCTTCGAAGAGGCGATCCACACGCATGCTTACCAGTACATCGTGGAGTCGCTCGGACTCGATGAAAGCGAGATCTTCAACGCTTATCATGAGGTGCCGTCAATCCGCGCGAAGGATGAGTTTCTGATACCCTTCATCCACACGCTGACCGACCCGGCCTTCACCACGGGAACCCTCGAAGCTGACCAGAAGCTGCTCAAATCGCTGATCGTCTTCGCATGCGTTATGGAGGGCTTGTTTTTTTACGTCGGCTTCACGCAGATACTCGCGTTGGGCCGCCAGAACAAGATGCCGGGTGCAGCGGAGCAGTATCAGTACATTCTGCGCGACGAGTCGATGCACTGCAATTTTGGCATCGATCTGATCAACCAGATCAAGCTCGAAAATCCGAATCTCTGGACCTCTGGGTTTCGCGAAGAGATTCGTGAAATTTTCCTGCGAGCCGTCGAGCTGGAGTATGCTTACGCGGAAGACACCATGCCGCGCGGCATCCTCGGCCTCAATGCATCGATGTTCAAGAGCTATTTGCGCTTCATCTGCAACCGCCGTTGCCAGCAGATCGGTCTCGATCCGCTCTTCCCGAATGAGGAAAACCCTTTCCCCTGGATGAGCGAGATGATCGACCTGAAGAAGGAGCGCAACTTCTTCGAGACCCGCGTCATCGATTACCAGACAGGCGGCGCCCTGTCCTGGGAATAACCCCCTCAAGAAAACCGCTGGGCTCATGCCCGGCCGGACCCTCGACAAGCTAATCCCCTCGGAGTTCTTAGCCGGTAGCCATCACGCTACCGAGTAACAGCTCCACCTGTTACGTACGCCCATAGGTTTTTCAACCGGCGCAATGGCGCCAATACCTAGGAGAAGTTACGTGAACGACGATCTTATCAACTCGAAGAAGGTCATCAAGCGCACAGGGGAAGTCGTCCCGTTCGACACGAGCCGCATCCGTGTTGCGCTGACCAAAAACGCCCTCGACGCGCGCGGGCTAAAGGCGGCGGGGCGAACCGATCTGCCGCAGCACGACCGCGCGCTCATCGATGCGGTACTCGACGATGTCCTGCGCGCAGTGACGCGCACTGACGCGCTGGGAGTCGATATCGAGACAATTCAGGACACTGTCGAACTTTCACTCATGCGTCGCGGCGAGCACGATCTGGCACGTAGCTACGTGCTGTATCGCGCTAAGCGCACTGAAGAGCGTGAGGCGACTGTTTCGCCGCGGGCAGATCGCGCAATGCGTGTAGTAAACGCGGTCGGCATTTCGACGGACCTGAACACGGCCGCCTTGCTCGAAGAGCTGGCGTTCCGTTCTGCGGGCCTCGATGTTCCGGCACCGCAGGTGATTCTCGATGGCGCGATGCGTCAGTGTTTCGACGGGATGCCGGAGGAGGCCGTTCGCACGGCACTTCTGCTGAGCGTGCGCGAGAAGATGGAAATGCATCCGGATGCGACCAAACTGGCGGCCGGAATCGTCATCGGGACGCTGCTGGCCGAAGTGACGGGTGAGATCGTTGCTTCGCAGGATGTGAACGCCGCGTACGTGGACGGTTTCGCCCCGTACATCAAGCGTGGCATCAAGGCAGAGCTGCTCGACGAAAAGCTGGCCGGGTTCGATCTCGTTCGCCTCGCGAAGGCTTTGCGGCCCGAGCGCGACGCGCGATTCAACTACCTCGGTATCGAGACGATCGCCGAGCGCTATCTGCAGCACATCGAAAGCACGCGCATCGAATTGCCGCAGTGGCTGTACATGCGGGTCGCGATGGGTCTGTCGCTGAACGAGATCGACCGCGAAGCGCGAACGATCGAGTTCTACGAACTGCTCTCGTCGAACGACTTCATGTCGTCGACCCCGACGCTGTTCAACTCGGGCACACGCCGCTCGCAACTTTCGTCGTGCTATCTGACGACGGTGGCGGACGACCTGGACGGCATCTACGAGTCGCTGAAGGACAACGCACTGCTCTCGAAGTTCGCCGGCGGTCTCGGCAACGACTGGACGCGGGTGCGGGCACTCGGTAGCCACATCAAGGGAACCAACGGCAAATCGCAGGGTGTCGTGCCGTTCCTGAAGGTGGTCAACGATACGGCTGTCGCGGTCAATCAGGGTGGCAAGCGCAAAGGCGCGGTGTGCGCATACCTGGAGACGTGGCACCTGGACATCGAAGAGTTCCTCGAACTGCGCAAGAATACGGGTGACGACCGCCGCCGCACGCACGATATGAACACGGCGAACTGGATTCCCGACCTGTTCATGAAGCGCGTGATGGACGAAGGCCACTGGACGCTGTTTTCGCCGAGCGATGTGCCCGATCTTCACGAGAAGTTCGGCAAAGAGTTCGAGGCGGCCTACGTCCAGTACGAGCAGAAGGCCGCTCGCAAGGAAATCCGTCTTTCGAAGACAGTCGAAGCAGGGTGGCTGTGGCGCAAGATGCTCGGCATGCTGTTCGAAACCGGGCATCCGTGGATCACGTTCAAGGATCCGTGCAACGTTCGCTCACCGCAGCAGCACGTCGGTGTCGTGCACTCGTCAAATCTTTGCACGGAGATCACGCTCAACACGAGCGAGATGGAAATCGCTGTGTGTAACCTCGGCTCAGTGAATCTCGTCGCGCACCTGAAGCAGGGAGGCGACGGTTCGTACGCGATCGACGTTGAAAAGCTTGAGCGGACCGTGTCGACGGCGATGCGCATGCTGGACAACGTCATTGACATCAACTACTACGCGGTGCCCAAGGCTCGGAACTCGAACCTCAAGCATCGCCCGGTGGGTCTCGGCATCATGGGATTTCACGAAGCGCTGCAGGTGATGGGCGTTGCATTCGCCTCGGAAGCAGCAATCGAGTTCGCCGACGAGTCGATGGAGTACCTGGCATATCACGCGTATCGGGCTTCCAACGATCTCGCGAGGGAGCGTGGCCGTTATTCAACGTTCGCGGGTTCACTGTGGGATCAGGGCGTCTTGCCGCACGAAAGTGTAGCGATGCTCGAGGAACAACGTGGACTGAAGGTGGGGTTCGAAATCAGGCCGCGCCTTGGCGAAAAGTGGGCTAGGTTGAAGGAAGACATCCGCAAGTACGGGATGCGCAACTCCAACTGCTTGGCCATAGCACCAACGGCCACCATCAGCAATATTTGTGGAATTTCGGCGTCCATAGATCCGGTCTTTCAGAACATTTTCGTGAAGAGTAACCTGGCTGGCGAGTTCACACAGGTTAGCCAACGCATGGTCGTTGATCTGAAAAAGGAGGGTCTTTGGGACGAAATGATGGTGCTGGATCTGAAACACTTCGACGGGTCGCTTGCGAAAATCGAGCGCGTTCCGGAGCGGCTACGGCAGATCTATGCAACTGCGTTCGAAATTGATCCGACATGGCTCGTGGAGTGTGCGGCTCGCCGACAGGTCTGGATCGATCAGGCACAGTCGCTCAACATCTATCTGGCGGGTGCATCGGGTAAAAAGCTCGACGAGGTCTACAAACTCGCATGGGTGCGTGGACTGAAGACGACGTATTACCTGCGCACGATAGCAGCAACGCATGTGGAAAAATCGACGGTCGCACCGGGACGCCTCAATGCCGTGCCGTCGGGCGGTGAAGATGGGGCCCGCACGAAACCGACTGTTGAAGATTCCAAACGTGTTGTGACGTCGCCAGCAGCCAGTGCTACATCGGAAGAACCTGATGCGCTCGAAGGCCGGGTGTGCATGTTCCGTCCGGGAGACCCTCTGGCGGCCGACTGCGAAGCGTGTCAGTAGCGGTGGGCGAAGCAAAGAAATCTAGCGGTACGTAAGTTCTTTACAGCAATCATTCGGTAACTGTAGAATGGGGAGTCCGTAAGGGCTTTCCTTTGTTCACCCAAACGTGGACAAAGGAAAGCGCCTCCACCCCGAGGCGGAAGAAGCAAAACGCGCCGTGCAGATGCGGCATACGGGGACACTCATGAACTTCAAGAGCGAACGCTTGCTAAGCTCTCGGCCCGCCTAGGCGCCGAATCACGCAAGCGGCACTGCTATTGCCTTGCGAAAGAAGCAGGTAGAGCAGAACGTCTTCGCTCACGCCATTCCATCAAACTGAAATCGTTCGCGCCCGCGAAGGCTTTCCTGCGCCTGTTTGGCTCACGAAAGTCGTTGCGTCACGCACCGGCTTCCTCTTTTTCACGCCGCTACGGCAACAAGAGGAACCTCATGAACGAGCAAACCATCAAGTACCAGCGCACCCCGGCTCGCCAGATCGACAGCCAGGACCCGAACAAGTCCTATGTCTATCTCAATGGCTGCAAGCTGACCGAAGTGCGCATCAACGGTGTCTGGGTCTGCACGAACGTGGAATAAGGGTCGATCGCATTCATGCGACCACCCCGATCCAGTCCGTGTGGTCCAGTGCCTGTGTAAACCATCAAACCCGCAACTATCAAGAGGTAACTCTCGTGGATATCCGTAAAGGTGTTCGCCGTCGCATCCTGCTGTACGTTTTCCTTTCCCCCATCTGGGCTCCGCTGCTGGCGGCTGCTCTCTGGCGGATTGTGATTTTCGCCCTGCATGGTGTGCATAGCCATCACAAGCCCGAAGACATGCGCGCTGTTGTGCTGTTCTTCTGGGCATTGTTCGCAATTGCACTTTTTGTGAAGGTCGTCTTCATCAAGAAGCCGAAAACCGAACCCGTTCGCGTCTAGCGAACCAGGAACGAAAGCCCTCTGGGCTTTCCGATGTGCGTCATGTGACCACACCGGAAAGCCAGATTCACTCCGTGAACTCAGGCTTGCCCTTTTTTCAGCGCCGTTACGGCATCCAAAGGGGTAATTCATGAAAATCGCAAATCTGATCCAGAAAGTCGCTTACATCATCGCAGCTGTTCTGGTGATCGCAATTGGTGTGTACGAAGCGGTTGCAATTCCCTCGGGCACGATGACGATGCGCGCTGCGATCTTCATGCTGTGCATCGCTACGCTGGCAGCATGGTTCACGCTCGCTGGCTATCACGCACCGGGTTTCGGCCGCTTCCTGCAATCGCGGATGCGCAAGGCATCCTTCCCGCAAATCCAGCGCGTCTGACGCGTCATCAACCTGAAATCGAAAGCCCGTCCGGGCTTTCCGCTGTGTGTCCTGTGACCACATCGGAAAGCCAGTTCACGGACAACGTGAAAACCAGGCTTACCCTTTTTTCAGCGCCGTTACGGCATCCAAAGGGGTAATTCATGAAAATCGCAAATCTGATCCAGAAAGTCGCTTACATCATCGCTGCTGTTCTGGTGATCGTAATTGGTGTGTACGAAGCGGTTGCAATTCCCTCGGGCACGATGACGATGCGCGCTGCTTTCTGCATGCTGTGCCTCGGTACGCTGGCAGCGTGGTTCACGCTCGCTGGTTATCACGCACCGGGATTCGGCCGCTTCCTGCAATCGCGGATGCGCAAGGCATCCTTCCCGCAAATCCAGCGCGCCTGACGCGTCATCAACCTGAAATCGAAAGCCCTCAGGGCTTTCCCGTGCGTGTCGCATACGACCACACCGGAAAGCCTCGATGGCGGATGTGCCCCGAGACGTACCCGAACCTCTTTAAAACGCCGCCGTGCGCGGCATCACAAGGGGTTAGTCATGAAATTCGTCACGAAGTCCATCTCCGCTATCCATGTCGCCGCGATAGCTGTCGTTTTTGCGTGCCTCCTCTTCGAAGTCCACGCACTGTTGACGGGGACGATGACGGTGCGCATGGCGATGCAGGCGCTTACGGTCGGATCAGCCGCTGGCTGGATCGTGCTTACGACCGGATGGACCGCGCTTGCCGGACACTTTGCGCTCGCACGGTTGCGCTCGCGCAGCGCACAGATCGTCAAAGGCGCGCTTCCCAGGATCAACGCAGGCATCAACTGGTTTCTCCTCACAACGATCGCTGCGTGTGCCCTGATCCTCCTGTTCGGACTCAGTGAGGGCACCCTTTCCGAGGGCATACTCATCGGGGTGTTGCTCACCGCGGCCAGCTTCTCGTTCGTGGGCGTGGTTTGGCACCTCGCGTATAGCCAGTACGAGGAGTTGAACGGGTTTATGCAGCCGGCGGGAGACCTGGCCGCCGGGCAATAATCTGCACGCTGGATGTAACAGGAAAAAGCCCCTCCGGGGCTTTCCCGCGCCAGCCTTAAGGGGGGCGTCGGAAAGCCGCCCAGACGTTCGTGGCTATCCCTTTTTCACGCCGATCTTCGGCACATAAGGGGTAACTCATGAAAATCGCAAGCTCGATGCTGGCAAAGTTCGTCACACCCAAAGTGACGCGCTATCACAGTCTGTCGGCTCACAGCGTCGACCTCAAGCGCACGGCCCACACGAAACTCGCGAGCCGCGTGTTTTTCTGGGCAATGATGTTTGCGGTCGCCGTGTACATCGAGTCGGTGGCGTTTGCGAACATCCTCCATCGCGATGTCCCGCCTCTGGCGGCGTCCATCCCGGTATGTGTGCTCGTCGCTTTCGGCGCGCGGCTCGCCATCCAGATGCTGCTGTCCGCGCGGGCAACGAACAGGCGACTGCACGCTCACGCACTCTCGCGACGCTAGTCGCCGCGTTCACTGAAATCAAAAGCCTCTTCCAGAGGCTTTCCCGTGAGCGTCCTTCGGCGCCCACCGGAAAGCCTTCGGCACGCGAAGGTTTCCCCGATTACCACGCCGTTTTCTCGGCAATTCAAGGGGAATCTCATGAAGAACGTAATCGCAAAGGTCCAGGCTTTCGTCCGCGCTGTCGTGGTGCTCTTCGTCACACCGCGTGATTCGGGTCTGGTTCGCGAAATCTGCAACTACCGTTTCGCAACGGCCGGCAAGATGCACTCTGTCCTGATCTCGGGAATCGCGATCTCGGCGCTCGTGTTCATCTACATGATTCTCAGCGCGGCCATGATGAACGTCGACGTGAACTTCCGGTTCATGGTGACTTTCGCATGCTCTCAGACGGCGCTGCTGGTGATCTCCTTCATCGCACTCAGCTGGTATTACTCGGCGATGTGCAATCCCGAAGTGATCCTCGCGCGGCGCAGGCTGGAAGGGCGTCTGTAAGCTTTAAACCGAAATCGGAGCCCCAGCGAGGGCTTCCGCGAGGTAGTCGCCAGATTGCCGCGCGGAAGCCTTTCCGGGGCTCAACAAACGCGACGAAGGGCATCCCGCAACGCTCACGGTCTTTAAAAACTGTCCAGCGATGCAGGGCGTCTTTCCGGTTGTTTAAGCCACTCCGGGCCCGGTCCTATACTCCTTTCCCAACGCCAGATGGCAACAAGGAGTAATCCATGAAACCCCGTAACAACGCCCGTCGTCAGACGTCCCGCAAACAAGCGAACCGGAACGGCTCGCACCGGAAGCAGAAGGCGGCCAATCCGGCTACGGTCTCTGCGTCGCAGACGTCGTCGACGCCTGCGCCCCAGGCGCCGGCGAACGCGAGCCCTGGCAACGCGCAGCAGTCGAACGCCCAGTTCCTGAAACATTCAGCGTCGCATCTCATCGGGCACCTGGCCGGCGACGCGAAAGAACTGCTCAAGGTTCTCGTGCTCATCGCAGTCGCAATTCCGCTCTTCGCGTTGAGTCATCTCGCCGATGGCACGGACGTCACGCTGAGCTGGCTCATGCAGGTCGGATTCAGCGCGGCGCTCGTCGCCGCGAGCCTCATCGTGATTCTGTCCGCGGCGAAGAAGGCGGGCGTCCGCCTGCTGAGCGCCCAGAGCAAAGTGCCGCTCCCGAAGCCGACGGACGTGCTGGAATTTCAGGCGCTGGTATCGATTGGTATTTCGACAGCCATTCTGCTTGGGGCCATTGCCGTGTATGTCGCGTGCGAACTGCTCCTGGAATTCGGTCACGCAATTCATGCGCCCGAGTTCCCGCTGCAGGTCCTCGCCTTCATGCACAAGTGCGTTGTCGAGATGGGCTTCGGTGTCTGGCTGGCCGAAATGCTGGTCTGCGCACTGAAGTATGCGCACGCACTGTTTGCCAACGCCTCGGCGGAGGTTCGCGGCGCGCCCTGACACGCAGGGATTCGAAGAACTGAGGGACGCGACTGGCAACAGTCGCGTTTCTTTCACCCGGTTGCATGGCCCGTGATGAGTGAAATCTGCGTATCGCAACGTGCGTGGATCTGACTTATCCCAACCCCCGAACCCTTTTTCTGATCGCCGACTCTTCGGCACCAATATCAAAAAGGGAAAGCCATGCATCAGCAAACTCTGTTCGATGCGCCTGTCGAACCTGAAAGTGTCGAGCCTCTGTTCGATCCGTTCGCCTACGAAACGTACATCGTGTTCTTTTCAGGCGGGAAGGATTCGGTCGCGTGCCTGCTTCATCTGCTTGACCTGGGCATTGACCGCTCCAGAATCGAGCTATGGCATCACGACGTCGACGGAAACGGCGAGTCCTTCATGGACTGGGCGATTACGCCCGACTATTGCCGCAAACTCGCCGACGCGTTTCGCCTGCCGTACTACGTGAGCTGGCGTGAGGGTGGATTCCTGCGCGAGATGTTGCGTACTGACCAGCCAACCGCGGCCGTGACGGCTGAGACGCCGTCGGGTCTCGTCGTGGCAGGCGGGGCAGGGCCGTCGAATACGAGGCGCAAATTCCCGCAAGTCACCGCGTCGCTCGCGCAGCGCTGGTGTAGCGCGGCCCTGAAAATCGACGTGGGCGCTGCGGCAATTCGGAACCAGGAACGCTTCATCGGGTCTCGCACCCTCGTCATCACGGGCGAGAGGGCGGAGGAGTCGGCAGCTCGAGCACGCTACAACGTGTTTGAACGAGATCGAACGCATACGCAGAGCCGTCACGTCGATCACTGGCGACCGGTGCTGCACTGGACCGAGGAGCAGGTATGGGACGCACTGCGACGCCACGGCGTTGTGGCCCATCCCGCCTATCACCTCGGTTTTAGTCGGGTGTCATGTGCCCACTGCATCTTCGCAAATCCCGACCAGCGCGCGACTGAACGCAAGCTCATGCCACTGCGATTCGACCGAATTGCCAGTTATGAAGTGGAGTTCGGCATGACGATCGCACGTTCGAAGAGCGTTCACCAGGTTGCAGACGAGGGCACTCCCTACGACTACGACGAGGAGACCGCGGCAGTCGCCCTCGGGACGCTGTATCAGCAACCAATTCTCGTCGATCCAGCAGCATGGAAGCTGCCGTCCGGAGCATACCGGCACGGTGGCGGCCCGCTCTGACGACGCAGCCATCAACACAATCCTCAACGACAGGGAATGCCTCACGGCATTCCAGAACCACACGCGGTTCTGGAATGCCCCGTGGCAGATCGCTTTTCCCCGCCGGCATACCGGCAATCGCGATCATGGGCGCCACCCGGTGTGTGCCCAATCAACCGAGAGGACATGAAAGATGAAACAGCAAGCGCAGATCGAACCGGTTCAGGATCTCTCGAGCCGGGCAATGAAGGCTCGCCTCGATGTCTGGAGTCTCCCGCGTATCAAGGACAGCATCGCCGACCGCTCCAAGGTCGTCGGTCGCTGCGTCACCTGGGGCGCCGGAGGCCAGACCACTGTCATCGTGGCCTGCGATCCCGCGACACATCGGGTACTCACGCAGTCAGGCTCGGTCTACGAACTCGGCATGCCAAACATCGGATTCGCGGTCGCGAACCCCGGACTGATGGCACAAGTGGGCTTTGGCTCAACCTGAGTGCATCAAGCGCCAGCAAATGCCTGCTGTTCTCCGCCGGAGACGACAGGAGGGAATGCCTCCACAGGCATTCCAGAGCCGATGGGTTCTGGAATGCCACATCTCGGCAGATCGCTTTGTCCGCGCCGGATTTACCCGGCATCAATTGGTAAGCGCAACGGAAACGTTGCAAAGCGGATTAACAGCAATTGGAGAACAACAATGAAATTCAGGTTATCGGAAGAACTCAGGAAAGAGCTGACCAACTCTCTTGAAACGCTCGTCAGGTTCGCTGCCGACGTTTTCACCTCGGTTGTGATGCTCTTTCTCGTCGCAAAATCGGCACTGTTCAGCCATTCGGTTATCGAAGGGCTGGCTGTGGCGACACATGACACGCTGACCAGCGACCTGCTGTCGGCTGCTCATGTGGTCACGTTGGTCCTCCACGTCTTCGCCTTCGGGTGGGTGTCGTGGTTGGCCTTCAAGCGCTTCGTGAGAAGCCTCAAGTAAGTAGTCCCTTTTCAAACCCTGGTGTCTAATTAACCGGAGAATCCTCATGAAGAAACTCGCCAATCTGTTCGTCGGTGAGGTGCTCGATTTCACACGTGAAGTCGTTCAACCGATCCAGTCGGGCGTCCGCGCTCTCATCAGCGCGGTGGGCCGTGGTGCCCCGGCACAGTCGGCAGACTGATCCGGCTCCACTGTCCGCGAGTAACAGTCGTGAGCAGTGGCAAGAGGTCCCTTCGGGGACCTCTTCCGCTTCCACCCATCAAGAACCTGTTCGGCAGGGCATACAGCAGTGGAGGAACCACCGCTGTGTCTCCTGACACTCCAGTTTTCACACGCCTTCATTGGCATACTGGAGAAACCCATGAACAACAAGTTGTCTGCGAGGACGAAACCCGAAACGGGCCCCGCAATCACGGCCCCCATGCTGCCCGCAGTTGGCCAGCGTGTAGGCGTAGTGTGCGGTCCCGGCGAGCAGCCCCGCGATAACGCTGGCACGGTGCAAAGCATCGTGAAAGATCGCTGGGGCTCTCACGCCGTCATTCAGATGGATGCTGGTGACACGCGAACCTGCCACAGACTAAACAGAGGACCGGGAATCGGATGGCACACTCTCTAAGGAACGTCCGGTATTCCCTGGCACCGCATGCCTTGATCGCTTCGAATTCGCGCGCCAAACGGTGGTGGCCTGCTGCGCACGCAATCGTAGGCTTTCCCGGCGGAGGTGATTCGTGAAAACGGCAAGCTGGGTGATCCGCGAAAAGTGTACAGGCAATGTCCTCTTCGAAACCTGGGACGAACAGAAGGTCGCTCGACTCAATACGTCCAGGTACGAGGCTGTTCCAATTCTCGACTATCTGACCGGCCTCAATCGCGCGATCCGCGAGGGGACGATCGGTAACTGACACCGCCGCGAAGTCTCGCGCGCCGCCCGCCTTTGCGGTAGCGCGCGAGCCTCGCGATCAACAATCAGGGGGCACACCGGTTATCCAGACCGGCGTGCCCCTTGGGCACTCCCTTTTTCCAACGCCGATCCGATCGGCAACAGTCAAGGAGTGCATTCATGAGTAACAGCAACAGCAGCATCATGTCGTTCCCTTCGAGAGGCGAGTGGGGTAAGGCTTCGTGGCGCGGAAACTGTAGCGGTCACGTATACCGCACGCTGTTCGAGCAGATCCTCGTGGGCCTCGCCGATCCTGTATTCATCGACCCGATGATGGGGTCGGGCACGAGCATCGATGTCTGCAAGGACATGAACATCCGCGCGCATGGGCTCGATCTGCACATGGGTTTCAACGCGTTGCGTGACAGCATCCTGGAACGAACTGGGGAGCCTGGTAATCTCGTGTTGTCGCATCCACCTTACGGGGGGCAGATCAAATATTCGGGAGAAGTTTGGGGCGAGACTCCTCATCCCGATGACCTGTCACACTGCGTCGACGACGAGGACTTCCACAACAAGCTTGCGTACTGCGTGCTCAATCAGCGCGACGCCACCGTCGATGGTGGCTACTATGGCGTGATCATCGGAGACTGGCGTCGCCGTGGTAATTACACGAGCTATCAGGCCGAGCTGATCGCACGCATGCCGTCGGACGAACTGGCGGGCGTGCTGATCAAGGCGCAGCACAACACGATGAGCTCGTTCAAGAAATACGCGGGCAAGACAGCTTTGCCCTTCATCACGCATGAGTACATCGTGCTCTTCGCGAAGAAGGCACGGACCGTGCTCGATGTGCTCGCAATCACAGCGCGCGAAGCGCATGCGCGCCTGCAAGGCACCTGGCGCAACGTGGTGAAACTCGTGCTGATGAAACTCGGGGGCAGTGCGCCACTTCAGAAGATCTATGAAGCGGTGTCGGCCGCGACTGACAAGGTCGCATCGAACCCGAACTGGCAGGCCAAGGTGAGGCAGACGCTGCAGTTGCATGCAGAGTTTGCCCGGTCCGAGCGTGGCGTCTGGGCGCTCGCGTAAGCGGACAACGGCGAACGGAAGGTAACCCCTTTCCGTTCGTCCGTCGTCACGTTACACTGGTTGTGCTTCAAGGGACCGCGCCCCCTGGCGCATGACAGGGCTCTCGCCCGGATCGCTTCGGCGATCGACTGCATCACATCAACGAGCATCACGTCATCAGCGTGCCCACTGGCATGGAGTCACCATCCCAGTGCGCGACGCGCACGCCTGCCTTTAATCGCCAGTAATGGCATGAGGATCGATCCGGCAACCGCCGGCGATAACCGTCCGGACGCACGTCCAGGAAGGCAGACATGACCATCAAATCGAAATCCATTCTTTCCGACCGCCTGCAGACCAACGGCAGCGCTCGCGCTACCGGCAAGATCCGTTGCGGCACGAAGGAACTCACGAAAGCAGCAAAGCGCAACGAGCACGCAGTCAAGATTTTCGAGGCAGGTAAGCGCGATCGGCTTCGTGCTTCCGAAATCGAGAAACTGATTCGCGAGCAGACCGATATCGCGAATCCGATGTATCCGAAAAACACCGAGTACTTCAACGTGTCAGCGACCGACTTTGTCTTGCCGCTGTTCGCCCAGAAGATCCTCGAAGTCTATGGCGAAGACCGCGGCGAGGGACGTCAGCTGTACAAGATGCCTGTCCTTTTCCATTCGGACCATCTCCTCGATTTTTTCCCGCACCGGTTCGAAAGCCATACGGGCCCGGACAAGTTCCGCTCTGCATTCGACGACGCAGGTAATCGCGTCTGCGAAGCGCTGCCGGCCATCAAGCCACAGGACATCCTCAAGCAGCGAAGCGCCGGCATCAGACGGGTGCCGCGCCGAGACTGGCAGGTGCGCAGCCTGTGTGAGCCGCGGGTGTGCAAGGAGTTCCAGACGGGGCAGTGCAAGTTCAGAGGGCAGGTGAAGTTTTTCCTCCCGCTGATTTCTGGCCTCGGCCTGCTTGTGCTCGAGACGAGTTCGGAATACGCGGCGGAAAACATCTGGGCGACACTGGATCAGATCAAGGATGCCCTCGGGTACATCCCGCGATCGAATCCCCAGAAGCCAGGACAGCCCGTCTTCATGCTCAGCAAGGTACAGGAGGAGCGCGTCTACTACGACGAGAATGGCGAAAAGAAGAAGGGCCTGCAGTGGGTTCCTCGACTGACTGCCGATCTCGACATGGGGTCGTTGCTTGCCTCGTCGCATGCTGCTCTCGCTGCACCGACGGTCCCTGCCGCGTGGCTCGCCAATCCGGCCGCAACGGCGCCCGTCGACGAGCCTGCTCAACAGGCAACGGTGGCGCAGTCAGCCAGTGTCGCAAAACAGGAAACGGTCTCGGTTGTCGACCCGGTTCTGGTGCAGATCGAGGCAGGCCTGAAGACGGCCGGCTGCGACGCCGCGCTTTTCTACCGGTACGTCGAAAGGAAGTATGGCGCGCAGTGGCGTAATCAGCCGGGCGCTCTCCAGCAGACGTTCGACGCGTTGCAGAAACTCATGAAGTACGGCAAGGACATCGACCTCGTCGTGCGTGTGCGACTGATGCCTCTGGATCTTCAGATCGACGAGGCGCAGTTCGCGGTGTACACGCGGGAAAAGTTTGGTGATGACTGGCACAGGAGTTTTCCCAAAATGCGCCAGATCATCGGGCATATGGACCAACTCTTCGCCGGCGGCCGCGACGCCGCGCTCCAGACCATCGGGGCGTCCCACGATCTTGCCACGCCCGCGTAACGGGTAACAGGAAGGCCTCTCCCGGGGCTTTCCTGAGCGGTAGGGTGAAATCAGTATCAACACAGAAAGCCGCCTAGCGGCTTTCCCAAGGCTTCGGTCTTGGGAAAGCCTCTCTCTCCTCCTGTCCTGTTTTTATACGCCGCTCAATGCGGCAGGAGGGGATTCTCATGAACCAGCAATCCGGACGGGCTGTGCGGATCGCTCATTTGAGCGACCTTCACTACGCGCCGACGACCATCGCCGAGGTTGGGCCGTGCATGGAAAGCGCGGTATCGGACGCCATCGCAGCAAACGTTGATGTCGCCATCATCACGGGCGACTCAACTGATCGCCCACTCGGCGCTCACGTCCCGGCATTTCAGGACTTCGTACGGCAGGTTCAGCGCCTGGCAAATCATTGCCCGGTTCTGCTGCTACAGGGCACCTTCTCGCACGAACCACTGGGCATGCTCCATCTTTTCAGTTTTGTCTCCGCGCGTTTTGGCATTGAGGTGGTGGACCGCATTGGCCAGATCGCGCTGATCGACAAACGCTGGAAGTGGGTGCAGTCCGCCGGCGAGTGCAGAGGTGCCGACCTTGTCGTGTCAGCCGTTCCTACCGTCAATCGTGCGGATCTGATCGCATCGGTCGGCGCGGAACACGTCGCACAGGCAATGGGTGACGTGCTCGCGGGACTCATGGCTGGCGTCTTCGCACCCATCAATCGCGAACTGCGCGCGATGGGCATACCGACCGTTCTCATTGGGCACGGAACGGTAAGCGGTGCGCGCACGGAAACGGGTGTTCCGATGGATGGCCTCGATCACGAGTTCACGACGGGCGGGCTGTATGCCGCGCTCTGTTCCGCCGTGATGCTCGGCCACATCCATCAGCACCAGAGCTGGTCGCGCGAGTTCGAGGGCGTCTCACAGCTGATTGCATACGCCGGCAGTATCGGTCGCAATCACTGGGGTGAAACCGGCAAGCGCGGTTTCCTCATCTGGGAAGTCCTCGCACGCTCCGCCAGTTTCGATTTTGTCGAGACGCCGGCATGCCGGATGGTGGACTTCACATTCGAAGGCGCCCCGGACCTCGACTATCTGAGGACGAACGCTAGCGATCTGTCTGGCGCATTTGTGCGCGTCACGTACGAAATCGACGAGGAGTTCGCGTCGACGGTAGATCGCAAGGCCATCCGGGAAATTCTGCGGATGGCGCAGGAGGTGCATATCGACGGTCGGGTGATCCCGGCCATCCGTCGACGCGCACCAGGCATTTCCCGGCTCGCATCACTCGCGCTGAAGGCGGCGCGCTGGTGCGAGGCAACCGGCAACGAAGCAGAAGCATCAATGATCGTCCCGCGTCTGGAGATGCTCCAGACGTCGGACCCGCAAACCATCGCTACATCCATCCTGAAAGGACTTCAACATGAAAAAAACGATCAAGGCAATCGCCGCGCTGACGCTGTTGACGGCGTCGACGCTGTCGCATGCGGGCCGGTATGACTGGATCGCGGAAAGCGTCCAGCCCGTAGCGGACGTCATCACGAAAGCAGAAAACAAGGTGTCGTCGGCTATGGGTGCTCCCAAGGCGTCCGAGGCAAACGCCGATCTTCCGTCGATCACGAGCAAGGGCCACGCGAACTGCGACAGCATTCCGCTGCCTCCAGGCTCGACCCTCGACGTCGGCTTCTCGCCCGAGGGCACAGCGGAAGCGAAGGTGGTTAAAGCAATCCGTGAAGCGAGCGCCGGTAAGGGCGAGCATTCGATCCGCATGGCCGCCTACGAGTTCACCTCGTGGCCGGTAGCCAAGGCACTCGTCGCGGCGAAGGATGCCGGCGTGAAGGTCGCGGTCGTCGTCGACGCGAAGGAGAACCAGAAAAAGGCGTCGAAGGTCAGCTATCTCGTGGGCCACGGAATTCCGGTCCGCATGGATAGCAGCATCGCGATGCTCCACGACAAGGCGATCATCATCAATTCTGACACCGTCGAACTTGGCTCCTTCAACTACACGGCAGCTGCCGCCTCCGCAGAACATGCGGAGAACGCCGTGATTCTGCGACACGCGCCCGCTGTGGCTGCGTGCTATGCAGTTCATTGGCGGAAGCTGTGGGAGCAATCGACACCCGTGAAGTGAACTGAAAGTGATATGGGCCACCGGCGATCCTCTGGATCGCCGGTGTGTCTCCAATCAGCACTGGTATCCGTTCCCCGTTTGTTGTATTCTTTGCTCGCCGCCAGCGCGGCATTAACGCATTAAAAATCGCAGGTGTTTTTCCTTGCCGCAAGGCTGCCAAGGACAAGCATCTACGTCGATCTCTCTGAGACTCCGGCTCCGGACGTTTTCAAATCGCCGCTCCTGCGGCATGGAGATCGAAAATGAAGCCACTTGGGCTCTATCTGAAGGGCTTTTCAGGGATCACGTACGGTCTTCACAAAGACGAGATCACCCTGGACCTCACGGCCATCCCCGAAACTGCAACACTCATCGCTCTGTCTGCGCCGAATGGCAAAGGCAAGTCGACGATCCTCGATAACCTCCACCCGTACCGCATCATGCCGGGGCGGGCGCGAGGCAAAGCAACCCCCACCGCGTTTTCCTACTGGAACGAACTCGCATCGCCTGTCGCTGAAAAGCGCTTCGACTGGGAGCACGAAGGGGCCGTCTACCGGACCCATCTGCTATTCAAGTCCACGGGCAAAAGTCAGTCCCAGTCGGCGTATCTACTCGAGCGTCGCGGCCTGAACTGGGAGCCAGTCAGTATGCCGGACGGCACAAAGTCGGACGGCAGCGTCGCGTCGTACGACCGGTGCCTTGAAGCAATCCTCGGCAAGTGTCCGGTATTTGTCACGACTGCCTTCGCGGCTTCCAAGCGAACCATGCTGGCCGCGTATGACACGAGCGACATCAAGAAACTGCTCAGCATCTGGCTCGACGTCGAACGCCTCATCAAGATGAGCGATGACGCTGCCAAAGTCTCCGCGCTGCTTCAGGTGAAGCTCGATGAGATGCACACCCAATTGCGCGACGAGCAGTCGATACGGGACGCTGTACGTGTCGCGAACGAACTTCGCGCGCGCCTCACCGGCCAGATTGAAGCGCAGAACATCGCACTTCACTCAGCCGAGACCGTCGCAGAGGACGCCCGCCAGTCGGTCGTGCGCCTTGATGCACAGGTCGAGGGTATGCGCCAGATCGAGGTTCAGCGTGCGGACCTGCGCAGGCAGATCAACGAGGAGCGCAGTCGCGCGGAAGACCTGGCCGGTTCGATCCGCAAGCAGGCGAATGCGGCACTCGAACTCCACCGGCAGCAGGAGCGCGATCTCACGCAGAACCTCACGGCAACCGCGCAGGACATCCGCCAGATCCGGGTGCAGCTCGAAACAGTCGAGGCCCGGATTGGTGAAGAGGCTGGCGTCATCGCGGCAGCCACGAAACTGGCCGAGGTTCAAAAATGCCAGACGGATATCACCTCGCAACTGGAGGTGATCGCCCGGAAGGTCGCAGAACTCAAGCCACATCGTGTCATTGTCGTGCAGCAGACGGAATTGCAGGCGAACGCTTTCACGAACGGAAGCGCGACGCGGCAGCGTATCGAGCAGATCGAGAACACGGCAGCGTTGGCTGGCAAGGTGCCGTGTGTGGCGACCGACCTGCAGTCGCGATGCGAACTGTTGAACGACGCGCTGGCGGCCAAAGCGCAACTTCAATCGGTGACGACTGAACTGTTCCGCCTTCGCAAGGAGTACCGGTCGGCTGGTGAGTTGCTCAAGCGTGCCGGTGTCGAAGTCGCGAAGCTCGACGAGCTCGAAACCCAGGAAAGCCGCTTGCGTGCTGAATTGGGCGAACTGGCCACACAGGCTACTGCACTGGCCGCAACGGCGGCGCGGGCACAGTCAATCGCCGAGGCGAGACAGCAGCTACCCGTGCTCCGGTCGACCTTGTCCCAGAAGGAGCAGCATCTGGCCGAAGTCGAAGGCCGACGAGCAGCGAACGCCAGGGCATCGCAGGCGCTCGACGCGGAAGTCGAGGCGAAGGTCGGCGAGTGCCGGAAAGCGTCTGGTCTGGCGGTACAGGTCCTCGAACAGCGGCTTGCCGGTCTCCCCGCCGAGATCGCTGCACAGGTCAGGGCGGACGCTCTGGCGGCGCGTAACAACGCGGAGCAGGCAGTCGCGGTTGCAAAGCAGAAGCTCGCCGAATCTCGCGGGCAACTGACAGACGCTGAGCGCCAACTCGCGCAGGTGCAGGTGAAGCTCGAGCAGCTCGAACCTGTTCGGTGCATGGCCGACACGCTCTCGATAGAGATCGCCCACTGGAAGCAGACCTCGTCTGCCGCTGGCAAGGACGGCCTGGTCGCATTCGAGATTGACGACGCCGGTCCGGAAATTTCCGCCTACGCGAACGAGTTGCTCAAGCAGTGCTACGACGGTCAGTTTGTCGTGCGCTTTGCGACGCAGCACGAGTTGCGCAGCGGCGAGGTCCGGGAGGGCTTCGACATCAAGGTCCGCGACACACAGGGCGGCCCCGAGAAGTCGATCGACGATCTCAGTGGTGGGCAGGAAGTTTTCGTCAATGAGTGCGTCACCCGTGCAGTCGCGCTGTATCTCGCCGAATCCGGCAGGTATCGGTACGACACGCTGTTCACGGATGAGGCAGACGGTCCGCTTGACGAGGATAAGAAGCGCAAGTTCATCGCGATGAAGCGCAAGGTGCTCGAAATTGGGCGCTATAGCCGCGAATACTTCGTTACCCAGACGAAGGAACTGCAAGGAATGGCCGACTACGTTATCGACGTGGCCGCGCTGTAACCGAGCGGGAAAGCCCGAAAGGCTTTTCCCCTGTGGTCGCGATGCGATCCCAGGGGTAAGGCTTCATGGCCCGTTTCTCCGGTTTTTAACGCCCTTGATGGGGCATCACCCACGGAGAAACTATGAACTGGGGAATCGTTGTGAAAAGTCTTGAGCGCGTTGACAGCGCGAAGGTGATGCCGGAGGCACCCGCACCCGTCGTTGCCACAAAGCCGAAGAAAGCAGCCAAATCCGCTGCCGTCTGCGCGACTGTCGTGACCGCTCACGCGAAGCTCAGCGAAGTTCGTACCGTTTCGCTGGCGGAGCCTGACGACCTCGATGACGACGTCGTTGTCGTTGAAGCGAGCAGTCAGATTGAAATCGACCGGTCGGACAGCGCGGAGACCATCCTCGCGAAGTCGATGTGGAACCTGATGGGCAACGACCTGCGCGCGAGCTTCCAGTGCGTCGCCCTCGAGGAGTCGTCAGGGGACCTGTTCGGTCCTTTTACGGCACCGGATGCCAATCAGACGCGGCTGTATGACTGCCTCGCGTGGATCTACAGCTTCCAGCGTCCACGACGCACGGAAGTGATCGATGGGAAGGTGGTCAAGGATGTCTGCGTGACGATCGAGTGGGTTGCAAACCAGCTCGGCTGCGACGTGCACGCATTGCGTCGTCGTCTTGGCCGTGTGATGCGCCCGCATCTGAAGGGTCTGCTTCGCACCGTCGCAAAGATCACAAGTCCGGGCTTTGTCCGTGACTGTGAAATGAAGCTGGCGGAGTACGTCGATGTCACAGGTTGGAGGGTTCAGTAATGGGCTCCATGAACCTTGGCATTTTCGGCGTCGCTCTGCTGGTGTTCCGCGCGGCGTTCTACATCGTGAAGCACGTCTTCATGGGGTTCCGCGAAGTTGCGCGTTACACCGCGCGGGTCTTTATGACCTATCGGATCACGCGGCGCGAAGAGCAGGCTGTCGATGTCGCGAAAGCGAAGCTGGATTCGCAGGCGGGTGAAGCGGCGTCTGTCGCTGAACCCGCTGTGGCCGCAGCCCCTCAGAAGCGGGAAGCGCCGTCAGCCTCAGCGACGCCAGTCGAAAGACAGGCGCCCGCTGCTGCAAAGACAGCCGCTCCTTCGACGGAGGAAGCGGTTCGCAGCGGTTTGCACGCGTGCGACGTAACGATCGCCGACAAGCACGCCATCCGGAAGATCGGGGGACGTCCGTATCGGTTCTCGATGTATCGCGACGCGGGCAAGGTGGAACGGTTCGATCAGAAGGAACAGTCGAAGCTTGAACCGTTTACCCGGAGCCTGGCAAAGAAGCATGGTCTTGCCTTCAGCCTCGACGAAGCGATCCGATTCACGGCAACGCAAATCGCAGCCGCGAAGAAGTCGCCCGCACCGTCCCAACCGGCCAAACCGGGGAAGACATCGAAAGCTGCAGCGCCGGCCCCGGACGAGCGACAGCCTGCGCCGGACGCCATGCCGGACTACGGTGACGGTGATCTGCCGCCGGAAATGCCGCCGTGGATGAACACCGAGTCCATGAGTTCGCAGCAGGAAGACCACTACGAGCAGTTTGTCGCTCGAGAGGCAAAGATGGCGCCCCCGGAGGTTGGTCAAACCAGTGTCGACGACGAGGAACCCACATGGGAACCCGACGCCTACCAGGGTGTGATCAAAACTCTTGAGTGGCAAGCCCGCAGGCGTTCGGGTGGTCGCGGATTCAAGATCTACACGATGACTCTCGATACCGAGTCGGACGGAGATAAGGAGTTCGGCGGCGTCGAGATGCAAACTCTCGCGCAACGCTTCGACCTGAAGGTGGGCGACACGGTGCAGATTCGCAAGGGCACGCAGCCCTTCACGACCGTGAAGGGTGACGGCGAGTCCGAACGGCGAACCCGCAACGTTTTCAACCTGCATGTGGTTGCGCGGGCAATGAACGGACGTCGTCGCTACGCGAACGGTAAGTAACTGGAGAGGAGGGCGCGAAGTATCGCGCCCGACTCGCACGAATTTTTCAACGGCTTCGAGCGAAGCCTGGAGGGAAGCAAATGGCATCAGTGAACAAGGTCATCCTTGTCGGGAATCTCGGAGCCGATCCGGAGGTACGTTATCTGCCCAGCGGCGACGCGGTGGCAAACATCCGGCTGGCAACGACCGATCGCTATAAGGACAAGCAGAGCGGGGAGTTCAAAGAGAGCGTCGAGTGGCACCGGGTGAATTTTTTTGGGCGCCTAGCTGAAATCGTTTCGGAATACTTAAAGAAGGGTTCGTCCGTTTACATCGAGGGACGCATCCGCACGCGCAAGTACCAGGCTCAGGACGGCACCGATCGCTATTCAACCGAGATCGTTGCCGACCAGATGCAGATGCTTGGCGGCCGCGGCGGCGGCGACGGTGCCGACGGCGAACAACGCAGTGGAAACGGCAACCGTAGTCGGCCAGCAGGCAGCAGTGGCGGCGCTCGTTCTGCGGGTGGCAGCAACGGCTCGTCACCGGGACAAGCAACTGGTGCGCGACCCGCGACCGGCAGCTATCCTCAAGGCGGTGGGTTCGACGAGATGGATAACGATATTCCGTTTCCGGTCCTAACTAATTTCACGGATTCGCAACGGATGTATAGCGAATTCTAGAAAAAATGCGTCAGTTTCACTGACGCCCTGAAGGTCCCTCACGGGATCTTCTTGATGCAGCTACTCAGCTTCATCAAGAAGGTTCTGACTTCGCAGTACCTGCGCCTTTTTTGTCGCCATTCATTGGCATGAGGAAGAGCTATGAACAGCAAAACGCGTAGCACGCAACCTCGGCCCGTCCGGGAGAGGATTGATCTGGACAAGGTGGACTGGTTTGCCGTTTTGCCCGCCTACGGAATCCACGAGGATTACCTCAAAGGGAAACTCGGCTCGTGTCCGCTACCGAACTGTGGTGGTAAGACCCGCTTCAAGTTCTACAAGAATGCCTCGAACGGACGATGGTTCTGCGTTCACTGTGGCACCGGAAACGGCCTAAGCCTGCTTCAGCAATACACGGGCAAGGAGTGGGGGACTCTGTGTTATGAAATCCGTACCGGGAACTACAACGGAGGCATGCCGGTTTTTCAACCAGCACCGCCGCCGAAGGAGGCGAAGGGACGGGACGACCAGTCGGACGAGGATAAACGGCGCGCACTGCAGTACGCATGGGATCATCGCGCGCCGGAAGTAACTGAAGACTCCCCGGTATGGCAATACATCTCCGGTCGCGTGCCCGGTCTGAAACGGGAATGGTTGTCGCCCGACGTCGCGTATCACCCGGGCATGACCTTCGTCGACCATACGGGCAAGAAACTGGGCAAGTATCCAGTGATGCTGTTAAGGGCGCGAAGATCAGATCGCACGCCAGTCACACTGCATCGCACCTTCCTCACCAAGGAAGGCGAGAAAGTACCTTTTGTCGACGAACAAGGAGATTCAGCCGCGAAGAAGCAGATGAGTTCGCCGTATCCGCTGGCCGGCGCATCCATCAAGCTGAATACGGCCGTTTCGCGGAAGCTTGATCTGGTGGAAGGTTCTGAAACCGGCTTCGCTCGTGTTGCTGCGTGCGAAAACCGCCGGGAAGTGCGTTCGCTTCTGAACGCACGAAACCTTGGGGACGCGGATCTCGATTGGGACCAGTATGACGAAATCGACATCTATGCAGATCGTGATCGACTCCTTCCCGACAAGGGTTACAGGACGGGGCAGCACTTTGCGGAGAAGATCAAGCAAAAGGCCGAAAGCCAGGGTAAGCGCTGCCGCATCATCTATGCAGTGACGGAGGGCGAGGACTTTAACGACGTCTGGAAAAAGCAGTATGCAAAGCGAGAAGCGCGCAAGGCCGCGCGCGAAGCAAAGAAAAAGGCACGCGATGAAGCACGGGCTCAACACGCCGAACTCCGTCAAGCTGCCTGACACACTGTAGGATGCCGCCCTTCGGGGCGGCATTCACCTTTCCGCGCATCTTCAGCAACGCTTGCTGAGCGTTTCCGAAGATCCGTCTCTCCGTTTGCGCCTATTGGGCTGCCGCACACGGCGCCTGCCCCCCACGCCTCACCGCCTCAGCGCCTCAGCGCCTCACCGCCTCACCGCCTCACCGCCTCACCGCCTCACCGCCTCACCGCCTCACCGCGTCGCCCACGCCGGGCGGCCTATCGCTTCGTCACGCATCCACTCTTGCAGGCGTCCTGCCGTCACGTGCCCGCCTTCGGCCGCCGCGTCTAAGAGGAACGCACGGACAAAGCTACGACAGACGTCGTCAAAAAACGTCCAGGACCAGAAACTGTCCTGCCAGTCGGGCCGCAACCGCCAGACGACGTCGGAAGCGAGTTGATGCGCGGACTCACCGGCATGCCCCCAGGGACGATCGTCAACGGACCATGTCCGCCCGCTCGCGTTGCTCACAGCACGATGTTCGATCCCGGTGCCGACATGGGCGACGTGTGTATAGCCGAACGCCAGACCGACCCGATAGAAGTCGATCGGGCCGATATGGCCATCGGTAATCAGGGTGCGTCGACGCTTCTCGTCGACGAAATTGAAGATCTGAGCAGTCAAGATTTTCCTGATGGTGTCCAGGCCCAGCACAAAGTTTGGCCGCGCAACTGCGCGATCGTACATCTGAATCGCCTGCGGTCAACCCACCTCCCGTCAGCAGCGGGGGAATTTGAACCAGCCCGTTCTATGTTACGTTACTTGCTACAACCATCCGATTTTGCTCTTCAACTGCCACATACTGAGGCATCATGGTGTATATTGCGATCCCATACCTCAACCTCGTATCGCCGCGGAGGCGCTGTGCAAAACGATACTGTCCTTGTTCTCACCTATAAGAGCGTCGACACGATGTTTAAGGAGGGCGGGTGTGGGTACTGGCGGGCCAATGCCCATTCTTTGTCCAGTTGTAAATATCTTGTGGCCACACGCAACTCACGGCGGGCTGAACGGGAAGGCGATGAGCCGCATGGAGCTGCTTTCTTTGTCGGCGAAATCAACGGCGTGCGAGCTGACCGGGATCGCTACGTCGTCACGTTCAGCCGGTATGCGGTGCTCACAGTGCCGGTTGATGAAGTCTGGACCTCGGGCGGCTCAAATCCCGTGCACTATGCCGAATTCAGAACGCTCAAACTCCCCAAAAGCCTTGATTGGCAGGCGTGGCCGGCAACTCACGCCGAGAAAGTGGTCGATCGCCCACTGACTATCGCGCAGGCGAAAACAGGCTTGGCGATGACCTTCGGCGTCGATCCGTCTCAAATCGAAATCGTCATCAAGGGGTAGATGGTCATGGCAGCCAGAATAGCGAATGTCCGCTCCTCGACCGTTCTCGACGGAAAGCTCCTGTCGATCCGGGACGGCGGCTTCACGAAGGTCACGCGTGAGCAGCTAAAGCGCTGGTACGGATTGCGCCGCAATCTTCGCAGCGGCGTGACAGGGGCGCTCGCAGACGTTCATGAACGCTGGTTCGCAATCTCCGGCAGAGACCGGGGTTCCCTTCTTCAAATCGAGACCATCGACGGCTATCTTCTTTTCGCCGCCCACTCAGTGACAGTTTTCGGATGCCCAGACAGGATGGTCAAGCCATGTTCGAGAGCGGAAGCAACGCGCAAACGCCGCCTTGCGCAGTAGTAGGGGTCGGCGGCTTCGCCACCCGCATCGCCGACGAACTCTTTCGCCTGGCGCCGGCTGGCGAGTTGGCTCGTCGCTCGCCAGAGAACGCATCCACAGCGGGTGTCGATGCCAACGTGACCTTTGTGCTCTGGAACGGCGAAGACCCTGCGGCCGGGGAAGTCGCCGCCCGGGTCGAGAAGCGGGTTCGTGCAACAGGAGCACTTGCGGCGGGTGTGAGAGTGTTCTCGTCTGAAAGAGCACGTCCGCCTGTTGCGGACGGCCACGACAAGTCGAGCCTGCGGATCGACCTTGTCCGGGACGGCCTCGAGCACAAAATCGCCTGCCTCGTTGGTGGCTTCGCCGGCGCGATGGGCGAGCGCGGTGTCATCGGCGTCGACCTCGCGGACGTTCGCGAGGCCCTTGAGCATGCGGATAACGTCACGTACATCAGCGTTGGATACAGCGCTGGAGTGATGCGGGCGCAGGAGGCAACTCACCGAGCGCTTCAGGAGTTGAACAGGGCAGGCGTCAGGCCGATCAGTGCGACAGGAATATTCGTCCTGATCGCAGGCGCATCAATCAGGCCGACAGAAATGCGAGACGTGACGAACGTTGTTCGAACGGCCGCGGGAGGGCAGACGCATGTCTATCCGGGTGCCTATCGCGACGACCGCCTCGGACGACTGCTTCGAATAACCCTTGTCGTATCTGTGCCGACCGAAGCCCGGTGAGCTGTATAGCGTTGCCCCACCTGATCTCTTCGGCTGGCCCGCTTCCATGAATCGAACCGGTGTATTTGAAACTAAAACGCCATTTCATCATAAGATGCAGTCCTGACTACTGCATATACGGGGAGCGTCTGATGCAGTACCAACGGGCCCCTTCGGGGCCAAAAACCGGCCTCCAACGAAGGGGGTTCACTGTCACACGTCCATATATTGGCGTTCGCTCAGGGCCGTTCCGAGAAAATTGGCCACGTTCTTCATGATGCTAAGCAGCTGATATCCAACTTCCGCACTCCACCGATCACAAAGATCGAAGGAGGCCGCCTCGACGTTGCCAAACGGCTCCTCGGACGGTGTCCTGCGCAATACGCAGGCGCTCCAAAGCACAAAGCCACCAGAAGAGCGTGCGGGTAGCGCCGAATGAAGCGAAAACCCGACAAGCGAGGTCCTGCGGAACCTGAAACTCTCGTTACGCCAGCGGAACCCCGCCCACTCTCCGTCACGGGACCGGAAAACGAAGAAGTGCGCATCGTCTTCGAAGTCGGGCACCCATCCTAGGTCACGGAATGCGACAAAGTCCGCTGTGCTCGCCATAGAGGTGGGTGAGCCCGTCGTTCCGACTTCGATCTCGGTGATATCGCGAAAAGATCGCTTAAGCCCCTCATAGAGTTCGCCGTTCAGGCGCCCGGCCGACTCCCGCGCCCACTCCGGCGTCCAGCTCTCGTATTGCAGTCGAAGCCCGATATGCTCAAACACCGCATGGTCGCCGACATTTCCCCAAAGCTTGTTGTCGTTTTCCCGCGAACTGGCGTGCAAGGAGCCGATTGGATAGGGTGTTTTCTCGATCGGCATCCGCTTGTCGGTTGGGCGCTTCTCTTTACGGGGGGAGGACTCCGCTTCGTTTGTTGACATACAAGACACCCTTCGGACCTCGATCATTGACTGCACGGACGAGTTAGCCACTGCGGCCGGCATTCGGGTAGAAAAATCAGTTTAAGCGAAGAGAATAGCCCTCCGGAAGCCGGAGGATGCACCTGACACGCATAAAGTCGCAGGCGTGTGAAGACGTCATGTACAGTTCTATCTCAGTGCAACTTCCATTGCGACAGCGAGACTACGGGAAATGGTGAAACCGTCTTTGCTAGCGCCGATCGCGGCGCTAACCGTGCTTTCCTGCATCGCTAGCGGCGTGCGCGCCGCCAGTTTCGACTGTGCGAAAGCCAGTTCCAGGCAAGAGAGGGTGATATGCAAAGACAATACTTTGGACGAACTCGATTTCCGTCTTGCCGTCGCATACAAACAGACGCTCGATCGAGCTGACGATCAGGCTGGGCTTTTCAGGTCGCAGAGGGAGTGGATTCAGGCACGAGACCGCTGCAAAGACGTGGCCTGTATAAAGGAGTCCTATCTTACGAGGCTGCAAACCCTTGAAACAGGTCAAGCTCGCTGGCTATGCAACTTATCGCGATCCGGTCCTCGAGGTCTCGTTCGACTATCTTGCCAACAGGCAAGTCAAGAAATCCTGCAGCGCTGACCGTGTTTGTTCGCTCGCCCTGCTCGGCAAGAACATGGGCCCGAGCCATTACATCCTCAGGTTCACGCTAAAGGCCGGCGATCTGGAGACTGCCGCAGAGGATGCCGGGTTTGAGCGACAGGACGACGGCAGGTGGATGACAAAGTACGGTCCCGGCGTGCCCACCGAACCGGATGCTTTCAGCGGGCGTGGCTGGAAGGGGATTCGCGCGACGACGGCGTGTGGCGTCTGGGACCCCGAGACGGGAATGCATACGGGCGAATGCGTGCAGGCCGCGATCAGAAATGGAACACGGTCTGCGGTAGTCGATAGCGAGGGCAGCCTTGGCCTCGACGAGCCGAGCACGCGTAGCGTCGAATCGTTCAGGTTCACGTCCAAACAGCCTTGACCTCACCATCGGCCTCGAGGTCGAAAAGCCCTCGTTTATGGGGAAGTGGCGAAGCGCCTTTATCTACGGGGCATCGCGGGGCTGAGAAGACTACGTTTATCGGACGTCTCAACAAGGTCAGGAGAGATCGGCCGTGCCGGACCCAACGTCCGAACTGATTTTTCGACGTCGAAAATCTGCAAAGAACCGAATTCGAGAGACCCGGTTTTCCGGGCATCGGGTGCCCGACGCCTCGTCCCGGCCGGCCCGAAGCGGTGATGCGCATCGCAATTCCAACCGAACGGATTTTCCCAAGCCGTTGTTTACAAACACTATTCGCTTGTGATGCGGAACTAGATCGGATACTCTGCGGGGGGTGTGCTGTATATTTATACAGGGGGCCCAATGTGGCTAGAAGACCAACCTCAAGCCATCTTTGATATTACTGCTCCGCATCTCGACGAGTGGGTCGAGCGCCCGCTAAAAGCGTTCGAGATTTACATCCGACTGTTTGCTGGCAAGCAGTACTCGGACGTCTCCGCACGGCAGTACATAGCGAATTTTCGGAAGCTGGTCACCTTCCTTGAGTCGCGCAAGCCGCCCCAGAACGTGACGACGATCGGCCCCGACGGACTGTATGAGTTTCTGACCTGGCTTGAGGGGCGTAACCCCGAGTCGCCCATCGCACAGTCGACGGATGAACCCGGCACGACGACGGCCGCTACCCGTCGACAGGTCCAGAGCGAGACCAAATTCCGCTACATCGACGTCCTCAATGGGCTGATGGACCATCTCGTCGCTTACGGGTACCGGAAAAGCAACCCGATGCTGGACACGGCACGCGCCGTCAAGCGGGGGCAGGGAGAGGGGCAAATTGTCTTTCTTGAAGAGGAACAGGACAAGTTGCTTCAGCGCTACCTGCTCGAGGACTATGACGTCTCGACCACCCTCGGGAAGCGAAACCGCGCGCTTATGCTCATGCTGCTTGGAACGGGCATCACGCCGGCGCAGGCGCAGGGCGCCTGGGTGGACGACTTCATCTTCAACGACGGCCCCGCGGAGTTCGTCGTGCTCAAGGAGCGACCGGATACCCGCGATCGCAAGGACCAGCACCGTGTCCGCCTTTCTGCATTTTGCGTCGAGCCTATCGTTGAATGGCTGGCGCTGCGAAAAGAAGCACTCATCGACGGCCCGAACAGGCACGGCGAGCGCCTCGCATTTCCGAGTGAGCGAACCGACGGCCGACTGTCGAACGAAGGCATCTATCATATCGTCCGAACGACGTTCGAGACTCTCGGGTTGGATACGGCCGACGTGGGTCCGCGCGTGCTTCGGTACACCTTCATGCGCCGCCAGATCAAGGCGGGGACTTTCTCCGATCAGGACCTTATGAATATGTTGGGTCTCGGCACCACCAAAACGCTGTTGCGCGTTCGAAAACTGACGTTCAAAGGCGACACTGTCCCGGTATAATCCCCGCCGGACGGGCGTTTCCGCCGAAGGAGATGCCCGGTAGATAATCCTCACACCAATAGCCGTATAGCGTGTGGTTTCGCACATACGGCGGGTGTGGACGCACAGATATAATCGCCGGGAAATAAAATCGTCTGATGATTGTAATTGAAATTAGGTGTCAATCAGCCAGTGAGCTTATTGAAAGCCTGCTTAATCGCGATTTTTAGATCGATACCAGCCAGGGGCAGAAGGGTCCCTTGACTGGCGACAGCGCAGCGATAGCGCGCTAAAAAAATGAAGGCTGCCTTGGGCTACGTGCTCGCGGCCTGAAAGGGGAGTGAATGGGCGTTACGGGGACCGGTGGCCCCATGGGGGCACATCCGTGAGCGAGCTTGCCGCACGGGGAGAAAAGGCATCGCAGGACTTGATGGATGAGTTCGGGCGATTGATCTCGCTTTGGAGCGTCCACGACTCGTTGTCGCGAGCGCGCCAGCAGCGCGTTCAGGCGGCGCCACGAGCAATTGCGGACTGGATCGATCACTTCGCACCCAACCTCAAGGATCAACCGACCCTCGATATCGTCGTCGTGGCCAGTGCAGAGAATCTGGAGATCGAGGACGGCGGGGTCTGGTATCACCTCATCCCCAAGTTCCTAGAACGGATCATGACGGTCAACGTTACGATCCTGCCCGCGCTGGAAAGCCTTGGCTGGATGCGACTCGGCCGGAAAACCCGCTATTCGCGCACCCGATCGCCCCGCGAGATCTCCGCGATCGGGGCGCGCGCCGCAGAGTTTGTGCAGGCGTCGCTGCCCGAGTTTCTCGAACGCAACCCTGAGAAACCGATCGACCTTGTCGTGCTCATGGATGCCGAACTGGACGATCTGAACCGACGACTGCTGGGTACCGGCGGCATCGAGGCCGCGCTCGCGCGCGGTGCGTGCATTGCCGTGGGTTCAAACGAACTCCAGTCCTACGAAAAGCAGCAATGGTTGCTCGGGCAGTACGGTTATGGTGTGAGCGCTCCGGTTTGCGAAGTGGGCACGCTGCGGCTTGAGCACCTCTGTCTTCCTGACTACGAGGTGCGTTGGTCCGATGTGCTCTGGAAGATTGAATCGGCACCCTTCGATGGTCCATGGCCGCATGACCCGGCCGCAATGAAGCGGCTCGACAACTTCGAACTGTATCTGCTCGCAGCAGAGAAGGGGCTGGGCAAGCGCGTACACCGCGCTTATCTGGGCCAACCGAACTTTGCGCTGGAGTATGACGACGGAGAGCATATTCTGGTTGGGCTTCCGTCGGGCATTCTCGTCGACATGGTTGACGGCGCGCTGATGTACGCAGACGAGAATGAGGGCGTAGACGATCTGGAAAACGCCGCCGGCTTCACAGTCCCTGCGCACGTACGCGCCCAGTATCCCGATGAATCCGCACCGGCCTTCGAACGTGCGCTGTGGTCCGCAGAAACGGCCCGGCTGATTGACAAGGTGCTGCGAGCCGCCACGGATCCGGAGCCGCACTTTGTGCACGATGGCGATACCCCTGATGAGGTATTCGACGCGCTGAGGCCCGTCCAGAACGTCACAAGCTCAGACTCGGCCGGACCATTTGCACTCGGGCGACCAACACCCGGAGGCGAAGCCCTTTTTCGCGCATTATCCAAAGGGCAGTGGGGCGCGGCAATCAATATGATTCTCGAGGATCCCCACCTCGTTAATGCCGTCAACGAATACGGTGAGACCCCCGCTTTCCTGATTCGCCACAAGGATCGGACTGACTACCAGAAGCTCAAGCGTCTGGGTGCAAACCTATCTCACAAAGATAATCTCGGCTTTTCGCTTATTCACCGCATCGCACAGGCGGGTTCGAGAGATGCGGCGCTATTCTGCCTGATGAGTGGTGTCGACGTTAATCTGACTGGACCTGACGGATGGACACCTGCTTTACTTGCCTTGGCAAACGGCAATTTCGAAGTGCTTGAAATTTTGCTGCTGCAGGGTGCGGACGTAAGCAAGAGGACAGAACTCGGTTACAGTCTGCGGGATCTCGGCGAAGGATTGAATATGCCTGACAGACTTAAAGATCTCCTCAGGCACAGGGCGACGCCCAATTAAGCGGTGACTACCCGAATCCCTAAGAGTTGCTGCTAAGCCACTTTTACCTGCTATTCCTTGTCAATTTCGACAGTCATACTGTACGGCGTCTATAATCCAGGCGCTGGCGCGGTGTGCGCCTTGCACCACCGGGGAAACGACATGACAACTTTGAGTGCAATTCAAAAGCAGATTGCGAAGCTGGAAGGGCAGGCACAAGCACTGCTGAACAAACGCGGAAATGCCGCGCGTAACATCCTCAAGCAGATGCGCAAAGACGGCGTAACGATTGAGGATCTTCAGGCAATTGAACCGACGGGTCGCGCTCCTCGCAACGGCAATGCAACAGCTACTGCGCCGGCGGCAAAAAGCAAGATGCCCGCCAAATACCGTGACCCCGCTACTGGTGCAACGTGGAGCGGCCACGCGCGCCCTCCCGCCTGGATCAAGGACGCTAAAGACCGCTCGGTGTTCCTGATCGAAAAGAGCGCGACGAAGGCCACCGCCGTGCCGAAGACGACGGCAAAGGGCGCCGGCGCGTCGAAAGCTGCGGCTCAGCCGAAGCAAGCCCGGACCATGAAGGCGAAGTATCAGGATCCGGCATCCGGTGCGACGTGGTCCGGTGCAGGTCGTCCGCCCGCATGGATCGCTCAAGCGGAAGACAGAAGTGCGTTCCTGGTCGGCAATGCGTCGAAAGCTAAAGCGTCGACGAAGACTGCTGCAAAGCGGAGTCCCGCAAAGAAGGCCTCGACGAAAGCACCTGCGAAGAAGGTTCGCGTCGCGAAGAAAGTGACAACGAAGAAGGCTGCGGCGAAAGCACCCACTGCTCCGGCCATCACTGAGACTCAGGCCGCGGCAAGCGCCTGACGCTGAGCTCGGCGACATCGAGAAAAGCCACCTTCCCGGTGGCTTTTTCTTTTTGGCTTGCACATATCCGTCACGCATCGTCGGCGTGTAGACTTTGATTCAGCGTCCCAGCGACGAAACAGATCCTTTGGGAGTTCTTCTGTGCGGCGAGTCGTCGTAAGAAAGTCAGTAATTCATGGGAAGGGAGTGTTCGCACTGACGGGCCTAAAAGCCGGCGAGCGGATACTCGAATACAAGGGCGAGATTATCCGGTGGAAGAGCGCGATGCGTCGCTATCGCGACTCCGCCGAAACAGGCCATACGTTTCTGTTCGGCCTTTCGGACGGTCGACTCATTGACGGGGGGCGCGGCGGAAACAGTTCCCGCTGGCTGAATCACGCCTGTAACGCCAACTGCGAGACGATCGAGATCGGCGAAAAGGTGTTTATTGAGGCGACCCGAGATATTGCCGCAGGAGAGGAACTCTTCATTGCATACGCCCTTTCGGTGGATGATTGCAACGCTGAAGAGACCCGCAGACTCTATAACTGTCACTGCGGCGCAGCCGAGTGTCGAGGCACGATGCTAGCCGCTTGAGTGGGTGCGGCGCCCAGGAAAGGTCAGTTCGATCGGCCCAGTACAGCCTTGCGATACTGTGCGCGCAACAGGAAGTCGGGCACCGGTGCCAGAACTTCCGACATGAATTGAAGCTCAGGGCATGACTCAATACCGTGGCGGCGACCTGCGCGATAGAAGGCTTCCCGCGCAGCATCGAGTTGCGATCTGTCGCCGTTGGCAACGGCGCGAATAGCCAGCGTTTCGGACTCGGTCAGGATCTGCATGTCCGGAATCTCATGATTGTTGTCAGGTATGTCATTTTAAGCAACGGAAAGCGACCTGCAACTCGCGACCCGGTGAAAAGCAGCGAACGATGGACGATCGCCGTTTTTCCCGGTTCGCAGCTTCTAACAGGCCGACCTGCGCGGGAGCGTCTCGCTGTACGCACCCAGGCCGTACACGACGACGCCCCTCGCGAGGATCCATTCCGGTTCGCCAATCCTCGCCGCGAGCACGTCGGGCTTCCCGACGACTATCTCCGTGAACCTGAGTGCACGCATCTCAAGCCCCACCGAGCGCAAACTGGCCGCGAATTCTTCATGGAATCCAAATGGGCAATCTTCGGCGAAATCGATTCTGAGCACTGCCTGATCGCGCGAGCAGAGGTTGAGCACTTCAGCCCACGATTCGTAGCCCAGGCGCGCCGCCGCATGCTCAAGAACCACGCGGCCTGCCGCGCGGTCATCCTCAGTCGGCGTCATCTTGCGCCGGTAGCCGGAGCGGCCCACCGGTTCCTCCTGTTGGCGAGTCGCGGCCACGTCTAGCTCCAGTCAGAATCCACGGAAGAACCGGTACCCGTCGAATCGCGTCCAGTATCACCCCAATCATTTCCACCGTTGCCGGCGTCGAAAATCTTGTCGGCGGCCGGAGGAGGGCTCCGACGATAGTCGTCATCATCTGGAGCAACACGGCTTTCGGTTCGAGGTGCTTCGCGTGGGCGGTCGCGCTCCACATACACATCGCGCTCGATAACGCGATCGTGCTGGACGCCCCTGTCGTGATCGCGCAGAACATCCGCGAGCACGACAGCTGACAGCAGGTCAGAGGAGTCGCTGTTCTGCTGAACGATGACGGTTTGCGGCGCATGTGCGGGGGCCGCCGGCGACGGGGCGACGTAGTCGTCGCGATGCCTGTCCGTATAGGTTCCGCCGAACCGGAACTCCGGTTCCGATCGCGTCCCGGTGCGGCGTGTCTCGACGACTGGCTCGGTTCCGTTGATACGGTTACGAAGATGTCCTGCTTCACCAACGAGATAGGCCACATTACTCGCCGGCACAGGCTGGCCCGCTTCAAGAGAGGTCAGTGCGCCGACGATCCTTTGCTCAAGATCAACGGCGTTTTGCTCCAGCGAGCGAATGTCGGCGGACATCGCCAGCTTCGCATCGAGTTTTGCGTGCTTGACCGTAGAGAGCGCGTCGGTCAACTGGCGCATCTGATCCTTGCGCTCCTGAGTCTTGCGCTCTTCACGCGTCCGCTTGTGGCGCTTTACCAGCCACACGAAATAGAAGACCCCTATGACAAGTGCAGCGACCGAGGCGATCCACACGCCAACAGGAATCTGAATCTCCTTTTTCTGCGGCGCTCCAGCAACCGGCACGGTCGGCACTGTGGCGAGCGTCGCCGGAAGGGGGCCGCTGTTGTCACGTGAGGCAAGGGTCAGCTGTTCCTTCAGACGCGCCTCAATTTTCGCTACCCGATCGGCGCTCGCGAACGTCAGGGCGGCGTCAAGGCGCTTCGCCTCTGCAAGTTCCCTGAGGCCATCACCTGGGCGACCTTCAAAACCGAGTACCTGTGCCTCCCAGAAATGTGCCTTCGCGCTCGAGGGATGCGCTTTCAGAACATCCTGAAGCAGCACGTCGGCCTTCGCATACTGGTGCGCGTCAACGGCTTGCGCGATCTCGGCGACCGTCGGCGTCGCGAGCGCCATCGGTGCCGCGCAGGTCAAGGCGAGAGCTGCTAGCAGTTTCACTGTCTTCATTTTTGTCATTCATTCACCTGAAAGGAATCATCCCAGTTCCGGGATGCGTTACGCGACAGCATCACTCATGAAATCTCTACTGCAAGTCGTACCGCTCGATCTGGCTAACCGCTGCTCGCGCGATCCGTCGGCCGTCCCTGCGGCACCCCTTATCGACCACCCGAGGCGAAATTTCAGCCTTCGCCCGACAAATATCGCGACCCTTGCCCCGCAATTGGACTGAATTTCATCGTGTCGGCGCCGATAAGCGGGAATAGTGGCGCCCAGCGCGCGTGTTTAGCAGCGAGTCCAAGGGAACAGGCTATGAAGCAGATCGGGATATACATCAGTCCGCGTGGCATAGCGCGCCGTCTCGCGCTCGGGCGGTGGGATTACTCAACCGCCCATATTCTGGAACTGGCGTTCGTCAAGACAGTGCTGCGCGCCGGCTTCTCCCTCTTCCGGCAGCCGGAGTCGTTCTACGAAGAACGGGTCTGGGTATTTGAGCGGCGCGAGGCGTCCGGCATGAAAGCTCTGCTGGAAATCGGTGTCGCTGGCTCGGACCTTCGCGCATCTTGCTATGCACTACCGCCCGGTGAAGTGGACGGCACAGTCGTTGCGAAGGAGTTGTTGGTCCCCGACGATTCGCTCTCTACGAACCGGCTCAACGGCGCGACGAGGGCGTCGCTCCTGCTCGAGCAGTTGGCCAATCTGGAGATCTTCTGTACCGCGTCGCCCGGCTCTGCGCCGCGCGTGTCGTCGACCGTTGTTCAGTGAGGACACGGTCACGCCAAAGCGAGACAGCTTCGGCCCGAAGCTGGTGGGAGCCGCGTGACAATCTGGCTCGCCATTGAAAGACCGAATCCGGCTGTATGGCACAATCCGCTTCCACCTCACGCCACCATATGAAAATGATCAGAAAGACCGCGATTGTCCTCGTCGGCGTGTTCGTCTGTGCGTCGGCCGCAAGAGCCGAATGGGTTGCCTACACAAAGCCCGACGGTGACGCGCCCACTTACTTTTCAAACGAGGTTTGCCACGAGCTTGGTGCCAAGTCATTCGGCTTCATGGTGCAATGGAGCGACCATGGGGGCGAAGTTCGCGGATGCTGGGCGCCGGATGAGGTCTCGTGGCGGGTGGGTTACCCAACAGACGAAGAGGGTCCGACTAACCGAACGTGGACGCCTAACCAGGTGCATTGGAACAATGACGGCTACTACGGTGTGAAAGGCACGCGGCTGCCCGCCGGGGTACACGTGCAGGCCATCCCGCCCAAAGGATCAGGCGCCAATGCGCCGCGCCGGGTCCAGTATGCAGGCTGAACCGGCACACTGACACCCAGGTAATTTCGAACCACTTACAGGAGAGTAGCGTGTCCACGATCGTATCGGCAGCGCTTACCAAGGTTGAAATCTTCAACGTCACGGTAAATCACTATCATGTTCAGACGATTCCTGCTGTTGAAACCCTGATCGCCGGTCTGCGAGAAAAGCAGGAGGCGTTCGAGCTGCGCGCCGCGGCGATGGTCTCACCGGACCGGTTACAGGACAGCGCAATCGATGTCATCGCACTTTTCGGCAAGCTGCTGGACATGATCAAGCCGCAGGCTTTCGGGTCCAAATACGTCTACAGCACCGAACTTCTCAATGCGATGAAATCAGGCGTTGCTCTGCTGGACATGTATGAGCGAGTCAGCGCACAGGTTCCAGGATTTGGCCATGTAATTCGCGATCATCTCGCCAAGCGGCTGGACGCGTTCTATCGCGACAGTGAGGCGGGTCAGGCCATCAATACCGAATGGTTGGGCGACGCGATGTTCTACGACTGGCTGATTGCGAACGAGATGCTCGAGGACCCCCAACTCAATCGATGGGCCGATTACAAATACGTGCCGACTTTCAGCGCAGAGGAGCTCCAGGCCTTTGAGCAGGAGAAGGGCGCGAAAATCGCTAAGGCCGTCAAAGAGATCACTGCCGAGAATGGCGGGCGATGCTACATGGCGAATCCGCATCGGGATCCGATGATGCGAAACTACTTCGAAGCATACAAACTGCAGCGCGCCGGCATCAAGGATATGGGCAGCATCCCGGAGCAACATCGGCTCGCGTAGCCCCGATAGCCCGGTCATCCTGGGGCGCTTTAGTTCACACCAAAAAGGCTGATCGAACCTGATGCGAAGCATCTACGAGAACAAGAACTTGCGGCAGGCGCTCCACGACGTCTACGTGGCTCAGTTCAACGCCATCCGCCAGTACGGATCATGCTTCATCCCTAGCGACGCGACCAGAATGCTGACCGGGCTGATGGGTAGCCGGGTCTGGAGCTGGCGCGTGATCGGCGTGACACCCGCGGCCCTCGACGTATTCGCGGAAAACGGCTTCAAACCGCCTCGCCGCGCCCTCCAGCGCGGCCACAAACACAACCGGGCGGACACGGCGCAAGCATTGTTCTTTGACCGCGACGCGCCAATGCAGTTGAACGACTTCTACGACTTCTTTCTGGCGCGCGACGAGACTGTGCTCATGAAAAGCGGAGAGAACAGACCTCGGTCAAAAGCACCGTTTCCGGACTACATTCCGATCGATCGCAAACTGGATCTGTTCCCTTGCGCTCCAGTTGTCGGATGGCATCACCGGACGGAAGAAGTGAATTTTCTTCGCAACCTTCACGCGTCGTGGAAGTCTGGTGCGCTGGCGACAATTGCGGGCCGTACGGGCTGACAGCGGCCGGCGCTGAAGATGCGAGGCATCGTTGCCAGCCGCCCGAAGGGGTTACCCGCCCGCGTTCGGTGAGCTTTTCCAGGACCTCGGTGCGCATCGAGTATCGCTGATTGCGCATCCATTCCTCGAGCTCCGGACGCCACGCTGACCAGACTTGGTTGTCCAGGTCGAACTCCTCGTCGATCCTCGAGCGGTCTTCATATCGAAGGAGGGCAAAGACGATCTGCTGCCCGTCCCACCACGCGGCGCACGCGGCTTCCAGGTCTGCAGTCGTGCCAGGCGGCACATCGCGCAGCATCATGGCGAGATTGGACTTAAACGCCCTAAGCGATGAAGCCACAAGCGGGTCGTTCGGGTCAGATTCCAACAGTCGCTTGAGCGTCTCTTCAGAGCACATGGACGGTCCTCCACAATCGATACGTACGGCAAGCATTGCGCATGCCCGTGTCAATCCACATCGCAACTATACTTTCGGCAATTCACGCGAGCGCTTTTGTCCATGATTGATCTTTCAAACTATACCGGCCCTTCGCCGACCGATTTCGCGACGAGTGTCATGCAAGCGCTGTCAGCCGAAGGCTTTGACGTCGTGACGACCCCGCAAGGTCGTTTTGAGGACAGCCGGGCGACCTTGCGTATCCTCTGGCGGGGTGTCGTCGTTGGGTTGATGTCGGCCGACCTGTGGGAGAAAAAAGGATATGCCTGCCTGTACAAGTTTCCGGACGACCGTTCATCTCTCTCGATATCCAAGGCTCCTAAGGACTTCGACGTGGTTTCGTTTGCTACCCAGCTTCGTTGTGAACCAAACCGGCTCTACCTTGACCCTCGGTCTGACGGCTCGTACCTTTACGTAGAAGACGAAGCAACGTGCCTGGTCCTGATGCTTGACTGGGCGAGGCGGATTGACGAGATCCTGTTCCCGTCGCGGGGCAACGGGGAAGCGCAGCAGATTCTGAACGACGTACGCGCCATTCTTGAAGACAAGACAAAATCGCCGACCCAGCGGCGCGTCGAAGCAGACGCCCGACTGGGACAAGGAAAGTTCAGGGCCGATCTGATGAAAGAGTTCGGAAGCGCGTGCGCTGCGACGCAACTTGGCGTCGCACAGGTGCTGCGCGCCTCCCACATCCTCCCATGGAAAAAGTCCGACGACGACCAGAAGGTCGATCCCAAAAACGGGCTTCTGCCGTCGGCGAACCTTGATGCGCTCTTCGATCGGTATATGATCACCTTCCGGCCGGACGGCAGACTGGAATTTTCCGCATCAATCACACAGGCCGAACAGGAGAGGCTCGGACCCGCGCCCGACCTTCAAAGGAGGCCATGTGACAAGCGCGCGGCGTACCTCAAGCTACACAACGCGGAATTCGACCAGCTCGAGAAAAAACGACTGAAATACATGCAAGCCTGGGAGCGGTCCTGACGCAGTCAGCGCGCGCCACTCAGTGAAAATTCCGGCTCGCCGTTGGTAGTTCGCCCAAAAGGTGCGATAGATTGACTAGGCGTTGCGCAACAAGGTGCTTAACGTCGCCCTCACGTTGCCACTGCCCGTACACCGCCAGGAGCGAAGATCCGAGCGCCTCGGCACGTTGCCGCTCGAGTACGGACTGCCAGACGATCACGTTCACCGACCCGGTTTCGTCTTCCAACGTCATGAACATCACACCGTTCGCCGTTCCGGGACGTTGCCGGACGGTGACGATGCCGCACGCGCGCGCGAGTTGCCCGTTGCGGTATTGCGATAAGGCGTCCGCAGGCATGAGGCGCATCCCCTGCAACTTGGGACGGAGCAAGGCGAGGGGATGTCGACCCAATGTCAGGCCGGTCGACCTGAAATCGGCGACCAGATCCTGGCCTTCAGTCGGCGCCACGAGATCGGGGGATTCTTCCTCGCGAGCCGTTGCACGTAGCAGATCCTTGTCCGGCACAGCAGCCACGGCCTTCCAAAGCGCCTGATGACGATCGCCAGCAAGCGGCTTCAACGCATTCGCTGCTGCGAGCACCTGAAGGTCGTGTCTGTCGAGTTGCGCGCGATTCGCAAGATCAGCGACGTCTTTGAAGTCCATGACCGCGCGCGCGGCCTCAATACGACGCGCAGTTTCCTCACGCATGCCCCGGACTAGCGACATTCCGAGCCGTACGGGCGCCATCGTCCCTGCACCTTCGAGCGTCGATTCCCAGCTACTGATCGTGATGTCGACGGCCAGCACGCCGACGCCGTGTCTCTTCGCGTCCTGGACCAGTTGCGATGGCGAGTAGAAACCCATTGGCTGGCTGTTGAGCATCGCGCACAGGAATGCTGCTGGTTCATGGCGCTTGAGCCAGCAGCTTGCATAGACGAGCAGCGCGAAGCTCGCCGCGTGGCTCTCCGGAAAGCCGTATTCGCCGAAGCCCTGGATTTGCGCGAAGATCGATTCCGCAAACTCGCGGTCGTAGCCGCGCTGAAGCATCCCTTCAACGATGCGGTCGTGATAGTGTTGCAGGCCGCCCTTGCGCTTCCATGCGGCCATCGCGCGCCGCAACTGGTCTGCTTCGCCCCCGCTAAACCCCGCCGCGAGCATTGCAACCTGCATCACCTGCTCTTGGAAAATCGGAACGCCGAGCGTGCGCTTGAGCGCTTTTTCAACTTCCGGACTTGGATAGCTGACGGGTTCGAGCCCCTGCCGACGGCGAAGATACGGATGAACGGCTCCGCCTTGTATAGGTCCTGGTCTGACCAGGGCGACCTCAATAACCAGGTCATAGAACTCGCGTGGCCTCAGGCGCGGGAGCATGCTCATCTGGGCACGCGACTCGATCTGGAACACGCCGATGGTATCAGCGGCACAGATCATATCGTAGGTCGCCTCGTCCTCGGCGGGAATGTCCTGCATCTCGAATGGCTCGCCACGCTGCTGCGAGACCAGCTCGAGTGTTCGGCGGATCGCCGACAACATGCCGAGCGCGAGCACGTCTATTTTGAGGAGTCCTAGCGCTTCCAGATCGTCCTTGTCCCACTGGATGACGGTGCGATCCACCATCGACGCGTTTTCGACGGGCACGAGCCGCGAAAGCTTGCCGCGCGCGATCACGAACCCCCCTACATGTTGGGACAAATGACGAGGGAAGTTGAGTAGTGTCGCCGCAAGCGTTGCCCACTGCTGGATGATCGGCGTCTCTGGGTCCAGCCCGCTATCAACGAAGCGACGCATCAGATCGGCGCTCGAATCGAACCAGTGATGTTCCTTCGCGACGCGATCGACAATTACCGGATCGATGCCGAGCGCCTTGCCGGAATCGCGAATCGCCGATCGGGGGCGATAGGTTGTGACGGCAGCCGCGAGCGCCGCGCGCGTGCGCGTGTATTTGCGATAGATGTACTGGATGATCTCCTCTCGTCTCTGGTGCTCGAAGTCGGTGTCGATATCGGGAACGTCGCCCGCCAAAGCGCGTTCCCTTGAGATGAACCGTTCGAACAACAGATTGCCGCGCGCGGGATCCACCTCAGTGATCCCGAGGCAGTAGCAGATAGCCGAGTTCGCCGCCGATCCGCGCCCCTGACACAGGATGCCTTCGTTGCGTGCGAAACGGACGATGTCGTACACCGTCAGGAAGTACGGCTCGTATTTAAGCTCAGCGATCAGCGACAGTTCGTGCTCTATCTGCGTCTGCACATTGTGCGGGATGCCGCGCGGATACCGGCGATGGGCGCCGAGATAGGTTTCCTGCCGCAGGTACGCGGTCGGCGTGGTGCCGGGCGGCACGAGCTCGTCTGGATATTCGTATCGCAGCTCGTCAAGCTTGAATGTACAGCGCGACGCAATGATTAGCGTTTGCGCGAGCGCGTCGGCCGGATAGACGTTAGCCAGCCGCAACCGCGAGCGGAGATGCTGTTCGGCATTCGGCGCCAGTTCGAAACCGCATTCGGTCACGGGCCGGTTAAGGCGTATCGCCGTCAGTGTGTCCTGCAGCGGCTTGCGCGAGCGCACGTGCATCAACACCTGACCGCTGGCCACCACGTTCAAACCGTTCCGCTCGGCGACGTTGTAGACAGTATTGCGATGCAGGTCGTCGAGCGCGCGGGCGTGCAGGGTCAGCCCCATCCAGCAGCGGTCTGCGCCGAACGTCAGTGCCGCCCACTTCGCCTGCGCGTCGAGGCGTACATCCTTCGCGGGAAATTCAGGTGTCAGGATGACCAGGCAGTCGGGAAGCGCGCGCAGATGCGCATAGGGTGGATCGGGGTGTTCGAGGTCGTGCGGGTACACGACATAGGTGCCCTTGGCCGTGCGCGTGCGCGCGAGCGTGATGAGTTCCGACAGGTTGCCGTAGCCTTCACGGCTCTGGGCGATCGCAGTGAAGGCGAGGGCGGGCGAGCCGTCGGCGTTCGTGACGCGAAAGTGTGCGCCAACGAGAAGCTTGATGCCCGCTTCCTTTGCGGCGACGTGCGCGCGCACGATGCCCGCCAGCGAGCATTCGTCAGTGATCGCAATTGCCTCGTAGCCAAGCTGCGCCGCGCGAGCGGCCAGTTCCTCGGCGTGCGAAGCACCCTGCAGGAACGTGAAGTTGGATGCGCACTGCAGCTCGGCATAACCGGGCAGGCCGAATGACAGGGAGGACATGACTTAACCGAACAGACCATGCAGATACCAGCGTGGCTCGTCCTCGTCGACGGCTCCGATCCGCTCACGGAAAATCCAGTAGCAGATGTGATCGTCGGCCTCGGCAACAAAGTAATCGCGCGTTACCGGCTCCCCCTGGAACCAGCCCGCTTCGACACGTTCGCCGGATGAGACCGTCCGTAGTGGCGAGCCGTAAAACGGTCGCTCGCCCCGCATCAGCAGCTTGATCGGCGACTCCAGCAGCCACGCGGGACGGGGCGTGTCCGTCGCTGGCGGGACGTACTTCGTCTTGTCCGTGACGGACACCCAGCGCGCCGCGACTTCAGGCCTATGATCGGCAACAGGGGCGGGTTTGAGTACGTTTTCGGCGCCTAGGCGCGCGACCAGCAGTTCAAGCAGCCGCGCGTGATCGGCGGCCGTACCGCCGGGCTCTGGGAACAGCGAGTCCGACGCTGGCTCCGCCTCCTTTACGTCCTGCACAACGAGTTGCAGCGCGATGACGGCGGCCGCCAGTTCGACGCGGCCCAGCCGTTCTTTTAGCAGTCGCATCAGGTGGTCTTCCCGCCACGTCGGCTCGGCGAGTGACACGTCGATCGTCGTCGGCTCAATCGCGCTGCGGCCACGCTCGTGTTCGAGCAATAGCGCGATGCGGGTGACAGCGAGCTGCTTCTGTGTCAACCAGCCCGTCAGCTGCACAACAAGGCGACGAGCCGCGAATAGACACGCTTCCGCATGCTCAATCCGGTCAGGGAGTTCGACGCGCGCGTCGAAGGTGGGTGGCGTCTGGTACCACTCGTACACGTGTGGAGAATCCCCGCTTGCGCGGTCCAGCATGTCAAGAAGTGCCGTCCCGCAACGTTTTTTCAAACCTTCACGAGGAAGGCGCATCAGTTGACCGACGGTCTCGCACCCGATCCCCGCGAGCCATTCGAGATGACGACGCGCGGGAATGGCCAGTCCGACTGGTAAGGACGCAAGCGCGCCTGGAAGTGAATCGTGTGAGAGTGATACGCCGCCCCGATATCGGGCGAGCATCCACGCACCCTGGCCGGTCGGCGCGACGCCGATCGTCGCCGTGAGGCCGATTGCGTCAGCAACCCGCCGCGCCATCGCGCGCATCGACCGGATTCCGCCGAACAGGCGCAGGCTTGCCGATACGTCCACGAGCAGCGTGTTTTCCTCGGCCACGACCACCTGCGGCGACAGGTTCAGCAGACCGGTTGCCACCTCCCGAACAGCCACGATCTCGCGCGCGCCATCGCGCTCGTGCATCACGGTCTGCGGTGCGAGCGTAAGCACGCCTCCGCGTCGCATGCCCGTGCAGACGCCCGCACGCCGCCCTGCGTCGTCCACCGCAATCACGCGTTCCTTTTCGAGTACGGCGAGCCCATCGTCTCGCTCAAGCGACCACTTCGGCCGGAATATCTCGAGCGACAGGAGCGGAAGATGGACGCCAATCCAAAGCTGCATTGTTTCGTTTTACATTCAGGACCGGGGAGGGTGACAGCGGGACAAATAGCGGCTCATCGCGCGCGGGACCCCGGCGCTTCACAAACTCGATATTCACACCTCCGTTTGCCGCCCGTATCGCAAGCCGTAGCGGTGCTGGAGACGCGTCGCGCGTCGTAGCCAATGGCCGCATCATGAAGAAGAGCGAATCGGAAGCCTGCGCGGCCTGATGAAGCCGCCTGAGCGACTCCGGCCGCACGTGCTGCTGCCACATAAGCAGCGCACCACACGTGCCCGCCCGAAGAATCTGCTCACCTGCCCATAACACGTCCGCCGTCGAACCGGCGCCCACCGTCAACAGGTTGTCCGCTCGCAGCCCCCACCACGCGAGCGCCGTCGGCTGCAACTCGTGCGGGGGCTTAAGCAGCACCACGGGCTTGGCCTGGAGGGCCTCGAAGGCCGCGCGCAGCAGACGAAGCTCGCCGCAGCCGTGCTGTTGCACGAGGAGGTCGGTGAGAGAGCCCCGGGGCCACCCGCCGCCGGGCAATTCCGCAGCGAGACCCGCGTCGCCACAATCAACCGTCCTGCCCGCTACGCGCGCGAGCTGATTGCCCCTCCACAGGGCAGGATGTATCGCTTCCGGCAGCAAAACGGCCCCCATCGCTCCCTCCGCGCACTGTTAAAACACTGTATGGATAAACAGTATATCCTGGAATTCGCTGACCGGAAATCCGTCAAAAAGGGCGCTATCCCAGGTCCTGACCGCCCCACGCTCTGGCGACGCTTGACCAAAGCCACGCATCTGTGAAAATCGCTGCGCGTGCAACCAGACCAGCACAAATGCAGTGGCATCGCCGAAATATGCGCCCGCCAGGGGCAGTGGGCGCCGGCACCTCTTTGAATGTCGTTACAGGGGATCCAGAATGGACTACGAGACCGCGCTGTTCTTCGACAGCGCGTTAAGGGAAGTCATCGCTCGACATCGTCGTACGGTGTACGGGCGGGAGATAGGGCGTCAGCTATCCGAACTGCTCGACGCGGCGAACGAATGGCCTCGAGACGAACAAGCCTTCGCTCGCGCCGTGGAGTCCGCACTTGAAGTGCTGGTCGAACTTGCGTTCGAACACCCGTCGGAGATGGACCGGGAGAACCTGTTCGACGGATTGTCCAGAATCTGCCAGAAGACGATCTCACGCATTGAGTACGTCGACCGCGCGAGCAGCCGGGTCACCGGGGAACTCAACCGCCCCGAGCGCGCCGAGCCCGAGGATGACGAAGTCCTCCTCCGGTCGTTTGCGAGGGAATGGATACCGCCCGCGGACAACGAATTCCAGTCCGCCGATCCCGCGCCCCGTCGTTCCGGTGGCCGCGGTCGTGCGCGAAACAGTAACCGTGCGAGGTCCTGATGGCTGCCCGAAAGAAAGCGACTGGTAGCTCCGCGAAAGGAACAGCCTCGCAGAAGCAGAAGGCGCCCACCGCTGCACAAAAGAATGAAATCAGGAAGCGCCTCGACTCGCTGTTTACGCGTGCCGTCGAACAAAAGAAGGCGGCACATCAGCAGTCAACCGCTATCGGTCGCGGCCCCCTGACGATCGGCGGCCGGAATCTGAAAAAGGGCGCCGCGTTTGAACTGTTCGCCCTCGGTTGCCTACTGCATTACATGCGCGAACAGGGTTTCGATATCGAGGCAAAGAATGTCGGCCCCGGTAACACGCTCACCTTCGCGGGCGGCCCGTCGATGGCCGATAAGAGCGTGCACAGCTGGTTTTGCATTACCAAAAAAAGCTCCCCAATGCTGGAGGCGTGGGTCTCGATCGAGGCGACCACCATCAGCTCTTCGCTCTCTAACGGAACGAAACCCTCCGCGAAGAAAGCGTCTGCACACCATCACGAGTTCGACGTTGCCCTTTTCACCCCACTCGAGAAAGAGCCGCACAGGCCGAGCTACACGCAACTCGTGCTGGGCGCGTCGTGCAAGGACTTCCTCGTCAAGAAAGAACAGGTTCGGGAGGCCCTGGGGCTTCGCATGGAGACTGGCCGGCTTATAAACGCCGCCAAAACGAGCCTATGCGACTGGTTCGTGCCCAAGATTCCGGTGGATCCCGCTTCAGCTGTTGTGCTCTTCAGCAAGGGAAGTAACTGCGAAGCCTACGCACACCCTGTCGATAAACTCGGCCTGTATGTGCGCCAGCTGCAGCCGTGGATGGCTGCATACAGCCCATTAAAGGCCAGCGGTTCGCCTACCGGAAAGGCGCTAAAAAAAGATAATGGACTGGCGAAAAAATGAGAAAACCAGCGATCGCACAAAACCGCACAGACCTCGCGCCGACCGCTGACTCACGCGGCCTGTAACCCACGCATCCATCTTCTATGTCCCGCAACTCGTTCTCACCGCTTCTCATATCCCCACAATCGGAGACCATCCAGCTACGGCCCGTCGTAGCGGGCGGTCGTGAGGGTGACTACAGCGAAGCTGATTTACAGCGCCTCATCCACGCGCACCCGTCGTGTCTGCCGATCGCGGAGATCGATACGGTATTCGCTGACCCGATTGCGATCTGCACAGAGCTTGAAACAACTACCGGCCGAATCGACAATTTCATGGTCACCGCATCTGGTTTGCCCGTCATCGTCGAGTGCAAGCTGTGGCGCAATCCCGAGGCGCGACGTGAAGTGGTTGGCCAGATCCTCGACTATGCGAAGGAACTGACGCGCTGGTCCTCATCCGATCTGCAACGCGGAGTGCGGAGCCGCCTGAAACGCAGTGGCGATCCGATTCTTGAACTGGTGCGCGCGGTCGCCCCGGACACCGATGAAATCCAGTTCAACGACGCGCTGACGGGCAATCTTCGGCGTGGCCGTTTTCTGTTGCTGATTGTCGGAGATGGAATTCGCGAGGGTGTGGAAGCGATCAGCGATTACCTGCAGGCACATGCGGGCCTACATTTCACTCTCGGACTCGTCGAAATGCGCATGTTTTCGACGCCCGACGGAAGCCGTCTGATTGTGCCGCGCGTCCTCGCCCGAACGAAAGTGCTGACGAGAACCGTGGTGGCCGTCCCTGACGGCTTCGGTCTCGCTCCCGACGAAGAAGAGGCGATCACCGCCGGCATCGATCCTGCACGCGTCGACCGGATGAACGGGCAACAACAGTTCTGGAGCGGCTTCCTGCAGGCACTGAAGCTGGACGATCCCGAGCAGGCGATCCCAAAGCCCGCAAGACAGGGCTACCTCAACTTCATGCTGCACCCGAACGCGTGGTTGAACGTGTACCGGAATCAGCAACTCAATGAGGTCGGCGTCGAGCTCTCGTCAAACAGGAATACCGTCGGCGACTACGCCATGCGGGCTATCGTTGAGGAGTGGGCCAACATCAAGACGGACCTTGGCGGTGCCGCCGAAATTTTTCAGAGACCGTCCGATGGAAGAACGTCAATTCACGATCGCCGCTCATTTCCGAACACCGACGCGCCAGAAATCCGCGAACAGATCTATGAATGGCTGGCCGAGCGGACCAACGCGTTCGTCAACGTGTTGCGGCCGCGCGTCCGATCGGCGGTCGCGGACTTTGAACGGAAGGAAGGATGATCGGCGCGATGCGAAAACCCTAAATTGATTCGGCATTGCCGTCCGCCAGTAGGGCGGCAATCCGCGATGTTCAGTTTCCGGCGCGAGTCACCTGCTGGACTGCGAGACGCCAGTCCAGATTGCGCAGGGCACGGCCGAGCGCGTCATAGAAGACGTCGTCAGCAAGATCCTGACTGCCCGGATGGGTGTCTACCATCGTCGAAATGCCGGACGTGCCGCTGGTACGTCCATTTACCTTCATGATATGCACCGAGGCCCACGCAACGTTGATGCCGCTGAGCACAGTCGCATCACCATCAACGTCTAGGGCGAGACCGCGCTTCTGGAGCATCTCGCATTGAGCGTCCGAGACCTGATACCCGCCGTGTCGCTGAATGATGAAGACGAGGTTGTTCGGGGCGCTAACGGGGACCTCGCACGCCATCACTGCGCCGCACGAGAAGGCGGCAGCTGCTGCGAACGCTATCTTTTTCAGAATGGGTTTCATCGGTTTCGCTTCCGTTCTCCGCCAGACACTCCCGAACCGTGATGAACCCACACGAAGCCCATCAGCATCGCTACAAGCATGGCGAGCACAGAAAAAGCGCAAACGGCGTCTGCGGAACCGATGATCTCGATCGTCCGAAACTGCCAGCCGGTGACACCTTGTCCCGACGCCGCGATTGCCGGAGCCACGATGTACCGCAGCATGAGCGCGACGACCGGCAAAGCTGCCGCCGAAAACGTCGAGGGCTGGCGTGAGACTGCGTACATCGAAGCATTCATGCCGACGGCGGCGACGGCCAGACTGATGTCGACGGGAACGTCTGCGAGGTTGATCGCGAGCAATGCTGCGATGATCCAGCCAGGAATAATGCCGATGTTCATAGTTGTTGCTTCCTCCGTTTTCAAAGTTAAGGTCGATTTCGATCATTGATTCGACGGCTTGCCGTGTCGCTTGACGTAGATCCCGTACGGGTCACGACGCTAAATGATCCGGCATGCCCAGGCGTTTGCAATGTGACGCGAGAAGTGCGAGTGCAAGGCCCGCGCAACAGAGAGCCACCACCAGAAACCCACCCTGAGTCCAGTCGAAACGCCCGGTCGAGGCGGCGTACCGGAAGCGTTCGTCGATGAAACTCGCCGCAAAAAGATTCGCGAAGTAGAGCACGGCACCTAGAAGGAGGGCAGAGATTTCCCGAACGGATACCGCCAGATTCCAACGCGCGAGCGCACTCAGCAGCAGTAACGGAGTCAGGAAAACAGCAGTGCCTATCCACGCGATCTCCACCACGAGAGTCTTCCGGAACACACCCATGACGATCGAGTGGACGGTGAACGCTGCCAGGAGCATGAACAGTGCGGTTGCGGCGCCCCTGACGGTGAGCGCCTTGTCTTTTTTCGTTGCGACGGTGAAGTAATGAACGATCGACGGCATCCGGAAGAGCAGCGCGAAGGATAGTGCGTTGCCGATCATCGGGAAGACATACGCCGGGATCGCTCTGGCGTCGCTGAACGGCGCGATCATCACGTATCCGATCACACATAGGACGAGCGCCATCCATCGCACCCAATTCCATCCCCGGAACAGCCCGACACTCGCGACGAGGGTGCCTATCATTACGACATTCAACAGGTCCCACTGGAGGCGCGGATTCAGGACGGTGCCAAAGAATATCGGGTCGCTTCCAATGTGGGCGTGCTTATCAAATTGCCAGACCATGGTGAGGAAGTTCAACACATTGACGTACGCTAGCGCTGCGAGAGTAGGGGGTCTTTTCATCGCTGCTTTGAGATAGCCTGCAAGGGCTTGATCGCGGTTGTCTGCTCAGTTGGGTTCGAAGACGCGATCGTTTAACCAGTCGCGTTGCGAAGTGCCTTTTTCGCCCCGAGAGTTCCTCCATGGGGCGGCACCCCATCCTTTACGGCATATCTGCCGGGAATTTCAGTCCCGAGCCGGCGATAGCTGCCGAGAAAGTCCCTTATTTCGGGCCAGGTCTGTCTATACTTGGTAGGCGACGCGCGCCCGTTCGCCGGCACTGAATGCGCAGGAGCGCGTACGCGGTCACTGGGGATTGCGATGCCACCATTGAAATGCCTGACAGCAGAGAACAAGGTCATCCTCGCGTACAAGCTGACGCCGGACAGCTTCGAGAGCCTGCGGGCAGAGCAACGCGCGACGCACAATCTGCATTTCGACTGTTGCGAAGCCACGGTCGGATTGCGCGTCTCGCGCAACGGTCTGCAGCACTTCTATCACCTCGGCGGCCGGGGCCTGTGCCCCTATGAGGCCGAGTCCGAAGCGCACCTGAGCTTAAAGAAGGCGGTTGCGGATGCTGCCGCGGAGGCAAACTGGGCCGCCGAGTGCGAAAAGTCCAGTGGCCCCTGCGACGAACCCTGGCGGGCTGACGTGTTCGCGGAAAGAGGCGCCGCGAAGATCGCCGTCGAAGTACAACTTGCCAACCTGCCGTGGGACCGCATTGCGCAGCGGCAGGCGCGGTACCGCGCCGCCGGCGTCAGGGGGTTGTGGTTGCTCGGCCAGCAAAACTACCACGTCTCGCAGGAGGTCCCCGCCTTCCAGGTGCGTCTGGATGGCGACGGAATCTGGCAAGTGCGTGTGAGCCCGCCGAACGACCATTGGAACGTGACTGAACGGCCATATCAGGGCCACTGGACTCCGCTCGAAGTCTTCATCAAGGCTGCACTGACAAAGAACCTCGTCTGGTCACCCGTCTCCGACCTGAACCGGGTCGACGTGATCATCCGTACAGGCGACGCTCTTCGCTGCAACTGCGGTGCGAAGGTGCTTCGTCCGTCCAGTCTCGCGGTTGCGCTACCATTCCCGGGCCATCGAACGTTGCTATGGACCGTGCTTTCGCGTTCCCCGCAGCAGCCCAACCCTGGTCCGAGATGGCTCAACGAGCTCGTCGCCATCATCAATAACGGCTACCCGGAAAAGTCGGGCGCGCTGCTGGCTACCCGGCACCTGCGCGGGCGGGCTTACCACTACTACCAGTGTCCCGTCTGCGGCGCGGAGAAGGATGACGTGACAAACCGCCACGGCGAGACAGCCATTACCCGTCGAGATCTGCCGTTTCGCGGGCTCCTGTCTGTCCCACTTGCCGGCTCGCCAGAGCATCACTTCGTCTTTCAGTGGTGGCTTAGAACGGCGCGGCCAAACCAGCCCGAGCATCCCCAGATGGCCTTGGACCTCTGAACGGACTCCCAAGCCGGGAATCGCATCTTGCCGTCACGCATTGGTCCGCGGGCGCGAACCTGCACGGGGAAGGCATTCGGCGTGGGCCATGGGCGTCCGATTCTTGGTATCCTGCCTGACACCATTCATACAAGAACAAGACCATGATCAGGAATATCCTTCTGCTGGCGGCTGCCGTCGCCTTATCCGGTTGCTCCTCGACCACGGGCATCGTCCCGATCGGCAGCGGCATGTACATGCTCGGTGCCCAAGACGGGTGGGCGTACACCGGATCGTCGGTCAAGGCCGATCTGTACCATCAGGCCAACGACTTCTGTGCGAAAGACGGCAAACAGGTCGAGCCCGTCAACAGCCACGGGCAGGACTACGGGTTGGGCCAATATGCATCCGCCGAGATCCAGTTTCGATGCGTCGACAGGACAGCCCGCAATCAGTAAACCAGGCCGGGCATCGGCAAACGTTGAACTCTCCGCCCGAGCGTCTGGCTTCCATACGGCTGAATGAGCCACGGCAGCTGAGGCGCGCGTAGATTGGCGGCTCCGCCTTCAGGCGCGAAAACACCAAAGTTCGTTGGCCGCCTGCCGATCAGTTCAGCATCCACAACCAAAATCAGCGCTCAAGTCATGTCTATCTGGGATTCGATCGCCGACGCGCTCGGTGGGATTAAAGACGCAATTCAGAGCTTTCCTGAAATCATGAAGGACCCGAACGCGGTGTCGATCGGCCACGTGAAGGTGCCGAAGGTCTCATTTACCAATACGCTCTCGAAGGGTGTCGTGATCAAGGTCGGCCGCACGATGTACGACCACTACGGCGTCTATATCTCGGACTCCTGCGTCGTGCACTATCACGATGCCAAACGCGGGCTGCCGGGCGGCAAGAACCGGATCGAAAAAACAACCCTCAAGGAGTTTATGGAAGGTGCGACCGAACTGAAGGTAGTGACGTTCCCGACTTCGATTCACGCGCCCCGTAAACACGAAACCTATCAGGTGCCGTCCTTCATGCCCCAGCCGTGGCGTCGCCCGGTGGTTAGCCCGAACGCGGATCTGTACATGAATTTTTCCGCCGAGGAGGTAGCGAAACGGGCGCTAGGCGAGGTGGGAAAGGGCGGTTATCACCTTCTCTTCAAGAATTGCGAACACTTTGCAGTCTGGTGCGCAACTGGGGTCAGCGAGTCGGTACAGGTGCAGCGAATCATAGACATTCTGAAGGCGGGTGGAGGCGTGTATCGTTAGCCGCCAAGGATTCGTGCCCGCGGCTGTCTCCTGAAAGTCTGCAGTTACGACTGGAAAACGCGTGGCTTCAAAGTTGACACGGTTATTCGTCCAGTAGCGCGCGCTGCACCTTGGCGAGCGCATCGTATTTCTCACGTTGCTTCGCCTCGATCAATCGATTCTGATCATCTTTCCTGATTCGTGCTCGAAGACGATCCGCATTGATCCCCCACGAGAGCGCACTGTACAGCGTGTCAACCACTATCTCCAGGGCCTCGGTGCGCTGGTCCTTTCGAAAAACCTTCGTCACTTCCGCTTCGGCCCGGACATCCGCAAACAGCCTGGCCGACCCTTTGGTGCGGAGGTGCTTCAGCGCAGTGAACGAAACTGGCTCAGACGCCGCGACACTTGCAGAACTCAGTGTGTTCATCCACCTGTCGCCAAGCCGGGTGAACCGACACAGGACTGCGCAGATGCGCGACTTGAAGCCCTGTCGCGAAAACATCGGCAGGGAAAGGCTGATGGCACGGCACACTACTGCCGCATCCTTTCTCGACAGCCAGAAATCCTTGTCACCAATGGTCGCGACGTGCTCGCGAAGGCGATCGTTCACTGTTCTCGCATCCATATCGTTATCCTATGCTTCACTTTCTCGAATCCGAAGCTGACCAATCATCGCAATCACCTCGTTCCTGCTCATCACCTTCCTCGCGATGAGCCTCGCCACGATCGTCGCCAGTTCCGCGACAACGTCATCGCCGGCCGGAGCAGCGCCACTCCCAAACGAGCCCGGTTCATTATTCCAGGCCAGCCACTCCGCAGGCACATCGAGCGCTGCCGCGACCTGTTTCAGGAATGGCCCGCTGTAGGTCGGGTTCTTTCGCCCACGCATGTTGGAGATGACCCCGACACTGCAGTTTATCGCTCTCGCCAACTGTGAAGTTGACAGCTTCGCGCGGTCCATCGCGAATTTTAGCCGGTCAGGATAGAGCGCTAACGAGGGTAGCTCGCTCGAGCTCCTTCCGGCAGCGCCCTCAGATTCGCTGGTTACCATACGCTGGATTTTTCCTTGATCTGGGATATACGTCCACTTGGAGTAGGGCTCTTTTGACTACTCATCCAGCAGGCTTTTCGCTATGTCCACGCCAAGCGCGATGGCGTCCGCCTCGGGCGGCTCCTCTTGTTTTACCGATGACGGCAAGTCAAACAGCATAGCGTCCTCGAAGTCGTCAGAAAGCTCAACCTCTGCTCCTGCAGGAAGTGAGAATTTTGCCAGATCGGGGCGAGCACTGCGTTGGCCGCGGGCCGCCTCGTCACCTGGCACCGGCTTACACCGCATGATGCTCAGCTTCAAAAGGCGACGGGCTTCATCGACCTCGAGCACCACGACTGCGACACGTGAGCCTTTTACTGCAACCCTGGACCGATCAAGTTCAGTACTGTGAACGAGCCCCTCAATGTCCGATCCCACATCGACGAACACTCCGAACTCTACAACGTTTGTCACCACCCCTTCGAGGCGCTTACCTGGCGGGCAACGGTTTGCAAAACCTATCCAGGGATCCGGCTCGCACTGTTTCATGCTGAGGCTCAGTCGCTGCCGGGTCGTATCGACTTCGAGCACCTTGACCTTGACGACGTCGCCGGCGTTAAAAATCTTCGCCGGTGTGCTACGGACTCTTCCCCACCCGATTTCCGACGTGTGGACGAGTCCGACGACGCCGGGTTCCATCTCCACGAACACGCCGAATTTGGCGAGGCGCGATACTGAACCAACCAGCACAGTGCCGGGAGGACAGCGCTGCGCAAAGGAACCCAATGAATTGCCTGAATCGATCCGTTTGAGGCTGAGACGCAGTCGCCGATTGTCTTCATCAACATCGGTGATCGTGACCTCAACCGTTGCGTCTGGTCTCAGGACCTTGAACGGATTCACGTTCGAATCCGTCCCACCCATCTCTTCCCTGTGAATGAGGCCTTCAACGCCTCCCTCTACTTCAACGAAAGCGCCGTATCGTGTTAGATGCGTGACCTTTCCTGTGAGGCAAGCGCCAGGGGGACAGCGGTGCGCAAAGCCGACCCACGGGTCCGGCATGCATCGCTTCATGCTGAGCGTCATCTGGCGATCCGCTTCGTCGAGCTTAAGCACGATGGCTTCGAACGCGTCACCGACCTGAACGATTGATTTTGGGCTAATGTGCCGCGTCGCCCAGTTCATTTCACTTGCTGGAGCGAGCCCCTCGACACCCGGCGCAACCTCCATAAAGGCGCCGAACTCCGTAACTTTTGTGACCTTGCCAAGGAGACGCTGACCCGGAGCGTAGCGAGACGTGATGCCTTCCCACGGATCCGCGCTCAGTTGCTTGACCCCTATGTTAAATCGCCTCTTGTCTGCGTTGAACTTGAGTATCTTGCCCGTGACTCTCTGGCCGACAGACAAGACGTCGGCGGGATGGTTCACTCGAGTCCACGCCAGGTCGGTGACAAAAAGCAAAGCGCTGACGTCGCTTCCAATATCCACGAACGCGCCGTAATCGGTGATGCCAGTCACGACACCTTCGACGATGTCGCCCACTCTGTGCGGCATCTGATCATCTCGTTCCACATCTTCCGGCTGCTCCGCCTGACCGGGCGACTCAGAGGGCGTCCATCCACTCGCGGGCGGGCTTCCCGTCGCGCGAGTAAAGGGTCCAACTCCAAAAATTGCCGCAATGCGTTCTACCAGTCTCATGGTGATCCTGTTCTTCTCGATCGAAAGCCCGCTCAGTTGCCGCCGCAGCTCACAACAGGCTTTGAATCGCCAGCTTTATGCCGTGTCCAATGAGTTTGCCACCCGAGATGTCACTCAGACCACCAAGAACAAAAAAGGCAAGTCCGCTGATGACCACGAGCCCCGCCAGGAGCGCCACGCAAAGGAAGATCCCCAGAAAGTTCTGCCTGCGCGTGTACTTTGACCCGTTCGGGAACACCTCCGACGGTTCATCCAGCCATTCTTTTATTCGCGATTTGATGTTCATCCTAATTTCCTGTCGTCGATATCCCGCCGTCATGCCTTCTCGTAATCGGCTGCAAAATCTCCCGACCGTCTGCTCGGGGTGCGGCGCGCAGGGCGCCGCGCCGTTTGAGCCCCGTTGCTGACACAGTTCCCGCGCGGCGCGCTGCCGCCTGTACTCGGACTTCGTGCCCTCGGGGCGCTCAAGATCGAACAGGACGTGACCGCCGATGCCTTCGACGGTCATACGCTTTTTCTCTTCATCCCGGAACGTGCACGCGTCATCCCAGGAGACCTCCGTGGCAAGCACCCGTTGGATGTGCGATTGCCCTGCGAAGTACAGCCCCTTAAATCGCACGGTGTAGCGCGCCACAGCGCGCCAGTCCGCCGTGTACGCCGTCAAGGAAGCATCAAGACTTAGCGGTTCGATCATTGGTGTAGTCCTTAGTCGCTTACTCTTCACGTACGAATGCTGCTGCCTAGTCGGCCTTCTGACCAGACGTCTGCTTCACGTTCAGGCTCCATTCGCTGGTAAAACCATCGCAAAACTGACAGCGAGAGTCAGCAGGCCTCGGACTGCCGCAGCTGTGGCAGCTCATGATCTTCGGTGCGCGTTCCGCGAGAATCAGCGACTCACGTCGTCGCCACTCCCTCGACCCTTCCTGGATGAAATTCGGAATCGGCTCCTCGTGACGAGCGGCCCGATTCAACTCCTTTTGCGCCTCAACCCAATCGGCGGCTTCCTGTGTGGACCCGAAAAACACCTTCCGGTCTTTGCCTGCCTTGTTGACCTTGAACGGCTGCTTGTCATTTCCCAGGTAATGGCAGGTGTAATGCCTGGCCGTTTCCTTGATGATCGTGACGATCGAGATAGAGCCATTCGACTGAGCCAGGAGGGCGTGGGTCCGAACCGACGCCGCCCCGACACCTTTGAGCGAGTCGGACGCTCCGGTGTCGCCTGACGTCGGCAGTCCCAACGCTTGCTTGAGCCCGTCGACGCCATCTTTAAGCGCATCCTCCTTCGCACCGCGGACTTGAGCCGGCAGCGCCATCACGCTTGCGACGGTCTCCGCATCCTTTGCCAGCGCAATAATCTTTGCGCGAGCAGGGGATGGCGGCACCAACCGGGCGAGCTTTCTCACTTCCCCGGCACTTCTAGCGAGCAACGAATGCAGTCGCGGGTCCAACTCAGCTGACTTGTCTCGGCTTTCCATCTTTTCCCTGTATTGCAGTCTGTAGTGCGTCCCGCTGGCGCTTGCCCATATGGATTCCGCCCGGCAGACCGGCTGCCAGCGTAGCTTCTACGCGATATCACACGCTTGCGTCACGGCGGCCCACGACCCAGCCGCAACACACCGCGGAGCGTCAAACGGCGCGCATGCCTCCTTATTCGACGTTGTCCGGGGAGAATTCAGTCCGCGATCGCACTTTTTATCCGGTACGCCGTCCAGCTTCTGGAACGTTTGGCCACTATGCTTCAGCCCGCAGCGGCAATTTACCCTCGCCGCGTTCGACGCAAGGCCCTCCGCCGGCGGGCGGGGGCGGTGTATTCTGTGACCTCGAACAAAGGCTGGCGCGGGCCAGGCTGCTCCCACACCGCCGATTCCAATGCCTGTCACGCCATCGCCCGGCCTCACGATGGGACGAACCGCTTCCGATCCGCGAACGGGTGCGAGAACGATGGGCGAAAAAAAGGCCCGCCGGCCTTCCCCAAAAGGGGAGGCACGACGGGCCGCTTCCAGATTGATGGGTCGAGCCTCCAGGAGACGACGACTTCGTCTGTGGATTCTCAAACCTTTGCAGGGTACATGCTCTCGAACTCGCGGGTCGATAAACCAGACTCCAGGCGCTCGATGACCGAACTGCTGCTCATGTACGCCTCACATTGTTCGGGCGTCAGAAGCTTCCACATTTCGCGAAGACAGTCCTGGAGATCGCCCACCTCGTGATCCGGCGCGGACTCCTCGCCGTGCGCCTTGGCTGCACGAATGCACAGCTCAACAGAGCGCAGCGGATTCGCAGGCTTCGGCGCGGCGTTGCCCCGCCAAATCTTGCCTTCATTGTCGGAAGCGAACGCTTCCATCAACGTCGCGCTTCCGGCGCTGAAGCGTGCAGTGAAAATCAGATCGAACGAATCCAGCGAAGGAGGGCTGCCGTCATTCCTGTCCGCGCTCCAGGCCTCGACGCGAGCGTACTGGGTCAACTCATTGCCATCCGGCGAGTGCTCCCAGGTTTCGCCCGTTTCAATCAGGGTGAGACCGCTCCCAAAGTCGTAATCCTTCACGGCTTGAGACGCAACGCAGGCCAGGTGCTCTTTTCGATCCAGCACGCCGTTTGCAGACAAAAGGTCAGTCCACGTCGACGATTTCATCGCTTCTTGAGAGACAGCCCATCGATCGTCCGCACCGTCGCGTGACACACCCTCAATCAACTTTACTTCGAGGACGTGCTCGAAGTCGAAGTCCGACGCGCGCGTATCGCCGAAGCGGAAGGACCACTCGTCGCTCCCGGGTGTGTAATAGAAGCCGTCGCCAAGATCCGAACCGACGAGATCCAGATCACCGTTGCTGAGCACCGAAACTGCCTTCCGCGGCGTGGCGTCATAGCAGAGAAAACCGGTTCCGGGTACGACAAGTTTGATTGCCGTTTGCGTCGCGGTTTGATTGGCTTTTTCGTTCATGGTTTCTCCTTGATGTCTCTCGATGAGACGTTTGAAAAGGAGAGTGGGCGACGCTTGGATAAGAGCGACTGACAACCACAGCGCTTATCGAAGAATGCAAAGGGTGTATGGCAGGTCGCGGCCGGGGTGAACACCGGAGACCAGTGTGAAGAATGTGCTTGGTTGCCGATCTAAACGGCTCGGGCACAGTATATCAGCCGCGGGAAGGCAGGGGCAATGCGGCAAGGATAGCCGCTGGAGAGCGGTCCTTCGGGGTCGGGCGCCCGCAAACAGCGGTATATGCAAGGCTGGAAGAGAAGCGCCACGTTCGCTAACGCTACGGCAGCGGAAAGAACCGGTTTGTGAGGTCGGATCTGGGAGGGGACCGCGGTTTCTAACCTTAACCACCCAGAGGCCATCGCTCGTAAGCGCAGCACAAAGCAGGGCAGAACCCGACAACAGTCCGATGTCGGGTCCGGTGCGACCCAGGCTTACGCTGCTGCGTCCTTAAGCTTCTTGAGCGCGCGAGCCTTGATGCGCACACTCGCCGGCTTCGCGTCGAACCAGCGCTCTTCGCCCGTGAACGGATCCTTGCCGAAGCGCTTCTTCTTCGCCGGCACTTGCTGCACGGTGATCTTCAGCAGACCCGACAGGGTGAACTCGCCCGCACCCTTTTTGTGGACCGTGCCGAGGATCGTGTCTTCCAGCGCTGCGAGCACCGCCTTCGCGGCCTTCGGCTCAACATTTGCCGCCGTAGCAACGTGCGCGGCGAGCGATGCCTTGGTGAACTTGTCCTTAACCGGCGCGCCAGCGACGAGCTTCTTTGCCGTACCGTTTGTCGCCTTCACTGCAGTTTTCTTGGCTGCGGGTGCTGCCTTCTTTGCAGTCTTCGCAGCGGCTTTCGGTGCAGCCTTGCTTGCCGGATTCGTTGCAGCCTTCGTTGCAGTCTTTGCCATAGTTGTCGTTGACTCACTATCGTTTTAGGAACGCTTGCTGTGTATATTGCTGCAAGCAGTGCACATTCTATGACGCTTTTTTTGGCCGGTGCAAAGAATGCGTCGTAAAAGAGGCACCCAAACAGCAATTTCGCAACACTGCGAGCGCCATGATTGGGGGTATAAGTCGCAAAGGTGAGGGTTTTCAGGATTGCCAGGGACTAGACTTACTGCAGCGTCACTCAGAAAGAAGCGGGGTTCGTTACTCGGCCCGCTTGATCGTCTCGCGGACGCTCTTATTGATGTAGCGATCGTTGACCTTTCCGTTCGCATCGACGGGAAACTCCTTGGCCGCTTCAATCGCACGAAGCGCTGCCGGTGAGGCTTGTCTGGCCAGTTTTGTGAGTGCCGCGTCTGCGTGAAGTTCATTCGCCTGCGCAGCCACATCGGCATTACTGCCGTCTCTTTGGTCAGTCTGGCTTTCCGCTAGCCCGACATCAGGTGGCGAGGGGAGCGATGCCTTCTCTTTAACATCCGATACGCCACTTTTCCTCGGTCTCACCTCGTGGACCGGAACCAGGTAATTCCCCCCAATGTGCCCCAAATAGTCCCCAACATCGCGAGGTGGACCCAGATACTCCTGAGTCCAGCGAAAATCGTAAAGCTCCACACGCGTAAGCCGTTCGGTGACAATTAACGGCTGAAAGGGCAACGCGTTGAGCGCGACGACAGCCCCACGCGCCCCCTCGGCCGCTCCCTTCGTCAACGCATCGGTGAAGTACTTTGCAAGAGGGCGTTCGCGGCGCATCAGTTCCGCCTCCGGGATCGAGCCGGTGTCATCCTTCAGGCTATCAACCGCTGCTTCACCGACAAGATCGAATCCCGTTTTCACGACCTCGTCAATTACCTCGGCAAACGGTCCGGTCGCCTCAAAACCCGTCGCATCTGCTAGCATGTCCGCGAGACGTGCCTTAACCATTGGCTCGGCCAGATCCAACTGTCGCTCCTTAGCGATGACATCGCGCCGAATAGCGACCCACCTCTCTTCGAGATCGCCTCGCTGCATCCGCTCATCGCCGCCCTGCATATCGGCTGTACCAAGGCTCGCCCTTTCATCCGTCGACAGGTACATGTCTCCGGCCTGCTTGGCCAGTAACAAAGCAGTTGCGAGAAGCAACAGCCACTCCTGTCTCGCTTGCCCGGCCATCCCATTTTTTAGAATCTCGGCCTGCTCGGGATCGAGCTTCGTCGACGCATCATGCGATTTCGCTTCGTGCGCGGCCGTTTCCGCAGTTGCTGACGTGTTGGTAGTGGTGAGTTGCTGGGCAAGGACGAGCTTGGCGTTGTCGACCGTCCTTTGATGGGCCTGTGTCTTGAGCCGCGCGTGTATATCTGGTGTCCAGTCTGCCGATGGTACAGCCATCGACAACCCGAAGCACATGAACACAGCGGTCGCGAAGAAGACGCGTGACGCGGTATTCGTTGCTGCTCCATATGCACGCACAAGCATTCGGGTCTCGAGAAACACTGATGTTCCCAGCACCGCGATGTCCACGATCACCGCGACAACGAGTCCCATGTGTACGAAAGGTTCGATCGCATCGTGTACCCAGACTGCGAGGCGATCGTACGACAACGCCAGGCGTACAAGCAGCGGGTCGCCACCAGGCGATTCCGCAATTTTCAGGTGTGGGAAGAGGAGCAGGAAAGCCGTCTGAAAGCAGGTTCCAAGCAGTACTGCGTCGCAAACGCGTGTGACCAGACGATTGCTGATTTCACGCCACCTTCCGGTCAGGCACCAATCGGCCACGGTGATGCTGATCGCACGTACCAGCAGCGCGAACATGAACACAGCCACAACCACCGGAAAGTCCCGGATCCAGACGCACAGCGCGACGATTACTCCTGACGCGACAAGGGCGAAAAGAAGCGAGGCGAGGTAAGACGCTATCCGGACCCAAAGGACCTCAACAGCCGAGGGCGGGGACATTGAACACCCCCTTAAAACTTAACACCCCCTTATCACCGAACCTCAGACGAACGAGGCAACAAACAACCAGGGGGTTCATGCCGCCCCCTACCGCAAAAAGGGGGAGTGGAGATCCACACAACAGCTGCTATGTCGAGCTTGGAAAATTTTAGGTCACGGACCTGACGGTCTTCGCACGGAAATCCCTCAGAAATCGCCAAGGCCCTGTGCTTCGACGCCATCGCCACTGATGACGACTACTCGGCGCAGTGCCACAGTTCACGAAAGGTCCGTCCATCGCGGTCCCGCGTCAATTTCGGAAGTAGTGGATGCCCGCGTGCGCGCCCGGGGCCTTTCAACACCGCGCAGACGCCCGCCGGGATTTGCCAACTCAGCCTTGTCTCTATCTCTCTTCAATCTGAAGCGGAAGCTCAATCATCCATCGTACTTTGTCACGCCGTGAACGGTCGACAGATGCCCTCCGGATCAGCGAACACATGGCATGTGCGACTGCCGGAGTTACGGGCCCGCCAAGATGGGAAAGGAGACGATGTGCGACCGAGATGCGACTGTCGCGTTCGCGCCAACCCCATCCCGCAGACAGCACCCATGCCAGAGCCACTTCCGGTACTGAGAACGTCACACGACGCCACGGTTCAAGGGCATCCGGTCACGCCGACCTCGCCATTCGGGCTCTACCGTGCCGCTTGATCGCTCCAATGAATCGGGCTACCCTACCAGGGCATAAACGGCTCCGGAGCCGTGCCACCCACATTGGCGAAGCGTTAGTACCGGCATGGTTCAAAACGGGCCCCGATCTGCGGGGTCGAAAGTGGGTGCCACCCCTTGCTGACAACAGCAGAGGAGCCGTTATGCGAATTTATTTCGATTCGATGGCGCATCCCAAGCGCCTCGCCAAACGCCTTACGTCAGCCACCGGGCAGAAGCTCAACGCGTCGCAAGCCGCCGTTGCCCGCATGTTCGGGCACGCGGACTGGCACGCGCTCGAAGCCACAACTGAGCACTTGGGCCGGCGTCGGGCGTCGCTACCCGATCGCTTCTGTGCCCCCGACGTCGTGGCATCAAGATTCGTGTTCCAGTGCCACTCCCTCGCGCAAAGCTTCGATCTGGACGAAGACGAGGCTGATGCGCTGGTTCGGAAACTCCGGCCTACGGACGCTTTTCGAACAGCCGAGGAACGCGAGCACGCCGCAATCCTGCAGTTGATGTTCCCGACGCCTTGGGAGCGCGAGTTGTCCTACGAAGTGCTGGACGACATGATGCTGGGCGACGTTGATTCTCTTGACGTCGAGGATGGCATCACAGTCATTGTTTTGAACCCGGAGGAGGAACTCGCGGAAGGTGCCGCCGTGGGAAATGGTGCGGCTGATGCTCCCCAATATGGCGGCACACGCGTCTTAAGCGTGTTCGACGATGCCGGGGACAAGTGGGCCGCGCTCTTCTTCATCGTCGAGCCGACGATCAATCAGGATATTGTGGTTGGACTCGACATTACCCTGGGAAAGCTCGGCGATCTTGAGCAAGGCGAACTTGCCGCTGAGGCCATCGATCTCATCGCGCGCTGCCTGGTGCTCTATCTGAGCAGCCCCACGCTGAACGCATATTCGACTCACGAAATTTCCGGGGCCGTCGACGGTATCTGTGTCCGATTACACGGGCATCTCGACTCCCCCAATCTGTGCGAACTAGCTGCATGCTTCATGGAAGCCCTCGAGGAATGCCACGATGCCTTCGCCGATTTCGGCCATGATGACCCGCCTGAGTTGAATCACGCGGAATTCGATCCGAATTGTTCGCTTCCAGTCCGCGCGATCGAGGACTCAACGACCAGCGACTATATCCAGGCGTCGGAAGCGGGCGAAGACGACGAAGGCGATGACAGCCACGAGATTGGAAAATACGCGGACGAAATTGACGAAATTCCCCAGATGTTGGGCGAGTATTTGAAGGGCCGCGGGCGCGCTGACCTTGCGGCATTCGCGGATCACCACTCCCTCCGCGGCGACAAGGTAGCAACCCTTGAGTTTCTTTCGTTCCTGGGGGCAACCTCTCGCGCAGGCGCGCTCCCCCTGGACCTTGCCCGGACCCTCCGGATGGTGACCGTCCGCTGTTTTGCCGATCGGCTGGCCGCTGAAAGGGGCGAACCAGCGCCGCTCGATGCGGCCGAGCGCCGCAGTCGCGATGTAACAACCGCTCGAGAGCTAGGTGAACCCGCCCTGGCGGATTATTTCGAATCGGTATCGGCCACTGAGGTGAATAACGACTTCCGAAAAGGCTTTGCTGAGCTTATCGGCTTGGATCCGTCGGACCTCGCGGCGATCGACGATGCACGCGACGAAGCCGGCAAGTTGATGTCGGCAAGCGATTTTCACAAGTTCGCGTCGACCTTGCTGAAAAGGGCACTTGGACGTGACGTCGATCCGGCGGACTTCATCCGTCAGATGCGCATCAACGGGGGACTCATCGGTGTCCCGCACGAAGACTGGTACCAATGCCTCAAGCATCTAGGCTGGGACGTGGTCGGTGAACCCCGTGAGGTTGTTGCCCGTTTCGATCCATCCTTTTGGGTGTCGACGCGCGACGGCACTATCGAGTTGCCAGTTGTCGTCGAAGGTTACGCCTATGTACCTGAGGACACGACAGACGTCCTGGCAAAAGAGGCGTTCGAAGTCCTCGCAGCAAAGTTCCCCAAGGGCTGTCTACTCCTCTTCGGCGCGCTTCACTTCAAAAAGATACAGGACCGCTGCTATACCTGCGGCGGCATGTTGCTCCGTGACGGACACTGGGCGCCCTTCGCTCTGAGTGAACGAGTGGACGGACTTGAGCGTCTTTTAGCCCAGCGACAGGCCGGGTTCTCGTTTGACGCTCCGCTATCCGAATATGAGGACCCGTGTGGCGTCCTTGCGGTCTCTTTTAACCTTATGGTTCGAGGCCATGACTTTGAGCGCGACCCAAATCCCGACGTGATGGTGATGGAGGTTCACGGCTGGAAACTGCCGGTTGGCTAAGTGCCGGCCGCGCGGTGCGCGATGTTGACGGAATAAGGACTGGCCAGAACATGAAGCTAGCAATCAGAAAACTCGCGAAATACCTCTCCCTTCCGCTGCGCGGCGACGGCGACCTGATCAAACGTATCGAGTGCTGTCTCGCAACGTCCGACCGCGACCTGAGGGTTTTTCCAGAAACGGAAGCGGCGATCGCAATGATGCCCGACACGGCGTTGCGCGAAGCTACCGCGCGGTGCTTCTGGCGCTGGTTCGACGTGTTGCGAATGTTCGCCAGTGGTGCAGAGCCGCCACCCCGGGGGACAGCTTTTCTGGTCGCCGTTCCCTTCACGGTAGAGCGGCTCGACGCCCTGCGTGGCAGACCCTTGGAGACGTTGGTCCAGCCCATTGAACCGGCCTTCTCCCTCGATGCCCGTGATCCAAATTACCCTGGGCACAAAGCTTACGTGGTCGCTGCGCCGATGGTGAATGTGACGGCAACCGACATGTTTTGCCTGAATTTCATGCTGGCGAATTCTCACCTCGACACGCCGATCGACATCGTTTATCACGAAATGTGGGCAAAACACCTGGCGACGCCTGATTACTCGCGAGGACCCTACGCATTCATCTTTCCGGCGGTCATGCCGGACATTCCGCTCGAAACCGCGCTTAAGGAAGACTCTTTTCGCGGCGACTACCCGTGGCTCCAGCGCGGCCTCGACGTCATCCTGCAGCATGCCGATCATCTTAACCGCCAGTTTCCGATCCTCGGACTTGAGTTGCGGCCCGTTTGCCGTCTCTCCGATGCCCTTGCCGACGCCACACGATTTCGCCTGCAGTTGCTGATGAAACGGATGGTTAGTGAGTCCGGGCGCCTGGATGGCAAGCTCGATCCAAAAGACACGTTCGACCCGGCTTTTTTCGAAGAAGTCTTAAGAACGCTCCCGCCATCAGATGAATCAAACGAACCGGTCGCGGTCACGCGCGTCGTCCTTGGTACCTGTAGCTTCGCCGAACTCGGCGAAAAAGGATGCGCCGGCCGGCAGATTGGCCAGATCGCTGCTTATGGCGCGAATGGCCAGATGCTGGCCGCGATCTCGCCGCTGATGCTGCTTGGCTTTCCGTCCGCTGGCATGCGTGAAGCATGGGATGACACCTCGCATCGCGCCGCGATAGAGGTCGTCGAACTGCCCTCGGTCGCGGTCGACAGGGTCCCGGTGACACCGGACGGACAATCGATGCTACGTGACCCCGCGGGCGAATGGCGGGAGCGGGAGCTACTCTTGTATGGGGAACCTGGACAGGTTCTCAGGCATGGGACTTGGGAGCGCGCGATTGCGGCGAGTTCGTTCAGACATGTCGCCGCGCATCCGCAAACTACACTTTCGCTACTCAACGAGCAGCGGGTGGCTGAGCTTGTCGATGAGCACTACAGAAGCGACGTTGCGGGGATGCTCAGGTCACTCGGCGCGGAACCCGGCTTGTCGTATCGGGATGCAATGCGCCGACTGATGGAACGATGGCCGGAGTTCGGCTACCTGCAGTTGATGTCAAAGTCGACGATCCCTCCCAGGGGCCTGTGGTGCCTGCTCCACCATCGCCTGGCAAGAGGGGCGGTTTTCCGTGTTACCGACGCGCTTGTAACGATGATGAACGTCACCGACATAGACGAAAGATTCCCGGCCTCCTTCCTCCACTCTCCGTTCCCCGACGTCTATTTGCACTTCGAAACGCCGATAGCTCTACCCGCCATCGAAGGGATGCAGCCCGCCCGCCTTACCGGCATATTTGTTTCCGAGGAAGCGCTAAAGGATGGGACTGACATCAAACCTCGGGCGCGTAGAATCAGCTTTACTTTCAGTATCGACGAGGCGTCGGGGAGATACTCTCTTGACCAACCGGGCTTCGATTACTACATCGAGGAACGCGAAGGCGAGCAGGATAACTTCTATGCGCAGATGCACGAGTCGTTGCATCGCGGCATATCCGAGGAGATTGGGCCGATCTCTAAAGTGGACATGGAGCGCGGAGCGGATGCAATCCTGTCACATGTGATGCTCGCCGCGAAGATCCTCGTGTACTCGACTGTACGGAACGCGCGGCTGGTGCACCACAATGAAAAAACTCAGCTCACCGAACTTGCGAAGACGCAGACCGGTGCGGCCAGACACAAAACCGCCCTGCGCGCAGCGGCTGCGCTCGACTACATCGAGATAGGCCCCGAAGAGATTCGACCGCCCCGCGGACCCGGCAATACCGGCCGAACCATGCCGATCAAATGGCGTCGCGGTTTCATGGCCAATCAGGCTTACGGACCACGCTGGTCGCTGCACCGGCCACGATTCCAGCCTCCCGTGCTCGTCAATGCAGACTTGTTGGGGGAGTATGAACCGCCGCCGTTGCCTTCGGAATACCGGATCGGGGCGAAATAGCGGACGGCGAATCCCTTTCCGACTGTTGCTTCCAGTACCCCTTTTTTGCTCATGCGTTTTACAGTTGCCTTGGCTGACGACTATAGAGGTCAGCGGACGATGTAAGGCTTATTGACAAGGTCGGCCATCTCAGGCCCTTTGTAGAAAGCGTTAACCCAAACGTCTTTTTTTGCGTCAGGCGGACTGTTGGGTGGCCGTCTCCAGAATCCTGGAACAAGGAACCTCTTTCGAAGTGTGCGTTTGCCAGCGGCCGTTGCGAGTGGGTCATAGCTTACTGTAGGGTCGATCACTACGGGGATCTGCTTAATGCTTTCTCCAACGACAGAGTACGTGCGCGAATGCTGCGGATCGAAGCCCGGATTAGGTGCCCGGTGGCCTCCGCTGTGAATTGGACGTCCCGCGAGTTTTTCGGTGATCTCTGCGCCACGGGAGGTAATGTAAAGAATGCCGTTCAAAACCATCCGCGTGAAACGGAGTTGATCGTTCAGGAAGTGTTCGGGGAGTTCCTCCTCAGCTACGATATCGCCGTCTGGGGTCGTCTTCCAACCCGTGCTTATATCCCCCTCGTCCGGACGCATTCCGGGTTTGTCCCAGTCAGTATTGAGAGCCTGCTCGAGGTCCCAATCGTCCTTCATCGCCAATTGCCGCGAGACACCGGAATAAACTTTGCCCAACGTGTCGCCATGCTCATAGGCCACGATCAGTAATCGCCGAAATCCGACCTGCTCCAGCGTGTCGTCCCTGACAAAGACGGTGATGGTGTTGACGCCGTCGTGGGGAGTCTTTGAGATCGCGTGAAACGCCTCCGTTGCGGCTTCCGACCGGAACACGAAAACGAACCCCGGGACGGGGAGCTTAAGGTCACGTGCCGGCATGTTCAAAGCCGTGTATGACAGGCTTTCGGACAACCCGTCACTGAAAAAATACGTTTTGCTTCCTCCGTGGAGAAAGCTTACAAGCGATCGATACTCACGAAGCACGTGCAAGACGGCCGCCTTCAGGGCCGCGCGATCGTACAACCAAGGATTTATCTCTGGTCGGCGTCTCGCGTTCTCGATATATCCCTCGACATAAGCGTTTTCCGCGCAATCGCCGACCGGATCGAAGATTTGCTCCGGAATTTCTCCCGTCTGGCGCATCCGGGCCAGGTCTACCTCTGCAAACTTGAATATTGCGCGGTTGCCGACGCGTAGCAGGTCAACGTAGTCGAGAGGTAGTCCTGTGGGGGTCGGATCGGTGATGGCGCCGGGCCTCACCTGTGCCTGGTCAAGCTCGATCAGTCTCTTGATGGCCTGCTTACGTCTGCTAGCTTTTCCCATGGGAGGCTCCATTTCGCGGTTCGTGATCTCAAGTCCGTCACCAGGTCCGACGCAAGGCGGTAAAGCCACTTGATGGACACCCGCTCAAAGGCCGTATTCTTTCGGAGGCGCATCCATTGCTAACCTGTCCAGAAGTGCATATGGCAGATACTCGCAACCGAAGATCCGGCCCATTCGTTCGCGAGAAGCTTTCGGCAATTGGCCTTCAAAATTCGTACTGTCTGTGTTGCCGCGCGACTGTAACAATGATTCCTGGAGTGCGTCAGGCAGGAATGGCAGACCAAGGCTCGGCTTAGCCGACGCGTGCCAAATCATGGCATCTTCGAAATCAGCGGCCTCTATCACGAAAGGTATGAGCACCGGAGGCGGCGCGAAATTCCGGTCAGCATATGAGTGGAGTGGTTGCCAAGCGCGATGAACGTCAACGACATCACCTTCTTGTGAGGTGGCAGATTTGAGCAAGGCGCGGCCGAAGTCGTCGCAGCGAATGCTGCCTGCTGGAGGTCGAGCGCGCGAGAGCTCGCCGTTTCGATGTTGAACAGTCACCTGGTCAACAGTATCGTTCGCCACGCGGATGCGCACGTGTGGGCCGTAAGCGAAGAGTTCGCGAAGCGCTTTAGCCAGGTCTCCGAAATCAACCTTGGAGTGGTTGACGTGTGGAGGCTTCGCTTTCCCGGTCATCACAGACGTGAAATCAGGGGCTACCCACAACCCGAAGACGGCTCGGAACACGTTGCTCATAACGAATTTCGCGCGTTGACAAGTACTCAAGCATATCGCATCCTGCCGGCGGCGGCCTTGCCTGGGGTGCCCGGGCACAGAAGGACCGGTCCGGCGGGGCCGGAAAAGACCGATGGATTTTGCCGACAACTGCCAGTCCAACCGTTTTCCCAACGGAAACGCATCCTGCCTACCGAATGACCATGCCAGCCCGAACGCCTTCTCCCACCAAACCTCGCGGCGCCGTCTTTGCCACAACCAAACGGCACGCGGTATGACGGTTGCCTTTACGCAGACGGGCAATTGTCGACCATCGAACTGGGGCACGTTTTGCAACAGCTACCCGAACCTTCGCTGTCGATTTGAAGGCCCGAGTCAAGCCGTCGCCACTCACCGCGTACCACTCGAAGTGCGCAAGCCAGGTGATCCAACAAGTCCGAACGATGCCCCCAGGCGTTCATCCTGTATGATCGGGGCAGCCGTTCGAACGGCAATCACCTGAACCGGTTCCCGTCTATCCCAGCCCGCTTCCACGAGCACTGTTTGTGAAAGCGTTGCTGCGCCTCCTTTTTATGTAGGCCGCCCATGCGGCAAAAGGAGAGACGATGAATGATTAAAGAAAACACAATCCCCCAAAGCATCCGGGAGGATGCACGGGTCCGCTTCGCCCAGCTTCGCCGCGACGTCGCGTACACCGCTGAAGAAATCCTCACAGCTGAAAACGGCTTTCCCATCAGCATCCGGGAAATCTCTGACGAGGCGGCCGCTCACGCGCAGCGGTGGCAGTACGAGGACGCAAGGTCGGAACACGTCCCGGGCTGGAGCTGGCCGGACGAAGTCCGCCGCTTCCGCCGCAGGCCGCGTCGCGTGGACGCAGCGTTCTACGCGCATGACCCAGACAGTATCCGGTTGTGGGGACTGGTACTCGGCCGGATCAGCGACAGCCGCGTCGTCGCCTCCATCTATTTTTTGGAGCGCGATCCCGCGCAGAACCGCCACGCGGCGTTTGTCGCCGTCGCGAGTCGTTACCTGCAACTCTTCGCGGCTGCTGCGCGCTGCTCCGTGTATGCAATCAACCAGCCGAACCCGGCGCTGATCGACTATTACAAGGACTACGGGTTCAAGCGGGAACAGAGCCGGAAGAAGCGGGTCGTCCGCCTCGAGCAGGACGTGCCGCGCGACTTGCTGCGCGCGGCCGGGCTTGACGGAGATGAGCAAGCATGATATTCCTTATAAATCAAGGAGATTCCGCATGAAAGCAAAGCTGAAAAAGGTGCGTCACGCGCTCCCGCCGGCGGAAACGTCCGAGCAGTTGCGCGCGCGGTTGCGCAAGTTCGCGATGCTGACGCGTTCGGAAGCGACCCGTGCCCGTACTGTGCCGTTCCCCGAGAACGTCACCGTCCTGGCCGGACCGCTACGCCGTCGTGCGACCGCACGTTGACAGAGAAAGCCGCGTGAGAGGAGGGCGAGAGCCCTTCCGGACGCCAGAAACCGAGCCCCGCCATCCGGCGGGGCTTTTTTTCGTCCCTCGAAGGGCTGGATACCCGGACGTATCCAGCCCTTCACGTTTTCTCGACAAAGACCCCCTTTTCAAACTACATCTGCTAGGATGCCCGTGGGGTAAGGCGCGGCGCGGAGAAGCTCGAAATCCGATCAACGGGTGGTCTGAGGAATTGGCCGGTCCAAATGTCCTGGCAGGATTTTTTCGTCCGCCCCACTCTGGTGCAGAGAGACGGGAGGCAAGCGCCTGTAATGCCCGGTACGGAAACCGTAACGGGCGCGCTCAGGTGCCGGGGGAGATGGGCCAGATGCCAGAAGCAAGGTGTCCAGTTTCACTATAGGAAGCGGTGCCGCGCGCCGCCAGAAAAAAGTAGCGCTGGCCGTCGGCAGCGCGCCATCGAGCGAACAGGAAGAACGCGATGACGAAACTGCTGGATGATCACCGTGCCGCCACCGCGGACGCCGAGGCGCTCGCCGGCTTGCGTCTGCGGGCGCGCGAGGTTGAGGACGTCGACTTCCGCGAGACGTCCCGCGACGCCGTCGGCGAAGGCCGTACGGGTGCCCCGGTAGAGGGCGGTGCTGCTGCACCCGCGAAGGAGCCCGCGCGCCGCCGCATCGGACTGCACCACATCGCGTTTTTTCGAGCCTATCTCGAAGGGCTCGACCTGAGTGAGCAGGCCGAGCGCTATCTCGAAATCGGGCGCGACGCGCGGCGCGCCCAGAAGACCGTGCGCTGGCTGACAGCCGAACTGGTCGCCGCTGCACGCAAGCGGCTTGACTTCGGCGCCGCGCGCCTGCTCAAGATCCGGCCGTCGCTTATACGCTCCGCGTCGCCTGTCGTCGGCGCGGGTGTGAACGCTCCGCGGCGCCCTACGCTCGAGGAATTCGCGGAGGCGCATGACCCCGACGGCTTCTACACCGAGCGCGAGCTACTCGCGCTGTTCGCGCATGAGTACCCGGAAGACCGGCAGACGGGCGAGGATGCGGCCACCGCGCGCCGACAGGCGCGCAATGAGCGGTTGCGCAAGCGCCAGATGGCTGCGCTTTATGAACTCGAGCGCCTGCTCGTCGAGGATCCGAGACCGGACCATCACGTGACGGGCTGGTTTGACACGTCGGTCGCATTGCGGCTGGCGGACGCGAGACTCCACACCCTGGGGCAACTGGTCGACGTGATCAACGCCATCGGATATCGCTGGTATCGCAGCGTGCCAAAGCTGGGTGAGCAGGGCGCCGCGCGCATTGTCGCGTTCCTGCATGCGAGCAAAGCGGCGCTTGGCATGACAATCGCACCGGCTGCGCTCGATCGGCCGCCCGCGTATCCCGTTGCCGTCCCGGGTTTGGCCCGCGAGCCGTCGACAGCGCTGGGGCCGCTTGAGCTGTACGTGCCCGCGCCTGAACACGACGGCTCGCTGGGCGAGAACCGCGCGCAACCTTCACGGAACAAGACGGGCGCGTTCACCGACCGCGAAGCGATCTATTTCTGGCTTCGGAAGTACGCGCAGAAACCGACCACGGCAGAGAAGTACCGGAACGAGGCGGAACGGCTGCTGCTCTGGGCGAACCTGGAAAAGAACAAGCCACTCTCCAGCCTGAGCATCCTCGACTGCCACGAATACCTGAATGTGTTCCTGAACAACCCGCATCCGGCCCACACATGGGTAATGGAGCGGCCATTCAAGCGCGACGACCCGCGTTGGCGGCCATTCCGTGGGCCGCTCCGCTACAGCAGTCGCGAATCGGCCATGACGTCGCTCAAGAGCCTGTTTTCGTCTCTTACCAATGCGCGTTACCTGGACTTCAACCCGCTCGCTGAGGTGCGGATCGCCACGCTCGAAGTTGAGGGCGCAAAAGGGTCGGCCGCGCGTCAGACGCGCACTCACCGGATGCAGATCGAGCGCAGCCTGAGTCAGGACGAGTGGCGCTTCGTTCAGCGGTATCTGCGCAAGCTGCCTGATGACAAACCGGCCACACATCGCATGCGTTTCATTGTGCGCTTCGCCTACGGCACGGGTTTGCGGCGCGCTGAATTGGCCGGCGCCCGCACGGGCGACGTCGCTCACAGATTCGCTGGCGCTGAACTGGGAACGATCACCGTACTCAATGTACTCGGCAAGGGCGACGTGCTGCGGCAGATCCCGCTCTCGCCGGGCCTGCTCAACCTGCTCGGCGACTATCTCCAGCAGCGCGGCCTGAGCCGTGATCCGGCGCGCTGCCCGCCAGACACGCCACTCATCCCCGCGCTCGAAGACAATCGCGACAAGGCGAAGCGCAACGCCGCCGAGCAGGCGCTCGCAAACGCCGGAGTCAGTGAAGGCGAGGGTGCGGTCGCGCCTCCCGTCAAGGACAAACCGATCACCCCGGACAAGCTGTATGAAGCCATCAAACGCTTCTTCGCGAACGCGGCCAGCGCAGCGGCATTTGAAGCGCCCGAACTGGGCGCGACCTTCGCCGCGGCCTCGACACACTGGCTGCGCCACACGTTCGGCTCGCACGGCGTGGCCGGCGGCATGGCGCTCGCCACCGCCAGAAATATGCTCGGACACGCTGATATGGCGACTACATCGCTTTACTCTACGGCGGAGATTGCGCAGCAGTACCGGGAATTGGACGCTTTTCTCGCTGAGGGATTCGAAGACTGAGGCTACCTGTCCCTACGGTCCCGTTTGCGGAGGACCTTGTCGTCGTTCATGTGTCGCGAACGACTGAAAAGCCGAGCCAGAAAAGTTTGTCAAAAGCAGCTTCCTGATCTTCACCCGAGCTGCTGTCGCTTACGTGGTGGAGTTTGGCGAGAGACATCGTCGCTATAGGCTTCCAGCCATTGTTCGCCCAGATCGCAATGCGCGCCGGACACTCAGCACTCATCGCAAGCAGCGGTACGGTCGCTTTCATCACGATCCGAACCTTTCGCTCATCAAACGACTTCTTCGAATTCTTAAGCGAGAGATATTCGAACCGATCAATTGCGACCAGATAACCTTTGACCGAACCGGAGTCACCTTTCTCGATGTCGCGTTCAATCTCTCGCGACAAACGAAGCCTTTCAAGAAGGCCAACGCCAGCCCAAATTCCGTTTTCGGAACGCATTGGAATCCTTTGGTTTGAACTGAAAGAACCGCGTTCATGCGCCAACGCTTCGCGCCGCCCAACACGTTCGCCACCGACCGTCATGATCTGTCCGTTCGCTTGCTGTCCAGGTCACATCCAACACCGTATGTCGCTTCGTCGGCTACGGCTATGTGCAGTATATCAACCGGTTCCTGATCGAGCCGTGTGCAGGCAGATCTGAGGTCGGCCTTGACTCAGAGCAGCTGGCTTCGCTATATTCACGTCGCAACAAGGGACTTCCCTCCCCGGACGTGGACGGCCGACAACGGGATCACCTGAGTCTTCAGGTGACACAGCCTACCTTTGAACTGACGAAACTCCGTCAAGAGCGGGACGAACAACCGTCCACCGAATTCCCGCGACTCTTGGCCAAGGAATCGTCATGTCTCAAATTTTCACCGCCCCGGCATTTGATGCCAAAAATAGGCTGAAGCAATTCGGTCTGGACCTCTCTCTAAACCAAATCAAGGAAAGCTTCGCGCCGTTCTTCGGGTACCATCATCTGACCGACATGCTGCCGGATATGGAAGAGATTTCGGATCATCTGTCGCGGCAGAATGTGTTGCTCGTCCTGCAGTGCCCCGCCGGATTGGAGTGGGTCAATCGCAAGATTGGAGGCGACCCGGAAAAGCGCGTGGTGCCCGCGTATCAGATTCTCAAGCAGACGCTATGCAGCATGTTGCCGGGCTCATGCTTTGATAACGAAAGCGATCTGCTCGATCAGTGGGTGAAAGAGAAGCTGAGCCACCACTTGCTGCACGACTATGTGCCACAGGTTGCGACAGCACAGGAAAAGGTTTCTCGACGCTGTACGATTTTCGAATCCGCCGATATTGACTGCCAGGATCTGATCTTGGTGCGCGAACCCTTGTGGCACATCGAATATATGGGGAATCTGTATGCCCCGACGCAGGACGGCACGCCTGATTACCTCGGCGAGCAGATCGGCACCAGCTCGATGCTAACCTTCGACAAGGTTGGCCGCACCATGCTTGTTAAGGAGTTTGCTGCTAACACGAATGCGTTCGCGTGGAAACCGCACGTCGGTATGGGCGGTATTGAGCTGTAGCACTGGCAGCCTTTGGATCGACGACAATGGCAGCACTGAGGCGGGTGGCGGCAGAAGCCAGCCCGCCCCAGACAGTCGTGCCAGCGGCATGACACAGACCGCAAAGGCGCGTCGTATTCGTCCCACCTGCCTCGTACGCGTGCCGTCAATCGGTCCTACTACTCGTCCGTGTCGCGAAGTTTCTTAAGCAATGCCTCGATGGTCTCGGCATCGGGCGCGGTCGCGAGTATCTGCATGTCGTCTCCAGGTCGCTGGGGGTGGACCACCGCCGCGAACTCCCGCGCACTAAGTATCAGCACGCTCGGCCGCCCCCTGATTCGCTTCCATTCCTGCAGCTTCACCCGGGCAAGCTCGCGAGCCTCTTCGAGCGTCGCTACCACGCCATAGAACGTCGGTCTATCCCACGCCCCTCCGTCAAGGCAGCGCACATCAAAACCTCGGGGACCGCTGACCGCGTAAGGCCTGTCCCACCACTCGTCGAGTTCACTTTCACTGCGGTCTTCGTTCGGTGTGTCGTAGAAACCTTCCGGCAATTGAGGATCAACCAGCAGGACATCCACCTCTGGAGAGCCGGCTACGGCCTCCCTGACGGCCTGGGTGAGCGCGAACCAGCTTTCGTAGCCCGCCTCCTTCGCAGCCGCTTCCAAAGCGTCTGAATGAGAAATCGCGGCGGTGCGCGATCGAACCTTCGCTGACCGCTTGATGCGATCGAGCAATGTGCGGGTAGGGCGTTGTTTGGGCATATCGATCTCCTGCTGCGGGATGACAGCCCACTTGCCGCCCTCGCTGGAGGTCGATTGAATGAAGTGAATCCGTCGCGTCGAAACGCGTTCACCAGTCGTGGGCGGTAGGCGCCGGATGGAACGCCGATGAGAGTGAACCACACCGATGCCGAAAATTCAATTATGCGAAGCGCATTGCCAACTCATTGTGACTCCTTGACGAGGCACAGTAGCCGCGTGTACTCGCTACAATCGCTTCTCACCCTCACGACTGACAGACACATGCCGTTTCAATTTGGCCTGGTCCATTGCGCATTGCTGTTCTCCTGCAAAGCCTGGGGCGCCGACAATCCGCCCACAGTCAACCTGGCCAATTTCTCGAGGCTTGTCTTTTAGCGACGGCGGCGACCGTTGAGGCAGGCATCGTCGCCACGACCACTGTCCACAAAGGCGTCCCCGCAGTACAACAACCAGCGCGGTCCGCAGACGGCGGGCTTCTCACGTAGACATATGCGAATAGTCACCCTCGGAAAGGTCACGGCAGGCGCGCTGTGCATCGCAATGCTGACATCCGGCTGCTCGGAAATGCCGCCACGGGAAGAGTCCCAGCCCAGTCCGAAGAACGCCTTCGACCCACATGCACCACATCCCGGTACGATCGTTATGAATTACGCATGGGATCGCTCGAAGGTTGTGTTGAGTACGGCAGACTTACCGGACGCGTTCATCTTTCGCTGCGCCGACGCACGCGGACAAGCTATCGCACGCGAGGAGGCCGCGTGGTGCATTCCCGTCGTTGAGGTTGAGACGATCTCCCGCGACAAGGCGGGCAGTCCGGTCGCACCGAACGTGGCCGATACAATCACGAGCCTCGTGTACGGCCCGGGTCACATCCTCCTTGAAAGCGTCGAGTCCGGGCCCAGTGGCAACTACGCAAGCAAAGGTGAGCATGCCCCTCCTGGAAATGTCCGGGAGAAGTCAAACCGAAACAGCGAGGGACAACAGTGAAAATTCTCGCTCCACTCATCGTTGCAGTCAGCCTGCTGCTACCTGGTTTCGCCCGCGGCGAAGAACTGCGAGCCGGCATCTACGCGCTGCGAACAGTGCCCGGTGCTGACCTCGACCATCGCAAGGTCTACGTGGCCGTCAACGGAACTGAGATATCAGGCTTCTTCGACAATCCCTTTACGACGCCAGCAGCAAATAATCCCGACCGGGATCCTACGTGCCGCTTCCTGCTCAAGGGATCGAGCGCGGCGGGTGGCGTCGTGGAGTTCACGACATTTTTCGGAGCAGAGCGGGGCGCGAGCATCGCCGTTACGTCGCGCGGACGGGGAGCGTGGTCAGTACACGTAGATGGCGATCTCCCAAACTGCGAGGTGTCGACAGTTGAGTCTGGGGACTCGATGACTTTCGACTCGGAGCGGCACTGGCTCGGCTTCGCGCGCATCGCAAGCGCGAAGGCACCGCTGTTCAATGAACCGCAGGCTGATGCGCGGAGCAAGGCTTATCTCGTGCGTAACGATGTCGTGGCCATACTCGAACGGCACGCCGGTTGGGCGAAGATCGACTACTTCCAGCGCGGCGGTAACCTTGTGCGGTGGGTGAACGCAAGTGATCTGGCCGGAAGGTAGTGTCGTGACGTCGTCTACCGGATGGATCAGGGTCGGGGTAGCCGGACTTGTCATCGCCCTCGGAGCGTCAACGCTGACCGGCTGCAAGAAACAGCCTTATGAGCTCGAGCTGGTCGGTTACGACTATACGGACCGCGCCTTACTCGATTTTTCAGTCAACGGGATATCCGGCGGTAACGTCTTTCTCAGCACGAAGACGTCGGGAGGAGGGAAGTATGCCTGTTGCATCTTGCTTGACCGATCCGCGCATTTCCCGCTCGACATCGAAGTCGGGTACATGCGCGAGGCGCTGGTAGCGTCCCCCTCCGACAGGATTCTCGAGCCCGCAGACACGCGCCGGTTGATAGCGCGCGTACAGCTGCGTGGCCCCATCCCAGAAAGACCCGCGTTTCTTGAGGTGCACTTCTTTCCCGACGGACACATTGATGCCTCGTTATCCGGCGAGGAAGGGCCGTCGCCGCCGCGTCTGAAACTCGATCGGCGCTTGCCCTACGTGCGCTGACCAAGCGCGTATTGCCCGCGGATACCCCTGGTCAGTCGTCCACGTCGCCCCGATAGGCTAGTGCGAGTGCCTCCGCGCGCGGCTTCACGCCTCGCAACACGTAGACGCCTACCGACTGGCTCATGATGATCGGCGATCGGGAGAGCAGATTCTGAAGCGTGCTGAGATCCATCTTTCCAGCATCGAGCAAACTCGCCGTGAGCGTCTGTTTGCTGACCACAAACCCATGTCGCAAAAGCTCCTGATAGAGGTCATACTCTTTCCCGGTGAGTTCCCGGCTCGGATCAAGCTGAACGGTCGCTCGATAGCGCCCCTTCATGAAGCCGAGGAAGCTTGTGCGGTTCAGGATTTCGGCTGTGACAAGCCACGGCGGTGTAGGGTAGGGAGCACTTGAACTGCGCTCGTCCCGACCGATACGCAGGGCACGTACGCGCTCAATGGCGCCCATCGCGACATCGGTCGTAAGCGCCGCGTCGGCCACCGAACACACGCGTCGGATCGCAACGATCACGGGATTGTCATCAGCCGTTTCACCGAACCAAAACCACTCAGGATTATCGCGGCCCCGTTGTTCGAGCCACTCGAAGCCCTGGATAGCCTGAAGGTGGTCACGGATCGATCGCACAGCGTCCAGGTCCCATCCCAACTGAATGGCTTGACCGATCAGCACTCCAAGGTGGGCGGCTCCAACAGCGCGGATCATGGCGCGCGCCATGTTCCTCACCACAACGGTTCTCTGGTCATCGACGGACTCCGTCGAGCCAAGGTCGTTGAGGTAGCTCTCAAGCGTCAGAAGCGGCTTGCCAAGAATCTCGCGAGCAAAGCGCGAAGCGTCTGCAATCGACAGACTGTCACCTAGAAGCGGCCGGAGGACCCGCTCCATCTGGCTGGGCGAACACGGCAAGTGCTGCTTAGCGGTTGCTTCGATAACGTCAAAAACCGCAACGACGCTCGCCGGAAGACCAGATTCCGATGCGATTTGCAGCATGTCGCCCACAAGCTGACACGCACGGCTCTCGGTGATGCCGAAATCTCTTGCGATAACAGCCAGGCCGGTACCGTGCGGCGCATTCACCCCGTAGCGTTTCGCGAGCAGCGCTGCGTTACGTGCGGATGTCGTCGCTGTCCCACAGGCCAGAAGACTGCTCGCCTCGGTGATTGCCTTGGCCGCGGTGTTACCCGACGAAAGCACCCGCTCGGCCGCAGGCTTGCGCGTCGGGGAAGCTGTGCCGCCACTTCTGCCGAGAAGCCAACCAGGCGCAACTTGGAGCGCCGCCTCCCATGCGGCGATTGTCCCCTCGCTGACCGAATGCGGGATACCGTCGATTTCCCACTGTCTCAGCCTTGAGTCGCGCACCGCGATGGCAAGTGCGAGCTTTGTACGTGACAGGTTCAACTCCTCCCGGCGAGCGCGTGCGCGTGCGCCCGCGGCCCGAAGTCGGTCCGTAGCTTCTGCCTTGCCGGCTGGTGGTTTCGGTTCACGTTCCGTCTTGCCAAAAAGCCAGCCGCCCGGAACGTTCAGCACACGCTCCCAACTAGACGTATCGCTTCGCGACAGGTGAACAGGAACGCCAATTTTTTCCCAGCGAGAAAGCGACGCCAACGAGATGGTGCTGTTATCTGCGACGAATTTGCGAGACAGTCCCAACGTCTCACGGCGGCGTCTTGCCCGGTTGGCGGCTTCCATCTCGCGGTTGATGCGATTCCCCGCGTCGGCAAAAACGATCTGCGTCATGTGGTGAAGGAAGGGCGGCCGCGATTTTCGCTCGCCACCTCAAGAAATCGTGAAAGTTGCCGCAAGAGTCTCATAGATCGGGAGCGGCCGATCCCTCGAACTGGCGGCAAAACTGATTCCTTTTCGTCGCGGAGTCAATTGGAGAGGCTCCGCGATCCTGAGCCGCGCGGAGCTTAAAACCTGGCGCTTCCGTTTGTGGGGCACGGCGGCTAGAATATGCGCAGCCGCTAAAACGGCATCAGTCAAAGGTTGGCTTGTGCCAGCCACATGAACGTTTCTACCCATATCACAGGCCAGCCGTCAGCGCGGTCCGATGAGAGTGTGTCGCTCACCAGACCGAAGTTGTGTGTCGGTCCCTCCTTTTTCCCTGCCTTTCAGGCAACAAAGGAGAGTGATATGAATCAGCAAGCCGTTGTCAAAGTGCAAGAGCTGCGTGGCATCAAGGAAGGTACGCGCGTCGTCGTGCAAGACGTTCAGGCTCACCCGCCCGAATGGCACAAAGGCCGCGTTGCGTCCCTCTGGAGCGACAATAGCGCAGCGATCGTGTGGGACGAGCCGAACTATCCCGCCCGTGATCGTCGTCTCTACGACGATTTCGGCCACGTGGATATGCATAACGTGAGCGCTCTCACCTCGTAAGGTTGTAAAGGCCGCCTGTCCCTCGACAGGCGGCCTCCCGCCCAGCAAGGGCCGACACACATCAGAGCGTCGATCGCTCGCGTCTCCAGCCTTTCCCAGACTCGTCTGCACGCCGCCGGCTCATTCTGCTGAATCCTCCCGGATTGACCAGAGTGGATAGAGCCCCGATCTTCGGGATCGCCGACCGGACCACTCTCCCGTTTCTAACAGCCTGTATCCAGGCATAACAGGAGAGAGTCAGCATGAATTCGAAAGCCAACGAAGGCATCGAACGCCAGCACCGATTTGTGGCCGGTATCCAGATCGTCGACGCCGCCGAACGCGTTCTCGGGAAACTGACCGCAGTCAAGAGAGAAGACGGGCGCCTCCGAGGTACCATCAACGACGAATACGATGTCGACCTGAGCGGTAGTGTGGAGATTCTCGATCTGACGGGGCAGGCAAGGGCGCAGAATCCCGCGCTGGAAGCGGCGTATGTACGCCTGGCGCAGTGACCTTTCGTTCGAGCGTTGATGTCCCGGCTGCCGCGACTTAACGTCCGGCTGCTGCGTGCAACACTCCCGAAGCTATCGGGCACGTCCCTTCCAACGAATCCGTAAAGCCGCAATCAGCCCGTACCGCCTCCTAAGGCGGTGCGGGCTTTTTTGTTTTCAACCGCGACCGGCTGGGAGCGACGTCATGGCCCTATCCTTCAGACGTGGGAGAGCGCCAGCCGCAACGCCTCGTCGCGCCAATGGTTATGTGCCACATAACGCGGATGACTCGTGCGGTAGCAACGGGCGCGCCCCACGCGAAACTCCCAAAGACAGCGTTTCTTGATTACCCGGCTCGATGCACGGTCCGGAAAACAACTGTGCACGTACTCGTCGTAGACGTGTCCGGTGGTGAAAAGGATTACGTCGGGGTCGACGAATTCGATCTGCGCCCGCAGCAGCTGTGCCGACAACTCTCGCACCGCGTGAAATGCTTTTGAGTTGGTGGGGCTTCCACCCGCATGGCTTAGGCAGAAGAGGTTACCCCAATGTACGGACGGATTTGATCCTGGTATGTGCTTCGCGGCGGCCTTCTCGACCTGCTTCACGAACTGGATAAATTTCACATGGCCGGCGGCCTTCCGAAGGTACGCCTGCTGGGTCGCCATCGCCGAGCGCACCGCCTCGACCACGGGCGGATTGTTGCACCTGATCTCACACTCGCGATCGCGCCACTTCTTGGTCTCCTTCCCCACTACGAGTATTCGGAAATCCGACTCTGCGAATCGGTCCGGAAATCCCGCGAGGAAGACGCCCGAATACCGGTGCGGCTCCTGGAAAATCTCACCTAGATCAGTGGATGTGAGAATTTCCAGGTACCGGGAGGCGAGGGCGGCACTGTCTTGATCTGCAGTTCGACTCATGTGCGCTTGGCTTCCGCCTCGGCAAAAGCGGCAAGACGCTTCTCCAGTGCGCCAACTGAAGGACAGTCTTCCAGTCGCTCTGGAGTGACCTTCAACTCTTTGCCGTCGTAGTCCTTGTATTCGGAAGTGCGCAGCGCCTTCGAAAGTTTCACCCGCAGACGAGCGTCGATCGTCAGCAAATGCAGATCGAATAGCGTGTGAATGTCCGCGCGCAACAGAATACCGTTGCGCGTATCGTAGTCCGTGTTCACGGAGTGCGGAACGATATGCGCTGCCTCCAGGAGGTCAACAGTGAAGCTCCCTGTCACGGCGCAGCGTCGCCGATATGCTGCGAGCAGCCGTTCGCGGAAGTCTCGCTGCCCACGACGAGTCTTGATTGCCCGTTGCTGACGGTCGTCAAGATCGGTCTCGTCGCCGGTCCCAGGCTCATCGGCATCGTCACCTCCGATTTCCGGCTTCTTGCCCCGGACGATGCGGCTCGCACCAGTGTCTTTGTCATAGCGGTGCACATACCACGGCTCGGGGTCGAGAAATCGCCGGCTGACTGCCGAAGCCTTCTCCGCGAGCTGGTCGCGCGCGCGCCGGTCGCCGTCGCAGACGATCACATGGACGGGAAGGCCGCGGCCATACGACTCACGTATCGCCTCATCCAGCGCCCAGGCCCGCTGCGACTGCTCAATGACCCGTGATCTTTCGGACGGGTCGACAGTCGCCCGCGCCAGGCGCTCGAGCTCTAGCGCGGTTTCCTTTACTGACTCGTCCCAATAGACGACACCATCGGACGCCAAAAGCGTTCCGTACCACAGGCAAAGTACGAAGCCCTCTCTCACAGAGCCAAACGACCAGTTATAGCAAAACTGGGGGTTGGACCGATACTGCTCGACGGGATCTCCGTCCTTCGTGACGTGCCATTGGTCTACTGACACCTGCAGGCTCTTCAGGATGTCATAGATGACCTGTTTGGTACGCGGCTTGAGGCTATCGAGCGCTTCGACATCAGGATCGGTGCCGGCCCTCCGAAAAGTGACCCAGCCCGCCTCGCGATCGGCCTTGTACTTACGCCAACCGGCGCGCATCCACGCGTGGGCATGCACATGTGATTTGTCGCCCAGCGCAGAGTTTTCCCACCAGGCGTCAAACTTTCGCGAGGAGGGCGGTAGTTCACTCTCGATGATCCGCTCGATTTCGTCAAAACTCAGGGTGATTTCGTCGCTCGTGGTCAACCGCAAGAACTCGGAAAGCGGCGCGTATTTGCTCATGCCTTTTTATATTGGGTGATTGGAGTTTCTGTACCGCGTCGTGCCGAGCGCGGATGCACGTCCGCGCTCAATCGAACGGCGAAGCCTTGGACTGGCTCAGCAGAAAGCGCCGAAGCATTTTGTCCGCTTCCATCACGTGCCCGGCCCTCGCGGACCCAAGTTGCGTGTCATGAAGCTGAAGCAATTCCTCCATGGAGCCGGCCGCCTCGGCGGTCAGCTGCCAGACACCATCCGCAACGCCGCGATTGATTGCCGCCTCCAGGCCGGCCTCCACACGCCGATAGAACTCGTTATCGGCATGTCCGTAGCCCAACTCGCCCAGGTAAAAGGCGAGATAGAGGGCACGCGTTAGCTCATTCATCAGGTGCTGATTGCCAGCGAGCCCGCGACAGGCCACAAGGGCAAGATGATATCCAAGCGATATCTCCTTGACCGTGTTTGTGGGAAGGGGAAGCAACTCCTTCTTCGTCGGGATGTGCCGGCTTTTGCTGTGACGACCGGATGTTTTGCGTGCCATCTGGACGGGGAGGGCGTGAGGGTTCTAGCCGTGCAAGTCAACCGCCGGCGACCGCAACGCTTCCACAATGCGTTCCGCGGTTTTCAGGCCGATTCCGTCAACGGTTCGCAGATTGCTCGCCTCCGCAGTGAACACCGCGTGTGCAGAGCCGAACTTCCTCAGAAGTGCATCGGCCGTCGCGGGCCCCACACCCGGCAACCCCTGAACAAGATACTTGGCCATCAGCCCTGCGTCCTTCGGTTTTGATCCACGAAGGGGAGGGACATAGCCGAGTCCTTCAAATGCGTGGCGTGCCAACGTGAAAATGGTCATCGCGCTTCGCTCAACACTCGGCGTGGGGATCACCTGGATGCCACAGTTGATCACGAGGTGCGAAATCGCCCCCGTGATTGCGTCAGGGGCAATCGCAGACCGCACCATGTACGGATCGCCTTCGAGAAGAACAATCGGCTTCAGATACGCGGATTTCAACAGTTCTGATTGGCCGATGAACCGTCCGTCCATGATTGAAGCCACCAGGTCGTTTGCGGTCTTGCGCTCAATCGCTACGCCTTCGGCGATCAGGTAGTCCCCAACCTCAAGCTCCTGCACCTCGACTACGGCACGTTCAAACTTTTGAATGCGTTCGGGGATTGTCGATCGCGATTCCCGCGAGTCGACCACGATTCGGATTTCGTTCATTCGTCACCTCAGTGGTGCCGACAGGCTAACACGTGGGCGGTGCGGACGCGAACCCAGTTCGCATGCTTCGGAACGCCACAGATCTTTCGGCAACCGGCCGGTGTTCGATGGCAGAACCAGCGCCTCGAGTGCCCGATGCAGCGAAACAGATTGCAGCCCTCCACCATGCCCGCATCGGCATCGAAGCGGGCGACGGCGCGCGAGGACTAACTGAATCACGGAGGCAAGGGTAGAGTCAGGGCGCGCTTCGTGAAGTCATGTGAAATGCGCCGTCTGCGACCACGTTGAAACCGAAGCCGCAATCGCTCGCATTTCCCAGCGTCGTGACCGTTAGGGTTTCTTTGCCGTCGTATTCGAGGTGCAGGACGCAGCGGTCCGATTCGATGGCGGAGGGCGCCAATCTGCGGGTTCCGTCAACTGGCTTCCCGGTGTCATCGACAACGATGTCCGCTTTCCCGTCAAAAAACCGGACCAACCCTGCGATATTGCCGGTGTTGACGGACGCTGGCCCGTCGGACTGAATCTCTGGATAACCGAACTCGCCCGTCAATCTGAAAACGTCGGGCTTACCGCTCACTGGGCGAAGGGTAATCGTGTTGTTGACGCCCATGAAAATGTAGCGCTCGAAGGTCGCCCCGCTGGCCGGAACGCCTTTCATGACGTCCTTGTCGTTGATAGCGTCCAGCCGGGCTGTTGCGACGAGCCTTACCCGATCAATCATGGGTTGTGGGCCTGACCGGCCGGCACGCTCCAGAGCGAACCGATACCACGCTCGGGCTACCGCGGGATCGGTTTTGGCTGCAACGTCACCTTCGTGAATGAGCGCCATGATTGCACGTGCGGTGCCGCTCGCCTGTCGCTTCTCACTTTCAGCAGCCATCGCATCCAACTCCGCGAGGTCCAATTCCAGATCTACCGCCTGCGACGCCTCCACAGTATTTCCGGCCTCCAGACGCGACACGCCAAGTGCAGCACATGACGCATTGGTACGGCACGGTGTCAACCTGTTGTCGCGGAGAAGATAAGCCCTGTAGGCGTCGGCGGTGTCGGTGTCATTGACCGCCCATACGTCAGTGGACATAGTGGCGAGCACCAGCAACGCTGCCAGACTATAAACAGGTAGCACTCTGCGGTTGTTCTTCTTGGCGGACCGATTCATCAACATCGACACGGCTGTTAGCACATCACGATTCTATCGAGCTTTTTCTCACCGGAGCCAATCTGACTCCATTTGACATATATAAAACTGTCAATGAGACAGTTTTATTGTGCTTCGGACTACTACCGATATGTTGATAATTGGCCTTATGTCAAATCGCATAAATTGGGGAAATCGCAACGTCGAAGCTGTGGAACCTGATAGCCCTGTCTTTTCCCGGAGTGATTCCACTCAAACGCGTTCTACACAGGTCTTCAAAGCCCTTCAAGACAGCATTCGCCGCGCTCTCAGTGATTCTCGCCGACTTTGAGTTGACATTTTTTGTGTCGGATCCAACCAATGTCGTAGGAAAGGTCTATCGACAGCCACCCAATTGTGAGCGGAAAGGCCCAGATACGTACTCATGTTCTCCCGAGTGAAGATCCGGTCGACGTCAGGCTTAACTCAACGCTCCGGGCCAGACGTAGCTCACTTAGCCCTGTCTCTTCCCGCACGACGGGATCGGGACACAAACGCTACAGACCATGGCCTTGCCCGCTAGTCGCGCCTCATCGTCATCCCCTTTTTTCAGTGCGTGCCGTGGGACTCGGCCCGCACAACGCGGACAAAACACCGGCAATCCGCTAACCTTGAACCGACGAGACGTATTCATTGCCCCCCTTCCTTCCGGAACAATCTATGCCAGAGAGAGATGCGTTGAACATGCCAGCGGGACTCGAAGGCGCCAGTTCGAAGGGGATCATCAGGTTCATGAAGACCGTCGCGATGATGAACATCGCCAATCCCCTTTCTGACGAGCAGCTCAAGGATATCGAGAAGATGGGGCGCCAAACTCTGACCGACATTGAGAGAGCGACGCTCCGACGCATCGCGCTGGCCTGGTTCGCTGAGTAGGCAGTCGCGAACTTTGCTCATGGGTCACACTGGCGCGCGACGTCTTTGTATGCGGGATTTTCGGGGACCGTCAGAGCCCAAACCATCGCGCGTCGGCGTCACCGCAACGGTTTTCAAGTCTGAGGCAGTCCCTGCCAAACTCGCATTCACGACGTGCCAGCAGCCAGCCGAAGGTCACAATCGCGTTGCCACGAGAACCGGAACATCGTTTTCAAGTACAACACGCAGCCTGATGCGGGTATTGACCGGGCCAAAAAACCGATCCGCTTCAGGGCCATCAGCGTTGCCGCGACCGTACTGGAATGGCTCTGTAAATTCGGGCATGACGAGATGCCGGAAAGCGCCCAAGTTGCCCCGTATCCAGTTTGCCATTCTCTCCGGGTCCGCTGACTTGTTGAAAGGCGACCACGCACGTCTCGGTTCGGCGGACGGGAGCACGCTAATTATCTCGAGGTTGCCCGGCGAGTACCACGCGTCCACGGCACAGAGCAGGACACTACCCGTCACGTCGAACACCTCGATAATGACGTTACCATCGCCACTGGTGCGTGAGCAGTCAAAGACGAGCCGGAACCTTTCGCCCTCTATTTTCACCGGTCTGCGGTCGAGCCCCGGCTGAATAAAGGTGATCCGCGATCTCACTACCCTCGCCCATCCCAGCGAGCCAATGTCCTCTAGCACGCAAAGATAGCGATGGAAATCCTTGAGTTTGTACGTTTTTGCGCCAACGACCCACGAAGTCAGATCCACATCATCACGAACGACCAGAGAACACCGCCCATTACCTCGGTCCATTCGCGTCACCACACCAACAGCACCAGTGACCGACTGCCGTCGCGCTAACAACGACGCGCCCAACTCGGCGAGGCGGTGATGCAATCCCCTCTGCCGCTGCCTCTCTGACTCGGCTTGGCGTTCTCTCTCCTTTACTTCCATCGCGGCGAGAAATCCTTCCTGTGCGGCTGCGGCCTGCTTTCGAGCCGTGTCGAAGAGTTGCGCTAGCGGCCCGATGCGTACCTGCATCTCGTCGATCATCTCTCGCGTGACAGGCGTCCTTTCCAACACCCAGGGTCCAACCAGTTCCACCGCGGCGGTCGCGGCGTCAGGGCTGTCCGTAGTCACGGTCATCTCCCTGCGCACCGTCCCCGAGCGTGTGAGATTCTGACTGCCAATGCTCAGATATTTTCCCGGGACGAGGAATATTTTGGCGTGTAATTCCGCCACATGAAAAATGCGATGCCCCGCATCGAGAAGTCGGCGAAGCGCATTTAACGAAGACGCTCCGGACGCAAACTGCTCAGCCTCGAACAAGAGATGAAGGTCGACAGACATCCCATCGCCGAGAACAGTTTCGGCCGTCTTGGAGGTCACGTAGGGCGAGAACACTAGCGGCCTGCTGTCGGCGCCTGAAATCGCCTTGCGCCAATCGCGATGTACACCCTTAGTCCGATATGTAGATACGCCTGGCGCTGCTTTATGAAATCTTTCTGGCATGAATCGACTCGTCCCCTGTCCGCTTTCCGTCGAGCGAAGGCCCTCTTCGGGACCGCCTGTGTTCCGGGCTTTTACACTTCATCCGAATCTTCAGGCTGGGTCAAACCCACCGGCAGCCGAGGTAAATGACGCCCCCAGCGAAATCTGAGCTGCAGCCAAGAGAAGCCTTCGAAATTCCCGAACGTTCGCGAAAGCTTCTTCTACGGTCTCCGGCGTGCAGTGTTGATCCCACGGTGAGGCCATCGCTTCGTTAAGTTCCTCTTTCGTAGTCACGCGCGCAGTCGACCGCATCGGCTTTCCGTGAGCGAGTTGGTTGCGGACCTGCTTTAGTGTTGTGAGAGTCAGCCATGGCTGAGCCGACGCTTCGGTTGAGAGGTTGATCTTGCGACGCAGTATGCGCAGCTTGTCGGGGTAGCTTGACCTTTCGTTCCATGCCGGAATCTTTTCGGCTCCGACATAATTGATAAGGGCCTCGACCGCGAACGCCATCGCGATTAGCGCGCTCATGCAATCTAGCTTTATCCCGTCCTGCCGTCCTGCCTCGATCTTTTCTCTTATGGTCGTGACGTGATGGTGTGCCAACGCCATCAGATCGTTATGCGGATGATGTTTTATTCTGACCGACATAGATAACCTCGTTGCTCCGGCGCTGAGAGTGCGGTGTTCGCCCCAACGTCCGCTGTCACTCTCGCAGGGTCGCCGGGACATCTGTCACTTTTCCGTCGATTGTCCACCGGGGTACCCGCCGTCGACAAGTTGTTGCCAACGGCAAACTGTCACGGACCAATACGTCGTCATGGGCAGATCGTCGTACGCGCCCATCGAAAAACCGTCATTTAACTCGACAAGAGCGGTTGTTCCCGACTCGAGAACGCCGAAGTCTGCAACATATCCCCGCGCGGCACCAGCAACGGTCTCCAGCCGCCGGACGGCGTCATTGATCACAGCGATATCGGGCTGGATCTGCCGGTCGCCGCCGTGGTCAACAAAGCGCACGTCGAGGACTCTCCCATCCGCAACGTAAGCGCGCCATTCGCTTACGAACCGTACGGGTTCGGAGATCCAAACGGGTTTGTTCCCAGACGTGCCGCTGAAGCGGTAATCGTCCTCAAACTCAGCGACGAACCCCGTAAAGCGCTTCCAGCCCTCGGCCGGCTTGATGAACAACCGCTGCCCTGCCGCCAATAACGCCTTCGCTTCCCGCAGGGTCGACAATTTCTGAACCCGTCGATGGAGAAACGGAGCAAGCAGCGCCGGGTATGGTGTGTGTTCCGGGAGCGACTTGCCGAACTGTCTCAGCGCGTGCTTCACAAAGCCGACCGAACCCACCGGGACAACGCCGAACGGCACCCGAATCTTCTCACGTTCAAGTTGACGCTCCGAGGCATATGCGACTGGGACACCACGCTCGCGCGCTAGCGTTGCCATTCCTTGCTCCTCGCGTCCAAGTGCCTTGCCTCCCTTGATCTCGACGAGAATCCCCGCAGGCAGGTTCATGTCTACCGCCCCAGTCCGGTGGAATCCGGCAGGGGACGGACAGAAAGGAAGTAGTCGCTTCCGTCGACACCGTGTATTACGCCCTGCTCTTCGCGCTCGCTGACCAACACCGAAATTTGATCGATGTTCCGCGCCCTACCCTGTGATGCCGTGGGGGTCGCGTACAGTTCGGCGTCGATGACGCTGCGATCGCCATCGCTCAGATCAGTTTGTTTGAGCCTCAACGTCCAAGGGCTCAGATACGCTCCGCCGGCCTGCCCATCGCCCGCAACGCTTACCGCAGGTAGATAGCCAGTGTGGTCTCTAAGGAGCGCGTCCGCGCGGTCGCTCATAATGACGCGCTCGTGAAGTGTGGGCGCTCCAGCGGGACTAACGATCTTCAGGTCAACCACCAGAAGCCTCTGGTGGGCGAATACACACGTGTTGATGCTGACTAGGGCCGCAGCCAGGGCCACGAAAACGAGCTTTTTTGCCACACTTTTCTCCGATCTGATAAGGCTCAATAGACAAACGCCGTGCGCCGCGACGGGATAACGGACGGCCCCCGCCCTTTCGTACGCTTTTGTGAGAAATTCAGGCGTGGTCTCGACACCTGCCGCGGGAAATTGCGTGATCTTGCGTCGAACCCGTCATGCGTACGGCAGAACGGCCGTTGGAGGGCTTTGGTAATCGGAGGGTGGCAAGATGACTCGAAAGCGTCTATAACTGATTTGCAGGCCGCGCAGCGGGCTGCAATCGCCTTTCCTCTCCCCTCCCCGCGCCTGTCTGGGAGCAATTGCCGCGACGCGGAGCGGCGCGAAAGGTTCTACTGCTTAAGACGCTTCCCGTATATGCAGTAAATCGGACCGTGATCTTTCAGGAAGTCGGCTTTAATTCGAGATGTACTTCGGCGTAAGCGGCATTGCACCGCCAGATTTCCTTTCCTGAACTATAGAACACCGCCGTGCCATTTGTTATGCGACACGTCGCGCGAGGGTATATCGCGCCGTGACCGTTCATCGCAGCTGACAGCGCGTTTTTCTCCTTGCAGGTCGCCAAATAAGGCCCGTCCCGAGTATTCATATTTCGCTTCCTGCAAAATTCGCGACCTCTCCCACGAAATCGTAGCAATGGCCAGATGCCCTACTCCGTGGTGTGACGCAGACTTCCGGTGCACTTGAGCATGGGCGGCACAGCAGCAATGCCAAACGCGCCCAGCAAGCCGTCAAAGGTGATCAGATCGACGCGCTTTCCGGTGTCGGGCGGCAGTAAAGGCACGCCGGTAAGCTGATAACTCACCCGGGCATCAGCGCTGCGCCCGGAATGCTCCACCGCCTCAAAAACACCTCGGCGCATCCCATAGTCGAGCGCGCTTCGAAGGTCTCTCTTGGACATCAAGCCAGCCCCTGCCATCTGGGCAATTGTTCCCTCCCGGCCATTCGTCTTCAGCCAATCGCTCAACGCAAGCGCCCTGTCATAAGCTCCCATACTTTCACCCCACACAGAGAAATCAGTAGCCAGCATCGCATCCGCACTGCACGAGTCAATCGACGATCACGGTTTCAATCCCATAACCCTTCCTTGACCTTCCGGCAATGTGTAATTAAGGCCGCATCACTTCGCTCGGCCGCCGACTGACTGAAACAAAGTCGCGGCACCGGCCCCCTGATGGGATTCATCCGTCGCGTTATGACTGCTACTCCATGCCAGTACTGGTTGCATACGACCCGTTCCGGCCTTGGCTCCTTTCGCAGGCCCGTACTGGCGCACGTACTCGCGTCGTAGTTCGCAAGCCCGATCCTGGCTGATCCGGAAAAAGCGCCGAATCTCAGCTACGGTGTAGCGCGTCTTTCCGGCGGCTACCGCCGCAGCGAGTTGCGTAAGTAGATCCGGGGCCTCCTCAGTCTCCTGACGCATTGCCACTGGGGCAAACGGCGTCAACGACTCCGCCGTAGTATCGGGACCGCCCGCCGTTGCGTTCGCTTCGCTACCCAAGTTGAAGGAACTGTCGGACGACGTCGCGCCAGTATCGGTAACGAGTAACGCGTCGCTACTCTCATCCGTTACTGATGCGGTAACACGACGACTACTGTGCTCCGAATCGGTCACTACGGCCCCGGGCTTGGGCAATGTCAGTAACCAGCCGAGGCAGGCCACGCTCTCGAGTAACCATCCCAGGACCAGTGCTACAGCAAGATCGACGTCGCCAGTCGCGATACCGAGAGCGGCCGCGAGGAGTCGCGTCACAGGGTCCGCAGTCTGATCGGACCTCCTGTTCGCTGCGCGCTCATGTTCGGCCAACGCCTGATCGACGGCGCGTTCTCGACGTTGCGCCTCGGCGAACTCGACATTCAAGGCAGACAACCGCGACTCGAGATTGCTCTTGCGGAGGGTCAACCAGGTGCAATTCTCCGGACATTTTTGTGCTCGAGCCCGCGCGAGATCCTGTTCGACGTTCGACCGTTCGCCGGCAATTAGCGACAGGCTTCGCGTGGAAACGGCCCCAGCGACGTTTACGACTTTAGGCGGTTCTGGAATTCTCGACGCACGGATCTCGCCGGCATGCTGCTGCGCGAGAATAAAGAACGTTGCGTGGCCGTAGCCTGTCGCGACCATCGAAAACAGCCAGATGAGCAGCGCGGCGATCCTTGCCGTGATCGATAGTCCGCGCGTCAACGCGGGAATGAGATGCGCGCTCAACAGCAGCACGATGCCTATCGCGATCCAGGCCGCACGCTCTGTGGGATTGCCACCACGATCCCAGCCGGCGACGATAGCTATGCCGGCAGACGTGACAGTAGCGGTAACAGACAAGAGTCCCGCACACAGCCGCGTGAAGCGCGAGAGGCGCCTTGGGGCCGATAGTGATCCAGACGTGGGAAAAGAACTGTAGCTCGTGGCCGTTAGGGCCGAGCCGACGACGTGGTCAGTCATGATGCGTCCTGTGTGAGATTTCCTCCCGCACACCCGCTGTCAATCGGGTGAGTGGGCGCAAGGCAAGGTTGACAGACCGGCCACACAACACCGGCGAGCACGAAGCTCCCTCACCATGGCCCACCCATAATGGCGCACCAAGCAACAGCACTGGACAAAACGGGCCCCAGTGTGAAGTGTGAATCGGGCTGTCAACCCCGACCCCTGTTGTCTCAGGGGAAGTATAACGCTTCGGCGGCTCCCGGCCGCCCGCGGCTATGCCGCTTCTGCTGGTTCCGCTGGCAGTTGGCTGGTTTCCTGTTCGAGGAAATCTCTCATCTTCGTCGAGAGCGCATCACGAAACTCACGAGGCAGATTCTTAAGCGTAATTGTCAGCGAGTCGCCCCCATACGCCTTGATCTCGCCCGCCTTGATTCCGCCCGGCAAGGACACTTCAAATCGATGGACATATTTATTGCGGTCGCTCGACTTTTCTACTGCCTGTCCCTCGTTGCCCTTCAGAAGTTTGTCGACGGTCTTAACTGGCAGATCCTCAGTGATGATCCGATTGATAAGCCGATGAGCTGCCTGAGTGCCACGCGCGCGTTGATATCGGGACACGGCGTACGCGAAATCAAGCGTGAACTTTTCCCGACGTTCCAGCATCTTTTCTACCAGCTCGGGCGGGAGGTCTGCCAGTGCGATTATCTTGCTCAACGACGCGGCCGAAACCTTGAGGTCTTCAGCGAGTTCACCCTGGGTCGCGTACTGGTTCTCCCTTAGCAGGTTCTTCCATGCAAATGCGTCATCGAATACCGTTTGCCGCTCCTGCGTAATATTGAGAGTACGGCCGAGTTTGTAACTTTCCTTCCCCAACGGGATATCCAAGACAATCGACCTCGCAGCCTTCGCCTTATTTTCCCGGAGACCGCGCACACGTCGTCCACCGTCGTGGATAAAATATTTGCCCGGCCTGGAATAATCAGGACTCACATGGATCGGCTGTTGTTGTCCTTGTTGCGACAGGTCGCGCGAGAGCTCGTCAATCGAGCCCTGCATGTAGAAGTGCCGCGGATTGAACGGGCTCTGATCAAGGTCCGCCAACGGAATGTCGATGACTGTGCCCGGTGTATAACCGTTGTGGACACACCACGTGCGGAACTCGCCTGGCGGCAACTCGGCGAGCGCTGCACCGACATTGATTTCCGAGGGCGCTGGGGCAACCTCCGCTACACCGGCGCTCGGACTTATAAGCCGATCGGCCGTCGAGAATTTGTCAATCTGGTCCATCGCGGTCGGCTTGGAGGCCAGCTTGGGCGCGCGAAACGCGCTATTAAAGTTAGTGTTCTTTCCCATTTTCAAGCCTCTGCGATAGTTTCGTTTTCGCCTTCCGCTTCGGCCGCCTCGAGTTCAATCCGTCGCTGCTCCCGAAGCTCTTCAATGTACGGAGCCGGTTCTTTCAACCGTTGAAGCAGCTCCTTGACGATCGCGGTGACTTCTACCTGAGCGAGCTTTGACCCGGAACCACCGACCTTAAATACAGTTCTGCCAAGCGCGCATGCCTGCTTGTAGCACTCCCGCGTGGGAACCACGCGCTCGAACTGCGGGACGCAGGTCTCAACAATGGCACCGATCACGCTTTGGTCCAGCTTGCGCTTGCCCTCCGTTTTGTTCAGGAGCCAGATCGGGCGCAAGTCAGGGTTGTGTCGTTGAACCTTGATTACTTCGGAGATGAATTCCTCGCTTGACCAAAAGTCCGCGGGCGAGGACGACACCGGAATTATCACGGCCTCCGACACGAGCATTACTGCAGCAGGTCGAGGATCCTCGACCGATGGCGGGCAATCCACAACGATGAAATCGTAATCTTCTATAAGTTTTTTAAGTTCGCGATGGATATTGTGTCGGCTAGTATGCAAACTCACCACCATGAAGGGCAGGCCCTCTTCATCCTCCGGAGCTGCAGCTGCCCACTGGGAAAGCGTCGTCTGCGGGTCCGCATCGACGCCAAGGACCTTATAACCAGCATGGTGCAAGCCGGTACAAATGCTCACAGTCGTCGTGGTCTTCCCGACGCCCCCTTTTTGGTTCGCGACAGCTAGAATTTTGGCTGGCATGTTTTTATTTCCAAAATTATAAAGTTAAAGCAGATTATCACATCGATTCCCCAAGTCAAGGAATCTTCGGGGTTTTCTTCGCCCCGACCTACCCGTCCCTTTTTCCACGGGTGAGCCATGTTCGCTAGCGTTACACGCTCGATCAGGTGGTCAAGTCGGTTTTTCGACGTCGAAAACCTGCAGGAGGCAAACCCGCCGCACACCATGCCCCGCCTCCCATACCACGCCCGCTCGCAACGGCACACTGAGCCATCCCAATTTTCGACGTCGAAAAGTCACGGCGATGTTCAAATCCAATCCTCCGCAAAACCAAGCGGCCGGATATGTTTCGACGTCGAAAACGTCACCCGACTGTCTCTGCAATGCCGAATCCTCAAGCCCAAATTAGTTGTGTAATCACCGATCTCACTCACTACTTCGGTCGACGCGCCATACACCGACTCAACCATTCGATGAGACGCGAACCCACTTTTCGACGTCGAAAACACGCAATGTCGTTGACGCGGAGGTGTACTGCGTTCCTTCTCTTCAGCACCTTCCCAGATCCCAAGGCATCTAGCGGCCGCCAGACATCAATTATCAGACGGGCTGCTGCTCCGGAAGATCCACTGGATCGTGCGAGTTGGACTCACGTGATTTTCGACGTCGAAAGTTCACGGCCGTCAACTGTGTCGACGCCGCATTGAGTTTCTGAAATGGATTACGCATCATCGGCGATACAGATCTTTCGACGCCGAAAACTGGCGAACGCTCCGGCAACCTTGTTATATGGCGGCAGCGTCAGGTTTTCGACGTCGAAAACGCTCAGGCTCTTGCATGAGGTAATCAAATTTCGTTCGTGAGTCAGTCATCCACCGTCGTCTCTTCGGGTCCTTAGCCCACCACTTTCGGTGAGCGGCGGTGTAACTGCCAGAGGGCCGTAGAGCAGGCGGGCCCCTCGATGAGTCATCCGTGGCACTCTGCTTGATACGAGGACGTGGGCCTGATCGCCCGCGGAACGAAATCAGTCGACGCTCATCATTTTTCGACGTCGAAAAATGGCCCGCTCTCTCTTCTGTTAAACGTGGATCGACGGATTTGTCGGGGCAACGATCGCGGGCAGTACAGTCGACACAGCCAATCCATCGCACCAGTCAAACAGGCTGCAAGTACAAACTCGGCTCGGCGCGTCAAAGTTGGATGTTGCCAATCCGCTCGGCACGGCTGCCCGAACGGCCCCGGGCCATCGCGGAATAGAGTTTTCGACGTCGAAAATCGCCGCTCACGCAAAGGTCGGCTGATGGCACCGGGTCATTGCGGTATTTTTCGACGTCGAAAAATGCGACTGCTCGTTAGCGGGATATGGCAACAACGGTCGTCGCGTCGGCGCCGACCTCCGCTCCCCGTGCAAAGTTCAACTGTCGCCACTCAGGTTTCGACGTAGAAACCTGCGCCCTGAGGTCGAGATGGTGTCAATGAGCCCGACTCTGAACGCCTTTTCGACGTCGAAAACCGCGGCTCGCGGCTAATGTCCCGAAGCGAGAGCGTCAAAGAGGTGGCGGGCGGGCGGTCGCTGACGTCGTTCTACTGAACGCAAGACGAAACATCGGTCGCCTAGTTTTCGACGTCGAAAGCCGAGCGCGTTTTAAAGGTTCATCTAACGATGCCCGCGATCGCCGGACTGCGAACTGGACATATGGGTCGTGTGGCTGCGCGTTGCGCGAGAACAATGTGAGTCTGCGGCTCGACGAGAGGGGAGGGATGCATGTCCTCTGGTTGGCCAGAGGGTGGCGAGGTGATCACAACAACGACGGGAAACTCCGTAACCTTTGCAAACTTTCTAAATTTTTCTTCTTGTGCAAATGCCACTTATATCGCTATTGCTCAACGCAAGATCAATTTGCTACCATTTGGCGTGTTGGGCGGTTGCTCCTTCGCCCAACAGCCGCATTTGGAGCATGACTTAAATTCGCTCGATCTGGCGAAGATAGCCAGTGAGTGCGGGGCGTACGAGCGGATGTTGAATGTTCGGCGCGCTGCCCGCCCGAATTCTCAATACCATCCTGATCGACTTCGCGTCGTCCGACGCAACAAATCGGTCCCATACGGCCTGTCGTTCATTGTCCGAAAGGTTCGTCCAGTAGTCGTCGAATTGGCTCGTCAACGACCGCTGCGCTTCGATCAGGCGTTGTTTCTCCTCCGCATTGCTCCGCTCCACTTGCGCGATACGATCGGCCTGAGCTTTCACCTCTCGGTGGCGGGTCAACTCGGTCTTTTCCGAGTTCGTAAGCAGGTAGCGATCCTCTTTGTCCTCGATCGCATTGTTGAAAAGCCCGATCCAACTCCTCACGGGAGCCTTCTGCTTTTTGAAGATGTACCGATAAAAGAGCACATCGACGATTTCTTCGATCCGCTCGGCAGAGTGGCGCAGTGTGATCTCTTTGATCTGCTTCTGGTTCAGGCCGAATTCCTCACGCAATTGCCTGAAGGTTTCCGGTCCCACCAGCGCCCGATCATCGGCACCAGCATTCTTCGGGTTGCTGGCGATGGTGAAATTCAGTCCCGTGACAGAGCGGTTCTCCCTTCGGTATGTCACCGTCGCAAAGATGTCGGCTTCCTTTTCCAACTCGGCGAGGGCCGGCTGAAGAACCCGATACGAAAAACGTTTGAACTCGGGATACTCGGACTCGCTGACCATCATCTTTTCTCTGAAGTCTGCGAGCCGGAGAAAGCCTGTCTGGCCCTTGAACATATGTTCGCGCAGTAACTCGTAGAGGTGTCCCGTGTATCGGCTCTTGAACTTCGCCACCATCGCCATCGAAATGTAGTAGTAGCGCTCCGGGGCTGCGTACAACTTGCACAGAAACTGCGGGATTTTCCAATGCAGCGTGGTGCCGTCGAAGTACACTTCCTGGATCATCTGGGTCGAAAAGAACTTCCCTTTGCCATTGGGGATGTACATGATCGCCTGCTGCATCTCGTGGATCGACTGCTTCAGGTAGTCGTAGTCCTTGACGTTGTGGTCAACGAGCCATGAGAGATAATCCAGGGGGACGGAAAAAAAGTTCTGCCGACTGAGATTAGGGCGAGCAACGAAGATCAGCGCGTTGTGGAGCTTCCACTGCAGAAGCCCAAAAGGGTTGACGTATTTGACGTTCTGAATTGCTTTCTTGAGCAGAATGTCTTCGCGAGCCTGGACGATCGGAGTGCCTTCGTTGAACAGGTCAAGACTCTGCTGATAATTCTGCTGCCCCTCGAGCTCGTTCGTCAGATAGAACTTCGCCAGATCCGGCGCGGAGAATTCCTCGGCCAGAGCGGCCTCGTCCTCGGCGGTGATCACTTGCGCGACGGCTCCACCGACCTCCGCGTCACCAACGGCATCTAATTTGAGAAAAGACGGTATCTCAATAACGTCCGTCACTTCGTCGGATTTCTTGTCGTGGCTTGAGCCGCGCCGCTTCTTCGGTTGGTCCATCGTCGGGTTCCACACTGTTCTTCGTGTGCCCGTACTATGAAGCCCGTAAAGTCCCAAGTCAAAGCTTTTGACGTGGTCTTTTCAACGACAAAGTCCCCTTCTTTCCCTATAAACGTAGTCTTTTCAAGCAATCGACTAAGCCGAGATGCCAGTTCTTCGATAATCCTGCCTTAGGATTCGCACTAAAAACGGGGGGTTCTGCAAACCCTATAAACGTGGTCTTTACGTCCAAACGCACCGTTGGCTGTACACCACGAGACGACCCCGGGGTACGCAATTCGCATCAGCGCGGCATGAACCCAGCGGCACCCAACGTGCCCTTGACAGCGCCAGCCCTATAAACGTGGTCCTTTGAAACCGCGACGACGCGCTTAAGCACCAACCGCCTGCTGCTGCGGGGTGCTCTCTTCCCTATAAACGTAGTCTTTACGCTGTCAGATGCCCGCTAACGACCCTCGCCTGGCGACCTGATTCCCTTCTACCACGTCGGCAAGATCGACCGCCGGACGCAGATGCAGGCTTGGGACTCGCGATCGGAGCGAAAAGACCACGTTTCTCGGGCGAGCCGACAGTCCGACGCCGCCTTGAGAGTGCCACGCGCCAGGCGGCAGGTTCAAAAGACCACGTTTATCGGGGCCGGTCAGGTGTAGACGCATAGCTGAAGACCACGTTTATCGGCGAGGACTCGCTCGAGGGGGCGAAAGGACTACGTCTCTGGGGAATCGACGCGCGGCCGGCTCAGAATGCGGACCGTTTCGGCCTTGCGATGCCCGGAAGATGGTCTCTAACACAGGTTCCAGCTGCTCTTTTCCCGATAAACGTAGTCTTTTCGAGCGCATTTAGGTTAGTGATCACTCACTTTCATCGCTCCAGAGTCTAAAAATCGCCCTATAAACGTGGGCTTTTCGATTCCACGCAGCAAATCAACGCTCCTCAGCCCAAGGATGGGCCCGGGAGCGCCTGCGATCCAGCATATCCCTATAAACGAGGGCTTTTCAGCCTTCTGACCCAGGAGTAAACATTAAGACTGGTGGCTAAGGCGCTGTTTATAAACAGAATAGCGACAGCGCGAGACTTATTTCCGGCAAGTTGGAGCTCCGTCCACCGCGTCACCCCTATAAACGTGGTCTTTTGGGTTCTCCGGACACCCGATGGCTACACGAACCGAGGGGGCCTTCCGGAAACAACGAGAACGCGGCCAAGGAACTTGCTGATTTTCCAGGAGAAATGGCTGATCGGCCGGTTTCGTTTGCCCATTTTTTTCTGGAGACTTTTGACCGCAGACGCCAGCATTTATCCACAGCATCTCTCTCACCGATCGGATCGTAAGATGTAAACCAAATCAAAATCTAATCGTTAACGCCTCGCAAGCCGTTGATTCTTTACCGCTTTTACGACGACAGGACCACGTTTATAGGGAGGTTTACCCCTGGAAACGTGGTCCTTAAGCGTGAAGACTACGTTTGTAGGGCGCACAAGGACCACGTCTATAGGGAGTGAAGCCCACGTTTCCAGGGTTGGGACTACACCTATAGGGGAGGGCTTTTCCCCGGCCGGCTGCCGTTGATACGCCGGTGTGCGGGCAACTGAGAAAAGACGTTTCGTGAGCAGAGGGTGGGTGGGCACCAGGAAAAGTGCATCCTCTGCTCACGGAAAAGCCCGAGAAACCGTGCCTTCGGGCCGTTTTTTGTCTCACTGTGAGACTCGACGGGACCGCGTTATCGCGGTCCCGTCGAATGTCGATTGTGGCAGCGGGTTATTTGCGACGGTTTGCCCGAAGCCGGTTCGTAACATCGGGGAATGGAATTCAAACTCCGCTCCCCCCTCGAGCTTGTCGACGCCCTCGACACAAAGACGAAGTTGATCCAGTTGCTCGAAACGGCAGCTGGCGTCACGGTCTCGCAATTCAACGATTTCTACAAGCCCCTCGTCTACGGGCTAGCGGCCTATGTTCTCGAATGTCCCCTTCAACGGGACGCTTACGCCGAACCGAGCGGAGCCCTGCGATTCGGAATGACTGCGGCGCTCTTTGCGCTTCGAAACACCACGACGAAGATCTTCTCGAACGGCCAGGGGTCGGAAAGGCGCCGGCTTCTATCCGAACAGTATAAGTACGCGGCCTTCGCCGCGTCGCTGGCTTCCGTGTTGCCCATCGTCCATAGCAAAGTTCACGTGACGGCGATGAAGGAAGGCCAAGCGGCTGTGTGGGCCGCATATCACGCGTATCCGCAACTGGAGAATTGGCTGAAGGCGTTCGCGCGAGCGGACCGCTACGAGATCGCCTGGAGGACCAATGAAGGGTCATTCAGCCAGTCTAACGCGGTCGCGTTGTCGGCCGACTTTTTCAAGGTCGGGCAGTGGCAATACTTCGACAAAGAGGTCGTGCAGGATTTGTACGACTCGATTTCTCCGGGTCAGAAGCAGGGGAAGGAGACGCCGCTATGGCTGACCGTCCACGAAGGACTGACCCTTGCGCATGAATATGAGCGCAAGGCGGCTGTCGGCACATACATTCCGATGGGGATGCCCGAAGGCGTTGGAGCGGAGTCGCTCGCTGCGATGGCCGACGGCAAACAGCCTGCATCCGCTATCGCCCAGCCCGCGCCGGCAGCACCGTCGAAACCAGCGTCCGGCGCCGCCGCGATTACGCACACAAGCCCTGCGTCTGAGCGCGTTCCGCAGAGCGAGCGGACAGACACCGCGCCTTCCGCACCTTCCCAGTCCGCGGAGCCGGCAAATCCAGTGCATGAGAGCGCGCGAAATCTTCTGAAGACGCTGCCGTCTCATGTTGCCGAAATATTCGTCGCTATTCGCGCAAAGCCGAACTACGCGGATTTGAAGGCAACGTGGACCTTCACAGACGATGGGTTGGCCCAGATCACGGTCGACACCATCAAATCACTGGGGCGCGGGCCCACGGATATCGCGACGGATCTCAAGGCGTTGAATCTCGCTAAGACCGTCCAGGGGCCGCCGCCCGGCCGGCGCAACCTCCTCCAGTTGTCTCCGGAAGCCACAGCCTTTCTGCTAGGTGAAGTCGATGCGATCGTACAGTGACATGTTCAGGCCCAACTACGACGTCGGGGCCGCCGCCATGTGGCTCGCCGGCGTCGGATCGCTGGCCGCGACGAGACCACCGTTCTGGGAGGTGCCGGCGCTCGCATCAGGCGTCATGGTTTTCTGCCGAGCCAAACTCGCGGCTGACCTTTACCGCTTCCGGCTTTCGCTGAGTGGGTACCGCGTCGAAGTGAAGACCCTCCCGGACACGCTCAAGGAATCCCACGCCATGTACGAGCGCGGGATGCTCTTCCTCGGCAATGGTTATCGTTGGGAGCAGTACCACTCCGAAGTTGCAACGAAAATAATGCGTCGAAGCTCGTCGGAGATCCCGGGCGTCCCCGCGTGGCTGCCCAAAGGTGTCGTCAAGCGATTGACTCCGCAGCACTGGACGCCCGTCAAAGACACCGCAGTCGGCGTCCCTTGGATTCACGGTATCGAGCCGGATGACGCGCCGATCGGTATCCCTTTCGACGCGCTCGAAGGGCACACACTAATTGCCGGGACTACCCGTGCGGGCAAAACGCGCCTGTACGAACTGATCATCACCCAGCTCATCTACCAGAAGCGGACCGTCTTCATCATCGACCCGAAGGGCGACAAGGACCTCGAGAAGCGGTGCAGGGAAGAGTGCAAACGTGCAGGCCGCAAGTTCCTGTTCTTTCACCCGTCTCGCCCTTCCGAGTCGATCCGGCTCGACCCGCTCGCGAACTGGACCAACATCGCGAACATTGCGACGCGAGTGGGGCAGCTCGTCAATGCGGACGATTCATTCAAGTCGTTCGCATGGAAGACCCTTTACACCATCATGCGCGGCATGGTGGCGGCAGGTCAGCGGCCGAACATCCAGTCTGTCAAGCGCTATGCCCAACTGGGCGTGGAGACCCTGCTCGACACGGTTATTGGGATCTGGATGCCGAAGAATCACAAGGGCGGTCACAAGTGGGATGAGGACGTCAAGTCCCACATGAGCCAAAAAGATCCGCGCGAGATCGTCGCAAAGATCGCCCTTTACAAGAAGCTGACCATCGAGACGGGCGCCAAGGACGAAGTGATCGACTCGCTGATCGCGATGGTCGAGCACTCGAAAGAGCATTACTCGAAGATGATTCAGGTGCTTGAGCCAATCCTCGAGATGCTCGGCTCCGACGAAGTGGGCAAGATGCTGTCGCCGGATCCGACGGACCTCGACGACGAACGTCCCATCTACGACACGCGAAAGATCATCGAAGAAAACTGCGTCTGCTATATCGCGCTCGACTCGCTGTCCGACGCTACGATTGGCTCCGCGATCGGCTCGATTATTCTCGCGGACCTCGCGAACGTCTGCGGGCACATCTACAACTTCGAGAAGGGAAAGAAGGACGTCTTCCTTTTCGTCGACGAAGCATCCGAAGCTCTCAACGACCAGTTGATTCAGATCCTGAACAAGGGTGGCGGTGCCGGCATGAAGTGCTTCATCGCAACGCAGACGAAGGCCGACTTTGCAGCGCGCCTTGGTAGCGAAGACAAGGCACGACAGGTGCTCGGCAATCTGAACAACGTGATTTCCCTTCGTCTGAAGGACTACGAAACGGCCCAGTGGATTGCCGAGTCCTTCGGCAAGACAGCATTCCGCGAGGTCAAGGAAAGCATGAACTCGGGGATGGGAAGCGTCGCGCATCCGACGGAATTCAACGCGTCGAGCGGACGGTCTCTGGATGAGAAGGAAGCAGCGTTCGTATCGGCCGACTTGCTTACCCGTCTACCCCCGTTCAACTTCTTCGCGTTCATCGGCGGCAGCACGCTGTACAAAGGACGCTTCCCAATCATCAACTGAAATCCCCCAGGAACCGACTCGCGCTCCCCGGTAGGTCAAATGGATAGCACTAAAGAACACCACAACCAGCCCGTAACGATGACCCAGATCGCCCGAGAAGGGGGCGTGTATCCGGCCGCGAGTGATCTGTGGACCCGGCATCCCGATTTGAAGGCGTGGTCCAACGACCTCTCTGCCCATCTCGGCCCGATGTTGCCTGGGGCGCACGGTAACCTCTTGATGGACTGCCTTGTCGACGCGATCGCCTCGTACAAGAAGGCCGAGGCGGACGGCGAAGACCCGGTCGGAGCGTACGTCGTCGCGCTGCTTGAGCGCGCGACGGACGTTTTCGACATCGACGTCACAGCAAGCGTCGAAAAGGGCGTGATTGCTTGGGACCCGTTGCAGCAATCGCTTCCAGATTTCTGCAGACTTTATTCGGACGTGCCGATCTCCGTGGCGCGGGGGAAACGGGTGGTGTCCGACGAGGTGAACGGAGAATCACTTCTGCTGCTCGGAGCTCGCCTGTTGCCGGAATACATTGGCAGGCACATCGTCCGCAAGGTCATCAAGCGTAACGCGCAACCGGTTTCCTGATCATGGCGAGAAGCACAAACCGTTTCGTAACGGTCATCTACTTCTGGTGGCTCATCGCTCCGATACTCAGCGCGATGCTTTTTCCGGCTTTCATGCCAGCGGAAGGGCTCCAGATACAGGCACCCGAGGTTGATTTCGCGATCCAGTGCGATAGAGACCTCGCACAGATCAATGAGAGTGCGCGAGCGAACTTCGATGCGTGGTTCGTTCAGACTGGCATTCTCCGCCAGACGTTGACGAGTTCCGTTCACGCTGAAGATACGGGGTGGTCGGGCTACTCGTGGATGGGGGGAATGACTCACAAGTGGTTCGCGAAATTCTGGATGTTCACCTATCGAGTGATCTGGCGTTGGACAGCGTTTTGGCCGCTCTACATCGCGGGGATATTCGGAATCGTTGCACCCTGTCTGGGTGACGGCCTTGTCGTCCGAGCTCGAAAGCGATACGAGTTCGGCTCCTACAATCCGCTTGCCTTCAATATCTGGGGTACGTTGCTATCGCTCGGTATCGGCCTGATGATCTATCTCCCTATGTGGCCGTGGTCGCTGACAGCGATAGTGATGGCCTCTCTCTTCTGTGGTTTGGGCGGCTTCGCCTGGTTTGCCACAGCGAACTTCCGAACGTCGTGATGCAACAACGACGGCAGTCGTACTAGAACCCGGCATATTCGCCGGGTTTTTTTTTTGCGTAGCGATTTTGAGCCGATTGCGAATGCGGCCGTTTTCGGGTGGTTTTTCGGGCCAGTTGGTCAGCTATCGCTCTCCAAAATTACTCCCAATGGCTGTGACGAGAGGGATGAATGCTCGATCTCAGCGCCTCGTGTCCGAAAACTCCGTCGCCTATTGGATCGCCATGCTGACCGCCCCCGTACTCACCGAGAACCTCCATAAGGCCTTGCGAAGCCTGAAGCCCTATTTCGACGACCCGTTCGTGACAGAAATCATGGTCAATCCAGGCGGCCGTGTGTTCATCGAGCGTGCGGGTGAGATGTTGGCTGTGGAAGCCTTGCGCATCTCGAACGACGAGATTGAATTTGCGATCAAGCAGGTCGGGAAGTTGGTGTCACAGGACCCGACACGAAACACAGCTTCTGCGGTCATCTCCGCCTCGGTCGGCGACCTCCGGATCGCAGGCACATTCGATCCTGCTTCGCATGGCGGATCTTCCCTTTGTATCCGCAAGCACCAGCCTCCGGAAACGCGCCCGTCGCTGGAGGAACTGGTCGCGCGTGAAATGTTGACCGAGAAGCAGGCCGAAAAAATTTTGCGGCTTTTCGTGCACGAACGCAAGAACGTGATTGTCGCTGGCTCAACCGGGTCCGGAAAGACAACCTTCGTGAACGCTCTGCTGAAGCGCATCCCCGGATTTGAACGTGTCGCAACGATCGAGGACTCGGTCGAGCTTCACCCCGGCCTCCCGAATCACATGCCCTTCGTCGTGAACCACGACGCCAACGTGACTGCTCAGCTTCTGGTCAAGCAGTCGCTTCGTTACCGTCCGGACCGTCTGATTCTCGGCGAGACGCGGGGCACGGAAACATACGACCTCATTCGCGCCTTCAACTCGGGCCACGACGGTTCGCTCAGCACCATTCACGCGAGTTCTGCTGTTCACGCACTCGCTGCGCTGGAGATGCTCTTCCAGATGAGCGTTCCTGAGAACGCGACTCTCTCGGGAGAGGCAGCACAAAAGTTTATTGCCACGGCAGTGCACGTCGTCGTGCACGTGACGCGGCACACCGAAGAAGTAGATGGGCGGGTGAAGAGCATCCGCAAAGTCAACGAAGTTGTCCTTGTTAAGGGAGTGAACGATGGAAATTACGACATTGAAAAAGTGGCTTAAGTCCCCAACGCTGAAGGCGGGAGCCATCACGGCTGCGATGGTGATGAGCCAGGCCGCGATGGCTCAGTCGGTGGGCGGCGCCAACCTTTCGGGCCTCTGCATCATTCCGCAGATCCTGAAGTACATCGTCGGTATCGTCGCGATGGGCGCGCTGCTGCTGTGGGCGGTCGCGCACATGAACTCGAAGAACGAACTGTCGGACCTGACGATCAAGATCGCTGTTCCCTGCGTGCTCGCCGGCATCGTGGGCTACCTGATCACCCAGTTCGGCCTGTCGGCGAGCTGCTCGGGCATCTGACGTCAGCATGCGCCAAACCCCAATCGAACGCGCGCTCGTTTATCCGAAGATGTCCGACGGTATGAGCACGACCGCTATGGCCGCCATCTACGGGTCCGCCGCAATGCTGGCTTTCTTCGCTTTTCAATGGAAGCCCTGGGCGGCGATCTTCCCGTTCATCGTTGGCGGTGTGGTGCATGCATTTCTGAAGGTCCAATACAAAAAGGACCTGTTCATCATGCAGATCTACAAGATCTACAACCAGACCGGCGATCACTATCAACCGTGGTCGCGGGAAGAGTTGAGGGGGCGCGGATCGCGGCCCCGTGGATTTGGTCGGGGGTTGCGATGCTGAAGCCGTTCTACAAGGACCTCGGAAGGAAGGAGCGTCCTTTGCAGGAACTCGTCCCGTACATGGTGTACGTCACCGACGACATGCTCCTGAATAAGGACGGATCGTTGATGGTTGGGTTCGAGTATGAGGGCCTTGACCCGGACAACATCGACAGCGGGCTCATCAACTATGCTACTGAGCAGTTGCAGAACGCGATTTCTGCGAACTTCGACGAGCGCGTAACCCTCTGGTGGAGCACGTTGCGCCGAAAGGACGACGGTTACCTCGAGAGCGATTTCTCGAACGAGGTTGCAAAGCGGCTCGACGATGCGTATTCACGCCAGTTTCGTAGCGGCCGCTTTTACAAGGTCAAGCACTGGCTCTTTGTTCTTTTCACCGGAAGTACCGGGGTCTCGGGGCTTATGGATCGCGCCTCGCAGATGATCAACGAAGACGGCGTCAATCCCGTTGCAGCGTTCATCAAATCGATGTTCGGCGCGGTGTCGGTCAACGCCTCATATATGCGCGACGCGAAGCTGCTAGCGCAGAATATCCGGGCCTTTGAGCAGGTGCTCTCTGGCTTCACGGGAACGACGCCGTCGCTCAAGATGACGCGTCTGAGCATGCGCCGTCTCGACAACGCGCTGTTCCAGATTCTCAATCCCGCATCGCCTGAAATGACGATCAATCGTCCCCTCGAGTCGATGCTGGACAGCTATCTGCCGGCTAACGAGATCGTGGCCGGAGAAGACGTGCTGCGGTTCACGGGCAACCGCGGCGACCGCTTTGCAGCGGTGTACGGTATCAAGGAATGGCCGAGCCATTCCAACCCGATGATGCTCGAACAGCTGCTCAGTTCGGACAACGAGATGCTGGTCACCCAGATCGTCCGTTGCATGAGCCGCGAAGCGAGCGCGAAAATCATCACCGACGTTCGCAACTTCCACAAGATGACGCAGCACAGTCTGATGAGCACTGTGATGTCGAAGGTATCTGGCAAAAAGCCAGAGCCAATTGCTGGTAAGGCCAACCTCTATCACCAGTGTGAACGCGCGCTGGCGCGCCTCAATGAAGGCGGCCCGACGTCGGCGTTCGTCAACGTCTCCGTTATGGTGTTCGACAGGGATCAGGCGGACCTCGAGGACCGGTGCAAGAACGTCGAGCGCATCTTGTCGCAGCGCTCGCTCTTGATGATTCGCGAGCGGCTCAATTTGCTCCCGAGTTACGCGGCAATGCTGCCCGGCCAATGGGCGATGCAATCGCGTTACCACCTGCTCGGCGTCGACAACGTAGCGGACATCGCGCCGATCTACACGATGAATCCGGGTCCGACGCATCATCCTTACTTTACCGAAGTATTCGGGGCGAAACAGCCGGCCCACGCGATGTTCGTCGATAGCTATGGAGGCAAGTATTCGTTCGTCCCTCACGTGGGTCAGGTTGGACACGCGATCCTTATCGCGCCGACCGAGTCTGGGAAGACAACGCTCGTCACGTTCCTCGCCTCGCAGTTCCTGAAGTATCCGAACGCCAACATCTTCATTTTCGACCGGGACCATTCGTGTCGTACCGTCACCGGCCTCATGGGTGGTGAGCACCTCGACTACCGTGCGGGCAAGATGAAGTTGAATCCCTTCGCGCTGGACGACGGCACTCCGGAAGGGCGTACATGGATTCGAAATTTCATTATCCGCATGTTGGGTCAGTCCGGATATGACGCGACGGCCGAGGATCGGGAGGAAATCGACCGCGGTATCCGCGCACTCCTGGAAACCGAAGTGCTTGAGAAGCGGCTCCGGACATTTGCGGCCGACATGCCGGCACACCTCACGACGGCACTGGGTGAGTGGCTTGAAGGCCGCCCGTACGACATCTTCGACAACGAGGAAGACGAGTTCGAACTGTCGCAGTGGACCACCATCGAGATGAAGGAACTCTCGAAGATACCGCCGCTGATGGAAATGTTCATGGAATACGCATTCCGTCAGATCGATCTACGCCTGAGCCAAAACGCCCAGCAAGTCACCTTCATCTACCTCGAGGAGGCCAGCTTCCTTCTGCAGAACCCGAAGTTCGCGGATGCGATCGCCGATTGGTTGAAGACGTTCCGGAAAAAGAATGCTTTCCTGTGGCTGACGCTTCAGAGCCCCGATTCGATCGACGGCGCGGTGAAGTCGTCACTCGTCGACAACATCAAGACCACGGTGCTCATGTACAACCAGAAGGTTGAGATGCACCGCGACTACTACAAGAGGAACTTCGGTCTAACGGACCAGCAGGTCGACATGATTCGGCACCTGCGGCCGAAGCGCGAGTACATGTTCGTGCAGGACAAGTTCACGCGGGTCGTGCAAACGGCGTTCACGCCCGAGTCGCTGAATTTCCTCCGTTCCGAGGCTCACCTTCAGGCGCTCTTCAAACAGTACGCCGATGCTCGTGACACCAACCCGCACTGGCTCGACGACTACCTCGAAGCCGCTGGCAACGTCAAAAATATGGAGTTCCAACATGCAGAAGCTGAAGTTTAGTCTTGGGTGTATCGCCGCGGCGGTATCGTTGGCGTTCCTGTCGCCGGCGGCCGTCGCTGGAGGGGGCGGGCTCGTATTCGATCCGACGAACTTCGCGCAGAACATTCAGACCGCGATGGCAACCGTCAAGACGGAGTCGCTCGATATCGAGGAGGCCATCCGTAGTGCGCAGATGCTGGAAAACTCCATCAAGAACACGGCGAACACGGTCTCGAACCTGAGCGGCATCGGCTCGATTACGAACGACATCGCATCACTCCAGTCACAATGGAACGTTGACCAGACGTTGATGACCCAACTCGGCGGTCAGGCAAATTTCGTGCAGAACGTGATGTCACAGTACGCGGCTACGGGCACGGACGGCTCGTTCACCGACTATGTGCAGGCTCTCGCGAAGGCGGCACAGCAGGGCCAGCAGAACGCGAACGGCCTGTTCTCGAACTACACGAGTCTGACCCAGGAACTCCAGAAGACGATCAACCAACGCCAGTCGATCGCGCTGAAGAACTCCGGCGCGCTCGGCACGAACGATGCGATCCAGGTGACGAACGCGTCCCTAGACAACATTGCCGAGATCAATCAGGCGACGCTGCAGGGTATCAACACCTTGGTGCGCCAGCAGGCGTATCAGCAAATGCAGCAGTCCGGACGCGACGGCGCGAACGCTGGGAGCCTGGACAGCTATAACAATGCGAAGTCCGCCGACGCGCAGAACTTTATCAATCGGGCGCCCACGGCAACCACGATCATGGGCTACTGAAAATGGCAGGCAGCCGGTCCACTGCGTCGCTGACGCGCCTTATCAACTGGAAAGCGTTCGCCGCACTGTGTATTGCGTGCATCGGCTTGCTTACGATATCGGAGGCTCACGCAAGCGTTCTGGGCTCGATCTTGGGGTCCGGCGGGTGCTCGACATCCCCGGCATGGAAAGCGGAGGCGCAGACGTTCACGAAGGTTGTGGACACAATGCTTGCTCCTTTCAATGACGCTGACAGCGTCATATCCAGCACGGCGTTCGATATCGCCAACAATCTGATGGGCGGCGCATACGTGTTGGGCGGCATTCTCGCTAGCGGGTACTTTCTCTGGGCGACCTTGCGGTATATAGCAGACAGCCAGGAAAATTACATGTCGCTGGTAATGGATGCGCTCATTCCGGTCGCAATCGGAGCGGCGGTCCTGAAGAACTACACGTCGGTCATCACTGGCGTGCAGAACATCTTCAAGTCGATGTTGGTCGGGTCATTGAGCAACGGGCTCACAGGTCAGATCGCCCAGCTGTTTGCCAACTTCATGAGCGGCCTCGCCAACGGGTTCCTTGGCGAACTCAACGCTATTGCGTGCGCGGACTTCACGTCGTCCCTAGCAGTCTATTTCAACTCGTTCATCAACCTGCTGTGCCTGCTGGTGGCCGCGTTCCTTGCGGTTTTCGCGCTGGCGGAGTTGGTAGGGGTTTTGCTGACTGGCTCTGTGTTGATGGGCGTAGGAATTTCCGTCGGGCCGTATTTCGTGGTGTCAGGCGTCACCCCTTGGTCCAAGGGCTTCATGGACAAATGGCTCAGTTTTTCTATGGGCGCATTCTTCTACAAAACACTGATCACAATCGTTCTCGCGTTGATGAACGGGGTGATGTCGAGCGTAATCACCCAGCTTGCATCTTATAACGGCACAACGGGGCTGCCCCTCGGTACCGTCATCGCGCTTGTTGGCCTGATGTGGGTGATGCGCCATATCTTCATGGGAATCCCAGGCATCGCTGCCGCGCTAGTTGGTGGTCATCGTATTGGTCCGCCGAGTCTGAATCGTGAAGCGGGTAACGTCGCTCGTGATATCAGCAACTACATGGAGAAGAAGGAGCGCCAGGAAGAGCGCCGGCAACAACAAGCGGAGCGCGAAGAGCGTAGGGCGGACCGTCAGCGGGAGGCGGAAAGCAGAGGTAATGGTGGCGGGACCGGTCCGACGGTATCTTCGCAGCGCGGCTCCTTCAATCCCGGCGCGGGTCCGTCCGGCGCACCCGCGCTCTCAGGACGTGGCGGGTCTGGCGGGTCCTCGGGATCCTCCGGTAGCGGTTCGTCGAGTGGTACCGGCCCGTCAGGCGGCGGAGGACCGAGCGGCGGACCGGCGAGTGGTCCTCGTTTCCGTCCTGAAGCGGACGTGCAGGACGTCCGGTTCAAAGAAACGCCCGATGACGGGTCCAGCGGCTCGGGCGGTCGTACCAGCACGAGCACCGGTATGCCGCGTGGCGGCGGTTCCGGATCGTTCCAGGTCTAAGGTCGTAAGCGTGCGGACAGTTACAGGCTTAAGGTCCTGGATACTAGCGCTCGGGCGCGTTCTCGGTGGCCTCGCGCTGGGCCTCATCAGTGAGTTCGCAATGGCCGATACCGCGAGCACGTCGGGCTGCGACATCACTGCGTTCCAGACAAGCGCAACCACGCTAAACAAGGTGGTCGGTTTCCTTTTGTCTCCGTTCACCGACGCGGACGCCGTGATCAGCAGTTTCGCCCAGAGCACGGCGACCAGCCTGATCCCTGGCGCATACGTGATTGGCGGGATACTGGCAAGCGGCTACCTGTTGTGGTCGACGCTCAAGTATCTGGCGGACGGGCGCGAAAACTATCTCTCCGTGGTGATCGACATCGCGGCGCCGAGCGCTGTGTGCGGAGGCGTCCTCCATCAATACGATTCCGTCACGGATTCAATCGGGGGGATCTTTACCTCGTTGGGGGTCTCGTCGACAGGAGGGCTGACGAACGCGATTGCACAGTTTGGTATCGCCCTGTTCAACGGTCTGGTTACCGGATTGATAGCCGCCTTTAAGGCGATCGCGTGCGCCAACATCCTGACGTCCGGGATGGGAACATTCTTCTTTGGCTTCATGATGGTACTGCTCGTATTGTTCGCGATCGTGCTGTCGGCGATCGCGTTAGCCGAGCTGATAGGGGTATTACTGCTGGGAAGCATCCTCATGGGGATTGGCATCCTGGTGGGTCCCTACTTTGTGATCTCAGGGGTCACGCCATGGTCGCGATCTTTAGCCAACCAATGGCTGGGTTTCACGATGTCAGCATTCTTCTACAAGTCGCTAATCTCCATCGTCTTGACCTTGTTGAAGCCGGTGATCGACACGTTTAATACGCAGTCCGCGGCAGCGCTGACGAATGCGACAGGGCTGTCCTTCGGTATGGCTCTGGCGATGATCGGCCTGATATGGATCATGCGGTTCATCTTTCTGAAGATCCCTGGCCTTGCTGCTGACCTCCTCGGAAACGGCCACGCTCAAGAGGTGAGCCTCGTGAAAGATGGAATGCGGCTCGCGCGAATGATTGCGGGCATGGCCAAATAGCCGCGATCGAAAAATAGCGATCCATCGACACGATGTGCACGGGTCTTAGCAATTTGTGCGATCCGTGCACACGAAAAATCCCGTAAATGCTGGGGTTCCGCAAACTCGCCCGTCTCACGGTGAGACAGCAGATACGGTCGGCTTGCGACTCGACGTCGCCTCGACCGGCAGTCTTCGGCCCGAAGCAAAGCGGAGTTCGACCACATCAAAACAGGCCAGAACGAGGCTTACATTCCGCGCAGAAATCAATCTTCCAGCGGGCACCATCTAGACGTGCACTCAACAGTCTGGATGATCCGCGCAAATGTCTCAAACAACTTCCGCAGCACCGGTGAACTTCACGCCTGGTCCCGTGAACGAGGCGGCGACCCGCGAATTCTTTGTTCGTGGCGCGAAACTCAAATTGCAGAGCGACAGAAGTTACTGGTTCTCTGTTCTCTCAATGATCATGAATCTGGCGCTCGTCGGCGTGGTCATCATGCTGTTTCCGCTGAAGACGGTGCAGACCGTGGTTCTGCATGAGTCGCCGAGTGGTTCCCTCTCGCCTGATTTCCAGGCTGTCGACAACTACACACCCGATCAGAACGCTATCTCGTACTTCCTCTCGGAGTGGGTCGAGAACGTCATGGACATCAACGCATCGGTGATCAATGACCGGCTGGTCACCGCTGGCAATCAGGCAATCGGCGACGCGGCCGATCAGTTGAAGGACCTGATCCACCAGCAGAACCCGCTGGGCCGCCTCCATCAGTACCCGGCTCTTCGTCGGACCTATAAGCGTCTGAGCGTCAACTTCATCAAGAACGATACGGCGGTGCTTCGCTATTCGCTGACTGAGCGGCTCGGACCCGGTGTGCAACCCACGATCACCGTGTGGGTGATGACGATCACTTTCACCCGTGTGCCGCCCCATACCCAAGAACAGGTGATGAGCAACCCGGCGGGTCTGTACGTCACGAGCTTCAACAACAACCAAGAGTCGACTCAATGAGAACCCCCCGATTCGCATGCGCAGTCGTCTTCTTCGTAGCGGCGATGCTGCGGGCATCGCTCGCGAACGCAGGCTATAGCGCAGAAGACCCCGTGCCCCTGCCGACTGACAACCGCATCGTTACGTTCACCTACAGCTCGGACGCCGTGTACACGCTTCTGGCCATGCAAGGGGCAGCCACGCATATCGAACTCGGAGCCGACGAAGGCATTACCGAGAAGCCCGGTATCGGTGACTCGATCCAATGGCGCGTCAGTGGCGGTCCGAAGAACCTCTACATCAAACCGGTTCGGCCGGGCCTGATGACCACCATGACGCTGGTCACGAATAAACGCACCTACGAGTTCGAGCTGCGGTCGTCGCCTGTGGGTGGGAAGTTCTATCAGAAAGTCGGCTTTGTTTACCCCGACGAAGAGCAGGCGTTGCAACTGCGCGCGCAGTCGCAAGCGCAAGCGTTTATCGCAGAAAAAACGCGGCTGAATGATCAGTTGATCTCGCCCTCGGGCGACCCGTCGACCTACCACTACGGGTACACGATTACAGGCGACGCGCCGTTCCGTCCGCTTGAGGTTTTGGACAACGGTTCGAAGACCTTCATCCACCTTCCGCATATTCAGGATCAGCCCGCGGTCTTCCTCAAGGATGGGAACGGGAAATTGCAACTGGTTGACAACCATATGCGTGGCGAGGACTTCGTCGTCGTCGATCGCCTTGCGGATGCCCTGGTTCTGAAGCTGAACGATCAGGAGGTGACGATTACCTCGGATCGCGCTCCGAAGCATTGGTGGCAGCGGTCTGCCTCGACGGATTACACGCATTGAGGTGACCAACGTGTCCGATACCTTCGATAACCCCTTTGATCACAAGCCGGATGCGCAGGACCGGCCGATGGCTGATCCTCCGCAGTCCGCTCAAACGCCGAACCGTAGCGCTGCGTCGGACATGACGCGCAAGAAGCCTAAGCGGAACCTCCAGATGTATCTGGTCGGATTAGGCGTTGTCGGCCTTGTCGCGTGGTTCCTGTGGCCGCAGTCCAAGAAGGCGCCGACCGTCGCGAAAGCCGACCAGCAGGTTGTGGCCGCAGCGAGCGGCAGGGACGTGTTGCGCGCTGCTGAAGACGCGGACGCAAAAGCCAGGCAAGCCGCGCTCGCAGCGAGCGCTGCGACCGCTGCCGCCGCTTATCCGTCGAGCGATCCGAATGCCGCTGCCGCGGCTGCTATCGGCACAAACAATTATTCGGCGGCAGGCGCGGGCGGTCAGCAACGCAACCCTGCGGCGTCACAACAACAGGCCCAGCAGGAAGCGGCCGCGCATCAGGCAGAACTCGACAAGGCGGAGCAGAAGCGCGCAGAGATCGCTTCCTCGGAGATTCTCGCGAACAACGTGGAAACCGTACGGAATAGCAACGGTGGTGGGTCGTCAGGAGCAAGCGGCTCGCAACGTGAGACAGCGGACCAGCTTCGTACGCGTCTGATGTCCGATCTCGCCACGCAGCAACAGCAGCAGACGGCAACACTCGACAAGGCGATGCAGATGGCGGCAGCTGCGGCCTCGGGTCAGCAGAATGCTTCGGCGATCCCGATCGTCGCAGGGCCGGCCGCTCAGCAGGATAAGTGGTTGGCGTCCCAGTCGAGCGACGGCGATCAGGTGCTCCGGCAGCACTCCAAAGCGGACGGCTACATCATCTCCGAAGGTACGCCTGTCCGCACGGTCCTGATCACGGGTCTTAACACCGACACACCGGGCGTGGTCACGGCACAGGTGACCTCTGATGTCTTCGACTCAGCGACTGGCAACGCGCTGTTGATCCCTCGTGGTTCCCGCGTGATGGGGAAATACGACCACGACATCAAGAACGGCCAGGACCGCGTTCTCGTTGCACTGACGCGTCTGATTCGCCCAGATGGGACGTGGATCGATCTCGCGAGTGCGTCCGGCGCGGAGATGGATGGGAAGGGGGGCCTAGAGGGCGACGTCAACAACCATTTCTGGAAGATCTTCGGGAGCTCTCTCGTCATTGGGGCAGCGACGCTTCTGCTCGATAAGAGCCAGACGACAACGACTGTGTCCCAAGGGCTCGGCACCACGCAAATGGGCGGGACCATCTTCGCCCAGACGCTTCAGGACGTTCTGAACACTCTGCTGTCGCGAAACAAGGACATCCCGCCGACGATCAGTCGCGACGCGGGCACCGAGTTCATTTTCATCGTGCGTCGTGACATGTCCCTGACGCCGTATCACCGTTCCAACGGAGTCTAGTCATGAGTTCAACTCGCGCGCGCGCGCTCATGCGTCGTGTTCTCCCGGCGTTGGTCGCATTTGCCAGCGTTGAATTTCCGATCGCGGTTCACGCTGCTGGGCCACTGGATTTTGGCTATGCGGTGGACGGGCCGGCAGCGGTGCGCCCCGTTCTCGTGTTCAACGACGGAACGGACACGTACATTCAGCCGGCGCCTCACATCCCGACGACGGTTAAAGGCGGCGTGCAGGACGGCCCTTATCTCCGCGCCCCTGGTTTGCCGGACCAACTCACTGTTCGCGCCGGACGGTATTCGATGGTGGTCACCCACAGTGGCGCGCCGAGCGCTGGCGCCGGAGCAACTCCGTCTCGTGGCCTCAGCAACGGACTGCGGTCGGTATCCGTTCCCCCTCAGCCGGCTGGCCCACGAGCCGTCGGTCTGAACGTCGTGAGTGCGCCGGCGACGGCGCCGGATGCAATAGAGAAAGTGGCGATGAGCATCGCTGCCAAGGACGCGATCGGGGGCGGGGCAGGCCCCGTCGCCGCGTCCGGCGCGCATAGCGGTGTCTCGCTGCTCGCAAAAAACTTCGGCGCGCAGGCAATTCGTGACAGCGACGATCTCCATACCCAGATCAAGTTTGCAGCGAAGCAGGCGGCACTTTCGTTCACTACGCCCGATGGGAAATCGCTGGCGGCTACGTGGGACACGTCTGGAAACGTCGTGACCATTGACCGTGCACCGCGCTTCATCGTGTCGAACGGGCAGACGAGCGTCGAAGTCGGCCGGACCTCCTCGAACGTGTACCAGTTCGACGTCGCTGGTCCTGCTCATCTCGAAGCCGTGTTTGACAGCGACGGCGCGACGTATTTCAAGTTCGCCCCTTCGGTTGTGAAGGTGACTGTCGAAGACGTCAACCATGCGGGTTCGGGCGAGCAGAAGGGCAACTTCTATCGCTTCAAGGGTGTCGCCGATCAGTTCATCGTCGTCGCCGACGGGAAGACCGCCAACGTCACCCGAAAGCTCGAGGTCAAGTACTTCGAGCGTCTTGCGCAGAAGTCCTGATGTCAGCGGCCCATACGAAAAAGCGAACAGCAATGAACAAAAAAATTTCACGAGCGAGCGCGATCGCATTCTCCACCGCCGCTGTCTACGCCGCGTTTGCTGGAAGTGCAAATGCCCAGAGCGATTGGCAACCGCTTGGCGGTGGGGAGTCGTTCAACACGGCTTCGCTGAGCCCCCAGGACAAGCTGCCGTCAGCAGCCGATGGTCTTCCGGGTAACGGGTGGAACCTGGTGTCGAAGGAAGAAACGGCACCGACCCCTGCGGCACCGGCACAAGCCCCGCAGAAAGTCGCGGCCGCGTCGGGCGCGATTGCGGCGGCGCCCGTGGCGACGCCTGCGGAAGTAGTGGTCACACCTGTACCGCCGGTGGCGTCGTTCGATTTGGTCGCGGGCCAGTCGCTCGAAGCACAAATACAGGCGTGGGCAAAGCGGGTGGGGTGGTCGGTGGTGTGGAAAGCGACTGATGACTACATCGTTCCGGCGCCGAGTTCGTACGGAAGCGATTTCATCGTGGCTACGCAGACGGTGTTCGACGATGCCGCCAAAAACGGCGCTGATTTCCGCGCAGACATCTACAAGGGTAACCGCTCGGTGGTTATCGACCAATCCGGAGCAAGCGAATGAAGCTTGATTTCAAGAAACTGATCGCCACGGTGGTGGCTGTCGCGTCGATCGCGACGATCACGGGCTGCGCAATCCCTGACGTACAGCGGCAACAGGCCGCACTCGCGGCAACGGCGCAGGCTAATGCAGAAAATGGCCCGTTGTCCCGTCCTGTAGTGCAGATTCACGATGGCGCGTGGTTGCTTGGCGAGAAGATCAAGGCGAGCAAAGCACAGCCGGAGATCTTCGACCGCGACGTGTACTTCTCGTGGACGAAGAGCGGATCGCCGACCCTCTCGGACATCGCGCAGTGGATCGTCGAAACGCAGCACGTGCGCTCGTCGATCGACTCCTCGGTTACGGCGGGAACGTCCGCGTCGAGCGGTGCAGCGACAGCGCCTCTGACTGGCTCGCTGGTCGCACGGGCCGGCGGTCCGCTGCCTTTGCCTGGAATGGTCCCGGCCGTAGCCTCGGCGACGCCTTCGGGTGCCGGAGCTATCCCCGTTGCTACGGCGCGCGGGCCGGTCAAGTACACCGGCAAGTTTCGCGGCTTCCTGGATATCGTCGACGCCTCGTTTAACGTCTGGTCGCGCTATCAGGACGGGACAGTGTCGTTCTTCCGCACGGAGACCCGGACGTTCGCCATTCCGACTTTGCCCGATACATCCAGTATGACGGGCTCGATCTCGACCGGAGAGGGCAACTCGTCGTCGAGTTCTGGCTCGGAAAACGGCGGTCTCACGTCTGGCACGCAGAGCCTGACGCCGACGACGGGCGCTGGCTCGAGCAGTGGCAACTCCGGCAGCGGAGGCCAGACGATTCGTCTCGGTATTCACGTGAGCCCGTGGGAGAAGCTCGAAGCATCGGCAAAGGCCGTTGCGGGTGGCGACGCGCTGGTCCACGCAGACCCGAATCTGAACATGCTGACCGTGACGGGCACCCCGCCGCAATGCGATCGCATCGAAGACTGGGTGAAGAGTCTCAACGCTCAATACGGCAAGCAAGTCGCGATCGACGTTCACGTCTATCAGGTTCAGCGTACGCAGGAAGACAACTATGGCCTGAATCTCCAGCTCGCGTATGAAAGTTCAAATGGACATACCGGTATCAAGTTCTCGGGTGCGGCCGCGCCGACCGTGACGAGCAGCTCGTCACCGATGTCGTTCGGCGCGACGATTCTTGGCGGAACGCTGGCAGGGTCGAGTGCAGCGGTGCAGGCGCTGTCGACGCTCGGCAATGTTTCACAGGTGGTGGCGCGTTCGGGTGTGACACAGAACGGCAAGGTCCTCGCGCTTCAGGCGGCTCGCAGCCAGGGGTATGTGGCGTCGACTCAGACCACGCTGGCGACGAGCGTCGGCTCTTCGACCTCCATGCAGACAGCGACGCTGGTGCCGGGTTTCACCAGCAGCTTTTTGCCGAAGATTGTGAATGGGCGCGTCCTCATCGACTTCGACATGACGCTGTCGGATCTCGTCAACCTTGTGACGTTCACCTCGGGCAGTGGCTCCAATCAATCGAGCGTCCAGTTGCCGACCCTGCAGGTCACGCGTTTTGAGCAGTCGGTCAGCCTGAAGCCAGGCGAGACGCTGGTGCTCACTGGCATGCGACAGCAGTCGGCTAGCACGACGAACAACGGTGTCGGTTCCGCATACAACCCGCTGCTCGGCGGCGGCATGGACGCCCAGAAGGGCGACACGATTATCGCGGTTGTGATTACCGCACGCCTTCTGTGAGGGATCCCATCATGCGTACCAAGAAGATCGCTTTTGTTATCGCGGTGCTCGCCACCGGTTTGTTCGGAAACGCGATGGCTGCGACTGTCCAGCAGGACAAGCCAGAAGGGGCGGCTACGCCAGGTGCTGTTTCTGCATCTCCCGTCGACCCTGTCGGTAAGTCGCAAGCACAACAGGCGGCCGAACTCGACGCTGAGGCCGAATTGCTTTCGAGACGACTCAAAGTCGCCGAGTTGAAACGCAAACTCGCGGAGTTTGGCGACGCAGGGACGAATAGTCCCACGCGGGTGCAGAACTTGACCGATCGGGGCCCGGGGCGCGCCGAGGCGGCGCGCCAGCTTGGCCTTCAACTCGTGCCGACGGATAGCGGCGCGTCGATCACGATCGACCTGATCAGCGCAAGCGAAGGTCACTGGCAAGCGTGGCTTACCGTGAACGGCCGTAGCGGGTTCCCTGTTTCCGTAGGTTCCACCGTTGCTGGCGGATGGACCGTCCGTCAGATTACGGAAGACAGCGTAGAGCTCGAGAAGGGCAAGCGTAAGTGGACACTGAAGGGAGCATAACGTGGCGCACTCGCTTTCCCTACCCAACGTAAAGGGTGAGTTCGTCGTCGGCATGTCTTGGCGTCATGAAGACCACCGTCCCAAGCGCAAGGACCTGCAGCGCCACTCGCTCGACAAGGGCCGGTGGGGCCTTCGTCGCGAGACGATCTCGGGCAACCACCAAAGCGCCTATTGCGACCCGATCTTCGGTAAGAAACCGGAAAAGCTGGTTTCTCTTGCGGCAATCGTCGCTGAGCAGCATCAGCAGCCGTGGATGGGCCTGTATCAGCTGGATGATGACCTGTACTGGTATATCGCTGTTCGCGATGGTCATTCCGTCATTCCTGACGGCGACAAGATCGGCACGTATGCCGAAGTTATTGGCGTCCACAACCGGCACTTACACGAGCTCGGAGAATGGGACGAGCAGGAAGGTACGCTCAACGATCTCGCGGAACTTGTCAGGGGATCGACGAGAAATATCAAACTCCAGGATCTGCAGGGCGGGGGTTGGGGCAAGGCGCTCGCGATCGGAGGCGGCATTGGGGTGGCTCTGATCGGCGGGATCGCTGGTGTTGTGTACTACCAGCACGGCGAAGAAGAAAAGGCACGTGTTGCGGCCGAGCAGCGGCGCGCTGTGCTCTCGGCCATCAAGGCGCGTAAGGACGCCGAGTCGCGCATTCTGCCATGGACCCGGTTGGCTATGCCGTCGGACGCTTTCGCAGCGTGCCGGGATGCGTGGTATTCCCAACGGCTTTCGCAAATGGGATGGAAGCTGGCTTCGTGGCATTGCGGTGTACAGCCCAACGCAGTCACTATCAATGCGACCTTCGACCGTGACGGTGGGCTAGCAGATGACGCCCCGGGCCGGATGGCCGCTGATGCGCAGCACTCAACTGTCAGTCAGCAGATTCCGGTCAGCTTTCCGGCGCCATCGTCGCTGGCGGAGACCTCGGACGCAGCAAGCCGTGCCGCATGGACGCTCTCGCAGCGCTACGGGATTCCATTGACCCTAACTGCGCAGCAGACCGTCGCGCCGTTGCCGGGGAGCAAACAGGCGGAGGCGGAGCAGGCACCCTGGACGTCGTCACCTGCAATTTACACCACGCGTGTCGCCCCTTGGCTCTGGTTCGCAGAGCTATTCGATGCAGTGCCGGGTATGCGAGTCAACACGCTCGACTGGACCGCGGCGAAAGGCTGGGAAGTGAATGGGTCGCTCTACTCACTGCGCGGTGGCATGCAAGCAGGCCAAGGAAAAGTTGGTCCGCAAAAACTCGCGCCGGCCGCTGTCGTTCATAAGGCAGCTGATGTTCAGCAGATCGTCGCGATAACGCCATCAACGGCTCAACCCGTGCCGGCTGCTGTTCCACCCGTGACGGCCGTAGAGCCGCCTGCAAAGAAATCTGATGCCCCTGTTGGCGTCCAGCCGAGCGCGCCGGCCGTCCCGGCTGCACAAGCAAAGACAGCCTCAGTGAGCGGTGTTGCTCCCATGCCGTCGGCAATCGCCGCGCTGAGCGAGATGCATCCACCGAAGGCGCCGACCGAACAACCGAAGGCGGCCTCACCCTCTAAAGGAGAAAGTTGGTAATGGCATTTCCTGGAATGTCCCTAAAGAGGGCGTCAGTCGTTGCTGAGGCACCGGCCAGCATCGAACGCAATGCCGCCGCAAGGGCGGTAGACGAGGCGGCGATCGTAAAGGTACCGGCGGTTCCGGCGAGCATCGCTGATCGAGTGTTTGTGTCGGCGGATTCGACACGGTCGTTTGCGTATTTTGCCGTGACGTTGAGACTGATGGCCGATGATCAGGCAACGGCATTGTCGCGGCACCACCGAACCAAGCGGGGCGATATCGGAGAACTCGCTGTCGGCACCGGAGCGCTGACGCCGGAGGGCGTAGCGCATATCTCGGCCGCGCAGGGCGTGGAAATCAGTGTTGACGCACGCCACGCAGGACTGCCGCAGTTCTTGACCTGGATTGAAGATGTCCGCGGGCTCGGGATTATCCCGAAGGTGCGGAGGGTGTCAGCGCAGGATCTTGTTGCTGTTCGCGAGTCGAGGCGGGTCGAGCCGTCGAAGGAGCAGTCAGACCTCAAGACGCTCACCAAAGCGCGGGACCTGATATCCGACGCTGCTCTCGTCAAGTCGAGCGACATCCATATCCGGATCAACGAAAAGTTCACCGAGGTCCTGGTTCGCGTAAAAGGCGATCTCCAGGTTGCTGAGAAATACAGCATGGACCAGGAGGAAGGGGACGCGCTCGTCCGCTCGATGTACACCGGGCTTGCGACCTCAAAAGAAGGAACCTACAACCCGCGTGAATTTCAGGACGCGCAGATCCGGGGCGACGTAATACCTGGCAGTGGCCTCTCCAGCGTTCGAATCATCCGTGGGCCGAAATATCCCGAGGAAGCGGGTTGCAGCTATGTAGTCGCGCGTCTCCAGTATGAAACAGCAACTGGGAAACAAGCGGACCCGTCGAAGGCCGGCAATCTTCAGTTGAGGAAGCCGAAAGCGCCGATAGGCGACATCGAGCTGATTGGGTTCACGCCGCTTCAACAGGAACTCTGTGACCGGCTTATCAGGCTCCCGGCAGGGATCGTTCTCGCGACTGGCCCGACGGGGTCGGGGAAGACGACGACGCTCTACAACCTCATGAAGCGTCAGGCCCAGCTGTTCGTTCACAAGGCGCAGTTCACGATCGAGAACCCACCCGAGTATCCGCAGGATTGGGCAGTTCAACTCGCCTCGGATGGTGACGATTTTCAGGCACGACTTCGAGACGGACTCCGATCGGACCCGGACATCATCATGCTCGGCGAAATTCGCGCCGCTGCCGAAGCCGTCGCTGCTGTGCAAGCAGCAATGACTGGCCACTTCGTGTGGTCGACGCTGCACGTCAACGACCCGTTTTCCGCATTCCGGCGACTCGAAAATCTTGATCGCGCTCTTCTTGATCCGCAGAAGATTGCGGACGCGGATCTGATCTCGGGACTGCTCGCACAACGAATCATCCCGATCCTGTGCGGCGAGTGCAAGCAGCCTCTCGCGGAGAAGCCCGAAGCACTTACATCCTATCTCGGAAGCATCGTCGGGACGTGGGGGAATGGCGAGCGCCTCTATGTGCGCGGCGACGTTCCTGATTGTGGTTGTTGCTTCGGCACCGGGATCATCCGCACTCAGGCAGTAGCAGAGGTGGTCGTCACGGACGAGGAGTTTATGGACGACGTGCTAGCACAGGGAATCAACGCTGCCCGAAAGCGGTACCGGACGCGTAAGGACGCCGACAAGTCTATGCTGGGCAACGCGATGGACCTGGTCCTCGCAGGTATGGTTGACCCGAACGATGCACACGCCAGCGTGCGCCTTCGCCAGAAGCGGGAGGGCGCATGAGCACGCCGATCCTGGGGTGGGCAACGCGCAAGCGGACGGTGGATGAGGTGACGAAGCAGGCAGGCGAACGGGCGCGTCCGCAGAGTCTGAGTTGGAGCGCGCGCAAGCGCCTGTACGAACAGGCGTCGAGCCAGCTGGACAACGAACGGACACTGCCTGAGATCCTGCTCGACTATCGCGACCGTCTGTTGCGTCGTGGAAAGAAGAATGCAGGCGCAGCCGCGAACCTGATCTATCGACGCGTCATCGACGGCGACACCTTCACGGTCGCACTCGGCGAGAAGATCAGTCCGCTCGAGCGAAGCGTAATCGCAGCCGGCGAGAAGGCAGGGGAGTTGTCGCACTCGATGCGGCTAGTTCTTCAGTTGCGTGACCGGCTCACGCGGATACGGCGCTCAATGCAGTCGAGCTTCTTCGCGCCAACCGTGTACCTCATCTCCTTGTGGTGTGTCCTTTTCACGATCGGATACATGATCGTGCCGCAATTCGAGATGGCATTGCCGGCAAACCGCTGGACAGGCTGGGCGAGGGTCCTGTACCTGATGGGATCGATTGCGGTGGGCTGGGCAGCACCGGTGTTTGTAGTGCTGTCTCTCGCCGTGGGTCTCTTGATCTGGAAGGCCCTCCCTAACTGGACAGGGGAAGGGGTCATCAAAGGCCGAGCTTTCTGCGACAAGTACGTCTTCCCCTTCACGGTCTACAGGGAGGTACAAGGCTTTGCGTGGCTGCTCGCCTTTGCCACGCTTCTGCGTTCCAACGTGCCCGACGCAGACGCCATCTATGACCAGATGAAAACCGCAACGCCATGGGAGCGGTCACGGTTGCGTCCGATTCACGCCGGACTCAAGAACGGCCTTGATATGGCGAAGGCAATGCGGTTGTCGGGGTACGAATACCCCTCTTTGGACCTCATCGACGAGGTGAATGCATACGTTGGATTCCCCAATTTTCCGGAAAAAATCGAGGTCGTGGCCCGGCAATATGCAGACACGCTAGAGCGCCGTCTGCTGACCAAAGGAATGGTGCTCTCCGCCGGATTCTCCGGGTTGATGTTTTTCGCGTTCGTAATTCTCCAGTTGGGCGCCAACGAGATCTCTTCGCTCTTGTCGTCGTCCGTGGGCCATTTCTAGTGCGATCGAAATTAACAACGTTTTGCTTCTAAAGGGGGTTTTGAATGGACGGTATTCTTGGGCGCATCGTCGCAGTGATTCTCGGTCTGCTCGCGATGGCAGGTGTTGGGGTGCTGGCGTATAAGGCGTTTTCGACGGACAAGAACGGCGGTGTCACGACGGACATCACGCAGGTCATCACGAATGCGCGGGCGCAGTTCTCGCAGAACAACAACGGCTACACGAACTTTACGACCGCGAACGTCGGCGCAATGGACACGGCGGGCATCTTCCCGAAGAGCATGGTCCGCGGCGGGGTGGTGCTCGATCGTTGGGGCAATCAGGTGCAGTTTGCGAGCCTTAATTCGGCGACGCAAGGCCAGATCACGTTCGGCGGTGGCGGCTCGGAAAACGCGGAAGCGTGTACGGCTGTCGTGACGAGCCTGAAGGACTACGTCAGTCTCCAGGTTGGTGGATCGACGTTCGATCAGACCAACCAACCGGATGCGGTGACGGGCGGTCAAGCCTGTGCGAATTCGCTGACGCTGACGCTCACGTTCCAGTGACCTACTGACAACTGCCTTTCCTGAGAACGTATGTCGTCGCTGCTCACCGAACCGTCAACGCTTTCTTCGCTTCCGTTCTCGGATCTACTTCTGGAGCCGGACGGCTTTGCCTGGTATAAGGCGAGCCCTCTGGACCGAAAGCGCAACGCGCTTGTTGATGAGGCGCTTAGCGAGGCGCAAGCGTTGCGGGAACACCTTGTCAGTAACGACATAGGCATGGATGAGCGGGTACCTTTTGGCGACCGCATCCTGCGCATCATGCGGCAATACACGGTGCGCGGCGACGTCTACGTTTGCCGCGACATTCGTGTCGAGGTTATGCCCTTTGATGAATTGGGGCTGCCGCCGATGCTTCTAGATTCGCTCCTGAAGCCGCGAATCCAACGCGGTGGCCTCGTCATTTGGTTCGGGCAGGCAGGAGCCGGTAAATCAACAAGCCAGTTCTCCTTCGTCTCCGAATATCTCAAGAAATTTGGAGGCATCGCGTGGACGGTTGAGAACCCGGCAGAGACCATGCTAGACGGTCCGCACGTTGGTCCAAATGGGACCGTTGGAACGTGCTATCAAACCGAGATCAAACGAGATTCTGAGTATCCGGAAGCGATTCAGAGACTGTTGCGGGCAGCGCCGAACCTCATCATGCTCGGCGAAATTCGCACGCCACAGGTTGCGGCTGAAGCGGTGCTCGCTGGCATGAGTGGTCACGTAGTGTCGACGACGCTTCACGGGAGCGACGTAGTGACTGGGCTGGAAAGGCTCAAGAACCTCGTCCGGGAGTCCGGTCTCGATGCGTCCATGATTGCAGATGCCCTGACGGCCGTTGTGTATCAGTCAATGTCTATGGGCAATTTTGCTGGGGTTGCGCGGAGGGTCATTACTGGCAGTCCGTTAATAATCGGTGGATCTGCGACTGAAACATCGACCCGCGTCACGCTGAGAAAGGGTGACTACGCGCAACTTAAGACGGAGATCCAACGGCAGCAGAATATCTTCGATGGTACGAGCGTTGGAGGAAAGATCTGATGGGCTTCGCTATCTTTCCGATCGTCGTGGTGATGTTCTTTGCCGGCATCACCATGCAGTTGATGCAGTCCGCTAACGGAGTCGTTGGTGCTAGTGTTGCGGAGCACATACAAAACAAGGCGATCGTCAGTGCCCTAGAGGCAGAGGCGTTTTCAACTTCGTGCCTCAACGCGGCACTCTCGAGCCCCGGGATGGTTAGTGCAAACATCACGGTTGTTTTGCCCAACGGGGTTCCGACGCCGCCGAATGCGGTGTGCATGTCGACGAGTGCGCCAGGTGGGGGGCGCAACGTCTACAGCTACCTACCAGCCGTCCCTGGCGAGTTCGGGCGTATCGGCGCGGATTCAGGTATGAGCGAGCTGTGGCTGCGGGGGCTAGGCCAAGGTCAAGCCGCGAGCATCGCTAGTGGTCAGTCTGTGACCGTGCCGACCAACATTCCGACCGGAACTGTCATCCAGCAGGTTCTGGTCAACCCGTGAGAGCTTCAATATGGAATCGCTAATCGGCGCGATGGTCGCGCTTGTGCTCTCGATGCTCAGCGTCGGTGGGTTCATGACGTGGGCTGTAGTGGGCAGCAAAAATGTCCAGAATGCCGTCGTCGCGTCCCAAGGACAGACTTTCATCAAGGCTGCGATGCAGTACGTTGGAGACTACGGCACAACCATCGCTGCAACCGCTACAGCAACTGTACCGGTGACAATTACGCCCGCCATGTTGAGCGCGGCAAGCTATCTGCCTGGTGGCTTCTCTTCAACGAACGCGTTTATGCAGACGTGGCAATTGCAGGTGCTTCAGCCCACCGCTGGCACATTGCAGTCACTCGTTACGTCTGTCGGTGGCAGAGCTATTTCGGACACGAAGCAGCTTGTTCAGATCGCCGCACAGATGAGTTCCCAGTACGGCCCGGGTGGCTTTATCCCGTATGCGAATCAGGCCGGCGACGCGACGATGAACGCCAACACCGCATATGGGGCGTACGGCGCCTGGAAGATCGCTATGACGGGTTACACAAACCCGGGAAGCGGACACCTTGCGGCGCTGCTGGCGTTCACAAGCGCAGCAACCAATGGAAGTTACCTCTATCGCGTGCAGGTGCCGGGTCAACCGCAACTGAACGCAATGCAGACAGACTTGAGCCTTACAGATACGGGCGGAACGGCCCACAATTCAACGGGTGCTAATTCGTATCAGACGAAGGGCGGCGGTCAGCTGAATAACGACCAGGGCGGGTCGCTGGAGCTCGGTGGCAATAACTCAACTGCAGGTGCGGGCACCCCGTACATCGACTTCCATCTTGCAGGGCAGGGGGTGCAGGACTACAACGCCCGGGTCATCAATGATGCTGACGGTCATGTCGCACTGATCGCAGCGAGCGGAAAAGCCGGCCTTCAGGTTCAAGGCACGCTTCAGGCAGGCAACGTAGCTACGCCAAATACGGCGTGCACCACGAATGGCGTGATTGCAGCAAACAGTGATGGGTCGGGCCAAATCCTTTCATGCCAATACGGCAACTGGCTGCCGATCGGCGGACGTGTGCTCCGCATGGCCTACTACACGGTGCAGAACGGCTGGGGCGTCCCGGCGCCGACATGCCCTGGCGGTGGCATTCCGGAAATCGAGGTAGATCCGCAGACGTTTTACGTCAATCCGACGGCTGTCGTGAATTTTGGTCCGGTGACCGGTACAGGCCCGTGGGTTGTTCACATCACGGACGGCGCTGGCAATCCGAATTCCGGAACTGCTGTTGCGTCGACTTACTGCGCTTACTGACGCTCCGTCAACTCTTAGCGGCCATCCAGCCGGACGACGGTAGGGCGGTGTCGACTGAAATGGCGAAAGATTCGTGGCGTCATTTCAGCAAAAACGGCTTATTTGACAAGATAAATTCTTCGAAACGTTTGGCGCATCGCCACGCGTCAACTTCTCGCGAAGACGGGGATAGATATGAAAGGTTTGGAGGTAACGCGCGTCGGGATAGCAGCCGGCGCGCTGGCTCTTGCGATTGGAGCGCATGCAGCAGGACCGCAGCATTGTGCCGCGGGGTTTCAGGACTCAGCTTGCGTTACCCAGTTATCACACGCCGCAGCCCCCCAGCCCCAATGCCCCACAGGGGCGGGCTGGATGACCGTCGCTGCATCGACGTGGATTGGATCAACCTGGACATCGCCGCAGTGTAGCTATCAGGCACCACCCACGTGCCCGGCGGGTTATAGCCAAACATCTGCGCCGTGGTGGACAGGTTCTTCCTGGGTCGGTCTTTCGTGTGCTCCTCCGCCGCCTCCACCGTCCGACGACGCCGATCCCTTAGGATTCTGCACTCCTAAGCTTGCGCAGCCGGGATACACCGCTCCTTGGGCTCCGTTGAAGCTGGTGTCGTGGCCAGAGGTCGTTTCCGGAACCCAAAATAACCCCTATGAAGGGCAGCTGGTTTATGCGTGGTACCTGACGGGGCCGACCTATTCTCTCGCGTGCCGCGACGACAACCTCTACATAGGCGAATGCTTCTTCAGCAGCGCCGATCACCACTACCTGGGGACCGTTATTGCGCAGGGCACAGGGGGCACAGGCGGCAACTGCGGCCACTAGCCAGGTAGTTCGTTACGCAGTCTGAGAAAGAGCTGACCGGTTCTCCGCGGTCGGCTCTTTCTCTTGGATGAATTCCAGTCGTCGTGCCAGCGCCACTTGTTGGGGGCGGCCAGGTTTCCACAGGCTCGCTGTCCAGTGCGCTCAAGAACCAAATTGTGCGGGCCTTGTTCAAGACAAGGTGCCAGCGGCACCAGGATCGTAACATCCGATTGAGCATGGACCGACTGCTCAAGGGGGTTAGCCGGTCGAATCTTGCTTGGTTTCGGCTTGGTTTTAGTCACTAGGCAATGGGTGACCGAGGGCAAGCTTCGGCTTCTGCATTGACGTTTCGGCGGCAACAGTGCAGTCTCTTTAACTTACAAACATCGGATAACTAAGAAAAACGTCTTTTCGCGAGTCATACGCGTTTCATGTGTCCCTTATACAGTCCAAAACACTGTTACTTGGGATCGGTATGAAAACTCTCGCAAAACATTCTTTGAGTTTGACGGTGCTCCTGCTGGCCGTTTCGGCATTTGCAGGATCCCCGCAGCTCTGCAGTGTGGGGTATCAAGATAGTACCTGTGTGCCCGCGTTGGTCCGATCTGCAGATCCGCAGCCAATGTGTTCGACTGGTCCCGGTTGGACCACCGTCACCGCTTCGACATGGATCGGCTCACGCTGGACGGATCCGGCGTGTAGATATCAAGCACCGCCGACCTGTCAGGCGGGCTATACGCAAATTATCGCGCCGTCATGGACTGGGTCGTCGTGGGTCGGCCTGAATTGCGCACCTCCGCCGCCGCCTTCGGCACCGGGCGCGCCATCTGGCGGAGTTCCATCTCCGGTCAACGTCATCATCTTGCGTTGGTTCCCAATGTACGGGAATGCCTGGTATGACGAAGGAAATGCTACGGCGACAAAATACACGATGCCCGACGGTAGTGTCCTGTGGTCGACTTTGGTAACGGGAGGCACCTGGGGTATCGGGACCGATAAGCCGTGGAAGGCATATCCGACGCATCAGACTTTAGCAGGGCTGCCGATGATGGCGGTCGATATGATGTGTGAAGGAACCGCTTCGTACAATGGTGAAAACGGCCCCGTCCCGCAGATGATCACTGGAGGGTTGATAATGGATCCGGCAGGGTATGGATATGTCACGGATCAGAGCCAGTGCTATACGGATACGTTCGTACCTTGATGCGACGAAGCGGAATGTGAGTGGCGTGTGCGACGAAAAAAAAAGCCGCCCGGTGTGAACCGGGCGGCTTTGTCATTGCAGGTTTATGACGTTGTAGATCAGCTCGCGCCGGTCGTCCACGTCCACGGCTTCGGGCTAACCGCCTTGCCGTTACGAGCGCCCGAAAACGCAACCGTGTAGGTCGTGTTCGGGGCAAGCGGGGCGAGCGGCAACAGGATTGCGACGCCGGGGTAGAACTTGTTGTTGACGTCGGCCGTTGCGCCCGTCGAACCCGAAAGCGCGGCGCTCGGGACGATGATGCGTGCGGGGACAACGGTGCCGTTTGCAGCGGTGAGCGTGAAGCTGCTGACCGTCAGAACGTCGCCCGGTGAAGCGGCGTTGACGCGCACCATGATCGGACGTCCCGGGTTTGCGAGGTCAGGCGCCGGGTTGGTCGTTTCCGGAACCATCGCGAGCTCGACACCAGTGGCGTTCGGCAGCGGTGCGACTGCGACCGCGTCCGTTGCCATCTGCTGCCCGCCGTAGATGTAAACAGCGTTTGCTTGCGGAGCGCCGACGACGTTGCTCACTTCAGCGAAATCGAATACACAGGTGTAGTCGACATACGTGCCGGAGTTCTGCGTGAAACCGATACCGACTTGCTCCACGCTGCTCGTCATATCTTGCAGGTGATAGACGGTGTCGAGCAGACGGCTCAGGCAGTCCTTCGCGTACGCGGTTGCGTCCGTTTGGGGAATGCCGCCGGCGACGTCTTCAGCGATCCAGTCGGTGACGGAGATCCCCGCCTTCTGCGCACGGCTGAGCGGCGTGTCGCCGTAGTAATTTGCGAGCGACGACGATTCATTGTGCGTCAGGCCCGACAACGCGCCCGTGCCGATGTTCGTGTTCAGATAGAACGCATGGGGCTGAGCGCTGGTGTCGAGGGTCGTGTTTTGCGCGACCAGTCCAACGCCCATCGCCGAGCGAAACGCGTTCAGTTGCTTGAACGTCTCCGCCTGCATCGTACCGGACGTGTACGTCGCCGCCGGCACGGTCGTTTGCAGATTACCAGCCGAAGCGGGCTGGCTCGGCGTGGCCGGCGTCGCCGGGGCACCACCGCCGCCGCCGCCGCCACCACATGCTGCCAGAGCGGCGGAGAGTGCGACCACGGCCGCGATAGCACTGATCTTGTTATATGCGTATTTCATGTTTTCCTCGGTTGAAGTGCTTCTGTCTAAGGTGAACACAGTTTCGCCGCCGTTTTGCCGGATGCAAGCCGGAAAAGATGCGCGAGCGAGTGCCGTCCTTGGTATTCACCAAAGAGATTGCCTGTGTATTAACGGAAATTACTGCGGATACTTGAGAGTGTTCCGGCGAAACGGAGCACGCTTTTTGAACGTGTACAAATACACGATTGATGTCTCCCACGACCATCGGGAGTTGAGACTTTGATGCCGCTCTGCGGCGTTGAAATGCAGTGCGATGTTAGCGCATGAAACAGGGCCTAAGCAACACGAAAAAACGCGAAATTTCCACATTCCGCTGTCGTTCGTGCGCTGTTCCAAATGGTGAGGGCTATAGCGCGTGATTTGGAGTCGAAGGGAGGCTGGCCGTTGTGAAAATAGGGGCGTTGAGTTCGCGTGTCATGCCGACCATGTTATTTCGCCTTCTGTTCATCCTTACCTTTTTCCTGGCAGCGACGGTAGCGAGAGCTGACTGCTTTGATGACGCAGCAGCCTACCATGTCGTTAATCCGACGATCCTGCGTGCCATATCGGTCGTCGAAAGCGGGAATAAGCCCTATGCGGTCAATCGCAACTCGAACGGGTCGGTCGACTACGGGCAGATGCAGATCAATTCGATCCACTTGCCAGAGCTGGCGAGGTACAACATGTCGTCGGCCGACCTGTTTGATGGTTGCAAGAGTATCTACACAGCCGCCTGGTTATTAAGGAAGGGAATCGACAGGTACGGGAATACGTGGGCGGCGATCGGCGCATATCATTCGGCGACGCCGATTTATCGGGATCAGTATGCTGCAAAGGTGAAGGCGGTTGCAGAGCGCTTGTTGCAAGAGGGACGTTAAAACTGCGCGGGCAGAAGCAAACCCGCTCAGGATTCGAGCGCTGCGGTAAGACCTTCACGAGCTTGCCGGACCAGATACGGAACCGTAGTTGCAACAATGGCCGCGATCCGGAAGCATGCGATCAGCATGAAGACTCGCAGAGTATTTGCTACAACAGCAGGCAGCGTTGAGCCGTGAGCGAAGTGCCCCTCGAGTGTGGTCTGAAGAGTATCCGACAGAAACATCCCGCCGGCGAATGCCGCGACAATCAGAAGAAACGGCGATGCGATCGCGATCACGGCCACTGCATTGAGCAGCGTCCATGCAGCAGGCGAGATCGGAAGATCCGATTGCGGTTCAAGGATCGGCCACAGCTTAGTCGTGTTTTCTTTTTGCTTGTTCATACATCTCTCCTTTCGTGTTGGTCCTGGCTTCGCGAATGATGGCAGGCAGGTCGCGCCACCGGACATCGCGTTTCAGATTCCGTTTCAGGATAACTCCGAAGGAGATGATTGCAAGCAGGTTCGCGGGCAGCAGAACGTATCCCACCCCAATCGAGAACCGGTCCATCATATAGGCCAAGAGAACAACGAGGGCAAGGCTGCCGTCGACCTTCCATACCCAGCGACCAAAGAGGGCAGACCAGACCGATTTCTCGAACGTCGGCAGGTCGCGCGGTTCGACCGATTTCTTTGCTCTAAGCAGCGACTTTATCAATCAAGGCTCCTGTTGTTGCGCGCGTGGCGCACGTCGTTGCCAACGTGGGGTACTGACTTGCGACAGCCTGAAGCTTCCGCTCTTCAAGTCGCGCGCGAGCCTGCCGCACACCCGGGTGCCAGTTGAAGATCGCGAGTTTCGAATCTGCATGTTCGAACGATCGCAACGCGATTTCAAGGGCGCGGTCCATGACCGAGGCGTCGGTGTCGGGGAAACCTTTTGACACCAGTTCGCGGCGAGCGCTCTCCAGAAGGTGGCTGACGGCCACATTGGGAAGGGTAAGCGGAATAGCGTTGCAGAAATTGAGGAGGGTGGCCTTCTTGGTTTCCAGGGCGTCGACGAAAGTTTTGTTGCGGGCCTGCGCGGTATGTCGCGCCGACAGGTAGTCTGCCGAACATTCCACCCGCAGCACGCGGTCTACGAGGTAGAGGCCCGCCGGTCTACCGCGCGCAGCACCCTTAGCCGCTGTGGTGATGTCGGGTTTTCCGAGAAAGCGTGTGATCAGTTGCGTGGTCCAGCCGCGTTGCTTCAGTTCGCGCACAAGGAGCATTCCTTGACGGGCGGCGCTTGTTTCGGGTGTCGTCATGGTCCGTAGCGGTTCTTGCGTGGAGGCACCGTGGTGCCGTTGCGTGTGGCTTTATGCCCATAGCGTAGCAAGGAACTGGCACGCCAAATCGCGATTGAAGCGCCCGGACATACGTGATTTGGTGAAGAGGGGCGGCTCTTCACCGTGATCCCGCCATTAGTGTTTCTTCTTCGGCGCGAGGCACATATCGCACGTATGTTCGCGATAGTGCGAGAGCACGACCAGAGGAATGTCACAGCACGAGCACTTCGCCACCTTGATGCCGTTCGGCGATCCCGCATTGCGGGCGAACGACGATCGGTCAGCGAAATGTTGGGTCAACGCGTATGCACGCTCGGGAGTGAGCAGCGGATCTCCGCCGCAGACGTCGTTGTTGTAGAACGCAAGAGTGCGTCCAAACGCGTGGGCGGTCAGTGCCTCGCGAGTCGAGTTCGGACGGGAGCGCTTCAGTTCCTCGAGGATCCGAAGGTAGACCATCACGATAAGTGCGGCATGCGTGCTCTGTTTGTACCCGGCCGCGTGAGATAGCAGGTTCGTGGGCAGTTGACCGGACGGGCTCGTGCGGTTGTGGTGAACCTGATAGAAGTGGTTCACTGTCGACTGCGGCACTTTCGCGATACGCTTGACGATCGGTGCGCGCAGCTTGCCCTTCACCAGGTGCTCGGCAAGGCGCTCGTTTTGTGTGCTTTCGAATTTCTTGATCTGTGACATGGTAAATCGCCCCGTAATTCGCTTGATACGCTGATTGGTCTCTATCTAGGAATGTCGACGTCTCTGAACGCCCGAAGCATGGAGGTCACCACGCTTTCGCGGTCGAGAAAGCCGACTGAACTGGCCCCGTCTTCGTCCTTGCTTTTCATGTCGAAGCGAATGGCCCACACAGGTTTCTCCAGGTTCCGGAGGATCTGCCAGTCACTCGCGAGCATCCGGGCCGTCAGCGCGAAGGACGCCGGTGGCATGTCGAAGAGAAGGTGGGCAGCGGGGTCATCGACTGCAGAAAACGAAACGATTGCGTCGACGACCTTGGCATTGGCCGCTGCGATCTTCCCTTTTGAGTAGGTGCCGAGGCGCGACCATGTCGCAGCGTCGAGATCGCCGAAGGACTCAGTGATCGAGGCGGTAATGTGGGACCGATCCAGAAGTACGGACGTGGCCGTGCTAGGTGCGGGTAAAGCGCGCAACTGGAAGCGATTTTTCCAGATGGGCACGGAGCTCTCTGCCAGGCGCTGCGAGTCGCGGAATTGCAGTGCCGTTGCAGCGTTGAATGCGGCGGCGTCCATTCCGAAGATCTGGTGCGCGCGTTCGAGGCTGACGTCTCGCAGGGAGAGCACAGCCTCTATTACTGCGCGATTCGCCGAGACGATCTTCTCCTTGCCTGACGCGCTGACTTCGAGATGCATCTGCGCGAATTCATGCATGGGCTTCTCCCGCCTTCATGAGAATGTTGGCGAGCGCAAGGAGATTCTCGCCGGTCGACTTGACCGCGGTCCGAGCGGCGTCTGAAAGCGCCGCGGCTTTCGAGACGACATCGAGCGGGAATTTGCCTGTGATCTCCTGCACAATACCTTGCAGGGCATCGAGGGTACGCTGCGATTCGCGGGCCTCCGCAATCTCGCGGTCAATTTGCTCCAGTTCCGAGCGGGCCTGCGCGAGGCGTTCGCGTGTGGCAATAAGCTCCGTCTCTTTGTCGGCGATAGCCTGGACCGCCGACGTATAACCTTCGGGGGGGACTTCCTTGGGCTCGTAGCGAACCTCTGCACTGACCGCCTGTGCGTTGGCGAGTTGCTGTTGCATCTGCTGCAGGTCGAGTTCCTGAGCACGGATGGTGTCTTCGAGACGCGAGACGGTGGCGGCCGTTTCTCGTTCGTGGAGTTCGTTTCTGTCGGCGCGCGCTTTCTCGGTCTCAAGCATCCGGTTCAGTTCGACGAGTTGTGCCTCCTGATTGGCGATCGTTCCCTGCGCCTCGAGGATCTGGTCGGAACGTTGAGTGAGATCGTTCCTCATCCCCCGCAGAATCTCGTCGATATCCGACTTCTTCACTTCACCCTGGCCGGCGAGAAGTTTGACCTGATCGATAACGGACGGATCGGTTTCGTCGCCGAGCATCCGGAATACAGACAGCTGCACGTTATGAGCCTGGGGAAGCAACTCCCCATCTTCGGTAACAAAATGCTGACGAAGCACGTTACCGATCTTCACATAACGGTATGTGGTTGCCCGGCTGAAGTTGAATGTCTGCTCGCAGAACGCTGCGAAGAAAGACGAGTGTTCGCCGCAGAGGTCAAAGACCTCCTTCAGCCGGGAAACGGCGACACCAGCGTTGGCGAGTGAAAGGGCGGCCTGCTGGTTGCTGATCTTGATGATCTGCGCAAGTTCGACGATACGCTGCGCCAAATCGGCAGCGATGCCCGTCGGCAGCTGGATCGGTCGTGCGACCGACGAGGTAGTGACGACCTCGATAGAACTGGACATGTGAGCTCCTTATACACACATAGACATTTGTCGCCCAGATTGCCACCCTTGTCTGGAAGACCAACAACGAAAATCAGCGATTTCAATCAAGCTTTTGCGCGCATCGGGGTGGCGAGCGCGCGTGATGCCCCCTGTATCGGAGGAAAGGCGGCAAAATTCAGCGCCTATTCAAAATAATTTTCGAGGGATCGCTCGGAGCCGGCTTAAAAAGTGACGAGCCGCAAGCAGAGGGTGTATGGGTACCAGGGGAATTGATGTTCTCTGCACACGCAACGGTCTTTGAAATCAAAGACATAGCAAATTGCGGTGTCTCACCGTGATACTGATGAGATGTGCGAGCAGACCTGGAAATTTCGACGGCGAGGCCCGGAGGGGGATTGAGGGCGCCGTGTCGCTCCGGTGACCGTGTCAGACCGGGGCGTAATTGCTTATGACTTTATGCCGAACGCTCGGCGGTGCGTTTCCAATCAGCCGCGAGGGCGGATGGGCGTCTTGAAAGTTCGTGCGAGGCGATGGCCTGTGGAACTCAAAAGAACACGCGCGCAGTATAGCATTCGATCGCGGGAGGCTGCGCGATCGATTGCAAACGTCGGTCAAAGGAGAACCCCAGCGACTGCTGGGGTGCGGTCGGCGAGCGGAGTGCCTTAGCGGCCAGTGAATAATTGCAGAGGGAAACCGGCGTGATGAAGCCCTTCGATAGCAATAAGCACTAGCGCACCGGAGGAAAGCACGATTGCAGCTGACCGTGCCTCTATAAAGAAGCGGCGGGTCCGTATTGCAATGGCCTTCAGGTGATAGGTTGCGAGGCCCGCGAGGGTTGTTTCGATTGGCCTGGTCGGAAGCGGGGGCAGGCCGTTCGCCGCTGCCGCAACATCCTCGAGCTTTAGGCTCAGGCCTTTCTCTACGGCCTTCAGGATAGACTGGGTCGAAGCGTTTGCCTCTTGAACAGATCGAAGGGCGGATGAAGAGATCCTGCGCGCCTCTTCGAGTACCGCCTCGTCCCTGGCGGTCTGAGAGAGTTTCCTGCTCTCGTGGAAGTCCATCTGGGAAATGTAGTTGTTGGCGTAAACGTCGAACGCGATGTCCTTTCGAATGTCAGCCCACGATTGTTTCCAGGTCTGCTCTGAGTCTTCGACAGCCTGGGTATGCCTGTGCAGTGCTTTGATGAGCCGATCGTTTTGTAGTTCGGCCGCCTTGGAGTTCTCGCGGATCTCGGCCGCATGCTTTTCTAGGGCAGCTGAGATCGCTTGAAGAACGGCAATGGTATCCGCGAGTTCATCCTTTGTAGCGATGGTGATGACGGCGGCCAGATCGGTCAGGTCCATGCGCGATCGTCAGGCTACGTCGAGGTGTTCGGAAGTGAGAGCGCTCACATAGCCAAACGCCGGCGCAGTGGGGGGGCCGATGTTCAGTTCCCGGAATGCGCGAGCAAGGTGTGGAAGCGCGCCGTCCCTCAGTCTTTGCGCAGTCGCGGCTTTTTCACGAGACAGGCGTTGTCCCATGGGCTGGCCCCGTGTCGCGGCTACTGCACCCCGGTGGTCGGCGACGTCAGCCAGAAGATCTCTCCAATCGATCTTGTGAAGATGGATATAGCTGAAGAGTGCGTGATGCGGGATAAAGCAATTTTCATTTGTTTCGACCCCTAGGTCCATGCAGCCTTTGAACAGAGTCGAGAACTGCATTGCCATGGAAAAACCCCTTTTGACAGGTTTTGTTTTGTTCAAAAGGAGTCGAACCTTACTCGGTTCAAGGCCTTGATCCAGCAGCTTCTCCAGGCACAAGAGTACATCGGTTTGAGCGCGACCCGGATCGGCTACGAGGACGACGTAGTCGTAAGAGTGAAGAACATGGGAGTCGCGCAACTCAAACATGAAGGGCTCGTAACACGAAGCGCCAACGTCGGTGACCGAATTTTTACCGGCTCGGTCACGCTGCGCGAGCACCTCCATATAGCTGGAGAACGTCTCGGGTACAAACGTCTCGATCTCTGCGCCGTAGAGGTCGTGTGCGTCGTCGTTCGAACTCTCAAACGAGAGGATCGGTTCGTCGCCAAGGTTCGGCTGGAGCAAACAGGCCGAGGCCGTGCTCTTCCCGGAGGTGCCGGCTGGCGACATCACGGCGATATTGACACCTTCCGGATCATTCGATTCGACATTGGACATACAGGCTCCTTAGCGTCTGTTGCTTTCTTTCTTGCGTAAATTCGCTTCGTACTCGGCGGTGCTCGCTTGGAACTCCGGGGTTTGAAAGCGGTTGACGGTCGTGCGCGCGGGCTGCGAAGAGAGGTGGCCCGTGCCCGAAGCTCGATCGCTGTTCGGTGGATGATATTCGTGTGGACGCTCGATTGCTGGATCGAAAACAGTGGTCTTAGTCGCGGTTTTCGGAATCGGGCGCCGCGTCTCGCTTGGGGACGCGGTGGCGGAGATTCGCGGCGCGGTGCCCGACGCCAAGGAAGCGTCGCCATCGACGATTTCGCTGGTGGAATGAGTGCTGGTTTGCAGGCTCGCAATGGGCGGCACATCGACGCGACCTCGGTAGGCCTTCACGAAATATTGAATCGCGCGAGCCGATACGTTGAGTTGCGCCTCTTCGTTTAGTCGGGCTGCGATGTCGACCGCGTTATAGCCGATAGCCAGGAGTTCAAGAATCCTCGGCTTAAAACCCGCCAGCTTGCCCGTGGCTTTATGGCGGCGGCGATCTCTGAGGAAGGCGAGGTCATCGGCTTTCGTATTAGTCATGAGTGCTCCGTTGCAGAAAGCATCATCCACCAGTTGTCACCGTCCCTTTTTGCGAAAGCATTAGGGTGGGGGCGCCCTTTCGTGAGTTTTTGCTAGCGTACGAAGCAAAACGAAGCGAGGCGAAGGCTAACGAATGAAAGCGCATACGGAGACGAAGTGCCGCGCAGTGATCGGAAGCGGAACGAAACCGATGACGAAGAGGCGGCGCTGGTGAGCGAAAGCAAGCGAAGTGCGACGAAGTGACGCGACGGTGTCAGCGAAGTTTAGCGAAGCGAAAAGCGACGAGAAGCGAAGTCGAACGAAGTGTTACTAAGGTCCAAAATGTAAGGCGACGCATAAAGTTGGCCTCGTGGACCGCCGGGCCGGGTCGTTGTCACGGAGGATCGGGCGTTAGTCCGCACTGCATCGGCAGGGATTCCTTGTGACGTGGTGAAAGAGTCCCTCGCGTCGTATGCAGGATTTGCGTGCGACGCAAAGCGAAGGAGATCGAATGTGATAACGAAGTAGAGAGAAGCGAAGCGAAGTAACACGAAGGGCGCGGCGAAGTAATCCGAAGCAGCGGTGAGGGGTGCCGACGCTTCGGGGGCGAGACACTTGCTTTTCAGTGGAACTGAGGCCCCAATGTCTAGTACGGCGAGGGAGAGCATTCCCTTGCGACATAAGTCCGTGCGCGCTTGTCAGGCCCGTAGTGTTGTGGTCTACTGTCGTCGCAAACGTCAACTTCGTGCCATCGTGCTCGAAAGAAGGCGTGACCGATTTAAGCGTGCCGCCGATGCGGCAGTTCCGACTCGCAACGGAACACCCCTAAAACGGAGTGACTGCAAAGCACTCCGGATGAAGTTTCCAAACAGACGCCGTCCCGGCGTTTTTATTTTCCCCGTCACATATTTCCCCACAGTTTTCCACAGAGGCAAGGCGAAACCCTTGTCGGATGCGGACGAGCGGGAAGAGTTATCCGGCTGAACGTACACATACGTGTCGAAAACCGGATACGCAAGATCAGCGACTGAGAGCCTCTGCTGCCCCATGTTGGCAGGCCATTGAATCTGCGCGTAGGCGAGGTTCATGGAGGGCTTTCGCCCACCCGAGTGGTTGGAGTGATGAACCGTAGAGGTACGTGCGCTATCTCAGAACCCTCCCCCGTAGCGGGCAGGGACGCGCACAAGAATGGTCCCGCTTTGGATGGGCCACACACCTGAGTCAGCGTGCTCAGGTCCCCCTGCTAACCGTAAGGTCAGGGCCGGGTGTAGAAGTATTTAGACGTCGGCTTCCCACTCGGAATCACGCATTTTTAAGACCAAGGTGGCGTCTACCACGATGTGAAATGCGGGAGATTGGACTCCCGGCGCGGCGAAAAGCGCGAAGCGGAACCGATGGCGAGATCGGGGAGGCACCAAGGCAATCGCATGGGAGCGGATGACGCTCCCGGGCCGGGCTGGCAGTCCAAGAGACAGGCGCGGCTTTTCACATTATGGGAGTGACGGGGTATGGCCAAGCACGATCTAAACGGTGCCCGAGAACGGGACGCAAGCGACGCTCGCGCGACCAACGACGGGAAAGGCGGGTGGCGGTTTCAACTGCACGAGATCATCAACGCGAATGTCGGTGTCCGTGTGAACGGCCGGGTGTCGTCCAATCGAACGCAGCAGCAGAACCGGGACGTTCTGGACCTGATGTTCCGGACGCTGCACAACGAATTGAATCTGGCTGTGTATCCGCACAACCTTCGCGAGAAGCACATCGCGGCGATCGTCCACTACTGGATCCAGCAGGGGAAGGCGCCGCGGACCATCAAGAACGACTTCAGTGTGATCGGCAAGTTCTGCACGTGGATTAACAAGCCTCAACTGAAAAAGTCGCTGGCTGAGTATCTTCCGCAGGGCGTGGACGTTGCGCAGTTGAAAATTGTGAACGCGGCGGAGCAATCGAAGTCCTGGACTGCGGCGGGGATCGATGTCGAGAAAAAGTTGGCGGAGGCGTTCGAGATCGACTTCCGCTTTGGGTTGATGGTGTCGATGCAACTGGCGTTCGGCCTGCGTCGCAAGGAGGCGCTCAACATTCGCCCGTGGGTGTCAGATCTGCGCGATCAAGGACAGAACGGGTTCATGATCTATCGCGACAGCGGAGGCAAGGGCGGGCGCGAGCGGCTGATCCCGCTCGAGTTCGGATTCCAGGTGCGGATTCTCGATACGGTCAAGGCGCGCATTTCGAAGCGTGCTTATCTTGGCTGGGACAAAGACTCGTACGGGCGAAAATCGAATCTGGAGAAAAACCTCGGCCGCTACAAGTACCTCATGAAGAAGCTGGGGATCGGCAAAGAGGCGTGCGGCGTTGTCGGTCACGGCCTCAGGGCGGAGTACGCGGAGAACTGCGCGATTCTCGAGGGCTTCATCCCCGGTAGCCTTGGAGGGACGGAGGGGCAGATGTCGGCTGAAGACCAACGCAATGCGCTGATTCGGGTGAGCAAGCGTCTTGGGCATAACCGTCCTCAGGTGACCGCGAGCTACTTCGGGAAATTGAAGAAGAAGCCGGACGCCGGTGATGGGTCTGCGCCGCCTGCAACCGGAGGCGAAGGTGGCGCTGGAAGCGGCGTGCGCGCTTCATTGGCGACGCTCAACCTGCCTGTTCCTGCGGAGCCGTCGCGCGCCGCCACGGATGACCTGTCCGCGCAGCGAGAAGTCGCAAGTGCGGAGAAGGCGCCGCTCGACGGCCGGCTGTTGGGTACGGGATTTTTTGGCAAGTTCAGGACGCGGAAATCCGTGTCGGCTGGCAAGCGCGCGACCGATGTGCCGGCCGTCGGCAGTGGACGCGGTGCTAGAAATCCGACAGACGCCGCGTCGAGCGCGAACGACGTCCCTGCGACGCATTCGCAATCGAAAAGCACACAGAATCCGGCGGGTTCGGAGGTGGGTGGCGCTGGAATGAAGGCTACGCAACCGGCGGGAGTTGAACGGTCCGTCCCCGCGTCGCTCATCGAGACGCTTGGCTGCACCTATTACGATGCGGCACCCCGGCCTCGTCCGGAGACGCCCTCAGTTGAATCCGCGCAACAGCATTCTTTTGCCGAAGACCGCTCGGCTCGCGCTCCAAAACCGGTCGCAAAACTCAAGGAAGTCAGGGACTTGCCAGCGATTGATCCCCGTCAATTGCGACTTCCCCTCAAGCCCCCCCAGCTCTGAGGGGTGGAAAAATGGGTGCCGGGTTTGCATAATGTGGCATCGCAACAACAAGCGCCGGGAAACATTTCCGACAAACGTTTTCGTTCTAAGCAAACCCTCAGATTACCTTTCAATTAGTTGGGAACCTGGGGGAAAATAGGTGCCTATAAAAGCGAGCCAGTCTGCATAATCTTAAGAGGCGCTATTTTTGCTCATGTATTTCGATGCGTCCGACAAAATATTAGATGCAGCATCTGTCCATGCTCTTGCGTAGAGCTATTGAAGCGAAGAGAAAAGCGAAATGGGTGTGATCCGCCTGGTATTCGAGCGGCCTATCGTCGGGGAGGATGCGGCCGGGGAGCAAGAGCCCGCGGCTGAGGTTCGTCTTTCTGAGGATCTGGAGGCGAAGGAGCGAGCGGACGCGAAGCGAGAAGGGGCGGGTGCTGTCGACGAGCCTCGGGAGAGGGGAGCCGGACAGGAGATTTTGCCGGCTTCAGGAGCCGAAGATTCGGGTTCAGACAAAGCGGAAGAAGTCGAGAAGACGGAAAAGATATCGGTCCAGTGCATGGACGGGGAGATATTCTGCTCTTTCTCGCTCGATGACATCGCCAGAACCATTGGCCTGACGTTCTCTGAGGAGCTGATACCGACTGTGGAGTTGCTCGGGTTTGAAGGGCAGGTTTATCCGGTTCCGACGCAGGAGCACGCTGTCCGCAGAATGATCCATCTCCCCGCGCTGGTGCAGGTGTTAGAGCGCTTTAATTCAGAGGGGCAAGCGGTGCTGGACTGGCTGGAGCAGGAGCCCAAACTCGAGCATCGACGTGCGGAGATCCATCGTCTGCGATATCGGCCTATTGATCCGAAACTGGCGAAACAGCTGCAAGAGACCACCAGTATGATGCAGCTCAACCCGAACGTCACAGTCGCGGAAATCGGCGAAGCCATTGGCGTCTCAATGGATCAGGCGGACAGATTTTTCCGCCATGCTCGCCAATTTATTGCGACTGTTCATCCCATTTTTCGCCGTTAATCTTCGCACCGATCAATAGTCCGGCTTTTCCGCGTTGCGGAGGCGCCGTGACTTCGTACGGGGACCGATGCGATGACGACAGTCTTGATGGGCGGGCGCAAGTTTGAACTGGACGACCTGCAGACAAGGCCTGCTTTTCACTCTCGATGGTTTGAAAAGGCTCGCGCGGAAGCGGGGCACGCGGAATGTCTCTGCTCCGTTCCGCGCCGCCTGCGGCTGGTAATCCGACAGCGCGAAGGCCTGTACCATCTGGCGGGTTGGCCCCTCGAGGGCGAGCAGCACCAGTCCTTCTGTTTCTTTTCCAAGCTCTTGCCAAGCTCGTCCGGTCGCGGCTCGTATGCTGCCGGCGCTATCGTCGATCGCGAGGATGGCAGCGCAGATATCAAGGTCGACGTGCCGCTGCGGATCCGGGCAGGCGATCGCGCGCCCAGTGCACCGCGCGGGGTTGCGACAGCTGGTGCCGGCGAAAGGCGACGGTCGGTTGGAATGCTCGGCCTGCTGCATGAACTGTGGGAAGGCGCGTCTCTCACGCGATGGGGGAAGGGCTGGAGTCGCAACTGGTCGCGTTGCCACTGGCATCTGCGCCAACTCGACCGGCGGATCAACGGCACGCCGCTCAGCGAGTGTCTTCACGTCGTCCGTCCGTGGGATCCCGCTCGCAAGGAAGAAATCGAAGCCGAGTTCGCGCGCTTCAAGGGGCGCCTGGGCGAAAGCGGCAGCTTCCGATATCGCGGCTATGTGATGGGTGAGCTGAAGACATGGCGTCCGACCGAGTACGGATATCGCATCGAGATTCGCCACCAGCGCGACGCGTACTTCGCCAGCAAGGCGCTGATCGAGGCTGTCGAGAAATCGTCGAGGGCGGTGATGGCGGCGCGCGAGAATCAGGACGCGCGCACCGTGGTGCTCATGCTCGTCGACGTGACGCCGAAGGGCTATCTGCAGGTCGTCGACATGACGCTGATGCTGACGACAAAGCACTATCTACCCGCTGAATCCTCGTTCGAACTCCAGATGGCCGACGCCCTCGTTGAGGCTGGCCGCTCTTTCGTTAAACCGCTGCGGTACGACGGAATTGAGGACACGTTCCCGGACTTCAAGCTGCTCGACACGTCGCCTGCGACCGTCGTCGAGGTATGGGGCATGATGGGTAATGCGAGCTATGAGGCACGCAAAACCGAGAAGGAGGCCACGTACCGCGCGAACCGCGTACCGGTGATCGCATGGGATACGCGCCGCCCGCTGCCGGACCTTCGTCCGGCTCGATCTGCTGAAACAACGGGCAGGTAAGAAACAGGCAGCGCGAATCGCCGATCAAACTGAGTGAAATATTTCTTTCGGGGGCGCGGCGGCCCGGAAGAATTCACTCACAATCGGGTCGTCGAGTGGTTGAAGACGCAACGTTCTGTTCGCAACGACAACAGCGCGCCGCCGTATTCCCCTGAATGGGCGATTCCGGCTCACTTTCGTGAGTAGCTGCTGTCAGATGAGGGGCAACACTCCAGTTACTTGCTGCCTCAGGGCGGGCAGTTGTAGGGGGGCGGGCCTGCTGCAGACATCGATTTTTGTTGGAGCGCTCCGCGTGAATAGAGAAGGTCGGCGTCCAACTTCATGTTGCCCGGATCTGTTGGGACAGGACCAGCCGTTGGGTCCGGAAAGGTCTGGTAGTAGGCGTCCGCCTGGATGTAGACGATCGTCCAGGATGAGGGAGTGGCCGGCACAAACCGCTTCAGCCAATCGGCGATAGACACCGGGCCGGTGCAAAACGAAGGATCAAAGATCATCCGCTGCCTGCTCCAGAAATTGCTGCCGCGAACGCAGAGGGAGGGCGCGGTGTGGTACGGAAAGCCACGGGTGATGCAAGCTGGAACGTACGGTGTTCTGCCCTGGAAGGTGGACCAGTTTGACTGTCGGACCCAAACCTGCAATGGCGAAAAGCCTTTGGCAACCATCACGTGGCACATTGCGCTGCACCGCGCGTAGCACAGCTCCTCGGGATAATTAAACGGTATGCATGGCGCACTGGGCGCCGTTGGGTTGCAATTCAGGGATAGCAGGTCCGCAAACAGCTGGTCGGCTTGCCTCGGGCCTATGCAGGTACGCAACCAACTGAGGTCGATAATTTTCCGTCTGAATGCATCGGGAGCCACCTTATTCCAAAGCGAATCGTTCATAGCACGCCTCTCGCCTCAGTCGCCGCGGCGCAAAGCCACCAGATCAGCAACCGGATTTTTTCACCAGAGCCTTCGCGCCGACGTCGACCTCATGGGTTTCATGCAGTTTCTCGAGCTGGTCCTCGCCGATCTGTGTCATGAGACAGTGTTGGCCGGGCGATGGCATTGGGATGACGCGACCGGTGGCTCCGCCGCCATCACGGGCGTAGCCGATACCGATAATCTTGCCGTGGTGGTTGTACCAGACATGGATATCTACGGGCTTCATCACGTCAGGCTCCAAGGGTTTGCTTTAACTCATAGACGTCGACAGAAGTGATATGGGGTGATGGCGTCTTTGCAGTGACGATGACGTTGTGTCCAATCGACTTGTCGTCATCATGAATTTGGACGTCGCCTTCGGCCATCGATGCGATCGCCCGCGGGCCGCCAGGCAGACCGGGAAACCAGATAGGATCGTACGGAAAAATGCAGTATGTGACGAAGTCCTGTTGACTGTAGCCATAGACGAACAGTGTGAACACTTCGCCTTCCGTCATGGACGAAATGGTGTAGAGGTAGTTAGCTGACATTGGCAGCCTCCCGCAGGAACGTCCTCGTCAGGCCCGACCCGGGACGCGTGCGCAAGCGTCGCATCGCCCGCCTTCCCGGTTGGAAGTGGAACGGGTCCAAAATCCTCAGTTGCCGCGTGCCCAGAATCAGCTGGCCTTTCGCAACGCACCGATACGCTATTCTCAATAAGGCGTTGAATGTCGCGTAACCCAAGTCCGCGCACGGATGGTTCATCGAGCCGGTTTTAACAAAACGATAGGCAAGCCCCCAATTAAAGCAAGGCTTTTTTGGGGACCATGGGTATGGATTCGAGCGCCCTCGAGAAGGACGACCGGTTAGCGCTTCATAGTGGTTAACAATGGCGGCCTCTATTGAGGCAATAGCAACCAGAGGCGAGTGAGGCGCTGACCTGCGGTGATGATTACTTCAGTAACCAGCGGCTTAGCCGTGTTGCAGCGTTCGTTGAGCCTGTGAAAGCAGCCACAGCAAAATCCACGCACGGGCCAGGTACGTCCAGAACCGGTGCTTGACGTTTGGGGCGCACACCCATGCCGTGCGGCTCCATGCTGCTATGAGCACGAGTTCGAAGACCATCGCCGGAATCCAGATAGCGTACGGTGTCGGCAGAGGCACCATGTACAAGACGTACGCGTTGACGAGCATCACGATCGTGCAGGTTGCGACGCCCAGCCCCCACCAGACCTTCCAGAGTGGTTCATTTCCGGCCCACGCATTCTTGAGCATTTCGTACCTAGGGTTGGTTGTGATGTCGCCGGCGGCGCGCACAACGACGCGTTCCAGTGAAGCTCTGTCCGATACTGCTTTGTCGGCTTATCGAGTGGAAACTTGAATGTCGATCTATCTCTGCCGTCTTTCCGGACCGAACAATTTTCATCGCACGCTACGATCGCTCCATCCGGGCAGGCAGACAGTTTGAGGCCACGACAATGCCTAATACAGGAGTGGGTGCGGCAGCCGAGCCGAGGCTGTCGCGACTGAACAAGAAGAAGCAGCAAAGATGAAAAAGACGACGTCACCAGTCAAGGGCTTTTCCGTTGCGGGAATGCCTGAGCAGGCGCGTGTCGTCAATATGCTCCTACGGCCGTCGCATCCCGTTCGCGCGGCGATCGCGTCTTCCACCGGAGCGCCGTCGTATCGCTTGGGCATTCCTGCACTCACAAAGCAGGAAGCCGATGAAACTCAAACAAAAACTATCTCGTGCAGTGGTCGCAGGTTTCGCGCAGTTCGCGTGCGCCACTGTTTTCGCCTCTCCGGTGCTGTGTACACCAGGTTTTCAGGATTCGACCTGCGCGCCGCTGCTGTATCGGGAAGCGGATCCGCAGCCGCAATGCTCGTCCGGCCCCGGTTGGACGACGGTCGTTGCGTCGACATGGATCGGGTCGCAGTGGAGTACGCCGCAGTGCTCGTACCAGCCGCCTCCGACCTGTCCCGCGGGATACACAGAAACCGCGCCGCCCCAGTGGAACGGTACGACGTGGGTAGGGCAGGTCTGCGCGCCGCCGGCGCCGCCGCCGTCGGCCTCGGCATCGTTCGAGGATCAGTTGAACGCTTGCGTGGCGTACGGCAACACGCACGACACGTATCACTACAACTTCAATGTGATCTCGAAGGGCGGGCCGTACGCGGGGACAGGCAAGAGCGCTTTTACCGCCGGGAACGTCGAGCTGCTCGGACAGTACTTCTCAGGTTCGAAAAGCAGCATCTGGTATGGCAAGCAGAATTTCGACCCACCAGCGGGTGCCGCAACCGAGATGATCTGGTTGCAACGCGTCGCGTGGGATGTGTGCTGGTTCGAACCTGGGACAACGAATATTCTCGGGTTCTACAACATGCTTTGACGGCGGCGCGCGGTTCCCGCGATCGCCGACGGCCAACGCGGCCCGTCAGCTTCCTTCCGGTCAGGGCGGCTGGCGGCATCCGCAACGTGATCACGCGTGGAAGGAGGTGACAGGCAAAGTCCGCGCGCGGCGTAACGGGTGGCGACAGAACGGCCTGGTGGGCGGGACTGTCGCGAAAAGAAAGAACAAACGCAGGTGAAATATGAAAAAGATAACTTCAATGGTCAGGGGCGTCCTCTTTGCGGGGACCCTTCTGTTGACGCAGTTCGCGCATGCCTCTGGTCCGGTGCGTTGTGCCACGGGCTATCAAGACAGCAGCTGTGTTACGCAACTCTCGCATGCAGCATCGCCTCAACCGCAGTGCTCGACGGATCCGGGCTGGACCACGGTGACGCCGTCTACATGGATCGGCTCGCAGTGGTCGACGCCGTCGTGCAACTACACGCCGCCTCCCGCGTGCCCCGCTGGCTATTCAGAGACCACGGCACCCTCGTGGAACGGCTCAAGCTGGGTGGGTCAGGTGTGCGCGCCGCCACCTCCGCCGCCCTCGGCTCCAGCGGACCCCGTGAGCGCTTGCCAGGGTGCGGCGCCAGGCCAGAACGTGACGTTCGGCCCCGATACCCGTATCGCGAACCAGCGGGAAGATCGGGGCTACACCGTCTACATGTTCTTCCCTGTACACGGACCTTACTATGAGGAAGCAGGTTACGCAGGCGATGAGTATGCGTATCAGTGCACCGTCCAGGATGGGACCGGGAATGTCGTCTACACCTTCACCTTCGACTACTGGTTTGCAGTCGGGCAGGGTTCGGGTAGCGGCGGTTGAACCCGCGCGCGTCGCAGTAGCCGGGCGGCGCGTTGCGTGACGAGTTTTGACGCGACGTCGGTGAGAAGCCGGCGTCAGCGTGACCTAATGACGGATCGGCGATGAGACGGCGTCTCTCGGACCAATCCGCATCGAGCGGTGTTGCCAGTCTCTGCCGGTGTCACGGCATCTGGCGCGACGCTTGTCCTTCGAGCGCAAGCCGCAGCAGACCCTGACTCGGGCGCGCGGCCGTAGCAGGTAGATGGTGGTTTGGAGACCAGAGATGAAAAAGAAGCGCGTATTCGCGCGGACGCTACTCGCCTGTAGCGTCCTGCTGTTCGGGGGTAGAACGTTCGCTGGCGGCCCCGCGCATTGTGCGCCAGGGTATCAGGACTCACCATGTGCCACACAGCTGCAACATGCAGCCATTCCGCAACCGGATTGCTCGTCTAACGGTGCGGGTTGGACTACGATCACGCCTTCGGTGTGGCAGGGCTCGCAGTGGTCCGCGCCCACATGCAATTACACGCCGCCGCCGTCGTGCCCCGCCGGCTACTCGCAGACTTCGTCGCCGTGGTGGAACGGCTCGAGCTGGGTGGGCCTCGGGTGCGCCGCGCCGCCACCACCTCCGCCGCCTTCGGCGTCCGCTGATCCAGTGGCCACCTGCAATGCGTACACAGCAGCGCAGGGCTTTCCGACAACCTGGAACACGGGGTACGCGTGGACTAGCGGCAACGGCATCTACTCGTTCACAGAATCGTGGTGGGTGGACGGCGGAACCGGCAACATCGAGCTTGAATGTGACGCGGACTCTAATGGGAATGTGACCTACTTTGAGCACCACTACGTAGGCGGTTACGACGGAGGCTGATTGCGCGCGCAACAATGAATGCGGCGACGGCGCGGGGGCGGGCTGCCGCTACTTCCCGCGAACAGGTCCGGCGGGACGCATCCCATCTCGCCTGAGCCCAGGTTTGCGGCCCGACACGCATACGCGGCGGAGTCGTCGAGACGCCACATCTCAGATGGCGCGCGCCGCCCGATCGGCGACAATTACGGCGCCAAAAAAATCGCGAGCCGTGAGCAGGGAGTGTGCGGGTAAAGTGAAATCGGCAACCTTTGCTTGTGAGAAAGCCCGCAAACTCAAGCTTTTCGCCTATTGCCACGTCTCACCCTGAGATTTGACAAGAACGTGGTGAGGTCGCTGAATTTTTCGGAAAGCCGGTCGATAAGGGGGTGGGTTAGCTGTTCCGGCGCGACCGTGGGGTTCACAATGCGCCGGCGCAGATCACGCGCGGGCGAACAACGGATTGGAAAGAATGGAAACAACATCCGACTACTACGCGCTGACGTTGCCTGTCAGCACCGACCAGCAATTGCGTCATGCGTCGCCATTCCTGGTCGATCACCGGTCGCCAATGGAGCATCTGCGCGCGGTCGAGACGCTCGCGCAGTACTTCAAACGCGAGATGCACTTCGATCAGGTGCAGTTTGACGCAGGAGAGACGCCTGATTCATTGGGCTACGTGCCCTATCAGGCCTGGTTCTTCCATGAGCCCGCGCGCGATCTGCTGGAAGAAGACGAACCACTGAAACTGCGCATCTTCGGCGCGTGCTGTTTCCGGTGGCGCGAATGGACCAACGCTGAGCCGAGCTGGTCGCTTGATTGGGTGTGGATGCATCCATACTTCCGGCGCCGCGGGCATCTGGCCGCCGCATGGCCGACGTTCCAGGCACGCTACGGCATTCGCTTTGATGTTGCTCAGCCTCTTTCGATCGAGATGGAAGCGTTCGTGCAGACCATGAGCCTCCAGGGCGATCAGGGGTAGGGCGGGAGCATGGCGAAGACACTTGGGGCAGTGATGATGGCCGCGGGAGCGGCCGGCTACGTGTGCGTGACCGAAGTTGGTACCGCGTACCGCAACGTGTTACCCACTCCCGATCCCGTGGCTATCCTGATCCTTCAGTTTGTGTGTCTCGGGATGTTTTTTGCAGGACTTTACAGGTTTTCAAATGGCGAATCGGAAGCCGGAAGCGAGTCCGATTGATATGAACGACAAAGAAACGACTTCCGCGGCGCCCGATCGCTTCGTGGCTATCGACGAGACCCGATATCTGTTGAGCGGACAGCAGGCGGTGAGCCTCAACCCGGCGAAGGACTTCGGCAACGCGGCGGCGCGCGATTTTATTCTGGACCTCTTCGAAGAGATCGCGGATCGCAGGCTCACACGTGAGCAGCGTGAACTGGCAGTCAAGACTGGCCTGGAACTGGCGAAGGGCGAGTCGTTCAGTCTCGGCTCGCTCGCCAAAGCATGGTTGGCCGAGTCTGACTTGCGCGACTTTGCGGCTGCGCTGCTGTACGCGGCGATTCCCGGCGGAGCGCACCTACCTGACGGGACGAAAGGCACTTCATGAAAAACATCGTGATTTTGCTCGCACTGGCGAGCCTGACTCAGGCGGCAATTGCAGGTGTAGTGGCGGTTGTGAAAGACACCCGCCAGTACATCACATACACAGCGTCGCTCGACAAGGACGGAAACTGCACGGTCGCCGTCGATCCGGATCATCCGAAGCAGGGCGACTGTCATGAGGTTCGCGCCACGGCCCCCGTCCGTGGCGAGTATGTCATCCGTTCCAAAGACTGGTGCCAGAGCGATTCCTTCAGCCAGGTCGAATCGTCTGCGGTGCTGGAAGGGCGACCTCTGCCGTCGATTCGAACTGACCATCGCACCTTCCGTTGCGACGCGCAGGGCAATGCTGTCTGAGGGGAACCCGAACGTGAAAAAACTGGCTCTTCTGTTCGCCCTCGCGAGCGTCACGATCTGCGCGGTGGCGGCAGCTCCGCAGCCTCAGGGTGCCGCTGACGTTCCCCTTCGGTTGACCCGCAGCATCACGCCCGGTGGCGGAGTCGACGACGCAGGGGATGTGATCGTGTTGCTCGAGCCGGGGCCTCAAGGCTGTCACTACTTCGGCGAGTTGACGAAGGCACAGGCCTCGCGCGACATGCTAAACAAACTCGTCGACATCGGCCTGAACGATGATCACGTCTGGGCGATCCGGATCTTCCGCAGGGCCTGCGCATCGACGGTCGAGCGGGTGGCATTGCAGGTTGATCTGGGTCGCCCGGCGAGGTTTGAGGTCGGCGCGGCACTTGTTGCTCACCCAGTCCGGTAACGGGGTGGAACCAACTCATGGCAATTTGAAGCCGCGGCTTCTTCGGGGTGTCTGGATATGAAAATGAAAACGAAGATCGGTATGTGTTTGCTCGCAGCCCTCATGGGATCCGCATGTGAGGCGCGAGAGCTATCGTGCGCAGCGCGAATCGCGCAAGGTGCCGCAGTCACCGTCCGGGTCGATCCGGTCCGGCCCGTGACCATCGCTCTATCCCCGGGTGTCCATTTCCTGCACTCGACTACCGGTAGCGGCGATAAGCTCGTTTATTTTGGCGGGGGGACGGCTTATCCAATTTTGTACCCAACCAACAAGGGTACGTTTTACATCTGCGCTATCGAGGTGCGCCCCGGCGAGAAGGTCGACGAATACGTCGAGCTGAGAGTGCAGGATCCGCGCGCCGACGCCGAAAACTAGCCGGATGGGACACTGGAATGCACATTTACGGCATGTTGACGATGGCGCTGCTCATGCTTGTCATCGCTTGTGAGCTACTTTTCCGTGGGGCGACAGTGCCGCGCACGGTTTCGTCGCGCGCTGTGTATCCGATGGCCGCGTTCGCGGCGGTAGGCGGCGCGGCACAGAGCCTTGGGGAATCGTTCTACGTGTATTCGAGCATGTATGCGGCGACCTTCTTCACGGCGTTTCTGGGGCCGCTGGTCTTTGCAAAGATGCACGCAAAAGCCGGGAAACGGCGGCATCTGGATAACTGAGCCGTAAGGCGCGCAGGCGACGCATCGCGCATGAGGCGCCGACGTCGGAGAACAGGATGGAAAACGGCATCATGGAAGTGATCTGGCGTGAGTTTGATGATGGCGAAGAGTGGTTTGCAGGAAGGCCGCTTTGGGTCTGGGCGCGCTCGTGGAAAAGGCCCCGGCTGGTGGTAGGAAGTATCGAGGACGGATGCGAATGCGAATGGGCTTACACAACCGGCGAGAAGCTCGGCGGGGAGGCGGACTTCGAAGAGGAGTTCCCGACGCATTGCAGCGACCCATTTTCACCGCCGCCGCCGGCGGTCTGAGACGACATCCTGAGGGGGAACTGAACGATGGACATGCAACGGGACATATTTGCGGAAATGCCGTTCGGCCAGATCGCATTGGCGAAATTGCAACCGTCAAATCCTAACTTTCGCCTCTATAGCGCTGGATGGCTGGAGACGGGCGGACCGCCTGAAACCTGGGACGAGATGGCGGTAACAGGCGCTGAGTTCCGCGAGGCGAAGTCCGGGCCGAACAAGGGCAAACTGAGCGTCATGGTTCCGAACACGAAGCGCACCGTCCATGTCCATCGAAGCGAAATGGCGGCGGCCGAAAAGGCAGCGCATCGCCAGCACGCTAATCGAATCGGATAAAGCGCCATGACAGCAGAACAACAGGGCCACGACGAATTCGTTTCCTTCTCGTCAGATGCGTATAACGCGGGATTTAGCATCACGCTTTACGTTGACGGCGGCATTCGTTCCAGCGCGGCTCTGGTGTCCTTAAATAAAGCGCTCGATAAGCCGTTCGGCCAAGTCCGGTTGGCCGTCCGCGCTTTAGCCTTCGCCCTGCATCAAGACGGCTACCCCGTCGAATATAGCGCGCAAGGCAAGGAGTGGCTTCCGGTCGGTGAGCCGAAATTTGATGCCCTGATGTACTACCGCCTGTTGCTCAAACCCGGGATGGCCGAGGCAGTAGTAACCGAACCAGACCCGGACGACTGCTGACAAGACGTTTAAACCAGTACCTACGCGCCGGCAAACAGCAAACGAGGAACGGTTCGAATGTGGCAAAAACTCTCTCTCCAGGCGGATGCTCGTTCTTGCGGGACTCGGTTTGCTCGTAGGCCGCTTCGTTCAGGGTGAGGCGGACAGCGGGCACTTTCCCGGCGTGTTCACTTTCATCGGTATCGGGCTGGCGTGCCTCATCGTCCAGCAAGCATGGGCGGACGGCGCAAAGAAGGCGCCTGGCCGAAATTAGGACGGGAAATTGATTCGGATGGGAAGGATGAAAATCAAGACTGGCAAGGTTGCGCCGTGGATCGCTAGCGTGGCCTTTGGTGCGGTTATGGGAGTGGTCCTGTTTCACGCGCCGCTGTGCCGTAAACCGTCGATGCTTCTCGACAACGCAGAGGCGCAGTATTGCGACATTCGCGGGTCCGCTGACGTAGGCGCACGCGGTCAAGGCTACCCGGCTGACGGCGAGCGCACGGGCCTCAATCTGCGGTTAGCCGATACGAACGGGTATCAGATTCTCTTTCTGGCAGGTCAACACCAGTCCGAGGAAACGGCGCGTCGTGTGGCGACGATGCTCGGCGCGGACGGCGGCTACCTGAATGCACACGGTCAGTATGTCGGTGTAGAAGGCCAATGGTCCGTCGCGGCTGCGCATCTGGACGATGGCCCCGCTCGGGACGCAGATCCGGGGACTGTAGCGCTCCTGGTGAAGAAGCGCGGAGCCTCGCAAAATTGACAACGAAAAATAATTCGAAGGGGTGACATGACGAACAACATTACTGCGCCTACCACGTCGGCTGATTCGTTGCGTGAATTGACGGAGACAACCGAACAGTTCCTCCGTGCCTGGGTGGAGAACATGCAGAAATTCCCGACTGATACGGAGAGGGTTGAGAGCCTTCGGGATCAATGTCGAGGCGCGATTCACCTCCGGTCGTTCCTCGCCATTCACATGTTCCATGAATCGCCAGAAGTTGAGCGGGCTGAATATGACCGCCTGCGAACGCTGGTAGAGGACGCCGGACGGGCGACGCTCGCGATGCCTCAGGGCTGATACAACTGAAGCGACCATGCAGCACGTCCATATCGAGATCGTTACTCCGGCATTAATGGGCCTCGTTGCCCTTCTGCGGGTGCTGATGCGGCGTCAACCGATCGGTTCCTTCGTCGTGGCTGCCTTGATGGGGATTGCCGTCACCTCATATATCGCTGGCGCAGCTGACTTCGCGAAGGCGGCGAATCTGGCGGGAGTGATTCTGGCAATCGCGTTGATCGCTTACCAGCGGAACTGGCGATCGGCCGCCGGCTCTCGCACCGACCACAGCGAGCAGAAAAGCTGAGCACGACATGGCACACACAGGCAAACAGGACGAAGAACGCGTTACCGTCGATCAGCTGACACAAGCACGGGCACTTTGTGGCGACAACCCGCTCCTGCAGACGGAGTTGGAAGACTTCCTGAACACGCGGCCATCGCGCGCGCAGATGTACGCGTTCATCGAGAACATGCGCGATCCTGCCCGTCGAAAGGCCGAGCTTGAGAGGCGCATCGCCCGGATTTGCGACTTTGTCGGCATCGCAGAACCGACAGGCACGGAGAAGCTGCTCGCGTTGCATATCGGCCTGCTCCAGGAGCAAAACCAGGCGCTGGACCGTCTGACCAACCGGACCGCGCAGGTCGCCGCGCAAACCGGCCAGCACCCGCCGGTCCTCGGTCCTGTACTCGCCGCTTTGCTGATCGACAGGGTGCTGTAATCACGCGAGTCGGGAGGCAGAGGCAGGGTGATGCACCACGGCTCTCAGGCACTTCGACGTTTCAAAGAGGTTCCACACAAAATTGGGGAAAGCGGAAATGAAGCTCGGTTCGGTACTGAAGTGGGCAAAGGGCCTTGTCGGCGACGCGGAACCAAGCGGCGTATTCAAGCTCGGCTATGGCGTAGCAGAGCCGACGACACGTATGGGGAAGTCGGCTTTCAGCGATGCCATCGTAAAGACGCTTGCCTCAATCGGGGCGCGGCCCGGTGACATTGTTGAAGTCAACGAGTTTGGTGCAGCGCGCGTGGTCGGTCGCCGTCCTCATTCGGCGAATGAGCAGCCGGACGCGTCGGAGCAAGCGATTCGGGCCGCGCTAGAAAAGATTTACGGCGAGGATGCCGCAAGTCTCGACAACGTGACCGCAGGCGCAAACATTGTGGTGTTTCGCAAGTCCACGCAAAACTGATCCGAAAATTGGGAAAAAGAGTGAGCGAAAAATTCGACAAGGCCGGCTACGAGCGTCACCGCAAGGCACAAGGGCCGGAGCGCCTCGGAAGGCTCGTGGTCGGCCTGAGCGGTTTCATCTGCATTTTCATGGTGCTTATGCAGTTGATCTCTAGCGGTCTGCGCGGACCGGTCAGCTTCGGTGAATACGACATCACCTTGGCCGTCGCGGGAACAACCCTGTTGTTCATCGCGGCGTTTGTCGGTACGTGACACCGCGGAAACCGCGCCGCCGAGAAAGATAAGGAACACATGGCATGTACGAACACCACACTCTGCTAAGCGTCATGGCTGACCTGGCATTCTGCTGCGCCTGGTTTCGCATCTACGAGCGGGTCGTACCGGATTCTGGCGTTCGCCGGATCGGCGGCGCGACCGGCATGCTTTTGCTTCTTGCTGGATACGTCGAGTTGAGCGCGGATATCCTCACGCGTTTGATCGCTTCTCGTAGCTTCGATGCATGGGCGATGCCGCTTGATCTGTTTGAGAAGAGTGGCGCGCTGGCGGTGGTCGTTGGCGTGGGACTACTTCTCGTGGTGAACGCCGGGCGTCGACGCTGTGCAGCAGTCGCAGGTTGACCTTCCGCTGATTCAAGGACTGGAAATCTGGAGCGATTATGGATGATTGGCTCGGATCCGAATTCGGTGCAGGGGTGATGATTGGTATGGGCATACTGGGCGTGCCCGTGGGGCTGACCGTGGACATGCACAACAGTTGGCTGTTCGTCGCCGCTTCTGCGACTGTCGCGGCGATCGGGCTCGGCAGGTACTGGTCCCTCAGCAAAGACCGAGGAGAGCGCGCCCACGCCGGCGCTAACGTGGACTAAACGGGAAACGACATTGAACCGAAATTCGATACTGACGTGGGCGAGGCACCTCGTCAACGGACCCCAGCCCAGTGGCGTAATAACGCTGAGGTTCGGTATTCAGCAACCGGCTCCGCGTCTCGGAAAGTCACCGTTCGGGGGTGCGATCGAGAAGGCAGTTGCGGCATGCGCCGCGCAGCCCGGTGACATCGTCGAAGTCGATGCGCGTGGGGCGGCGCGTGTTGTGGGTCGACGCCCAAGCATTGCCGGTGAGGCGGTCGACATGTCCGAGCAAAGCATGCGTGCGCGTCTCAAAGCAGTGTATGGCGACGAGGTATCGCAGGTGGTTGATGTGGCGGCCGGCGCGAATGTGGTCGTATTCCGCAAGCGCGAACCCGGGTAGGAAGAAGGGCGTTAGCGTGTATGCCCGATGTGAACGTACGGCGCGCAGGATGGCGGACCGAAGAGAGCGTTTCGGAGAACCGCTACCTTCGTTACAGCGCAACGGGATGAGAGGCCATCGGGGCATTGAACCGTCAAGCGGCTTTGATACACACTGTGCGCGCCATGTATCGATAGTGCTCTGGAGCGCGGATCAATGCCTGTTTTTTCGCAGTTTGCAAGTACAACGAGGTGTCAGATGTCCAGGGGTATTTTCGCGAAGATGGTGAGCGTTCCGTCGCTTCGACCGCTTGACGAGGCAGACTCGGCCAGAATGAGCGCATATCTGCAGCAAGTGCGCGATGACGTCGTGCCGGTGATCGTGAAGCAAGTAATCGAACGTGAAAAGCGCGCGGTGGAAGCCCGTAAGCTGTTTCTTCGTTGAACGTCGGCGAATTTGGGAATCACATGTTCGGCGTTTGTGACTGGTCCTGCATGGCCTCGTACTTCCTGTCACTCACGGGTCGCGAAATGCTTGCGCTATACGTCGCGTTGCCGATGACGTTGACCTTCTGCCACGAAGGGGGGCACTACTGCGCGGCGAGGCTGTGCGGTATCGACAGTAAAGAATTCGCGCTAGGGAAGGGGCCGGCCTTTCTGCGAGTGCGCGTCATCGCTGGTTGTACGCTCGCGCTACGTATGTTCCCTTTCGGCGGTCGTGTCACCTACGACGACCGCTATTGGGATTTGAACTACGCGAGTCGTGCGTTCTTGAGTGCTGCGGGTTGGTTGGCGGATGTGGCCCTTGCGGTCATCGTCGTTTCGGTGGTTCACCTTCTGGGCGCGGCAGGGCCAGTCGCTACTTTCTTGTGCTGGCTTGTTGGCATCCGGGTCGCATGCAACCTTCTTCCCGTTACAGACGATGGACGAAAGACGATTCGGTATCTCTGGCTCGCAGCAACCGACCGCAAAGTTAGGGCGCGACGTACTTAAGCAGTCGAGAAAAGTCCGCAAACGGCAATGCTTGGGAAGGTGTTTCAGGCCGACGACCTAGAGATCGTCGCCGAGAGTCACTACAACTCGATGACGCAGTAAAAGAAAAAGGCCGGCGACGCTGGTCCATCTCGATCTCGTGCGACTGAAGCAAGGTGGGCGGCGTCTGGTGCGCCGGTATCCGCTGCAGATGCCCGTCGACACCCGCAGCAGATGATCCCAGCGTCACGGGACAGGAAAATGCAAGACAGGCCCGAGAGTAAGCTGGTATTTCCCCTCAAGACTTCCGCCAATACCATTGCCGATACCGGTAATCGTCCGGCCCACCCCATCGCAAACAACGTCATCCAACCAGAACTGGTTTCGAGGGTTGGGTGGATTGATAGGGGAAGGCGTACCGTCGTAAGCCAGGATGGCGAAACTGACGTTGTCGTCGGACTGGATGATCGTCGGGCCGATCAGTGCAATTTCCACACCCGTACCACCGTCCTTGGACCATACGTTCCCGACAAAGTGATTCGGCTGTACCATGAAATTGTGTCCGACTCGGATAATCCTTCCAGGAAGAAAATTCAGGGTCCCGTTAAGGGGATCTGTGTCAATCCCAGAAGTTGTGTTCAGCCCTTCCAACTTACACGAAACGATGACATTGATTACCTGCCCAAATGGTTTCGGCGGGACGTAAAACTTGTTTGCAGTCTCCAGGGACTGCTCGAGGAATTCGCAAGTTGACATGTCGCCTCCTTCATTGTGGCAAGCAAAGCTTGCAATGCAGTTCGCGTCTTCGTCTATTTATCGCACCCATCCTGGCGGTGAGGCGCGTTCGGAGTTCTCCAGTCGCGGACTCGAGTGCAGCAGAGGTATCTAAAAGGTCCTGACAGAGTGCTTCGCATTCATGGTCGCTAGATGAAAATACGGCGCCCATCGCGTCAATATCCTCGGGGGAGGGCGGAGTCACTTGCCTTTTCGCGGACCCTCCCGATGCGCGTTCGATGACCTTGCCGGCCACCTCGAGCACTTCGACCCGGACTTTTTCTTGGGTAATGCTGCTCGCAACGAGGGCTAGTTCTGACGCAATCGGATATACCCAGGGCGGTGGTCCCGGCCAAGGCCATCCGGGGTATTTTGTCCCGCAATCGTCAATGAACTGTGCGATGGCAGAGTCGATGGCTTTCGACAGTTCGGCCTTTGCCGTTCCGTCAGCCATCTTGGCCGTCACTTCCCGAAGGCTTATCACCGCGACGACCGACCGGACCGCATACCGCCAAGGGCTCGGATTTGGCTCCGCGCCCGGTCCCCGCCGGGTCATGCCCGCGGCTGAATCATCGGGGCTGTGGTGCGTGACAGGCGATGATCCTCTCTCGCTGCCGAGGAACGGGTTGTGAAGTAACGCAGCCATTAACTCGTCCCATGACCCCAGGTACGGGGGCAACCAAGGATTGCTCATCGCTACCTCCTTTCGCGCTTTGTTCACCGGCCTACGATGTGAAAAGTCCCCGACAAATGAAACTTTGAGAGGGATTGGTTTGCGCGGAGAAACGCGCGCCGCAATGCAATTGAAGTTTGGCGCCGCACTCGATGCATAAAACGATAGGCAACACCACGATGAAAGCAAGGCGTTTTTAGGCTTAGCCTGATTTGACAGAACCTGAGTAGCAGCGACGGCGCGGGCGTATGCAAAACCATGCGGCGGAAACAATAACAGCCCCCCACGATCACCAATGGTGGCAGTACTCATGCCGTGGAAAGCACTTCGCTCGGCAGGGTTCACGAAGTCTCATAGTAGGTGACGTTCTCATTTGCTACGGGCCCAAGTACGTAGGTTGCTCAAACACGAGATACCTGTCGGCGAGTCTGACATATCGAGTGCATACACGGCGAAAATGTATGATGCGATTGCAGAAAGCCTGATCGGGTTAGGGGTACAGAAGGCGGACGTCGTGTCGCCTTGTCTTGCGAGTCGAACGCGGCGGGATGACTACTTTCCTCAAAAAACACCATATGGAATTAATCAGAGAATAATTTTCGGTACAGTCCGAAAACGAGCGCGAAGTGCGTACCGCGCTGGCCAGGTACAAGGTGTGCCTGATCCACACACACTACCGCAGTTGGGTGCATCGCTTTTCGTGCTGGATTGGCGACGAAGAAGCGGTGCGCTGGCAAACCGCCCTAGCTGAAGCGGAGGCGCACGCGCGCGCTGTGGCGAACCGGAGTGCCGATCACGAGAACTGGGTGCGACTTATCGCGATCCAGCAACCTGCGCTTGTGCGCCAGAAGGACAATTTTCTGACGTTGCTTGGCTGACCATGGTAAGCGGCAGAAGTGCTTGTTGCTCTGCGAGCTAATGCCACTTTGGGCCATCCGCCTACGACGGTGCAATGGCTACGGAGTTCGCTGCCCTGAGTAGGGTTGCCTGCGCAGGTAGCCAAATCTATGGCGGCGCAGCGCAACAAATGCCGAGGGGTGTCGCGATTTGGATTCGGCCTGACGCGACGGTCCGCGGCATTTAGTACTGCAGGTGCTGGAGTTCATCACCGCCCGGTAGGTAGTCGAACAGTATTTCGAGAACACATTCGATCTCTTTTATACCGGCGGGGAGATTCGGCACTGTTAGCCCGATCTCCCAGGGGCCCTCGACCCGTGCATTCCAGAATTGTTTGACGCCCCACAGTTGGTCTGTCAGTCCCGGATACGGTGTGATCCACGCGTCCTGATCGGCGATCGTCTCACCCTTTCGCGAAATCGACTGTCGCGACAGGGTGGGCGCGGGCAGCTTTGGCGCTGAGAGGCGCATGCCTCTTACTCTAGTCAAGGTGCATCCCGCGGGCAGATCCGCGGCTTCAAATGAACATTCGCCAGAATATCCGGCATCGCCTGTTGGCTCCAGAACCATCGCCTTGGTTCGCACGGTACGCTGCGTCATCGCCGAAATGAAGTCGCACCAGTCCTCGATTTTCCTGATCTGTATCTCATAGAGATCCACCTGTGCACCACGATCCGAGTCGTCGAACTTGGAAAGCTGCACAAGATTCGACAGATCCGTTGCCTTCACAAAAGGGCCGAGAACCCGGGTCAACGCGTCGACGAAGCCTTGCGTGCGTGCTGCGAGTGACGACACTGCCGCGTCGTACCGCTGCAAAATGACCTCTTTGCGCCGCTCGAAGTCAAGATGTTTGCCGTACAACCGATCGGTCAGCAGGTCCCGCTTCTGCTCGAGCAGGGCGCGCCGTCTTTCGAGGCTTTTCCTGTCGTTTCCGAGATTTTCGATCGCTTGCTGAAGCGCCGGAATCGTGTCTCTGAGTTCCGCGGCCTGTTCGCGGGCACTGGCGACCTCGTCCGAATCTCGCGCGGCCGTGTTCGCCATTGTCTGTTCAGCCAGATACTTGGTTGCCGCGATGGACCCATCCAGGACCCGAGCTTTGTCATCGAACGGCTTGAACGTATCGTCTGTCCCGCGGGCGAAATTCTCTGATGGCGCAGGAGCGGTATCGCGCTTGTATTGCACAAATGCGAGCGCCGCGTCGGCGAGCAGCGTTCGGTCTTTTTCGGCAGCGATCGTTTGTATGACCGAATCAATACGAGCAGCATGCTGGTCCTTGTGCCGGGCAGCGAGCTCGGTATGACTGATCTGTTTGTCCAGTTGGGTTTGCGCGAACAAGCGGCCCGGCAGATCTTCCCCGACAAGGGCCTGTAGCTGCCCTTCTGTGTCATTGAGCTGGATCCAGATTGCGTCCTGGGCCGCGACCACTTGTAACCAGTCTGTCGAGGCCACTCTCGCTTCCGAGAGCGAGCGCAGAATAGCGGCTAGCCATGCTTCGTACTCGCGCGGGCCCGCAACTGGTCGCTGGTTTTCTTTCTGCTGCTGGGGAGCGAGAGCTTTGAGTCCTTCTCGAATTGCCGTCAGCCAGGCCGATTCATCTGCCTGTTTCGGCTTCACAATCTGCTTCCTGATTTCGTCGATGTTCAGATCCGGGAACCCAGACGCTGCGGGCATAGGAAGCCTCCATGTCGCGAGAGAGTAAGTGCTCAGACTATCGCGCTAGTCGGGTCGATTTCATCACCGCCCGCATACGCGCCGCCCACCGGCGGTCCAAGTGGTATATGGTCGTTGTCGGCTTTGTGCAGGATGGGCACCCGTTCGGGTGGCGGCCGCGGGCGCCCGGGGCTTTCGTTGTCGCGCTGTTGTATGTGGTCGAGTTCGCGGTTGATCTGCCGGTCGATCTCATCTATTTCCTTGCTGAGCCTCTCAATCTCCTTTTTGAGAAATTCGATGACCTGGTCTGTCGTTTCCTTCTCCGGCAGCCCCGGTATCTCCCGTTTGGGCACTGCGTTGAGTCCGTTCAGTTCCTTTGCCAACATTTTGTCTTTCAGCTTGTCGTAGACCCAATCTTCTGCGATGCCCGTCTTGGGTTCTGGTAGACGCGGGACGACCTGGTCGAACTGCTGGCCCATATCTCGTGCGCCGGGGAACCAGCCGAACGTTCTCGACGTCGCCTGCGTTGCATAGGTGGCGGAGCCGGCGGCCCCGTAGCTGGCGAGAACGAGTCCGACGAACACGGTTCCGGCTCCGAGGAGTCCCAACGGCGCGACAGAGATCAGTGAGAGCCCGATTGCGGTCGGACCCGTGAGATAGGCCACCGACGTGGCCCAGCCTGGCTCAACGACATGTTCTCGGTAAGCGGTCGCGGCACTCAGTGCGGCGCGGGCGATCTGCAGTTGCAGGCGTAGCTTCGCTTCCTGCTCCAGCATCCCGTAGTGGATGTTTTGCGCCACCGATGCTTCGTCCATCACGCCTCCTTCTCATGCGGCGTGAATATGGGCGGCGCGTCGGCATCCGCCATGGTCGACAGCGTGTGAAGGAGCGGTACGCAGACTCCGCTGATCACCTTTGGTAACAGCGCGTCCAGGATCCCCGCCTGTACCCGATCTCTTAGTGCCGGAGGCGTGTGGTCCCAGCTCGAGAGATCGGGTACCAGGTGGACACCCGGCAGCGTGAAGAGCTCAGCGCTGATTCCGGTAACCGCCACATCGACGGGATACAGCCAGAGAAACGGGGGCTTGTCGGGAGGGACGCCCACACCATCGCCTGTCAGCGGGCCCTGTAACAGGTGGACAACGGTCTCCTGGTCGCCGCCCTGGCCGACCGAAATCAGTCTGGGACTGTTTAGCACCAGATAGCGCAGGGCCAGACGACAGACGGCATCTTCTATTCCATCAGGTCGGTCTTGCTTGCTGAACCGCAAATGGGACAGGAACGAGATGTTGAACATGAACTCCCCACTGGCAGAAGCGGACGGAGAACGTAGATGGCGGAGCTTGGTGGGCGACTGTTCGAAACTTGCGCGACCAGTATCGCGGCAGGGGAAATGAAAGATTGTTCGGTAGCGCACATAAGCCGTTGACGGAGCGGGCGTAGAGGCACTGCCCTAAGGGCGCCGTAGGTCGGAACGATGGCCATGGGCTCGGTGAAAGACGTCTCTGAACGGTAAAATCCGAGCGGTTGCTAGAGGTTGACCTGGCGGGCAGGAGCGCTTCCAGTCACCGCACCGCCGAGAAAGCCGTTGGCCAGACAGAAAAGGATCGCTACCGCCATGAGTAAGCAGTACAAGGGCAAGACCTGTGTTTATTGCGCGATTCCGGGCGTGTCATCGACAGGGGACCACATAGTGGCAAGGAAGTTCTTCTCTGTAGATGAGCGCGATAATTTACCGCAAGTGCCAGCATGCGCCGCATGTAACAGCACTAAATCGGCGCTGGAAACCTACCTGACGGCGTTGCTGCCGCAAGGAGCCCGGCATCAAGACAATGTCGCGGATCACTGGGCTGAATCCCGACGGCGTATCGACAAGAACCAGAGACTCTATCGAGAGTTGCAGGAGGGCGCGGAAATCTCCATACGGGTCGATGAGACGGGTAAGCCCGTCGCCGAAACAACGATCCCCATTGACAGTTCCAAGCTACTAGAGCTTTCAAGATACATCGCCAAAGGGCTTTTGTTCCATCATTGGCGGGTGATCGTACCCAAGGATCAGGTCATCCATTCTCAGTTCATGAATGAAGCTGGCGAATCGAACTTTTCCAACATGATCACTGCTCTCCAGCAGGTCGTGCCGAACGCATCGTCGGAGGAGGTTCTCAAAACCACTGGGGTTATCCAGCTTGGTAGACAGACTGTCACCTACGAAGGATTCTTCTTGCCTCCCGATGAGCCTTTATCGGCGTGGCGCTTGAACTTTTATCGAGCGAGGCTGGGAATACCGGGCGTAAATGAAACGACCTCTAACCTCATGATGCTCATACCAGGAAAGAGTACACAACTAACTTAGCGGGTAACTGAGGACTGGGTTGGCGGAGGGGATCGGCGGTCGAAATGTCGACTCGTAAAGCTCGACATTTGCCAACTCCGATGGAAGGGCGAGGGCCTAACGTAGGGGCCTGGCTCGCCGGTGCGGTTCACGCAGTGGCGATACTTGGATCCTCACAAATAAAGGCTCTTCATGCCCTTCGACGGATTTCCTGTCGCGCGTCTAGTATTCGCTACGTGCATTGTTTTGCTTTCATACCCCTCGCTTTACTGGTTTCTCCGCGGCGTGAAGGGCGTGCCCCTGCGCTTTAATGTCACGGTATTCGTGGCTGTCCTGGCGGCGGGCCTGCTACCCCTCGAAATCACCGGTTTCGAGATCAGCCGGTCCGCGTCCCACCTCGAGACGGTGACCATGATTCTTTCTGCCGAGCAGCGATTGAACGACATGATGCTGGTTTGCAGCGCGGATCCGGCGAAGGTTAGTCCGGACCGGGTAGGTGTCGCGAGACAGCGACTCGTCGATCACACCGCAACCTGGTTCAACGTGCGAAGCCTGACTGAAATCACGTCGGCCCAGTGGCTCAAGACGGCCGACCCGTGCGACGACTGGGTGCCTCGCGAGAAAGAGGAGCAGGACCGTCTGAAGCTCCGCAACGCGGCGGATTGGCTCAAGTGGTGGCTGATCGCCAGTGTGATCACGGGCTTTGCTGGCGTTTTCGCGACGTATGACCTTGTGGTTAGCCGTATGCGGGAGGATCTGCGCGAGGCCAAGGTGGAGGGGCGAGTCGACCTTAAAGACGGAGGCGAAACGGCGTTTGTGGCCTTCATCTGTCTGTTTGCCTTCATGCCGGTCAGCCTGCTGTGGCTGCGCCTCTTCCGGTTCCCCAAGAAACAAGCGAAACCAGTGTAAGGTTGGTTCAGGCGGACGCTCGGGTCGGGTCTGCCCCGCTGATACACTTCTGTGCATGGGGCACCTCGGGGCAAATCGACCTGCGGCGTCTCCGCACGGAAGAGGACTATCGGGAGTGACACTACGGAGAAAGGCGCGATCACTATGGATTCGGCGGGCAAGTTACAACCGGGCTTTTACTGGTACCTCGAAGAAGGCAGCGATCCCGAAGTCGTACAGGTACAGGACTCCGGTGAGATTTACTACTGCGGGATGCTGATTCCCTACTACTTGCCTTCGGCGGGAGAGGTGAGTCACACGCTGAACGGCAAGTTTGTCGGGCCGCTGTACCCGCCGAGCGGGCATTAAAGCGGAAAAGTAGCGTGGATGTCGAGACAGAACACCGTCTCAAGATGCCACCCGACCCGCCGCTGAAACCGCGAAGCCGATCATGAGCGCCGCGTGCAAGCGGACACCGTAACGATCCGGCCGATCGGGTCAGCGGAATGCTGCTGGCCTTCGATGCGCCGGCTGAAGGGTCGGCTCTGGTCGATCAGGATCCGGTGCGCGCCGGCGCGCGCGGCGACAGGCTGGACATTCTCAGCATCCTCGTCGAGCATTACGTGCGCTTGAATGATTTCATGCTGTTTGCCTGCAGAAGTGGAAGCGGGAATTAGCGGCTAAACCGTCGCATACGACAGCCACACCAAAAGAACAGGTGATCCATGAGCACGAAAGAACGCCTCTGCAGCCACGATAAGGTTGGCGAGCTCCCGGGCTGGGAGCTTTACACAGAACTGTTCGAAGCCGACTCCGTTTATCTTCAATTCGATGGTGTCGAGGCCGAAATCACGATGACGGGCAACCTGGAGCGGGCGCCGGGAACTGTGTTGCTGCGGCTGCCCGTCGCGACGGCCAGGCAGTTGGGACTGGTGCCGCCAGCGTTCTCTCCTTCCGGATTCGCGCCTGCTGCGACCGGGGAATCGAAGGACGTTGTGGGGAAGTTGGCGCGCGCCGCCACGGGTGGGCAGCAAGTGGACCACTCAGCCATTGAGACATTGCGCGGGTCTGTTCGCCGCTTCGACGATCCGACCGATCCTGTCTGGCCCGCTCGAGAGACGGAACACGGCGACCCTGCATTGCGTCGACTGCAGGAAGCGATGGACGCCGGACAGCGACGGGAGCCTCCCCCGGAGAACGAAGCCGATGATTGGGTCGTCGCTTTCGAGGATATTGCCGATGAACGCGGCAACACCATCAAGCATGGCGTGCCGGTGTGGTTACCCAAGGCGGAATATATGGCGTTTCAGCGAATCCGCTTCGGGCAGCGCAATGAGCAGGACACTGCTGTCGCTGCGGCACAAATGCCGTTGTGGGAAGAGCTCGAGCGCGACCTCGCGCGCGGTGACGACTCGGCGGCACGAGAACACCTGCGTGCAGGCAATCCTGTCTACGTTGGAGCACCCCGGGCGTGGGCGGGCAGCGTGCTGCGCCTCCATCCCGATGGCCGCCGCGAAATTGTCCAGCTGGACCGGACAACGGGCGAGTTCAATGTTGTGGCGGAGCTCGAACCGCTGACGTCGGCACAACGCTGGTGGCAGCGGCCGGCCTGATCACTTGAGGACTGACATGACCAGCGAGAGAGGAAACGAGGTTCACGGAGCGAAGATCGATCCGGCAGAACGCGAGCGGCGTGTGCAGGCAGTAAGTTTTGCGCGCGCAAGCGTCGGGCTGGAGGGCTTCAGGCTCAGCGCGGAAGACGAAGCCCGTGCGGCGCGGTTCGTCGAGGGAGAAATCGATCTGCCGACGTTTCTGGGTGGAGCGCGGTGACAAAGGTCGGCGGCCACGTTTGAATATCTGATACAGGAGAGAGCCGTATGGAAGTTTCGGGCGCCACGCTACGCAATTCCGCTGGAGTGCCAATGGCGCTGACGGGACAGCTGCTCGACTATCTTGCCGCGAGGGGAAGGGCGCTCGCCAGGTTTGCGTTTGGCGACTGGCTGGCCACACTGTCCGACACGGATCTGCAGCACCTGGTAGACCTCGCGGGCGCCCAGCTTGGAGGCAATGCTGCCGAGGGAAGCACCGACGACCTTGGGGGTGTGGCGTGGATCGGCAGCGAGGCCGAAAAGAACCGGAACGTCGTTTGGACGAAGCGAGAACTGAGTGCGGTTTTCCAGACTATTACGCCGCGCTCGCCCGACGAACTGATTGAGCTGATGTGGAATGTCTTTCGGGCAGCCTCGATGGAAGGATACCGCCGGCAGGAATTCATGGAAATCAAGGGAAAAATACGCATTCACCCATTTCCGGGCGACCAGACCGTCCTCACAGATGAAGGCCTCGCGCACGGACTGTCTTTGAAGAACAGCATTCACTGACCGCACGGATACACTGGGCGTGTTGCTATCAGAGCGGCCGCAACTTCGAGAAGAGGCGTGGTCGTCTCGATAGCACCATACATGGAGAACACACGATGGAAGAGCAGCTTTTCGATGAACTGGTGAAGAGCCTGCGGGAAGCGGGCGACATAGCGCAGGGCAAGGCCGAGCCGTCGCGATCGTTCGTTCTCGAGCGCCAACTCAACGACGATAAGCCGGCAAGCAGCGAAAAAGAATAGTGCGTGTCGCCCTGTCGGAAATCCCGTGCCGTTCGCACCGGGTTGGGATATCCGACCGGACGTCTTTAGAGTCAGCAGACTGCTATTGCCACACGGTTTCTCTCGAAGCGCATGCCGTTGAGTGGTAAATGTCAACCTACTAAACCATATGCTCGATAACTTCGTGATTTCTCTCGTACGAGTCAATGTGGTCAGAGCTGTGAGGAATCTCGTGTTGCATGGGCCCGAGCTCTCGTTCGTATTCTCTTCGTCTCGCCTCGATCGTACGACGCTCAGCGTCTCTGCGCTCTTGCAAAATTTCCAAAGCGTGATCGAAGATTGGTTTAACGACGCCGTACCAGGTTATAGCCCCAAGTCCGACTGTTATCACCACGTTGGCGGCCTGAAGTAGTTGCATTCGCTCCGGAGTCGGTGGCAGTGCTAATGCACTTTGATAGATGCTCGTCATTTTGACTCTTGCTGCATCACCCCACGCCGTAACGGCGCCCGGCGAAATCACAGCCGGAAACGGATCTATTTCAGGTGGTAGTTTGGCGATCTGCTCGTTTTTCGTACGTTCAATCGCATCAACAATCTCAATTAAGATAGCGCGATCAACGTTGGCCAATTGGTCGACGGGAAATGATGTCGGATGAAAGTCAATGATGCCCGGGGCAGCATCGATTAGCAACGGTAGCCGGCTATCTAGCGGTCTCGATACCTCGCCCAGAAGATAGATCCAAGCCCCACTTGATCCATAGAAATGAACTACGTCAAAGCATCGTTTATATGCGTTAGTTAATGAACTGCGCCAACTTAGCATTGGATTTTCAAGTCCCGCGAGGATCTCTCCGAAGTCGAAGCTATCGTTTCCGACACCCCTAAAAGAATCAAATGCACCGTACTTCCCCTCGCGATCCAAAACTCGCTTGATAGCGCTTTCCAGCCGATGCACTTTTTGCTCCAGCGCCATCCCGTGTTCGGTCAGCGCTACTGACATGAACGGAGCAAGGTCTTTCTCTGAAAGGGCTACACCATATGCGGCAAAGCGGCCTCGCAATTTGCTTACAAGCATGTTCGCCATGTTTGCCTCCTGAAAGGAAGTCAAAGGTTGGCGCGATCAGGGCACGCTCGTAGGTGCGCTGCCGCACATAAAGGCTATTGTTGATTGTGCAAGGAGGGTTTTCCGACGGTTTCCGGTCTCCTTTTTACACGGGACCGGAAGGCTCGTGCCTTAACGGCCGGGCTGAAACGGTGCGTTGACGTTGAAAACGCCTAGCCCGACATAGCCCGGCGGCTCAGGTATGAGGTCAACGTCTTTTCCAGGTCTCCATTTCGCAGCCGCAGCTTCCGCCTGGGCGATTTCGTCCGCAGACACATAGGTCCTGTTCTCGGGGAGCGTCGTTTTGGCGAATTCGTAGCCGCGGCTCGCCGACAGGGTTTCCCAGGCGAAACCGCGGCGCAAATCCTTCTCAACCCCATTGCCGGTCATGAAGGCCCAGCCCAGCTCGTACTGCGCGCGACCGTTGCCTGCGATCGCAGCCGGGCGAAGCCATCTGACTGCCATGGTGTAGTCACGGGGCACGCGCTCACCATGCTGGAAAAGCGATCCGTATAGCGACTGTGCATCCGTGTTGCCGAGTTCCGCGGATCGGCGGATCCAGCCGAGTCCTTTCGCGTCGTCGCGATTCATGCCCTGCCCGAGTAACAGCATTCGGCCCGCGGCGAACTGGGCGTCGGCGTTCCCATGCTCTGCGGCCTTCAGATACCAAGCGTAGGCAATGGGCAGGTTCTTCTCAACGCCGGAGCCATATTCGTATAGAAAGCCTATGCCCGCTTCGCCCGTCGGCACACCCGCAGCGGCCGCGCGCTGGTACCACTGCATGATTGCCTTGTAGTCGGGCTTGCCGCCAACGCCCTTGTACAGCAGTCCGGCCAGTTCAGCGTACGCATTCGGCTCGCCGGCGTCGGCCGCCTTCCGAAACCACTCGAGGGCCAGCGCGTTGCTCTGGGCAACGCCATGTCCGCTGGCGTAGCAGCGTCCGACGTTCGTGTATCCCTGGGGGATGTTTGCGGCAGCCGCGCGCCGGAAGTGAAGCAGCGCCTGGTCGTAATCGATTGGAATGCCGGGGCCGCCCGCCTCGTACACGGCGCCGATGTTGTTCTCGGCGGCGACGGCACCCTGTGCCAGCGCCTGCCTGAAGAGCTTGAGCGCGCGGGGAATATCTCGCGGAAAGCCCGTAGTGCTCATGTACAGGGAGCCCAGGTTGATGGCCGCCGCGGCGTTCTTCTCAGAAGCGAGAGCGAGCCAGTGGGTGGCCTGATCGAGATCCTGGGGGACGCCGACCCCGCGCATGTAAAGCACACCGAGCCCTGACTGCGCATCGGGAAGTCCCTGTTCGGCATACTTACGATAGGTGGCGACGGCACCCGGATATTCCCGAGGTTCGGACTTGCCGCCAAAAAGGGTCCACGCGGCCAGCCCGAGTTGGCCTTCCGGACTGCCCGATCTCGCGGACTGCTGGAACAATGCCAATGCTGCAACAGGGTCGCGCGGCATACCTACGCCGTACATCAGCATGATTCCAAGGTCGGCCTGCGCGCGTGGGTTACCTGCTGCCGCCAGTTTGCGCAGTTCTGCCGTGGCCTCTGCAGAGTGGTTCTGTGACAGTGCGAATTCTGCACTGGCGACGTCCGCGCACGCCGGCGTAGTGCCCAGCGTCAGCGCCGCTACCGCAAGCAGTGCGACAATCCGGCAACTGATGCGCGGATGCCGACGCGTAGCCATGTCGTGGTGATGGAAGGGCATAGTCAGGAGTATTCGGGAAGATCAATCGGGGCACGCGCGGGCCGCGACGCCTTTAGAAAACTGGAAGCGCCGACCGACAGAAGGAAAAGCATGGTTATCGCGGCCGGCCAGGGAATCTGATAGGGGCGGACAGCGCCTCCCGGCAACGCTGCGACGAAGCGCGAGTAGGGCAGGAAACCGACCAGCGTATTCGCAATGGCGGCCGCCGTGACCCCTAGCGTGATTCCCGTGCGCCATTGGCGCGTCCCCTTTGCGGACAGGAAAATCCCGGCTGCGAGCAACAGTGCCGCCAATGGAACCGCGGTGATTCGCGGAATCGCATAGTCGAAAATCTGATCCGCGCCGCCGCCCGTCAGCCCTGCGACAAGGCCCCGGTAGAGCAACACGGCAGCGCCGGCGAGGCAAGCTTTTGCCACAAGGTCGCGCGCCGCCGGTCGCCTGGTTGCGCCGCTATCGACGAAGTACTTCGTGCCGGGGCTCCCGTACAGCACGGCAAGTGTCCACGCGCACGCCGGGACCGCGCTCAACGCAACTGTCCAAGGCAGCAGTGCGCAATAGGCTGCGATCGCTCCGACGGCCGTCATGCCATACAAGACGCGCGCCTGCGTTGTCCGTCTGACCAGCAGCACGCCAGCGCACAGGTACGCCGCCGAGCAGACCAAGCCGGTCAGCCACGCGAGGCGCTGGCCGGGCGGGTAAGCGCGCGCGATCTCCAGCCACCCGAGCGACAGGTAACTGGCCGATGTCAGGATGCCAAGAAGAGGCTGGAGCAGTAGCGTATAGAGCGTTATGCGAACTGTGGAGTGTCTGCGCTTCATGTGCTGTGGCCCGGTGGGGCGTGATCTCAAAAGGCCGTATCACCACTTATCGGCGCACGGGCTCAAGAATTTAGTCTCGCGACGAGCGGACGCAAGGGGGCGGTTCCACATCCCCCGCAACGGCCGCCGCGAAAGGTTGCGCTGACAATGAAGGTTGGCGGCCACCGACGTTTCGCCGCGCTACAATCGCCCGTCTGCGGTTGCCGATTGGATCTGCAGACACGGTTACCGCGGGGGAACACGGCAATGAGTTTGGAAACGGCGGACGTCGAAGTCCTGGCGCATCGCGTGCGCGAAATGGGCAATGGCCTGATCACGTTTGACGGATGCATGCTCGCCGGTAAGACGACACTGATGCGCGAGATCGCGCGTCGCCTCGGCGCGCAAGGGCTCGATCTCGATGATTTCGTCGAAAAACAACGAGGCGTGTTCGTCCCGGCCCTGCGGCTCGAGGACCTGACAGCCGCGATCAGGCAGGCGCGCGCCAGGTCTGACTTCGTGCTTCTATCCGGCATCTGCATGCGCGAAGTGCTGGCGCTGCTTGAACTTGATTCCAGACTGACTGTGTACGTTCAGGCGAACAACCGCGAGGGCATGCCCGATGACATCGATCTCATCGGCGCCGAAGCCGGACGGTACCCGGAACTGATCGATTCCTTTGGCAAACTCGAGGTCGAATGTTTTTCCTATCACGCGCGGTTTCGCCCCCGCGACGGCGCCGACGTGCTCTTTATCCGGACCCTGGAAGAGGACGAATGATCAGCAGCATAACCGACGCCTGAACCAGGGCATCGACGTCAGGCAGACCGAACTCCGCGCGCGCCCAGTCGTCTTTCCGACGCGCGGCCCCTGTCGATTTATCCGGAAGGTATTGACTGGTGAACACGCTACCCGCAGCAAGTCTCATCCCGGCCGAAGAGCCGGAACGAAAGGCAACGCCTCATACGGCCGTGCTCGATCCGGAGCGTCGCAAAGACACGGGGCTGAAGTCCGGACTGATCGCCGGGAAAGACGCGCTTCACATGGCCTATTACCCGGGCATCATTTTCCACGGGCACTCGGCTTTGGCGTCGCTGCGTTTAGGTGACGAGGTCGTCTTCTACGAAGTTGCGGTCCACGGGAAGATCTATCGCGCGCTCGCGCGGCCCGTACCGGGGCAGAATCCGCGAACCGATTCGCGCGATCTGAAATATGAGCTCGTCCGGACATGGGCCGAAGGCATGCGGCAGGATGGCTGGTTCCTCGCGCCGCCGCCCGCGATTCCCAACACCCCTCGCGCGCTGGTTCGCGAGATTCAAGAGGTGACGGGCTTGCCCATGGAAGTCGTAGTCGACGATGCCTACAGCATCCTGAACTATCGCCGCCATCACGGTGCGCATTATCCGGACACTATGACGCCGTCAGGGTATCGGTTCAGGGAGGCGTTTCTGATGTCTATCGAGCCGGATGGAAGCTTGAAGAGCCTGTACGAAACGCCGACGGGAGTGAACCCGGAAAAGTGGACGAACTTCCTCCGCGTGCTTGATCGAAAGGAGTCGGACGCGCTGCGGCAGTACGCTGTCTCCGGTTCGGCCATCACCGAGTTCGGCGAAGCCGGTGCCGTGGCGATGCGTGAAGCGGTTCGGCTGCGCGACGGTGACTTGCGCGCGTCGCCACCGGCGTCATATACGCCCTTCATGGAGCGCTTCCCGCTGGCCGACCACCAGAAGCTCGAACGCAACGTCGGCGGACAGCGACGGTAGGCAGGGCAGGCGAGGGTATTCCGGCGTTCTTCGGGGGCGCTCGCCGGCTAAGAAAATCTCACTTGCTACGATGTCCGAGCGCCTGAAGACGCCGCGAACATGTCGCCCGTCTCGACGACGGCACCTGCAGTCGTTGAGAGTCGCAGCGCTTCGTCGACGTCGTCGCGCCTGATGACGAAAGCGATGTAGTCATCCGATCCCGTGTCCAGGTGCAGTAGCGCGTATCCCCTTTGATCCAACCACGCGCCGAAGTTCAGCAACACACCGGGCACCGTCCGGTCGCCATCCGGACCACGCCATCGATCCTCAATGCCAAGCGTGTCCAGCAACCGGTTCGCCTGCCACTCGATCTCGTCAGATGCGCGCCAGTCAACGGAGATGCTGAGGCTCCATTCGGAGGAATCGACGCTCTCCGGCTCCCCAACGTGACGCGTGAGTACCCAATCGAGGATGGCGGACGCATCCTCGCCGGGCGCTGCATCGCGTGTCGACAACGCGAGACGTTCGCGCGTAGCGGAGCCAAGTGGCGTTGTAATAAGCCGCACGAGATCCGTCAGCGCCGATATCGAGGCCTGCGACGGCGTGAAATGCTCACGCAAAATCTCAGCATCGGGAATCTCGGGCTCGAACGCATCTCGCAAGACTTGCGGGCGTTGCCCTCGAAACCGGCTCAACCAGCGACTGAGAATCCGATACATGTGCTTTCTCTTTCTTCCTGACCGGCCTGTCAGTCGGGTGACCGGGGCGCCATGGCAGAGGCGGTGATTGCGCCAGCCATGGCGAGCAGGCAGGCGGATCCGGCGGCCGCCAACATCATCGTTGCGCGATCAACCGATTTTTTACTTGGACCTTCGATGTCGATCTGACAGAACAGCATGGAAAAGCGAAACCTCCGGCTGCGCCCGCTCGCGGCTTCATTTGCGTCCACAAAAACCTCCGTGTGGTTGGTTAGTCAGATAAAGCATAACCAGCACGATATGATTTATCAATAGGCTTATGTGCTTTTCATCACGGTTTGCTATCATTATGGTCGCGATGAATGGAGGAGCAGTACTATGACAGCCGCAAAGAAGGTTGCTTATTCGGCGATCGTTGGTGGTGTTCTCGCAGAAGAGCGTGAACTTCGAAGTGTGACGCAGGGTGCCGCAGCAACGGCGGCTGGGGTCACGCAGTCGACCTGGGCGAGACTCGAGGCTGGCAAGGCGTGCACGCTCGAAAACCTGGGACGGGCATGCGCGACGTTCGGCCTCGAACTCTGGCAACTGTTCAAGGTGGTTGACGATCGGGCGCGGGCACTACGGGAGCAAGGGATCGAGGTCGTCTATGAGCCGATGACCGATACCGACGAGACAGTGACATGGATAGCCGGCAACGAACTGTCGCGCATCAGTACCGCCGCTCTCGCGGCAACTTCGCCTCTCGCGTCGGTGGCCATTGCGGCAGGGAACGGCGTCGTCGGCTATATCAAAAACGTCCTCGGGAGAGCCGGCTAGACCCCTTGGGTCGCCTCCTTCAGGACGAGACGTCGCTGCTCGACGTTGCGAAGGCAAGGTGCGATCGGTCAAGTAAGAGGGGCAGCTTGCCGATAAAGCGTTGTCGGAGACCCTCTGAACGGCCGACGCCGCTTTCGTTGGTTTAACCGAAGCACATCAATGGACAACACAAAGGAAAGGGCATGCTTGCGTTTTCCAGGCGGAAGCCTTCGGCGCCATTTTGGGTGGTTTCAACGTTAATCCTCGTCGCCGTGCTTGGGTGGCTGCTGCCGCCCTCACAGCTGACGAGCAAAATTATGTTCGCGGTCGGCATCCTGGGTGGCTACCTCGCACTCGATGCAGCGAAGAGAGGTCACAAGGTATGAGCGAAAAGCGCCTGAAATCCGTCTCGCCAGTGAGTGCAGCTATCCATGCCGCGCTTGTCTCTCTGCTACTCGCGTACCCAGCCGTCGGGTTGATGCGGTTCTTCCAGCACTTTGATCCTCAACGGGCCGATGTCGCACCCACAGCGTGGTGGACCGTGTGGCTGCTGTTTCCGATCGGACTTGCGTTCGCGGGCGCGGTATGGGCGACGCTCGCCAGTCTCGCCTACAACGCGATCGCACGGTTCCTTGGCGGTGTGCGGTACAACGCATAGGAAAACAAATGCGCCTCGATATCATCCTCGCCTTGCTGCTGCTCGCATCTTCGCCTATAGCGCATGCCGCGACTCCGCTCGACGTATTGCAACAGCAACAAACCAAGATCAACGATGCGATCGATGCGCGCAACCGCTTTCTCGACAAGATAGGTTTCGCCGGTCATAGCAACGACTCCGTCGAACTCGCGTCGATCAACGGCTCGGAGCTTACCGTCATCTACACACTTCAAGCCTTGGACGACATGCTAAGGATCGTTGAGAAAAAGTCAGCGACCGTTCGGACAGGATTGAAGCACGTCGGGAATTCGATGGTTATGGTATGTCAGGCTCAACTAACGCAGATCGCATCCGATGGCGCGCAACTCGACGATTCGAGGATACGCAAAGAGATCGATAAGCAGATCAACAACGTGCGCGCGGCGTGCGATGCGATTGTGGCGGTGACAGATTGAACCTCGTCAATACCTCGTAATTTAAGGAAAACAAGGGGCCGAAGCATGTTAGTTGAATTGCGGGACCGGATCTTCAAAAAGTTGGGTTTGCGCATCAATCTGCAACGTGGCGACGTGTTGGAGGCGCTTAGTCGTGCATTCGACGGTGCGGAGGTCGCGCCCACGGATGAGCCGTGGGTTTTGCGAGTCGCGACCACACCTGTTCGCGAGGTCAACGTGACGGAAGAATGGCTGTCTCGATATGTTCAGTCGGGACGCTTTTCTCGCCATGATTTGGAAGACTATTTCCGACGGCAAAAGCTGCGGCATCACTGGGTCGATTTCGGTGACGGCACATTGCGGTTTTTGATCGACGGCAACTAGGCATCGGAAAAGTTGGGGAACAAATGAGTAAGGCAATGAAAGTAGCTCTGAACGCCGAGTGTCTACCGCGCTGGAAAGACTGTCTGAGCTTTACAGTCCTTGGACTCACGGTGTTGCTTGTCATGTTGCTGTCGAAGGGTACGGACGCTGCACTGTGGTTCGGAATCCGCTGGGGCGGATTGACGGCATTGTTGCTGGTGGTAACGGCGTTGCGGCACCGTAGGGCTGGTCGCGGTGCGGGATGGGCATAGAACCGCGCGAAGCGCCTCCAACGCGTAGAAAAAAGGAAAACTGCCGAAAAATGGACCGAAACGAACAGTCTGCAATAATGCCGGTGCCGACAAATCGCGCCTCCCCTCAGCTGCGTCCTACGAAATTTGTGACGAACGCTCTGCGGTTTTCCCAGGTCGGAACGCCGTTCTTCGTCGCGCTCGCATTAGCCACGAGTGCGGTGCACGCAAGGGAGCCTACCCGCGCGGACCAGGCTTTTTGCGACCACTATGCGGCGATCATGCAAAAAGCGCTGGAGGTCGATAGAGGTGGCGACCCGGCTGCGATCGCTCGGTTTCGTCAGTCAGTGGCCCGCGATCCGGAGGCGCAACTGATCATGCCTGGTCTAGGTGTGAGCCGCACGACGCCACAGTGGATTACTGACGTGACAGTGCAGTCGCGCGAGCATTGCCTCGACGAGGTCAGGCTCAATATGAGAGGCTGGCTACCTGACGACCCAGAGCGCCCGAAGGATGTAAGCTCAGCCTCCAATCATGTAGGGGCGATCACACGCTTACCATCCGAGCGCGCGGCGCAAGCCTCCGCCACCTCTGTTCCGCCCGCCGCCGACCAGTTTGAAGGTACGTTCATTGAACAGAACATGTACACGCCCGTGAAGGTGATATTTCGACGGCATGCAGGAATATGCTTCGGCGGCACGCTAGTGACTGTGCCCAGGCACGGGATGAAGCCATTGCAAACTTGCGGAGTGCGTGAACAGTCGGGCGCATATATCGTGCGCTTTCCGCAAGACAGTTTTGGAGAGGTGAGCGTCCCCTTTTCGACGATGCGCACAGCGGATGTCGACCAGACATCGAATTAGTCGGTAGAAAAAACGAAAGGGCAGAAATGAACCGGACGAACATGCTCCTTGCAACAGTTGCTTTTTTCGGCTCGGTGACCTTGGTGGCGATGATGCCGACTCTAGCTGCGGCACGTCCAGCGGACGTAGATTGGAAGTTATATGGCGGCTTTGATCGTGGTTCCCCGAATGAGAAGTCCTACTGCTTTTACGATTCGTCAGGGGTGACGCACTTTGCTGACAATCGACTCCGGGTTTGGGTCAAGTGCTTGAGGCAACGTGATCTCGATGCAGTGGACATCAAGGAGAGCTTCGGTGGCAAGATTCTGGAGAACACTGCGAAGAAGGTGGCGGATTATTATGTTCCCCCCATCTCGACAGTACAGAGCCTTGATGCAGAACAGGCGATGACAATAACCCAATATGAAGAAACCGCGGATGTCGCCGCAATACAGCCGCAGGCGAGTATCTTCTACGAGATCTCGTGCACCGAGAGAAAGATTCGGGAGTTGAGTATGACAATTAACATGCGTGGACGGCGCGGTTCGGATGACAAGAGCAGCGAGTGGAAGTTCGTTCCTCCGGAAGGTAATGCGGCGAATCTCCTCAAGATACTTTGCGGAGTGCCCTAGCTAAACCACGGAAAATTGATGCAGCGACGATACAGAACGTGGCGACAGGCCGCAGTGGTCAAGCAATCCCCCCTTTCGCAGAACGCGCGGCAGGAGCTTGAGCAAGCACTTGAATCTGGCTCGCCGGGTTGTCATAGACGGCACGCTTTTGGTTGTAGACGCCAATCAGGCGTTTAAAACCGGTGGCAACCGTGAGTGCCGATTTAAACATGGTCAGAATCACCTAGGATATGTCTGCGAAGCCTCCGGGTCTGTGGATACAGCAGCTATCAAGGCTGCCATTGCATGGGCCGAGGCACAGGCAAATAGCCCTGACGGCGATGGGCAGCATTCTCTCGCTGCGAATAACCACGGAAAATAACGCTATGACACAACCGTAGGGCGACTCCTGCACCAGTCGATTTCTGCTGCTACCTCAGACATTCCGGGTTTTCCTACCTATCCGAGCGCATCTCAACGCGCGTTGCGCGACCCCACTCCATCAGTCGACTGTCTCGAAGCGGCCCAGGCACGTCACAGCGCGCGGTCCGACAAGTAGGAAAAATATGGCCTCACATCTTAGGTTCGCTGAGCCTGCCGACGTGTCGGCTGATTGGCTTCCACGCGGATAACGACGCGTAACCGACCCAAACCACGTCTTGGGTGCAGACGATGCGCGATTACTCGCGCTTTCGATCGACTGGCGGTTGGTGGTCGACGTGAATGCCGGAGCCAGAGTTGGCCTTCGCGCTGTCGATGCGGGCGACGACCTTATCTACGTTGCTACCTAGGCCGCTAACCGAATCTAACGACGGAAAACAAGGCCGACGAAGTTTTACGTGACCCACAGCGAGCCTCTGACCGACGAACGTCGTGCTGAACTGGGGCTTGGCATAGCGACATCATCGACGTCCCTAGGTCATAGCGCAGCCGCGCCGACGCAGTGTCGACCTCTGCCCAAAGTGGGGGCGGGGTGTTCGGTGTAGGATGCACGCAAGAGAACCTGGCGGAGGGAACCGTGCTCTCAGACTACAGGCTGGTGCGGGCTGTGAGGCCGTCGACATTTGATCCATATCTCGGCTGGGTTGCCAGTTATCTGGGTTTCGAGTCGTCGACGCAACTGCTCGACGGCATCGGAGAGATTCGCGCTGGCGGCGCGCGTGTGAGCTTCGCCATCCGGCGCGACATTTCGTTTGCGGCGCTGCGATGGGTGGAGAGCGGTGCGGACCGATGTGAGGTACAGACCTTCTTCGTCCATCCAGCCACGAAATCAGCGCACGCGATGATCTCGATCAGGTCCGTGCAGTCCAGATCCTCCACCGACATCGGGCAACAGATGGTGACCCAGTTTGGCGAGGTCGTTGACGGTACTGAGGTGGACGAAAGCGTAATTGTGCCGGATTTCACGCAGCTTGTTTCATTGCTCTCGAGTGATGGTCTCTCTGCGCCCGTCCACGGTGAATTGCTGTCGCGCATACGCAATCTTGAATCTGAGCTCGAGTATGCGCGGATCGCTGCCGAAGACCAGCGTCGCGAACTCGCCACTGCTCGCGAAAACCTCAAACTGATGTCGATTGGTGCTGGCCCAGACGCGCGCCGGGCCCTGTTCCATACCAAGTCCACGGCGGCCGCCGCGTCGGTACCAGAAACGAACGACAGCCTGGCCGGGCTGCCCGGCTGGGCGCAGCGCAACGTTGAACGCATCGTGGTCTTGCCTCGGGCGTTGTCCGGGGCAAAAAAGTCACAGTACGAAAGCCCTGAGACTGTGATGGCGGCGCTGGAGTTTCTGGCCGGTCCCTATCGAGACCTCAAACGCGGAGTCATGACACTTGCTGAGTTCGACGAGACCCTGAAACAGCAGACGTTCCAACTGGCTAATTCCGTTGGCGTCAGCGTCGCGGGTGAACAGGGTGAGCAGTACTATGTCCGCTGGGCGGGTCGCAGGGTACTCATGGATCAGCACGTACTCAAAGGCGGTGGACGCGAGCCGCGCTACTGCATGCGGATCTATTTCTTCTGGGATCCCGACAGCGCGAGAGCTGTCGTAGGTGTACTTCCGCATCACCTCGAAAACAGTTTGACCTGAGATCATGCCAAGCGAAAACGACCTGATCCGAACCATGTCGAAGATGGTGAGAGACATGGGAATGCCCGAGGAAGAAATCGAGCGCATGGCCAACTTTGTGGCTGAAACGTCGACCCCACCCGATTCCGAACCGATACGCTCGTTCTTCGAAGAGGACTGGCAAGGCTTTCGCGATGAGATCGGCGGAATGCTTGAGGCACAGGACACGGCGCCGCGGATTGTCGTGTACGAGCGCGAGTACTCGGGCGAGCCGCACGACAAAAAAAGCGAGAAAGAGGAAAGCGGCAGGCTGGACACTATCTGGCGCCGTTCAGGCGAAAAATACGCGCCGCCAGAGTTCTTGCGCGGAGACGTCGAGATGCTACGGGGCTGGATGGACGACATGCTCTGTGAGAGTGTCGACTGCGAACAAGCGGTCGCAGTCTGGATTGTGCAGGTCCTTCTCCCCGAGGAAGACACCCGTCCTGATTTTCTGGTGATGTTTTTCCGCGATCAGGACGGCGGAGAGGAGCTGTTTCTGTACGACGGTACGTTCCCGCGCAGGAAGTCCGATGGCTCGGACAAGATTGAACAGATCCTGGCGTCATGGCGTCCCGAGGACATGGATGCGAGCAGCTGGGGCCTATCTATAGCGCTTCGTGACAAGCCGGCGGCGCGCGAGCGACTCAACGAATTGTGCAGCGAAAGCGGCGCTTCGCCCTTGACCGACGTCCAGTGGAAGGCAGTGGTTGAGTGGATCCGTACATCAGGCGTCGTGGAAACAGCGATCGAGGAGACGATCTGGAAGCACGTCGACCGCGTGCTCAGTGAGGCGAGCGAGTGGCTGCGCATGGGCACCCGGGCGGTACCCGATTTCCTTGATACGCTGCGTGAGGAATCACGCGAGAAGCTGCAGGAGATTGAGCAGCGGCATGAAAAACGATTGAAGGGCCTGCGCGCTGATCTCGACAAAATGCGCATGCTGTCCGACGGGATCAAGAAACGCGCGGACAAGGCCGATCGTGATAATCAGGATCTTCGTCGGCAGTTACGCGCCGCGCCACCCTCAGCAGTTCCGGCGTCGCCGTTGGCAGACAATCAGGCGCTGGCGGCCGATGGCACAGCAGTACGGCGGGCGCTTGACGGATATTTTTGAGATCGACGTTGTAGTCCGCAGGTGAGTCAATAGCGCGGGCCTGGACTGCACTGCGGTACGCTATCCAATGCGGCCACCGATGCTCGCGGCACCCACATAAGGAAACTGGATGAGTCATCCGACGGGCACTGTCTGCCCCGCTTGCCAGAAGAAAGAAGGCGTGCCTTTGCTGTACGGCTTCCCATCGACAGACGATTTCGAACGGGCGGCGCGCGGGGAAGTCATTCTGGGCGGTTGCGTTGTCGACTTCGACTCCGCTGATCAAAAGTGTCGTAAATGTGACCACAGCTGGTCTTCGACGGACATTCCGGCGGTTATCGGCAGTGACGAGAAGGAACTCAGACGCGAACCGCAGACGTTGCTCGCAAGGGACGGTGTAAATTCGTCGTCGGGCGGAACGTCACGTGCGCTCCCGACAAGTACCGCTGATCCGCGCGGTAAAGAACCCGGCCGCGCGGCGCACCCGAAGAAGGTCTCGGTCCTGCCTGCGGTTGCCGCTTTCTTTCTTGCCCTGATCTTTGGTCGTCTGTTTGTCGGCGCAGCGGCATGTGCCGACGGATGGAGGTCCGGTTCGATCGGCCACGCGGGTGCCTGTTCCCATCATGGTGGGGTCGACCGGCTGCCGGGCATACTCCTGCTTCTCTTTAGCTACTGTGTCGCTTTGGCGTTTCATCGCTATCGCGCCAGACGCAACGGGTGAGTGAGCAAGCTTTCTCGTCGAAGCGGAATGGCGGCCATTCATGCCGAGCGCAATATGCGACGGCGTGAATCCGCCTGTGAACTGCCCGTCGCTCCTTAGGTTTAAACCCTCCGTCACGTTCCCTTTCCATGCCATCGAACATTTGGAACACGTTTTTCGATCACTTCTCGCAAGGCCTCAAGAGTGTCTGTCCCAACCAGTTCGCGCGAGACTGGAACAATGTGGAGGCAAGGACGGATATCTACCGGTCGATCATCCAAAGCGCTACCGCGATGCCTGCTACGCCAAAGCTGACGTTTGAGAAGGAGCGTTGCCGGATCGATTTCATGCTGGGTAACGAGGTGCCCACCAGGCACGGCTTGCGGCCCGCGTTTGTGCCCATCATCGCGATTGAATCTGAAAACCATGTCAAGGACGCCGCGCACGAGGTCAACAGCCTGTGCGCGCTTGCCTGCCCGACGAAACTGCTGATCACATGCGCGATATGGGCGCGCAAACCCAAAGCGCAACTGTCCCGGGAGGCGCTGTTGCAGCACTGGCGGAGCATCTACATTGCGCATCAGGGCCCCCGGTCGGGCCGTCAAAGCGATGTTTTCGCTATTGTCGTAGGCGAGCGCACGCGACAGGAACTCCGCTTTTACCTTGAGTTCATTTCGTCGCCGATCGCAGGCTTGCCGGAGCCGTTTCACATAGTCCAACTTCCTGTAGACGAAGCATGTCCCGTGCGCTAACCCAGCCTGTGCGGCGCTGTGTTGTTTGCAGAAAAGCCGGACTCGTCGGGCGGACATCGGCATGCTATTTTTTCTGAAGGGCGTTGAGAACCAGGAGGCCAGCGTGTCGCGCGATTCTGATCGTAAGTCTGCCCGCACCGCGTGGGCGGTCACGCGCCGAACCGTGAGCGAAGATCGCGCCCGCGCAGCCGACACCGTGATGGCGTGGGCGCGCGACAGAGAAACAGGCGAGCCTCGTTACATTCTGGAGATTGACGCCGACCATCGCGGAGGTCTGTGCAACTGCGAGTGTGTCGACTGTGGCGCGCCGCTCATCGCAGTGAATGCCGCCCGGTCGTCGTTCATACGGCGCCCGCACTTCCGTCACTCAGATGGAGTGGAGAGGCGCTCGTGCATCTATACGGCGGCGCGCATGGCGATGGTTATCTCGCTCGTAGCGGACGGCCTTCTCGAGCTCCCGGCGCGGCAGCGGACGGCACGTGTGACAGGCCTCAGTGGCTGCGTTCATGAGGCCTGGGCCGAGGTACCGGCAGAGCGTGTGCAGATCGACGCCTGGAGTTTTGTCGATTCTGCCGAGGCGATGCTCACGCTTGAGGACGGTCGCGAGTTGCGCGTGTTACTCGTTGGCTCCAGCAATGCATCTGCGACGGATGATGCCGAGCGGCCACTCGGGATGCGGGTCGGTGAGGCGTCGATCCAGATCATAGTCGACGACCCGGCTATCGCGGGGATGGGCCCCGACGAGTTGCGCAACCGCACGAACCTTGCGATGAAACAGGCGCACTGGTGCGGGCACTGGGACGACCGGAAACTGGCGGCTTCCGCGCTAGAACAAGCGCGGGCTTCGGCCGTCGATGCACTCGACTGGCCACCCGGTGTCGAAGCATTACCCGACGGATTTGACCGGCCCGCAGCGCGGGAGACGCTGCTTCACCGGACCGCGAAGGAGATCCTCGCGCGCGAAAAGCGCCTCATGGTCCCGGCAGTGATCCTGCCGGAGCGGGGCGGCCAGATTGTCGGGCAAACACCCGCATCAGTCGGCCGGACATCCCGGATGCTTAATCTCGCCACGGTTGCGCTGGAGCAGGCTGTCGGCCGGATCAGGCCGGACGTTTGCGCGACAACCGAGCCTGCACCGGGCTGGCCGGCGGAAACGCTGCACATCGAAATCACGGTGACACACAAGCTGGACGCAGGGCGGCTCGATCGCATCTGGGCCGCGGGTGTCCCGACGCTCGAGATCGACCTGTCGCGGCTCGGCGGAAAAGTGACGCGCGCCGAATTCGAGAGACTCATCGTCGATGAACTGGCAGGCAAGAGCTGGGTGCACCACCCAGCCATTGACGAGGAGCGTCGAAAGCTTCAGGCGGCGCGCGCCAGAGAGGCCGAAACGGCTCGCCATCGCGCGGGGCGGGCGACGTCGGGCGCACGGTATCCGGCGGTCGGGCGCGGGGAAACCGCGCCGCCCGAAAGCTGGCGGGGACCTCGGGACGGAAACCTTTGGCTCAAAGGAGCGGCGCTCGAGCGCTGGAAAAAGGAGCACCCCGAGCGCGCGGCGGAACTGGAGCGCTGGAAGAAGGAACATCCCGAACGCACGGCGGGCTTATCGTTCGAAGATGGGAAAGACGAATAGCGGGTGCCTTACGCGATCTGCTGACGCGTGAATCGAACGTTGAGGCATTGCTGACGCTTTGCCGGGCCCGGCGCGCTCTCGTCGTCAAAGCGCCGCCGGTTCGGCTGCCCGTGCCTTATTCGATAGACGGCTGCAGCTTGATGTCTCCATCCGTCATGTCGATCCGATAGATCGGAAACCTGCTCGGCACGGTAACGGTCGTCGCCGCGAATACCTGGCCGAGGCCACCGACCTTGGCACGCAGCAGATGTTCACCTGGGTCGAGGTACAGCTCGAGCGATTCGCTTGTGGCAATGGATGCGGTCGGACGACCGTCGACGGACAGTTCAACCGTCACGCCCGCGGCGAACAGAGCGCCTGCATTGCGGACCACAGTGATTTTCTGGGCACCCTGTGAAGGCTGTGTCGACTCGATGGCAGTGATTCTGCTTTTTGGTACTCCCTTCGTCTCGGACATGGGAACAAGATGGGTCGCGCAACCGGCCAGCGACAATGTCAGGAGCGCCACGAGCGTGCGGAACATACCTACCCCGTAATTGTTGGAAGGATGCAAGTATGCCGCATGCCGACGCCGTCGCGATTTCCGCAAAGGGGGCGTGGAGCGGTTTCAAATCATCCAATCGCGTTTGTATAATCAAGTCGACCATTCTTTCGCGACCTTGAAAAATGCAGTTACCGGATAAAATCGAGATCCCAGATTACACGGCAACTACGCAACGCTGGATTGACAGGATTGATTGGCAGGCCGTGCGGAAGGCGTGTAAGCACCCCGGTGCGTCGGTTCAGATAAAGGTTTACATCCAACACCACGGCCACACTGCACTTGCCAAAATCATGGCGCAAAATCGCTGGATTGAGCGAATCGAGAGTGGTTTACACGATCCACTCACTATTTCAGCCGACGAAATCGCGCGCGCTGGCGGTAGCAAATGGGAATGGCTCGCCGAGTCGCAACAAGAACTCCATGTACTCTACAACGCGCGTTCTGCGCCAGTGGACGTTTTAAAAGTCCTGCAGTATGTCGACGCGCTATTTGCAAAAGGCGCGGCGCAAGGTCTTGCGCTGATGAATTACCTGTCTGCCTTGCATTCGGAACGTCAACGTCTTGATGACGAAAGGCAACGCGCTGAGCATGAACGCGAGCGAGAACGCGTGGAGGCGGAGGAAGCGCTTAGACGGCAAAAGCAAGAGAGGGCGGAAGAATCGCGCAGGAAACTCGCAGATGCCCTGAGGCTAGATGACGAGCTCATCAAGAGTGCACTGGCCGAGCGACAAGCGAAGGACGAGAAATGGGACGCCATTAGGGCGCTCCACACCTCGGTGCAAGAGGGATTTATTTATCTAATGTCGAATGAACTGATGCCGGGCATTTATAAAATCGGCTTTTCGGCAGCCGACCCCGCTCGGCGAGCAACGTCGCTGGATAAGCAATATCGATTGCCTGGACGCTTCAAGGTCGTCAAGTATTGGTCGACGAGAACCCCTTACGTGGTCGAGCAGAAAATATTTTCCGCACTCATCGACCACAGAACGTCCGGCGAATTTTTCCAAGTCGATCTCGAAATAGCAAAATCGACTATCGAAAGTCATCTGATCCCCCTTGACCCCGATCACCACGAGGCATAGCGGCCAGTAACCCGTTCACTGGGGTGTCCGGAAACCCTACAGCACTGCTATCTCGGGGTCGCTAATGTGACCATCGATGCGCGACAGCCGCCGCTGGCGGCAGTCGCAAGAAATTCGCCCGTAGCTTTCAGGCATACCAGCCATTTGATGTAGCCGTAATACCAGCAGCTGATGGCGCGGTTGCGCGGACATGGTCGCGACGCTCGCGCGACGCGAAGGCGCAGCGCCGGATTGGCGGACCAGCGCACGAAGGCCACGCCCGCCGCGCGCCAATCAGGTGGCGTCTGCCGTCAGTCAGAGAGCATCGTCTTGCGCTGCCGATTTCTTTTGATGTTCTTCGCCGAGATACCGACGGTACTCGGCCTGCTGTTCTGTGAACGCTTCGTCGTCGACGTAATTCAGATACGTCGTGGTGTCCGGCCATTTGCGGTCAACGACAATCCGCATTCTTCCGGGAAGCTGCCACTCCGCTTGCACTGCGCCTAGCGCCAAGTTTCCGGACGAAGCCTGCGGCTGACCGTACTTTTCGCTGACCATCGCGATGATCCTGCTGACCTGCTGCGTGTCGGCGACAGAGGGAAACGTGTATTCAGCGATAGCGAATTTCTGCGTCGCGCGAACATAGCCCATCCTGAGTGTGGTCACGCCTTCGAGGGTTCGGCGAGCGTCGTACACGTCGATCCAGGGGGCCGACTTGATGACCGATACGCCACGCCTTCGCAGCGACGCTCGCATCTGTTCTCGCGTTGCGCCCTTCAACGTGGTGCCGAACAGGGTGAGACGCGTGGCTTCCGTTTGCGCACTCTGCGCGCCGCCGGCCGCATCGCTCGCCTGTCGAGCACGGGCGACAGGAGCGCCTGTCAGAACTGCAGCGCAGGCCAGCATGCCGATGTAGCGACCGAGCATGCCCTGGAAAGACCTTGTGGCCCAGAGTGCAGTGCGGTTCAGGGGGAGGGTGTTGCGATGGGTCGTGTGACCCTTGGGGGAGATCTGCTTCATCGTTTCCTCTGCGCTAGCGCGAACGAATCCAAAGTGGCAGACGCAACTCCGGCGTCTGGTCTTTAAAGGGGATTCGCGTCTAGGCGAAGAGGTGGTGTTGGCAGGCAAGTAATGCTCAAACCGAACACGGGCGCATGGTAACCGCTACGCGCGGCGGAGTAAAGATTTTTTCAAGCTCGGCTCGTTGTGCCTGCTGTAGTCCGGGGCGCGACGAGATACGTGCGGCATGGACGCCTCCCGCCATCCTCTACGGCGGCAGCCATTCTAAAGCTTCAGCATGCGGGGCCGTTATGCACGGTGGGGGGATCCAGAGTGCGATCCCATAACAACAATCTCAAAGGGCTCACCACAATGGCAATTCAGCGCGTTCAATACGCTAACGTCGACCACCGCGCGCGCGCACGCAAGATGCTGCTCGTTCTCGGCGCGATGCTGTGCATAGCGCTCGGGGGATGGCTATTCCAGGGTTTCGCAGGGACCGCCACGTTTCTGGTCTTGGCCATCGTCGCTTACGGTATATGGTTTCAGGTCAAAAAGGGCGAACAGGTCGCGCGTGCGACGGAACATCTGCGCAACGCTGGAATTCACGCTGATCTGCGTGTGGGCGACGGTGACGTTCTGCTGATCGATTCGCGGAAGAAAATGTTTGCATTCGTGGACACGACATTGCGGACTTACGACCTTGTCACCGGCCACGATGTTCTCGCCTGGAGCGGTGTAGGCGATAGGTTGACGTTCGAGACAAGGAATGTGAACAACCCGGTCTACAAGATCCAGGTTCGTTCGAAGCAGGTGCAGGAGCTGTGGATGGCGCGCATTTCAGCGGTCATGGCCGGGCAATGAGACACGACTCGGCGGACCGGGCTGGCAGGCATTAACCGGTAGCCGGAAGCATCGCGAGGGGCGGGTTATGGCCGGGACGATCATGCGCCTCCCGCGCTCTTGCGTGCTACGAGTCAGGACACGGCGCCAAGGGCCTGGAATCGCTCGCGCTGCCAGTCGATAAATTGGAGGTGGTGGTACTTCCCCTCTTTGACAAGCTTCGAAAACTCCTTGAAGTCCGCGACAATCTGCTCGTTACGCACGATGACGGCAGGAACGTACTTCTCGCGTCTGGACATGCGCACGTAGTCGTCCCGCCAGCGCTTGGCGGCTGAGCGCAACCTGACGAAGGAAAGCGACAGGTTAATGTTTCGCTCCCCTCGGGTCGATGAAATCATCTGCATCTGGTATGGCCCGTGACCCTCAATGGGCCCGGCCGCAAACGTGTTTAGCCCGTTGTCCCTGTACGGGCTGGCCCGCCTGTAGATGGCGCCAACGTCTTGCCCAAGATTCCTGAAGTACACGGAACTTTCAGCTGCGCACATTTGCAAGGTGTTCAGTCCGTACACGTCGCGACGATCCGTAAGCACGACGGTCGAATTGTGCTTGCCAGGTAGCCCGTAGGTGTCGCCATCGAAGTACATCAACGTTCTTTTGCTGTCGATCGGAAAGAATAGCTGCAGTCCCTTCGAAGCGTACCCAAGGTTTGGCGCGTACTGCCGGAACGTCATGAACTGGTTGTATTCGGCCACCGGATCATCGGCTGCAATAAAATCTTCATCAGTGTTGTTCAGCAGCAGCCGTGTGTCGAGGTCAAGCAGCAAGGGGTGGAGGGAGAGGGTCATGGACGTCGAAAATCTGGCGGCGTCGCGCAGCCCTATCGTGATGGAGTCGGGATCGATTCCGCGCTCTTCCATCCAGTGTCGCATGATGTGCCGGGTGGTCTGATCGGTCATGTCATTGAGCCTTGCGACCTCCTTAGACGTGCGACCACACTGGGCAAGCACGTACAGAAGCAGGTCAAACATCGCTGCAGGATCCACGGGCAGTCGGTCGTTCGCGGCAATGTCCTTGAAAATCGCAGATGCGTGATTCTCTGCAACGCCGAGCGCGCGCTCGAAATCGGGTTCATGCCCGTAGAAATAGTCGCGAGAACACTGGTTTTTGATTGGGGCGGTCGGAATGACCTTCTGAGACCGGATAACGAAAGTGGGCACACTTTTGCCGTCGGTACTAAAGCGGCGCAGATACAGTTGTGGCACATAGTGATGGTTCTTGTTATCCGGCATTCAACCGCACCCCTTTGTGTGTTCTGACAGGACACGGCCGCCAGTCCAGGGATGGCGACCGTCAAGACATCTCGTGCGCAATTTTCTCACGGAGCGGCTTAGAGGGAGTCGACGGCAACGTCGAAGAACCCCTGGCAGACGGTGCAGCGAAACAGCCGGCGTCTGATCAGCGCGGCAGTTTTCGTGCGCGTGCGCTTGAACCCATGCGGGCGTGCCACGACAATCTCGCGGCAATGCGGGCACCAGATCTGCGGCGCGGGTGCTTTGAGACCAAGCCGCACCCGGCGCTCGAAATCACCCGACGGGTCGAGAGCGAGCAACCACTCACGAAAACGCTGAACCCACGACTTGATGATCTCCGGCTTTGTGCCCAGCGCCTCCGCAGCGTCGCGCAGGGTTCTGTGTTGCGAAAGGAGCGGGAGGATTGCGTAGAGCATGTCCTTGCGCAACATGTTGGCCATCGGCGTTCTGGTTGTCCGCGTGAAAAACCGGGCGCACGCTCTGCACTGGAACTGGGGTAACGCGAGGGCGGCGCGCATCTTCCCGGTGAGTCGCGTGTCGGCGCTGCCGCAGTGCGGACAGGCCGGCGGCTCCGGGCTGGGCGACAGGGCAAGGTCGACGTGCTTTTTCAGGAACCGGGTGAGCGTTTTGTCCTCGGTGAAGCGCCGCGCGATCGGGCTGTTGCTGCGCAGCGGCCTGCTGAAGTCGAAGCGCTCGGCCGCCGCCAGGGGAAGATCGGGCTTCGGTAACTGATCTGGCGGCGCGTGAGGTTCCAGCTTCATGGACGCAACGTCGATGCGCGGGAGGTCAGGCGCATCGAGGCCAGAGCGCAGGCGGCGCGCCGCCGCGTTCCGTGCGAGGTCGTCGACGACGATGAGCGGCACGCAGTCGACCGATGAATCGGCCTGAAGCGGCCAGGAGAGGAGACATGCGGGACACTTCGCGAGTCGCCGCTGATCGACGCTATATCCGCCATTGAGCTTTACACCGCCGCGGCCGCATCTCGGGCACTCGCCAGCGGGCCGATACTTGATGCCGAGCCTCACCAGCGATGTCCAGTGGCCATCTGGATCGTGCGCCGCGATCAGCTGGCGAAAACGCATCAGCCAGTTCGATGCCGCGGCATAGTCAACCTGCAGGCGGCGCGATGCCTCCTCGAGCGGAATCGGTTGCGACAACAGGGCGAAGAACGCGGGCATCTTGCTCGCAAATCGAAGCCGCGCGAGCGGACTTCCCGTCAACCTCGTGAATAGCCTCCGGCACGCGCCACAGCGGAAGTAGGGGACCGCGTGATATCGATTGGGCCGCTGGTGCAGTCGCGCGTTCACGCGTCCGCAATGCGGGCACTTCGGCGTGGGTTTGACGTCGGCTGCGTGCAGTTCTGTCCAGAGACTGGCCACGAACGCCGTCAGCGCGGTGTTCTCCTCGCTACCGTAGTCACGCTCGCCCGTCCGCGTGATAGGCGTCCGGGCGTCGAATATCGCACCGGTGGCGACGCGTTTGTTTTTGCGGGCGCGGGCGGTAGTTTTCGAGGCTTGTCGCATCAGGTCCTCGGTAGCCAGCCGCGCCGCGGCGCCGCCGGTCAGGGAGATCAGGGAAGAAGTGGTCTTTGCGCCGTTAACGGTTGAGGCAAGCCCGAAGTTTAATCCGGCGGCCCTGGCATGCCCCGTGTCATGCCGTCGGCATAAAAGATCTTGGCGACGAAATCTTGACCCCTGCGGCCCCTATAATCGGCACCATTCGAGAGCCGATGAGGAGGTCGCGCCCATGCCAATATGCCCAGATTTCGCCAGTGCCTTCCAGAAAAACATGGCCGCGCTGGGCCTGCCCTCGCCGTCAGGTCTCTTCGGCACTGTGCAGACTGCAACTGCCAACCTCGCCGCCATGCTCAATGCATTCAAGTCCGTCGGCACCGGCGCCACGATGGGAGAAATCATCGGCGCGACAACGGGGCTGGAGGTGTTGAGCGTCGTCGGCGGTATCACTGCGTCGTTCTACATTGGTGCGGTGATCGGTAGCCTGATCGTCGCGGCTGATACAGCGATGGTGTGTACGGACGCGTCGAGTGCGATATGGAACATCCATCGGTGGGGGACGCAGAACGGCATCGCGATACCGGCATCCATGTACACCTTCCTTCGCCGATATCCGGAAGTCGTCATTGATCGGCCAGGTCGCGTCGTGTACGCATTGCGCGCCGCGCGCGCGGCGAGGGCGGCCGCATGAAATGGATGACGGACAAGCTCGCGCTTATCGTGGTCGCGATTGCATGCGCCGCAGGAGCCTGGGCGCTGATGCACTACTCGGGCGATTGGTTCTTCCCCGTGGTGACGCTCGTAGCGGTGTTGTGCTTCTACGTCGATAACCGGCGTCTGCGCGCGCTGCTTCGGCAGCACAACATCGATCCGCGCTCGACGCGCCGCCAGGTCTAGGACGCGGAGGCTTGAAGGGGCGGCGAATCACGGCGAGTCGCGTCGATTGGACTATCGGACCTCGCGGTACATGGCAGGGCCCCCGATCAGGCCGATCGCTGTTGTTTCATCGCGCCCATAGTTGCGTGACTCCTTGCGTACCTCATAGCCGTCTTCATCACGGCGCAGCCGCGCGATGTGTTCTGCAACGGTGGCAACCTCGTCGCGCACCGCGGCCATATCGCGCATCACGAGTTCGCCGGGCAGCGATTTAAGACACTCCATTAGCTTTGCCACGTGGGATTTCCTCTCTAAGCCGGTTGCCGATCCTGTCTATCTTACCTGCCATCTACGCGAGTCAACGCCAGGCATAGGCATCCCTCGGCCAGCGGTCGGCTGGTCTCATTCTCGTGATTGATCAGCGACGCCAATCGGATGGAGACGCCCGTCTAAAAACCCGGCCTATCGGACGCAGAAAAGGCGTCCTAGAATGGCGCCTACTTCCTCATTACCGATTTGCCGATGCCCCTGAAGTGCCTTTCGCCGGACGGGCCGGTGCACGCGTTCGACTTCACGCGTGAGCAGTTCGAGTTACTGCGCCTGAAGCACAAGGCGCAGGGACACCTGTCATTCAAGTGCTGCGACGGGCAGGTCGGCCTGCGGGCATCAGCGGGTGGTATCCAGCACTTCTATCATGTTAAGCGCGGCGGCTGCAGGTACGAGGGAGGGGAGACGCTCGAGCACCTGCGGGCGAAGGAGGTGATCGTTCGCGCTGCGCGCAGGGCAGGCTGGCACGCCGAGACGGAGTTCGAAGACGAACTGGGCCGCTGGCGAGCGGACGTGCTGCTGACCAGGGGGACGGCGAGGCTCGCGTTCGAGGTCCAGTGGAGCGCGCAGACGTGGGCCGATACGCTGATCCGACAGCAGCGATACCGGGACAGCGACGTCCGCGGGTTATGGCTCTTTCGCCGGGCGAGCTACGAGCCGGCGAAGGATACGCCAGCGTTCCAGATCCGCGTGGTAGATGGAGGCAGCGGATTTGATGTCCTCATCTCGCCGCCCAAGGAGAAATGGGTGTACCCTGGCGAGGCCGACGACTGGATGGATCTCTCGGTGTTTGTGCATTGCGCCCTGCACCGGGGACTGAATTTCGGCCAGGGTGCGAGTGCGCGGCGCTTCTCGCTTCGCTATACGGGAGATGCATCGGCCAAGCCCTGCGCATGTGGCGTCGCCGATCTGTTCGTACCGTACGCCTTTTCTGCGACGCCGCTCGACCTCGACGGCCACCGCTCATACACCTGGCATAGGAGCCAACGCTGGCGCTATCCGCCCGCCTGGCTGAATGCGTTCTCCCGTCACTGCAACGCGACCACCAGGAAGCTCAAGCTTGCGTATGCAAGGAAGCTGGACGAGCACCCGCACTATTTCACGTGGCATTGCCCTGATTGCGATGCGGAGGTTTCGAACCTCGACGACCGCTACAGCACCGTCGAGGTAAAGGACACAGAGGTTTCCTCGCTTCCGGCGCCGACGCCTCGGTCTCCCGAGGCGAAGTTTGCCAACCGGTGGTGGATAGACCCGGAAGTGCTGGCGCTCTAGGCAGAGCGGACGATCGATTTCACCTGGCGCGCCGCCGTCCGAAGGAGGCTCATCATGCCCACCCGAATTTGCAATCGCGTCGACCTCGCATTTGAGCAGCTCGAGGCGGCTATCAGGCTGTTCCTCGACGACAAGAGTTACGCCGCGGTGATCACCCTCGCGGGTGCGGCTGAGCGCGTGCTGGGGCAGGCGCTACGACGCGCTGGTAAAGAGGCGTGCCTGGACTGGAGTTTCGGAGAAACCGCTCCGGTCCATCTCGTGCTGCACGGCGAACCGTTGAACAAAAAGGTGTACGCCGACGCGCAGAACCGGGTCAGCAACGCACTTCGCCATTTTGACGCATCAGACTCGCCGGACTTCGAAGCGGACCTCGACGAAGCTGCCTGCTGGATGCTCGTTCGTGCCTGCGAAAACGGGCATCGGCTCGGCCGCGTCGTGCAGGGCTATGACGAGTTCGACGCCTGGTTCATGGAGCATGTCGTTGGGATGTAGTTCGGCACCCCGGCGAGGATCGGCGGCTTGGCGCCGCCGTCCCGTCGCGCGCAATAGCGCTCTGAGAAACGCTGCGCTAGTCCAGCAGCTCGTCGAAGCCGTTGTCCAGTTGCCACTTTGGAGACTGGCACATGGCGAACGTCCGGGCGCACCACTGACCTACATCCGCAAAGTTCAACAACCGGTATTGGTTCTCGCGAAACTCGAACAGGTCCTCGAACCCGAGCCCGGCTCGCAAAGAGATCGCAATCGACTGGCCATCCATCACCAGGGCGCCGGGCGTGAACCAGTGCTGACCATCTGATGTCTGGTCAACGAGCGGTTGGCCCAGCAGGGCGATCGCCCCATCGGGGTATTTCTTTTCGAGCTGGCGAAGGTCATCACTCTCGAAGCCGGTGGGGTTCTCCGCTAAAGCGGCTGGCGCGAGAAGCGGGATGGAAAGATCGAATCGGCGAGAGTGGATGAAAGCAAGAGGCTCGCGGACACGCGCGGCCAGGTTGATGTCGAACAGCGCCCAATCCAGCATCTCTTTGAAGAAGACGATGTATGCGCGGTGTAGGCCCTGCTCGAAGAAAGCGTCTCTCGCTTTGAGGACGGGTTTGATGTCGTCGAGTTCGTTCAGTACCGCGTCGGGTCGTCCCGCCGATGGCTGCCAGCTGGCAATCACGGATAAGGCCTGCTGTTCCTTCAGGATCGGAACCGCGGCACTGAGCCGGACCGCCTGTGCGGTTCGGCGAGCCTCTAACGCGGAGTTGTCGAGATCCTCATCGAGCGGACTGACCGGTCCTTTCGCCGCGTTGGCTGAGAGGCTTCGCCAATGCTCGAAGCCAAGGACTACCGCCGTGATTTCCAGACACTGATTGTGGGGGATATCCCAGAACCCGGGGACGCGGCCGAGACGCTTTGCAGCGCGCCTGGCAAGGGAGATTTCGATCGTTGTACGCATAGTGAGTGAGCCTGTCTTAAGGTTAAATTGGCCGACGAGCCCACTTCGTCGACTATCCGTAAGACGGTCGAACACACACTGGTTGCTGCAAGAACCCTTGCCTGGACTTTGCCGTAATGTGGGCGGCGTGGAGAGGGTAGCTCCAGAGACCATTGTCTGGAAAACGCGCACGAAATGCAAGCGCACGGCAAGACGCAGCGGACAGGTCCTGGCCGGGATTCCCGTGCCGATCCGTCCGCCACGGCGCTCAGGCAGGGCAGCCGGATGTCGGCTGCGAGGAGACGGGCGGCGGGTCGAAGGGAATGCCAGCCTCGTGGAGGCGCGCGAACAGGTCGCCCGTCTCGAAAGCCCAGTTCTCGGTCATGATGTCCTTCAAACCCAGTCCGCCGCTGGCACGACTGGTGTCGAGCTTGCTCCACTCTGTTTCGGTGATCATCACGATGGCGAGGAACGGCCGGATTTCTTTCGCTACGTCTTCAACCGACGCGCCCTCGGCAAGTCGGGCGATGCACCTGTCCCGCAGGAACGCACAAGGCACGACGTGCTCTGGGTGCGTGCCGCCGTTCTTTCCGTACCCCCTCGGAACGTGCGCGGCGGCGATGAAGTACTCGAAGCATCGCGAGTGCGCTCCCTCGCCAGCGAGCCGAGTCTGCTGCAGATACCGCACGAGGCGAACGAAAGAGCGCTGAACAATCGATTCGCGGTCGCTGACGGACTGGAATGACCGCGCCGCCGTGCCGCACAGGATGGCCAGATCGGCGTCAATGGCCTCGTCGAACAGGGCACCGTCGTCGTTCTGTTCCAGCCGCCGCGCCAGCGCGGTCGCCGCCTCGTACAGAGACAATCCCCTCTGCTTGTAGAAGTCACCCAGCACGAGCTTGCGGACGGCCGTATTCGACATCGTCGTGGGGTTGTGAAAAGCGATGGCGCGCGTGTCGCCCGCGGAGCCTTCCTCCCACATTTCCAAGAAAAACCGCGCGGTTTCGAAGATCCGCCTGACGAGGGCAGCGCGCTTGGAGGTTTCTGGCGTCTCGTGGCTTGCGGTCAGCCGGCGCAGGCCGTCATACCTCGGCGTGACAACCTCGAACGCTTCGAGTGCCTCCATCAGCCCCTCCGCCGGACCAAATCCGATGCGCAAGCGCCGCTGAAGAAGGGCAACGGATGGGCTTTGTTCGTCGATAACGATGGCCTTTGCCTGGCTGATCAGATCCCGCGCGGGGCTGCTGGTGCTCATGTCTTGAATCCTCGTGGAGTCGGTTAGAAGGCGCGGGACTGCGCCCCCAACTCTTAACATGCTCGAGGAGCTTGTAACCTTCCCACTGTTACAAATTAGTTGATCGTGGGCGGGCTGCGTCCGCCTTCAGGCTCCGGCATTGAGGCGGAGTCACCAGACGCGCGGGAGAAGGGCGCCCGTCCGATAGAATTGCCATCCCATCCGTCTTTCTCAGCCCGCTTTCGCCATGCCTGAAGTCTCAATGCCCTACGGCCAGCGGGATGACCGCCTTGTGCACGTGAACGACCTCACTGAGGCTGAGCACGGGGCGGCTGCTCGCTGTGTCTGCCCTGGCTGCGGTGAGCCTGTCCTCGCGCGATGGGGCCCGGTCGTTCGGAGACACTTTTCACATGCGGCCAGCAACTGCTCGCCGAACGTGATGAGCCTGGTGCATCGGTTCGCTCAGGAGTTCATCGCAGGGCAATCGCACCTAGACCTCCCGGTGTTTGTCACGACTTTGGCCGCGAGCGTACGCGGCCGCGATTACTCGAAGCAACTGGAGTTGCCGGCGGCGCGCATGCAGATCCATCAGGCGTCGCTGGAAAAGACGTTAGAAGCGCGGTTGCGCCCGGATGTCTGGCTGGTCGCCCATGATGGAGACACCGAAAGCGCCTGCGGGCAGCTCGCGGTCGAAGTAAATTTCCGTCATGCAGTCGACGCGGAGAAGCTCGAGGGTATTGCAACCACCGACTTTTCGTGGATCGAGTTCGATATCTCCGATCTAGATTCTGAATGCGTGAACGCAGCGGAGATGGCGCGGGCCGTCGGGCAACTGGATCGCTGGACGTGGCTGCAAAGACCGGAGAGGAGATCCGCGCAGTTCAATTTCAAACTGGGCATGGAATGGCACGCGAGCGCGTTCGTGCCTGCTCGTCCCAACGCTGTTCCGGTCGTTAAGCCAAAGCCGTTCCGGAAGTTTCAGGACGCCGCGCGGCAGAGCAGCTGGGCCAAATCCATGCTGGCGCGACGCAGGACAGAGACGACGCGCACGGAAGCCGACAACATCGCGTGGTTCGCCGCTCTCTCCGACATCCAGCGCCTCGCTGTGTGTGGTGAGATATCCAGCTTCCCCCTTGAGTGGTTGCCACCACACTTCTATCAGGTCGTCGCTGGACCCAGACCGTCGGGGATCAAAAGCCACGCGTGGACTTGGCAACTCCCCTTATGGTCGAAGTTTGCCCGAAAGGACCGCGGCTTCACTTCGCTGGAGGTGGCGGCCTGGCTATACGCGGTGCTCGGTGACCGGCAGGAGCACAACGAATACGCGTCGACCAACGGCTTTAGCCGGCTCGCGGGCACCGTACACAATTTCCTTGTCAATCTCACCGCCCAGGGGCTGCTTGTGTCCGAACCCACTGTGCGCGCGGCAGACCGGGTCTTCCTCCGCGCGCCCGATGCGGCGGAGAAGCTCGAGGAAGCGATCAAGATGGCCGTAGCCGACGGCCACTGACCAGGCGATACAGCAGGGATATCCGACTTCTCGTGCGGGAGGTCGGCGCGCAACGCGCTGAGTTTGTTGCTGCGCACCGCAATGCCCATCGGAAGCGGTTAGAAGGAGCCGGGAAGCCCCGTGGCTAGTCTCCTGACTCGATGGCCCGTTCGAGATGTGCGGTGGATCCCGGTGGGATCTGTGGCCCCTGAGGCGCGGTCATTACCTGGTCGAGCGTGCGAAGGCAGAATTCGCAATGGCCTTCGCCCCATTTGCGGCCGCTCCAGCGGTGGCGCTCACCAACCGGCTTCCCCGTTTTCGGGCTGCGTCCGCCCAGTGCGCCGCAGGACATCACCCACTGACGTTTCCGGCTCATGCCGTACCCCTTTGGCTGGCGCCATGCGCGGCGGCGCGCGTGGCGATATCCAGTGCAAGCGCAACGATCCGCTCGTCGAGTTGCGGCTTGCCACCGGTCGACGTCAACGGGACGTCGTGCTCGCCGGCTACGACAACCACGAGCTCGCGATCGATCGGCCCGACCTGTGCAGTGCTGGCAAACGACATGGAGGCGTCGATCGACTCGGTCATGTCGTCGACGATACGCTGGAGCGCGACGGACAGGTCACCCATCGAGTGCGCATACGTTGCTGTCACGATCTGGTCGCGCCAGCTCCGGACGGCGTGTGTACGGGCGCTGCGCGTGTCGGCGTATAGCGGGAGGGTGGGATAGCTTTTCGGGCGATCGCCTTTCTCGAGCGATTCGACGGTGTTGGCCCATAGTGGGCCGGTGCGCGGATGGACGGGCACGTGCGCGATCGGCTCTGTCATTGGCACGCCGCCAGCCGCTATCCCGATGGCCGACGCCGTGTTCAGGTCTGCTCGGCAGGCAACCTCGATATCGGTCAGCGCGGCGAGTTCGTGATCGATGAAGCCCTGATCGGATTCGTCACCGGCGCGCGCGGACTTGATCAGCGCGCGAAACGAGTCGATGTGCGCGCTGACCATCTCCGCCAGCGAAGCATGATCGCCATACAGCGTCGCGCGCGGCTGAAGGATCATCGAGAGAATCTGGGACGACTCGAGCACGAGCCGATAGGTGCAGTCCGCCCGGTGTCCGGTGGCTTCTGCGCCGGGATTGCCGCACGTGCACGGCGTCCCGGCGAGCGCCGCGTTGAGCACGGCATTGGCGTGATCATGGGTAAGCGTCCACGCCGGCGCGCCGCGTGGAGCTGGATTGGTTGGATCCTGCATGAAGACCTCGCTAGTGAAAAGGGGATTTCCGTTCCCGGACAATCTAGCCCCCAGTCCGCGCAAGGCAAATCGCCGTGCCTTTGAGATAATCATCTCACCGGCAATCTTCGCGTCCAATGAACACAGTGCAGCATTTTCCCTTGAAACCTGTCGATGGCGAAGGCCTGGAAACAATGACCTTTGACACTTCGCTTGGGGCGCTTCGATCGTCTGCGTTCAACCACGGCGAGTTCGAGCTTCGTGCAGCCGAATCGATAAATGATGTCGTGCGGCTCGAACGCGTATCCGACGGATTCGGGGTCTACGTCATCTACGGTCAGTGCGAAGGAGAACGCGAAGTCCTTTACATCGGCAAGGCAGGCACGATTTGTCAGGACGGTACAGTCAAGATGCAGGGTATTCGGAGTCGCCTGACGATGAAGCAGGATGGCGTGTACCGGCGGGAGTATTTCCAGAGCGTCATCCGCGATCGGGGATTGGATGCGTTACTTTTTGAGTGGTTTGAAACCTACGCGGGGGGCAAGGGCCACACGCCTTTCCTGTCCGAGGCGATCCTTCTCGACTCGTTTCTCCAGTCCACCGGGTCGCTTCCCGTCTTGAATAAGGCGGCATGATTCCGCTCCGATACCGTCGCGCCGTTTTTGACGGAGCGTCGGAGCGTCAAGAAAAAACCAAACAGCCAATGTCCAGATCCGATGATGCAACATCATGTAGGTGACGAGATCTCGTGGCGATCGGCGACATCACGGTGTCGTTTACGATGCTTGAATCTGTCGTCCAGTCTCTGGTTCATACGCTACTCGGGCTGAAGGCGACTAAAGGGCAAGCGGTAACCGCCGAACTGTCATTCAAGAATCTACGCGCCCTCGCCGCCAGCCTCTATATTGAACGGCATGGCGCCGGGCCGAAGACTGTCGATTTTGCAAAGCTGATCCAACGGATACGGAGCGTCGAAGAGCAGCGAAACCAGATCACGCATTCCGTCTGGGCGGGCAACGACGCCGGCCAGATAGTGCGAATCAAGACCACCGCGAAGGAAGGGCGGGGAGTTGAGATGAAGCATCACGAGGTGACCGTATCGGATCTCACGAAGATCTCAACGGAAATAAAGCGGCTCGCATCGGAAGTCCAGTCGATACGCCTGCGCCTGGCTGCAACGCCGACGCAGATCGAACAATAGAACCCGGTAGCACGCGCGGACCAGAGTGCGCATGCGACCTGAACAGGGCTCCGGCCGATGAAACTCTCGCCTTACACACTCACGAAACTTGCCGACATCGTCTGCGGCAATCTGCCGGGCTGGCCTTATCGTCGGGGCACCGATCTTGTCGACTTCTTCAACCAGTACGGCTTTCGCGACGTCTATGAGTCGGGCTTCCCGAGCCGGGCTACGTTCGCGAAAGACAAGTTGACGGAGCTTTCGGGGAAGCCGGCGATGACGGATATGCTGTGCGCGGTAGCGGATCCGCGTCACTGGTTTGACATGAACACGGTAGAGGGTACGCCGACGCACGACGAGTGCGTTGCGAAGCTCAACGAGCTGCTCGCCTTTGATAACGTCCAGCTTGTGCGGGAGCGCAACGGCTACCGCATCCGTAGCCTCGACGGCACAGTGATTGAGGCGGAATCGATTCCCGGAGATCTCCCTGAGCCGTCGGCGGAGTCGATCGATGCGCAGATCCGCAAGTGTCGCGCGAAGCTCGAAGTCGGCGATTTCGACGGCGCGATCACCAACGCGCGGGCGCTCATTGAGCACCTGCTTCTGGCAATCGAACATGATCTGGCGACCGAGCCACCACCTCCGTTTGATGGCGACCTGGGGCGTCTGTTTAACCGTGTGCGTGCGTTGCTGAACCTCGATCCCGCACGCAAGGACATATCCGACGCACTTCGGCAGGTCATAACAGGGCTGGCGTCCATCATCCAGGGACTCGCTACGATGCGCAACAAGATGTCCGATAGCCACGGCACATCTTATAAGCCAGCGCGCCACCACGCGAAGCTCGCCGTCAACTGCGCGATGACGCTCGCCGATTTCCTGTTCGAGACGAAGGCGTATCAGCAGGCCAGGGGGTTCATCGCCACCGGCAAGCCGGCCGACACGAACAACGGCAACAAAGAGACGCAATGACCATGTCCGCTACCGACGCCCCGCGCACGCTGCGGGTCGCTGAAGCTATCGCCCTGCGACGGGCAATGCTCGTCGAGCCACACATCGCCCCGTTGGCGGCCTACGTCGAGGGCCTGCGCGCCAAGCATCCGGACTGGGAGTTCCAGGACTTTGACCCGCTTGACGGCGGCGTCGAAGCAGACCTGCTATTCCTGCTGGAAAAGCCTGGCCCGATGACATCTACGACGGGCAAGCGAAAGGGCTCCGGCTTTATTTCGCGGAACAACGACGATCCCACGGCGCAGGCCACCTTCGAGTTCATGATCGAAGCCGGCATCGCACGCAAACGCACGGTTCTCTGGAACGTGATCCCGGGATGGAACGCCACGATCAAAACGACCAATCTGGAAGTCCGTCGCGGAATCGAAGAATTGAAGAATCTGCTGATGCTGCTGCCGAAGGTTCGCACGGTGGTACTGGTTGGGCGCGAGGCGCAGCGCGCGTTACCACTCCTGGCGGCCATGAACCTCCGGGTATTCACGTCGGCGCATCCGGGCGGTCAGGTCTATCGCTTCAACCCGGAACAGTGGAAAGCGATCCCCGAGCAGTGGAGGGTTGCAGGGCTCGCGTGAACGAGCCACCGGCAGGCGATACGTTGTGGCCTAACTGCTCAAGTCACCCTCTCACAAGGGGCGCGCCGGGCGCAGCGCGGGGCGCGTCTGACAACCAAAGTGTGCGATAGCGCACATGGGGCAGTTTCTCATGCTTGATACCTTCTCCGACTGTCGGCGCCGTTCCCGCGCCGCCTTGGACCCTTTCCGGAGAAGCCAACATGTCAATTGCAGACGTACTGGAGCCAGTTGAAGTACTTGCCGGGTTTGACTCGTTTGTGGGGTCGGCGCGCACGGGTAGGGCTTTAGACGGAGGATCGCTCTCCGCGGGGCAGTCGAGCGGGGTGCAATTCTATGTGTGCGAAAACTCCGAGAAGCTGATGCAATCTCTCGATATCGAGCAGTCTGCGTCCGCTCAGTTCGGGCCGATCGGCGGGGCTGATGAGAAAGTCTCTCTTTATCACAGTCTGAACGTTACAACGTTCAGCATCTCAATTGTCTTGCGAGCGTGGCGCGGCCAGAAGGAACAAGCAACTCCGACCGGATTTCTGGACGGACTGTGTCCAACGTCGGGATCTGATGCAGATGACGATGCCCTCGACAAATTTGCCCGCGTCTACGGTGACAGATATATTGCTTCGATTACGAAAGGATCTGAGTTTGTTGCCGTTTACACCTTTTACTCCAGAAATTCGATCGAAAAAACGAACTTCTCGGCGAGTTTGTCGGCGAATGGTATTTTCGATGGTGCGACAGTTGACGCGCAACTTCAACAAAAGATCACCAGTTTCCTCTCGACAAATAGAATAGTGCGGAGATACGCCTCTGTCATGAAAGGTGTCGACCTGACGAACGTTACGCCGCCAACCCCAGAGACGCTCATTCCGTTTGCATTGAAATTCTCAACGCTGCCAGCGGAAAACCCCGCAACAATCTCATACGAAACGGATGGCTACGAACATGTAGCCGGGTGCGGTGATATCACCAAGCTCATCAGAAACCGCAACTACTTCCTTGGTGAACACGGCCTTCTTTCGAAGCTGAAGAACCTGCAGGAGTTGCGGTCGCAAATACAGAGGATTCAGGCGGTTCACGAATGCTATGGCGGCTTCGCCGATGAAGCTCTCGTGCGCGCGAGCACACTCGTCGAGGGTGACATCGACAGTTTGCAACAGCAGATCGACATGGCGGAGCAACACCCCACGGTCTATCTGGAACTGCCCAGTTTGCCTTCGTTAGACCTTGGCACGCCAGAGCTTGACTTCGAGATACCGCCGTATAAGACGCTCTGCGGGGGAGTGGGTGGGAATCCTTACACTGACTTTGACCGCGACCAGTCGGTTCCTAATCGCCAAAGGCTTGCCCAGATTGACCTGCACGCGTGGGATTGGGTTGACTCCCTAGTTCTCCAGTACGAGGCTGATGGCGGAGATTTGAGGCAAGTCTTCCATGGGAACTTTAATAACGGGCATCTCTTGGGGGTGCTGCAACTTGGCAAGGGTGAATTCGTCAACCACATATCTGCGATGGACGGCGGACCCCACGGATGTGTCAGATATGTGCAAATTGGATCCTCGGGGGGGAATGTCATTAAGGGAGGAACCGGGAATAACCCACTGCATGAATGGCAGGCTGAGGCCGGAGAAATGCTTATCGGATTCACTGGCCGCAGTGGTGAAGCAATCGATCAGATCGGCGTTGTAACCGTCAAGATGAAAGAGTGCATCTGGCATAGGTAGATCTGATGCCGGCTTGGGATTTGCACGAGGACGCTGCCAATACAATGCCAGCGTGAGCCTTCGCCCGAAAAGAGTGGAGGCTCGCCCGCTCGAACCTATCGTACAGGGAAACAGTCGCGGGCGAGATCGGCGGCTGGTCCATCGAGCAAGCCACCGTCGTCCACTCACCGGGCGCGAACCGGCGGTCCGGTTCTTTCCCAGCGCCCACGCCTGGAGCGCGACTGAATTTTTTCTCCATAGTGCCGATACGAGGGGGAGTGGTCGCTCCAGACCACGTAACCGGCGCGCCGCGCGCCGCCGCGCCGGGCCGGACGCCCGCTCGAGCACATTCATGAACACCCAGACTTTTTTTTCGCCCGGCACTGCCAGTACACACGGCGCGGACGAGTACAAGACGCTTTCACTCACGCAGGGCGAGTTGGCCTTACTGAAGGTCGGGGGGGCGGACGACAACCCGGACGGAGCAAGCCACATTTCGCGCGATGATGCGGCCGCATCGAAGAAGTGAGGCTGTGAAGGGTTGCGGCGCAGTGACAGGTGCGGCACCAGGCGGAAGCTCACGCGTGCATGTCGTTGTGACTACCATTCGCGCGCGTGCGTTCTAGGGGAATCAATGGCTAAAAGTAGCAAAGAGTCGCGTCGCGACAAACTCCTGTCGGCAATGACGCCGGAGGTGCTCGGCAGGGCACGCGATATCGCGGTCGACGTTGATGGTTTTGACGGCTCGGACGGTCCGACAACCGTGCGTCTGAATCGCGGGAATGTGGCGTTTAGCGATGCGCTCGCGAGCGAGTGGAATGTGTCGCGCGCGCGGATCATAGAGTTGTGCATCGAGTTCACCCGGCAGTCTGTCACCCGCAGCTAGCACATCCGTACAGCTTTCCCCGATGCCCGGCGACGCACAATGCGTCGTGGTCGATGCGTCCTGCGCCGGCCACCTTAAGCGGTTTCAAATCAAGGAAAATGGAATGACGCTGTTTAGCAAGCCCTCGTTCGTTCTCGTCATGGCCGCATTAGCGATGTCCTCCGGAGCCGCATATGCCTTCGACGCCGCCGAGCCAGCGGCTGCCGCGCTCGCACGGCTTGAGAGCATCGACTGCGCAACCCAGCCGGACGAATGCCGGTATTACGCGGCGGTGGAGACGCTTTCCTTTGCGGATGCTTGTCCGGTGGCCTTTGAACGGAAATTCGGAGAGCAGGACGAAAAATCAGTCGCGAAGATCAAGTCGTGGATCGACGCGTGGACCGCACTGCGGCCGCAAGCGTTGCGCACCGCAGCCCTTGACCCGAAAAACAAGCTGCGTCTATATCTGGACGGGAAGTCCGCCGACTACCTGTCCACTTTGCCGTCTGACGAGCTCGGCATCGAATGCAGTCGAATCGCCGTCATCAAGGACGGGAAAGCGCCGGAAGAGCAGAGTGGGCTGCTCCGCGAGACGCTCAACTATGAGGCGTGGCTTTCCAGGCGGCTGGGTGCATCAACGAATGCGGAGTGAAAGCTATCGCCGTCGCGTGGAGGTGCCTCTACGTGTGACAGTGGCCCGTCCGCCGCCGCGCTTTGCCAATCCTTCGCTGTTCGGTTGGCAGCCGCGGTCGGTCTTAGCGGGTCTCGGACCGCCCCATAACCTGGGCGACAAAATAATGTCTTGTCCCAGGCAGACTGAAAATTCCGCTCGAGCTGCCGATAACAGACTCTATTGGCGCGCGATGGCAGCGCCTGCTGGCCGCTCTGCCGTCTCTTGGCCAACTTGGCTGATTCAAGAGGACAATGTTTATGGAAGAACAGGGGCGATATGATGACGGTACCGGCCGGTGAACTGGTACTGCTGCGCAAAATATTGCCGTTCTCGGCGGTCGGATGGGCCGTCGCGGCGGTTATGTACTTCAGCGGACTGACGCCGCTGCAAGGGCCTCTCGGCCTCGCGACCCTCCAGATCTTGCGAACCCTCACCTACGTTGGGGGATTTGGTCTCGCGCTAGCCGTAGTTTGTGTCGCGATTTTTAGGCCACCGCGCGTGAAGCTGGTGAGGAGGTGGGTGTGGGTGACCATCGCCAACGCGGTGGTCGCCGCCTGTATCGCTGTCGCCTTCATCTCGTTTTTTACGGGAAGGTAGCGCCGTTCTTCCCATCCGGACTTGAGCCGGGGGTTTTCATCAAAATACAAAACGAAACATCATGCGAACTATCAGTCCAGATCCAGCGACAAACGCCCTTGCTCATCAACTGGCCCAGCGTGTTGCGCCAGTTGTGCGCGTGGACAAACTGTCCGATGGCGAAAGAACGGCGCTTTTTCTTTTCGCGAGCACGCTTCCCCCCAACGCAAAATTCAAAGATCTGGTCGAGGCGAGCGCTGTCGATGCGGCGATCAAGGCGGGCATCAACTCCGACAGCGTCGAACATTTCAACCCCGTGCGTGAGGCTTTGAAGCGCGCGGGCGATCGCGCCAATTTTCCGCTGTTTGAACTGTTTCTGTCCGATCCCCGCCATCTTGCCGCGCCGGGCGACGGCTCGACCCACATGGAAACGAAGTGCTCGCAGTGTGATAGCCGATTGACGTGGCCGGCGACATCGTGGCGCGACATCAAGAACCGGCCACATACCTGCGACGCAGGCCACGTCTTCGCTTTTCGTCGTGGAACCTTCGTTCGCAAAAGCAAGTGACTGCAGCAACGCCGGGAACTGGACAGGACGGGAAAATGGCGATCTTCGTCCCCGTGTGGTTTGGCGTCGCAGCGATGTGCGGGAAAAAGGCCGTCGCGAAATCCTATGGCGCGCGATGCTGTTAATCGCACGGGTATTTGTCTGGGCGAGTTCGGAGCCGTGGCTGGCCTTGAGTGGTTCGTCCAGACGCGCCAGCCTGCCGCCGCTGGATGATCGGAGCCACGCAACCAAGCAGGTGATCTGCCGCTCCTTGCCGCGATCCGTTGTCACGGCCGAAGGCTAGCGCTCCCGCAGCTACGGACACCTTTGAGGGGCCTCAGGCCGGAAAATTTGACGACGACGCTGAATAATCTGTTTTCCCTGCCGATAAGGGCTGGCATGGAGGTCACGCGGACCTCACGGGTGGTTTGGCGATTTCCCATCGGCTCTTCCGACCTCGCCGGTTCAGTGTGAGGAGGGGTCGCCCGCCCTTGAAAACCATGAAATGCGAGAAGATCGATCGATGAGCGATAAAAAGCGATACGTTGTGCGCAATGCCGAGAGCGCCTCGGTTCTTGAGACGGACGCCCGGTTCTCCGCCTGGTGGGCGTGGTTCAGCCAGCGCAAGCTCGGCTTCACCCTTGAGGCGGCCGAACCGCCCTTCACGAAGGGCCAGCAGCTTCTGCTCCAGATTGGGATCTTTCTGGCGGTCGTCGCTGGCGCTATTGCGGGGCTGATCTTCCTCGCGTGGGCGATCCCGGACGTGATCTCGGATTTCAGGGCAGATATGCAGACGCCTTCACTCCATGCCGCGTTTCAGCGCAACGACGACTTTTTCTCGGGCATGGGCGGTACTGTCCTCATCGCGGCCGTTCCTGTGGTAATCCTGTTCATGACGATCCGGTCGGCACTCCGATCGCAAAATGGTTGATCTTGCCGTCTCCCGATGGATTCCTACAAGGATAGGCTGCTCGTCGCGCGGACCGTCAGATACGCGACCGCCATGGTTGGCACAACGGTGTTTGTGTTCGCCATACTGGGCGTGATCGACATGGCTCTCGTACTGACGGGGCACTTGGGGCTGTGTGCGACGTCGTTGGGACAGCGCGCCGCCGCAGGGGGTGCGGTAGGGCTGGTAGTCCTCTCGGGCGTCGCCTGGCGCAAGCCGAAGATGCTCGGTGACGCGAGGCGGGCGTCGCAAATCGCGTCTTCGGCCATTGACCGCGCGCGCGGACAGGGCCGGCAACGCCCCTCAGAGCCGGCGGACAGGGCCAGCAAGGGCAAGATTCGCTAGTCACTGACGTCCAAAAGTTAGTGAACCGGAAAACAGCAATGGCGAGGAAATCTGCTTACTACGGGAAGCGCGCCACGGTGGATCAGATGACCGAAGCGCGAATGCTTTGTGGCAAAGACCTAGTCCTGGTCGCGAAGCTGGACAACCTCATGAACAAGGGGCCGAATGAACGGATCATGTTCAAGTTTATCGACCACTTGCGCGATCCGAATCGTCACGAAGGTCGATTCGCAGTCGCACCCCACACACGGCGCTGAGGCATTGGGGACAACGGAAAGCGGATATGAGTGAAAGTTGGCGTGAGAGAGACGAGCGCGAGTCGCGGGAGTTCTACAACGATGAGCAGCACCGCCGGTCAACAGAACGAAGGGAACGGTCGCGTGGTCGGAGCGGATCAGGGGTTTTGCTTCTATTGAAGCTCTGCGTCGTTCTGGCCGCTGCCGGTCCGATCGTCATGCTGATTGCACGCGCATTCCACTTCGCAACGCACGGATCACATATTCATTGACTGCGCGCCAATAAGGTCCATTGGGGGAAGGAGCCAACCAAAATGACAAGTACCTGCGAAATCGGAATCGATCAATTGCTCGCTGAGCGCGACAGGCTCAATGAGCGAATCACGCGACGCTTGGCCGATTTGCAAAAGCCCGACATTGAATGGCAAAAACGGAATCAGTTGCAGGTACTGCAGGCGTGCCTGCCAGACCAAGTCAGGGATTTTTTCCGCCATCTGAGGATGCACAGCCTCGCAGTGGTATTTCACGACGGCCATCTGGAGAATGGTCCGGTTGGTCGATCCGTCGACGAAGCGGTTCGCGAAGCGGTGACGACGGCCTTCGATGCGAAACACGGGTTCTCGGATGAATTTCGTGCTGACATGGTGCACGCGCTGCTTGACATCGGTATTGTCGATGCGTCAGAAGGATTCGACCGGTTCAAGGACGGTGCGCGTGCTCGTGGTGTGCATGTGTAGAGATGAATCTGCCTGATCAGCCTGTGCTCTTGCACATTGAGGCCGCAAAAGGTGGGCGGCGCAGTCACAGGGCCGCGTCGTATGATTTCGGTACTGGAACTACAACTGATTTCGGGGGAAAGGAAAAATGCCAGCGGTGAAGACAACACCGAAGAGAATCACTGACACCTGCTTGCCACATGTCGTTCTTGGCTTGCTGCTCGTGATCGGACTGTTCATGGGGCTGCGGGCTTTCGCACGCTGGGAAGTCAACCATAGTATCGATTGGCGCGAGAAAGCCATCCGCACTGGCCAGGTCAAGGATGAATCAACGGTGGTGCTGAGTACGCTCGTGGATTCGCAGGGGGTTCATTGGGTCTACTACAAGCTCGGCCACAGCGACTATGCGCAATTTATGCGAGCTGCGGGAATTGGTTGCCGTTTCTATGCGGGCGGCTCGGCGTACTCCTTTGAAAAGTTGAAGACGACCGATCCAATTCGCTTTGATGCGTTCCCGGCCGGATCCACCATCGTCGGGGAATGTGATCCCACGGTCCTTACTGATCACTTCGATCTCGCTCGCGCGCAACAGTGACTGGCCCCGGTTGCAGGCCGGGTTAGCGAACAACAAAAGGACAAAAGATGCCGCCCAATTTTGAGGACGTCGTTTTCACAGCAGTGCAGATTTCAGGCGCATTAGCGCTCATCTCCGTCCTCCTTGTCTTGCGCGAGCGCATGCGGACACCCAAAGAAACGTTTTTCCTGAACGAGTATGAAGTGGACGCGGACGGAGATCTTGCTGACGGCGCGTGGATCCGGGTTCGAAGGACTTCCGGAAACCACAGGTGGGGTCGAAAGATGGTGAAGATCATCGATAACAAAGTGGTTTTTCTCTGACGCTTCTATTGAAAGACAATCAGATCATGAAAATTCTCGCTATCGCAACGCTCGTAGCATCTTGTGTCCTTTCAACATCGGTTGGCGCGCAGACACTGTCTCATGCAGATCAGTTCGATATTAAGACCGCGGCTGAATACGCTGTAAAAAAAGCGACGATGAAAGCCGGCGAACCGGTCGCAACGCAGGGTGGCTATATCGTGCCGGTTACGGTCGCGGGCACGAAGTGCAAAGTATTTGTCCACCCGTACAAAGCGAAGTCTGACTTTGCTCCGCCGATGCGGTGGGATTCCGACCCGGCTGTGTGTGACAAGTAACCTTCGCACGACGTCCGATTCTTGTAGGTCACGCGGAGCGGCAAAAAATGCAGGCCGAACGAACCGGAATATGAAGCACACAATTCCGCCGGGGAAAAAATGAGAACCGATTTGAAGCACCTGGTCGCGGTCGCGTCCATAGGTCTGGCGATATCTGCACACGCGGCGGGGACCATCCAGTCGACGGGTACGGTCACCGATGTTTTCACCGGCAATAGTGCGGGTTGGCAGTTTGAAGTCAGCAAAGACCGCCACGAGATCTCGTACGCGCCGCGCGAACAATTCGTCACCGCCACTAATCTTCTGGTGATGACGGATGAAGGTGTGCTCGCATACGACATCTCGAAGAACGGGGCGGTGACACAGAACAACGACAGGCGGCTGCTGGCAGATAGCGGCGTGCTGGAGGTGACCCCGGTGCGTGTGGTCGTGCTCGAGTTCCCGTCGGCAGTCCGCAAGGTGGAATGGACGCGATCGCTTGCGACGCTGGTTCACGTGGTCATCAAGGGAAATTATCTGGCGGCGAAGTACGCCGCACCAGTGGATAGCGCGCTTGTGACGCGAATGTCAAAGCTGGGGCCACGCCGGCTCACCGTGACGACAGACGCGGGCACGTACACGTTCGATGTCGCTTCAGGGTCGGCCGGCGCGCCCATCTACAAGGTCAAAGGTCAGACCGACAACAAGTAACGGGGGAAGTTATGAACACGGCAGCCATCTGCGCGGTGTCACTTACGATCATGGGCCTGTGCCTCGCCGTAGGCGGGGTCACCCGCGCGCGTCCCGGACAGGCGTGGGTCTGGTATGTCTGTGGTGTCGTGTTGATTGCACTGGGCGTGTTCTACTGGTACCCCTCGTCGTCGACGCCAAAGCCGGGAGCGCCGTGCACATCAGCGCAGAATCTGGCTGCGGCTCCAGATGGGCGGGTGCTAGCCTGCGCCCAGGACAATTACTCGAAACAGAATTGAACGGGTGTAGCAAATGGTCCGGTAAGCTTCCAAAACCGGACTTGGGAACTGTTCTGGCTAGCGGAGGTGTGATCCTTCACGGCTGACTGTCGAGCCGCCAAAGCGGCGTTCCGTCGCCCTGCGCCACGCGCGGGCGTTCCTCGAACCCCAGTCCCAACAGGAAAGCACGCAAGGCGCTCTCGTCTTTGAACGGGAGGAAGTACTGCGTCCCGACGGTCCAACCAGGCTGATACGTCTCCACTACCGGAAGCCGCCCATCCATCGACATCCGGCCGAACCGGAAGAGGCAACCGGGCACAGCACGCTTGCCGACTTCGTCATTCATGCGGATCAGCCAGCCGTCGACCGGCTCACGGACAATCTTCGCCATCACGACTCCCAGATAAAGAAAGCGCTCCCTCTGTTCGCGCCATTCAGTATAGGCGAGGGAGCGCTTCGTCCCGCTCTGTGGCGGCAAAAGCCGATCGACAGGGTCACCCGCAGGTGTGGAGCACCCCAGCACCACACTCATCGACATTCAACACGCGGGCGCGCCGCCCGGGTCCTGATTCTCCGACGCGCGTGTGTCGCGGTCTTCGAACGGGAATCGCTCGCCAGGATGGAACTCCTTGTAGCCATCCACCTCGCGTCGCAAGACGAGCTCGTAGGGCGTTCCGCGGTCGGCAAACCTGCAATAGAGGTGAGGCTCCGGGTAATACTCGTCTCCCTCTTCATCGACCTCAAAAATGTTCCGAAATGGGATGCGGCCAATGGTGAACGCCTTCACCACATCGTATCGTGTGTTCGCGAATGCTTCTTTGAGATCGATGCTCCCATCAATCCCGTTGGCGCCGTACCGGACCTCAGCCCATGCGCCGTCACCCCGATCGACGATGATGTGCTCGATGTTGAGGTACACCTCGATGCCAGCGTGGTAGTGGCCGGCAAATTCAACGCGAAACCACGGGCTGATGCCGCGGCCCCCGGTTGTATCGCTTTCAGGATACAGGTCGTCGTCGATTGAATGAATGACGATTTTAGGTTTGTAGTCGTGCGGGAAAATGCGGGCCATCTTGCGCTTCATGGCGAGTCTGCGCCGCAGGTCGTCCTCGCGCTTACGCTCCTGTCGCGCAAGCGACACGCCAAAATAACTGAAAAGCAGATCCGGGTGCTCGGCGTACAGCATCGCCTCCAGTTTGGACGCCGTCCACAGGATCGCTGTCTGGATTCCCGCGTCGGCGGCGGCCTTCTCATACGCGGTACGCGTGGCCAGGGACACGTCGCATCCGACGATGAGGAGCATCACGTCGGGGGGCACGGTAGCTTTGCCGACGGCCTCGTGGACGGCCGCTTTTGCATCGGCAGCGGCAAACGTCGCGTAGCGCTTGCACTGGACGTACCAGTCGCGCAGCGAGTTGTCCAATGCCGCCTCGATTGCCCGGATGTCGACTCCGCCGTCAGCTCCCGTGCGGCCGTCGTGGTGGATGTCCTGCCATTGGCGAAGGCGATAGACGAGCGCGAGCGAGAGATCCTCAAAGCGGCCTGCGCTGAGGTCTTCGAAATGAAGCTTGTTGATCGTTCTTGTCGGTCTGGTCATTCAATCACCGTGTTTGCTGTTTTCGTCTGCGTTCGTGCCGCGGGCATCCGTAGCCTTGAAGTCCGCCAGGCTGACGGTTCCCGTTAAAGTATCGCAAACGGGTGCCGAAAGATCATATGGGCAAGCTGACCAGCGTGGCCGGCGGCTGCCCTCTGCACTTCACGACCCCGGTGTGCGCCACACCGGCGCCGTCACCGGGCGGCGAAGGTGTGAACCAAAAAATCATCGAAATATGAGCCGATACTTCACTGCGATATGCGTGGCAATTTCCCTGGCCGGCTGTTCGAGCTTTCACAGTTCCATCACAAAGCAGCAGGCCGATCTGCGGGCAGCGTCAACCGAGCTGGTGGGCACCTATGAGTTGGTTGACAGCCCTCTGAACGATCGCCAGTTCACGACGATCGTCGCCGCAAGGTCTCTCTCCTCGGACGGCCTTGACGTCACGTTGACAGGCCCTTCCTCGAGAACGCTGGTCCTGAATGGCAAGACGTGCAGCGCCTGGCTAACGGACGATCGGACTGAGGCCTCCGTCAAGTGCGATGCGCCTGCAGTCGGAATCGATCACTTCATCCTTCAGCAGGCCCAGAACTTCGGCACGGTCAAAGACTCCCGCGGGAACGTTCCCGTCGAAAAATATCTCATGCAATACGTCGACACACGGGGCGAGACGCACTACTACCTGTTAACCCGACATCCCGCTCTTTAACCTCCACCCGCGGGCGTTTGAGAGCACACAAAAAAGGCGCGAGCGGCGCGGAGGTGACGGCATGCATCAGGCGACGTTCGAGCCGTCACTTGGTCTCCGCGCGCAGTTCCAGTACGCGAGCCAGCGTCTGTGACTGGATCTCCTGGTCGATATTCTTGAACTTCTCGTGCATCGCTGTGCGGGCGGCGCGGTCGACGTCCGGGTCATCGTCGTTCGGTTGATGATAGTGCGCGCGCGCACGGGCGTGAAAGAGCAGGTTCGAGTCGCGAAGGAAGGCGTCCCGGTCACTTGCGCATGCGGTCACGACGGCGACGGAGATATCAGCCGGTTCAGCTGTCCGGTAATGCCGGCGGGCGTACTGGTCCACGCACCCCGATAGCGCAGCCTTTGAGTGGTCGGCGGCGATCTGATAGGTTGCCGCATCCTCGTTGGCCTGCTTGACCCGGGCGGCGTTACGCGCGGCACAGCCGCACAGCATCACGACCAGCACCAGGCATAGAAGCTTCTTCACTGAGTTTCTCCTCCGAGAGTGTTTCGATCGTTCTTCGAACAGGGGCGTCGCCGATTGTCGCGAATCCTCGGGCAACAGTCCATTGCTCCTTGTGCGTTCGGCGCGTATCCGTTGTGCATCGCACCGGTGTCGTGGCGAAAAAGCCAGAAATTTGCTGCCGCGACTGAAATTCCCGCCGTTCCCGCCGATACAGGCCTTGAGACCGGGTCGTCACGTTGCGCCCGCATCTGGCGTGTGAGCGCCCCGACTGCCGGCCGGCTGCCGGAAGGCTAACGAACAGGAACTTAGGCCCATGATCCGGAAAGTGCTGCCCGCGATGCTCGCGGCGATGTCGCTTGCTGCCACCGCGCAAGCCAGTCAGACCCTGTCGGCGCCGAGCGAAATCAAGCTTGTCTTCGCCGGCAACACAAAAGAGTGGAACTTCGTGCTCAGTCACGACAAGCGTGAAGTGACGCTCGAGCTGGCTGCCAGGCACGCTGCGGCGACGGACATCGTTCTCGTCACGGATACCGGTGTCGTCGCGTACGACATCGCCAGCAATGGCACCGTCACCCCGAACGCGGATCGCCGTATCCTTCGCGACGGGGAAGTGGTCGAACTGGACCGGACGAATGCAGTCGTGCTCGAGTTGCCGGAACCCGTCGTCGGCGTCGAGTTTTCGAAGCCGTTCGCCCTTGCGGCGCAGACGGCGGTCAGGGGCAGGTACATCGGGCTCAAGTACATTGCGCGCGATGAACGCGGCCTGACGCAATTCTTCGCTGGGAAAGGTCCGCAAAGAATGACCGTCAAGACAGAGAAGGGCTCCTATACCTTCACCCTGACGATGGGCACGGGCGGCGCGCCGGTCTACAAGGTCGCAGCGCAACAGTAACAATCGCAGCCGCGCGTTGCGTGCGCGCGATTGCTCTCTCTGCTGATGCCCGTGCGAGCCGCGTAACAGCGGGCTGGGCTCGTCGGGCGATCAAGGATCACCAAACGTAGGGTAACCACGGGATTAGCGACGTGAACAAACTGGCTTTGCTCTTCGCGCTGTTGGGCGCGGCAGGTCTGGCACATGGGGAAGAACGCTGCTGGTGGAAGGCCGTTCAGGTGCCTGTCGTTGAGGTCAATGACATGCATCAGCAGATGGATTTGCCGGAGATGGCGGGAACCTGTGTCAATGGCAAGTGCGAATCGCACGTCGTCAGCATCCAGCATTTCGAAACCGAACCGGATTTCGAGGTCGTTGTCATGTACCGGGGCGAGACCCTGTCGTTCCGCTCACCCGTCGAACCCACGGGATCGACGGTTCGTGTCAACGTGCAGCAGTGCGGGAAAAAACGCACACCCCAAAGCGTCAAGCCGTCCACCTGAGATAAAGACATGAAGACCCTCGCTTTGTTTGTCGCACTAGCCGGTGTCCCGGTCTGGGCGGAGGCGGCGGCTCCCAGCCCAGACGCTCTCCTGATTGCGCCTTCGTCGTTTCAGCCGGACGGGACGTACATGGTGGTCCGGTCGGGCGATACGACTGTCATCGCGTACTACTCAGACCCGAACGACTGTGACCGCTTCAAGATCCAGTTGAAGGGCGAGTGCATCGGCGGCGCGGAGGCAATGAAGCGCTACCCGGATCGAAAGCGGTAGGCTCATTGGCCGCGAGGTTGACTTTTGCGCGGCCAGTCTGCACCCAGCACGTCCAACAAAGACCAAGATGAAGAAAATCCTTTTCGTTACAACTCTCGTGGTTTCTGGCATTGGCAGCGCCCACGCAGCGCCGCCGTCAACCTTCAACGCGACCAACTACTTCACCTGCGCGGCACACAGCCTGAACGATGTCGAAATCGCGAAGAAGGCAGACCGCGAGGGGCAATCAGCTGAGACATTCCTCAACGAGTACTACCATCAGCCCCGCGCTATCGACGTAAAGCTCACAAGGCTCGCTTCGGATGCGATCGGGATGGGCTTCCTGAAGACGGCCGGGGCCGAAGAGCGCCTTCGAGGCTTCCTGACGGGCGTCTGTTTCGAATCAGGCATCGACATCGAGCCGTCCGCACTGAAGAATGCTCCGTGATAATCAACCACTACAGGAACGGATGATGGAACAGAACGACCGCCCAGTGCTGATGACTCTCAGTGAAATCGCCAGTCTTTGCCTGATCGTGGCGTCAGGAATTTGTGCGGGAATTGGGACGTCGAGCTTCTGGATCGGAGCGAGTGTGGTGTTGGGCCTCAAGGCGATCTACCAACCCCCGCGATGATCGCTCGACGCCGGCGTGGACGTTTCCATAGACCGGGAGCGGCAGACTGACAGGAGAAGGTGATGCAGAAAGCCACGGGTTCCAGTATGCAAATAACCCGCCCGCTACGCGCCGCTGAGACCGGACTGCTATCGATTGTCCTCGCAAATGTCGTCGAGACGCAGCAGGCTGGGGATGTGCCCCTCTCAGTTTTCTGTGTCGGGGATGTCCGCCAGTGGTTCCCAAGCCAGTCGGCGAAGCGCATTCTGGATCTGCTCGAATCAATTGCGCAGGTTCAGTGGTGGATGGACGCCTCGGAGGCTTCCAGTGACCCGAAGCCGATTTTCCGGCGCGTGATCGAGAAAGGAGCGGCGTTCGTCGTCGAAGTGGACAGGCGCTATATCGCACAACGCGAAGCTGAGAAGGTCGATTCGAGGCACCATCTTCCCGAGATGCTTGGACTGACCGAATCGGTGGCGATCGAAGCGCTGGCCAAGCGCGGACTCGCAGTGCGCATCCTGTTGCGCGACGGCCAGAGGACTTCGCCGTTCCAGACTGCCGATATTCGCCGCGACCGCGCGAACCTGAACGTCGAGCTGGGGCAGGTTGTCGCGGCGTTCATCGGCTAGCTGGCGACACATCTAAATCCGGCCAACATAACGAATGCCTGAAGATCAGGCAGGGTGTGCAAGCATGAACAGAAACTATCTCGTGACGGGCGCTATCGGCTCGGGGAAAAGCACCATTGCTCGCGCCTTGGCGGCAACCCTGGGCGAATCGATCGCTGTGTTTGACCACCAGACGCAGGACATTCCACGGCGGGTTTCTGCTGCCGTGGTCATTCTGGACGAAGCGCACGTTGATCTCCTCCTGGTGAGGTTGAGCGGGTTGGAGTTATCGATGTCCGAAGGCACGCGCCTCGTCTTTGTCTCGCGGGACGTCGCCAGCGTGCCGGCGGAAATCCTTGGCTTGATGGAAAGGGAAGGCGGCTTTCATCACATTCAGACGGGGCTCGTGAACAGACTGGCGGCAGAAGTGGAGATCGTGCCGATCAGTTCTTCTGCTGCGATGTGGGAACGGCTTCTCGACGCGATGGGCGAGCAGAAACGCGAGCGCGCTGTTGACCGCGTGCTCTCCGAGTTCTCGGCCGCAGTATCGGACGCAAACATATCCCCGATGGAGCGAGCTTCATTGAACGCGCGAATCGGCCTGCTCGCCAGCGCCGTACGCCGACCAGTACAGACGAGCTGATGACACACATGGGAATTCTCGAGCGCGCGGCCGTGGTGCCGCTGACGGAGCAGGAACTAGCGGAAGCCGATCGCATTATCGCGTTCGACGGGCTGTGCATTGCCCACATCCAGAGGAAGCTGCGAATCGGATGGAATCGCGCGGCGGATCTCGCCGAAGCGGTCGTCGGCTTCGATGCGCTTCCCGAGGTCGCACAGCTTCGGTATTCGCGTCGCTGACCCTACCTTTGCGCACACGGTCCCGGGTCATCGACGCACCAGATACACGGTAGAGGGACGGCGAAAGGCGAACTATCCGCTTTCCCGCGCGCCAATAGCGCTCACGCGTCGCCTTGCCTGCACCCTTGACGGTGGAAAATACGACTCCCTGGCTTTCCGGGATAGGCCCCGCATTCGCACGTTGCTTTGAGACGCTCTGCCATAGTCGATTCTTGCGGGCAGGGATTGGGGACATTGCATCTGCCCACGGCGCACCAGCCACACCAGCACTTTTTCTCGGGAGACAGCGAGCCAAGGTAGTGCAACTCGCTCTCTTGCTCCTCATTGAAATACGAGCCAGACATATCAACCATTCCCCGTGAATTTCCGTCCGGTCAGTGTATGTCAGTACCCTGGGATTCAAACCGGAATCCGGATACCACGGTGAACAACACCGTCCGTCCGACTCTAAGTCGGTGCGGTTGCACACACAACCGCAATTGTCGTGATACGGGGTTGTCCCAACGGAAGCTTTCAGTTCGATCAACTATTTTTCATTTTGGTAGGGCTTTCCGACGCTTTGCGTGATAGCCCTCACTCCTGCGAGGGCCGCAGGCTGACTCGGAGCGAAAAAATGAAAAAGAAAACGGCGGCAGGAGAGTGCCGCGGTCTGGCGCGGCTGGCTGCACTAGCGACGTGCGTTGGCGCGCTCAGCCTGGCGGGTTGCTCGTCTACCATTCTCCCGACATCGAATACGATCGACGTCGCGGAAGTCGCGAAGGTGCAGTCTGAAGTAAAGCGACAGGTCGGGGACTATCTTCTGTACACCCACGAACACCGGCTAAAAACGGCGTCCGCTGCGAAGCAGGCGGCGGGTGCAGGGGGCAAGAACGCCGGTGGTGAGTGCGTGAAAGGCATGATCGACTTCCAGATCGACACTCTCAAGCTGGAACTCAAGACGACGCTCACAAACGACACCACAACAACACTGAAACTTCCGATAGTGGCGAGCGTGGCAACGTTTGGACCGTCGTTTGACGGTACGAAAAAGAGCGAGAACACCCAGACGATCACGTTCTACGAATACCCGGTTCCAGACGGCTATTATCCCAGCCTGTTCAAGAAGGAGGCATTTGAGAACCGTCAAGCCGGCGCCGCGATATCGACGCTGCTCATCGCCCTTCATCAGGGGCTTGTCAGCGCGCGAGAATCAACGCCGTGCCTGTCCGGCCTCGACTACACGACGAACGAGCAGAAGAACGAGAATACCTACGTCATCGGGCTGACGATTACCAACACGACTAAGCCTGGCTTTACGGTGGGTGTCGGTCCCGTCACTTTTGTCGACGCTTCGCATGATCGCACTGTCGTGAACGACAACACCCTCACGGTCACCTTCAGGCAGATCGATCTCGATACGCTCCCGAGAGTTTCGCCAAAGGCCGTTTCCCATCAGTTCCCCGTGGTCGTGTATTCGGCTCACCACGCCTTGGCAGTCAAGCCTGGCCAGGGGTTCCTCGACGCGCTGGAAGTCAGCAGCGATCCGGTTCCGGCGGCGGCCTCGCGTGGCAGGAAAGTAGCGACTCCGGCGGCACCGGAGAAGCAAGTCTTCACTCTTTGCCGGGACGACAACTACTTCACCTACTGGTGTGTGAACAAGAACGAGAAGGTCGGATTCTGACAGAGGAGATCGCGGCCCGATCTATCTGAACACGCGTGCGGCGGTTTGGGCCGCAGAAAGGTCCGGTGAACAAGGCAGCAGGAGTGTGTAAAGGGGACGACGATGTCTACGAGAATTGTGTGGCTGCGCAAATCCGTACTTGCACTTTGTGTGGTCTCGATCGCTGGATGCTCAATGAATCAGGTCGATGCCGGTCCGCAGGTAAAGGTGTCGCAGGTATTCGTTCCGCCCGTCAGACACGGCGCTGGCACGGACGACGTGGCGACTCGATCGCTGGTGGCTGCGTTCAAGGGGGCTGGCTTCTCCGCTGTATCGATCGCGGATCCCAAAGCTCCTCCGCCTAACACAGATCCCGCAATCTATGTGTCGGCCACTTCGGGTAGTGATGGCGATGATGAATGCCTTCAGGCGTTCGTAGAGGTGAGGCGTCTTCCTCAAGACCCCAACGAAGTCCATTTCGAGTGGCATCAGGCTGCGAAAGTGCCGGGTTTCTCTCCGTACACACGCGACGGCTGCTCGGCCGCGTTTGTCACAGGTCTTAAAGGTGAACTCGCAAAGCGGAAACTGTGAGAAAGAGGCGCTGCTTGGCTAGTGTCCGGGCAGGTGCAATTAAGCGGTTGCTATGCCGGCGTAGTTGTGTACTCTTAAATCGCTTTCGTTTCGAAAGGAAGGTGGAAGGGTGAGGGACTGAGATCGCCGAAGGAGAAGAGCAATGAGGTTGGTCGTCACAATTGCGCTGGCAACCGTGCTGCTGGCCGCCTGCGCTGGGCGAAATGGAGACTTGACCGCCGAGTATCACCCGTACTGCGTGGGTGATGAAGATATACCCGGCGTGCCATATACCCGCAAGGCAGTAAATACTGCCAGTCAAGTCGAATACACCCTCACATACAACGTAAAAATGCGAGCCAATCTTTGTGAAAATCGAATGTGCGGATGTTGCGCGTGTTCGTACCGATGCGACATTCCTGTTACCGAGGTCACGCTTCACCGTGACTTAGCTATAAAGCGCGCGAACACCCCGGTTGTGCATGATGAAATGACGCAGGTGGTTAGACCGCCGCACCAAGAGTCGCTATCGGGTAAGTGCGCGGGTCGCTCGAGACCGAGCGCTTACCTGACTCATGAATTAGCGACCTACGACAGATATAGGCAGGTAATCGATAAAGACATCGCTGAACTCAGGGCCAAATATCCCGATCTCTAGGCGACGCTGAAGTGCTTGGTGGAACTAACCCCGGGGAGAGGACCGCCGGGGCCGTTCGCGTCGGTTATGTTTGTCGTGACCCCGAGGCAGCCTCGCCCTAGGCTGAACAGCTTGTTCTCTACGTGCATTACCCATTCCTCAAACCGGTCGTCCTGCTTCGTGAGTTCATATGCGGGCAAGCCGCGTGTCACCGACGAGCGTTGCAGCAAATAGGCGTCGTGCTCGGCTGTGCCAAGTGTCTGAGCAGATCCCGGGAAAGGGACACCTCTTGAGATCGAAACAACGAGCGGTTGTTCTCGTGCTTTTCCGGCCAACAAAAAAGCCTCCGGTTCATCTCTCGGGCAGTGGACGCGTACAAGTGGGCGGTACCCCAGCAAGGTCTCTGCGATCTCGAATCTCCGTCGCGATGATATTGCGCGTCCGGCAGCCGTGAGTTCCTCACCACTCCGACGTTGGCGGCGCGCCACCGATCGGCGGCGCCTCGCTATTAAAACGACGTATGACTGAATTTCCCGTTGGCACGGTCGATAAGAGGGGGGAGGGCCAAGGCGGCCCACAGCCAAACAGGAACTCACCGTGAAAAAACGACGGACGATCAGGTTTCGCGTCGCGAGGATGACGCTGGTGACGCCGATTCTCTGCGCGGCAGGCTGCGCGGGGTTCGGTTGGACGATTTTCGACTCATTCGATTACGCACTGAAGTTTGCGGCGTTCGGCGGTGTGGGCGGGCTCGCGATGTCGCTTCTCTTTGTACGGTTCATTGTCCGCCCATCGCAGCGTGTGCTTGATTTCTCATTGGCGGCGATTCTCGCGGTGGGCCTCCTGATGGCGTTCGGTGGCGTCGCGTGGATGACGGGCGATCTCCGGATGTTCGTGCACGGCACATATCCGTCTCTGCTGCTCGCGTGCCCGCTCCTCGGCGCACTCACCTTTATCAGATGGCGTCACGAGGACGTCGACACTGCCCGTATCTGTGAGTGAGAAGCCAACCGTGTTTCGACAAATGCTGGCGAGCGCACGCGCGGGTGATGCGATGAAGGGAATCAAGGGCTTTCGCCTGCGTAGGCGCGAACGGCCAAAGACGACGGTCGGCGTTCCGCGGTTGCCCGAGCCGGCCTTCGACCGCGCCGCGCGCGATAGTGTCTGGTCGAAGGTGCAGGCCATGGGAGAAGAGTTCTTTTCGATGTCTGAGGACACCTACGGCGACTGGCTCAATGCTTTGCCGCGCGACGAATTTATCGAGTTCCTAGCGCTAATTCTCGACCTCGAAGAGAAAGGTCGGACCGCTCCGTCGGTATCAACCGCCGTGCGATGGCGCGGAGAACGTCACTTTGGAGCGTGAATGGAACTGACACGTCAACACTACAAGCGGTTGCGCTTTTACTGGAGTGGCCGCGCGTCGGGCGGCGCGGGAATGACCGACGGTATCGATCTAGATCTCTCTGCGGGCGGTCTTGTCGAGCGGTTCGAGCGCCTCGGCTCAGGCGTGTGTTTTCGCATTACGCCAGCAGGTGAGCAGGAGCTTGCCGCCGAAAGCGCGCGCGAGGTTGAGCGTCGTCGTCCTCATCACGACCTTGGGGGACGTCTTTCAGCCTGGCTCAGAGATCAGGGGCGGGTGACGTGGGAAAACATCGAACTCCTCGTCGACAGGGAGTCCGGCGGTAGGCAGGCGATCCGGCCCGACGTGTTCTCGTTGGCCTCGACGTACGACGAAAAACGCATCAACCCCGCAGTGCACGAGGTAAAGGTCAGCCGCGCTGACTTTCTCGCCGATGTCGCCCGCGCCGAGAAGCGGGCGGGATATGCGAAGGTTGCGGAGGTCTTGTATTACGCGGTTCCTGCCGGGATGGTCGACGTGTCGGAGGTTCCGCTCGAGTGCGGGCTGGTGATCGAGATAGAACCGATGAAGTTCAAGATCGTGAAGCGCCCAAAGAAGCGTTCTGTCGCACTTACCACGCATCACTTCATGAATCTCATCCTGAAGCCGGGCAGCTTCACTCCAGCCTGGTAGGAGATGCATATGACTGACACCAACGAGATGCGGAACCGTCCACGATGTCAGCCGATCGCCAGCTTGGCTACGCGCAAGCGCCTGTACTGGCGAGAGGTCAGGGACGTGCTGGGCATACTCGCGTTCACCGGCCTCGTCGCGGCCGGCCTGTGCATCGCCGCTGTTCATTTCCTCGACGTGCCGTGGCTGAACGCGGCGCTACTCTGCGCTGCCATCATGGGTCCGCCTGTCTGGATGTTCTGGCCGGCATCTCCAAGCAAAGACGACATTGAGCGAGACCAGCAACTCCGACGGTCGGCAGGGATGCCTGACGACGTCGAGCCCGACTGAGGTTTAATCCATGAGCATTAGTGCAATCATGTTCGTGCTGTTCAGGAACCCTCCGGCGGCCTTTCGCCTGCAGGAAATCGAAGAGAGGGTTTCGAATCGCACTGGTTTCCCCGTAGCGGATAGCAATGACAGGTACGACAAGCTTTGGCCCCTCGATGAGGCCGATCTGGTGGCCGACGTTGGTCAAGACGGTGTCCTGCACTACCGCGACCCGCCGCGCTATGCGAGATTGCCTGATGTTCCGCCGCTTGAGGGAAGGATGTACAAGATTTCCTTCTCCTCCCGGTACTGGGACAGGGACATATCAGACGGACCGGCAATGCGGTACGCGCTGACCATTCTCACGCTTTTGGCTCAACACGACGTCGAAGGCGTGTGGTACTGCAGCCACTACTATCAGGACGGGGCGGATATTGCCCCTTCGACGACTCAGTCAGCACTTCAGATGGTCATGGACTTCGTGGCAGTCGGGATGACGTCCAATGGCCGGCCGGTACGGTATATCCGTACCGACGTCGGCGTGATCGACATCTAGCGGCTGATCGCGCGGGCTACAAATGGTTGATCCTGTCATTCCGCCGCCAGCAGAGCGACTCTCCGCGGACACCTATCTCGCGGTGCGCGACTGGTTGATTGAGCACGACCCGGATGGGCAACGTTTCCTGCAATGGTCTCGAGAAGAGACTGGTCCACCCCAATCGCCGGAGGCGATGGCGGGCGAAATTATATGGATCATCCTGTGTGCTGGGCGCTCGGGGAAGGCTGCGAGCACGTTGATGCGCAAGGTGAGAGCGGCGATTCACGACGGACGACCAGTCGTCGAGGCTTTTGGCTATCGTGCCAAAGCGGCAGCCATCGAGCGCGCATGGAACGACCGGCGCTCGGATTTTTCAGAACTGCAGGCGGTGCTCGCTTCTAGCGATGTAGACCGCCTGCTCGCGTGGTGCAGGGCGCTCCCGTTCGTTGGGGAGACCACGCAGTATCAGCTGGCGAAAAACTTTGGTGTCCAGTGCGCGAAGCCCGATATCTGGATGTGCAGGCTGTGCGGTATCCCGGACAAACCGCGATTGCCGCTCAAAGTGCGCTTTCATGCCTGCATGGAGCTTTGCAGCATGCTCGCGAGCGCGACGGGTGACAGCATAGCGACAATCGACAGCATGCTCTGGCTTGGCTGCAATAAGGGTGTCCTCGTCACTGATGGCAGTGCCAGACCCATAGCTGTGAACCTGACACCGCGTACGCTCGAGTCGATCCACGAAGGGGCTGTCGAACCCGCGTCGCCCGAGGCTGGTCAGTTGACGTTGGATATCTGAGGTTAGAAGAAGGCCCCCACGCCGGGGCGCGGAGCCGGATACGAACCCGGTATATCAAGGACAGGAGAATGACATGATGAACACGCTCGTTCCGCACAACCATCGTGTGCGAAAAGTTGAACTGCCACGCTGGATACGCGTTGTGGAAGCCGCCTTTCTGTGGCTCTCGCTGATCCCGGCTATCTGGCTGCTGATCATCGGCGCAGTGTGGGGGCATCCTGTGTACGACGCAATTGCCCATGTCGGCGCGACATGGCTGCTGCCTCTGGTCAGCTATCTGGACGGCGTGTTCAGTCCGCTGAATGGCGCGGCAAGCATCTTGCGGCCGAAATTCGGCAGTCTTGGGTTGCTATCACAAGCCTCAACAGAACGCCTCTTTGTGGGATCCGTTTTGCTTGGCGTAGCGGCGATCTTTCTGTCGGCGGTGACGTCAGTGATACTGCATCACAGAAATAACAGGGCGGCGCGGGACATCATCAACTGGTGAGCCGATACGGCGTCTTGTTCGCATATGACCATTGGCGCACAAGTGCGCCCCGCACCGGCCGGATGCCGGCCCTTAGAACAAAGATAATGAAACCGGAACTGAGATCCACCAATCCGTCACTCGCCGGCGCCGTCATGGGCACGAAGATTTTCTACCTCTTCGCTCTGGCGCTCACATTGACGGGAGCCGCCGCGCTCGCGATCTAGTGGTTGATGGGAACGCCTGACATCATGCAAGTTCCATCGGCCGCTATTCTCCGCTTTGCAGTCACACAAACGGTGCTTTTCGGTTTATTTGCCTGGGGCGCGCACTTTCTCAGCGGGCGACTGTTTGATCGACTGTTGAAAGAGACCCGCAGCAAGACGGAAGGAGCGTCCGGCGACTGACCTGGCGGCCCTTTTGCCAAAGACTTGTTAGCGGGTCGTCGCGCGTTGAAGAAACCGAACACGACGGGACCGTCAACTGAAATTCGTCAACCCGCAGCCGATAAGAGAACCTGTCGGCGCGCGGACATAGGGCGCGTCAGATCGACCCGAACTCTAAAACCAAGGAATATGCGATGGAATTAAATCTCTCTCAGGAGCTTGCGCGGCTGCTCAATTACACGGCCGACGTCGCAACGGCCATCCGGATGAACACGCCATACAACGGGGCGTATGACGAGCGCAACGTCGAGCACGCAAAAGACGTCATGTGGCTTGCCGATAGTCTCCACAACTTCGGCGTGCTCGGTCGGGCCATCGAGCGGGACGACATTCATGCAGTCGTTGCCGCATGCGATGTCCTGACGGACGCTTATCAGCGGTATCGCGAAGGCGACGTGGGTCCTAAGGGAGACCCGGTGGGTGCCTTTCGTCGCGGCATGCTGAAACTGGAGGAAGGCCTCGCCATCTTCGCGGATATCCGTCGCAAGGCAGATATAGAAGCCATCGCGTAGCAGCGGAAAGCCACGCCGACCTTGCGGCGCCGGGGGTAGAGCCATCCTCGTGCCGGGAACCGAGCCGCCTGCTCAGTTGGCGGGCCATTGAGACCACGAGTGCATATGGACAAGCAAGAGTTGACCAATGTCATACCTTTGCACGGCGGAGATCCCAATTCTTCGGCGCTGCGACTTGCGAATCGCTACGCGGTCACCACGGAACAATTGCAGGCGGCCATCAGGCCGCTCTTTCTGCTGATGCACGATCGCGGTATCGGCAACATTGTGATCGCACGAGACGGGAAGAAGGCGCTCCTCACCATTGACGGGGAGACGCTCTGACCCTGGCCGAAGAGCTGACTGAAACTGGGGCGCCGAAGCGTGGCACGCCGCCGTGGCTGGAGGCGGTGTATTCCGGTGCCGCCTGTCTTGGCGCACCAGCGGTGCTGCACGGGGTTATGCCCAGACCCGTGGCCTGGCTGGCTCAATGCCCTGTTCATGCGGATCGGGGCGAGTTTCATTGGCCTCGGACTCGCGTTCAGGACTCGGCGCACAGCAGGACCAGGAGACCGATATGCCGAAGCCGCTGCGGGCGCAATGTATGCAGGTTTCGCGATACGGCGCCTTCAGGTGGAGATGGACCAGTGAAGCGGGAGTGACAGCAGGATGACAGACGAACAGTTCGGCAGGTGGTTCAGCGGAGCGTTTGGCGTGCAGGTACCGCTGGCGTTTGCGGAGTATCTCCGGGACCATCCGCGAGGGGTGGAGAACGGGTTCGGCCCGAGGCTCTGGACTGCGGAAGCGATCCAGGACGAAACCGAGGACATGATGCTGGCAGAGAAGGGTGTCTGCATCATCGGCGCGAGCGACTCGGTCAGGCACTTCCTGCTCAGAGCCCGGGACGGCAAGATCTTCGCCGTCGACGCAAGGGACCATCAGACCGTCGACGCCTGGTTTGCCGATGTCGATGTGATGATCGGCCTTTTGCAACTCGAATGAACCAGCCGGAGAAGCTATGTTTGGGAAAAAGAAAGAGGTGGTAGCGGGCATCGTCGAGCGATTCGGCGCTCATTCGTGGACCACGGAAAGCTCGGGGTTCGTCGTGCTGCTTGAAGGGCACAATCGTCCGTATTACATCACCCACGGGATCTTGAATGTTCAGGTGGCTTATCCGATCAGCCTGACGGAGAAGGGCGATCGTGTCAGATTCACGGTGAAGCCCGACGGGTCGGTGGTGGTGCGTGACTTCATCAATGAGACGCTTGAGCTGCGTTTCTCTTCAGCGGCGACGCAGGTCAGTTAGCCGCCACAGTGCGACTCGATAAAGGTGGGGTAAAGCGGTACGTGGTGAATCATCGGGTCGCGGGAGCCGGGTGATCCTGTCCCGGACGGTATGATGGCGATTCAGCGGGCGGCCACCGTCGCCGCGCAGACGCCAAAAGGAGCCGCCGATGACGAACGTGACCAGCATTGGAAATCCGAACCTCGAGCAGTTACTGTCCAAGGCGCGTGACGCCCACGCGGCTGGAAAAGTTGGCGCGATGTCGACCGGGGAGGCGCTGGCGGTCGCGTTAATCCTCAATCGTCCCGACTGGCTCCAAGGCATGAATTTCACGATTGCCGAAGCGTTGGAGCGCATCGGCCCCGAACTGAGTCGGCTCGTTCCCGCAGTTGCTCGACAGTTTGAACGCGACAGCCAGGACGCAGCATACGCCACCGCGGAAAAGGCGCGACAGGCCCGGGATGCCGAATTTGTGGCCCAACAGAAGGCGGACGGGATCATGGACTTTTCGGGCGCAGTCGTCGGAATCGGGGACGCGCCAGGCTATCGCGATGTGCGTGTGACTTTTGACCTGAAGGCGATTGGAGACGGCCTTAAGGGCGCTCGTGTTGCCATCAGCATCAGCCCGCAGGATGGCGAAACACTCGTGCGACACATCAGCGGCGTGCATCGGTTCGCGTGGGACCGCAGTGGGAGCCGTCCTCTCGATGCCACGCCGGACGAGCGTCGTCCTGTATGGATCGACGCGCGCACCTGAGCGGCGACGAAATACGGGAGGATCACGTTCTGGCCTCTGTCAGTCGGTCGCGACAGAAAGTATCGACCCGGCGTCCACATCGCGCGCCTGAACCAGGGCGGTTACTGCTTCGCTTCTAGCCTTGTAGCCCGGGCCGAGCAAGATAGCGGCGCGGGTCCCCCGCCCAAGCGTCACGTTACTGCCCGTCTGTCTGGCGAACCACCGCCACTTTTGTGCCATGCGGCGCGGCTCGGTGAGCTTGCTCACAACGACGCTGACTTCTTCGCGCCAGATCTCACCGACCGTGACATCGGCAATGACGACGTGCTGGTGTGCGGACTTTTCGCTTGCCGCCACGCGCTTCAGGGTTACGTCCACAGGGAATTCCGTTGTTGTCGCAGTAAGATGGGGCTGCTTCACGCTCTCCGGCTTCAGAACGATCGGGCCGGAGCACGGGAATGCCACGCATCATAACGGCTCTTCTTTACGTGACAAGGCTGCCCCAGAAAATGGCTGACGAAGATCTGAAGAACCTTGCGAAAGGGTTCGCGCGCTACGCGTTCGATTACATAGAAGCTGCTCGAACTGTGGATGACACGATCGGGCGGCGGCCGGAGCACGACTTTATCTCGCCAATGCCCGCTTATTTTCTTGCAATGCACGGGGTCGAATTGTCGCTCAAGGCGTTTCTGATGTGTCAGGGCATGGCGCCGAAACAGTTCGGCCACAACTTGCGGACGCTTTACGAGACGGCGCAGAAGCACGGTCTCTTCGATGTGTACAAGCCACGTGCTTCCGACGATGAAGCAATCGGACTGCTGGTTGATCTGAACGCCGATCAGGGATTGCGTTACATGCGTGAGGGCGAAAAGGATTTCCCCTCCTTCGGCATCGTCGAGCCGCTCGCCGTGCGCCTTCATCAGGCGATCGCGCCGGTGGTCGGGTACGAGCGGACGTTCAACGTGCATTTTGGGGATCAGTAGGGCGGTACCGCGGCGGTGGAGGCGCGGGCGCGCACACTCGTCAAATCTCGTGGCAATAGCCGGTCCAGCCGTAGCCGGGCTTCTCGTCGAGCACGAGCGGATCGAGCCAGAGACGGGGCCACCAGATCTCGATAACTGCAGCAGGGCATTCCTTCGACACGACATGGCCATCGCCTTCGTAGAAAATCAGGTGATGGGTGTCCCGATAAGCTGCGGCGTTCTCAAGCGCTTCGTCGTCGGTTTGATAGAAGAACGCCGGGCGTTCGGAAGGCCCAAGCAAGGCGTGAATTTCCGCGGGAACTCGAAGCCCGCCTTCCGGGTAAGGCACAACCTCAAAATGCGACGCGCTTTCGGCGGCGATAAGCGCCTCGACCGCTTTTCCCATCCGGTCGGCATGCCTCTCTAGCAGACGTAGCCTGGTTTCCGTCCAGTCCTCCAGACCGCCATCACCTCTCACGAACTGCTCTGCGTCAGTCGCAAGGTGTTCCATCAGCCAGCTCGATGGGTGAACGGACAGGCGCGCGCGGTCATACGCTCTGGCCAGATCAATGAGTCCGGTCGAATACTCCGGGTAACCGGCCTGCGATTCGGGTCCGATGGATTTCTCGCTCCCCTGCACGGTGTCCCTCTCTTCTACAAAATCTGTTGCGTTGGGTAACGGTGTAAATGGCGTAGTGAGGTCATCCCGTGTGGCCTTTTTACGGTCTCGGCGCGGCACTTCGCCTCGAGCGGCTTGTTAAAGCGTGTTGTTGTCCGCATCGCCTTTGACCCGGGAAATACGCGAGTTTCACTGCGGCGGTCAGAAGCTCTTTCGACACTTTGTGGGAAAAATTCAGCGTGCGAAACAAGAAATATTGCGAAGACGAGAACGTGGCAATTCCGGTGTTGACTGCTTGTTCCGCAGTCTCTATATTCGGCGCACCGGTCTATCTCGATCGCGCCGCTGGTGATGGCAAAGGCAGTGCCGTGAGACGTAGCACACACATTCCGTTAGACGCACACAACCCCGACGTAGCGCATAACGGTGAGCCAGCCACTGCATTTCATTCCGCGCTACGGAAGGAGTGTTGCCATGCGTATCCCGCTGCTCCATGCCGATTTTGAGCATGGTTCCATTACCCGTATCGCCAAGGCATTGCGCAAAAGCTGGCCACTCGGCGAACAGTCCCTCATGCAGTCGCAGAACCTGCTGACAGTCCTATTCGGTTACAACAATCTGCATGATGCCCAGCGCGAGGCGACAGCGTCGTTTCCGTTTCCAGAAGGCTCGGTCAGCATGCAGCAGCTCGCCAGTTCGGTGGCGTGGCGCATGTTCGTCCGGCACGGCATCGATCTTTTGCGCGCACAGGAAATCGTCGCAGGTATCCATCTGCACGAACTCGCCGTCGACAGCATCTGTTTCGAGGTGAAGATGCGGCGAATCGCCGAAGCGGCCGCCTCAAAGGGAATGATCTACGACGAGGGGTGGGCGCTCACGAATAGCCGTGAGCCCTGGCCTGATTTGACGCCCGATCTCCTGCGCAGCGGTATCCCACCGTACAAATGGGCCATTTATCCGGACCGACGTGCGTTTGTCTGGTCATTGCTGGTCCGGCAGATTGAGATGCTTCCGGCCGATTACGCTGACCACCTGCGGGAAGCACGGGGACTGGGCGAAGGGCAGGATGCCGTGAATGCCTTCCTCGTCGAATCGCTGGTGCCCGCGGCGTGCCGGCCACTCGCGACGGTGCTTGCAGACGCACAGCTTTCTGCGGCGATCATGGGCCAGCAATGGGACGTGAAGTGGATCGTCACGCCACGTACCGGCGAAATTCTTGGCAGCTGCATCATGGCGGCGAAGCTTGGCGCGATGGTCGCGCGCGTGTTTGCGCCAGATGGTGCCGATGCTTATGAAGCGATGGCAGATCTGCTGTGCGGAGGAAGCGTGAATGAAGAGCTTGCCGGTGCCGAGGAAGACACGCTGGTGATGGAACCGTTTTGCCTGCTGGACCGCGATCGCGTGGATAAATTGCGGGCAGGCAGGCAAGACATGCTCAAGGACGTGTGGTACCACGAGCAGTGGCCGGAGAACGTCATGCTTCACCGCGACCATCGCGGGTACCGGTTGAGCGGCCGTGTGTTCCGCGAGCAGGACACAGCTTATATCGCGACGGCTCCTTTTGACGTTCGCGAGCAACAGCGCATGCTGCGCGAAGAGCCTGTCTTCGAAACCATTCAGGTGGGCGGCGACGAGCTCGAACTGGCTGAGGCTGATATCGGCATTCCCGCATCGGGCAATCACTGGCATGACGTCGTTGATCGCCTGTTCACCACGCGTCAAGCGGACGTTGAGAGGGTGATGCGCACGCCAGCGGGCGTTTCCCAGCTGATGCACGCAGTGACTGCGAATATCAGCGTCAACGAACTCGAAGCCTGGATGACTCGGACGCTTGAAGAAGATCTGCCGCTGCGCCGCGAAAACGAGACGGAAGAGGACGGCGAACTCATTCGGGAACGCGGCTATGCCATGAATATCGCTGAACAGCTTGGGCGCGACGTGCTTGCAAGCATGCCGGGGCTGACTGGGTATCCGGTCCTCGCACTCGGACTTCTTACGCTTGCAGCCGGTGACGAATATCCGGGTAGCCGGGGGCAGTCGATGATCGATGCGCCTGCTGCAACGGACTGGACGACGCAGAGTTTGCTGCTCGCCAGCATGCTCGTCTACGACCGCCCGGCGCACAGGATGCGGCTCTGGCCACTGCGGTGTGCGATTGCACCCGTGCTAGGTGTGGTTGCACTGCCGTGGTCGCGGGAAAAGGTTGGAAACTGGTACCAAAGTGCGTGCTCAGTGGCGGTTCAACTCAAGAACGCACGCGATCAGCTTGAACGGGTGGCGCAGTGGCGTCAGATTGAACAGGACGCAGTGAGCCAGCGGAAGCAGGGTGAGTTTTTGCGCGTGGGGGATGCGATTCCAGCCACGAAACCGAAATCCTTGATGGAAGCGTTCGGCGAGACGTTCTTCAGGTCGAGAAGCAAAGGGTTCAGGTCAATCAGCGTGACACAGGATCCATCACAATTGGCGGCCCGCGGCGGGTAGTCCACGAGGGCGTAATGTAGGTGAAGCGGGCGCATCGTGTACCTGAGGGCGCCCGTAACGCAGCGAAGCGCAATTCGGCCACTCAGGGTTGGCGCACATGCGTAGTCAAACGTCTGTGTGCTATCACACGCAATCCCACAGATTCATTGTTTGCAGAACTGCCGGTGCGTTTCTATATCTGGTAGGACAGAACGCAAACATGCATTCGTCGAGGGCCATTTCTCTTTGCACCACGTCCGTACATGGCGTTCGTTGCCCGTACGAGTGAGGCAACTCGAGCCGTTTCTCTAGTGCGCCAAAATGAGCGGCGAACGCAAGTGCCGTCAAACGCTGGCCGCGGCTGCGTGAGGTCACTAGACCGTAGCGAAAGCGGGCTGTTCACCTTGATACACGCCGAATCGCCGCTATTGCAGGCGCATCGCCTGCCGGACGCGCAACCCTTCGCGTGTACTAACGTTCGGAAGGAGAGCTATCGTGGCCGACAAGCTTCAAACCCTTCAGGTCAGCGGCAAAATCAGTCCCTGTAACTTGGGTGTACAGGTGTCGCAACAAAAGATCGGCGCGACAGTTACACTTCTCGCGTATCCAAAAGGCGGAACGCCCCGCGTTATCGGCGGCGGGGTGGCCACATGGACGTCTCAGGCTATACCCCTTGATCCCGGCGTGATGCTGACGCCCAATGTTGACTCGATTTTTGCGCTTCAAGACTGGGCCGGATCCGGATACGCTAGCAGCGACCCGTCGAACTACGTAACTGTTGTGCCCGCACCGAGTAATGCGGACATCAGTAGCGGCACATTCTCCGGGCCGCTATACGTGTGTGCGGGCTGCGTACGATTAGCGGGCGCCTTCCCGTACGCGAACGTAATTCTAAAAAATGCAGGCGGTGAGCTGCTGAGTGCCGATGACGGGATTGTCGGGGCTGACGGCGTGGCTGACGTCCGCCTTCGTCGTACGCTAAAGCAGACCGACGGCTTTCTCCGAGCCACGTTGACCGGATGCAACGGAGTCCAGGGGACAATCCAGTCTTCACGGATCGTGGCGCCGCCGGTGTCACTCCCTCAACCATCGATTCAGTCGCCCGCCGTGTGCAGCCCGGTTCTGCTATGTGACGGACTAACGCCGGGTGGACAGGTGTTCATTACACGAGCCGGACAGGAGTTTGTCGCCTGCGCGCCAGCGCCGTCGGTGGCCATCCGCCTGCCGCCCCTTTCGCCGCCGACGCCGAATGACAACGAGTTGCACGTGCAGGAGGTCTTTGGGCCGCCCTGCAATGTCAAGACGATACCCGTGATTGACGTACCGATAAGGGCAAGCGCACAGCCGCCAACCTTCGGAAGCACCCCTGTATGCGCCGGAGATTTGAGTCTCGACCTGCAGTCTCTCGAAGTAGGAGGGGAACTGGAAATTTCGTTACCCGGGGGCGACAGAATTCTCGGCGGAATTGTCGCAAGCGGGATGATTGCTCGCGTTCCCGCGCTTGCCGAAGGCACGGTTCAGGTCCGGCAAAACCTGTGCGGCGATCCCAACACCTGGAGCCCCGTGGCACAGATCGTCGTAGGCGGCCGAATTCCATTGCCGCCACTACCAACATACCCTGCTAACGAGCAGAAAGGCGTGGACCTGCGGGGTCCATTGCGATGGATTCCAGGACCGGCCACGCCATGCAACGCCGCACAGGCGTTTTGGGTACAGGTTTCGACGATCGAGGACTTTAAAAAAGCCATCAAACAAAAGCTGGTGATCCGGGACGTCCAGATTATCACCGGTCACTCGTGGACGTTCTACTCCGGGGCGGCGCTCCCGTCAAACACCCAACTTTTCTGGCGAGTAGCGGCGCAGACCGGACCTCAAAGCGGTGAATGGTCGGCCGTCTGGTCGTTCACAACAAAGCTTGAATCACCTGTAACGGGTGATCCGCCAGTTCCGCCGGAAGTGTCGAAAGATTTTCAGTTCGTTGAGGATTGTTGTGGCGTTGGAGCGGGCGGCTTTCGGCGAATCATCTGGGTAGCAGCTTCGTCATATGCCGATGCACTCAAGCAGGCTGAAGCGAACACCCTCAACGGCTGCCGCATTATTGATTTCGACCCGACTGATCCCTCGCAGGTTGCGCCTTGCGATAATCCCTAGGCCGAGAGTCGAAGACATTGAGTGCAATGTGCTAGCATGCTTGCTGGCTGCCTTCCAAACCTGCCGGCGGGTTGAACCAGGCGCAGCACCCCTTGCTTTTCGCACGACGACCTTTTTCCGAGGTCTGCATGGAATCGCCGGTATGTGGACCAAAACGAAAAAGGTTTTGTCATGTATCGCGACGTCTACGGTCTTCCGCACGCTGTCGTCAGCCTCTCCTCCCTGAACGCACTCAAAACGATCGCCCGGCGGCAGTTGCCAGGCGTCAAGCATGCGCATGTTCTTGAATCGCTCGCGGCAGCGCTGGGCGAAAACAACTGGGCGGCGCTCAATGCGAAGCTATCAGAACGCGTCCACGACATGGACGCTGTCCTGCTTTTCATGTTCTCTTACAACGATCTGTGCGCGAGGCTTTACGACTTCGGGTATCGGGATCTGAACTCGACTGACCTGGACTTTTCGAGCGTAACGGAAATATTTCGTCGACCGGACCAGACTCAAACTTTGCGGGATATGGTCGTGCGAGGCACCCTCACAGAACAGCATCGCGACCAGCTTGTCAGGATGGTCGAGGAACGGCAGTCAATGCTGATCATCGGGATGCTTGGCTCCGGAAAAACGACTCTCATGCTCGCCATACTCAATGAAATGGCCACTCGTGCGCCGTCAGAGCAATTTGCCCTTTATCGGGACGCGGAGGAGGGGTCCGGGTTCCCTGCCAACGTCCGAACCGTCGAACGGCACCCGAATGTATCCAAGCATGACGAATCCAGCGTTCCGACTTTCAAACGCGAGCGCGTGGCAATCGACGAAATCAGAGACGGAATTGGCGTTCGCGCGATCGACGCGTGGAACAGGATGGGTGGCGGACTCGGAACGCTGACTGCTTACAGCATCGAATCGTGCCTTGACCGGCTTGTCCTTGCGTTAGGCGTCGGTGCGACCAGAGCGGATGGCAACGAGCTTCAACCGTACCTACGGGAGAGCATCGACGCAGTGATCCATGTCGACAGGAAGGCGACTGCGCGGATCAAGGAAATCGCAACACGGGCTGACCTCGCAAGATACGGCTGGTAACGGTTCAGGATGGGCACGTTGCGGCCGAAGACGCTTGAGATTGCGCTTCCGTCAGCAGCCCGCTTCCGAGGACATCCGCTCCGGAAAAGGCGTCTCTTGCGTCCAGAAATGCAGGTGCGGCCATCCCGTGACGCCGGGCCGATTACGGATTGCACAGAACCCAGCATGGGCGAGTCCATGCACCCCGATGTAGGAGCGCAACTGCAGCGCGAGCCTCACGGAATCCCCATCATTGCCGTACTCGTCGTCGCGGATGATCTCTTCGCCGGGCAAACCCAGTTCGGCACCCGCCGCCCAAGCCCACGCAGTGGCCTCGGGATCCGAGCATTGAATGACTGCGCGATAGAAAGGCTCGTCGGGATGTAGGCATGCATCCGCGACAATTCGCAGCATTTCGCGTTGGCCGGCAAAGAGATTCCCGTCCATAAGAGACCGAAAGCACCGGGGCGTTATCGCAAGATGTCCGCTCTCATGGAGCATGGTCGATACGCGACAGGTGGGATCGACGTAAAGCGCGCCCCTTCTGATGCTGCAGCCTTCGGAGAAGCCAGTCGCGCCAATTTCGTATAGGACCGGGATCCCGATTTCATTGAGGAATCTCATCACGCGGTCGCGCGTCTCGGGGGAATCAATCTGATAGGGCTCGGGCATGCGCACGCGCGTGGTCGACGGCGATCTGTTCATTTGAGGGCCTTGCTTGTTTCGTACCCGCCAACAAAGGTCTGGCGCGCCGGCAGCAACATTCGTTCGGAATTGTCCCGAAAGCGTACCGCGGGATCAACGCGGGGCAAATCCGGGGGAGGGCGCTAGCGCGCTTCCCTTCACCGTTTTCTTGTTAGGCCGTGAAGGCTAGACGGCGCCCGCGACCATTGATGAATCTCCGACCTGGCCGCAGATTATGCATCAGGAAAGAAAGCCCCGCGATCGCCGCTGGCGTGCGATCCAATCGATGTCGCCGCCTGTGACTCGGCGGGTCCCGAGATCGCGCTTGACGTCATCCGAGGAGGGTTTCAATACACTGCGGGCACAGTTGCGGTGCCTTGCCGAAACCTTCCTCAAACCCCATCTCCACTGCGCTGGCGACGTATGCGCTACCGAGGTCGCAGATGGGCGCGTCATATGAGCCTCCGAAACCTCCGTCGACTTCCTCAGAAACGTGCGTTTGCGCGCCGTCGATGAGAAGACGGCGGATCGGGCGGACGTAGGCGCCTGTTTCGTGTGGCCACAGGAATGCGTCCTGTGTTGCCAATCCGTAACGGTGAAATTCGAAGTTCTGCTTTTCCGGGTTCAGTTGCCATCCGGACATCAGGACGAACTTCACGACCTGAACCGCACGATCCGTTGAGGCGATCTTGCCCAACCCTTCTACGTCGACCTGACGGTACGTGTCGCACGCTGTCTGCGCGGATTCAAACAACGGGGAGAAAATTGCTCCCGCCGTTTCACAATGTATGAAGAACCGCCGTGTGCCGTCACGGTATTCGATGCATCCGAGAGATCTCGCCATGTTGTTGCACTCTACGTTTTCTTGGTGTTCGGAGTTTCTGGTTCTCATCTATCCGGCGCGGAATCGTCCGCTTGCCTGTCGGGTCCCAAGCTTTCTCGCGCGGCTAGTTTCGCGCATTGGTTGGCACGACAAGATCACGCAACACGACGATGGAAAAAGTGTCTGCCGCGGGATCAATCTTGGACGCGAAGGCCTTTCCGTGGAGCGTGGCATCGCCGACTACAAACCGACCAGGCGTGGTCCAGGATGTCCACTCCACACGGTCACCGCTCTTCCAGCCAAACAGACGGCTTTTCCGGGGGATAACGACCGCGTGAGACACGGTCGCGAGCACGTCGACAGTGACATCGCAGTTCACTGGCGTGTCGTCCCTGCTCGCGAGCAGTACCGCCGGCTTCACGAAACTCGCACACTCAAATGACTGACCCGTGAGGAGGTCGGGCTGGATCTGCGCGCTTCGTTCGGCATGGGCAATCGTGGCAACGGCGATTAAGAGAGGTAGTGCAATCCACTTCATGATAAGCGTCCAGTTTGTGCGTTGAGGGAGGGCTATAGCACGTCCGTCGGCGACCCAGTCCCTATCCGCTGCAGCGGACGTTGTGCACCGGGACAAGGTACGTTGTCGCCTGATCCTCGATCCGGTCAGTGACGGCGATGAGCCCCTCGCACGGGTCAACCTTCGGATCCGGAAAGCTGATTCGCGACAATGTCGCGCTGTGCAAACCAACGGTGACATCGCCAACGTATTCAAGGGGGGCGAAGTCGGACCGGTCGCTCGTTTTCAACAACAGGCTCACCCGGGCCGGGGCGCGCGATTGGAAACGCAACGAGTATGTGAGATTGCCCGCGCCGAACACGGCACGAACATTGTTCTGGCAGGCGCTGTCGCATTGGGTGAATGTGGGAGTAGCGTTGGCGGCCAGTGATGCTGCTGCGGTGAGAATTATTCCCACTATTGCTTTTTTCATTAGAGCGTATGTTCCTGGTATTCCGGGACACTGAAGCCCGTTCGCAATGAAAGACGCGAAGCGGTTGCCGCTCGCGGTGTCGGGGCGCGTCGCGGCTCAGGAGCTCAGTTCGACAATGTGCGACGAAAATTCAGCCGAAACGAAAACTTTTTCGGATGCGGGGCCAGGCGGCGTCCCCGAGAAGGACGGTCCCGCTTTCCCACGCCTTCAATAGTCGTACACATGCTCGACAGTCCAGCCAGCATCGTCGGCACCGGCGAGAAGTTCCGTCAGCTTCGGTACTGGAACCAGCATCACAACTCGGGTGGTGTGTGCGGGCGTGCGGATCGGCTGCGTGAAAAGGGTCCGCGCCCCGTCGACTTCGACTGCCTTGCCCTCCGGCGCCCAGAGCGACACGAGTATGGTGGACTGGTTGCCAGCGATATCGATGATATGCAGGCCTTGCCGTGCGAGCGCCGTGGCGGCGATCCGGAAGTCGTAGTAGCGGGGCAGCGAAAGCAGCGCACGCCCATCATCGAAGCGTTTTACCAGCTTCACCTCCGCTGGCGGCGTCCAGTCATCGGGCAGCCGGTCGACGACCACGTCCGTCGTCATCTGCGGCGGCGCGTACGCGGCATGCGTAGCAACCTTGATTGCTTGCGCGTAAAGCGCCTTGACGCCGTATTCTCCCGTCAGCGCGAAGCGACGCTCCCACTTGCGGATCATGCCCGGACCTGCCGTCGGCACCTCCGTCCAAAGGCCCTTCAGGCGCGAGCCGAAGTTGAACAGATACCACGGCTCCTGGCGGATGAAGTCAACGTACTGCTGGGCAGTCTGCGCGTCGTAGCGGTCTTCGTCGGTCGCGCGCGCGCCGCCGAGCGCCCAGCTGATGCGGCCGACAGTGTTGCCATATACGGCGCGCACGCCGTACTCGACAGTCGTGCTCGTCGCGATCACCCCGATCATCATGTGGTAGCCGGGGTTTATCGGATAGCCTGCGCGCAGTTGCTCCCGGGTGACGATAGCGTAGCTGGACCATAGTTCGCCAATGTGGGCGACGAACGGGAACTCGTGCGAGGGCTCCGACTGCATCATGCGCGCGTACTCTGAAGGCGAGTGGACAAGCAGCCATTCAGGGTAGGTTAACAGGGTCTGTTCGGCACCGCGCCGGTCGGCCGGCGGCACCAGACTGTCGGGACTCCCAACGCTCCCGTCGGCACTCACCTCCACGCTGCCAGCCGCAGACGCGATCGAGTTGCTCGCCGCTTCCTGTTCAGATGCGTGTGCCCCGAACGCGCTGATAAGCGTGAGGGTGGTGGCCGCGCGCGCGAGTAAGCGGATCATGCGTGGTCTCCCGTCTTGACGAAGGCCAGCATCAGATTGCCCGTCGGGTCGCCGTCCTGCGGCAAGGCTGGGCCACTCACGCGAAGACCAGCAGCCTCGACGCGGGCAATCCAGTCCTTGATGCTCGCAAAGTGGCGCGCCTCGGCGGCATTCGTCTCCCATGTCTCTCCGAGACCGGCATTGAAAACCGTGTGAGCGAGGGCGACGAAGCTGTCCGCGCGGGGATCCTGTACATCGTGTTCGCGCAGCAGGAACACGCCACCTGGGCGCAGCACGCGCGCGATCGAGGCGAGAAATGCTGCCAGTCGCGCGGGCGACATATGGTGCAGGCCAATGAAGCACGAGACGAGATCTGCGCTCGCCGTCGGCAGCTCGAGCGGGGCGTAACCGTTGAGCGAGCTAAAGGTTCCAGCCTTGCGCAGCCCCCCGCGCTCCACGATATCGACGGGAGAAAAGCCGCCTTCGACGTCGTGCACAAGGGTCGTGGTGCCGCAGAGCGCGAGGTGACGGCGCAGCGCCTTCACGTAGCGCCCTGTCGTGCCGATCTCGACATAATCGCGAAGGGCGCGGCTGCCAACCAGTTGCGCGGCCTGCGCGCCAATCACGGCTTTCTGACGGGCGAGCGAGGGCAACGCATGCGTGAGCATCGCAAGGCGCGGTGTCGCGCCCGGCAGCGCCGCCTGCACGGACTGATAGATCGCCTCGTCGTCCGTGTGCGCCGACACCCCGTTCTGGATGAGCGCGTGCAGGTTGTCGGGCGGCACGATATCGAAGACGTTTTTCAGGAAGGTGTGAAAGCGCGTCGCCTCGGTGGCATCGTCGTAGACGGCATGAAAGAGCGAAGGGGAGGTGCAGGTATCGCCGGACGGAGCCGAGCCAGCTACGGGTGCGTAATAGCGGTCCCAGAGCCCGCCGCGCAGGCGGTAGTGCGGATCGAGTTCACGTTTCATGGCAAAGAGTTCCTGTGCACGGGGATAGGCGCGGTGAAACTGTTCGTTCATCGCATGCATCTGGTAGGGCAAGTAGTAGGTGCCGCCCGCCGCGAGCACTGCGTCGACGAGTTCCCGCGTCCAGACGCCAACGCGCGCCTTCGCTGCCCCGTCAGTACCCTGCTTGTAGTAGAGAACGAAGGCAAAGGTGTCGCCGCGCGCCCACGACATGAGTGTCTCGTCGTCAGAGCTTGCATGACGTACAGATACGTTGACCGTGTTCACGCCGTGTTCTCGCAGCACAGCGCCAAGCGCCTGTGAGAACGTCTGCAGCGACCGCGCGGGGACGAAGTACTCCTGCAGGACATACGTGCTCTGCGTACGGTCTGTGGGCTCGAGCTCGGCGACGTCGTACCCTGCCTCGTAATTGCGCCAGTGCACAGCGCGGCGCGCGTAGATGAGCGGATCGTAGAGAAACTCGCGGCGCGCCTTGCCCGCTGACGTCTCGGTGATCGCCCACAGCAGATAGCGGGCGAGAGGATGCGTGCGGCCGGGTGCCTGCAATCGTGGCGACGTTGCGGACTTGTCCGTCTCGATCCAGCTTACGGCGCGGCCACGACTATAGTGCGGCGGATACAGGTCGAAGTTGTGGAACACGACATCCTTGCGCGCGCGCACGTTCGCATCGAACCATGTTGCGTAAGCCTCAAGCGACATCTTCTGCGCATGCCGCTCGACGCACGTATTCGGCACGAGGTCCAGTTCAACTTCCGTGATGACACCGATCGCGCCATACCCGCCGATCGCGGCGAAGAAGAGGTCGGCATGCGCGTCGCGCGACGCCGTGACCACCTCACCATCCGCCAGCACCAGCACGATGGATCGCACCGACGAGACCACCGGCCCGAAGCCGATATAGCGGCCGTGCGCATTGACCGACAACGCGCCGCCGACAGTGAAGTTGGCGTAGGTTTGCATGACTTTCACCGCCAGGTTGTGCGGGTCGATCGTGCGCTGGATGTCGCACCAGCGGATGCCTGCCTGCACCCGGATGCGCGCCGCGGCAGGATCGAGCGACAGGATCCGGTTCATTGCAGACAGGTCGATGTGCAGGCTGCCGGGGCTTGCCGTCTGGGTCCCCTGGCTGAACTTGCCGCCGCCGATCGACACGGGCAGTCCGGTGCGGCGCAGAAGGGCGGCGACCTCTTCGGTCGAGCGCGGGCTCGCGACGCTCGCAACCAGAACCTCATTCAGACCGGTGATGTCGTTGATGATCTGCATGGTCTCGTTCGCTTCATGTTCGTGTTGGTGTGGAGCGAATAATGACACAAGGGATCAAGAGGATGCCGATTCATTCCGACGGGCATCATAGAATGCTCCAAAAAGTATCGAAAAATGACCTTTTTTGAACGGATGTCAAAATGAGCGAAATCGACGAGATCTGCAAATTCATCAAAGATGTAATGAAGACGCGTCGCATAACGTATCGTCGCGCGGCCGAGCTCCTCGGCATTTCTGAGGTAAGCGTCAAGCGTCTTTTCTCTCAGCGGCGCCTTTCTGCTGAGAGGCTTTCTGACTTCGCACGAATTCTGGATATGACGTTGGTGGAACTGGTGACGCTGGCAGCGACGCCAAAGAAGGCCGTGGCGGCCCTTAGCGAAGAACAGGAGAGTCGACTCGTCGCCGACGAGACGTTGCTGCTCGTCACCGTGTGCGCGATGAACCACTGGACGGTTGACGAAATAGTGGGCGTCTACAACATCACGCGGGCGCAATGTATCAAGCATCTCCTCACGCTCGAACGTATGGAGATCGCCGATCTCTTGCCTGGCGATCGCATCCGGCTGAGGGTGTCGCGAGATTTCGGCTGGCTGCCTGGCGGTCCGTTCCAGCGGTTCTTCGTGACGCAGGAATTGGGGGATTTTCTGGCGAGCCACTTCGCCGGGGAGGACGAAACGCTCGAGTTTGTTCACGGGATGCTCACGCAGTCCGCCATCGCCGAATTACAGGTTGAATTGCGAAGGGTTCGTCAGCGCGTTGGTGCGCTGCACGCAGAATCGATCGGTGCGCCCTTAAGTGACAAGCGCGGTACCGGGATCGTGATCGCGATGCGCGAATGGGAACCGGAAAGCTTCACGGCGCGGCGGCTCGCAGATAAGAAAACGCCGGAGAGGGCGCGACGTGGCCGAGAAGTGGGTCATCCTCGGTCAAAAAAGACTGAGACTGGATAAGGGTTCTAGGGTCACGAAAGACGCGTGTCCCCAGCGACCAGCAGATGCCGGTGAATCGTGCAGTAACACTCATCATGCCAGCCGAAGTGCGGATCCCGGCAGATCGAATGTCGAACGGAGTCCGGAAGAGGCGACGACTCGCGGCACAACTCGGAAACAAGCGCCGCGAAGATGGAGCCCGGCTCTGGCCAGTCGGTCTGGATCGGGCCGTCTTTTAGCCGGTTGCCGCTCGCAAGTTCGCGCTCGACGACGGCCGCCAGTTCTGGGCACAAAGCGGTCGCGGGAATCTTCTTTGTCATCGTGGTTATTCAGTGCGCTGACTCCACCGCGGCGCGGTATCAGCTGATTTTCTTGCATGCGAAGAGAATCACGCGCATGCCCGGACTGCTCGGTCCGTAAGAGCGATACTCCGGATTCTTGATGTCGATCAGTTTCTCGGGGTGCGGAACTTCATCGCCTTCTTCTCTGGCAACAGCTATCTGGGCGGATCGCTGGGTCGCGCAATTGATCGCATAGTGTGTAATCACAACGTCTCGCTGGCCCCCGACCAGTAACTCGTTAGCTCGCACCCAGATGTTGACCTTGTCACCCGTTCGCATGGCACTGTTTGTCTCATAGAACAGGTCTGCGTACAGTCCGGTGTCCCGGTCGGCAGGTCCGAGCTTTTGCCGATACATCGGAGCCCAGTCTCCATCGAGTCCGAGCTTATCCGCATGAGCGGTGACCGAGAGCGTCGCCAGTACGACGCACAGTAACTTCTTCATCTAACCCCCGTAAGTAATCCGCCTATTCTAATGCGCCTGGCATGCGGGGGAGTGTTGCCCGCTGCTTGTCCAAACGGAGCGTGGCGTCCGGCGGTTATAGCCGCAGCCGCTAGTTGACCCAATGCGCATCATCAGGAGTGGAGTTTAGATGTGACAGGCGGTTCGACGACATCCACGGGACTGAATTTTTTCGTGCGCCAGCCGTAAAAGTGGCCAGAACCGTTCTTAACAGGGGAGCCAACGTGTTTAATGTCAAAAGCATCACCACACTCGTCGCAGCGATCAGCCTTGCCTTGTCCCTTTCCGCGTGCATGACGCCGCACTCTTACGTCGATGCCAAACTCGGCGAAACGGACTACTCGACCCTGAAGAAGTCAGCGTCGCCGCAGGCCGTGCAGCTTTTGGTGGAGTTCCAGACGAAGGGCGTGGCGAACGCTCGCGCAACGGAATACGTGCGCTCGCACGTGTACGAGCAGGTGGCTCAGTCGGGTCTGTTCAGCCAGGTCTCATATTCGCCGGTCCCGTCAGGTCGCAAGCTCTCGATCTCGATCAACAACGTTTCGCTGTCGGACAATGTCGCGGCGAAGGGCTTTGGAGTCGGGCTGACGTTCGGCCTGGTCGGCACGACGGTCGCGGACGGCTACGAATGCACGGCGAGCTACGTGGAACCTGGGCACGAACCCGTGACGAAGGTGGTCAAGCATGCGATCTACACGACGATCGGCAATGCGGCCGGTCCCGAAGGTCTGAAGTCGATGCCTCTGCAGCAGGCGAGCGACACGGCGCTGCGCCAACTTGTCGCCAAGAGTCTGGCTGAACTGGACGACTCGACGGATATCGCTCAGTAATGGCGGCATTCTCAACGCGCCGCCCCGCCGGCCGCCTCGTCACGCTCGCTCTGATCTCGGTCACCCTGCTCGGTGGTTGCGTCACACAGCAGGTAACGCCGTATCAGCCGAGCGTGGCGAACCAGATGAAGCTGGGAAGCCTGCCGCGCGGGGCGCGCTTCCAGGTGGCGCCGGCCGGCAGCGATCCTGCCGATATCCAGACGACGATCCGCGCGTTGCGTATCGCGCCGCCCTCCGACGGGTCGTGGACTTCCTATCTCGATCAGGCGCTTCGCACCGAGCTCGAGACGTCGGGCAACTTTGATCCGAGAGCGGCGTCGAGCATCGAGGCCTCGCTTTCTGAAGTCCACATTGCCGACGGGCAGGCGCATGTCACGGGGCGCTTCGTCGTTCGGGACGGCCAGACCGTGCGGTACGACAAGGTGCTACGCGCAGACGCGCACTGGGATTCAGCGTTCCTTGCGGCGATCGCCGCTTCGAGCGGCATGAACCAGTCCACGGCGATATTCCAGGCGTTGCTGCGCAAGCTCTTCGAAGATCCGGATTTTCTGAAATCGAGCGTCTAGCCGGTTCCGGCTGTGGTGAATGTCGGGGCCGCCAGAGCCACCCGAGGGATTTGCTTTGCTATCATCGCAGCGCCCGTTCTCGGACAGGCGCTGATGCTAGTGCAGCCACAAACGCCTCGGCTGGAGCGAATTTGGTGCTCTTCGGCCCGAGCAAGGAAAGAAATGAATATCGGATTTCTCGCACGATGTGCCGTCGCCGTCGTCGCACTCACCTCAATACGCTACTCAGTGCTGCAGGAACATGTCGACGTGCGCGTGCGGTCGGCATGCGCAGCCGGTGTCTCATCAAGCGTCGTCGCCGGTGGTGACAGTTGCATTTATCGAGACGTGTCGCTGCGGGGAAATGTGCTCAGGCGTGACTTCGAGGTGTCTGGCCCGACGGGTATTGGAATTTCCACGGACGAGGCGTTGATCCAGTCGCCCGGAAACAATGCGGGGTTCACGTGGCGCTCGCTGGCCTTGCTGCTCGTAGCCGTCGCGATGTGGATGCCATCGTTGCTCCAGCTGTTCTTCTCGCGTAACGATCCGGCGGCACACCAGTAGGAGAAAAGGGACGTGGAACTGCTGAACAACCGTGTGTACTCGGCGCGCGAAATAGAAAAATGGCTGGTTGAGTCGGCCGGAATGGCCGCGGGCAGCCGCGCGCAGAGGCAGGCAATGAAAGAGGGTGTCAGCACCGTGGTAGGGGAGGACACGTATCTTTTCAAGAGAGTTAGCGAGACGCACCTCCGGGTGTATCGCGCAAATGCAGCGGGCGTGAAGGAAGTAATCGAGATACTGGATCGCGCGACGTTCTCGAGGCACGACCGGTGGAAGTTGGCGGCTGCGTCGGTTCTCGCGATCGCGTTATGTTTGTTCGGCGCTGCCGGACTGATCACGACGCTGGTCCGCCACTTCATACTTCACACCGATTAATCGCCAAAGCGCCAATGGGCGGAGGCGCGCGATTCGATCAGACTGAATTTCCACGCGCTTCAGCCGATAAGTAGTCTGCACGGAAAGGAAGCGTTCACGTCCCGACCGCCGGCGACACGGCCACCGAGGGCAAGAGGGCCGCGTCAATTTCAGACGAAAAATCCATAAAGGCTATGAAGACCAAGATCATTTCTATCACGCTTGTCGCTCCCCTCATGCTCGCTGCATGTGGATCTTCGAAAGATGCGAGCAACGGCAATTTCGAGAAAGCGCTCGACGCTCACTTCGCGAAGAACTGTATCGTCGCCGAGCCGTTCGTCGCGATGGCCGACGGTCATCGTTACCCGCTGACTGTCCGGATGCAGGCCAAGGCGGCGTTCATCTCGCAAGAACAGGTCGACAAGAACAACGCGAACATCACGCGACCGCTCGACGCGCTGGTGAAAGCGGGGGTTCTGTCTGCCACTGAGGGGACGGCAAAGGAAAAGCCAATGTTCGGCGGCGCGGAATACACCGTACCCACGAAGGTGTACGCACTGACGGACGCAGGCAAGAAGGCCAGCGCGAACCCGGAAAGCACAGCCCTGTGCGTTGGACATCTGAAGGTCGACGAAATCATTCGCTTTACACAGCCGGGCGACTTCATGGGCCAGAAGGTTTCACAGGTTTCATTCACCGCGAGCCCCGTGGACGTTCCGGACTGGGCAAAAACTGCGGATTTCCAGAGCGTCTACACGGGCGTCGCGAAGACACTTTCGGGGCAAACAAAGGATATGCGTCCGCTCGTGCTCGCGAGCGATGGCTGGATCGACGCAGTCGACTTCAACAAGTAAGTCGCGGCAGGCGGCGCTTTGGGAAGATGGGTGCGCAGCCCAAAGCGCCCAAAGGCCGACCGGGGGAACGGGGGCGCGCCGCCCGCCCCGTGGAAAAGTCATTACGATGGCCTGCCGAGAACTTCCGAGGGCGCACATACGATTGGCTTCGCACCCGCAGGCAGGTTCTCGTTCGCCATGCGGCCAAGTGTTGTCCAGCACGGCCGATGCGACCAGCGATCCCACACTCAGTTCACGCCGCCAGAGTCGGACATCATCGGCGCATAGCGGAACATCCACGAGAACCAGAGCACAAGCGCGGTGAAGACGGCGCAACCGATGATCACCGCTCGTTTGAGTGTCGGTGTCATGAGGTCAGATCCCGTGAAGCGCGGCGCTAACGAGCCTCGCGCGACGTTGGAGTTCGTGGATCAGGTCGGTCTCACGTATCTTCGCCTTCATGACGCGACGGATATCGGCCTTCTGCACGCCACGCCCGAGTTCAGGGCAGGCGCCCACTAGCGCGGCGTGCACGCGGGTCGCCCTGTCGCTTCGAACGAGCAGTTCGTGGTAGACGAGACTGACCGCATACAGGTTCTCGTTACTCGCGGCGAGATCCTCCTCCGTCATCTGCTCGGGCCGGATTAGCCGCACTCGCTGATAGAACGGCCACCATATCAGTTCGTCTTCGTCGGCCTGCGCGTACTGATACCAGTCCTCGTCGAAAATCTGGATCCAGTTATCGCCCGTCTCGTATTCCGGCTTCGCGCCGGGTAACGCCGCCGTCAATTCCTCCTTCACGAATGACAGGCTCTTCACACGGGTCAGCCGTTCGACAAGTTCGGGGTGGTGTTGGGCAAAAATCCACATATCGCTCGCCGGGTCTCCGAGCGTCAGGTTCTGTGTCTTGCTCAGGCGCGTCTTGCTGGCGGACGCGAGCGGTGCGAGAAGCGGCCTGAATTTCCGCGACAGACGCGCGAGGATCGTATCGACGTCTTTCTCCGCCTGCGACTCATAGTCTGCCTGCCGCTGGCAATAGGAGATGAGGAGGCTCGCGGACTGGTTTCCCCTCCGAAGTTGCGCCTCCGCGCGGACCGCTCCAGCCTTTAGCCACGTGTAGTCAAGATAGACCCAGTGCTTCAGGAGTTCGCGCAATCGGAGATGTCGCGATCGACCTTTGTCGAGCGCGATCAAGGCGACACGATAGGACCGGAAGGCGGGGTGCCGCTCGCACAGTTGCCGGACCGAGCGCCGGTAGCGGCTAAGCTGGTCATTGCCGAGACGCGACTTGTACTTGTTCTCGATGACGATCAGGAATTCGTTGACCGGGTCGACGATGAAGAAGTCGAGGTGGTTCTCCGCCGAGATTCGGTATTCGCGCAGCAGAAGGATGCTGTGAAAGCCGGTGATGCTGATTCGGGCGGGTGTCCAATGGGCGAAAAAGTCGGCGTTAGGGCCGTCGTCGACTTCGCAGTTGTTCCACGCCGCCGTTAGAAAATCCTTGAAGAGCGCATCGCCCTGGCCATGTCCCTCGCGCGGATTGAGCAGCCATTGCAGGATCTGGGAATGCTGCGTCTCCTGCGGCGCGATGATATCGAAAATATCGTTCGCTCTTTTCAGCGCCTCGATAGCCTGCCCCAGATCGGGCTCGCTCACAAACTCCTGGAACATACCCGTGTCATAGGCGGGCGTCACGCCGCGTCTTGTTCTGGTCGCCATTTTCACCCCGTGTGTTGGTCGGGGAATTATGCCGGAGGACACGCGCGGGAGCACGGCGCAATTGGCGGCCTTCCACGCCAGATTTTCACCGGCTTCTGTAGAAACGCGCGAAACGGGTTGAACAGTGTCCCCGGTTGGGGTGGGCACGTCGCCAGGGCAACACAGGATTCAGGTGGCCGCGTCGACAGATGTCGCTTTCGGCGCGCATACCCGACACAGGCTTCGATCTGGAACGTCGGTCATCCATTCTCTGATCAGCGTCTTCGCGGCGTTGCCAGAGAGTAGTGCACGACAGTCGGCGTTCGCATGAAACTTCGACTTCCCGAGGTATGTTCGCAAGCTGTCCGAGCCATGGGCATAGAACAATTCGATGGATCCTTCCTGCGGTATTCCCACGTCCACCACCTTGCCTTCGTGCGCTACGTTCGACATTGCATTTGCCTTTGTCATCCACCTGCCGTGGGCGAAGTCCCAAGAGGGGACGCGAGTCCCGATGAGCCCGAAAGCCACCATCTTGCTACCCTAGTAGCTATGGGCGATCCGGAACTCGTAATATCCCGCATCCAGAAGGGTTCGCACGAGCTCGCCAACAATCCTCTTTTCTTCTCCGAACTCGCCTTTCACCTGAAAGGTGATATAGCCGTCATCATTGCGCAGCACGCGGGCCTCGACCCTCTCTGCGTCTCCGTGTGTGTTCATCTCGCAATGCTTGTAGACCTCTGCTGTCACGATGTAAGCCATTTTCTCCCCTTAAGACTTGAGACACCGCAGCCCCGGTCGCCTCCATGGCGAAACAATGCGCAGGTGGCGCTCACCGAAAGGCATGCGCATTTGCGCGTGCGTCGTAAAGCGCGTGATGCTCCCCACCATGCTCCGCCACATACGCCGCCAGACGCGCCTGGTCGAGTTTTGCGGAGATATTTTCGTGTCGCCACCCGGCGGGCAGGCCTCCCCCGAGCAGCGCTTCCACCAGTTCAAGATCGCCAGTGTAGTCGTAGGATAGAACGGGCTTCGGCCTTCCCGGTACGGCACGGAGCCATTCCCGAAGCTCGGCCCGCAGCTGCTCGAGTCGCATGGCTCGCCCTGGCATTTGCCCCAACTGGGGAACGACGACGGCTCTGACGAAGTCGCTGCACGCATTGAGGTCGAAATCTGTCCGTTCGGCGTAGAATTCCCGGCCGTCTTCGCTGACTATCGCGACGCTGATGAGCTGGTGATCCTCAAAGCTTGTGAACTCGGTGTCAACGAAATAGCGGGTCTTCCATACGCTCCGAGGCTTCATTCGTTTCCTTCATTGACGAGTGCGTTCTTCCTGCGGCGTCTGGCTTCGACGCTTTTCTTGCCCCGTAGGGTGGACGCACATCGAGGGCACCAACTCTGATGCTTGACCGACGTCGGCAACGCTTCCCACTCGTGGCCGATCGCACACCGGAACCGCAGCGTCCGCTTTCCAGATGAATAGGCGTCGGAGAGCAGGGCGCCGCCTTTCGCCACCGCGATCGCGCGCACCTCGTCGATCGGCAGTCGCTGCGCGAGCCCTCGCTGCGTGTAGCTACATCGTTCACACCAGTGCCCCAGCTTGATGAAAGCCGGCCGCATCTCAAACTGATGGCCCTTGTCGCACTCGAACGGGTGTTTGGTGCCGCTACCGTGATATTCAGTTGCCAGGCAGCGCCCGCCACGCGCCGCCGCGAGTGCGTGCATTTCGTCCATCGGTGCGGCTATCCGGACGCGCGCACAGACCGCGCACCACGCGCCGCGAGTGACAGACGAAGGCGTCGCCTCCCAGCGGTGTCCTTCACGGCACAGCCAGCTTACTGGGGTATTCACACCTTCGAATTTGACGGAAAGACATTGGCCGCCACGGGACTCTGCCAGTTCGGCAAGCTCCCTGAGCTTGCCGCGCTGGAACGGTCGTGCCGTGAAGCTATCGATCATCGTCTGGGTGATTACGACCCCTGTCGCGCGTTCGACAGCCACTGCGACCGCTGCGACGAGTTCTTCTGCGGAGCGCCGCTGCGGGATCGCGGGAATCTCGATGAGTGTCACGTTCTGTTCGGCGCATTTCGTTCGTACATGCTCATCCCGGGCCTGTTGTTCGGAGAAGGTACGAGCGCCGTCCCGTCCGTGAAAATGCCCGACGTGCGCAAAATGCTGCTCGCCGTGATACTCGAAGGCGAGGCGTCGATCCTCGTTGTACCCATCCAGGATGCAGCGGCTGAAGGCATCGGAACTCAGCCATTCAGGCGCCAGGCTCGGCAGCCTGACGTCAAACACGCATTCCAGGAGTTGACGGACCAACCCCTCGGTTTTATGGGTGCATTCGCGACACCAGTATCCGCTGGTCACCTGGTTCGCAGACGATTGCCATTCATGCCCATCAACGCACCTGAAGCGCAGCGGCAGGGTGGCGCTCCTGTATTCTTCGAACCCCGACAGACATTCGCCGCCATTGGCCCTGGCAACCTCGAGGACGCGCTCGAACCGAGTCAGGTTGGCGCACACGCGGCAAAGACCGTAGCCATTCAGAACCGCATGGCCGGACGTGGACCACTCGTGCCCACGATCGCACCGGAACCGTAGTTTCCTGTCCGAGCGTCCGTGTGCACTGGACAGACATTCGTAACCCCGCTCCCGCGCAATCGTGACTACCTTGCCAAAGAGATCGTGCACTAGCGTGCCTTTACAGTACGAGCAGAAGTAGCCGAGCTGGTCCCTTTTCTTGGTCTCAACGGGCGTTCTCGACCACTCATGGCCAGACGCGCAGCGGAAGTGAAGTTTTGACGTGGAATGCTCGTAATGGGTCGACAGACAGGTCCCGCCGTGACGTGCCGCAATCGCCTGAAACTCGTCCAGCGTTGCGCGCGCGGCGTCGCCATTTCTTGCGTACACACAGCGGATGCACCAGCTTCCACGATGAATCGCGCCGGCCTTCGCTTCCCATTCGTGACCGTTTGCACACCGGAGGCGCAGCGTCGACTCCTGTGTCTCATAAGACGTCGACAGGCAGATGCCGCCCCGCGACTGCACGAGTTGCAAAATGGCTTCGAACGCGCGCTGTCTCCGCTGTTCTCTCGTACAGGTACGGCACCACTGGTTGGCGGATTTCGGCAGTGCGCGCCATTCGTGGCCGTGGGCACAACGAAAATGCAACGGAGTCAATGCATCAACGTAGGTCGAAAGACAAACCCCGCCATGACGTGCGGCTAGGGCCTCGAACCGATCATCAGGTGGGCGCCTTGCCTTGGCGCTCTCAGCAACGGCACATCGCCGGCACCAGTGTCCGAGCCGGACATTCTCGGCCCTTGCCTCCCATTCGTGACCTTGAGCGCACCGGAACGCCAGTCGCGTCTCAACGTTTTTGTATTCTGTCGACAGGCATACGCCGCCACGGGCGGCTGCCATTTCATGGAACGTAGCGATCCCCGCGATACGGCGTTTGGAACAAAGGGCACACCAGGTGCCGCGACCCGCGTTGGTCGGCTTGTTCTTGATGTCGGCGGGCCGCGCTTCCCACTCGTGTCCCTCGCTGCAACGGAAGCGCAAGGAGACCTTGCTGCCCCGGTATTCGTCGGAAAGGCACACCCCACCGCGTTCGCGGGCAATGCGCCGATACGTGTCGATCGGTGTCTCGCTTTGGTCCTTCGTCATTGGGAGTTCAAGACGGATGGCCAGACGCTCAGTGCGCGCGAACGGCCGAGGTGTGCGTCGCGTGCTTGGTGTGCACCGCGTCGTTGATCCAGTGGCCAAGGACAACTGCCATGGGAATGCCGAAGAAAACGATCAATAGAAGTCGAAACAGGTTCATGATCTGATGTTATTTGGTGTCGTTACGGGCGCTTATAACTCGGACACGTTGGACGGATCGGTCCCTGCGGACCGAACCGCGATCCATACCTGAAGCCGGCCTTGTGCGTATGGGCCGTCCGCAAGATCAGCACCGAACGGTCGGACGACACCGAAGACACCCGGCCCTATCTCAAGGCAATCCCCGACCTTGGGCGTGCTGCCCGCAGCTTCGCGGATCAGCTTGATGACATATTGTCGATCCCAGGCGACCGGCCCGTTCTCCCGGAACGGCAGTAAGCGAAGATGGGTCAGTGCGGCTTGAACGTCCGGTTCAGAGACGACGATCGTAGATGCCGAGCCCCGTGAAATGACTGTCAACGTGCTGAGCATGGCAACGCCTGACGCTGCGACCGTACCGATGCTCAAAACCGTCATGACGAACGATTTCGATATCGTCATGCAGGGCATATATAGTGTGCTGAATTCACAGGCGTGATATTCGAGCGTAACCCATACGGTCATCGACGCGCCCAAGACGGCAGCAAACATGGCGACCGGCGCGAGGATCTTTCTGGGATCGATGGGTGTCCCGTCAGAGAGTGCGCTTATCAGAGCGAGGCCGAGCAACACCGAAATAAAGTCCATAGGCGTTCCTAGCGATTCCAGTCGTGGGTCATCAGGGCAAGCCAGCCGCCAAGTAGGGCAAGGGTTGGCATCGCGCCAAGCGCCGGCAGGACCGCAACCGACCCCCAAGGCATCACCGTCCACACACCGACGGACGCAAGCTTCAGAGTTACGCTGAGTGCTACGACCATGGGAGCGAGTTTTGCCCACAGGCCGAACGAGATCGCGATCCAGCGGTGCAGCAATAAAGTGGTGAATTCCTGAGTCATGCGAGCTGTCGTCTGCTTCCTAGTCAGTCGGCAAAGATGCCGATAAGCTTCTCTGCAGTCTCAACAAACCCTTCGACGGGCGTGAGCCCATCCCTGATCCCGCCGTACTTCGTGGCAACGGCGATTGCACGGTCAACCCAGGCCTGCTGAGCCAGATCGAGTGAGGCACCTTCGTGCGGAGGAACGGCGTACTTTATGGCGTTGCCGAGGGTTCCGAGATCTTCGCCTTTCTCCGTGCCGCGGAAATCCGGGTGATGGTTGCCCATATCCTGAATGACGTCCGCGAGACGATACCAAAGCTTTCGGGGTACGGTGATTGTCGACATGTTGTGACTCATCGATTGGAAAATGTTGGCGCGTAGACTCAGGCGCTGGCGTGACGCTCTGCCTCAACCGCCCGTTTCAACTGCTCGTGTGAAACCCCAGGACGAATAGTCTTCACGATCTCAAGCGCGCGGGTCAGCGCTTGCACCTTTGCTCCGTGCAAGGTCGGGTTGCTGCTTTCGGTTCCGTCGAATAGGTCTGCAAACGGGGCGTATTCGGGCCGTCGGTAGAAGTCGGCAAGAAACCATCGCCCTGCACGAGTTGTCTCCAGCATCAGGTCCATGCCGTCGATATTCGTGCGATTCCAGCTGTGGCCTGTCACCGCTCTTCCGAGATGCTCACCATAGACTGTATCGAAACGCTCATGGGTGTAATCCAGAATCTCGCTCAGTGTCTTCATTCGCTGCATGCCCTGAATTGCAGGATGTCCGTGTCCTAGGCGCGAACAAACATTCGCCGTCCGATCTCCAGCAACGCAGCGCCTGAGACCAGAATCGCCAACCCTGTAGCGACGGGATGGTTATAAGACTGTGTGAACATCCAGCCGAAGAAATTGAATCGCTGCATGAGATACGTAACGCCCGCAATTCCCCCGGCAAACAGAGCTATCGCCAGTATGCCAATTGCTATCTGGCCGGGTACTTCTCGTGTCGTCCGATCCATCAGAGCTAGCCCCTCGTGTTGCCCTGGTGCTGCTCAAATTCGCTGTCCAATCTGCCCCACACGTCGAACACGCTGAACAGAACTACCACTATTAGCCCAGCGGCCGCTATCGGCCAGATATCGTGCGACGAGTACGCGGCATACACACCGGCAGCGACGATCGCGGAGCAGAGTGCCCCAATGAGTAGTGCAAGCTTCATGTCATTTCCACTGAATCAGTTTGCCAACAAAACAGGACAGAAATAGCGCCGCGCCAGCTACTACGATCTTCACGGCCAGCTTCGCCTGAGTGACCTGTTCGGCGTTGAGGCGCAGATCAGGCTGAAGGGTCGCTCGCCAGATGTGCAACTCGAACGCTCCTACGCCCATGATGCAGATGCCCAGTATGAATCCGGCACTCAATGCGCGGGAGACGATGAATCTCCGATGGATCACACTGGGCATCAAAGGGGTGCGCGGCGGTACGCAAAGGCGCCAGCACAGGAACTTCATCGTCTGTCTCCTAAACAAGATTATCCTGTACCAGCCAGGCGCAGATCTGCTCGCGGACTACGGTGTCAGCCAGTCCGTATTCGCGGATGTCCTTCTTGAGATCCATCGGCAGACGAGTCAGCAGTTCACGAAGGTCGTCGTCAGAGAGAGACTTTTCGGTGATAGTGAGAATTGCATCATGCAAACCTGGAAGGGAACTCACCAGAGCATGGGCGGCTTTGTTCGCCTCGTCGAACTCGCTCGTGCCGTCAGTTTGCGTGGGTCCGAAAATAGTCAGCCTCCCGCTCAACTTCGACATGGTGTCGAGCATTGATTTGCCGCTACCCGGGTGACTGGTAATGAAGAACAGTTCGGCCCTTTGAGCGCTCGTGGTCATGATTTCCCTGTCAGTCAGCGGATCTCAGCCGTACAAACTCGGCCTTGGCTTCAGCGGCGGTCATGCAGCGACCGTTGTTTCTTGCCACGAGCTTGTCGCATTCAGCCCGGGTCGAAATCTTGACTGCACCGGTACCGCCGCCGTCCTGGACGAGCAGATACGTATAGCGCTGGTCAAAGGACGCCGGCTCGAGAAGGATCCCGGCTCCGTTCTTCCGCACTACGACCTTGTCGCCGCTTTCTCGCCACGCCTTCGCATCGATCTTGGATGCACCCGGGACGCAACTGCCGTCGCTAAGTGGCGCAGACGTCGTGCCTTCGCGGAGGCAGACGACGTCATTGTTCATGTCGGCAAATGCCCAATTCGTTTGGGACAGTCCAGCGGCTAACAGACAGAGAAAGAGGGCGTTTTTCATTGTGGATTTCCGGCAGAAGCAGGGCCGGGATTCCCGGCATGACGCCGAGTACCACCGGGTCGTTACTAGAGCGCACGGAAGCGTGATGTGAAAAGGAAGCTGGTGATTAGCCTCTGAGGCGATAGATGTGGGCGAACACGGCGACCGTTATGGCAAGACCGATGAACTCCATGACTACCGTATGGTTCTCATACAGGGTGCGCAGACCTGTGACGCTGACAAGCCAGAAGACCGCCCAGAAAAAGCCGCCAATCAGAGCGACGCCCAGGGCAAGCCCGAGGGTTCCTGCCAGCAACCCGATAACCAGTCCCGGACCGCTTGTCAAGGGAACGGTCGCTCTGCCGATCCGGAACGCGAACATGCCGAGTGTCTCGCTTGCTGGCGGCAGTGGGCGGTGATTCAGCTCTTCAGCAGTGTAACCGAGGCGCTCGGCGAGGGACCTAGAGCGTGTTAGGAACTTTTGTTAAGAGCTGCAAAGTGGACAAGCATGAGCACGGAGAATACGACGAAGTGCAAACCCGCCAAGGTCTCGGGCAGCCGCTCGTAGTCTCTCGCCAGTCGGCGGAAACGGTTGAGCCAGCCGAAGCTGCGTTCGACCACCCAGCGGCGCGGCAGCAGCACAAAGCCCTTTTTTGCCTCCTGCAGCTTGATGACCTGAAGCTCAATGCCTTCGTCGAGCGCCGCCTGCGCAGGCTCTTCGCCGGTATAGCCCTGATCCGCAAACGCCACCTTGACGGTTTGGCCCGTGGCTTGCTGCACCTGCCGCGCCAATTCACCGACCTGCGCGCGCTCCTGCTCGTTGGCTGGTGTCACATGCACTGCGAGCAGTTGCCCCAACGTGTCCACCGCCATGTGAACCTTGCTGCCTTTCTTGCGCTTGTACCCGTCATAGCCTGCGCGCGGGCCGCTCTCGCACGTCGATTGCAACGTGCGACCGTCGAGAATGACCGCGCTGGGTTGGCCCCGGCGGTCCTGCGCAACCCGGATCACCGAACGCAGATCGCTCACCATGGCCTCGAAGCAACCTGCCTGAATCCAGCGCTGCGTCTGCTGGTAGACCAATTCCCACGGTGGAAAGTCGTTGGGCAGCAAACGCCACGGTGCGCCCGCGCGCACGATCCAGCGCAGTGCGTTGAACATCTCGCGCAACTCGTAGCGGCGCTGCGGCGCATCCTTGCTTATCAAGGTCAGATAGGGAGCAGCAAAATACCACTCCTCATCCGACACATCCGTTGGGTAGGGCCTGCGTTTTTTCATCTCGCCAGGATACCAGGTCTGGCGGGAAGTTCCTAACACGCACTAGTGGCTGGCTTTTCTTGTGACATCAACGGTCGAGTGTCCTGTGGTGAGAATCCGGCTCCAGTTACCGTATCTATTCGGCGCGTCTTGCGAAAAATTCAGTCGGGGGACGAATTTTTTTGGCTTTGAACCCGATACCCAATGGGCTGATCTCGTTCAATCGTCGAATTGGCGGGGGGCGGTGCACGTTTCGCGGCTGGCAGCGGCGAGGCGACCCAGAACTCCCGTCGCACCACCGGTGAGACTCGACGGACCTCAAGAAAACCCCTGGCCGCTGCCATCTCACAGGCGACGATGTAGTCATGCTCATCGGGGCGGGCGCCAAAACCGCCGAGGTTCGAGGCAGCGACGCGCACCTGTTCCAACGTAATCACGTTCTGCCTCCCACATCGGAGGCGACTTTCTCGGATTCAGTCATTATCGTGGCGGGAAGCCCGCTGATCGTCGCGACGGTCAAGTTGCAGGACAAGGACGACGAAAACAATAAACAGTTCGGGCTCGGCCACTACCTCAAGGTCATGACGGTCGCGGACACTCAGGAGCCGCCCCTTGGCATGAGCCAGCGTCTCCCCGGCGTGCGAGACGTTGAAGCGCAGATCGAAGATGTTGCCGGCCACAGTCGCACCGTCGCGCGGGCCGCCCACTGCGTAATAGCGGCGACGAAGGGCAAACACCTTTCGCCTGACTGAAAACTCTCCAAGCTCACCCGTAATCCGCCAGGTCGGGACGAACGAGAAGAGGCGCTTGCGCACCGTGCCGACTTCGGCGTCCCCGCGATAGAGTCGCCAGGTCGGGGAGAGGAGGGAAAACGATCCTTTCGCGCGATATGCAAGCTCACCCCGGTCATCCGTGATATCGACGGCTCCGCGCAGAGACAAGAGCTTGTTGGCGACGCTTAACGTTCTCGGCAATGTAGCCCCCTCTGATTTCGCTTTTTCATTCTGTGAAGCGCCAGCGCCCCCGACACTCAGGCGCCTGAACTCCCCGCCCGTGGTCACCGCATGCCAGGGAGAGCAACGCATTGAGAAAGTTGCCCCACAGTGCGTTTTCGGCAAGAAGCTCGCCGAGTTTAGAGCGGACGCGCTTTTTTTCGTTGGAGCGGCGTGACGACGCCTACAAGCCAATCTACCAGCGGCGGCTGGAGAGGCAAGCCGACGGCGTGGCGGCGGGAGGCGTGAGGAGATGCCTTCACGCCTTCCGGGAGGGCATCCGCGAAGACGCGGGCGTTGGAGGTCTGGATTGAGTCGTCAAAGAGGTCGAGACGCTCGCGCACCAAGCTTTCCCGGTCTAACATCAGCTTGGCTCTGCCGATGCTGACCGAAGGAGTCGAAAGGGCAGACGCGTTCAACGATCCCTACTACGTTTAAGCCGCAAGTTTGTGCTCGTAGTACGGACGGTCCCGGTCATCAAGCAGCGCATATTGAAACGCTAGATTCTGTGGGTCCGGGTTCAGCCATGCATCGACGTTTTCCGGCTTGATAGGCACGATGCACCGATCGTGGCCCGCAGCGACGACTTCATCCGGCGGTTCGTCAGTGATGGCTGCAAAGGAGAGAAGGTCAGGATCCTTCCCGTTGGTCCAGCGCGACCACAGGCAAGCAACGAGCATCGGATGTTGAGGGTTCGGGTTGAACTCGATCACGACGTTCTCCTCTTCTTCGCCCTCCCGGAGCGTGCGGCCCTCCAGTCGATGCCGCTTCACGTTCTCATAGAACGCGTCGACGATGAGGATCCCGTGCGTATAGCCGAAGAGTGGGCGCCAGAAGCCATCAAGGCTGTCGCGTCGGGAATTGTAAGTGCCGGGGAAGCGCGTGTCGTATGAAGCTGGCTTTCCGGCGATCCTGCATTGGTAGCGCATCGGTTTGACGACCTTCTGCCCATCCTCGACGACAATCACCGGCGCATAGTCTCCGGGGAAAAACCGCGAGTCGCGGCGCTTCCATGTCGTGCGCCACAGATCTTCGAGTTTTCGCATGGTATGGTCGATCTTGTCGGTCGCGATGCGCTTGCTTTCCGAGGCGGCCTTGGTGACTTTCAATTGGAGTGCGCGGTCTGCCTTCGCGAGGCGTTCACGCTGCGCAAAGAGAGTCTGCTCGAGCGTCGTCGCCTGCCCAGCACGGAAACGGCCAATCAGGTCCGCGACGTCACCTTCCCCGCCGGTAACGAATTCGTCCTCGATTGCCTTGGGGAGCTTGATCCGCGCGCCATCTGCCCGCGCCATGAACAGGCGCGCGAACTCGTCAAAATCAATGCGCGCACCGAAGGCCCGCACGTATTTCCGGTAGTCGGCGACAAGCTGGGCGGAATAGCACACGTCGAACTCCAGAAGTTAGGCACCCCCAGATGATAACGGACGGCGCGCTTTCCCCTCCCGACGTCGCGCCCTGTCAGCGCAGTCGACCACGCACTGCGCTTCGTCGGTTCCGAGGATTTCTCTGACGACGGCGCTCAATATTTCAGTTCAGGGGACCGAGTGCGGCGACGCGCACCTGGAGTTGTTCCCGGATCGCGTCGAGCTTCGCGGCGTCGGTTTTCGCGGACAGGGCCTCCCGCGCCTTCCGGCCAAGGAAGTAGGCGATCCGCTCCGCATTCGCGCCGGACGGGTGTGGCAGACCATGCAGCACCTTGTCAGGCGGCACGACGCCTCGCGCGACGAGCCAGTCCAACCCCTCGCTTACCTTAGGCCCAAGCGGGATATAAACGGCGTCGGGCAGGGACCGCGCCTCGTTGGCGAAATGCTGCTCAATCTGAGCTTTCAGAAATTCGGACCGGGTCATTCCGGGCGCGCCGTTGTAGTTCGCGCCGTCGACGAACACGGGATGCCGGAGGATAGATGTGGTCTGAATGAGGTCGCCGGCGGCGCCAAACAGCGCCTCGCATGAAGGCAACTGGAGCCAGCGGTTCAGGCCGATGTGGTCGAGCAGTGCGATGAGATTGGGACGCATGGCGCCGCTGAAAGCGCCGGTCTGCTTGGCGGCGCGCAGTGCATCGGCGTGCGTCGCGCCGCCGCGCAGCCGATCCTGCGCCTCGCGCATGGCGTTTTTCCATTGGGTGAATCCGGGCGTGATACCCACGAGGACAAGGCGCGCTTTGGGGTTCACGTAGTCGAACGGAACGTAGTAGCTTGACAGTGGACCTTGGCGACCGAGCAAAAACGTCTCAGGAATGTCGCGGGGGGACTGCACGCGGGCCAGGTCGAGCCTCCCCATATCTGCTGCGAACCGCGCGAAAAAATCGCTCTGCATGGTTTTCTGTTGTCTCGTGGGTGTGGCGCCACGTGGCGGGCGCAGGGCTGATCATACTGGACGATACTTTACTGTTGTTCCATTTGGGGTAAAATATCGTCTCAAATGGCACAGGAGCAAATCATGGCAAAGCGTGAAATTGGGGCTGCATCGCAGCGTCAGGCGAAAGTTGGTCGCGCGTTGCCGGCAAAGCGAGCGATTGCTGCCGAGGCCGCGGCGGAAGGGAAAATGAGGATCCGCTTGCCCTTCGATGTGATGGACTTCCGGAAAGCCTACCGTTCGTCGAGCGTCGATCGGATTCAGGTGATCAAGGCTGGCGTCTCTGCAAAGAGCGTCTACGACCTCGCCACCGCCCTGAAAGTCAGTCAGGACGTCGTCATCAAGTATCTCGGCCTTTCGAAGTCGACGGTCAACCGGAAAGCGCAGGCAGACGATACGCTCAGTACAGATCAGGGAGAGCGCGTGCTCGGGATGTCGAAGCTCATCGGGTTGGTCCAGACCGTCGTCGACGAGTCCGGCGATCCCGATGTGGCGAAGGATTTCGACGCGGCGCAGTGGCTCGAAGAGTGGCTGTCGCAACCGAACCCGGCGCTCGGAGGGATGTTGCCGTCGGCCTATCTGGACACGCACGAAGGACAGGAAGTGCTCGCCGCGCTGATTGGTCAGATGCAGAGCGGTGCGTACGCATGACGGTATCTCTGTGGCGGATAGCCGCGCTTACGCCGGCCTATCCGGCCGAAGACATGTCGGGAGGGGGCGCCAAGGCGACGGGCGGGCGCTGGAATGCCAAAGGCACAGCGGTGCTGTACACGTCGGAGAGCCGCGCGCTGGCGTGCCTCGAAACGGTAGTGCATGTCGTCAGTGGCGGGCTGCCGCTCAATCGGATCCTCGTGCGAATCGACGTGCCGGACGATGTCTGGCGCGCGGCGACCATTTTCGACGGGGCCGATCCACAAAACGTAGGCTGGGACGTTGACCCGGCGGGAAAGGTTAGTATCGACGCTGGCACGAACTGGGCGAACGGCGTCGCCAGTTCACTCCTGATTGTGCCTTCCGTCATCGTCCCGGAAGAGCGGAACATCCTGATCAATCCCGGTCACCCGGATACGGCGAAGCTCACTCCGACGAAGATCCGGAAGTGGACGTACGACAGCCGGCTGAAGCGGTAGGGGCTGCGCCGGGGCGCGGGCGATCGGTTTTCACCAGACCTCACTGAATATTTCCGCGGTTCCGTCGATGAGGTGGGTGGGCGCATTTGTGGCCCAGGACCTAGCCACCCATCGGATAACAGGCACAGCGCCAGGAGCCGCGGACATGACGAGTGCAGCAGAAGCACAGGCAGAAGTAGTGGGAGCAGCGCCTCCGCCCGCACGCTCAACGGCGTCCGCGTCGGCGGCGCGCAAACAGGCCTCCTCGGCTGCGCTGTCACTCCTGTCCGCCTTCGTCGACCGGCTGCGCTGGGGCAATACCAGCGGCGCTTCGGATGTCATCGAGCAAATGGCAACAGCCCTTGCGGACACCCATCCGGCGGTCGCGTCCAAGCTCCGTAGATTTCAGTCTGCCAAGCCGGTCGAGATGAAGTTGCCCGCTGACATCATTTCGTTCGAGGAACCGCAGGCGCGGTTCACCGATGTCATCCTGCCTGCAGACATAGCGCAACGTCTCCCGGCTATCCTCCAGGAACACGGACGCGCCGCCGAACTGGCTGCCTTCCGCCTCTCGCCGCGGCACAGGATTCTGCTCGAGGGGCCGCCGGGAAACGGAAAGACGATGCTGGCGGAAGCGTTGGCGGGTGAACTCGCGGTCCCACTATTGCGGGTGAACTACAGCGGTCTCATTGCAAGCCACCTCGGAGAGACGGGCTCGAACCTGGCGAAGGCGTTTCGCTACGCCGAGCGCGCGCCCTGTGTCCTCTTTCTCGATGAATTTGACGGCATCGGCGCCGACCGGGCTACAAGCGACCTCGGGGAAATCAAGCGGATCACCAACCAGTTGCTGATCCTCATCGACCGCCTGCCTTCCCAATGCGTGCTCATCTGCGCGACGAACCTGGTCGACCAGATCGACGCGGCGGTCTTGCGACGGTTCGACTTCCGTCTCCACATACCTGCGCCCGATGCGGAAATCCGTCTTCGTTGCGCGCGGGCGGAGCTTTCTCCGGAGTTGACACCGGGCGTTGATGTCTCATATCTCGCCGATCGCGTCGCACAGCATCCCTTCGAAAACGTCGCAGCGCTCGTGCAGCACTGCCGGGAAATTCGTCGCGATCTGGTGCTGAACCGCGGCGAGAACATCGAGCGGCTCGCTTCGTCGTATGAGCGGAGAGCCGCGTGACGGTCTACGTTGATCGTCTCGCGAGCTGGGGTTTCAGGTTGCGCGGGCGGACAGTGCAGAGTTGCCACCTGTTCACCGACGGGGTCGATATCGAGGAACTGCACTCGTTCGCCGAGCAGATCGGCATGCGAAGAGCCTGGTTTCAGCCGCACGACGTTGCGCCTCACTATGATCTCACCGCAGTGCGGCGCGCGGCCGCCGTGTCGCTGGGCGCCATAGAGGTGAACTGGCGTCAGGCATCGAGGATATGGCGGCTCCGGCGTCTCGCAGTCCAAGCCGGTGGCGACTCTAGCGGCGCGCCCTGAGCGCCTTCAACCAGGTCTGATTTGCGGAACCCGTTCGGCGTCGAGCCGGCTCTCGTCCCGTCCCCATCTTGCGCTTACTCGTTCGGCCAGGCAATGCATGCGCGGCAGCGGTCAAGACTGAATTTCCTCGGCGCATCGCCGATAGATGGCTTGTACCGGCCCCGGGCGAGCGTGGGGCTTTAACGAAAAGGGCAAAGACATGTCGGCAAACACAGAAGGAATCTCGAGGTCTCGCAAGCGGGTGGTAGTGTTCGCCGTTCTGCTGTCCATGCTGTGCGCGGCTACAGGCGCGCGGATCTACGCTGTGACGCATCCCGGTTGCGAACCCGGAGCGGAAAAATCAGTGGTAGCCCATGGCATTGTCGTTTGCACGATGACGGTAACCCTGACGCATTGATCGGGATCTGCGGATATGCGAACTTCCACGAAATGCGGCGCGCTCCTCCTTGGCGCGCTGGTAACCGTGTTGATCTCAGGCTGTTCGGACAGCGACCCTGAGCCACCCACCCATGCCGACCTGGTCAGACTCGCGACGGCCGATGCGAAGCGGTACACGCAGGACGAACAGTGCCTGTCGCGGTTCGCGTGGCCCGTTGAGACGACCACCGAGCGCGACGGCACGCCGTCCTGGTACTACGACCACGACCTGCTGGAAGCGATTACTGCCGTCGGACTCGCGAGGCGGTCCGTCCGCGACATAAAAGAGACTGTCGATGGCGCGGCAGTCGTTCATTCTCACTTCGTGTACGCTCTCGCCGAGCGCGCTGCGCCGTTGGTGCGCATTAAAACGCAAGAACACTACGACGGCACCGTCAGCCGCGACCGGGTTCTCTGCCTTGGGCGACTGACCTACGAGGGCAACGTTACGCCAGCGATGATCTACGTCCAGCGCGACACTCTCGCCGGATTCATTTTTCATGGATCGGAAAGTGAAGAGCACGCCGCGTACCGCGAGAATGACGGCACGGCAGAAAGCCGATTTGAATACTCGCTTGCCGCGACGCCGACCCGCGAGAAGTTCGCCGACGTGATGCAAAGTGTGGGTGGCCGCAAGCTTAAGGACGATGACGCGTACCTTCGGCTGTATGACGCCACCTTCCGGGTGCGGAAGATCCGCGCGCTTGCTCGCGACAGCGGTCACGGTTGGGAGAACGAGGCCTCGGCCCCGGAAGATCGCAACTGACTGCAAAAGGGGAGAAGAAAATGTCGCACGCGGCATGGTTGGTTGTAGTCGCAGTCGTTTCCGCGCTCGGTGGCGGCGCGCTCGCATACGTCGCCACTGTCGTGCGTGGTGGCTATCGGGCAGGGTTTGCGGCAGCTGAATTCGAAATGGCGTACGCGAACGGTCGCTACGACATCCCGAAGATCGAGGTCGACGGCCATGAGCTCAATCAGGCAGCAATTGGTGTTATCGGTGCGGCCCTTCAACAGTATGTGCGCGACCTTGAAGGTGGCGTTGGCGCCCGCGGCAAGGGTGGATTGTTCGAGCGGCGCGCCCATGCGGTACGAGACCTGATCGTACGGGATCGCGCGAACACAGGGCGGATGGGTTCTGAGCCGACAGGTAACGCGGCATTGAAGTCAACCGATGTTGCTCGGATCGCAATTTGGAAAGCCGGAATCGATCACCCCTCATCCGCTGCAAGCGATTAACCGTGGATGGAGGGAAGTGCTTCCTGTGCGGGCTATACTCGCACCCGCAGATTCGGTGCAACCGGGTGAGGTCAGCATCGACATGCGAGCGAATTTTGAAGTTTCTATCAATTTTGCCGCTCAAGCGGAGAGGATCGTTGGAATGACTGGCGGTAACGAGCATCTGGGACGACGCCCCAATCAACCCTTCGTACTCAGCGTTGGCCAGGGCTTCTGGCCGCGCCGTTGGCGCGCCGTCGCGCTTGCCCGTTCGTGGCTCATTGCCAGATTCGTCCGTGCCGCGCTCAACCGTAATCGGGTGATCCTTCTGATCGGCGAGACTGGCTCGGGAAAGACCCTGCTGCTCGAGCGTGCAACACCCGGCCGGATCATTGACCACTCCCAGTCGGTGCTCAACGCGGGCATCAAAGGGGCGGTCAACGTGGCAGAGATCCCTCACGGTCCCTTCTCGATTGACGAGACGATGTGTCACGACGCGGCGTCGGTTTTGCGAGCGCTCGAAGTCAGCCGTGGCCGGGGTTTCGCGCTCTCATTACAGGATGTGCAGCACATCAAATTGATGGGCCTCAGTCAGGAGCTCTCCCGTAATCATCGATGCGTGTTCGTGAATATCACGCGTCGCGCGCGGGCGCTAAAGGCGAAAGGGCAGCGCACCCCTGTCGATGCGCACCGATAGGTGCTACCCGAGTTGCTTCGGTATCCCGAAAAAGCTCACCCCATTTCCTTGCGACGGAAAGTCGGCTGGCGACTCAGGCCTGTCTGCGTGCCCGGTGTATCTCCAGCAGCCTTTGTCGTTCTCGCCAGCCCCCGGCGTCCTGCGGTGAAATGCAACTGTTGCAGTGAATGAGTTCGACGTCGAGCCAGAACCGGTCGATAGCCTCGACGAACCGCTGAAGCTGATCTCGGGGTATCTCTATAGCGTCCATGGGAGGATGCGACGTAGGTCTAACCTGCGGCCGCATCCCTGGCATTACGGGCGTCTCCTGGTAAAGGGGCGGCCAGAAGTGCGGTTTGAGTTTGAATAGTCTTCCGGCAGACCGACCATCGCCGTGGCGACACGCGTCCGCGACGAGTTCGAGCAGGGAGATATCGTCCCAAGAATCGAATGCTCGCAGTGCAATGCCTCGCGTCTCTGCCAGAAGTGTATCCAGCTGCTCGAGACGCCGGTTGGTCGCAACGTCGATCCGTTCAGGGGTCGGCCCAAATCGGTGAACGGCGCCCGCGATCCAGCGCCGCAACTGCCGCTCGAAAAGAGAATGGATTGACAGGCAGAAGGCCTGGGTAGTTTGACGGGTGAGCGCCTGGATATCCGCGATCGCGAAGGGCGCGCCGCCGCCGCGTTCTTGCCAGTCGGCAATCTGCCTGTCGAGTGCAATCAGAGATGGATTGACGACGTCGTCGAGGAAAGCGCGAACGCGACGGCCATTGCCGAATTCCGTGACGTCCCAAACACCTGGGTCGCTCCACCGATGATCTTCAACTCTTGTACGCTCGGCCGGCATAGGGCTTCTCCGCTCAGGGTGGACGCCAGTTTAGCTGCTAACGGACGCTCACACACTTGTCAGAGGGCAAAGAGGATGCCGCACAGACGTTAGTTCGGGGATCCGGACGTTCAACAGGCGGCGGCGCGTTCCGCCTTACAGTAGAGATCGTTGTAAGCCTCATGGGAGACGATCCGAAGCGGGCGGCGCGAGTCGCGCTCCACGAGCAGCCGGTAGCTGAGGCCAACGGGGATCGACAGGACGGTGTGTTTCGTCGAGCGCAGAGGTTTAGCCTTCAATTCGTACGGGTGCACACCAGCCGCTAACTGCTCCAGTACCGTCGCCGCGCGCTCGCAAACGGCCGGTAGGTGCTCTACCGGGCCAAGATCAATGCTCGCCTCGTCGACCAACTGGCGGAGTCGGTCCCGGCGCTGTAGCCGATCAGCGGCTTCCTGCGCCTGTGCATCTGCGCGCGCCTGAATCCGCGCCGCCGCTTCTGCTTTCGCCTGCTCCTCGGCTTTCGCCTCAGCGCGCGAGACGCTGTCGCAGCGGTGGCAATACTTTCCCTTGCCTGTATGCCCACACGGGAAGCTTCGCTTCATAAAAGTCGTCGATCTTGTGCATAGTGTTGGACGGGTCGCTAGCTGGCGCCAGTGACCACGAAAGCCCACGGGAGTGTTTGCGGGCCGACCGCGGCGGCACATTGCCAGCCCCACGCATTCCCGGCGGAGATATGCATGCTTTTCGGCGAGAAATCAGAGAAATTCAGTCGCCGTGATTCAGAGGCAGAAGTGCTGGTCCGAATCGAGCGCGCGCTGTGCGTGTGAGGCCTGAATTTGTCCTCGCACCTGTCGATAATGTGGTTCACTTGCACAGGACGCGCTGCTGTGTTGACACTCCAGCCGGTGCAATCACGCGGCATTACAGGAAAGAGATCAATGGATTCGAACAACCCGCGCTTTTCCATCGACAAGCTTGTCACGGACGCAGAATCGGGGATTTTCCGCGTCGGCCCGAATGCCTCACTGTCGGCCGAGGGACTAATGGTGGAGGGGCACGCTCAGGAGCTGCGCCATATCGAAGACTTCAAGTCGTTCGTGTTTTCTTCCGCGGCGGTGGTCTCGACAGTACTGGCGGAGCTGTTTCCGGATGTCGGAACAGTAATCGACGATGCGGGTAACGCGGAACCGTCTTCGGTCTCCGCGTGGGAGCACTACTCGTTACACAATGTGCTGTTGCGAACGGGTAAAGGCGATCCGTTGAAGAGCGGCCGCGTCGTGCTGCAGTGGTGCCTGGCCGCCCACTGCGTAGCCGTGATAACCGGGCACGAATGCGGGAAGTCGCCCGACTTTCTTCCGATCAGGCATTTGCTGAAGGAGGGCGGAAGAGCCCTCGCTACCTCAGTCAAGGACTGGGAACGATATGTGTACTGGGCGCGCGTCGGCTACATGCAGGCGCTGGCCAATGGTGGAGACACCCGTGACCCCCGTCCTGCAGCCGTCTCCGTCACCATCCCATGGCCCCGCGAACTGGGAGCCGAAATGGGGGCGCCGGGAGAAGGGTTTGCGAACGCGTGCCGCCTTGCGAGCGACATCCTGGTCGGCGAAACAAGCGGAACCTTATCGTCCTTCCTCGAAGTCGCAGGGCACTATGTACGGTTCAGTGAATCGAGTCAGGTCGTGGCGGAGTTTGACAGGCACGCGCCCGGGGCGGGGCCCGCAGCGCTTGCACTCGATTTCCAGGGCGTGAGATTCCGCGCGAGCCGTATGCCCTCGAAGCGGGACGGGATTGAGATGACGGAATACTGCTTCAGGATCCTGCACACTTCGTGATCGATTCTCGTGAGCGAAGTCTGAACGTTAGGGCATGACGGTCTTGATGTCGCACCTGCGACCTGTGCCACGGAATATTCCCTACGGTGGTGGGAGAGCGCTCGATCGCTTTAGCCGCCGCCCGACCATGGATCTGACATGCCTTTGCGCGACATGTGCTGGAACACGATCGCGTCGAGGACGGCCAGATTGTCGATATCTGTTCTCTGTGACGATGCTTCGATCAGCGCTTGCCGAAGAAGGTCTTCCACAGCGAGGTATCGTGACTTGCGGGCGAGCAGGGCAGAGTCGACGATAAGGATGTCGCCGAAGAAGCGGCTCCAGCGAGAGTCGAGAGGCACAACGTTGCGGGCGAGCCCGCTGTTCACAAGGATGTTCCGGATCTGCTTGTGACTGATCCGGGGGAAGGGGTCGGGATTGATCCCGAGGCTGAACTCTGCCGATTTCGTGATATCCCGATCGTGACGGTCGCCGCGCGCAAGCTCCCCGAAAATCAGGAGCGGGCTCTCAGTGTCCCGAATGTCGGACAGCGCGGTATCAGGCGCGCCGCCAGCCGCTTCGAAGAGCGGGAAGTTGCCCGCGACGAGGGTGCACTTGTTTTGCGCCATCCGGGGCACGTTCCGCTTGATCTCCGCTAGCACCTCTGCCGGATCGCACTCGATGCGCCTCAGATAACCAAGATCGAACAGTGGACCTTGGGCGCGGATGAAGCGATCGAGGGCCGCCCCTTCTTCGCTGTCCTCCATGCTCGACAGGCCGCAGGTGATGAACAGGCGCCACAGTTCACCCAGCGTCTGAATGGGGCTGGCCTGGAGGCGGCGGCGCTCCAGCCCATTCGACAGTTCGTCGACGGGCCGAAGGCGTTCGATCAGTTCAGCCACCTTTGCAACGTGTGATGCCGGTATTTCGAAGGTTCCTCGCGACACTTTCCGATCTCCTTTGGCTCGACTGACATCGGCGGGCAGGGCCGCGCGGCAAAGTTCCTCCACCTCGAGGTTTCCGGCCGCCCGTGCATTCGCCATGAGATTCTGGATCTCGGCTTTTTTGAGGCTCTTTATCTTGTCAATGGTCCACTGAATACCCATTCCAGCTCCAAATCAACACTACTGAAAATCAGGGGCTTGCGCGACCGGTTTAGCCGTAAAAGCACCGGCCACCGACGCGCGTGCCGGCTGGCAGGTTCGCCCGCCTGATCGTCCCGCCTTCCAGCACGCCTGCTGATGTCACGCGTCCGTCTGCGTCGTACAGTTGACAACCGAAGCCCGCCTGTCGTAGAGCGCGGTCGAAGACTCCGCCACCAAGACGGGACAAATCACCGCGCAGTGTTGCGCTAGCAAAAACAGGCACATCCGGGCCTCGCTTTGTACGGTACTGCTCCTGCGCTACCTCGATCCGGTGGACGACCAGGAATTCCCGGAAGCTCGGATAGGCGTACACGGCGACGGCGAGAATCACGATAGCCGCCGCAGACGCATGCCAGCGATGGGTGGCCGACAACTCATACAGCAAGCTCGCACCCCGCTCGCTCTTCTCAAGAGCGCCCCGAAAGAACCGTGCAAGGACAGGAAAGCAAGCGCCAGATGCAGCGACGGCGAGTACGAGCCAACTCAGGATCGTCTTGCGCTCGACAGCGGCCGCACCATTTACCACGACACTCTCGGCATCCCTGGACTCGATTCGATATCCCTCGGGCGTTGAGATGATAAAGGTGCGACGCAGCAGATCGCCGTGGACACTGACGTTGTTGTAGATGCACCCATCGCCCAACTGGTCGGTCGAAGCGCCCATGGATGCGGAGCATAAGCGGTAATCTGCAACCGCGACGGTTGCGTGATCGCGTTCGGTCGTGAAGCGGACAGAGGTCAAGGCGACTATGGCGATGCTCATCTGCGCAACGAGCATGAGAAGCGCCGTGAACGCCGATGCGGCGGTCCGGCGGAACTGAGATGCAGGCTCTTTTAGCGGTAGTGTGGACATTCGGTGTTCCTCTTTGCTTGTCGGCCCCGGTCTGGCCGGGCGGCCGCCCTTGTTGTTCGCCAAACGGGAGAAGGTTATTGGTCGGACCGTGCTTCCCCCCCCCCCGACGGGGCTGTCACGTGAGCCTTATCGGCGCATCGCGTGGGAAATTCAGGGGAGGGCAGCGAGTTTTCTATCTGCGGCGCAAGTATTCCCGTCAGCGGCGGGCACAGGGCTTCCGGTCCCGCCGTCGCGCGTTGTCTGAAAGCTCCAAGCCCGCTGTACCGACGCCGGTTATATGTTGTCGCCCGTTATGAAGCCGTCGCGGATGCCGGTTAGTCCGGCCACAAGATCGGTAGCCAGGGGTTTGACTTCCTCCCGTGCCAGCGCACCGAGCGGCACAACAACGAAACGTCCCCCGTTCCGGAGATCCAGGGCGAAGCAGTAATCCCCACCGTCCGTACCGATGCCCACGAAATCCTGCCCCATGCGTGCCCTGATCGAGAACAAGGCGTCGAGCTCAACAACCTGCTCGGCGCTCCACATGGACACGTAGAGATCGCCAACGTCTCCCTCGCCGCCATCCGCCCACAAGAGGAAGTCTTTATAGTCCGGTGGAAGCGAAACACCGAGTGCCGTTTCTAGGCCCGCAATTCCTGCTGAAGTGGACCGGGCATTTGCGTGAAAGCTTGCGCCCAGCAATGCGGTGAAATCGATCATTTGATGCGCTCCGGCCTGATCGAATTATCTGAACGCCTTCGAGGCCCGCTTGCGGCAGCACGTCCGAGATCCGTCTTTGGGCCGTTGCGAAGCACTGGGGAGCTCATTCCGCACGCGAAGGAAGGGCGATCCGCTCGACCCTGTAGCCGTCGTTGCTGAGTTTCTGTATCAGCCCGTTCTCGCCCGGCAGATGCATCGCGCCGACGACGATCACGGCGTGCCCTTCATCGAGAAACCGGCGCAGCCGCGGCATCCACGCAGCATTGCGCCCATCGACCATGATCCGGTCGAATGCCTGTGCGTTCTGCGGATTGCCGATCGACGCGTCAACCATCCCGCGCAGGGCTTCATAGTCTCCCTGGTTGAGCGCGTTGCCGATCCCCGTCAGAACCTCAGCGGGGTCGTGAGCAAGCGCCCATCTGAACGATAGATCGGTCAGTTGCGATGGCACGCTCTGTCGCGTCGCCTCGACAACGGCGTCGTCTTCGAGAAAGCCCAAAGGTATGCCGGCCGGCTTCTCGTTGCTCAGCACGGAGTCGCGGTTGAGAACCGCCATCCATCCGCACGGGGTATAAGCCAACTGGTTTGCCTTCTGCGAGGAGGGACGCAGCAGGTTCGCAAACGCCTCCTCGGGCGCGACTCCGGCGCATAGCGCGCGCTGCAGGTAGGTCGCAAGTTCTTCGCGCGTGAGACTTCGCGCCCATGGTCCAAGCTCCTTGCCCGAACCCTGATCGCCAGATTGGGGTACGCCCAAATGCTCGATAACGTATCGGCGTGCGCCCTCGAACACGGAAGCGTCTGGTTGCAGCAGTCCCTTGATGGGGACGTGTGCGGAACCGATGAGAACGCTCGATTCGCCGTTTGGTGCAGTGATCCGGAGGGCAGGCACACCCGCGTCTGTTGCAGCGTGAGCGGCCGTTGCCGCCAGGACAAACGTCGCAGCTGCAAGCTGGGCGATGATCGCCTTTATTTTCACTTTACTCTCCTGTTTCGCTTTCTAACGCGGCAAGCCCGGCCGCGGGCGTTCCAACAGTCGCTTGGATCCTACCATTCGCCCGAATCGATGCACGGGCTGGCATGGGGGCCTCCACGCCCGCTATATCCCGTCGAACCCGTCTCCTCCCGACGACGTATCCGGCCTTTGCGCTCCTGATGCCGTCATACGGTCGACGGCGGCGCGCGTAATTGCCCGAGTGCCGCCAACCAGCTAGAATCACGTGAGCCGTTAAATCGGCAACACGCGTTTTTCCCCACCGAGTGTGGGCAGTGGAATCAAAACCCTACCTTCTGCAGCTTGTGGCATACGCTTGACGAGCGTTCGCCAGAGGCTGTCCTCTCTCCCGTTTTCAAACAGCCCGACCTTCGGGCATGACAGGAGAGCAGATCCACATGAACCAAAAAACCAACGCATCGACCGGCTCGATTGCCGAACAGAAGGCCCTCATCGAGAAGGCCATCGAGGGCATGTCCCGCGAGACGCTCACTCATCTGATTGACGAAGCCGAAGGCGTGGGTTGTATGGATGAAGTCGACGAAGCCGGCCTGCGCGCGCAGGTAATGCGTCTGTGGACGCAAGGAAAGATCCCCTCGGCCGATATTTGCGATCTGGCCTGACGACATACGCGGCGTCGGACCGGTTGCGTGCCACATACTGGCACCAATCGGTCCGGCGGTTCGTTCGACCGTCACGCACAGCTTTGGTCAAGCGCTTCCAATGAGCGCTTGACCGAGGTTGTCTTCCCCCTCTCCCGTTGATCAACGCCCGTCGAAAGGGCACAACACAGGAGAGCTTTCCATGAAATCACAACACACCGCGAACGCTGCGACGTCTCTTGCAAAGTCGGATACCGATCTGTTACCTCAGATCCTGGCCGCAACTGGCGTGGCAGCAGCGCTCGAGCGAACCGGCGAGCCGATCGATCTCGGTAGCGGTAAGGTACTGCATCGTTTCGACGAGTGCGACGGGAAGACGATCGAACCGGACCGATTGCACATCGTCACTGATGGTGCGGGCGGTTACACGGCAATCATCGACCCGGACACCTCCGGGGCGCGGGAGTTCACTGGCCATCTGGCAGATCTTCCGCCGGCTCCGGTGGTCGACGGCACGTCCGGTAAGGCAACCGACCAGCCTGCCGCGACGTCGGGACGTAAACCTGCAAGCGAAAGGCTGCACGCGGTCATCCGCTTCAAGCGGACAGTCGACTTTCCCCGCTTCAGTATGGAGGAAGGTCAGACCTGGTCTTTCGCCGTCTACGGGGCGCTGGAACAGCGCCTCGCTGCGATCAAGGCCGGCGAGCGCTTCGACTTCGCGGGTGGTCAGTGTCTCGCGCAGGATGTGGAACTGATCTACGAGGGGCCGGGTAACCGGGAGTTTGCTCGCTTTCGCAATGGCGGAGGCATGAGCGTTGTACCAGAACCCTTGCAGGGCGGCGAGCCGGTCGAACCGCGGCAACCCGGGATTAAGCTGGTGTTGTCGGGCCGCTTCATCACGGATGCCGAACATCGTAAGGTGGCGGAGATGTATCAGCCCGGCGAGTCGGTCCTCGAGGGCGAGATGTTGAAGCGCCGCATCGTCGGATCCTTCAACGCGCTTCCTGACCTCGTGGGAATCCTGCTACGAGCGGACAAGGAAGGCGCATTATGGCAGGCGCTCTACAACGAAGGTATCACGGACTCATACGACGTCGCGCTCGCCAATGCAGTCAAAGCCCTGGGGGACGCAGGCGTCATTGATGTCGCCCATCGCTACGAGCTCGACATCGAAGCTGTCCGCGCGAAGGTTCAATCGACCTGAGGCGCAGGAAAGGCTGCCGGGTAGATCACCAGAAAACATCAAAGAGCAATGCGCCCGCCATACTTCCTTCGGAGGTATGGCGGGCTTTTCTTTTTGTTGGCCGCGGTTGGTCGGGACCAGTGCCGTCCGAAGCGACTAAAGCTTTGTCAGGGTCGTGCCGTTAGCGATTCCAGAGGGGCGCGCGCCCGTCCTCTGGCGCTCTGGTATCTGGGGCTGCTGACGAAAAACGCTACAACTCGCGCAATCTGACGTGACCCTCAACTCACCGGCGCCCACGCGCCTGCCCGTCAAGGGTGGTCGACGTGCGTTTTGCTGTTTTGACACCCCGGTAAGACCTACGCGGTGGCACGTAGCGCGCGACAAAAGCCGGCCGCGCGTACTGAATTTTCCGTCGTTTGCGCCGAAGACGGAACCATGTCACATGGCGAACACAACGGATGGTTGCGATCTCATGAAAAATTTGAAGGGCGCTCGGGTCGTCGCGACGGCTGCCGTTGTGGATATAGCGCCAGCGGTTCGTTATTGTGAAACGCAGGATCAACACCGGTTATCAACCGCGCAAGCCGATACCCCCTTATTTTTAGAGGAAGTCATACGTGGCTGACAATGCCCTGATTGAAGAAATCCAGAACTATGCGGCCTCACGCAAGAACGACGTTTCGCGTGGGGCGGAGACGGCGGCATTCGCTGCGTTGATGGTAGAGAAGTATGGGGAGGGACTCGCGAAGGCCGCTCACCTTCTGGGTGCAGATAACGGCGCCCTCATGCGGGAGGTCAGGCGGCTAGTGCTAGAAATCGATCCACAGTACCCGAAGCACCGCCAGTTCCGGTTCGAGGCGCGCCCGATCGCCCTGGCGATCGACGGCCGCGTGATCTGAGAGCGGGGCACCGATGCTACGAGCAATTTGCAGGGCGATCGACCTTATGTTCGGTTTGACGGGGCGGGCGCGAGAAGCGGCTGTCCTGAGCCGCGTGATGCGCATTCCGAAGTCGCTCGCCTACGACGGTGCGCCAGGGATTAAAGCGGAGGACATACGGCCGGAATTCAGTGACGGTGTCCCGATCGCCAACATCGACAAAAGCGCGCTTTATATAGTCGCCGAACCGGCCGATGAGCACGGTGCTTTGCGAACGTTTTTCGCACGCTATAACCGCAACACAGACGCATGGTCCGATGAGAATAGGAGCATCCTGCGTCACCGCCGGGCATCCGACCTGTGGATGGCGGCCGACGAACAGAAGGAAGCGTTTGGCCGGGCTGCGGAGCGGGCGAAGAGCAGAAGGCGCGCGGAGCGCAACGAATAACGACAATAAGAAGGAACAAGTCATGAGAAAACTCGCCATTAAACAGAGCGTGACGGTTGCTGTACTTCTCGGGGCGATGTTGGGCCTGAGCGGCTGCAACACGATCGCCGGCATCGGCGAAGACATTACGGGCGCATCCCGCTCCGTTCAGCGTGCACTCTGACAGGACGGTCCATGGAAAACTTCGAACAGCGGTCGTCGGGAAAGGTCAAGCGGGCGTTGCCGTTTGTGGCGTCCATCTTGATGGCAGGTGCACTCCTTGCCGGCTGGGAGCAATACAAGGAAGCGGGCCGCCTTCGTGCGGCGGCGAATGCCGATGTCGAAGCGCACATCAGCCTCTACCTGCCCCAGGTGTTTTCGGAGTGGTCCGAAAGGGTCCCAGGGGTGAGGTTGCTCGAACCTGACACGGTCTTCTCCGGGAGCAACTCCGTCATCGTGGCAGTACAGCCCGAAAGCCGATCACAGCCTTTCCGGGACGATCGCAAACTCTGGCACGTGCTTGCGAAGTCGCGCTCCGGTACGTACATCTCGCTGACGTATGAACTGTGCGACGACTGCGAAGCCGACAAAGACAAGCTGAAAGCAAACCGCATCTTCCTGGGATCGCCGACGAGTGTTCTCTCGATCGATCAGGCAAAAGACTGGCTGTACCGCGCGAATATGCGCGCCCTGTACAAGTCCGAGTTCGGGGTGGAAGCGCCGCCCGCAACCGTACAGGGGTGAGCCGCACAGTCCAGCATGGGAAAACAAGATTTTTGTAGGTGGCACTGAAATTTTTCAGACTGCATCCGAAAAGGTCCCCTGTGCGTGATCTACGCATCCACCTCAACGGTTACAAAACAGGAGAATTGAAGTGACCAAAGCACTGACGATTTCTGCGTGTCTGATCGCTGCGAGTGTCTGCATGCAGGCGGGTGCGGCCACGAAGGCGTTGCCGCAACTGCTCTCGTTGCAATTCGTGAACGAGGGGAATATCGACGTAGCTCTGCCTACGGTGATGAACAGTGACGGCACGATCTGCAGAAGTTACATCGCGGAAGTTACCAGCGAGGCGAGCGGGGCAGTGGCGACGACCGTGAAGCAGATCTGCGGCGCGCCGAACGCCAGCAAGTCCGGCCCCGCTAACCTCGTGCGCCTGGAAAACGTCGAGTCCGGCGGAGTGGTGATTCAGACGCCGACGGTGACCGTCAACCAGTGACCCTCCTGCGACGCCGACCGACACGGCCAAACTTGATCTCGGCTTTAGCTTCGCCGGTCGGCGCGCAACAAGACTGAAATGCAACCGGGAAGCAAATGAAACAGGAAGATCTTGATCACCTCTCTGGTTTGCTCGCTGCTGAGCCCAACAGCCATTGGGAGGCGCGATCGACACCCGCTGATCTGGATTTCGCGTCGCACCAGCCCGAGGACAGACCGAGCGCAACGATTTTCGAATCCACCGAACCGGTGGCAACGTTCTGGTCGTATATGCACAACGGGCCGTCGAACGCTGCCTTCATCGCATGGATGTCGCGCCACGTGCGCGCGTTGATAGCTGGAGAGCTTGCCGACGACGTGGCGACGGAAGGGCTGAAGCTGCTTTCTGATGTGACATACCGCGACTGGCTGCCGGGCCCCACACCCTTCTACCTGAGAGGCCAGAATGTTGGCACCGTGACGCTACGGTCGGCCCAGCACACGGAAGAAATCGCAACAGTGTGGGCTCCTCGAGCAGAGGAGAGAGCCGGACTGATGTGTTGGTTCGCAGCCGGCGGTGCCGATCTGCTCGCGCGCGCCTGGGGCACCGAAGGCTGCATAAGGGTAATCTCGGCGATGCTGGGCGCGCTTGATGTCTCGCGCGTGAAGCTGGACGCGGGCGTGATCGGTGCAGCGGTGGAAATCGTGGAGGAGCAGCGGGACCATCGTATTCCAATCGCGTATGCGCTTGACGTCGTGAAAGACGCGTGCTGGGAAGCGCGCTCGCAGAGGGACAACGACACGGCGGTCGCAACTGCCGATTTTATTCACGCCTTCCACTCGCGACGTCGGGCGCATCAACAGAGTCAGTCGCCCACGTAACGCCCAAATGGCCCGCCCCGGTATTCAATACCAGCTGCGTTTTCTTCTCGGTTCGGCGGGAGCATCTGTTAGGAGCGGCCGCCAGGCCTTGACTGGGCGCAAATCATAGTCATCGAAGCAACCGGGGCCCGCGACGAAGAAATTCCGGCGCTCCACCGTGCCAGATGGGGTCAGCACCTCGACCTGCACCTTGTTGCTATTCGCCATTGGTCCGTCCAGCCGGGTCGGCTGGCGATCCTTTTCCAGAATCCAATCCATAGCATCCGTCTCATTCGCATAAAGGAACGACGGTATCAGACATCCCGATACGCGCAACGACGTTCGCGAATCGGCGGCTGAATTTTTGCTGGCGAGCGCCGATAAGGGTTCCCACGAACAGGGAAAACAAACCGCACAGCGCCCCGGGGAACCGCATGAATGACGCCGTTCAAACCAATGCATTTGCAGCAAAAGTGCTGCGCGTCGTTCGCGCGCTAGCCCTGACAGGAGAGGCAGCGTCGAAATACCTTCTGGTCGAACTCGAGGCGGGAAGGCCTTTGAGCCCTCTCGACGTGAAACTATCGGTCGTATGCGCAGATCGGGCAGAGCATGCAGCGCAGTACGCGCTCGATGGGGTTTCAGAAGGTTCGCAAGCGCGCTGCCTGCTTGGCGATATTGAGTTCCTTCTGGCCGTAGACAGAGACAAACTTCACGAGTCGACACGCTCCGCAGTTCCGCGCGACACGGAACTTCACGAATTGCGTCACGCGTTCATGCTGCATGCACGAGAGCATGCGGCATCTACCCCTGGCGTTTGATCGCGTTGCAGTCGCTGGGACCTTCGCTGGGACACGTCGACGAGACTCGAATCCGGGGGGCGGTCCATCCAAAGAAACCGTGAGTCGTTCAAACACCCTTTGAGAAGGATAGAAACCATGAAGAAAATGCTCGCAGTTGCGATCGCAGTCGTATGCACATGTGCCCACGCCCAGTCGAACGGGGCCGCCCAGACGGTCAATTTCGTCGCCGCGGGCGCGGGCGATCTTCGCCCATCTGCAGTGTTTCGCGAGAACGGGCATCTGCACCTGCAGTTTGATAGTTCGGCGGTGCCGTCGCTTCCGGTTGCCCTCGCGTTGCGCAATGACGGATATCTGACGCCAGTCAACTTCAATGTGGTTCCCCGCGAGAAGGGCAGCACGGAGTATGTGATTCTCGATCCGACACCCTCGGTTGTTCTCAAGCTGGGCGACCGCGAAGCGGTTGTGGTCGCGTACTGAAGCGAAGCCGGCGCGCCCATGACGACAGCAGAACAAAGCGACGCAGAACGAGCAACCGCCTGGACAACGATGACGCTCGTGCGCATACGTTTGATAAGCCGGCTTGCTCGCCAGGGAGACCACGAGTCAGTGGAACAGGCTCTACTCGATATCGAAAAGCTGAGCGATGCTGCTCACAACCTGCCGAACTACCTGGCGAACATGCTAGCGGGATTGCCGGGGGCCACAGAGGGGCTGTCGCAAGAGCTCGTGCTTTGCGAAAGCGCACTGCGCGAGACGCGCTCCTCCAAAAGAGGAAAACAGCGTGAAGCCAGTGCCTCGCAGGAGATGATTTCCGGAGAGAAGGTCGATCGTTGAATCGACAGGCTGCGCACGGCCACACTGACGCGTGCGCACTCATAGGCGTATCGGAGAGCGGAATGGAAAGGAAACAGAATCGGCTGGTTCTCGTGCTGGCTTTGGTCGGGTTCGTGGGATGGGTGGCGGCAGTCGGGATGGCAGCAGCTGCTGCCAAAGCACGCGTTGCAGAGACGCTTGCGAATGCCCAGGCGGCTGACTGGAAGCGTCAGGCCGGGAAGGCCTACACAGAATTGCTGGCGGCGCGCTCAGGAATGCCAGACGGGTCGATCGTGCTCCCCGCAGGCACGCAGATCTCGAGTACGTACGAGATGGTCACGGAGAACGGCCGCGCCGTTGCCAGATGGACAAATGCGGCAATCTATCCGCCCAAAGGATACTGACCGGATCTACGTGCGCAACAGCGAGTAACACGCGCCGCCGTGTCGCGCATGGCGGGCAGGGAAGCAATGGAAGAGTATTTTGTATCGAGAAGTAGCGCCGTCCGGCGAATCATTGTTGAGCGGCAAAGAATGATGAAGGATCTCGAGCAGGGCCGCTTCACGCCGACGGGCGTTGATCGCGAGGCGTGCATCGACGATCTCGCCAGGTTGCTGTTCGACGTCAGGGCGGGTCGCAGCGTCAAGGTAATCGTGCCTTCCGTCGATAGGCAAATTGCGCTGTTTGTCACGGAGGATTGATCTGAGCCTGACGGGCAATAAGGGCGTGGACTCGCGGCGAACTCGCGCTGAAAAGTTGGAGGCAGTAGACTCTGATCTCGGCGACGGAGGTGCCTTCGCAGACCAGGCGTTCGGAGAGAGACGTTCCATGCGGCACCAGAGCAACCATTTATGGGAAATGCATCGAATGACAAATTGGCGTCGTTTGGCCGGAGGCCTGATCGCTGCGGCGGTGGGTCTTAGTACTAACGTGACATTCGCCGATAGCAAGACACAGCAAGATGGCTTCGGAACCAGCCTCCCGGACGGTTTCACGCAAGAGTTCGTCGTCGGGCAACTCGCGCCTGACCAGGACGCAGCGGCGGCGACGCTGGTGGGGGTGAAACCTTGGCCGGCCCGTCCGAACACGTACGTGGCCATTGTCTGCCTTGCGGACTCGCCGGCGAGGGCAGAGTCTAAACGTCGTGATGGTCCCGTTTGCGAAGACTCGGGGAGAGGGCCCGAAAATATCGGCGCCTGGCTGGGAGTATTCGAAAAGACAGAGGGGAAAGCGCCGACGCTCGTAGCGCGCACCACAGGGGCCATCGAGGAGGTGACCGACTGGTCGCACTCCAACATCGATGTCCCACAGTCGGTATGTACGGATGAGTGCAAGAACCCTCAGGAGTTGCCGGATGGGTGGACAAGGTTTGATCTTGCACCGTACAAGATTCGGCAGGGCGATTATGCGTTCGGTGTGCGTGCCTTCTGGAGCGAGGGATATGCAGGTGGAGGAGCCAGTTTCGAGGCACTGTACCTGTTCCGGATTGATGGCAACAAGATACGGCCTGTATTCGCACAGCCGATGTCGTTCAGCAAGTCGATCGCGGGCGACTGGCACAAGGATGGCACACGCGACCACGAGGATACGGGCGCGAACAATTCATTGGTCGTTTTGACGAGCCAGACGAGCGGTTTTCACGACCTGCAACTCCGCGAGCGGGGCGGGAAGTGGCATCAGACTTTTAAGTGGATACCCGCGCGGCGGGCTTACTCCATCGCGCCTTGATGCGAACAGGGGCTGGTCATCGCCCCCTCCGTTAGTGGGAGCTTCGCGCCCACTTTCAACGTTCAGCAGCCCCAGCAGTCAGACGACGACGTTCGGGGATGCGGTAGTCGCGGCGGCACGAAATACGTCCGCGATAGTCCGCGCAAGATCACAAAGACCGCCAATCTCGGCAGGCCCGATCCATCCGTCCAGTGGGGGTATCGGTGAGGCGGACGCGACGCGCTCGATCATTTCGCCCGGCCAGCGTGCTGCCAGCCCCAGATCGGCGAGGGCCTCTTCACGGATATCGCGCACCAGTTGCCACGTCAGGCCGGCCCCGTTTGAACGGTAGCGTTGCGCGATCGTGTGCACGACCTGGTCAAGGTCGGACTCAAACGCTGCCCGACGCTGGGGCGACGGACAATACTCCTCGTTGGCTGGTTCAAGTGGTGTAGTCATATCGATATTTTATCGGGAGCGGGCGCGAGGGTGCAGCAGCGGGGGACCGCCTATGCGTGGGGTGCACAGTGAGAGGCCTTTACGGCAGCTTCAAAGGCTGCTCTCGTCGACGTCATCCAGACATGTAGGTCGTCGATTGTGGCAAAGCCGCGCTCTTCCATCGCGCGCAGTTTGAGCGGCAGACTGGTGAGCGAAGCCCGGAATACTTCTTCCTGGCACAGCAGCAGGAATTCGGCAGGTACAGCCAGACCCAGGCCAGCGGGTGACGTTGTTCGTACGGTGCCCCTGCGCGCTGCATTGGCGCTGTTCGGCTCACTTTTCGGAGCGGCCATTCCCTCCGGGCTGGCAAACGCGCCGTAGTGCATCCACACGGCCCCAATGCCGCCGCACTCGACGCACCCAGCGCCAAGGTCACTCTGGAGGACGTCGCTGTACGGGTAGTCGCCGATGGCTTGGCCATCTTCACTCTCATGGCAACCGGCGCACGGCTCCCATTGGCCTTCGCCGGTCGCGAGTGCATCGGGCACGCCAGCGAGCTCAATTGGAGTAACGGTTTGCTCTGTCAAGGAAGCTCCTGTTATCGATTTTGGTGGATGGGCGGGGCGCTGCCGGGATTAGGGGCGAGTCTCCAGCGTTGGTGTTCACGGGCGCGCTGGCTACGCTATTTTCACACTCAGGTGGCGGCGCGCAAGGCTCCGCACGCGGCGGCGCGCTCTGCCAACCTTGGCGTGGTGTGGGCACCGGGTTTTGGTTACCACGTCCGAATAGGGGGCACGCGGTCGGTCTCGGCATCAGTTCGCCGCGCCAACACGTCTGCCGGCCGAAAATCTTTCGCAGCGCCTGAAAAAAGTCGGCGGCGCGCCGAATATGGCTTCTGAGACGGGCATCGGATGCCTTGACGACTCCGGGGCAGCGGTCGGCGATCAGCGCCAGCGTGCGTCAAATCGAGAAGAGCCCCAGAGATAAACAGACGTGCGCTGTATGCACAAATAACCCGGCTGCCAACTAGCGCCGAAACGGACGGTCCGAATGAACCCCATGAAAAGTGTCTTCTCGCTCGCGATTCTCGCAGCAACTCTCGCGTCGGTTGGCGCAAACGCCGCTGTGATCGAAGGCACGGCATGCCCGGTGGAAAACAGCGGCAGCGGTGGCGAAGAAGCCAACTCCTATCTGATCTGCGCGAATGAAAAGTGGCAGGACGCCCGGAAACTGGCGGGCACCGTCGTGAGTACGACCGTCACCTCGCCAAACGGAAAATATGTCGAGTTCGTGCGAACGACGAGCCAGCTCGAAGGGGTCAGGAGTGTCTGGCAGAGCAGTAACGATGAAGGCGCAGTTACGGTGGTCGCAACCGTCAAATCGGTGCAGCCCGACAATAAGGCTCACCTGGTGATGGATATCGCAGATAGCCGGCAGTCCTGGGAGAAGCATGTCGACACGGTGATGTCGTTGGATGACAAGAGCGTCGTCGCAACTGACAAGGAAGGGCGGGAGTATCGCGTGATGGTCGTGGCACGTCGTCCGTCGTAACGGTTCGCCCGTCGCCTGGCGGACGGACGAATGCCCGTCTCAATTTCAATTCTTGCCTGACAGGAACGAATACCAATGAGTGTCGCCTTGAGCATCTCGCTCGTCGCCAACACGTTGCTTTGCGTTACAGCGGTTGTGCTGGTCCGTCGGCTGCGGTTGAGCGACCGCCTCGCTGCCGCGTGTGCGTCCCGAGAAAGAGAGGCCGCCGATCGGCTCGGTTCAGAGATAGAGCGCGTTACCACCGACTTCTGCGCGCTCGGCTCAGCAGTCTCCGCGACGCTTGAAGCGATACGCGAGGATGTCAACCGCAACTATCATCACATCCACGATGGACATGTGCTTGATGTTCTCGCGTTCAGGCTTAGGCGCGAGGTTGAGGTCCACCCGGCACGCGTGGGAGAGATCGTTCTTGATGAAGAGCTTGCACGTCGCGCCGAGGCGCTCGGCGCCAGCGTGTCGACAAGGCGCACCATGACCCTCGGCCAGATTCTCGAATTCGGATTGCGTCTGCACGCAGTCTCACGTGAGCGCGCAGGCCGGCTGACTGAAGTGGTTCGGCAGCCGTGCGGTGATCGTGACCATGCCGACTGGCTCGGCAAGACTCTCGCGATTTACGAGCTGATGTGTGGTGGCGACAAGGATCTCGCGGTAAGACGCCTTTCCGCCGTCATCGAAACTTGGCACTTTGAACCGTCGACAGTTGCGGCGTGGCACGTCGAAGGCATCCGTTGAAGGTCTAAGGGGGCCGCGAGGCCGCCGACCGAGCGTGAAAGGAGAAAAGGACGGTTCGCCCCTGAATTTTTCAGCGTGACGTCCGAAAAGTGATCCTGTTGGCGGTCAGCTCCGTCAAAACTTTCCAGGAGATCAAGGATGAGTGAACGCACGCAAACGGTCGGCTGCACGTGTCCCCGTTGCTCGGCCCCGGGCCGTTCGGTTGCCGCAATGAACTATGCGGAAACGCAGGTCTGGGACAAGAGCGGAACATTCTCGGGTTCGGGCATCGGTATTGGCACCGGAGGTGTTGGCATCGGGTTCGGCGGCGGCTCATACTCCGAGCACGGCCAGATCTCGACAAAGCGCGCTGTAACGTTCGAAGAACCCGCGCCGTTTAACGTGCCGATTTTGCCCATCGTCTTCTCGGTCGTCTTCGCATTGGCCGCCATTCAGTTTGCGCCTGCGATGTTCGATATGTTCGGGATGACAGATGGCAGCACATCGTTCGACAACGTCAGTTCGGTACTTTTGACAGCGATCAAGTGGCTCGGCGCGATTGCAGCGATCGCCGCGGTGCCTTATCTGGTGTACCGGGTGCTTCGCGCTGGAGACGAGGAAGCGCACCTCAATAGCAAGGTGTACCCTCAGCGCCTCGCGCGCTATCAGGAGCTTCTCTATTGCGCGGATTGCCACACGCTCTACGACGCGCACGGCAACACCGCTGATGCGAACGGGTTGGGCTTCGACTCAATGATGCAAATCGGTACCGAGCGCGTTGCTGTAGCTGCGCTCCAGTGATTTCCATTTGGCAAACTCCGGATAACGCAAGCCGAAAAAGGAAGCTGCAGAATGAGAAATATTACCTTGCTGATCTGTCTGCTGAGCATGGCGGGAGCGGCCACGGCTGCCGACAAGGCGGCGGGAAGGACGTACGAGGTTTCCGCGTCGATCTATTGCCAGGACAACCGGGTGGTCGAGTTTCAGCAAATGTCTGTTGTCGTACCGCTGGATGGAAAAGTGCGTACGATGCACGATCCTCGCGAGATCGACCCGTATTCCGTGCACTGGACGTTGCTAAACCCGTGCGATGCAGATTCCGGCAAATCGGTGAGCTTTGATGTACGTGACCTGACGTACGGCGAGTTCGTCGTGACGGGGGAAACTCGTTCTCCCACTGTCCGGGGGCCCGGCTTCTGGGCCGAGATCAAAGGCGAGGAAGGTGAGGTCGCCCTGATACCGGGTGAAGGCAAGTTACATGTTCGCGTAACGGCCGCGGGGCGTTAAGTGTCGGCCAGCACTGAAAGCGCGGCCCCAAGCACGGCTACTGGAAGAGTGGCGGTGCCATCGCGCCATCGTCGTTGGGCAAAACGCAAGGTCGGGAGACGAGGGAGGTGAGTTGAAGATTCTGGGTGTTGAGATCAGAAGGCCGTCATATGCTGAAGTCACAAGAAACGCGCTTCAGTCGGTCGTTCTGCTGGTAGTGTTCGTTCTCGTATGCCGGCTTGCGAACATTCATATATCGGGGTACCTGACCGCGATCTGTTTCTTCGGCTATTGGTGGGGCACGTTCAGCAAGATTCTGGGGATACAGATCCGCGAGGGCTGGCGGCATCTTTTGCTGAACGTGGCGGGAAGTTTTCTCATCGTCTTTGGGATCGGTCTGGCCCACTTCGCGTTGACTTGACGCACTCCGGCGGACCCCCGCTCTGCGTTCCGTTGCGGTCGTCCGCCAGTGGAGCGGTACCCGGTTGGGGCTGTAACCGTACTTCGAGATTCGACGGTTACTTCCCTTTTCATAAGTCCTCGAGTAGTATCCGTTTCGCGGTCTCTCTGCTCAGAAGAGCGGAGGCTGCCATACCTCTCGCTGCCGATCAGCGAATTCAACAATTTCTAAGTCAGCACCCGCCTTGGGTCTGTTCGTTGAATTCGTTCGCGCATCGCGCAGAGGTCTTCCATGCAAGATTCTTCCCCCCGGGCCGTCCAGCCCGCACGCAAAACTACTCCCGCTAAACGCACGGTGATCTGGGCTACCCGGGCATACCGGGGCAGCCTCGGCCTGTACGTCGGCATCGCGTACGAGTCGGGCGTTTTGACCATCGCCGTTCGCACGTCATCGGGCGGCGCGATCTGGGTGCCAGCAAATACAGCGCTTACCGACGCTGAGGCTCGAGCATGGGCCGCAACCGGGTTTCGTCGCGCTCGTTAAGCTCGTCTGCACCGTTCCCATTGCGCAGTGGCCCATTTGGTCGCGCGCGAGTTGAGTCCTGGACTCGCCAATCCCCGGAGATTCATTCGTGCGATTCTATTTTCACGTCATCACCCATCTCGCCGGCAACCTGCTCTGCCTCGTCGGCGCCTTCGTAGTGGCTGCTGTCATCGTTTCCTGTTGTGGGGGCGACGTCCTGATGGTCAAGATTGCTGCTGTGCCGGGCCTGTTCTTCGGCTTTCTGTCCTTCATCCAAAGGGCGATCGCTCGCGCCTTCTGGCTCGAACATCGCATCCGCGAGGGTCACGACTTCTCGGACCACACGGTGAGCGACGCGTCGGGTGAGTATCTGCACGCTGCACCGGGGCACGACTTTTCGACGGTGGCGGACTTCGCCGCGCCGTGCCCGGCGTATGAGCCGACGCTTAACAATCCGTCTACAGGCCAACCGATGATAGGAGGGATGAGCGGCTTTGACACCAGTGGTCACCGGTGGTGTGAGTGACCGCTGCCTGAGGCAGGGCGATCTCGGTTGCGCTGCTTGACGTGGCGCCCTTACGCCCGGTTTTCAGATGGCTATTCGAACAGATCCATTGTGCGCGTGTCGACGGTGGATTGGTCATTGGGCGCCCGCACGCGCGGTTTCTTTTTCTTCTTTGGCTTGCCGAACAGGTCTGCCGGCGTGAATCCGAACTCAGCGATGGCAGCACGTGCCGCTTCGAGTGCTTCCCTCGCGGCTTGGGGACGAGCCAGCTTTATTTTTTCGTCGAGATCGCGCCGCTCGGCTAGGAGTTGAAGATAGGTAGCCATTGAAGGAAGAATGTGGTCGAGCGTAGCCCGGAAAAGCTTCATGTTAAGGCATGTCTGATCCCGGTCAATGAATCGGACACGACGAGGCAGCGTTCCGACGGGAGCGCTCGTCAGGGCGAACTAACCCGAAGGTGAGGCTTTTCAGGAGCACCCCGTTTTCAAGATGGTGAAGTTCTGTCGTACGGCGGGGGAACCCCCGACGGAAATTTAGAAAAGGTGAGGAGTTCCAGGAGCCGGGACGACGACTATGCCGGGAGGAACGTGGCGCTTCTCCTGCGTGCACCGCAGTGTCCGGAGCGCGGCCCACGTGGGAGGGATTAGGTGTCGAGGACGTAAATGGCGGGGGAGCAGCCGCATTCAGTTGATCGTTGCTAGTTGGTTCTGCGGGGGATTAAGCGCGCGGATACCAAATGTAGCTTTGCAAGATCGCTATCGGCCGACGCGCCGCCGCACTGGGCCACCCCGGGTCGCCCGCGCTATCGCGGCGAATGCCGCGAATCCAGCGCAACCGATGAGCCCAAGGGCGACAACGGCCGATGCGCCTGCAGTCAAAGCGATCGAAAGAGCGCTCACGGCGAACTCCTTTGGATGGGAATACCTGCCATTTCGACGGCTCGCTCGCGTTTTTCAGTTGGACTGTCAGATATTTTTCATAGTCTTTGTGTAGTCACCGCCCGGACTACTACCGCGAGGCTGAAAAATCCCCTATTGCGGCCGATATAGCTCCCCGGATGTTCATCGTTAATCGGGTGCCGGACGCGTATGCGACAGCGGCGAGCCGCGCCCACCGAAAAGGGGATGTTGATGGGCAAGAAAAGCGTGATAACACTCGCGGCGGTCGCGATGTCGTGCTTCGGTATTTCTGCTGTTGCCATGTCAGAGACGGCAGATTCGGTCTCTGTCGGGCAGGTAAGCGTGAGCGAGCTGGTTCTCGCGAATACGCCGACAGGTGCCCAATGCGGTGTAGCTGGGGCGCTTGGCGCAGCGCGCGATGGTGCGGTGCTCCTGTGTCACGACGGGAAATGGGAGCGCATAGGCCATGTGACGATCAAGCAAACGATCGCCGACGCGCGGGACCTGCAGTTTGTCGCCGCTCCGATCTGCGAGAAAGGTGAGAGCCCGTTCGTATCCATCGTCCCTGGGTCGAATAGCAGCGTTTCGCCCCGACAGACGGTGGACTACGCGATGCCGAAGGAAGGTAGTGGCTGGCGTCTGTATATCCGCCAGACCGCCGACGGCGCGGCAGGTATCGATCGCTCCGCTGCACTGACGGCAACCGTCACGACAGCCTGTTCGGCGTAAAGCGCCGGCGTCACAGAGGCGCCGTGGTTCGTACCAAAGCCGCAAAAGGACAGGATGATTCGAACGCTAGACGACAAAGACGTAGTGCGCGCGGCCGATCTGGTCAGCGCGATCCGTGCGCTTCCCAAGTACGGCTTCCATGTGATCCACGATCCCGACGCAGCAGCCAGCCCCAGGACGATGCGATCAGATCAGGCGCTTAACGCGGCCTGCCTCCTGCTGGGCGTGCAGGCAACTGACAAAGCACTCGCGCACGACGCAGTGCTGAACCTCGCCGCAGGCTTGCTCGATAATGCTGATGCCGCTACCAGGCGGATAGGCGACAAGGCGACCGGTATTGTTCCCGGTCGTCTGGCGCCGGCGGCGGATGCAACTGAGCTCGAGCGGCCGCCAGCGACCAGAGCGACGGCAAGTGACGGACGGCGCGCGCGCAGGCCTACACGAATCATCTGGACGGCGCTGACGCTGTTCGTCGCTGCCGCGATTATCGGCTACGGGCTGATTTGGGTATTGGATCCCGGGCTGGCAGACAAGATCAAATGGGTTGCCGTTTTGCTTTTTCTTTCGGGTTCATTCGCGGTGCCCGCGTGCTCGTGCTTAGGCAACAGGAAGGAGGCGTGATGGGTGGATATACAAAAATCGGCGGCGCGCTGGCCGGTGCCATTCTCGCTACGGCGGCAGTTTGCGCCGCTCTGCCCGCGGCAGCGACCACAGTCAGTGTGCCCGAGCAGGCAAAGGTCATCACGCGCAGTCCGCGAGTAGACCCGGACCTGATCCGCGCTATAGGCATTCAGGCCGTGCAAGGCGACGACAAGGGCCAACGGAAATTCGTCCCCGACTCGGTGACACTGGGGAAGGTCGAAGCTACGGGTTTCACTGACGCGCTTGTGAAGGGCACTATCCTTGAGGGGGACGGTCTGCTTTTGAACAGTAGCCGTGTCACGGTAACGAAAGTCCAATATCGGGTTAGGGTCAATCTCTCGACGGGCGAAGCGACGGCCACCCGCATCGATGAAGACGCTGCGAGGCGGGTGGCGTTGGAGGCACTTGCATCCATGTTCATCGACATGCGGCCGACAGAGATCACGCCAGAGCGAATCACCTACACATCAAATGTTTCCGATCAGACGTGCAATGTCGATCTGGTCGCAGATGCAGCGGATGCGGCAACGCACTGGCGTGTGAGAGGACTGACGTGCATTCCGAGGCTTAAAGGGCGCTGACGGTCGCTGGCGCCCGGTGAAAAAAAATCTGTCGTTCACCGGGCGGCCGACTGTTACGACTTGGGCTATGGCAGTGCGTCAGCCCGGTCTGGCTGCGACGATGGTGCCGACGACGGCAAGGATGCCAACCGCCGCCATGGGAATCCAGCCCCATGATGACCAAACAACAAACGCATCTTGATAGAACCAGACGTTCGCCATGGTGAGGTAGGCCACTACGACTACCAGCAACCCCCACCGGATATTGTCATGGGAACCGAAGCGAGCGATAAGCAAACTGCAAACGATACCGACCAATCCGGTCGCGTATGCCACGTGCAGGATTTGATCCGGGGTAATGTGAAAGCTCACAAGAATTGTCCGTTTCGCCTTGGTGCGATGGTTGTTTATTGACTTAACGTCCCGCCTGGGCGGACGCCTTAGTCGTCGGAGACGGTCTCGCCGAACTTGCTGGCGACAAACGACCTCATGGCGGCTTGCAAGGCGGTGTCGCCGCGTTCGTTGGTGGCCTGATCGGGAAGGCGCGCGAGCCAACCTGGCGCGTTCTGGAGCTCACCGAGAAAGAACCCGCCCGCGTCGACGGGGGTGAGGCGAATCCGTTCGCTTTCAATAATCGGAAAGCCGGCGCGCGGATCCGTCGAATACCGGGGACACTCTTTCACGCTCGCGCTACCGGGGCGCATTTCAAGCCAGTACACGCCGGCTTCGTTCGTCGGCTCATACAGCGTCGATCGCCGTTCGCCAAGGGCAAGTGCTACCCAAACGTCCAGTTGCGTGCCACCCAGTTCCGATACCTTCATGAGTCGTTCCTCGAACTGCAGTCTTGATGTAGTGGTGATTGAGCGGGCATTCGCTCGATGAAGATCTGAGATACGGTCACGCTGCCTGCCGCCAGTCGACTAGCTGCGTCGCGTACGGCAGCATCAGCGGATGCAGGGGATCTCCGCGCTGGGACAACCCGAAAACCTTTAGCGGCTTTCCGCTGGCGCGCAGCATGCACTCCACACTGTCGAAGCGGGAGCGAAGGGCGCGGGGCACCTTCGTTTGAGGCCCCCAGCACGGCACCAGCACATCGGCTTCGTCGATGATGGCGGCAATGTGAACGTCGTTATCCGGCCCGACCGGATCGGCGGCGCGTGCGAGACTGGTTACGTCTCGCGATCGATACGCGAACGGGTTGCCGACGATGAAGCGAGAGCCACCGTGTCGGCTCGTGAACCCATACCATTTCCGCACGCTCTGATCGTCCAGCGTGTGGTCAGCCGTCGACGGATTCACGCCAAAATAGGCGATCACGAGGTCTCCGCTAACGTCCTTGAGCAATACGCGGTCGAGCCGATAACGATATGTGCCGCACGCACTCAGGATGGCGCTCATCGCAGGGCGTGCTGACAGGTCCATCGTTAGCGTCGGGTTGACATCGCGAGGTCGCGATGTGACGTCAGCGCCGAGCTATCGAACTCGCCCCTCGATTCCCGTACGAGAGGCATCGCGACAGAGGTGCCTTTGACTGCCTTGCGGTTCAGACGCGACGCGCGCGCCCGTTCGGCAAAGGCCTGTTCATCGATCTTCACCGGCTCCGCGCTGCGTCTTTTGGATCTCCGAAGGAGATCAGTGCCGAGCCAGGGCTCGGGCCCGAGGTCATTGTCTTGCTGCATCTGGGAGTCCCTCGTGTCAGTGGAGAAGAGCGAAGCTCAGATGCCGGCCCACCGGTAGGCGGCCATCCGATACACCGCGGACTCAACGAGATTTCGCGCGTCATTGCCGGGGACGCCCACCTCCGTCTGCAGGCGGCTCGCATAGCGACGCACGACGCCTTCGGGGAGGATGCCGGTCCCGCGCAACTCCTTGAGTTCGACAACGGCGGCGCGGAGATCGCCCTCGGAAATTGTCTCGAGCAATGCGTCAACTGCGGTCATACGGAAGGTCCTTTGTTCAGGTCCGTCGAGATCCCATGCTACGCGCGACGGAGGGCGACGCAAGCGGGCGACAAAGCCGGATGGTGCAGAGCTGCGGGCATCGCACGGCAGTCCACGTGGGGCGAGATCAGGCCCTCGGTATATCCGACGTACGCAGAAGCTGATGCACCGCCCACAGGCAGGCCGGCACGACCAGGAGCGCGATCGCAGAGCCATCGATCAGGACGATGCGTAGCGGCTCGCCGGCGCCCGCATACTGAAGCCCGATACTGGCCATCACAGCCAGAGCGGCGATGAAAAAGCCGGGAGTACGGTACCCGGCAAATGCGACGATCCCCGCCACCACGATAGACACGACCAACCCCGAAAACACCATCACTTCTTCCGTCATCAAGCAAACGCGGCTGGGCCGCAAAAGGTTCGACGGACCGTCTCAACCGGCCGCATCGGCAGATTTCAAGACAGCGCCGCACCACGTGGCTCCGCGTCGTGCGGAAGCGTTGGTCGTCCACTTGTCACCTGTGCAAGGCCCGGACAGCGAGGCCGACTCGCGGCGCTGCGCAGCGTCGCCCATTTCACTTTTGAACCACATCCCAAAGCCCGCGATCGCCGCGACGGCAACCGCCAGAAGACATGCATCAAACTTTCGAATCCGCATTCGCGCGTAATAGCCCAATTCTCTCTATGGGCTCCTTTATCGGCGGCAACGACAGAGAATTCAGGCGGGAACGCAGAAAAAAGTTGGCGCCTCGATCTGACCTGTCGGAGCGGGTTCCGGAGACTCCGTAGCCGCGGTCGCGTATCCGTCGACACCTTCCTTGAACAGCCGCGCGATCGACCCGCAGTCCTTGTGCCATTGAGTCTGCCCGCCGCTGGCGACCTCTTTTAGATGAAGTGCCGCCGCCTTCTTGTCTCCGTCATCGAGCGCATTCAACGCCATCTCGATGCCAGCCAGAGAGACGTCGTCGGGACGCATCGCAAGCAGCTCGTCAACAGTTGCGCGGACCTGGATCTTTGCGGGACCAATGATGGTGACTGAGCCGTCCTCGTCGACCGAGATCAGTTCAAGGTCGAGAACCGGCATGAACTCCTTCAACCGCTGGCGACGCTGTCGTGGCCGGAGTTCAAAATCTACGCGCACATACGCCTCGAAAGGACGGCAGCACAATTCGCTGACCCGGCCGGTCCACCCACCGCGCTTCGCGGCCTCGCTCTCAGGAAAATAGCGGTTGCAGACGGCGTCGACGACGCGCACGGTCGCGCCGAGTGACAGGCAGGTGCTCAGGGCCATACGAAATGCTCCATACAGGTTGGTGGAAGACTTCAGGGTAGTGCCAGTCAGCAGCGAAGCAACTTTGCCCAGCGTCGAATGCTGGCGGCGATGGGGCGTCTTTCGAGCCCGGAGAACCCGCGAGGCTCGGCATCATTTCTGACGTTGCGCGTCAGGCGGAGCCGGCGTTGCAAGACCAACAGTCAAAACAGGGAAGGCCGCAATTGCGGCAACGCGAGCCTGACCTCGGAACGGCGCTATTACAGGGAACACCATGCGAATAGTCGAATTGAGCATGCGCGACGCATTGCTCGACCTTGCGGGAAGATCGGCGATGTATCGGATCGCATTGTCACGCGACTCATCTGAACGGCCGCCGTCCTGGGCGGACCGGTTGCTCTCCAAACCGGACCCTCTGCTGGAGTCCATTCTCGGGGATATGTGCGAACTCGCCCGCCATCATCGACACTCGGGCGAAGACGCACGCAACAACCCGCTATGGTCGCTCCTCGAGCTCCAGTGGGCCTACGACGAGGCGTACGAGTCAGGCAGAAGGGTCGAGGTTACCGACCTCTCCCCACTGGCGATCTACGAGTGCATGGCAAGGAGCAACGTTCTCGTCTGGCAAGGCTGGGAAATATCTGTGGGCGAAGTTCACGAGACGACGGACGATTATGGATGCCCGGCCTTCGAGTCGAGGATCCACGTACGCGCGCCTGGCCTTGTACGCGGGCGTGAGTTCGAAGGGGCCACGCGTGCGACCGCACGTGCCCTTTATCTGCATATGGCCGGTTGCCAGTTCGAGGGTGAGGATCTTCTGGGCGAGGATGAGCCGCATCCCGCCGAGGGCGGAGCGCTATCTGGGTATCAGCGGTACGCGGACGATGAGTGCGAGCCGGGTGGGGCTGAGACCGCAGGAAGGCGAGGCTGCGGATATGTGTGCTCTGCGAAGCATCCCGCCGCAATGGAGCAGTTCAGGCAACTTGCCGCAGCCGACCGATCGGCGTGGGAAGCAGCATTCGACGTCCATGGGCGCTACTACGATTCTGTGTCAGGCTTCTGGGCATCCCGGGCGGCTGAACTCAGGGTGGCAGAGACCGGCGATTGGGTGCCCGCGTACGAGTAGGCGGAAACGGTCGGGCGTGTGACTGACCTTGCTCTCGTGCGTCCCTAAAGAGATGCACGATCCAGTCGATCGCAGCTCGTTGCGGAAAACTCCCAGCGTGCCCGTCGAACGGCGTGGCTGGCGCCCAGACTCGCGAGTTACCCGGTGACTTCGCGGGGCGTTCACTTCCTGGTCGACGCGCGCGCGGCCAGCATGCCTCCGATCGCTCCTCCCAGATGGCTTTGCCACGACACCCCGGGCGTGAGGGGCAGAGCGCCGACGAGTAGGCTCAGACCGTAGGCGCCTGCGACGAACAATGCGACAAGAACCGACAATACATCGCGGGTGTAGATGCCGCGAGCTATCAGATAGCCCGCGTAGCCGAACACCAGCCCGCTCGCGCCGATATGCACCGTGTACGGTGCGCCAAGCAGCCACGCGCACAAACCTGCGCCAATGAGGCCTCCGAAAGTGGCCTGCCAGAAGTTAGCAATACGGGGCCATGTGCACAGCCAGCCGAGGACGAGCAGGCCGCTGGAATTGGCCAGGATATGGCGCAGATTGGCGTGGAGCCACGGTGCGAACAGAATGCCTTGTAAGCCGCTGACGGTTCGCGGCACGATTCCGTGACTTTGCAGGTGGAGGAACGGAAGGGCGGTGGACAGGAAGAAAGAAGCCCACATCGAGCCAACGAAGATCGCCAGCACTACGACGCGCGCCTTGAGTTGGGCGCTCAGCGCATTCGTTCTGTTTGAGATGGTTGAAAACAGGGCTGGCCTCATCGGGTAGCAGTGTTCAGGATAATGTGGTGACGCGAGGATTTCTATCGAACCCGCTTTCACCTCGGCCGCGGTGCACGCACGACCCACTGGCAGACCGAAAAGATCCCGGCGACATCCGCATACTGCGCGTCCAGCTTTTGCCGGGCGTCCGTGCGCTTCGCGTCGAAGACGTTAAAAGCTTCGTCGCGAGCACGCTTCAGGGTGTCACATTCAGTGCGTTGACGCACCCTCAAACCTTCCAGTTGTTCCTGCAACGCGGCGATCTGCGCATCGATGCTCTCGCGCTCTGCCGCGTGCTCCTTGAGTCTGCGCTCAACCGCATCGTACGCGGCGCGCGATGCATGGTGCTCGGGAGTGCGCTCGAGATTTCCATCGAGCGATTGCCGGGCAGCATGGTACGCCCGGCGGCGCGCACTGAAGGCGTGGTCACGAACCTTCTGCGCGGCCTTGCTGGCAGATTTCTGCTCATCCGACAGTTTCTTGCCCATCCTTCTGACCTCGATGATTGCTGCGTCTGTTTGCGATTTTGCCTGCGCTTGCCTCGTGAGTCACGAAGGGCCAGCGACTGCTGATTCGAGCATCGCCGGGTCGCCGGGAAGCTCGAGAACTGAAAGCTGGTTCGGGGAAATTCGTACGTCCGGCGAGTTGAGGTTCAAGAGTTCGTCCGCGGCGACCTGCGCGATTGATCGAATACGGGAAACGATACCTCACGACTCGAAAGACGCAACCTGGCCCGGTCGAGCGTTGCCGCGCGGATTCGCAACACGGATCTCGGCGGGAAATAAGCGCCAGGAAGCAAAAATCCCGCCGCACCGGTGAAGGCGCGGCGGGATTCGCCTGCAGCTAACCGGACCCGGTTACCAGCGGTACTGCACGCCAGCCTGGATGCCGTAGTCGGCGGAGTGCTCGGCAACTTCACCCACAACCTTGCCGTAGAGAGTCGTTGACTTCGTTACCTTCACCGAGCCGCCCAGAGTCAGACGCGCCACATCGCGCTCCGACGGGGTGGAGAACGCCTGCCACGTCTGACCAGGCGCGGCGCGGAACGCAGCCGTCACCGCGTGGTCGCCACCGTTCAGACGGTGTTCCCACGACAGGTCGACCGAAATCGTCGCGGGCTTGCCGAACAGGCTCTGCTGGTGGCTTTCGAAGCGCGCGCCCAGCACGCTCGACAGGGCGTTATACGAGGCGTTGCCGACGTCAAGCGCAATGACGTCACCACTTTCGCTGAAACCTTCCTGCGTGTAGTGGGCGGCGCGCAGCCCGGCATACGGCTTCACGCTGCCCGCGTTGGTCTTCAGGTCCAGCCCGGCCTCGAGGTACAGCGTCTCGGCGAGCGTGTTGAAGGAACCATCGGCCCTGTACGTCGTATCGCCCGTCGTCACCTTACGATGGCCGTTCGTGTTCCAGTAGCCGAAGCCCACTTCGCCCATCACGTACGCGGCCGTCGTCTTCGGCATCCAGGCACCGTAGAGGATCGACTGCACGCCGTTGACATGGCTGTTTGCATCGCGCGAGTTGAACGTGACGTCGTCGTTGTTGAACGACACCGCAACACCTGCCCGGGAGGACGCACCCAGCGCCTGGTCGTAGCCGATCGCAAGTTGAGCAGAGTTGTCCTGCCAGCCGCTTGCGCCCGTACTCGGATCGCCCGACACAGAATCATGCTGGCCAGCAGCTGAGGCCCACAGGTTCTTGCCGTGATCGATGCCATTTGCGCTGACACGCTGCGCGACGAGATCCTGCACCTGCGCCGCGCGGTTCATTGCGATCTGGGTCGCGACCGCGACCTCGTCACCGCTCAGACTGTTGAGCAACGCTTCGGCCTGCTCGCGCGAAGATGCGAAAAGCGTCGACGTCAACGGGTTGCCGCCTGCCGCGTAGATGCCGGTCAACGCGCGCGCCACGCCGTTCGTGTTCGAGCCTGCGCCGGGAAGCTCGAAGCCCTGACCGTCGAACGTGCTGTTCGTCTTCATCTGGAGCGTAATCTGGCCAACGTCGTACGAGACGGACGGTGTGAGGTAAGCGAGGTTCGATGCGATCGAACTGAACTGGCCCGTCACGGAACCGGTGTAAGTCACGAGTGCATAGCGCGAGGAGGGCGAATACGCCCCGTTCTCGGCCATGACAGCGAGCGTCGTGCCCTGAGCGATGCTGACGTTGCCGGCGACGTTGAGCGAGCCAGCCTTGGCAGGCGACACCGACACCTGGTAGGTCGAACCCGACTCGAATGCGACGTTGCCATTGACGTGCAGCGCGGCGCCCGGCGTATTGGCAAAGAGGGTGCTGCCTGTCGTGACGGTGAGATCGGACCCGATCGTACCGGTGCCCGCGATCTTCGATGCGGTCGCAACGAGTCGCTGCAGGACACCATCCACGATCACCGTACCGGACGTAACCGTGGTCGTCGTGCCGGAGCCGCCAGCTTCAATCTGCTGCTCACCGCCAGCGAGCACGGTCGTATCCCGAGCTTCGCCTCCCGAGTGCACGATCTGCGAACCGGCAACCGTCGCTGACACGGCGACGCCCGTCGCGTCGACCGTCTGCAGGCCACCTGCCAGCACCGCCGCGTTGTCTGCTTCGCCGCCGAAAGCCACTTCCTGCCAGCCGCCCGAGCTGATCTTCGCGTTGTAGGAGTAGCCTTCCGTTACGCCGTCGACATACTGCACGCCGCCTGCATTGATGATTGCGTTGTACGACGCGCCGCCCCCGTAAACCGCCTCTGTGCCGCCGGACGAGACAACAGTGTTGGAGGTGACGCCACCCGACGAAACGCTCTGGATCGCACCCGATGCGAGGACAGTATCAACAGCCACGCCGCCGGAATTGACCGTTTGACGACCCCCGCTCGATACCGTGGTCGAACTGGCCCTTACGCCGTCCTGAAGGATCTGCGTGCCGCCCGCGCTAACCACGGTGTTACTGGCATAGCCCCCGCTTTGAACGAGTTGCGTGCCGCCTGAGTTGACGGTCGTATCGAACGACGTGCCACCGGAGTGAATGATCTGCAATCCGGAGTAATTGACCGTGGTGTGACTCGTCACGCCGGACGCATAGACGTTTTCAACGCCTCCGCTGCCCACAATCGTGCCGCTCGCCGTGCCGCTCGCGAGAACGGCCAGCGTGCCGCCGTTTTCAAGCACGACGCTCGATGCGAGGTGGTTGTGGATGGAGAAGGGCGCCGATGCGCCGCCCGACACATACGTGCCAGCGACCTCCTGGTTCGTCGTGAGATGCACGATACCGCCAGCGTGCTGCGTGATGCCCGTCGCCGTGCCACCGTCATTGACGGTCAATGCGCCATTGCTGGTAAGGGTCGTGCCCGTTGCTGAACCACCCGATTGCACCGTCAGCGCGCCGCCGGAATTGACGAGCGTGTTACTGGCATTTCCAGCCGGGTTGACCGAGAGACTTCCGCCATTTTCCAGCACGACATCACTTGCATTGCCACCGCCGATCGTGAACGTGCTCGACGTACCAGCAGAGACATAGGTCCCCGTAACATTGGAATCGGTAGAGCCGACGATCGCGCCACCCGCGCTTTGCGTAACGCCCATAGCCGTGCCGCCGCTTGAGACGTTGATCGAACCGCCGCTCGACACGACGGTTCCCGAAGCAACGCCGCCCGAAGCAACCGTCTGGCTCCCTGCCGCATCGATCTCCGTCCCCGACGCTATGCCGCCCGATGAGATGATCTGGTTGCCGCCACTCAGGACGTTGCCACCCGTCGCCGTGCCGCCTGCGCTGATCGTCTGCGTGCCGCCACTGATAGTCGCATTCGTCGCTTCGCCGCCGGACAGGACGTTTTGGGAACCAAGGGTGTCGACGATGGTGCCGACCGCAAGACCGCCGCTGCCGATATTTTGTGAACCGCCCGTATCCACGACAGTGCCGATGGTCGTGCCGTTGGAGGTCACAGTCTGCGCGCCGCCAGCGTTCACGGTCGTACCGAAGGAAGTTCCCCCGGAGACATTTTGGTTGCCGCCCGCGTTGACGACACTGCCGCTCGTCTGGCCGCCCGAGCCGACGGCTTCCGTGCCGCCGTTCAGGATGGTGCCCGTTGCGGAGCCCGCGTTGCCGACGGCTTGGAGTCCGCCTGCGCTCACTGTCGAAGAGATAGCATTGCCACCGGACGAAACCGTTTCATTGCCGCCACCGAGGACCGTGGTGTCGACGCTGGAACCCGACGCGATCACATTGAGCGCGCCACCGGAGCTCACCAGGGAGCCAGAGACGACGCCACCGGACACCGTCTGAACGCCACCCGACTGGACGGCCGCGCTGTTTGCCTGTCCACCGCTTCCAACTATCTGCGCTCCGCCCTTTCCGATGACGCTACCTTCGGCATCGCCACCGCTTGACACGACCTGACTGCCGCCCGATCCAATCACGGTGCCGACAGTCGTGCCCGACGTCACCGTTTGCTGGCCTCCCGACGAGACGGTCGCGCCACTCGTGACAGCCCCGGACAGAACGTTCTGATTACCGCCCGACGCGATAACCGTTGAGCTGACGTTCGCCCCGGAAGACACGTTTTGGGTGCCACCACTGGAGACGACAGCAGAGATCGACGTGCCGCCCGATGCAACGTTCTGGGTGCCACCCGATGAGACAACTGTCGACGTCGCACTGCCTCCGGATTGAACATTCTCCGTTCCGCCCGCGTTGACGACCGTCCCACTCGTCTGTCCGCCGTTGAGCACATCCTGCGTGCCGCTGGAGTTCACGATCGTACCGACGGCGGAGCCACCGGACGATACGGACTGCGTACCACCTGACGACACGAATGTGCCGCTGGCAACGCCGCCCGAGAGGACATCTTGCGTGCCGCCCGAAAGGGTGGTCCCCGTCGCCGTGCCGCCAGAAGATACGGACTGCAGACCGCCTGAATTCACCGTCGTGCCGGTGGTAGTCCCGCCTGCAGCGACTGTTTCCACGCCGCCCCCGTTGACGGTAGAACTGGTAGTCGAGCCACCAGACACGATCTCGGTGCCACCGGAATTGACCACCGTACCAGTCGTTGCGCCGCCCGAAGACACAATCTGCACGCCGCCTGAACTGATCACCGTGCCACCGCCGCCACCTGGGCCGGTGAGGGGAGACGAAATGTTGCCGGTGACCACGCCGCCGGCCGACACAAGTTGGACGCCGCCCGCGTACACCGTTGTCGCAACAGCACTCCCACCAGCGAGAACCATTTGGGTACCGCCTGACGCGAGGGCAGCGGAATATGACTTACCCCCGGTCATGATGGTTTGTGATCCACCCGAGAGTATGACCGTGTTGCTGGCCACGCCGCCCGAGGAAATGTTCTGCTTGCCGCCGCTGTTGAGTGTCGTGGCAAGCGCAACGCCGCCGGCGCTCACAACCTGAGTGCCACCGCTGCTGACGTTCGCCGACACCGCCGACCCGCCGTAGGCCAGAACCTGCGTGCCCTTTTCGAGGATGGTCGCGTTGTAGTCGACGTTGGCCCCGGTGCTTCCCAGGTTTGCGCCATTGACGTATTCGGTACCGGCGCCACCAATCAGGCCGCTGCTGGTGTGCTGGATGTTGCCGCCGATGGTCACATCCCGCGCCACAGCGTTGTCCCAGGCGTCCATCTCGAGAACACCCCCGTTCTCGATAACCAGACCGCTAATAACGCCGTTGCCCATTGAGAATGTTTTGGACGTGCCATCGCTGGCGACGTAAGTTCCCGACAGAATATTTCCGCTGGTGGAACTCTTCGCGCCGACGATACTCAAGCGCGCGCCCGCACTCACCGTAATGCCGGTTACTTTCGCGCCGGATTGACCGACAGTCGGCGTAGACATCAAGAGCGCGCCGCCTTTTTGAATGACGCCGCCACTGACAACGCCGCCATTGGTGACCTGCAGGTTACCACCGCTATTGGCAATGCTACCGACAGTGGTTGGCCCGCTCATAACCGTGACGTTGTCCAGTTGCCCGGTACCCGACACGTTGATCTGGTCGCCTGGCTGGATAGTCGAGTTGGTCTGTGTGCCCGTGCTTACGGTGGTGGTGGTCGCCCCGGCCGGTGCCGTCATGAGGGCGCTTTGCAGGATAAGTGCCGACATCAGCATCCTGATGAGGCGCGGGATACCCGCCCTGCGCAGACCAAATCTGTGGACGCAGAACTTGCGCCGGTACGTCAAACGTTTCATCTAATACTCCAGGAAGGACCTGATCTCGGTGGGGGTGAAAACGGGGGTAGGGAGTACTCTGCTGGGGCGGTCCGCACGCACGGAAAATTGCCCGGTCGCGTGCGAAGGGCTCCCGGGCGACTATCGCGGCGGGAGCCCTTCGGGCATCCAAGTTGACTGTCACTGCGGCGCGGCGGGCGCCGTCTGATCAGGAAAGCCAGGTATCGACCTGATAGCCCGCTTGACCTGCTCGGGCGTGATGAGGCGTGTGCATTCAAACTGCTGGTTGGTGCCTTTCTTCCGCGGACACCAGTTGTAGTCGTGGTGGTCGAAAAGCACCTTTGGGTCGTTCCAGCACGAATTACATGCGTGATAATTGGTAATCCGGAATTTCGTCTCGAATTCGTTGGTTGGGTGCGTGAACCCGGAGATCAAGACGACGGGAACCCCCGTCGCCCACGCCAGCCAGGACAGACCACTGGACAGACCGATGAAGAAATCGGCGTGCTTGATCCATCGAGCCCGCTCCGAGAGCGGGCGATTGCCCGTTTCGTCTTCGCAGCCGTGCGGGATCTGGTTGAACACAATCTGGCCGCCGGCGGCGCGCTGGTCGATGCAGATCACGCGATAGCCCGCGCTCTTGAGGTATTTGATGACCTCACGCCAGCCGTCGGGGTTGTTCCAGTACTTGCATTGCGTCGACGCCTGCGTCGCTATGACGACATAGCGTTCTGCAATGGGGCGGGAGTCGTCTTCGATATGCAGAAGCGGTCGTTCTTCCTCTGTATCCACATCGAGGATGTACGCGGCCGTCTTGTGAAGGCCAACCATCCGGAAATCAGACGGCTGATGGTTGCGTTCCTCATCCGTGAAGAAGAGGCCGACGCGGTAGGTGGCGTAAAAGTCCTGAGTGTTCACTTCCGCAGGCTCGCGGAAGTCGATTTCGGGGTACATGGGCTTGAAGAGCGGAATGATCGGCTTGGCCATGACGACCGTGAGCTTGCATTGATGCTTGCGCGCGAACTTCACGGCATAGGGGAACCAGCCGACCGTGTCGCCCAACGTGCCGACAGGAAATTCGACCATCACATTGCGACCCTTCAGGTCCATCGTGTGTCTGAAGACTTCGCCGGTATTCTCATTCGCGACTTCGATCTCGAAGGGAATGAAGTATTTCTTGACGCTCGATACCGCCACGGGCCCCGCAGCGGCTGTGATGGGTACCTCGTAGACAGTGACGTCCGCCTCCACGTCGCGGAGGGTGACCTTCCACTGGCCGCCCTGGGGAACCGTTACCCGGCAGCCGTCGTTAAAGTCGTACCGGACACCCCAATTCGCTTCCTGCGTCGGTACGGGTGCGGGCGCAACGAAATCGAATGCGCCTTTGACGGGAGCTGCAGCAGACGGCGCCGGGGCCGCGCTCATCGCGTCCTTCGCTCGCGCGACATCAATCGAAACTACCGTGTCGATATCGATTGCGTCGGCGTTTTGTACCGCCTTGAGTTGGGGGGCATTCATATGCAAGATCCTTCGGCGTGAAGTTCGAAAAGCGGCCATTGCACTCAGATCGCGCGGACGTTGTGCTCGTTAAGGCGGGGGCGGCTTTGGCGTTATCGCGGCTGGGGAGTCAGACGCGACCTTTCACGAAAGTCTAGGGACCGGGTGAACCGAAATCGGTCTGAAAAACGCCGGGTGGGCGCGATCATTCGATTTCGCATAAGCAGGCGTGAAATCGCCGGGAGGGTTGTCACGTAAAAGCGGCGGCGAGCCGGCCGTATGACACCGCTCGCACAATCGATGGCACTCCGCACGAAATGAATGATTTGCTCCGGTCAGTCGCATTCCGACCCGTTTTCGAGCGGTGCTCTGGCATGCTGTCTATCAAGGCTCTGCAAGGCCCGAGCTACGTTTGTTGAACTACCGGAGGAAACTTGATCGGACTGAAAGCGGACCCTACGACCCTTCGCCCGGGGCAATATCTCGATCCACGGATCGGCGGGAGCCGGGCGGATGTTGGCCTCGTGACTGGAATAGATCCGGCACAGGGTGATGGCAGAGTCAGAGATGCGCTCCGAGCCTCCATGCGCGGACAGAAGGTCGCCCATCACCGCGCCCAGATGCGGCGTGCGAAGCTGGGTGTTGTCGTCGATCTTCGAAGGCGCGGGGTTCCTGCTTATCTCGACGACAGCGGACGGCACATCCATCTCACGGCACATGGTGCCTTCGCCAGCATCAAGGCCGGATTGCAGGCATACAGCTATTCGCACTATCTGGGCGAGCCACGTTTTCGGATCCAGCGATGGCTTCATGTGACCGCGAAGGCGCTCAATGACTGCCTGATTCGAAACAGGGCTGCAACGCTCGACGATGTGCGCGGCGAACTCTGCATTCTCATTGCCAGCGTTGCGCCACTCGGGAACATCGCGCTGGGACAGAAGTGGAGGACAGTTGCGATACCGACACCCAGCGGTCTCTTCACGGGGCACTTCACGCCAGAGGACGGATTGCGCCTCGACGGCTACCTGAAGATGGGCAGCGGGGCGCGACTCGCTGAAGAATGGTTTGTCTTCCACGCGGGATTCCCGCTGTGCGCGGAAGATGCGCAGATTCGCAGCGTTGCTGAAGCTCTCGAATATCGAGAGGACCGCTTGATCCCCTGGCTGGAGACTCGGGCTGCCGACATTGGAGTATTCGCTCCCGGCTCCGGTTCACCAGAGCGCCAATCCCGAGTGGTCTGGGAAACCTTCGTCGCGCCCTTCGAGGAGGAGGAGTTTGTCGCGGGTGAATGGCTCAATGAACGCGTCGAGGATGCTGTTACGGACAGTCAGGCAGAGTCTGGCGCCGAGCCTGTCGGTATCCGTCAGGAGTCTTCTGAGGGCGGCTTGCCCTCGAGTCCCTGAAGACGTTGCGGCGCAGCGCGCCCTTGAGGTCGTTGCGCTGTCCGGTCTCGGGTGCCCGAAAAAAAAGAAAGGCCCGGGTCTGTCTGAGAGACAGAACCCGGGCCTTGTTTTCTGGATCGACGAATCGATCCGGCAGTTTTCAACGCAGCGTTTTGCCGGGTTTAAGCCCAGGCTGACGGGAGTCGAAAAAGCTTTTCACAAGATCGCGCGATGCGGCGAGCATCGCCTTTTCAGCTGCAAGAAACGACTCATATAGGCGTGAACGTCGAGCGTCGTTTTCCTGTGCGGCCGTAGCGACAAAGTCCAGGGTCCCGAAGAAGTCCTCGTAGATCCAGTCACTCGTTAGCGGCAGCAGGGCTACGTGATCAGCAACGAAATGTCCGGTTGCTTCAGGAAGCGTCGCGCCTTTGATGTAGATCGAGGGCACGCTCAGGATCAGGCCTTGGTGCGCCCGCAGCAGATCCTCATCAAGTTTCGATGTTCCATAGGCAACCAGGACATATACCTTCCCCTCGAAGTGAAGCGCATCGGTTACTGCAAGGCAGTAGTGGGGCTTCATTCCGGGAAGGTGCGGTGCGTCGTCGTAGGGAAACCGGCACTTGAGCATCACGCCTCGCTTGATCCGCGAGGCATCCATGCTCAGGTCCTTACGTTACGCGCCTTTCAGGCGGGATTTCGCGTCGGCCTCGTCCAGCACGCGACGAGTTTCTGCGGTGTTTTCGCGTTCAGCCAGTTCGATGCGCTCGAGGAACCCCGGCATTGCTTCGACGGGTACACCCGAGTCGACAAAGCCCGTCGTACCGGCATCGGTAACGACTTTCTGGACATGGCGTCCATTGGCAGCGGTGAACGTGGAGATTTTCGTCATAACCCAATCATACACCGGTCGGGCGGCGCGCAAGAGCGCGTCGGTTCGATCGGCGATTTGATCAGACAGTGCCGGCCACAAAGGATGCCGGGCGGATTTCGGTTTCATGCAGTCTCCCCTGATGCCTGTAAAGGCAGAAAAAAAGGGGCGCTGCAGCTGGAGCATTGGCCAGCAGCTGCGGTAAGACACCGGGTCTTAGCGAAACTGTTGGGCAGGCGTTCACGTGATGCCAGATGACTGGCGCGCGACTATTGTACGGTTTGCGAGGGGATACCGCATAGTGCGGTATCCCTCGTTGCTAGTTCATTGGCGTCATGCTGCGCGGCTGGCTGCCCATCTCCGCTCGGTTGCCGCCCTTCGCGCATCGGCAACCTCGACCGTCTTGACGATCACGGCTGCTGCCGCGTTGAGCAGGGAGAACAGGTTTGCGCTTCGCTCTCCTCGTTCAAGGCTGAAATAGACACTGGTGTAGCGGCCATCGCTCTCGAGCCCGACGATCTCGCCGGGAATCGCCAGCGTCGAATTCGCGCTCGAACCTCCCGAAGTGACCTCCACCTCGACGAGATGATCGGCAGCGCGGATTCCGACGCGGACATGGTGCCTGTCGCTGATCCAGCCATCGAGTCTCGGCGTGCCATCCCTGAGTGTCGTGTCGAAGGGTGGCTTTCCGGCAAGTGCCCGGGTGCCGATAAAGGACAGCAGCCGTGTCACGACTTCCTTTACTGCGGGCGTTTGGCCCATTCCCCAAAGGTCATCAGGCGTAAAAGCTCCGGGGTGATGTTTCAGACTCATCGGTTTCTCCTCTTCTATGCCACGGTTTGTGGCGTGCGAAAGCGAGGAGACGCGCTCTGCCAGCGGTCCGTAGTGAACAGCGCGCTGGCACAGCGTAGGCAATGGAAGGGGGAGACGCCGCCGCTCCTGTGAGGAAGAGAGGGCGTACCCATCGAAACCTTCTAGTGACCGTTAGCCTTGCGATACTCGGCTACGATCTGATGGGGCTTGAGCCCCAGTCTGAAAAGCGATTCAAGCCAGGCATCCAGAGTCGGGGAATAGCTGATTCCAGCATCCTCGAGGTAGTTGGCTGCGGTGTCGATAAACTCTTCCAGTTCCATAAATTTCTCCTTCTGCCGCCATCGATGGCGCGACATCTCCGAATACAGTTAAACGCATTCTACCGGCGCAGTCGGCGCGCGAATGTCAGTGGAGTGGATCTCAAGTGGCCGGAAGCAGTTGCATCGGGTCAAAGACGTCGAGTTTTCCACTGTCCAACTGGACGACGACCCCGTAACCGCGAGCGTGCTTCACGCCGATTGTTGCGACGCCAGAGCCGCGCTGGCCAGTGCGCTTGTCCCCTGCGGCAACGACGTAACGGGGTGCCTGCTCGAGGAACTCAACTTCGACGAAGCGTGCGATCAGTTCGGCCTTGGCAAGTTTCTGCTTGTCGCTGGTGGCTGCTTTCATGGTGTGTCCTTTTGCCAGATATGGCGTGGGTAAGAAGGACGTCCGGGACTTACCGGAAAGCGCCGTGCCGACGCGCTCTGATAAGTCCGGCACGCTGCGCCTCCTGTTCAGGGGAGGGCAGCGCCGGATGATTGCTGGTTGGTCAGGCCGTTACGGCTTCGGGCGCAGGTGCGACTTCGATCAGTTCCACGTGTCCTGCATTCGTGTAGACATGAGGGGTGAGGTAACCGCCGCCTTGCGCCGCGGCCGTGCCGGTGCGTATCGCAAGTCGATAGCATCCTCCGCTGGTACGGTCGGCTGCTACGAGCATCCCTTCGACGACGCCGACGGAAAGTCTGTCGCCGAGGTCGTAGGGTGTGAACCGCACTTGCTGGCCGAGAAGCTGCTGGTCAGCAAAATCCAGTTGCTCGAACGGCTTGCGGCGCCCGAGCCCGAGTTCAGTGAAGTAGAACGCCCGCACGACATAGTCAACTTCGATCGACGCGGGTGTCGGCGGCTGTCGGACGCCTTCCAGGCTCTGCCAGACCTCCATGAGCGCGGTGTACGGATCAAGCGCCCCGCGCACCGACACAATCTCCATCGGCTCGTTCTTTCCTTCGGCCGCGGCATCGCTGCAGGGCAGCACCGCTAGAGCGCGATTCCTGAATGCGATCAGGAGCTCGAGCACGCGATCGACGTCTGCGACGAGGCTCTTGCCGGCGCCGACTTTCAGCGCATCGTTCCAGTTCCCCAGAAGTTCGGAGACCGCGGCCTGTGCTGCATGACCTGCGAGTTCCGTGGGGAACAGGGAGTGCTCATGGCCGGTCGAGCCAAGCGTTCGAAGCTGACTGATCAGCGGCATGTCCGCCGATACGTTCGCGGAAGCTGGCGCTATTGCTTGAATGTTCATCGTTTTCACTCCTCATGCTCGATCGTGAGCGTCAATAAAGAAGTGAGTGGAGCGCACTCTGCTGATAGCTTGAGATCAGCGCAGCGTACTCGGCAGGAAGCAGCGGACCTCCGTGCTGGAGATCCGCGTGCGGTTTCCTTGGGTCAGGTGTTGTCTGCGGTCGCGATCCAGCCGGCGGGGCCGTACTGGGCGTCCAGCTGATCGATGCTCAGGCGATGGCCATTGTCGCGGCAGTCACCGTTGAATTCCAGCGGATGGAAGTGGTTGCAGCTTCCGCATTCGACGACTTCTGCAAGCTTTGCAGCACCGACGGCGGTGGGATGATTTGCGTGCTTCATTGGCTCTCCTTGTTGCTCGTTGTTGAGCTGTGGACAAAGGAGAGAGCGGTATGCGCTCGGATGAAATTCGCCTTTCAGCGAAGCGCACAGCGTGATGGACGGACGTTCGTCGACTTGAGATTTGATGCCATTCGATGGCTGGACGTGATTTTGCACCGTTCAATGATCCGCTGCAAGCAGCCAAATCCGGTTCCAGCGTGAAAGTCGCCTCTACTTGCCGTGGCAATGAAACTTGCGTTGCGAAAAACGCATGCGATCCTTTCTTCATGTTCTGCCATGACATGAGGTCGTCACTTGCATACGCAGCCTTATCACCGATATCCGATCACGATGGTGCGGCTGATCAGTCCGGAAGGTGGCCGGTCGTCGATCGACGAGATGGTCGTGGCGGCTCTTCGGGCGCACAGAAAAGAGTGCTGGTCACTGCAGACGCGCGATCAGTTGCATCGGCTCCTATTGCGAGGCGTGATCGCGACACTGCGGCGTGGGTCGCTTGTTGCAAGGCCGTACGCCTTGCGGTACGGCTACATGGTAGTCGCGTACGCCACACTGGTTCAGCCTGATGGTTCTGTGGAAGACGTCAGGTATCAAGCATCGAGCGATGAGTATGAGCTGGTTGTGGGTGGCAGCGTGCACGTGCCGGCGGAAACAGTCGAAGAGATGCGCGCCTCGTCCGCCGGCGACACGGCGGGTGTTCCCACCGCGCTGCGAACGGCGATCGCTGCAGGGCGACAGGTATCGGCGCCGGAGTGGGCGAACGGAGCAGCGACACTGGTCGTTGACGGCGGCTGGTGCTCAGCAACCCTCGAGCGCGATGGAATGGTGCGCGTTACTTCCTTCTCGAGGTCAGCCTGTCCCGCGGGTTCACAGCGCGTGAGTGGCGGGGAAGGGCATCGCGCTCCGACATGGGGTACCTAAAAAGCCGCTCGTCTTCCGCGTGCATTCCGTGACTGTGGCGTGATCGCTCGGCTGAGAATGCTGAAATAGTGGGGCGGTCGGTCCGCCCCGGTAGATCTGCACGCGAGGACACATCGATGGAATTGGGCAAGCTGCATCAGGCGGGCGGGATTTTCGGAGCCTTCAAGGCGGTTCGCGCCGCAAGGCGAAATGCACGACAGATGGAGGAGGTGCGGCGACTGGCCCTGACGCGGGGCTCGACGGGAGGGTTGATAAAGCGCATCGACGAAAACCGCGAGCTTCTGGCGTTCTTGCAGCAAGAGTGTCCCGACGTGCTAGCGAAGAACTGGTGGGTGGAGGGTTGGATCCGCATGAACGACGAATTCTTCACCCAGTTGCAGGCAGCCCTCGAAATCGCACCGCGTCGCTTCGGCGACTATCCCCGACCGTGGCCCGGAAAAGCAGTCAGCGGACTGTCCTGAAGCGCGCCGGATTGACGAGCTGTCGACAGTGCCTGTCGGCTATTAGGAAATCGGACGATCCTGCAAACGAAAAAGCCCGATAACTCGGGGGTTTCGCCTCTCGGGTGGTCTCACCGTGATACCAGGGGTTAGACGGACGAGGAAGCTGTCTAGCCGTCATTCAAACACTGTAGGAGGAAGAATGCAGCAAGCCATCGAACAACGGATCCGCTCGGCCTGGGTAGGCGCACGCTACGTCGCCTTCTACGCCAAGTGGAGCTTCATCCAGTTTTTCGTGATTCCTGCGGTCACAGGGTGCCTGCTTCTCGCGATGTCGAGCGGTTTCTCGTTCGCGAGTCTTTCGCGAGACGCCTATCAGATCGTCGCGCAGTATCAGCAGTTGCCTGCGGCGCCCGATGGAACGTTGAACGTGCGAGCTTGCATTGACGGGGAGCGGGCGGCGCGCGACGGCAAATTGCGGCCGCCGCAACTTTGCAAGCACTTCGCAACCCGACAGGAAAGCATTGATGTGCTGGCCGAACAGACCGCGTCGTATCTCTGGTATGCCTACCTGACAATCGTGATTGTCGGCTTGGGGGCGGTGTGGACCTTCGGTATCTTCGCGAGCAGCTGGCGCGCTCTCCAGTGTTCTCTCGCTGAGGTGCGCAACGATAAAGGGGCGTTAGCGACTGCCGCCTGATGCGGCGATAGGCCGGCGTGCCCCGGCCTATTAGTCTGCGCGCGGCGCCCCGAGCGCTTCAGATCAGGCTGCAGCGCGGCTCATCAACCGGTCCTGCACTGTGCGACGCTTTGCCTTGGGATGGCTACCGGGAAGCGCCATGTGAGCGAAGTTTGCGCTGATGAAAGCTGCCGCCCATGGTGGGCTCACGCTGTTGCCGCACATGTGAATCTGTTGGGTCTTTGTGAAGATCCGCCCGTCGTGCCCTTTATCGATGATGTAATTCTCCGGAAAGCCCTGAGCGTTGTACAAGGCGCGAGGCTCAAGCATACGAAGCTGTACGTCGACAATCACGTACACGTTGCCGCCGACGGTGACAGTAACAGGTTCACCCTCCGGGGTATTGGTCGCGACACCGTGCTGTCTAAGGAACGAAGCGACACGAAGCGCGCCTTCTTCATGATCCGGTGAAAGATGACACTCGACGAGCGCATGGTGTTGCCCGCCAGCGCTGATCGTGTGCAGAGGTTCCCGAAGATCGCGCGCGTCGCAGTTCCCGCGCAGGTGCGCGAGGTGTGCGGTGATCAACTGCTGTTGTGATCCTTTATTAGTTATACTTGACATGGGGCGGCGCAGATCATGTCCCGGAACGCCCCGAACATCGTTGAAGCCACCGTTCATCTGGGCAAGATAGGCCGTGGCGATAGCGTGTTTGGCTCCTCCGGCTACGACAGTCCCCAGCGGTTGGCGAATGTCGAGCGCACGCGGCGCCTGGCCATCGCGCTCGCCATAGCCCATCTGAATGAGAACCGGTGCGGCGGCGGCTGAAGGCCCGCCGATGCCGGAACCGGAAACTGCACGGAAAGGCTCGCGAAGGCCGCTATAGAGGCGCACATTGCCTTGCTCGAGACCCGGGACGATGAACGGATCCTCGCTTTTGAGAACAAATCGGTCTATGCCGACCGCTATGCGACGTAGGGTCGCTGCAGCGAGTTCCTTCTTGCGCCCGAAGATGCTTCGCGAGGGGATTGTGAAATCGATGCACTCGGCTGCCGTGCGGAGCGCCTGCTGACCCTTCGTGGGGCTCGTGGAATGGCTCGCTTCAGGCCACACAATGTCGGCGCCGTCGCAACGCGCTATCATCAAAAGGCGCTCACGAGTGGTCCGTGCGCCGTAGTCGCATGCGCGGGTTACGCGCCACTCGACTTTGTACCCCATACCGCGAAGGAGGGCGACGAAGCGCTTCCACGTCCTGCCGAGCCTCTTCCGGTCAGGGACGAGGTACTGCTGCTGGACAGGCACGTGCTCCCTGGGACCTGCGATCGAACCGTCGATCTTGATGACCCGTCCGGTAGCTGGATCGCGCTTTGCGACAAGTCTTGTCCACGTTTGGATCTGGGCCACGTTCTCGAGGCTAATGCCCTCGGGCCTCACGGTGCCCGCCCAGTGGAGTACGACCCAGGAAAGGGCGCGAATCCTGTGGTCGCGAGGTTGCCCGGCTTTCGCCTGACTGAAATGGGTGCAGTCGGGGCTCGCATGTAACAGCCCCACGCGACGCCCACGAGTTGCTGTGTAGGGGCACACCTCTCGGACGTCGGCGATCAGATGTTCGGTCTGCGGATGGTTCGCCTGATGCATGCTGAGAGCGTGCGGATTGTGATTAATCGCGAGTTCTGCGTGGCGATTGAGTGCCATCTCAATACCTTCTGACATTCCGCCGCCCCCGGCGAACAGGTCGCAGACAATAGACGGCTCGATATCGAGGATGAACTGATCGCGTTGCATATTGAGGTCTCTCTCGCAGAAGAATGCTGATTGCGTCACTGGCGCGGGTATCGACACGAAGGTTGTGATCGCATCGTCTTGTCACATCAGTGTCGCGTGCGAGTACCCAAACGCAAGTCGGCGGCGGTGGAGCACAGAAGTGCGTCGGGCCGATTCAATGGTCGGGAGGAGGATCAACGGCGAGCCGCTATGGCTGGCTGCTGTTAGGTAGGGGCAGAGTTGAAGCCGGGGCGGCGTGGCCGCTGCCCCGGTGGCGCCATCATGCTGCGTGGAGGCGAGGGTAAGCGAGTGACATCGGAGGCACGTTCTGCTCTCTCGCGCCGAGTTGCGCTTCCGTCGTCGATCGGCCGTGAATAGCCAGGGCGACATCACGCATGCCTCCGTGGCGCATTAGTGGCGTCAGGAGGCCGATCGGGAAGTCGCTGAACTGCTTGGCGACAACAACAAGCCGGACGCCTGTCGCGCAGAGGCGCGCGAGGGTCGTTTCGTGGTCGCGGAGCAGGGATCGCGGCACCTCGTCGAGCACGATGGCGGTCGCGGCCGGCGCGTGGCGGACCGCATCGTCAAAGATAAGGTCGGTCGAGCAATGGTCGAAGATATAGACGTGGGTGCGTCGTTGGGCGTAGTGGAGAGCGAGATCGCTTTTTCCGCTGCCAGCAGGCCCGGTGATCAGGACGTTGTTCACTGTGAAGTGTCCGGTTGTCATGCGGCACCAGGCTGGCCAGCAATATGGGTAACGACGTTGCAATCCTGCGCCATGGGGAGAAGCTAAACGAGACGGCGCGGACGAATGCCCGGTAGTGCTCAGGTTACGCGCGCCGCCAGGTGACTTTCGCGGGAAAGCGACAGTCCCTTGCACAACATTCGTTTTCTCCGATGTTCGAGTGTTGCCCACCGGCAATAGGCCGAATAGAATGTCGACAGCCGCTAAAACGGCATCAATATTGCCGGTCACGTGATCGGCCTTATCTTACAAGCCCGCTGTGGCGAGCACGACGCTCACCAGAGCTGCGCTTCGGCTCTCTCCTTTTTCGTCGCCCCTTCTAGGGCAAAAAGGAGACCCCATGAATTCAAATGCATTGCGCTATCGCACGGCCGGTTGGGAACGGGCGCGTGTCGCTCACAATCGTGTCCGACCGGATTTCGCGCGGCACATGCGGCGTATCGCTGCTCCCGTTCAGATTGCCTATCAGCGATTGATGTCGACCTACGCGGGATCCCCGGTGGGCATCGAATGCAGGTTGGGCGACCGTCGACAATGGTGTTTTATCGTGGAAGAAATGTCCTCCGCGGAGGACAAGTGGCGAATCCAGTTTTTCGATGAAGATGGTTTTGTCGGCCACGGTTGCGAGAAGACCCTCGAAAAGGCTGTCGAACGCATCGTGCAGGAGGGGTATCGGACGATCGATCCCGGGGCACTGGACCGGATCGCGTCGACGCCACGTTGGGCTCGCGGCGTGAAGGTCGCCACGATCCGGCAGAAGCATCAGGAAGGTCTCATCGACTTCCAGCAGATGTGCACAGAAATGAAAGCGCTAGCTGCTGTTTAGCATCCAACCGATCCTGATTCTGAATCGGCAGTGACTGAGCGTATGTGTACGTACGCCTGAACTTTCAAGGAAAAAAAAGCCGACCACGGATGTGGTCGGCCAAACTACAGTGTGCTGGATTCCGAGGGTTGGTTGTTCCATCACCACGCGACCGATGAAGACCGCGCTGAACGAATTGTCGATTGTTTAGCAAAGCCCCTCGTAGCTGAAAAGCACCCCGTAATCACTGACATTTCCTTTTTGCCTTCCTGTGAGCGCTTCTTGAGTGCTCACCAGAGGACGCCCACTCTCCCGCATTTCAAACGCCCGTTCTGGGCAAACAGGAGAGGTTAATCATGAGCGAGCAAAAAAACGGGGCTATGCTGGAGATCGTCTGGAAAGAGGACGACGGCGCGCTCGTCGCGACGATGGGTGCATATACGATTGGCCGCGTCGGACGCTTCAAAGCGCGTCCGCGCAGCGCTCCCGATGCCTTTGAGGTCTATCTCTCGCATTCTGAAGCCCGCATGGGAGAGCGATGTGTCGTCGTGGAATCCGTCGCGACTGAGGCGCTAGGCAAATCCCGCCTCATAGAGATGGCGCGCGCGGCAATCGCGAGTGGAACTCCGAGCGACGTGCTGGCGGTGGTGACTGGCAGGTGGCCCGAGCGAAAGTTCAAGCCTGGCGACGTGGTCTGCTGGACAAACGACTACGGTGTGAAATGGCACGGCAGACGTGTGGTCGGCGTGGAAAATCCGGATCGCTTTAGCCATCGGTACTACGTGGAGCCGAACGACGCGCCGTGGATGTATGTACGGGAGCAGAACATGGAGCTCGAGACGCTGGATCGGGCCGCACTTGAAACTGTTCGTGGCAATGATGGCGGTTTGCAACGCCATTGCGCGCAGCATTTGAGCTACCTGTCCGACATTTCCGCTGCTATTTCCGAGCAGGGCGCGTCTCAGGGCGGCCGCGGGCCCCAATCATAAACTCTGTCCGTGATGAACGCACCGCCGCACCTGAAAGGGTGTGCCGGTGAGTTTCATCGGCGGCGGAGGCGTCGATCACAGTTTGTTTGGGCATGCGCGTCATATCCAAACACGTTGGATCTCTCCCGGTTTCTAACGCTCGCATTGAGCACTATGTGGAGAACTGGTCATGAAACTTGCAACTGTCAACACGGAAACCTCGCGCGTTCTCATGGCTTCGGACGCAAAGAATGCCGCGGACATCGGCCGTGGCTACGCGCTCGCGATGGTGCTGGGCATCCGCACGGGCGACGACTTTGACTCTGTCGGCGTTGATGCGATTGACGAATGGGCTCGTGAGGCCTATGCGTTGGGAGCTCTCGCTGGACCGGGCGGCAGTGTGCCGGAGGTCTTCAAGGGCACCCGGCTCGCGTCTGAGTGGCTCGCGGGCCAGGCACACAGCGAGGAAGAGGGTGCGCACGAAGTGTTTTCGGAAGAAGCGATGCAGGACCGTATGTTCGAAACGCCGATCTGCTTGCCGACTTTCCCAGCCGCACTGCATTGAAAGCGTTCGGCATTCCACTCACGCATGCGAACGCAAGCATGGCTTGCATGCGAAATTCATCAACCCTGGCGGGGCTTGTCCCCGCAGGGGGCGAGCATCGCTTATTTGCAGGAAGCAAAATGTCGAAAATCGAAAGCAACCACGCCGCAACGCAGGGTACGGAAAGAAGACTGCCGCAGAACCAGATCAGTTTTGAAAGCCTGGCCATCGGTGAGCAATTCTTCGACGGCGAAAGCGGCGAATATTGGGAAAAAGTGTCTGCGACGGAAGGTGAACTTCGCTCAGGTAGCAATCATGGCGCCGATTCGAATCGCAGTGCATTTCGTTCGGACGAGATGGTTGAGCGAGGCGGGAAAGTGCAGCAAACCATGTCTTTCGAGGACTGGGTTGCTGGCGTTGAACGCGAAGTTGGCTCGGACGTGGACGGTGAAAGCTATCGTCAGTTCTACGATCACGGGCTATCGCCGTCCGAGGCGGTGCTTCAGGACCGTCAGGGCGACGGTGTGCTGATCGGGAAACTGCCGGAGACCCTGTACACGACAATTAACGGCAAGATGTCTGCGGAGGAAGCGGCGGACTCGCTGGTCTCCCATGCGAGCAAGATCGCCGACGCAATCAAGAGACGCGACAACTGCTTCTTCGAGAAACGGGTAACCAGCATCAATGCATTGCTGGACCTTCTGGCTCAATATGTTCAACAAGAGCGACAGGCAGAACCGTCGTCGAACTGATTGAAGCGCGCCGGTAGCCAGGTGTGATCCATTAACTCGCAACACCCGCCCGCCACGTCCTCTCACGAGGTCCTGGCGGGCTTCTTTTTTTTTCGCACGTTCGGGGAAACTTTTCGCTTCGCGACCACACAAAAACCGTATCTTAAGAAGTCGTCGTCACCCACGGAAGGATCCGGAAACTCCGAAAAAAAGCCCCGGCTCCCTGCTCGTCAGGGGGACCGGGGCTTTCCTCTTTTTTGGGCTCACCCGTTACGTGACACTCGTGAGTGGCCGGGTGTTCAGTGGCTCGGGTGCGTGGCGCAGCACGGGCACGACCGGGCAGGCGCGCGAACATCCAACGTCAGTTTGTCGGTATCCGCGATCTGCAGGCTCTTCACCGCCTCGACGGGTAGATTTTCAGCGGCGGCGCGGCGAGAGAACCAAGACCAGAAGCCTGGGTGACCTGCAGCAGCGCTGAGCGAATGTTCGTCGACATATTGCCGGCAGACCGGCGGATTGCGGAAAACCTTGTATTCATCCCGGCCGTCCGAGCCCGTGTAATAGGCGATGACCCGGTACGCGCTGCGACGCAGACTCGCATTCGGGATCTCGCGCGATTCCCACTCGCGAAACTCAACCGGGTCCAGCGAGCGACCAGCGGCCGTACGGAGGAAGCGGATGCTGATCGCGCCGGCGTCGCTCTCGAACTGCTCGCGCGAGAGGATGGTGACCAGACGGGCGGAACTGGCGGCGCGCTCACGCTGATCGATGGCGACAACGGCGACGATGAAGCACTGGGCTGCCTTGTCGAGAATCAGATGGTAGGAACGGTTTCGCTTGCTATAAGGCAGGATGACCGCCTCGCGTGTGGCAACGAGTTCGCGGACCCGGCTTACAGGGAGGCTCGACAGCTCGCGCGTGCGCTCGCCGGCCAGCAGCCCCATCATGACATCGCGACCGCAGGCCGAAAGTTGGGCGGCGACTTTGTTCTGGTTCACGGAATGCAGCATCGACATGGTTAGCTCCTTGGGAATGTCTGATTGACGTTTGAAGGTCTCCATCCTCTCCCGAGTCCTCCGGAATGCAAGTCGATGGTCGAGCGGCAAAAGTCGTCAGCACGGAGCGCGTCATTTCCCACCGAGCAAGATGATTGGGCGACTACGATCCGGTGGACGCTCGATCTAATCGGGATTTCCGGAACCCTTCACAACGTCAGACGTCTGCTTACGGAGCATCAAGTGAAAAAAATCTTTGCTTTGCTGGCCCTAATCGGCGCTGTCACCGCCACCGCCCATGCATCAAGCCCTCCCGATCTCCTCAGGCAGCTCAAGGCCGCAGGCATTCAGGCGACGGCTGTCGAGCCCGGCCCTGTCGCAGGCCTCTACACGGTCGTCATCCCCAAGGGCATCCTCTACGTCGACGCGGCGGGCGAGCACGTTTTTAACGGTACGGTCTTTGACCTGAAGACGCATAAAAACCTGACGGAGGCGGCAGTAATTGCCCACACGCCGTCAATCGATTTTGCGGCGCTCCCTTTGCAGGACGCGATCGTGACTGTGAAGGGGAATGGCAAGCGACGCATCGTCGTGTTTAGCGATCCCGATTGCCCGTATTGCAAGCGGCTGGAGAATGAGACCATGCCAGCGTTGAGCGACGTCACGATCTATACGTTCCTCGTGCCATTTCATCCCGACGCGCCGCGTAAGGCACGCGAGATCTGGTGTGCACCGGACCGCGCGAAGGCGTGGACCCAGTGGATGCACGAGGGGAAATTGCCGGGAGTTGCAACAGCATGCGATACGCCTTTAGAGCGCAATATCGCGATGGCGGAGAGGTTCGAACTGAGTGGGACGCCGATGCTGGTGTTCACAGACGGCTCCCGCCTGACTGGAAGCGCAGCCGCGACGGTCGTCGAGGAGAAACTGCGTGCGGCAAAGCAGGCCACGGAGTGAGGTAGGGGGGGCGGGGAGAAGGAGGGAGCCCCACGCGGGGCTTCCAGCGCCGTGATGGAACCGGCCGACGGAAGTCAAATGATCTGAAGTGCTGCCGCCCGGCACAACAGTGTGTGCTTACGCTTTAAGGCTTCGCGCTCAGAAGAGGGCGCAGAAACCGCATGCGGCACGGCGACCTCATGCGGCCAACTCAATCGGAATATTCCAGCCGAGGAATACCGCTCGCCCTGGCGCCGCGCTGACCCCGTGAGGCTTGCGGTCGTCGAAGATGAACCATTCGCCAGCTTTGGGTTTATGCCGGACCTTCCCCTGGCGGAACGTGAGGTCATCGTTGTGAAGCACGACCATCAGGACCAGGCCTTCGTCGTCCGTGTGCATGTCGGTACTCGCCGCGGCGACGAGAAGCTCCTGCCGTCGGGTGTTTTGTACCTCCGCCCGGCGGTATCCCAGCGGCCCGATATCGGGTAGCCATGTGGCTCCGTATCGCTTGGCCCACCCTGGAATCGAATATGTCTCAACGTCGTCGCCCGCGAAATCGTTCGCTTCTGCGGCTGAATAGAACTCGTTGGCGAGAGCAGCCGAGTGCCGGACGATATGATCCGGATGCAATCTGACCTTGGATCGCACCGAGCGGTATGCCACCGGGCAATGACCTGTGAGGGGAGCAGGCGCGGCGGCCGTGTGTCTGGGCGTTCTGAATCATTCTTGTAGGGTCCTGACGTGATGCGTACCACCTGGTCGAAGCACGTCAGTTCGAGTGTTGGCGACCGGAGCAGGTTAAGCCTGGACGTTACCCGGTCAAGGTCAGACTTGGGTTTGCCCTTCGAGTATTGCGATTTTGGGATTCACGTCCGCCGTGACAGATGGCGAACCCATCATACGCACGCGACGTGCATCGAGCGCTGCGATGATTTTGTCCTGCGAGCGACGCGGCTCCGCCGATTGCGTGATGTGACGCGAAGGCCGAAGAATCGGGTAGTCGGATGCGGCATCGGAGTCCCTTCCGCCCGCGACCTTAAGCCACGCAAGGGGCTCGTAGAGCGGGTAGCGAAGCCATTCTGAGAGGTCATCGCGATCCAGGGGGTCGTCCCAAAGGATCGCGTCGACCTCGTCCCACTCGAGCAACAGATCCACAAGTTCTTCGAGAATAGGGTTCGCGAGGCACAGTTCGATCTCGGCGTACCCACGATGCACGAGGCACTCAGGTGTGACGACGATACCCGCGTGTTTTCTCACAAGATCCTTCGCCCAGTCCACGCGTGCCCCGAATTCCTCGAAGTATGCCGCACACGCATACCTACCTGAGCGTGTTTGGCCGCGCCGGCCGACGCTTTTCTCTGTGAAGTACAGATTGCGTGTCAGCCATCGAAGGGTCCGGCGAGAGTAGACTTTCACCGTGCGGGTGGAGGTAGCTTGCGCAGCTTCCGACTCCTTTAGAGGGGACATCTTCAGTGGGACGCGAGATGCCCTGATCCGATTGAATTCCTGCTCGAAGATGCGAACGAGCATGTCTCGGCAATCTCGCCCGACATCAGCAAGGACGTTTTGGCTGAGGGCGCTGTACCACAGGAGGAAGGATTCGATCCGACGGAGCTGGACGCGTCGGACGCGATCTTGCACAGCCGGTAGACCGGCGTTGGTCTCCAGGTACCATCCAGAGTTTTCAGCGTTCTCCGTTGCCCGTGGCATGAATCGCGGCACGCGCTGTCGGGACGTATCGTCCAGCGCAAGCAGGTTGGCGTGCTCGGTTCCGAAAAAGGTCGCCAGCGTAAGTCTGGTTTGGGCGGTAAGGTCAGCGCAGACGGACGCCGCGATAGCGACGTACCAATCGAGAAACTCGAGGATCGAAGCGATCTGGTGGAGTCGAGCGTCGACCTCTTCCCCAACGATTGCAGGGAGCGCAACATCATCAATAGCGAAGTCGAGGCGAATGGGATTCGGCATGGTGGACTTAGGTCTCGCTGTGTTTGTGATAAGGCTATCTGCGGCCGGCTTGACTCGTGGGAGGAAAAGTCCGTGGCAGTGGCCCAACATTCCTGGGGCCGACGGTCAAGGTCGGAGGAGGACGGTCGAAAGCGGTCCACGTCCGACTGTCCGAAGGCTAGCTGATGGCACCGCTGCGGCCAGCATGTCCGCGGTCGCGGCGCGCCTTGAGGGCGGTGATGACGCCCTCGGCGGTTTCTTCGGGGACCGGTTCGCCCATGCGTATATGCGCGGAAGGGCGGAGTATGGGCGTCCTCGACATCCCGACGGGCTCGCCGAGTCTCATCCACGCCAACGGTTCCATGACTGATTTCGCGATCCATGCCGATACGCCCGTCTGGTCGTCACGATCGACACCATTGTCACGAAGTACAACATCGAGAGCGTCCCACTCGAGCAGGATAGTGATGATCTCTTCCATCAGCGGTTCTGACAGGTTCAGCTCGATCGACGCATAGCCACGGTGAGCCACGCATTCCGGCGACACACCGATACCGGCATGTGAGCGGATCGCGTCCTTTGCCCAGTCAACGCGTGCACCGAGTTCGTCAAGCCATGACGCATAGCGGCCGCGCCCGTCATCGTCCAACAGGCTGCGCGACGTGACTCTCTCGGTGAAATACAGGTTTCGTGTGATCCAACGGATGGTACGTCGCGAATAGACCTTAATCACTCTCGGGGATCCGCTCCGCCGATTGCCGTTGCCGGGCACCTGCAGATCCACCGTGGATTTCTTCAGCCGACGAGCCTCCCGGTCAAAGAGTGTCAGGAGCGAAATGGTGCAATCGGCTCCGAGGTCGTCCACTACTTCGTCGGGCAGGTTGCCATACCAGTGGAAAAATGCGCCGATGCCGCCAAGCTGAGCGGTCGCGAGCTCCCTGCCAAGTGTCGAACTCGCGCCACCCACTACGTACCTGTAGGCGAAAGGGCGCGAGCCTCGTGCCCGCGCTCGCAAAGTTGCGCCTTCGCTTCCAAAGATAGTGGCGAGATTCATCCTCGTCTGCACGGATATTCCGGCGAAAGCAGAAGACGGCAACTGCTCGTACGACTTGATAAACTCGGCGATCGTCTCGATCGCTTCCTGTCTGGACGGAGGCTCAGTAGCGGGGACCAATACCCCTTTTCGCAGATGGAACCCGGCGGAAGGCTGTGAATTCGGCATAAGAAACGAAAGTAGAGGCGAGATGTTAGACGCTTCGCTAACGGTATCGCGAGCGCGGGCGTTGTCGATGCGGAATAGCGAGCGGGAAGGGCAGCCTTTTGGCTAGCCACGCGAGAGGGCGGACGAAAACGCACGGGCCGGAAACAGAAAAGCCCGCGCTCTCTCAAGATGAGAAAGCGCGGGCCGGTCGGGTTGCCTTTAATACCTGCGTAACGTGATTCTCTAGCAGCGCTCAGGCAGCGAGAGGCTCAGGGTGGTCCGCATCTTCGTCTTCCGCAACGCCGTCGTCGGCGAGATCCGACGAGAATGCGTCGTCTTCATCTTCGTCGCCGATATCGAGCCGCACGCCGGCAGCGTTCCTGTCGAATACCTCGATTGCGGCCTCGAGCACATACTGAACCCCGCGGACCGAGACAATGAGACCGCGCCGGTCGCCGCGTTCGATTTTTCCGGCTTCCACCGCGCTGCCCTGCGTTTCATACGAGTACGTCTCTGCATGCCAAAGGTCGGGCAAAGAGAGCCGCCAGGCCCGCCCGTGTTTGGTCGCACTGTTTGCGAAATTCGCGATGCTGGTGATGAGGTAATGGCGCCCGCCATGCTGGAAGGTCGGCACGCTCGCCACGCCCTTGTTTGAGTAGGCAATCTTGTCCGCCGCGTACGCGGGACCCCAAACAGAGTACGACAACTCGACACTCGTCATGGAGTCACGATAGCTGTCGAGCCAGAAGTCGCCTTTTTTTCCGGGCTCGAAGTGAAACCGCCACTCCTCACGATCGTTCCAGCGTTCCGCGAAAACGGCCCCGATCTCGGCGACGTGTACCGCGTACGAGATCTCCCCGATCACCTGGTTGCGGAACTTCCACGAGACGCCTTCAAGGCCAGTGCTTCGTGACCCGGCCTCGCACGCTGCCACGAAAGCCACGACATCCGCATCTGCAACATCGAAATGGACCGGCAACACACTCGAACGCGTTTTTCCCTTCGCTGTAGCTTCAGCGGCCTTGTCAGCCGCTTCCTGCAGCGCGATGTCGAAGAAGCCACGTACGTTTTCGGGGACGGCGCGCAATCGCTCGGTCGCAACCGTCACCCATTCGGTCAGCATCGCCGGCGTGAACGAGTCTCGCCGCTCCCATGTGCCCGGACGACAGGCAAGGGCACGAAAATCGTCGCCTCCGAAATCGAAACCAAATTGCGTATTCATATGATCTCCTTATTAGGCTGCTCCGGACCGGAGCGGTTTGAAAGGAGGGCGCGGACGCGCTCTGGTCAGATGCACTGACCGCAGCGAGTTGGCGGTTGTCGGAAAGAGGTGGGCACTCCGACACGAATGTCGGAGTGCACCACTTACAGCAGCGAGTTCAAGGTAACAGGGAAGACTCAGGCGGCCTCAGCAAAGAGGTCGAACTGGACCTCAGTGTTCGGCTTCTCCAGCAACGCAAGATGCTCCTTGTTGGAAATTGCATTTCGGATCAGATGCTGATCGAGTTCCCTGGGCGTCAGATTCAGGCGTTCCGCAAGGTTTGCGAAATACTGCCCCCGCTTGGCCATCTCGTTGTACCTGGCCGACATCGACTTTGGCAGCGTCAAGATGGTTTCATTCAGCCAGAACCGCGCGGATTCAATCGCAGGAACATGCTGGCAACGAAGCATGTACGCTGTGTCGAATGTGCACGTGACAAAGGCACAGGCTGCCTCTGCGTCGACATCGAGGAGGTCAGTTTCCTCGAAATACACCATCCGCTCGCCGTCGGTGCTTTGAGCATGCAGACTCAACCGCTCCGGATGCCGGTACTGATTCCACTGCTCGGCATGGTAGTCCCGAAGACCGTCGACCGGGACTTCGGCGTTGAACGCTCCGACGCGATACCAACCATGCATCTCGATTGGCACCTTCTGGAATGGCTCGAACTCCGGGATCTCGTAGCGACGGCCAAGTACGTGGATCTCATGCCAGATCGATACCGCAGGAAACGCGCTCGCGGCGTAATGATGCATCGACAGCATGAAGTCGATGGCGACGAGCCTTTGCGGCGTCACGAACTCGAACTGCGGACTGCAGAGTTCGCGATTCTGGGGCGTGTCGGGCACGCGGCCCGACGCGACGTCGGCTTCCATCTGCTCCGCCCGATCGACCTCGACTGCGTCAAGTGTGCAGAGATAGCGCAAAAGCCTCAGTCTTTCCTCCAGGCTCAGGGTGTCAGCCTGAACTTTCATGTAGCCCGCGTCGCTGATCGTGCGGCCAACGAGCTCGCGTCTGTTCAGGTCCCACTGAATGGCAAGCAGGTAGTTCCGGAAGCGGTTCAGACCGGCCATGTAGGCGTATTCCGGCTCCTGGATCTGGGCTGAAAGGCTTTGGTCTTTGGTGCCGCTCACACAACACACGAAACATCCGAACCTGGCTCCGCACGCGTCTCGATTCCCCGTCTCGCCGACGATCACGCCACATGTTCCGCCGCTTCCAGCGCGGTAGAGGTTCATCATACGTTCCATCGAGCGTTGCGAGATGGGTGACGGGAAGGGTGCTGACGCGTTGGTGATCATGGCTGCCATCATCCACACGTCATCGAGCGTCCAGTCCGCGATGGGGCTGATCGTCAGATTACCGTTGGCACTGCGTACCGGTCGGATCGCGCTTTCTCCGCGTTTGACCATCGCGGATTTGCGTGACGGGCTTTCTTCGAAGCGCGTACCGATCGCAGTGATCGTTTCGCGGCCTTCGATCGGCACCATGCTTTCCAGCTTCTTGCGCAACCGCTCCTGAGGTTCGATCTTCCAGCTCGAACTACAGGGTCGTACCCTCTTACCCTTATACGTAGAGTTCTCGGCTGTCCGGATCAACGTTCCGCGACCGATTGTGGACACGACAAACTGTGCAGCCAGAGTGGGATGTGCAACGTGCACGGAGACAGGTAGTCCTGTTTGCGCCGCGTACTCCTCAACTTCCGTCAATACGAGTTCCAGGTGCGACGTTTGGGAAGGGTTTTCCACCGCTGTGTCGGCCGAGAGCAAAAAATGATTTGGCTGAGACCGTCCCGACATTGCAATTCTACGGATGGCTTCGAGCACGATAATAAGGACCGCACTTGAATCTTTCCCGCCAGAATAGGCGACAGCTATTGAATGGCCTGCCTCAATCAATTGTATCAATACGGCGATTGAGTTCTCGACCTTCTCGATGATTTCGTCAAACACGATGTGCTCCAGAAAGCACAGGCGCACGTCGTCCCGCACGGGAAGAAATGCTCCCGTGAGGGTGATAGAGAAATCGACCACGCGACGAGTCCTATCGGACTGGATCTCGGGGTCGCATTTTCAGATTGATGAGAATCTAATGCCCGGAATGGGGCGGTGAAAAAGTGGCGAGCCAAAGTTGCGCTCGGTTGAGTCCAATGGGGCTCAGCGAAGCGGGCTTGCTCTGAAGGGGCGGCTCACCCTCTGCGGGGGGCGGCCTGCATGACGAACGAGATGCCGTTTAATGCGGCGCCGTTCGATTCTACTGGAACGTATATCGTCGGAGCAATGCCCTTGCTATGGCCAGCTGGAGAACGCAAGGGTGATAGAGGTAGAGAAGCGGACACGAGCAGAAATTGCCAACGTAGGCACAGCGCCTGTGCATTATATGGCACACAAACACAAATAGACGGGGCTCGTGTGTAACATATGACACATGCTACACCTACGTTATGTGCAATATGTGATACATTAGCTCTATACCCGGGCTTTATGTATAGGATGTTGCACAATGAACCTCGCAGAACTTGGCGACGCGTTCCGGCAGGAGCGCCTCGCTGCAAATCTTAGCCAGCAGCAGGTTGCTGAGATCAGCGGCGTGCAGCGCGCAAGGATCAGCCGTTTTGAGACTGGGAGGTTGCCAGAGATCGGTGTCTCCAAGATGTTGAGCCTGTTCGACGCTGTCGGTCTCGAATTGATCGCACGCCGCGCTGGCCATCAACGGACGCTCGATGACGTGCTGCTCGACGCGGAAGATCCGGAGGTCGACGATAGCGGTCGTCGGCGGGTCCGTTTGAACGCAGTAGAGCGTCTGAAGGAGACAGGTGGCAAATCATGAGCACACGTACACTCGACGTCTACGTCGCCGGACTCATGGTTGGTACGCTTGCCGAGGAAAATAACCGATGCGTCTTCACCTACTTGCCCGACGTGCCCGAAGACCGCTTCGTGTCCCTACTGATGCCAGTACGGGCGCAATCGTACACCTGGAACGGACTGCCGCCGTTCTTCGCCATGAACCTGCCGGAGGGATTCAAGAAGGACGTCCTCCGACGACGTCTTGGTCCGCATGCAGATGTCAGCGATTTCGGCCTGCTGGCTCTAACGGGCGCAAACACGATTGGACGCGTTCAGGTGGTGTCACATGGTTCCAGCCTCGAGGCAGCAGCCGACAGAGCCGACATGGCGTCTTTGCTCGCGTCGACGGACTCCCGCGACAATTTGCTCCGGTTGCTCGAAAGCGGGGTGACAGAAGGTGTTTCGGGCGTGATGCCCAAGGCGCTGGCTTCGCCCGATGACAAGGCCACTATCTGGACCGAAGAGTTCATCCTGAAGACAGGCTTTGATGACTTACCTGGGTTGGCGCCAAACGAGTATCTCTGTCTTGAAGTGGCGCGCCATGCCGGGCTCGAAGTCCCCGAGACGAGGTTGTCGGATGACGGCCAGGTTCTGGCTGTCCGCCGCTTCGATCGCTCAAACGGACACATGACGGCTTTCGAGGACTACTGCTCGCTGAAGGGTGTCGATCCCGTCAATAAGTACAAGGGCTCGCTCGAAGAACTGGCAAAGCTCACTCAAACCTATGTGCCTCGCCCCAGGTTTAAGGAGGCTGCGCGGCAACTCTTCACGCTCTTGATGCTGAACTACGCTGTGCGCAATGCTGATGGCCATCTCAAGAATTTTGCGTTGGTGTACAACAATCGCGACGACGTCCGTCTTGCGCCCGTCTATGACGTGCTGACCGCGACAGTCTATCCAGCGCTCAAACACGATCGCCCGGCGCTGGACCTATACGGGAAGCGAGTCTGGACGTCCGGGCAGTTGCTTGCCAACTACGGTGGCGCGAGACTCGGCCTGAGCAAAGGCGACATGACTGATAGTTTCGATCGCGTTGCAGCTGCGATTCATGCTGTGTCTCCGCTGGTCGCAGAGTTCGCGGGCCGCTACCCGGATTTTCGGGAGGTCGGCAAGCGAATGCTTGATGCGTGGGGTGCTGGGATCGAAGACATCAAGCTTGATGCCAAACCCGGCAAAAGTACGCCGGCTCCACTACGCCAGCGAATGGGGATGTCTTGCCCAAAGGATGATCGCAAAAAGGCGAACCCGTACGTCAACGCGGATGGCGCTTTCAGCCACAAGTCCCGCTAACCTTTCCGACAGCCAGCGCGGGCGCGTCAGAGAGGGTGTGACGCGCTGGTTCGGACGAAACAGCAATCCGATAAGAGCGGAGTAAGCGATGCGAGGGGATGAGAAGAGGGTTGTCGACGCGTTTTGCGTCTTCCTTGAACGCGATGGATGGTCGGTCCAGAGGGAGGTAAAGCGGGTAGACGTCGTAGCAGAGAGGGGGGAAGCGAGGCTTTTCGCAGAGGCGAAAGGCCGAACACTTGGCGCAAGTGTCGATGTTGACACACTCTACGGCCAGTTGTTGCGGCGCATGCCGGCCGACGAAGTTGGCCGCGCGCGGTTTGCCGTTGTCGTTCCAGAACTGATGGTTCGAGAGGCGACACGTGTTTCGCCGCGGGTCCGCGCGATCCTTAACATCGACGTCTATGCCGTGAGCGACGATGGCCACGTTCGATGCGTCGTCTGCTCGGCGTGAGAAGGATAGTCCCCGACGCGTAGCGCCGGGGACACGTGCCTATCCGCCAGAGCCTAGCACCGGGAGCGACTTCACTCCAGCACGCCACATGCGCTCGAGTCGATCGCTTCGATCTCGACCTGCGAGGCGTCAAAGGCGACGAGCACGCATTCGGCGTCTACACCTTCGATGACTCCATCGCCGAACGGATAAACGACGAGCACGCCGTCGTATCCATACGATCGCAGGGCGTCCTGAACCTCCGTGCCGTACCCGTTGTAGCCTTCGTCAGCGAGGCGCTCGGCAACCGCAATTGCGAGCACAGGAGGGAGCGCCTGTTCGATGAGTTCCGGATTGATCTCCGCGTTAAGCGATTCCTCCGTCGGGTAGAAGTGATACGGGTTCTGGAGTCGAACCCGCGTCTTCATGACCAGATCGCCGTAACCTGCGGCAGCAGCGGGACGATCGGCGAGATAGATTCCTGGTCCCTGTGCGCCGGACGCTGACGGAATAAACGTGTCGAAGCGGGCGTTGGTTCCATGAAATGCCGTTACGTCGAGTGGGCGGGCTGTGCGCCCAGCGAGCTGAGCAGCGAGCGGCCGCGCGTGTAGATCAAACGAAGGCAGCGTGTATTCTTCCAGCCAAGCGCGCCCAAACGCTTCCTGCATCCCAAGGATGGCCGGGAGATCAGAGGGGAAATCAGCGTCCCCGTCCTGCCACGTGCGACTGACGTATTTCTTCCAGTGCTTTCCGAATCGGACATAGAGCCGCTGCATGGCGGCTATCGCCGAGACTGACGGAGTCGCGGTTTGCTGTTGCATTGAAATTTCCCTGTTGTGTGCTCGCATGCGAGCGTTGAAAAACAGGGGCGGCGAAGCCACTCACGCGAACGAAGCAGTCGTTTGAGTGAAGGGTCTCTTAGTGTGGGGAGGAGCGCCACGCACGCCGGCGTCCGGAAAGGACGTCGGCGCCCATAGACGCTCCTGATTGCAGGGATGGGAAGAGATCAGAACGACAGACGGAACTGGTCGCCGACCTTCGGGGCCATTTTGCTAGTAGCAATGTCCATCCAGCGGGTCATTTCATTCGAGCGATGCATCATGTTGTTCGAAATGCCCTGCTGGTGAGCCTTCTTACGTGCAGAGAAGTCCCACGCCATCGAATCATAAGAAGCTACGAAATCGAACATTCGCACGTACTCGATCGCCGCGCCTTTCACGCCGAAGAGATGCACCTTCATGCCTTTCGGTAGATGTCGCTCCAGCGCCGTGAGAATTGCGAGCAGCCCGTGCTCGGGATGATGAACGTCCCGTCGGCACACTGAGCCGATGCCGATCAGAGCCGGTGGCGCAACCCATGGTTCCCAGTAGCCCCATACCTCGAGCATCAATTCCAAACTTCGTAAGTATTGCGTACGAGTCCAACCTTGAATCACGGGAACAACTGGCCGAAGCATGTCCTGGACGACACACGCCGGGGTATCCTTGCACAACTGCTCCTGCCAGTCGTACAAAACCTGGAGGCAGCCGAAGAGCAAAGTGCCAGTTGCGCGAATGCGAAAATCGACCTCTTCATCGCTCCCAGTGGCCTCGGGTTCGCAGCAAAGGTCTGGCTGAGAGGCCCATGTCGGACGCATCTCAGCTGCGAGTGTTAAATAGTCTGAGTAGGTCCACGGATATACCCCAGCCATACCGGGTTGTGTTCCCTTTCGACTCCAATTTTGTACGGCCGTAAAGCCGGCACTATCCAGCGCCCACGCCGGCAACTCGTGCAGCGGCGTGGCCTCAGGGACGCGAAATTTGCCGGCGCTCGCGTCGTAAAACGCGCTCGCGGACACCATCCCGGCGTATTGCATCTTCTCGGCATGCACGGCGAGATGACCTCCTTTGTGGGGAATGCCGATATGCATTCGAGGTGTATCTTCGAGAAGCGCGTTCAGTTGATGACGTGGCAACTCTCCAACCGGCCCAAGAAACTTTTCGATCAGATTCATGATTAACTCCTCTGTGCCTGGAAGCAGGCGTTTTGAATGAGGAGGGGCAGTGGCCCTGGACGAGCGCCGGGTGGCTCATCCACGAACACCGCTGAGTGCGAATGAGAGAACCCCGCTCAAGGCGGGGCTCTCAGATGAGGCGCGACAAGGTCGCGCCCCGAGTTTCATTTATCACGACGACGCTAGACCGCGACCTCGTGCGCGAATAGCTGACGCGCGGCTGCGTCTGCCGACTCAGGCGAGTCAGCTTCGACGACGACGTTCATATACGCGCAAAAGTAATACTCCGGCGCAGTGTCGGTCGTGCGCTCGATCGCGAAGCCGGCGAGCGCCTGCACTTCGTCGACGGTCGTCAGTTCGAGGTACGGAGCCGCCATCGCCGAACGTGCGATTTCCCAGTTGCATTTCAGGGCAAACTCGCGGATATCGTCGCGAGCGTACCGCTCCGCAGTAGCCGGATTTTTCGCGGTCACCATGACATCGGCGGAGCGCACCCGCACAAGAAAACGCTGGTTGCCACCAGCCGGCGGCGCGAGCGAGGTGGCTTTGGCGAGCAGCGCGCGGATCTCAACGATGCGGGACTCGATTTCGTCCGCGCAGCCGTTCTTTTCCTCTTCGCGGTACTTGATCGCGAGATCTTCGAGGTCGTCGACCGAGCCGGCGAGCTGGAGAAAGAGATCCGGAGCCTGCTCGATCAGTGACTTGGCGTACTCTCGTTGCTCGGACACCTTTCCGATGAAATCCTCGCGGACAGGGAGGATCAGGGGATCGTTGTGCGGCGCCGACCCAGACTGGGTGACGAGGAGCAGCGCAACCCGCTTGCCGTCGCTTTCCATGTGCCGCGGCTCGAACTTCCACGGGGCGGCCGGAAAGGGAGTGGTGATGTTGTCGTTCATGAGGAAACCATCCTTTGCTGTGTGTGTTGCCCAGGAAGGGGGCGTTGAGAAGCACGCACGCAAGCACGTTCGACTGCTGTTCGCATCAGTCAGACGGACTCGCAAGATGGATGGCCACGAGGGGGCAACCGCCCCGATGAAGGGCGGCGCTCCTTAAGCTAGTGCTGCTCGCTTAGCGATCGAATGCTTTCAGAAACTCGCGCTCCCGGGACGGGCTCACGAGCACGACCTCGGTTTCCGCGACGTGCTTTCCATCTTCGGTTTCGAAGAACGGACGTTGCAGCGGATCGAGCTTGGTCTCCCAGTCGCCTTCGTTGACGACTGCATTCTCAACGAAGTCATACGCGAGCGAGCCGTTCGGCGCGCGGGAGATGTCGCAAAGCCGTCCGGTCGCATAGGCGATCTCTACGGTTCCCCTGATCCTGCGACCCTGCCTCGTAAAAAGAAGAGGCGTGTCATCGGACCGGTCAAGGAGATCGCCGTGCGGTTCCGACCCGGCAGGGGACGAATAATTGGCGTCGACGTTTGCGGCTGCCGCCACGTGCGACGCGTACTGCGCTTCGATGTCTCTCACTCGTTCGTCATCGAGAAATGCGTGCTTCAGCCAGTTGCCTCGATAGTCGAACTGGTCGCCGACGCGCCGCATGAAGAACGATTCCACGGGCAGGGTGCCGAGGAACTTCTGGATCGCGATCTCGGCTTCGAGGTCGAAAGTGCAGTGCTCGCCAAATTTGTCCCGCGCGTACATCGGCGTGAAGTTGCATTCGTAGACGATGATTGTGCCGCGTGGCTCGGAGAGGGTGTCGACCGCATTGAGAGTCAGCGCCTGAACTGCAGCGGACGTGAGTTTGACGCGGGGTTTGAGTGCGATGTAGTTGGAAGAACGGATTCCCATCTGTTTGCTCCTTTTGCCCGTAAGCGGGCGGATGAAAGGAGGCGAGCGAACGCGCTCGGTGGAGTCACCTCGACGAAGCGCACTCAATGGGAAGTCGATGAACCGGTCTGCGCGTGCCGCCGCATGGGCGTGGAGAACGGTTCAACTCAATCTGAATGCCGATCTAAACGGCTGGTGGCAATGATAGCACCGGCCCCGGAGCCGGAGCAATAACCCAGCTGGCAATGCATAAACGGCTGCCGGGACCGGTGTCCCGATCAGGAGGCCAGTGCAGCGGACGGCGCCGCGTCGCTGGCGTAACGGACCCGATGCTTGACGGCGAGATAGACGCCTACACCTACGCACGTCACGCCCGCCAGGAACATGCCGAGCGCGAGATTGTGCTCGCCGAGATAGACCTGTGCAAGGCGAGCACAGCCGCCGACGCCATCAAAGGCGAGTGCGGAGCCGAGGATCGCGGAACCGGTGATGGAAAGGGCCGTCCCCGTACGGCGCAATTTCGCAGTCTGGGTGTTGCCGTGGATTGCTTTCTTCATTTTGCCTCCAGCAAGTTTTCGGCACGGTGCAAAGATCTGCCGCGGCACCGACCAACACTGTAGTCCCAAGGCGGCCTCCTGGGAAAATGTCCGTGCGGCCTTAGCCGACGGATCGTTTGCCACGATTGTAGCCCTATGCAGCGTCTGACATTCCGGGCGCACAAAAGTTGACGCGCGACGCTCGAACACTAGCGTCTGATGGCAGAGCACACTGTTACGCGACGCGCATTGCAAAGGCGGTTGTCTAGCACGCCGCGGTCCTGCCGGCTGCCGTCGCTCGAAATCTGGTGTCGTCAGCAGACAGGGCACAGCGCCGCGAACGCTTGCCAGACGTGCTGGCAGCTAAAAACGAGCATCGTCACAAGCGCGGAGAGAGGCCCGGAGTCGGGGGCCATGATGACGAGGGCGGCAAAAAGGCCCAGCGCGGTGCCGAGCAGGCACATGACACGCTGGCGGTTACGCGTCCAGAAGGACGGCACAGGAGCGGCTGAACTCGAGCAGGCGTGAGACATAAGCAGTTCCCGGTAAGGGTGATCGGTACAGCAACATTCTTTGGTACGGTTTTCTCAACGCAAGTCGGCGGCGCGGGGCGATAAAAAAAGCCCCTACTGTCACGAAAGCGACGGTAGGGGCGTATTGCGGTTAATGGGAGTAGAAGCCTAAACGGTGTCAGGCGCTACCTGCTTCGCCCAGAACTTCCATGACACTCAGGCGGCCGCGCTCGTTGACTGCGACGACGTAGCGCTTGTTGCACACGGAATCGACATTCACGAAGACATCGCGGAGAGCGTTCTGCAAAACGTCTTTCGGGGCAGCGCCGCGGGCTTGACCGATCAGCGCGGCGAGTTGCGCCTCTACCTCGTCACGATAGTCCGTGTCGAGGCGATCGTGCTCGTTTGTGAACGACTGCACCTGACGCACGCCTTCCGCGACTGCTTTGGTACCTTCTGGCGAGTAAATCCGCGTGATACCTTGGTCGTCGGTAACCGCCAGCTCGTGACTGTCGATGCACACATCACCCCATGGTCCTTTTACGAGGATCTGCTTGCAGGGGACGAGGAAGCCAGCGTCGCATATGCCGCGAATCGAGATTTCAGGCAATGCGTCGACGACCTCGTAGGTCAGGTCGATCTCATCGATCGCAGGTAGCGACGATGTCCAGTGATTGTCGGGAACCGCCTGGGTCATCACGATCCCGCTATGGGCGATGACGTAGGCGAGACGCAACGCTGACAAACCGTCGGTATCGATTTCCGCGAATACACCGCCAGCAACGGCGCGCCGCTTCCCGCTTTCGAGCTCACCTTGCGGCACGAGATAGTGCACATCGTCGGAGATCTCCGTTACAGCGTCATACCAGTTCCCGCTGTCGTTCCACAACACCGCGATCGGCTTTTTGAACAGCTTGAGCGGTGCGAACGGAATATCAGAGAGAAGTTCGGCAGCATACTTCAAGGCCTGTTCCCAATAGAACCGCACGAACTCTTCTGCGCCGACAGCGTCGTGCTTCTTCCGAAGCTCCGCAGCGACAACTGTCTTGATTGCGTCTTGAACTTTGGCGATCTGGGCCTCTGCATCGATCAACTGATGACGGTCCGGCAACTGGGCGCGAAACGCTTTGCTATCGAGATGGACGACGACGTCGAACGCCGAACTGTGCTTGCTGCCCCGAGCTACCTCAACGCCCTGAAGAAACGCGATGTAGCGGTGTGTTTCGAAGGAGCTATTGCCCAGACCCGGCACACGGATCGCACCGACAGGTGAATCGATGTAACCGCTCGCGTCCAGTGCGAACGGACGTGGCAACGGCTTTCCGTCGAGATGGACCGGGATCGCAAAACCACGCGCGATATTGACCAGCGCTGAAGGCACAAAAGCCGAATCGAATTGCAGGCCGTGGAGCGTCAGTCGCGTACCGACAGTGACGTCGCCCTCGATCACGTCCACTTCGTCCTGTTTCAGCACAGCTGCAGTTGCTGCGCTGAGCGTCGCGCCACACGACTCGATGGTGATGGCGCTGCATGCAAATAGCGCGCTGACGAAGCCCATACCAAACGGTCGTTCCTCTACCTGAACCTCCGCGTCCCAGCCGCTTTCGGCGACCGTGAACAGGTTCTGGAAATCCGAGATGCCGCTGCCGTCATCGGTCACGACCAGATCGTCACCTTTGAGCTCGAACGCGACAAAGGAGGCGCCTGCACGACGCGCGTTCTGTGCCAACTCCGAGAGGAACGTCGTGTTGTTGCTGAAGGCGAAGCCGAGATTGCTGATGAGCTTGCGCTCGTTCGTGGCGAGGCGGATTGTTGCGTTCATATTCATGTGCTCCTTGCTTTGGTGCCGACGATTCGGCGTTGGGAAAGGGCACAGCCAACTGGCTTTGATGAACCGGGCTCATCGAAGCAAGCGGGAGGAAACCCGACCATCGAAAGAATCGACGGCCGGGTGTATTGCAGTGGTTACGAAGGCGAAAAGTCAGAACAGCGCGTCGGGAACAGTCAGCCGTTCAAGGAGGCCGGGCTGATGAATCGTCGCGTGCGGGAAGCGGGTCGCGCCGCCTGCAATGTATTCCGCGTTGAGTTCCACGCCGATCCATTTGCGTCCGAGCTTTTCCGCGACGGCACCCGTCTGGAAGGAACCGGAAAAGGGATCCATCACGATCTCGCCTGGCCTGGTGCACAACTGGATGAAGTGCGATGGCAACTCAGCAGGAAAGCGCGCAGGGTGAACGGGCAAACCGAGTTCGCGACAACGACGTTGATAGCTGTCGTTCGAGGAAGTGTTCGCGGCAGTCAGAAGATTGCCGGGAATCGCGCCGCCGTTGTCGATGCTGAATGCACCGTCTGCGAGTTGATGCCCGCTGGGACGCGCTCTCTTCTTTTCACCGCCCGCCGCGAGGCGCGCGAGCATCGCGTCGCTATACTCGGTAAGAACCTGACGGTTGTCGGCGTACGGCTCACCGTGCGGCGCAAGCCAGTAGAGTTGTTCTAACGACGACTTGCAGCGGACCCGGTTTATGGTTACCCAGGCCGCTGGCGTTGGCAATTTCGCCGGGTTATGCCACGAGTACCTTCGCGCCAGCCTCCATCCAAGATCGTCAGCAAAACGGACGAGAAGACGTTCCTGATAGAGGGATAGCGTTGGTTCGCCAGGATTATATACATCGGCTGTATTCAGCACGATCGACCCGCTTTGCTTCATCTTTTTGGGCCACGTTTCGGCTATTCGCAAAAGCCAGTCCAGGTACTGCTCGGCACCCAGATTGCCGTATTGCTCCGACGAAGCAGAGGGTAAGGAGGCGAACTGAAGATCAGCGAGACACTGTCGTCCTCGACATGGGCGATCGCTTCTTCGGCGCGACCATACATCGCAATGCCATCGGCGGTCGTAAAAATGGTGATCACGATTCCGGGCGCTGCGGTGTGTAGGGCGTCTTTTCCTTTACCGGTCAATTGCCATGTGCTCTTGCCGGTCGGCACAACGAGGCCTAAAGCTTTGGCGCGTTGTTGTCCCCACCGTACAGTGCGCTCAAAGGCATTGAAGCGTTTGCCGCCGATCACGATCTGCTCATTGCGGTGATCGTCAGCGACACCCATCTTTCGGGCAACGCTATCGTATAAATCGCCGGTGCTTGCTTTGCCGCCTTCGTTCTCGAGGGCGTCAAGAAGCGGAAGAACGAATTGTTGCTGAGTGGGCTTGCGCGGTGTGGTGTTGTTCATTCTGACTCCTTGACTGCCGAACGATCGGCGAATGGTTAAGGAGTCGAGCACCCATGTGCTCGGTCAAGCAAAATCTTGACGAAGCGCACGGCTAGAGTGGCTGGCGTGCTTTGACGCAGTGTGGAGGCAGCAGCGTTGTGCTGCGGCATGATGCCGTGTAATCGGCGCAGAAGGGATAATACCCGAATTCAAAGCCACTCGGGGGCCGTGGCGTTCAGGCATAGCGTTTCGAGACGGTGCGCGAGATCTTCTCGCTGGCGCTCAGTCAGCAATCCGTCCTCCGCGAATGCCCAGACCGACGGCCTGCACCCTTCACGCGTTTCAGGCACGCCAAACCGAACGTGCGGAAAATCGTGTGCGATCGGTTCAAGCCCGGCGCGTAGTCTGGCAGTCACAGCAGCGCTGTCGGGCAGATCTCCGCCGACATGTCCGCACACACCCGGTATCGGCTCAATGGCACGGGGAGGGGGCGGATACGTCTCTGCTGAGAAGGTTTCTGGCCGAAACAGAATGCCGATCTGGCCGTCCTTGCGAGCTATACAGGTCAGGTCGGCGTGAAGCTGCTCTTGCAGCCGCTCGTAGAGATCCGGGTCGACGGCAAGCGGGTTTCCTCCCCAGACGCGGTGACGCTTTCCAACAAGTCGTCCGGTAGAGTCGGTTAGCGCGGCGACGGCCCAGTCGCAATCGGGAGTCTCCGCGCCAGCGGCGTTCACCCGGACGACAGGATCATTTTCGCGAACCTTGACTGTGCTGACGTCGCGTGCCATTTGGGTTTTGAGAAGGCAGTTGGAGACGAATGCGTAAAACGGGCGCCGGCGACTAGGCTTCAGCGCCTGCGCTTCTGCGAAAGAACGACGACGCGAGCAGCTCGTCTTCCTCTTTGATCGACTGGATCGGCTCAGTCCGAAAGAAGTCGAGGTTGGCACCCGCGTTGGTAGCGGCCCTTAGCCAGTCAGGCATGTCGCCGCGCCCATTCCATTCGTTGCCGTGGGCATCGCGGTAAATGGGTTCGTTCAAAGCCGTAGCGAGCGCTTCTAGACTTATGTCGAATTCGTCCATACGCCGGCGAATCCATCGGATAAGACGCTCGCGCGCTTCGTCGTCAAAGTGCTGTTTCATTGTTAGGAAAAAGACTTCAGGTAAAGCTGCTTCAGGTTTTCGCGCAGCTGGCGCCGCGCGAGTCGTCAGACTACGACGCGGGGCTTAGGCAACCGCTTCGCCGGGTTGGTCGTTACGGGCTTCGAGCGAAAAATCCGTCACATGTGATCCGGATACGTCCGCGGATCGCCGCGCAGCGTCCAGCTGTGCCAGAAGTTCAGGGGCGCGGGTGAGGCGAGCGACCGCAGCGGCGCTCGCCGCATCCGCACTTGAGATCCGGGTGATCTCGCCTTCGTAAAGCGGGCGGTGCGCGTAGCGGCCATCGAGGGCTTGCGCGTTTACCAGCCGGCCGTCGATCATCCGACTGAAACACCTCCCCGCAAACGCCGCATCCTGTGCGGCGCCTTCCCAGTCGTCCGGGGCGAGGGGGTAGAGCATGTCGTCGATGATTTCCATCCAGGTCCCTGCGGCTTACTGCCGTTCGAGTTCCAGAGGGCCGAACGGAGTCATCGCGAAGTAACCCGTCTTGGTCGAAAACTTCCCGGCGCCCCAGCCAGCGGGAACCTGCGCGACCACGAAAGTCTGAGTTTCCAGCGCAGTGACGTTTCCGTTCACCGGAGTCTTCGTCTCGGACTCAAAATCAGCCTTGCTGACGGATTTCACCTCTCCCTGGAGTTTCGACCAATGGCCATCCACGATCGTGTAGATCGTGGGCTTGCCGTCTTCGTGAACGACCTTGACGAACGGTTGAACTTTTCCGTTCAGGTTGGCGTTATACGTGCCGTCAAGCGGGTCCAGCGCAACCGGAGCGGCCGCCGGATTCGCTGTAGCATTTTTGTCGTTCTTGTCGCTGCATCCTGCGAGGAGCGCCACCAGAACCATAGGAACCAGAATTCGTTTCATGTCGTTTTCAGATGTAAGCGGGGCGCGGTGTGCCCTGCGGTTTTCATTGCTTCGGCCCGTACTGCGGACTTGATTCTATATCGGCCGAACCGCGACGCAATTCTTCGAAAAGACGTGGCTTTCCAGCGGTTGCAACTGGGCGGTCGAAGCACGCCGGCTATGACACCAAAGGACTAGGCCGCCAGCAGCACCTTGGCATTGCGCCGTTCTTCGTAAGGTTGGGCTTGTGACGTCGCGTGCTGTTGCCGTTGCATCGCCCGGATTACCTTGTGCATCGGCGCTCTCGCGAGCTGGTTATCGTACAGGGTCAGCAGTCTGGCAAGGGGCTCCCATTCGGCAGGCTTTGTCGGTGACCAGTACCCTTCGTTTTCGCCGCGGCTTTGGATGCGTCCGATCGATTCCTGAGCGTCGATCAGGGTCGGTAGGGCATCACGGCCGTATCCTGCGTCCGCGAGGAAATTGGAAACCATTAAAAGCTGAGCGATTCGGCCCAGAAGGATCGGAGTGCCGTGCCCCATCCTGATCGCCGCAAGCGTGAGATGGTCGCGCAGCGCCCACTCGTCCCGAAGATCTCGGGCGACAGGCAGTAGTTCGACTTTGGAACGGGGTGTATGGGGCTTCTTGTTCATTGGGGTTGATGCCGGGTCCACTGTGATCGGGATTACGACCGCACGCCGGAAATACTTGAGAGAAAGCCGCTATTCGAGGGCAAATATGCACGTTGACTCAACGGCAGCGCTTCTGGATTGCCGCGTCAAGGCGGCAGTAGGCGACGAGGCCCGCCACGTCGTCCCGCCAGCTCAGTCGGGGAGGCGTCTCGCCGCCCTCACGGAAATACATTACCCCAGCGAGATCGAACCCTTTCGGCAGGTAGGTGCCGGCACGGGCGGCGCGCAATTCGTCGAGGCTCGCCGGCAGTCTGCCCTGATCGCGTTTGAACGCGATCGCCGCGGTCGCGGCCTGTGTAAGTTGTGCCTGTGGCCAGTCATCGGAGTGGGCGGGGTTGGTCGCCGCGTCGACGTTGCTGATGATCATCGCGACGACGCCGGACGCGAGCATCATCACCGGGATGACGCTGTACTTCTTCAGGAGTGTGATGGCTTTCATGGTTGGTTCCGTGTTGTCAAATACGTCAGACCGCACGGCAATATGAGCACGACAATCTTTAAACGCAAGCCGCCATACGAAAACGGTGGGCAAAAAAAAGCCGCCACCTTTGCCCGAGGGCAATAGGTGGCGGCGCGTTTGCTATTCAAGGACGTTGATCGTCAACTCGTTTCGGATTGCTCCGGCATCGATTCGACGGTGGCGCGGAATCGATACCACGCCGTCATGAACCCGCGAGCTTCACGTGCTGCCGCAACGCGGCCCGGCGTGAATCGACCGCTGAAGAGAAGGCCCCGCGCGCGAACTCGGTCACGCATTTCGACCTTGGACAGCCTGATGCCGTGCTCCTTCAGCATGCTTCGATATTCCTCCTCGAGCGCAAGCAGGAACCCGATGTCGGATGCGGCAACAGCGAACTTCTCCTTCTGTTTGCGCACTGCCGTCCGGTGGTAGCGGAGTGCAAAACCGAGCACACCCGTCACAAGGGCGGTTAACGCGCCGATCACTTCGGAACGGGCCGAAGTTTCAAGCGCTTCCTTGATGAGCGACATTTTCAATCCTCTTCTCGATCTATTTCAGTTGAATGCTTCGGCTGTTCAGTGCAATCTCAGCCGCGATTTCGCGAGGCGCGCGTGCGCTTGAGCCGCGCGCTTGTGGCGCGATTGGGCGTGAGCGAGCACCCTCAACTGGTCCTTGCGTTCGGGCGAGTACTCATCTCGCGCAACAGCCGAGATTTTGTAATCGCCGAACGCGTACGGCCGGCCGAACGTCTCTTCCGAAGCAAGGTCAACGAGCGTTGCCCATGCTGTGGTGCATTGCTCGGCCATAACCGCGTGGATCCGGGCGAGCGCATCGTGCTGGGTCTTCGTCAGGCCGGGCATCACGGTCTGCAGGATCTTCGCGCCGTCGACGGTGTCGACCGCGCTACAGACCGAGGGGCGGACGTTGTAACCGCGCAGGCGAACCTGGTGCGCATAGAGGGTCATCGTTCCGGACCAGTCTCGCTCGAGCTGCACCTGTGCAAGTGCTTGTGTTTCTGAGTTCATAGATCTCCCAATGTTGTACCTCAAATCGAGGCGGTTAAAAGCCGGGAGGGCGCAGATCAAGCGCTTGCGTGTGCCACGAGCGGGCAGAGGTAAGCGGACCAGCAGAATGAGGGGGAGCGCGATGGAAACGGCGGACCGTTTCACACGTCGATTTCAAAGGAGAAAGCGAAACTCTCAGAAATCTGACGCGTCCAGCAACGTCAGAAATTTGGAAGTTCAGATCTGCGGCGCTGACGCTGAAGAAGAGGTTACGGCTGTAGGAGCTCGCGAAATCGGCGCGGCGTCAGGAGATTCTTGAGAGGTGCCTATGCAGGCTGCCGCTCTGGGCGGCAGACGCTATTATGCTGCGCGCTAGATTGTCCGGCAAGTGGACTGAGTCCAAGAAGTCGTAGCTCGTGCCAAGTCGTGGGCGGTCCACCTTTCACGACGTCCACTTTGACCGTGGTGCTTCCTTGATAGCGGCTCGGTCCGCCTCCACCGATCCCGCGAGCCGCGGGGCCGGCCGCAGGACTTGAAGGCTAGCGTCCTTGCGGAATCGCGCAACCGTACGCCTGCCCATCACGGACAATCTCGAGCGATTCGGAGAGGGGAGCCATCACGATGGTCTTGGTTCCCTCGCAGATCACCGGCGCAACGCCGTTTGCCGCGACATACGTCGCGGACATCTGACGAGATACGCCGAACAGGGCATCGGTCAACTCGCTATAGGCCTGGGCCGCGCTCCCCGCCGCAGCGTCGACGGGCAGACGCCAGATGAGACGATAACCGGCGGCAGACACGACCTGGTTGGTCTGTTGCATCAGTGAAACACCGCTGACGATCGTCGCCGGGTTCGCGTTGCTGGCGGTAGCAATCACGCCGAGCAGCGCAGCGATGATTATTCGCAGGATCGTATCGCGCATCTTTGTAACTCGCATGGTGAGAAGGTGGTTATCTGGTTAACGACTTTACAACTGTAGGGCTTTAGCGGCCGCAATGAGACGTATGCGCCGTGAAACTACCCGAAAAACGGCGCTAGCCCTTGGCGCCGCAGCGGAAAAACGAGATATTCAATGGTCCGTTTGAGCCATCGACATTACGCTGCTCGATCGCCCAGCGTTCCGAACGGTGAGATGAAGCATGCATTGGCGATGCCAGACGCAAATTCAACTGCTCGCCTCGACGCTAAAGTCACATTGCCCGGATGCAACCGGGTCTTCAGACTCAAAGGGTCGACGCGGCAGAGCAACCGCCTGGTATAACGGAAAAGCACCAGTCTCGAAGGTCTCGCAGCGACACAGATGGAGCGAGTGCGCGAAAACACGAGAAACCGAAACGGGCCAAATGACAATGGCGGCGTTCACGCCAATGTTCGAAATGCCGAGGATTGCAGATCGTCGGGGGCCGACGATTCAGAAGGAGATATTGCCGTTTGAGCGGCTGGTCATAATGTTAACCGCCGCTGCACGACGATGGCAAGATATTCCTGCTTTTGGTCCTGCGAAGGATCCGCGTGTCTAGCTGGCACGCTCTCCGGCCGAAAGTCGCCGGGCGATGGAATAGAGCAACGCGCGCTCCGCCGACGCGTCGGAAGGGTGCGCAAAGGCTGCCCAAGGCGATCCGGATTCGAGTAACCGGGAGTCGACGACGGGCCAGACGTTTCCGGGAGGCCGGACCACCTCGACGATCCGGCGTGGTTCGGCGTAAAGAAGACCCCAGCGTTCAGGCAAGTCCTCTGGAAGAATCAGAGAGGGTGGGCACAGATAGAACCTGTAGTTACCCAGCCCCCCCGATTGTCTGTGCGGTTTGCGTCTGTCCGCAAGAAAATCGGAGCGGCTGACCTTCACTTCAATCAAGCCAGAGCACGTTGACCTGAATCCGATAACGTCCGCTTGTTCCCCCGGGCGGTGCGTAACGAGTTCCGAGGCGATAACACCAAAACCTTTCTGCCTTAACCATCGCGCACCGCGTGCTGTCAGTTGCTTGTGCAATTCGGAAGTCATTTCGTCGCGCCGCCCCGGCTGCCGGTCAGATCAAGTTGCGTTCCCGAAGGATGAAGAGGTAGGGAGCATCGGGCGGTGGAACGACGCTGATTACAGGCTTCTCGCGCAGAATTCTATCGACCTCCGTCTGGATCTGCGCATGCGCCTGTTCGGCCCACCGCGGCTTGTTCAGTACATACCACGGCGCCTGACCGACAAGGCCATCAAACGAGTGACCTTCGCGAAACGAGAGACCCGTGACGCGCAAGTGCTTTTTGGTGCAGGTGAAGACAAACGCGCGATGGGGGCGCTCGTCGTAAAGCACCTCGGGCTCATGTCGACTGATGCTCCGCGATGCTTCCACGGGGCCGCTCCACTCGAAGGTCAGAAATGCGCCTTTCGACGCCGCCTGGTCGGGATGATACGAATCGACGCCCTCGATGTAGCAGTTGATCCCCGCATCGCCCAGAATCGGCCCGGCGATGAATTTACGGCCGCGGAGGATCGACAGAGCGATGTCCGGCGAGGTCTCGTGGATGAGCACGAGCGGAGAGCCGGTATTTCCTTGCAAATGCATGTGGGAATTCCTTACAGCTTTTCTTGTTTAGTCACGATTCAGAACCACCTTGCAGGCTACCCTCGAACCGATGGGCTGGCGACGGGCGAAAGCGCCACAGGGCTATGCGCAGCTTCCGCCAGCGCCAGACCAGTGTGCCTGGGCTAGGCCTTCAGCCACTCGATCAGTTCGTCCGAGATCAGTTGAGCGTTGATCTCTTCGTCCGAGAGGTTGACGAACGTCTTCAGATCGTCGATATGCGCGAAGCCGGTATTCGAAAAGGTGTCGCCGATGCTCTCAAGGAACGGAAACGTACTTCCTTCGTTGCGAACACCGATGAAGAGAAAGTACACATGATCCTTACGTTCTTGCGACTGCCTCAAAGCCTCGATGGTCGCTGCGTGATCGGTGTTATCGCCGTCGGTAAGCGCGATGATGAGGCTTCGGCGCTTTGGACCAGAGTCGACCTCGCGGTCCTGTTGACCGAAGAGGCGGCCAAGAAAGCCTGCCTTTTCAACGGTCTTTCTCCAACCAAAATGCTCCAGCATACGATTGACGAAGTAATGGTAGTGGGTTGCGCCGCACCAGCCCTTGACCTTACCGATGATCTTCGTGGCGACGAAATCGGAGAAATTGTCTGCCGTGATTTCGCCGACATAGACAACGTTCTCGGGTCCATCGGAGAACGTCATGCAGTCGAGCTTGCCATCCGGATCGAAGGTGAGTCCCCAGGCGGTCAGGCGAGCGATCAATGCGTTCGTGACCCCGGCCAGATGGAGTTTCTTGAAGGACTCAGACACGTCGACTGCAAGTCCGACCTCCATTTCGGGGATCGTCTTGACACCGGCTTTCTCGAGGTTCAGAACGAGAGCCTGCCGGCTCTTTTCCAGATTCAGTTGGAGCGCCATGCGGTCTGTTTCCTTTCTATAAGTTGAGTGAGATCGGTGAGCTTTTCCATTGCCAGAAACTTCTGCGTTTCCGTCGGTCGATCTGGCAACGAGGAGAGCTGGCTGTACACTGAATGCAAGCCGAGCAGCACGCTGTCCTGAACGAGTTGCACCAGTTCCTGCAGTCTCGTCTCGTCGGCCTCGATCGCAAGGACGTTCTCTTTCATCAGTGCCTGCGTCCCCGCGAGGGAAGTGAGCCTTGACTGAAGGAGGTGTTCGTCGTCGCTGGCGATCTTGTCCAGGAGGTACTCTCCCGCGATGATCGGTATTTCCAGTTCTGCCTGGGCCGTTGCGCACCGGATCTGTAAGTCTCGGGCAGCACTGATCGATGTCGTGAGTTCCTTGACCCCACTTTCAAGACGTTGCTCGATCTGCTGCACTTCCGGTTCGTGGTTCGCCCACACTGTGTGCGGCGGTTTGCGGAGAAAGCCGCCGTGCATCGCGTCCGTGACGTCCGCCAGCAATTCCAGCAGCCGGCGCAACAGCGCAACAGCCTCCCTAGTCGATCCAAGTCCCGCGGATTCCAGTCGCTGCTTGATGAGCGCGTTGGCGCTCTCCTGTCTTGCGATGCCGAAATCCAACCAGTCGACGGAAGTCATCGATGAAGGATCGATGCCTCGAAGGAGGGCAACTGCGCCCGCGACAATTTCGGTGGAGGCCTTGGGAAAGCGCCGCGCCAGTTCCTCGGCGGAAGCACGGACGCCACGCACGACTGCGCCAGTAACGCTGCTCGGCTCGCCAAACTGGATCGGAGCACGCTGCTTGTCTGCGGGTGCGCCGACCAGGGTGGCTGCATTGCTCGAGCGAACGGACGTGACTGGCATCTCATTGACGCGCTGCTGCGGAGCTTTGTGCTCGACCCCGGGGGAAACGGTCGTGAGCGGCATGCTCATACCGGGGCTGTCTCCAGCGGACGGGGCGTCCTCAGAGCTTGCCTTCGCCTTGCCGCCGACAACCGTTACCTTGTACTCCATTTCGCGACCTTCCTGATCGATCAGGTGAAGTCCGCGAGGACGCCGTTGAAATTGGTGTTGAAGCCGGCCCCGAGATTCAGATACGCCGGCGGCATATTCGGCTCGATGACGATGGAGCCGAGGTGCACGCCCTTGAACGAACCGAACTGGTCGGAAAGGCTGACTTCGAGCAGTTTCTCGTCCCGGCTGTTGAGGATGGTGACACGCGGGTTCACCACATCCCTGAATACCTTCCCCTGGGCTTGCTCGTGAATCATTGCCAGCAATGGAATCTCGATGCGGCCTACATCCGGCATTGTGAGATAGGAGGGGTTGACGATGATGTATTCGTCGCCCCCTTGTTGGGCGTCAGGGCTGTGGACCAACGCGCCGCCATGGATGCTGAAAGTCTTGTCCGCGGCAAGAGGGAGGATGCCGACACGTTTTCCGCTCGGTGTCACCCGGTCGACGTTGTACGTCGAGAGGATGTCCTCGAAAGAGGTCGCCCGAGCGCCGCTGCCGAGATTGACCGTGTGCAGGGCATGCAGATCGAGGTCGGTTTCCCCCGCCCAGGTGAGAATCGCCTTGAAGATTTCTGCCTTTTCCAGGTCGAGGGCGAGTTTTTGGGGGACGTCGCCTTCTTTGTACAGGTCGAGTACGAGCTTGGTCATGGTAGTCCTTGTGATGTTTACAGCTTGGCTGGGGATTTCGGATTGGTTCGACGGCCGAGTTCGAACACTTCGCTGCGGGCTTCCTCAAACATCGCCCGTGCCGTAGCGAACTTTTCGCGGTTCGCTTCTCTGGAGGCGTCGACGGCATCCTGCAGCTCGCGGGTGTCGTTGATAATCTTCTTGAGTTCCTGGGCCTGCCGGATGCGATTGTTACCGGGTGCATTCGCGGCGGTTGTGACGACTGTCTTGGTGATGCGCGCGCGAACGTCCTGCAGGTTCCTCTCGAGGTCTGCGTTCGCACCATCGAGGCGCTGGACGTTCTGCACGAGTTGCGCGCTGTGGATCGTCAAAAGCGTCATCCGGATGCTCGCGAACCGGGTGCCCATATTGGTCCGGAGCTCCTGAAGCGTCGACGTTCCCGCTGTCTCGAGTTGTTGGATCACGACCTGTTCAGCCGGCAAACGCGTCATCATTCCTTCGCGGGCAAGCGCGACAGACTCGAGGGCGGCGAGTTTGTCGTTGATCTCCTGCTTTCGCATCGAGTCATTGCCGGCCGACGCGAGAAGGGCAGGGGCGATCGTTTTCGCCTTGACCAGGGCGTTATGCAGAAAGGCCACGCCGAGTACGAAGTCGACGAAACTCTTGCGGTACTGGTCTTTCAGGCTTTCCAGACGGTGCAATTCGTCGACAAGGGTTGCTGCGTCCTGTTGCAGACGGTTCTCCATGCCGACAACGACGTCCTGTAGCGTCTTTGACCGCTGCTTCGCGAGTCGCGCGAGATTGTCGTACACCTCATCGATAATACGAGCGCGCAGCTTCTTGCTGAAAATGCCACGCGCGCGGTCCCACAGCGTGGGTTTTGCGTTCAGGATCGAGTCCGCGAGTCCGCCGAGGTCCTCTTTCGCCACGGCCTCGTTCAGCGCAGTCACGAGCTTGAAGACCTGCGGGTTCTCGGCCTCGTTGACCTGGTCGAGGAACTGGCCCAGGACATGGTTGAGATCGTCCGACGGTTTCGTCTCAAGCGTGACGATGTCCTGGAGCGACAACGCCTCAATATCGAACGCCGCGACGCGGGCCTGAATGTCACGCACTTCACCAGTGGTGAGTTCAAGAGGGAACTTCTGAGGAAGGGTCAGTGCCTTTGGTGCCGACACTTGCGCAACCTCGGTGCTATTGGCACCCACGGACTCCAGCGAACGAGCGCTGCTACCCATACGAGTGATTTCCATCTGTCGAACTCCTTAGGCAGACGTCGCCGTGACAGCGGGAGTTTCTTCCTTTGCCTCAGCACGGCGACGTGCCACCAGGGCGGCGCCGATCACGCTAACGAAACCTGCGAGTTCGAGCAGTTCCAAAATGTGTTCGTGAACGATCGCGCCGACCCAGGCAGCAACGGGTGCGAGCATGGGATCGCTGAGGGCCATTTCCACGCCGACCCAGCCGAGAAGGCCGCCACCAATCCAGACGATGATCTTGAACCGGTCCATCAACGTGGTCAGCACGCCTGCGCCGAAAACAATCACGGGGATCGACAGCGTCACGCCGCCGATCGCGTAGATCGTGCTGTGAGCGGTCGAGCTATGCGCCGCGGCCGCGACTGCGAGAACGTTGTCGAGGCTCATCATGAGGTCGGCCAGGACAATCGTGCGCACAGCGGCGAAGATCCGGTCGTTTTGTGCGACCGCGTGCTCATCGTCGCCACTGGAGGCAAGCAGCTTGTATCCGATGTAGAAGAGGTACGCGCCTGCAGCGATCTTGAGAACGGGGAGGCCCATCAGGAAGTCTGCTGCCGCGAGCAACAGCGCTCGGAGAATGACCGCACCAGCTGTGCCCAGCAGGATGGCGCGCATGCGCATTGCGGGCGGAAGGGAGGCACAGGCTAACGCGATCACGACCGCGTTGTCCACTCCCAAAAGCATATCGAGTACAACGATCTTGCCCAATGCGGCCCAGTCGAGGGAGAGAAGAATGTTCATTCGAAGTTCTCAGGTTGGTAATTCGGTTTGGGTTTTAAGAGGGGTTATTCGGTTGTGCCTGGCTCGGTCGGCACCGTCGCCGGGAGCGCTCGTGCTCCCCGGCGGGTCACCATCGCTGCGGCGACAACAATGAGAGCACCGACGAGACCAGTGAACGGCGTGAAAGAGAGGGTCGTGAGCCACGCGTTTGCGTGATCCAGCAGTGGGTCGGAGAGCGCAACCTCCATAGCGACCCATCCGATGAGTGCGCCGCCAAGCCACATGACTATGGGAAAAGGGCCAAGGACGGCCGCGAGCAGCCCGGCTCCGAACATGACGATGGGTATGCTGAATGCCACGCCGGCCACGGCGTAGAACATGCCGTTTGACGGTAGCTGGTGCGCGGCCGCTGCTACGGCAAGGACGTTGTCGAGGCTGAGCGACGCATCCGCCAGGAGGATGCTCAACGCGGCGCCCAGAACCGTGACCGATCCATGAACAGTGCGGCTCTGCGCGCGGTCGCCTGCGAGTAAGCGATAACCGGCAAAGAGAAGATAGATGCCCGCCACGATGCGAAGAGCCGGGAACCCGAGCAGAAAAGCCACGACGGCGAGCATTGCTACGCGGACAGCCGTCGCACCAAGCGCGCCAACGATCATTGCGTGCCACCGCAGCGCGCGCGGAAGTGCCGCGCACGCCGGCGCAGCGGCGGCAGCGTTGTTCACGCTAAGTGTCAGGTCCAGTACCGCAATCTTGACGACTGCGGTCCAGTCCAGTGGCATGAGAAAGTCCAAACGGCACTCCGTCTATACCGGGGTTGTGGAAGCGCGGGGCAACGTACGTCAGTCCCCGCGTGCTATGCCTATCGTGCAATGCGTTTTACGCAAGGCAAGCGACTGCGTGTTCTCTGCATTGCGCATACAGGGACCCAATATCGACGCGGCGCGCGGAAAATTCAGGCGATCGCCCAAATATTCCCGAGGCGCCTTGAGGGCGATGGGAGGTGGGAGGGAAGTGGCCGTCCAGGGAGGCGGTGCGCCGCGGGGTTGCATATCGACCGCACGAAAGGAGAATTCAGTCCGGCCGGCACATGTCCCCGACGGGCGCTCAGGAGGTGAACTGAATCGACGATAGGTCACGCGTCACGCCTGTCGGCACAACGGAGAGCCCATGCGGCGCGCGGACTACTTTGTCGTGACCTCGTGATGCGGGCGACGTTGGCGGGCAACGTCCCTCACGGCACGGCGACGCGACCGGGCGTTCTGGGGAGATGAGATCCTCCAGTTCCCGTTGCTCCTTGATGTAGGTCAACGTGTAGTAGTAGTTGTCGAGCGGGATGAAGCAGCCGTGATCGGCCGCCCAGTCGCGCATGTACCGGTTGCAGTTCGTATTCCAGGCAAGCAGTTCGATGCCCCAGCCCTGGCGGTGCATCCGCTCCAGATCAGCACGGAAGCCTTTACCGTACTGGTACCCAGATCCATCGCCGGTCAGCAGCACGGCGACACCAGGTGGCTGATCGGCCAGCGCACGCAGCATATGCACCTGAATCGCCTGATCGACAGCCTGCTCCGTGTGTGTATTCTCGCTGCGCTCATACACCTCAACCTCAATGCACGAAGCAGCGAGAGACTGCCGAACCGTTGGAGTCAGCCCTGGCGGGGTTCGCTCGGCGCCCCGGATGGATCCTGCACATACTCCGGTCGTGACAATACGGCCGGCAGAGGCAAGCCTGATGAGGGAGTCATAGTGCAGACGAACGGCGTGGCGGGTAGATTCGCCTTCGAGGGCGACCGCCATTTTTCGCGCGCCACCGAAGATGTTCGAATGGTCCAGAAAGATGCAGCAGGTGTTCGATGCGGACGACATGTGATCCTCTCCAGAGGCAGGACGGTTGGGGTGAGGCTGAACAAACAGCGCGAAACGTGAATATCTGGTGGGAGTTGGTCGAAGGCGTGGTAGGCGTCGCAGATGCGCGCGATACCGCCGAGCTCGACCTGGCTCGATAGTGCGTAGGGGCGTTGCGATTGATGGGGTTCGCCGACAAATCGAGGATGCCGGGGGCCTGAAGATCAGGAGGCGAGGGGTGCTTTGCTGAAACCGGGTGTCTCAGGAAAACATCGCTGCGTGGTGGGCGGTCGCTAAACTAGCCGAGAAAGAGGTGATCCGGCTCCCCCTTGTGAGGGGAGCCGGATACCACGACTTGCGGTTGATTAGTTCACAAGCGACTCACGAATCGCCGAGGCAAGTGTGTCGAACGCTGCATTGATACGCTCACGCTCTTTACCCTCCGGGAAGGGCTTCCAGTCCATGCCGGTGAGCGGGCACTTATGAAAACGATTGGCCGCGTATACGCTCAGGTAATCATTCTTTCGGCCGAGCGCGGCGAGCCGGTCCTCGATCCACGACTGAAATGCGCGCGCAGCCATCTCGTACGGTTCGGTGTAGTACGGCTTGCCACCCTGATCAAGCTTGTGGGCTTCCAGCGCAAACGATGACATCGTGGGACCACACTGGACCTCGATCTCACCGCCGTCAGGATTGCCTCCATAGTGCGCGATCGCGATCGCCCGGAAGTCCGCGTGCAGAGTCTTGTTGCGGCCCTTGAGCTTTTCGCCTGACTTGGGGCCGAGATGTTCATCGACCGCCTGAACCGCCGCATGAACGTTCCCTGCATCCCTGATCATGCGAGCCACCCCGTTGATCGACGCGCGCTCCATGACACGAGCAGCGTGTTTCACGTCGGTCGAACTGTATTGCAGCGTGACAGTTGCCCGGAAAGGACCCTCTTTCATCGCCTTGTACAGCGCCCGCATGGCGTCGCGCAGTTTGCCCGCCGGAAGGATATCCGGATTCGCACTGGCGAAATCATTCACGCCCGAGGGCTGACCTGTTGCGATTTCCGTGATGAGGTTGTCCCACCCGTGAAACCACTCATGGCCCAACGCACCGCCACCGCGCACCTTTGTGATGTTGATCACGCGATGCACCGATTCCCAGTGCGCTGCCGCTGCACCATTTTTCCAGCCCTTCGCCCCATTTCCTCGCGCGCCGAAGGCCAGAGCGAGCTTGCCGCCCAGCGAGATGTACGAGTCGGGCACGCCGAGCAGATCAGCAAGATCGGCAAATGCCGCACCGGACTGCTCGGTATGGAACTTCCCGCTCGCAAAATCGCGAAGCACCCAGTTGCCCGATTGCACGGCCCTCAGCTTATAGAGTTCCTTTAACTCGACAGTCGATTGCGGGATGACCTGTCGGCCTCCCTCGCGCTCAAAGGAGTCCGCAACGCGAAGCTGAAACCGGACTGCCTCGGATGTGGCACGCGGCGCGCGTGTCACTTCCTTCTCCATCCACTCCCAGTCTGCGATCTTGCCCATCTCGGCGACGGCAACATGTTTTGCAAATGCATCCGAGCCATAACGGGTCGACCGGTAGCGAAGTACGGCAACAAACCGGTCGCCAAAGAGGTTCAATGCGCGATGAAACGCATTTTCCCTTTTGTTCCGGTCCTTCGCAGTTGCCACGATCGCGTCGACACGCTCGCCGAGCATTCGACGCTCGAGGTCAATTTCATCGCGACGGGGTTTTACCTCTTCGAGCAAATCGGACCAGATCTGCTCAACCCGCTTATGCTCCGCTTCGGCCGCGTCGAGCTTTTGCTGCAACTCGGGCTTGGCCTTCCAGCCGCGCCGTTGACGAACCTCGATTTCTCTCTCGAACGGATATACCTCTGCCTTTGCGGTCATAGCGCGTTGATAGGCTTCATCGGTACGCTTCTGAATCCCCTGGCGCTCAAGAAAGAGAACATGGGACTTCTGCTTGGCTTCGGCACAGATGGAAGCTTCCTCGGGCGTGAATACCGCGCCCTCGAACGCCGACCACAACTCAGCGAGTTCCCGGACGACATCGGCGGTCTTTCGCGTCGCTTCAAGCCGATCGCGCAGGATCTGCAGACCGGTCGCATAGTCTTTGCGAGCGTCCGGCGCATCGATACTAGGTTCCTGAGCAATTGCGGCATAGATGCGATCGATGAGGAAAGCTGCGCCCGGTTCAATCCCGGCCGCGCGCAGCGCAGCCCAGTCGATTTCGCCAAAAAAATTCGACTTCGTCACGAGGTTTTTGGCTTCGCGCGGGTTGGACTCCAGTTCATCCCAGTCAATCAGACTGACATGGACACGAGATCCGTCCCGCTTTGCGCGAAGGATAACGGCCGACGCCGCCTGTTCCTTGCGCGAGCCTGCAACATACCCAGCATCGCGGAACCGGTAGTTTTCGCTCCGGTGGTCGTCAACGTCGACGACAGCAGCCGGTTCGACCGGTTTGCTACGGTGCTGAGCGACTGTGGCGACTGAGGTTGTGACGGTGATGGCGCGAGTGATGGCTGTCGGTTCGGGAAGACCGGCGGAACATGCCCCGACCGGTACGCCAGGCATGGCAGTGGCAGTCGCGCTCAAACCATCATCGATATTGTCGAACAGCGGAAGGGCGAACTGCAGATACTGCGAGCCGCTGGTTTTTGCCTGGTTCATAAAGGTCTCCTTCGTTGCCCCAGAAGGGCGATAGAAAAAAGGAGACACCCGCGAATGGGCTTGGCGAAACGTGAACGCTTGGCCAAGGGCACGCGCGGAAAGCGCCCGCGCGCCCCGGGAGGGGACGCACAGGCTCTCTTTCGCTGGTTGCTTTCGAAGGATGGTTTAGCGGAAGCGGGCAAGAGCAGGAGATTCGAGTTCGCTCGCAATGGTCGCGTTCATCATCATCGCCACGGACGCGGCCGGTGTATGACTCTTGAACAGCGTCAGTTCGCCGTCCTCTCGCTCGAGCTGCTGCACTTGAATTCCCCGCACAACGCGCCAGCCACCGGGATGGCCCGACGCCGGCCGCCACGAGTTGTGGTGAACAGCGTTCGTCAGCGTGAGCGGCCCGAATCCCGCGTCCTGTCCGATGTTCCGGACCTTTGCCTCCTCGTAGTCGAGGTCTTCCGGCTGGAGGCTGGTGGCATCAGTGATTCGTTCCCGCGCGACGTCGCGTACGACGATCTGCGTCTCGTGCAGGTCGTATGCGTTGCCCGAGACGTACGTCCTGACTTCACCGTGGACGTCGATATCGGACATAACAATGCCCAGCTTCCGTTTGCCGTGGAGTTCGACGACCACCCAGGAAAGTGGCCGGAAACAGGCTACCTGCGGCGCGACGGCGCCGCCTTCAGCGTCGGCGCGCCCGCCATTCACTTCCTGTTTGGGCGGTTCGAACTGCAGCAGGAGGTTCTTCACGAGTTCCCGCTGCTCCGAAGAGGAGAGTCCGTCGATGCCCAATATCTTTTCATCCACCGAACACGTCGCGTGCATGTACCGGAGCCCGGCGCCGTGGCGCGAACAGGTGACGAAGAAATGTCCCTGTTCGTCGTTTGCAACGGCGAATGCGAACGGCTCCTTCGTCGGCTTGAGAAAGAGGATGCCTCTCTTGCGTCGGTCGTAGAAGCCCGCAATGCCGTCCGTCGCGTCGCTATGGATGTGGGCGAAGCGTTTGCCAACGACGTCTAAAACGACGCGGGCTTTTCGTTCGTGCTTGCTGTTCATGAATTACTCGCTCTGAATGATGCCCAAAAAGGGCGGGGAAAATCTGAGCGAGCAGATGAGGCGCTGGGCGCCACCGCTGTGGTGAACTGTTATCTAGTTCAGCAGAGAGTAGGCTGACAAGCAGGAGATGACCCGTTTGATCGTCGGTGCGACCGTAGGGCAAAGAGATATCGGAGTGATTCGTCCCTTGCGGATGCCATTTCAATGGCTGTCGAGGAGAGTAGCAGAGGCGAGGCGTTCGGGCAAGGCACCATGCTCCGGGAAACAGGAATCGCATCTGGTGCCAAGAGACACCGTAGCGCCCCCCCCCGAAGGGGCGCGCTACGGCGATGGGCGCGATGACACCCGTACTCCGTTTATGCGGCGACAATTTCCTTGCCGCATCGTTCGCACTGCGGCTCTAAGCCGAAATCGCTTGCGCGGGACGTCCTGGCGCACGTTCTTTCAACCTGTCCGCTGGCGTGTGAATCGCGACATGCCGTGCCGCAAAACGGCAAAACCGTTCCGGTCGCCTCTGACGCATCATCCAGAACGAAGAGAACGGGAATGTCGCCGGCCGTTTCCGGCCCGTCGGTGGCCACACACGTCTCATGCCCAGCGCGAGCAATGACACCTCCGAAAATCGCGTGCAGGCTCCTCACCTGCTCAATCTGAAGTGCAAACGGACCGCTCGCCGAGAATGCAACGGCGTTTTCGAGGACATCCACCTGCAGCGCGTCGTACAGGCCGCGGACGTCACTTGCGTAACGCCCCACCCCGATCTGCCGGAACTCAACATGACGGCCCGAACCGCCGTCCCCGAGCAAGGACGCCGGCACTCTTGCGAAATCACCGCGCATGCTCCGAACGTAGCAACGCGCAGCCGCTTCGAGGGCAGTGTCGCCATAGGCGCCGAACTCGTTTCGGTGGGGATAGGTTCCGGTGATGCCCGGATCCTTGAACGCGAAGTAGTTCGCCGCCGTTCCCCGGAATTTCCGCACGACAATGCGCTCACGCTCGAGGATCGGCCCGAGCGCCATTTCGTCCGCAGTAAATTTCGGCACAGTCTGGCTAACCACGTTGCCGTTGATTTCAAGGGGCCGTTCGATTCTTTCGATGAGCAGATCGAGCACTGCGCCGCTTGCTTCCGGGACGAAAACGAGCGACTCATTTGCGTTCAACTGTGCGTTCGATTTCTCGTGCATTTCCTGTTACTCCTTGAGTAGTGTGCCCTTTACGGGCGTTTGAACAACAGGAAGCGCGGCGGCGCTTGGTTGAAGCCGATGTTCAACGAAGCGTCCCGATGCGAGATCAGATGGTCCTGATGGTCTAGAGGTCTAAAGGCAGGTAGTCCGCCTTTCAGGCGGACTCGCAACGACATGTCAGTCGACGGTACGGGGGATCAGAGCGTCCGCGCGTGGCGTGGATCCTGTTTCTTTTCTTTCGCCATATGGCGGCCCACTGCACAGCCTGCCATTGCACCCAGCACCGCGTGGTGACCGAGCGCATGGCCCGCAAGGCCGCCCACTACGGCACCCTTCAGGCAGCCGGCCGCGTAGGCCGGGGTAGTCGCGGAAAAGAGCAGTGCAGCGCAAGCCGCAGAGACGAACAGAAGCTTTTTCATGGTGGAAAGTTCAGAGATTGAAGGGCGATGTGGCGCAGCCGCACACACGAAAGAAGTCTGCGCCCACAAAGCTGCAACGCAAGACGGCTTCGCCCGCGTTGTTACGGGCAGGGCAGCCGCAAAACGGTCGGACCTGGCGGAAGGGAGACCTATGCTTCGAATGGCGGGTGGGAGCTTTACAGCCCGCGGAACGGCCTGTGGGCCGTCCCAACGGGTGACAGGTCAGGCCGGGGTGACTGCCACTTGCTCGCTGTTCAGACGTCGCATATACCAGCCGGTGAGCCACGCCTCATAGGGTGTGGGCGCCACACTGAAGTTTTCGCAGACAGCGAGGTATTCTTCCCGAGCCGCCTCTCGCTGTGCGTTGCAACCCAGAAGTACGGTCGTAAAGTGCGGCCGATGGTAGGTGATATCCAGCCCGTGATGCCATAGCTGCATCTTCGCGAGGTCATGGGCGCCCTGTTGATCCTTTGCTGAGACTACCGTCGAGCCGAGTGCGACAACAATGCCGTCATCTCCGACCGCATCGACGGATACGTGATAAAGCATCGCACCTGACTCGGTGGATGTCCCGCAGGGGCAGCTATTCGTATTCATTTTCGATCCTATGGTTGTTGTCCGGTGGGACGTTAAAAGCCATAGCGACACATCCAATGCTTGAGTAACTCGCTCGCAGGTAGTGAGCGATTACGCTAGCGCGGATGGAAAGGATGCGACTCAAGAGCCTGGTCAGTTGGTCAGGCGCGCATCGGCTCCGTTGAACGGGTGTCGATGCGCTTGCCTTGAATCAGACGGCAGTTGGTGTCAGGTTGCCCCCGACTGCCGTTGTTTCCGTTTCGGTTAGTGATAGTTGCCGCCACGTGCTTCCTGCATCTCTTGAATCGGCCGCACGACGGACACCGGAACTGTCGTCCGCCGCCGCGGAACCGGGATCACAAGCCTCGCGCCCGTCATCGGTAGCGTCCTCTCACAGAAACCGCTCTGCCAGGTAGCGAGTGCCGATCTCCTCCAGCCGCTTGCCATCCACAGGGCGGATGCACAATACGCCTTGAACCAGTTCGGCGAGACTGCGTTGCGGATCCTTGTCGATACAGCGGATCAGATGGTGCGCCGAGTATTTCAACTTGACGTCGCCAATGTCCCGGATCCACGCAGGCACGCGTGCGTGCTCTTCCTCGGCGAGTTCGTACTCGGCGCGAGCTGCCGCATCCCGGGACACGAACGTGAAATCGCCGGCCTCACCGATCGCGACCCTGCGCTTGTCGCAGGCGATACGCCACTTTCGGTCCGGATAATTGTTGCTGACGACGCCGCAGGCTCCTGACGGATAGCGGACGTTGTTGACGTACCAGCCACCGTGCCGCCAGCGTGAATACTGGGGAATCCAGTCAGCTGCCGGTGCGAAACGTGGTTGCGATTGTTGATGTTGATTCAATGAAGCCTCCGAAGATCATGCCGCTACGCGGCGTTTGAAATGGAGGGGTGGACGCTTCGATGGGCGCTCTGAGGAAACGCACATGGAAGGATCAACAGGGAGATCGTTTTAAGGGACGATGGTGCGACAGCGCCCGGACAAGGTGCGCGATTGCAAATTGCGCTGCGATCCGCGAGACGCGTGAGTCCCTGTCAAGAGACCCACGCGTGCAGCACGAACCGACTCGTTCTATGGGTATGGCGTTTAGCCGAAGTACCAGACCCGGCACTGGTGAAGCGCTTCCGTGATCAAAATCTCCCGGATGCTCGGCTCCAGATCGGGGATCCGAAGCGTAAGCGCGACGCTGTTGAGGAGTTGAACGGCCGCCAGACCTACCGCCGAAGTTGCGCCAATCGCTGCGATCTCCGGATGAAGGCCGTCCCAAAGATCCGCGTCTATCGCTTCCTTGACGGTGACGCCAGCATATTGCTCATCCCAATAATCGTCCACCCACTGTTCCGCCGATTTCAGCGATGACACCTGTGCGAGACTGTCGTCGTCGTCATCGACGACAAAGAACACGCCATAGTCGCGCATGACGATGAAGAGTCCGAGGTAAAACTTCCTGTCTCCTGGCGCCTTGGGATTCGGGTTATTCGGATCCTCTTCCCCGGACAGGTAGACATCGACCCACTGTTCTGCAAGGGGAGGCGATGAAACTTTGCCAACCCTGTTGCCATTCCGGTTGAAGATGAGGCACACGGTATCGGTTTGTTGCCGGATGACAAAGTCGCGGTAATGCAGGTCCTCCGTCAGCTTCGGTGTGCCTGAGGTGGGTTTGTCACCGTTACCAGGCTCGTTCGTTTCTTCGTGTTTCTCGATGTTCCCGTTCATATGCTTCTCCTTCGTTGTTGCCGTCGTTACGGCGGGGTATAGAAGGAGGTGGCGCCGCACTGCGCTTGGGGCGCCGCTCACAGAAGCGGTGACCCAAAAGCAGGGGAGACAGTGGCCGCGCGTAACTGCCGCGGCGCACTGCTCAAATGCGATTTAATGGGTCGCTGGCTTGCCGAACCGGGAAAAATCGGGCTGACCACCCAGTTCTGCGATGGCTGCGTCTGCGTCGACGCCGTTCTGCGCCGCGAGCTGCCGGAACTCTTCCAGCTGTTCCCGATGCTGCTCGATTTTCGCCTGGCGGTCTCGCAACTCGAGCGCGAGAATATGTCCCTTGCCACGAGCCCGCTCGACACCACTCAGCGCAAACTCATGATCCCGAAGCCGGTTGAGTATCCAGCCGACGTGTTCCTGGACCACCCGCGGGACGTTTGCCAGCGCAGAGTCAACTGGTCGGCTTTGCTGATTATTCGACATCTTGCCTCCTTGATTGCCGCAAACGCGGCGATAAAAAGGCCTAACAGAACAACTTGCGTCAGCGGATGCGCTCACGCAACGTGGTCCAGTACGACTGTCTGTGTGTTTCGATGTGTTCCTTTGCCCAGTCGCAGAAGATCCGCGCCGCTCACATTACGTAAGGCGGCGCGGGATCTGCTTTACGTCAACGACGTCGTTCGTCGCGACTGCTTTCTTCAGCGTCGGCGATCCGATCGATCATTCCCCGGGCGCTGACGGTGTGGAAATACAGCACACCCTCGTTCCAGCAAAATGACGGAAGCTTTTCCGTGTTGAACGCCGGCTCTTCCAGGATATCGAAGAGCGTCTCGAGAGGAACGGCACGGGTCGCAACCGTCGAGTCGCCCTGCGTGGCATTGAACCAGACGTCATCCTTACTGATGTCGATGGCCACAACATCGGGGCACCGGCTTTCTTCGGATTTCCATGCGCTGGGCGCGAGGAACGCGCGAACGGTTGCAAGATCCTGCTCCTGGCAGACGGCCCGCAGCGCTCGCAAACGGTTGATGAATTGCGGGGAGAGGGTAACGCATGCCGACGTCGCGCCCACCGCTTGGACGTGGAGAGTTGGAGCCCACGGTGTAACCCTGATTGCGGCGCCGACCAGTTCGACGGTACCGAAGTCACCACAGCTTCCATCTTCGTGCTTGTCGTCCGGGACGATGTAGTGACCAGCGCCGTCGACAGCAACGATCTCGAAATCGTCGACAGACTCGATTCCCTGCCGGGCGGCAAAGATGTCGAGTGCGATCGCCGCGCGCTTAGCTCGGCTGAACCCGGCAACGTTCTTGCCGAACGCGACGTTGTAGAACCCGACGGCATCTTCGTCTTCCGCACTCTCGGGCTTCGTCGACAGCGGGCGCACATTCACGTAGATCATGTTCATTGCGAACCGGATCACCTCGTCGATGCTCTGACGTCCTGCTTCAATCTGGTAAGCAACCCATTCCCAGTAGTCGGAAAGGTTCGTGTAGCCGCTCCGCAGGTCTCGCGCGTGCCATTCGCGGTTGAAGTCGCGGATCTCCTCGCCAAAAAAGGTCTGAAGTGCGGCGATCGAACGCTTCGTCGGATTCATGCTGATTGTGTTCATAAACTTCTCTCCTGTCGTTGCCTCGAACCGAGACTGGTTGAAAAGAGAAGGGCATCGCTTTGGGAAGAGCGCCGCCGAATGGCGCACTTCCCGGAGCGGTGAGCGAGCCCCGCGTCTGGGCAGACGCGGGCTCTGTCTTTCTGAGGGGTTGCGGGAAGCATCACTGCCGCGATGCTGGGTCGCGCGCGCATTGCAGCCGCGAACGACTAGCCGCCGACGATTGCCTTGCGATTCTCTTCCTGCGACACGAGATGGTCGTAGAAAGCATCGGCGATGCGTTGGCGGATGTCCGAGCCGAACGGCATCGAGACTTCGAACTCGTACAGGATTGCGCCGGCCGGCGCTCTGAGTCCCGTGGCAGTCAACGCATCGGCCTCATTCTTCGAACGAGCGTAATCGAAGCCACCGCCGTTCTCGTCCAACCAGGCCACCACGAAGACCGTGATGGTCTCCCTGATCATCAGGTCGAGCGCCTCGACCGTGACACGTTGCTTACCCTCGACCACCGCCGGCAACGCGTGCGTTGCTGTCGTCGCCCCGTTGTGCGCCCTTACAGCCTGTTGCCATGTATCAACGCTCACGTGAACCAGCGCGAGTTCTTCTTCACGGAGGTTGTGAATCCCGTATTCGTCAAGATTCTCGCCGCTGTTGTACGTGGTCTGGTCAGGCGCATTCCACTGAAGCACAGTGCCGTCCTTGTCGAAACCGAGCACGGCCCCGTCGGCTAGCGACTTGTACGCCATCTCAACCTGATCGCGTAACGCCGTGTAGTCAGCCTGAGCGTTACCCGTATCTCGGTAGGTGCTGCGCACAGCCATTGCGAGCGCGGCTTTGCAGGCGGGGAGATGGCGGTAGTACTCGGTAAGCCCGTCGATGACGTCACTGAGGTGTCCATTGAAACGAACCTCGACCGGATCCGTGCTCGAACTGGTGGTGTCAGCCGTGCTGGCCCGTTGAACTGCCTGTTCGGCATGTTCGAGCGCGTTCTTTTTCTCCGGAAGATCCACGTTATCTGCGGTGCTGTAGATCTTGTCCTCGATACCCGTCTCGATATCTTCGACGTGTTGCGACGCCATAGCGATCAATGTCGAAACCACCGACAACGGAAGCTGGATGACCGGAAGAGTGGGGATTGCCTTGTTCATGCGCGTTTCTCCTTTTTGTCCGTGTACGGACGGTTTGAAAAGGAGGAGCAGTAACGCTCGGATGAAGTGTCATTCTTCATCAGAACGCTCTTGGTGCGCTCGAACTGTATCTGCGCGCGAGTGCGCGGGAAGTAGATGCCGATCTAAACGGCTGGGTCCGATTGTAAGCGGATCGGCGCCCGACGGCAACGGCCTGAGGTGGGCGTATGAGTGTCGACGCTTACGGCGCCGCAGTGGCGCACGTTGCCGTTATGACAGCCTTGGCTGCGTCGAAGGCGACTGGCTTGACCTGTCCAGTTTCAACAAGCGCCACCAGATCCCAGTGCGAAATCTCGGTTGCGAGGGGCGTATGGCAGCGCTGACCATCGGCCCAATGGTAGAGCGACCAGAAATTTGGCCATTGCTTGTCCATCTCCATCCGGAAGCGCATCTCGCCTTCCACTAGGACGTCGTAGTCACCGGACGCGTCGCGATCGCAACTTATGCGAATTTTCGCGACTGCTGCAGGAGTGGAGCGGGGCGAGATCGGGGCGGGACTCGAGCGCATGATTGTTGAAAGTGCGGTTACCTTGAGGCGATTGTCCCAAGGGAGATCCGAAATGCAAATCGCGATTGTCGCCCCTCGACCTACTGTCTTTCGAGCGCACACGGTGAGAGATTGCCGCCACAATTGATTCCGCAGTGCAACTGGCGCGTTGCTTCCCCGAGCAAGAGCGTCTGTGCATCGCGAACCGACGGAGTGTACCAGGTATGCTTCGGCCTCGATGTTTGAGCCGCTGACAACAACGTCAGCGGCTTTTTTTTCGGCCCATACGCTGCTACCTCATGGTCTCAAAAAGCGACGACCCAAATCAAACTTCCCAACAAAATCAATGCAGAGCCGTGTGCAGAGGGTATCAAAAGTCCTAATAGTCGAACACCCGCTGCGTATGAAACGTCATTTCTCGCAAGGGTGAATGTTGAGCTTTTCCTGGCACCTTTCTGGACGGATGACCGCCCCGAGTCATTCAGAATCCGCTCATTCATAAAGGTCACCGGTCACCCGGTGTCGCTCTGAACGTCTGGCCCCCAGGACGGTATGGCAAGAAAACAGTTGCGGAACAGGTATCAGGATGCGCGCCCGGAGCTGATCGGGAAATTTCACTGGTGCGCCTACTGGAAACACTGGGATGAGATTCTCGACTGCAAGATTGTCGATTACTCATCGGTGTGGACCGTCCGGAAGGTGGGCGACACCCGCGTCCGGAACCACTCAACCCTGATGGAGGCTGGGCTATTCTTTGATGAACCACGAATCGAGAACGGCAGACACCTTGCTCCGATCAGGTCCTCTCCACAAGAGCCCGGAGGAAGGTCATTGCATACCGGATAACCCTGCGGTCTTGTGGCTGCGAAAAGTGAAGGCCCGCAACACAGCGCGGCTGGTGGTGCATGTAGCAGGCATTAGCGCCCTGGTCATAGCAGTAGTTTTTGTTGCGATCTTCGGAACGGCCCTGCGCCCGTGATCCGACGAACTAACGGACTGGTTCCTATCAGCATGGACATTGAAAGCGGAATTATCAGGGATGGCCGTCTCGGACGCCGCGCGCTTGCCCCGGTCGCGATCGCGCTCGCCTGCGTGATCTACCCGGTGGCGACGAGCGCGCAGACGGTCGGTGGCACTTGCAGCCCGATCGGCGCGACGACGAACTATGAGTTCAACGGAGTGCTGGTCTGCGGTCCGAAAGGCACATGGCGACCCGTGATGAAGCCCGTGCCAGCTTCATCGTTTGGGGAGAACGCCTCGATCGTCTCGACAGTCGGCGACCGCTTCTCAGGTGCAATCAAGGCGATCTTGAACGCCGTTCAGGACGAGGTGCAACAGTTGTTCGAATGACTCCCCGCCAGCTGACACGCTGGCAGAAATTGTTTTCACATCCAGATGGGACCGTGCAATGAGCACAAATATCGCAAATCAGATGGGCGGGCGCGGGGTCGAACGCGCAGCGGGAAAGCACCAGTTCGAACAGACCACGCTTGCCTTACGCTGGTACTTCGGACACCGCGGCCGCGGTGGACGCATCGCCACATTCGTTTGTCACACCGTAATGCTGACGGCGCTGACGTTATTTGCGGCGACGCTTGCCGCACTCGGGAGCGTGTTTCTCGCAACGATCCTGCAGATCAACTCGGACACGCGCGGCGTGCGCGAGCATACGCTTGATCTCCTCACGCACACATCGGCACTGCAATACATCGCACACATCGAAGCCGTGCTTACTTCGAACCTGCTCTCGTTTCTCGCAGCCTCGTTGCTCTGCGCGATCGTCTTTGAGATGGCGTGGACGATCAAACGCGCGAGACGGTTGATGCCGCCTGTGGAGTTTATCGCGCGGTCGTGACTACTTGTCGACTACGGGCGCCGGCTCCGCCCAGGAGCCTTGATCAGAACGCCTGAATGGCGGGACACAATGCAGGCTCGCGATGGTAAAGAAAAGCGGTAACGAGCGGTCCCTGGTCGGCAAAGTCACGGATGGTCTCGCGACGAGGATCGTCAAGGGGCAATACGGCGCGTTGCTGCCGCGGGTACAACGCCGAACCCGATATGAGCTTCCTGAGCGACTTGCTCGAGCTGCGTGTTGTGGTCGAACCGCGGGCCGCAGCGCTGGCTGCGGCTCGCGGCAAAGCCTCGGACGTCGTGGCGATCCGCGAAGCACACGACGCCTTCAGGCGATGTTCCGCTCAAGGATCCGGCTGGCTCGCCGCCGAAGAAGTGCTGTATTCGCGCATCGCGATCACAGGTGGTAATCAGATTTTCCAGCAGATGGGCAGCGCTATTCGAGGCGCAATCTCGACCTTTAGGCCTCTAGTCGACGCGCCGCATAGTGCCTGGGAGGAAATGATGCGCCTGCATTCGTGCGTCGTCGATGTGATCGAGCGACGCGATGTGAAGAGCGCGGAAGCGGCATCAGGGGCGGTGATCGAATTTTCGATAAGCCTTCCGAACATCGAGGCAATAACCGCTGCTGCGGCCTGAACAACGTTGGCGCAGCTTCGAGCGCGGCTTCAGGCCGCCTTCTTCAAAGCCTTGGGCTCAAGCCTCGATACGCTGCGGTTGTCTACGAAATCAAGCGCCGCTTGCATCTGCCCGCGCGACGCAGACGAGAGCTGGCGGTCGTAAACTTCAAGCGCTCGCACCAGCATCGGCTCGACGTCAAGTGGAATCGCCCAGACCTGTTTTGCTGCGGCATCGCGGTACACAGCGTGCAAGGCCACCGCGCCAGTTTTCACTACTACTGTCTCATCCGCCTCGAGGCCCAGGTCATACAGTGCCCCTGACAGGGCGATCGCACGCGCCAGTCCATAAAACGTGTGACGGGTGCCGCGTGTTCCGCTCAACGCGTGAAGGGCAACCCACGGCTTCAACGAGTAATTGAGCACGTCCGACGTCTCCAGCGGCAAATTCTGCGCGAGGGCCGAGAACGTGGCCGAGGGAGAACGAAGCGGTCGTTTTGCTGCGCGAAGTCGAGTCATGAAGGTGCGAATCGTGAAAATATCGAAGGGGGCGTCCCGCAATACGCCAGCGGATTACCGTCAGGCCCCTTGAGCGGGGTGACTGTGGCGCCGGTTACGCTTGACCGCGGGTGCGGGCGGCTCGGCATCGTGATCATCGGCCCGGGATTCAAAGGGGTTCGCGGTCTGTTGCGTCGATTGTGTCGGGTTGCCAATAAGCGTTGTGCCGTAGTGCCAGGCAGATCCGATGGATCCGACGGTGATCACACACGCGGAGATAACCATCCACGGTTGAACCCGCGCGAAGACACGCAACCGGCCGGCGCCCTCGCGCGGGTGCGGCGATACTTTGGCGCGCGCTGTGTGCTCGGGCGATGGTGGTTCGGCTGATGCTCGACGCTGCTTGTTCAACCAGTCGGTGAGGGCAGTGACGCCGGACGCCCACTGGTCAAGCTCGATGTCGTCGGGTGTCGCCGCTTCATGGACGACACGGTTACGCACCCGATTTGCCGACATTGCGCGACGCGCCAGCCCTTTGGGCATCAGATTGCGGTCTGAGAGGTCACGTACCATTTCCCCGAAGCCGCGGCCGCTCGCGCCGAATTCCCGCAGGATGGCCTCGGCCTGGGCCGTTCCTTCAATCACCTTGTCTCGCGTGCTCGCCATAAGGAAACTCAAGCAAAAAGTCCGTTTGCGACGATTCTGCCCCCCGTTTCGAGCAAGGCAAGTCGTCTCCTGACGCGCATTCTATCGACTCTGAGACTAGCGACCCGGCATCGCCTTGTTACACCAGCGACAACCAGAAGATCGGGCGACCGCCAGGCAGGCGAGCGTATTGCCTGACGATCGGCATCACCCATTCTGCGTCACGTGCGAGGACGCTGAACGAACGCTCTTCGTCCGCGCAGGCCTCGAGCAAATCCCAGAACTGTCCTTCAGGCAAGTCCCGCGGACCATCGATTGCGAAGTGGCCTGCGCGGGGCACGACTTCAGCGATGGAAACGGCCCCTTCGTCTGCGACTTCGGGCGGACCATAGGATCGGCCCGGGAGCAGCGCGGAAATCACGGAATGTCCCGCGTCTTCACCGCCCGTCACGACGACAATGCGACCTTCGCGAAGAGCAATCCGCGCGATCAATGCCCAGAAGGCAAGGCTGATTAAGGCTACGGGGGCGAAGCGGCCGGGCGCTTTGCCCCAGCCTCGACGACGGACTTCATAGCGCGGTACTGGCGCGGACATTCTGGAGCGGGAAAACAGTGCCATCTGTGTACCTCACGTTTGATCGCCCGGCGGACCATCACGGCCGGACCATAGGGGGCCGGGAGAGCTATCGCAGGAAGTTGTGCAGGGAGTGGAAACCGACATAGAGCGCGATCCCCGATACAACGATTCGCAGCAGCCAGCGAAGGAAGAAGAATCGTCCGAGCCACGACCCACCACGACGGCCGTAATAGTAGTAGTGGTGATGGTGTTGCTCTCCGCCGTGAGATGTAGTGTGGCGATGACGGGAATAGCGTTTCTGGCCTCGGCCCATGATTTCGATGTGTGCGTCTGGACTATGCGGTCGCCGGCGGCGGCAATCGGGAGGGGACACGCACGGCGAGCCCGTCTCGACCCCTCGATTGTCGCCGCCTCATCGTTGGGCTGGTTCATTGAAAGTGCGGCGAAAGATAGGCGCTTTCAACTTGGCGTCGTCGCGGCAGAAAAAAAAGGACCACCATCGAGTGATGGTGGTCCCGGGTTTTCTGGGTCTGACTTGAAAGAAGGCCGAGGCAAACTGCGCTCGAATCTCACTGCCAAACCGGAATGTTCAATAGCTGGGATTTCGAGACCGAATCACGCGACACGCTCTCATTACTGGTTTCGCCCTTTCAGCGGCAATCCAGTGACCCGGAAAGACGCTGGCAACTTTCGATGAAGCTCAGGAAACCACTCCCGGACTTTGCCGCTAAGCCACGTGCGAATGAATCCCGTCAGATAACTCGAGCCTCTTTTGCTCCTGCACTCCGTACGAAACACACCGTCGTTTGCGAACATCCACTGAGCGCGTTTCTCAACATCGTTGCGAACCTCAGCGGACATCAACGCGGCTTCCAGCGCATGTCGATCGTGCTCGCGCGCGAAGAAATGCATCAGTTCGTCGACGACGTAGTCGATCATCGAGGAAGTCTCGAGTTGAGTTTCGCGACCGAGGAGATTGGGCAGATCTGCGGTATTGCTGCCGACGTGCTCGAAGAAATTGGCTTGTTCCATTCATGAGCCCCTTTGATGCCTTTGAAAAGGCGTTGAAAAAGGGTGCTTTGCCTGCGCAAAAGCGTCTCGCACTGCTGACGACTTTGCAAAAGCGTGAAGCGAATGGACGGGTGGGACCCGAAGAAAAGAGACCGTGTTGCCGGACCCGCCGGCGTGGAAGAAATTATATTCGGGTGCCGAACGTTGCCGCAACAACTATGGTGACCCTGATGCTCACCCGACAGGCCTGCACCGCGATGGGGCATGCGTATCACTTTTGCAACAATTTTGTCGAGGCACCGCTCGGTCGACTTTTCATCCTTTATGAAGGCAAACGTTTGCATACGGCACGCCTCCAAAAAACTTTAGCGATATTTCTGTAAATATTTTCCCTTCTTGTAACATTTCCTCTCGCCTTACAAATGGTCACAGGTGTAAATTCTCGTCTAACAAAATATGACAAGTGCCAGTTTGATGCTTGTCACCTAGTAGGTAACGAAGGCCAAAAAATCCGTAGAGAGCGGGGGTGTGTCAGATGTGCTTGCAGTCGAGTCGCTTTGATGCAAATCAGATAGTTCGGGATCACGCGTCGCTGGTAAAGCGGTTGGTAACCCGATTCATGAGGAAGTTGCCAGCGAACGTGGACTTTGATGACATGTATCAGGTCGCGACCATGGCGCTACTGGAGTCTGTCGCCCGCTACGACGAATCGCTCGGCGAGCTCGAGGCGTACGCCACGCAACGGATCAACGGCGCAATGAAAGACGAGTTGCGCAAGACGGATTGGGCACCTCGCGGCCTGCGTGCTGAAGAGTCGAAGGTCGAAGCGGCCATCCAGAAAACCCAGCACCGCCTTGGACGCAAAGCAAGCGAGCGCGAAGTGGCGCAAGAACTCGATCAGCCGATTCAGGAACTGCAGTCCACGCTTGCCGATATCAGAAGACTGCGGGTGATGGAACTGGATCAGATCTCCGATTTCAGGAGTTGGGTCGACGGCGAAGAGCCCAGCCTCCTCAGCACGTTGGCCTCGGCAGAACTCTCTCCGCTCCAGTTTCTTGAGGAGCGCGACACACGTCAGCACATCGTCGACATCATCGCCGAGTTACCGGCGCGAGAACAGGAAGTCCTCAAGTCAATCTACGAGAAAGACGAGGGCCTGCGCGCGATCGCAGACAAGCTTGACATCTGCCAGTCGCGTGTTTGCCAGCTTCGTGACGAGGCAATCGGATACATCCGCGCACGCCTCGCCGAACGTCAGGTCCTCGACACCCAATAGTTTGCGCGCTCGCGCAATCGTTTCCGACGTTACCGCCTCACTGCAGGCAAGTTCAGATTCCGCCGACCCACGCGTCCGCGAGGCTACAACCCTCTTCGACGGTGGCGGCCGGAACCAGCGTGCGCGATGAGCGCCCGAAGCGGCCATGCCGGATTTCGGTTCTGTCTACGAGCAGGGCATTGTCACCCGTGCTCATCACCCTGGCTTTGCGCCAGACCGGCGGCAGACAGCCCGTCTTTGGTCTCGAACCCTTCGCCTCATAAAGACTCTTTGCCTTGCTGCAATCGCAGGAATCGGCGAGATTTTGCATCCGCGCCCGGTACTGCTGCAATTCCATCTGCTCTGGGGTCATCACTCATCACTCCCTCGTTGGCGATGAGCCCAGTGTCGCGCGGTAACGCCGCGACGCAAGCGGACAATCAGGCGATTTGCTCCACAGGTTGACCAGCGAGGACGATGGCCGAGTGCGTACTGGCCATCGCCGGGCGCTTGGCGGCGCGCTCCGCTAGGCCGCCCAGTACGGTGTGATCGTCAAAGCGGAAGCGACAGAGAACCTGGTTTGATCCAGCGAGCTTGACCGTCTGTGCGAGAGTCAGATCCGTGAGAATGTCGGCAACCTGGGCGGATAACCCCAGGCGGAACATGCCAATCGCTTTGTCCTCGCGAAGCATCCGCTGCGCAAGCAGTAGATACGAAAGGTTCAATTCCCGAATTTCATCTGCTGTGCTGTTTCCCGTGCCCGTCATGCCCATCCAATCCTTTAGTGCAATTCCCTTAGAGCCGCGCGCGAGCCTGATCCGAAAGCCGTTAAACGCAGACCCGAAACGCTCATGAGGGAAGTCGATGTCCGTGCTTCTTTCGCCGGACCCTATCGGCATTCGAACCGGAAAATTCAGGCAGGAAACAAAGATTTTTTCTGGTGACTGAAAAAGCGGCGCGCGCCGCCGATAACGGTGTGGGTATGCAGCGTCGCTTCGTCGCGCGTTGGACGACTGTCAGTTGCAATCGCTGGACGGGAATCCGAGGCGCTTCTGGCCCAAACAGACAAAGGAAAGATGCATCGAACCAACCCCCCAGGAACTGAAGCACACCGACCGACTCCACGTCAGCGTGTTGGGGAATCTCGTGACTTCGACATGGTTCAGCTGATCTGGGACGTCTATCCCGAGGCGTTCCAGCGGTATGCTGTGGCCGCACAAAAGGTTATCGACAAGGCACGCGTTCGCCCGACAATAACGGGCGGAGCTGAACCGGCGCCCAGAAGCAGCGAGGACTGACAACGGCGTATGCGTGAGCGAGCCCACGCGCGGCAGGAGTCGCGCGGATTTGCCTGTATCCTCTTGGGTGTCCGGGTAAGGCCGCTGAAAAGGGCAGCCCGGATCCATACGAACAACCCGGGGGTGGGCTAATGCAAAGGGCCTTAACGATAATTCTGCGCATCGCGGTGCTCGCCGTAGCAATTGCCTCGCTGCCATACACACGGGAAGCAGAGCATGTATTCGTTCAGGTAAGCGACCCTGCATTCTGTCATCCGCATGTCGCGGGTGACACCTTCCAGCTGCTCGACAACAGTTGCGTGTATCAGGACGTTCGCCTAGAAGGCAGTTGGCTCGCGCGTACGTTCACCGTGACGGGTGCCGAGGGTCGTGTGACGGTGCGCCACGCTGATCTGCTTTCCTCGCAGGGGACACCGCCGTCGCGTCCTACGTGGCGGACGTTTTGCATGTACGCGGTTGCCGGATGGATGTTCGTCGCAACCTTGCGGGTCTTGTGGCAACTCGTGACGCGTCGGACCCGGAAAGAGGGATCCACAGCATCCAGGTGGCAACTTGGTTTCGTGTTGGTCGCGCTCACGGTAACCGACGCCTATTTCATTCCCGATTTCGCGGCTATTTACGCCCAGTTGCGAATCGCGTCGCACGAAGCAGATGTACGTGCAGACCCTCTGGCGGATAGCGCAGCACTGGTGCGACGAAGCCCGGGTTCGAACTTCTATCGTCTGGGCCCTGGCACTTACGATCGCCTTCTCCGGTTGTCGGGCGCAGGGTGTCGGGCATACACGCGAATGGGCACGCCTGTGACGGCAGCTGAGTTTGAGGCCGACCGGCCCATTCCCCTTGACGCAATTCCCAACGATTCGATTTTCCGCGGCCCGTGCATCGCGCCGGACTTTTCCCCGCCGCACGCTTGAGTCTGCCGACGCGGAACCTCAAGCATGCGCATGCATGCGAGCATCGATCTCTTCAAACTGTCTGCTGCCCAACATGAACACATTCGCCCACGCAGCAACTTCCATTCGACGCCCTGGCTGGTGGTCGATTGGAGGTGCTGCGATCGTGATGGCCGCTTGCTACTGCGTCGTCACGAACCTCCTGTTTTTACAGAGCTACACCGGCTCCTTCCTCATGTATCGAGCGGGCCAGCTGGGCCTCGTATCGCAGGAATATGCGAACAGGCATCTGCTTGATATCGTGATGTACCGGCAAACAGGGGACGGGAAGTGGGAATTTCGCGTGCCGCGCCCCGTGATCGGCTACGCCGCGATCCCGGGTCTGATTGCACACAAGACCGAGCGTAATCTCCAGGATCTGTGCCTCACGCCCGATGCCAATGGAAATCGCGGTTGCAAACCGACGCCATGACGCGATGCTTGGATACCGGTCACCAACCGGCCGGGCAGCGGTCAACCCGCTCAGTTAATTCGGGACCGCAGCAGTGGGATCGTGTAGTCCAGGCGAGCTTTGACTTCCCGAATACGCCACGCATAGGTGGCGGCGACATCGTCGTCGGCACTTGCGAAATCGACAGCCTGATTGATCTCGAGCAGGAATTCGAGCAGGTTGCGTGGTGAATCGATCTCCTCGCGGAGGACCATCCACGCTCGACGTGCGGCCGTGTCAGTCTCCGGCAATCCGAGCGGAGTAAGCATCGCTGATAACCAGCCCGTCGACGTCTCGGACAATTCAACCACATCCGCGTCAGCGGATGTGTGGGCATAGGGGAAAGGGGTGTGTTCGCGCGGCATGTGCGTCGTTCCGGAATCAGATGTACCTGTGGCGCTATGATGCAGCGCGCGCTCGCCCGTGCAAGCGCGTCATTTCAGCGCCGACGACCGGACAAGACTCGCGAGTCGGGCCCGCTCCGCATCCCGATCCTGATCAACCGGCGGCATGACAAATCCCGACGTGTCGCGCAGGATTGCGTCGAAGAGATCGACGTAGTGCCAGTGGATGATTTTCCCGTGCCGACCCATCTCGTCCGCTACCAGTCGCTGCGTACCCGGACGAAGATGAATCCAGTTGTCCGCGATGATGCTATATGACTGCGCCGGCACTTCCTTCAACTGGTCAGCGACGCCGAAGCCCGCTCCGGCCAGTAACATGGCAATCGGTATTCCCGTGTTACGAAGTACCCTTGCCGCAATGTTATTCAGTCTGCTCATTCAACGTCCTTGCAAGTGCGCGACATAGGTCCGGGCGAATGGCCACGTGCCATCTCCGCATCGCATAACGATCTGTCCACCATCCTTTTCGACGATCTGCTGCGCACGACGCACACCGCAAGCGTGCTCCGCAACGCGGAAGATGTCGTCCACCGACTTCACAACGCCGGTATCACCACTCGAAAGCCACTCCGGGTAGCGGCTTGCGTGCAGGAAAGTCATGCGCTCCACAAAGCCCGCTACTGCCCATAGGATCACGACCGCGAAAACCGCGATCGCCGCAATACCGATCCGACGAAAGTGCCCCCCACGACGGATCCCGGCGAGGCCCAGCGACGGCAGCGACATGAACACACCAAACAGCAGGGTGAAAAAGAACGGGGTGACCGACTTGGCTTCGATGCCGAGATAGGCACCCATCGCAAGGTAGAGGCCGATTGCCACTTGAGACACATAGCCGACGCGCGGCTTTTTGAATACATCACTCATGATTATCTACGGCGAAAACCGCCCAGTATCTATGTTCTATTCGCGGAAAGCGCGAACTCCTCGCCATTTTACCCACCACGAACGCTCGTCAACCGCCCGACCGGGGGACAACCCCCGTTCAGAATTGCGGACAGCCGGCAGGCAGCGCATACCCAGTGTGGTGTGAAAGCAGCGGGGAGGGGGCTGGTCGCGAGGAAACTGCCATCTCTTCACGCGATGGCTGCAGCAAACGCATGGCGATGTAATCACCATAGCCTTCAGTCTCGGTGAAGATAATCGCCCGAACGTCGACCATTTCCCCCTCCATATCGACCCGGAGGTCTGCGACGGTCACGTGACGAAGATTGCCAAGCGCCCTGACATCTTCGACAGCGGCGGAAAGCGCCTGCCATGAAGCACGCTGGTTCGGTTCGTCTGAGAAGCGATCGGGCTGCTCTTGCCGACTCTGGGGGAAAAGTCCATCCCTGAACGCATACCTTTCGTCCAGCGGCCTGGCGGGCCAGCCGCACATTTCGACGTGCGTCGGATATGAGAGCCGGCTCAAGAGGAGATCGATCTCCCCCGAGTCGGTGAAGAGCAAGACCTGACAGTGGGTTGCCCGAACGCCCTCAAGCCAGCGTAGATGAAGCACGCCCGTGTTCCGATACGGCCCAGTCGTCACGACCGCAGCGATAGCGTCGGCCAGAGCCTGCTCATGGGTGTTTGCAAAGGACGTCAATGTCTGTTTCTCCGTTCTCTGAAGTCTTTTCGTACGTCAGTCGCCACGTTTATTTCCTGAAGACCTCGTTTTCGTACACGATTGCGACGAGTTCGGACCCGTCTTCCTGCTTGGTCCACACGCCAATGATGCTACGGTCGTCGCGACGCCACATCTCCAGCGCGAGCTGATATGCGTTCAGTAGCCCTTCGACGACGGGGTCGTCTGGTTTGAAGCATTTGAGCTCGCCAACCTGATAACTGGTCACTGGGTTCCTCCGACCGGAAGCGGCACGCGATGTGCCTCACACCCCTTATCGGCAAAAACTCCAGTGAATTCAGTTGACGCACCACGATCGGCGAATGCTTTGGGCGGTTGCCGCTCCCGCCGCCCTGCAGCTATACTCACGCCAGCCGCTTCGAGCGGCACTCAATCTTCATAGGCCGCACCGATTTACGCGCGCTCCCTTCGCCCCTTCCGGCGAACGTTCAAAGAGCGTTCCCCCGAAGAGTTGCCGACTCTCCCGTTTTTCAACCGCCCACGTGGCGAAACAGGAGAGAAAAGATGAATCTGCAACAAAATCCGATCACCACCGTTACCGTTGCAAACCCCCAAGTGGTCGAGTTTCTTCGCCTGCTGGGGAGCGCCGACATCGTGATCGCGGATTCGCCCGCGTTGAATGGCTGGGAGACGTCCGAAGCAACTGGCGACCCGGACAATCAGATCGCGAGCTTCAGCTGGATCGACGGAGAAGGCCAACGTTGCGGTCTGCAGCTTGCAGAAGGGGCAGTCGCTAGCGGCAAGTGGGCAGGGGAGTCCTTCTTCTGCCTCGATATCGAGGGCGATGAGGTCCAGATTTCCCTGTACAAGAGCGTGCCTTTGACGCCGTCGACGAAAAGGGGCAACGGCCGTCCCGTATCGTCTCTCGCGCTGGCGCGTGACAACACAGCGTTCCTCGCGTGTCATGACGACGTGGCATCGGTGCTACGTGAACATGCTGTCTGCATTCATGACGCGGGCGGCCTGTCGATAAACGACCTCGCCTATGCTGTTCTCGACGATCACGATCTGCACCTGGACGCCATCAGTCTCGCGGCGGCCGCAGAGGGCGATGACGAGGAAGCGCGGCGACGGGCCGCCCATCGCGAGATCGCACAGCAGCTGGTCGATGTGGGGTTTCTGAAGGGCCGTCCGCGGGCATTGCGCGTGAACGTCTTACTCACGACTGGTAATCGCGTCGACGATCGCTATGGCTTGCAAGGGCTCTACGAAATCACGTTTGCGGCCGACGTCTCGCACCTGAGTCTCGGCCAGCGCGCGACGCTCGCGCTGGAGGTTCACAACGCTTCCACGCAGATCAGGGACTATGACTGTTTCGCTGTATCGGTTCTCGATCCTGCGGGATACACGGTCACGCCCGAACCTGTCGGGCTCGACTGTTCGGGTTCCATGCGCAAGCTTGGTGACCCGATCCTGCACCAGAAGATCCGCTTGAAGGAGTGGACGGGGCAGATGTATGACCTCGCGCATGCGGAAGGGTGGGGCGTCTTCGAATGCGACGGCAGCGCAAACGGTCCGTGGCAGATCTGCAAGAACGATCACGCAGAGGTTGGCGCTGATGTCATCCTGGTCAGCGACGACATCGCATGGAAGATCGTGATGGAGGGCCACAAGCCTCATCACGAAGCTGCTCGCGCGTTCATCCAACAAAATAACCCGTTGGAATGGGCCGCGATGTCGCGCTATATGGCAGGAGAACGGGCGGTATCCGAAGCCCGTAAATGAAAATGCCGTAGGAGATATAGCCTTTCACTCCCGCGGTATATGAAGGCGAGATCGGCCCGCGCACCCCTTTCGAGGGGCGTGCGGGCTTTTTTTTGGTTCTTCGCAGATTTTCGGGGAAAGGAATTGTTCGATACGCGGCCGGTTGATGCGCAATGACTGTAGGGACCCGCATCGTGGCACCGAGCCATCCGCTGTCAGATTGTCGTGTGCTGCAGTTACACACGCTGACGGCCGCGTTTGCTGGACTATCGTCCTGCTCGCGCCGCCGCTTTCCTGGCGGGAACCGCTTTTCTTGCTGCGGCCTTCCTTGCTGGAGCCGCCTTCTTTGCCGCCGTTTTCTTGGCGGGTGCCGCTTTTTTCGCCGCGAACTTCTTTGCTGGTGCCGCCTTTTTTGCCGCCGGCTTCTTCGCGGCTGCAGCCTTCCTGGCTGCCTCTTTTTTCTCTTTCTTCTTCGGGAACACTTCGCGGGCGAAATCCGAGAGCGGAATCTTTGGAGGCAGAGTCGGTGCTTCAGGATATTGAGCGTGAAGGAAACCGGATGTAACGAGATCGGGTTCCGCGACTTCTGCAGTGTATGTGTCGAAAGTCCAGGAGGACTTGGATTGCGGCATAAAGAATTCGATTCTGGCGAACGGCACCCTTGCAACGACGGTCACTTCAGATTGAATATCTCGTTTTCCATCCTTCAGCAAAGCAGGGGCGACGTAAATAAGGTCGATGAGATCGACACTGTGCAGATATATATCCCAAATATGCTTGGTGAATTTCTGATAGACAAACACTTTGCGTGTGAGCGAACCATCCGCAGGCGGAGGAACGTTAAATTCGATAGTCTCTGTCACCTTCTTAAGGGCCTGTAGTGAATAGGCTCTCGTCGTTGTCAGATTGCTTGCGAGCGATTGCGCGAGTTCCGCGCCAAATTTTGATTGAATTTCGGCAGACACCGCAGCCTTTAGCCCAGGGACGCCGGCCTCTGCTTTTGCTCCGAGTTTGGCTAACAGTGTCGTAGACAAGTTAACCGTCACAGTTGAAGTGATGGCGTCCTGGACGGTATCGGTATGCGCAAGCGTCCACGACTGTTCTATGCTAACTGCGTGTTTAGACCCGGCCGGCAAGTCGGATTCCTCTGCAGGACCGTTATAAGGCTTTGATTCGACTCGGCGATCTACAAGAAATAAAAATCGCACCGCGCCGAAACGTCCACCGCCAAGACCAGCCCACGCCGAGGTATTCACCAGTGCGTGGGGGAGCGGCGACTGCACATACTCTTTTCCCATGCTTTTTCCCCTCTTTTGACTGCATTTAACTGGAGATTTCGAACCGGGTGTGTTCGCCTGCGTACAGATTGCTCACGGTACTTATTCCAAGATGTTCGGGGAGATGACTAGGGGTCCTGGACGCCGAACGAACGGCGCGTAGTGGGCCGACGATACCTGTCCGCAGGTGGACTCCCCAGAAATGCGCGAGGAACTTTTTTACCATCAGAGGTGCAAAAGACCTTCTGCGCTCTCCCAACTGAACCAACATCTCCCCCTCGCGACGGCAATTGACCCTGGCCAGCCTGAAGCGCATCAACAGGGGCCGATGGGTTCGCGCGTCGTAGCTTCGATACAATCGAGGGTAATACTCGACTTATCCCCCTCCACGATGCCACAGAGCGTGCTGTTGCAGTCTCCCGGTCCGTCAGCGTCTTCGCAAACGCGCACGTTCATTCCTGTTGTCCAGTTCAGGTTCCCGAGTGACCGTGTTTCGGCAGCGCAGCGGGCAGACGCACGAAATTCAGTGCTCAACTGGGCTGCGCGCGAGCGGCGAAGTGACGACAGCTGGCACGATCTGATACCCGCCACAGCGTTTGAAGGTGAACCTTTTGAGGCGATCCGGGGCGAGCTACGACTAAGCGCTGCGTCCTCTGCTACAGTTTGGTCCTTCAGCGCGGAGCATCGCGGTACAGGCCGCATTCCGCGAATGTGGCGCCTCGAAGCATTTGTTGCAGACCGACACACGCACGATGAGGTAGGCGTTCGACTGTTCGCAGAGCACATGGAAGAAGGGGCAGCGCCATCAAGCACACCATCGCTGGTGAAGACATTCATCCATCGCCACAAGCTACTGGACGCTGGCTTCGCGCTGTCCGAGCAACCGGTCTATATCGAGACTGACGATAAATACGAGGCCTTCCTTAGCCTCTTGCGAGCGCCGGACCGGCGCCTGCCGATCGTCGCAATATCTCAGCGGCGAACCGGATCACCACATTATCTGCTGGACCCCGAACGGGCTGCGCGTGCGCTCCAGGGATTCGCGCATGTTGTCGCGTTGCCCTCGGCCCGATCCTTCCGCCTCACAGATGATCTCGGCCGCAAGCGAAGCGTTTTTCACGGTGCCGTGCGAACCTACATGCCGGGTTTTACGAACGACGGCGATCGTGGGAACCACCACCTTTATCTTGCCGAGCGGGTGACCACGGCATCGAGCGCAGGACGACCGTTTGAGGATGTGCTGGCCGCGCGCCTTCGGCGTGCGTCGGTGGATATTAGCGGGGGAGGGCGGGACTGGCCAGACGCTCGTGAATCCGTTTGTCCGCCAGTCTCCCTGGTCGAGCGGCTACGTGAAAAAGCCGCTCGGATTTTTGCGCGACGCCGTTGATCGGGCGTCGCGCGGCCTGCCTGTCAGCTGGTACGGCAGTCGGGGCTGGAGACCGAGTAGCTCGGCATCACCCGCATTACATCGCGCAGCTTCTCGGCCAGTTGCGCTCGGGTGTACGTTCCAAAGTCGTACTTCGAGCAGTAGACGACCTCACCGTACTGGAGCGGTTTAATCTTTTGAACGACGATCATGCCGGGTGCAGCGGCGCGGTCGTTTCCGCTGCCACCAGACACCAGGATGTTGAGCGTGTAGTCTTTCCCGAGCGAAGCGTTTTCGCTTGAACTCGAGATGCCGTCGGCAATGACAGCCTTCAGTTCGTCGTCCCCATACCCAACGGCGTGGTTAGTCAGGTGCCAGTTGAATTGTCCTGCGTTGGCGGTGGCGGCCGCGCTCAACAGCAGCAGGGCGACAGCGGATCTAGCAGACAGACGCATGATTCTTCCTCTTCGGTTCTAGAATGTTCGTGGGTTGGTTCTGTTCAAGGCCAGCGCACGCCACGATATGCGCGACCTTTTCGGAACGGCAGCGGTCGCCGCCGTCCCGATTCTTTTTATCGGCGGAGCAATCAAAAGCTTAAGTACAGTTTGCGGGGACGCAAATTGCACCCCTTCGCTGCGTTCAAATCACCTCACCGGCGGAGGGTAACGGCATCGCTTTCGGCCCTGGCCTGCCATCGTGGATAACTCCATCCAGTTCCCGGCCCGCCTTTTTCTTGCCGACATGGCGCATCAACGTCCAGCCGTCGGCAGACGACGCTCTGGACGGATACGATTCAGCCGTAAGGCCCTTTGCGACCCGACCATTGAGATCGACGGAAATCGTCTTCTGGTCGTAGATGAACTGACTACCCGGGGAATAAGCGCCCCACTGCTTTAGGAGAAATTCTGTATTGGTTCGCCCGCACTGGTCCCGAAGCTGGCGTAGCCAGTCAATGTGGGCGGGTCGGACGTCCGGACCGCCACTTTCCCCACCGGCGATGACCCAGTCGATTCGCCTGCCGCGGTAGCTGATCCCGACCTTGCTCGACAGCGCGTTGAACACGAGGCCCGACTTTTCGCGGATCTTCAGGAGGTCGATCGCGCCGAGTATCGGTTCGATGGACAGAAAGTTCGGCGCGTTAATGTCGAGCAGTCGAGGAACGTCGCGTTCCACTTCCTCCTGGGTGGACACGGTAATGCCGAGCCTGACGTTCTTCGGCCACCCATTCGGTTCTAGCCACGACCGGGGAACCATCTTCCGTACGTTGCCTATGCGTTTGGTCAGGAGCATCCACTCGAGGGTCGGTGTGCTATCAACCAGTTGCCACAAGTCCGTACGCCAGGAAGGATCAACTTCGTTGTCGAACACGTCCGAGAGGGACGAGCAGAAGACGCGGGCCCGCGTGCGTACGATCGATCCTACGGCGTTGCATTCGGCGCACTTCGCGTGCGCGTCGAAGGAAGTCGCGGCGCTAACAAAACCACGCCAGCGGCAGCTTGCACATTCCCCGAAGAGGCGCCTGTTATATCGCAGTGGCTTCTTCCGGTTCTCTTGTGATGTGAGGCGGCGCGGCGCGCCGACACCCCAGTTTGGCGCGATGCCTCCACCGTACCGCGCGTTTCTCACCTCTGCATAACAGTGGTCGCACGCAGGACTCACTGGCGTACATCCTTCCCAGTGGTTGTGAGTGAAATCGCACCATTCGATCGTTGTTTCTGCCATCGCACCCTCTGGTGGAAATTTCAGGTGAAGTTCAAGTTCCGATTGCCAGGCATGCCTCGATGCCGCAACCGCTTCAAAAACGATCACGCAGCCAGCCTCTGCACAATGCTATGAGTGATCTCGATGGGGTCATCCCCGTCGGCGACAGGTTCGTCCCAAAGGTCGAGCGCCGCCTCATTGATCTGCTCGATTGCGCCATCCAGCATCAGATCGAGGGGCGCGACGATGCCGATAAGCTCGGCTCGCGTCCACAATGCCCGCGTAACGAGCAGACGGAGGAATGAGCAATGCGGCTCATCAAGACACGGGAAGAGGGCTGCTACGTCGCGGGCAGGCGGGTGCTGCTCGCTGATGCGAGCAACGTCAGGATCCGGGCGGCGAGCCTGAATGGGCGACATCGCATTCGGCCTCTCCTCGGCAAAGACCTCGGCGAGCATCGATGAGACACGTGCAGTCTCTTCCTTCAGAGCTGCAAGCCGGCGCGCGTCGAGAATGACACCCGGCGTCTTGATCGTCGATCCAACGTCCTCAGGATGCCGGTCGGTAGCTGGGATGGCGCTCACGGACATCCCGCTCGCCGCCAGATCCGGCTCGTCGGAGCGTGTCTCTTGCTGCATGGTCACGTGCGTCGAACTACCGTCGGCTTCTGGATCCTCAAGGTCCAGGTACCCAAACTTGCGCCAGCACACAACGAGCTTCCAAATCGCAGTCGTTACTTCCTCTGCCGAGCGGCCGAGGGTGATGTCCTCACCCGGAACAAAGATTGCGCCTCGCTCCGGGTGTTCCTGAGGTCGTACGTCAACGCTGCACTCGGGCAAGAGATTTTCGAGATAGAGAAGGTCCAGCAGCAGCATCGCGTGCCCGTACGTATTCATCGGCACGTCATCGCGCATGAGTACGGAAAGCGTTTCCGGCGTGCTCATGATCTCGTCGTCCAGAGTGGGATGATCAAAGGTAGCGTGCCCAGAAGCGCCTAACGTCCCGAATCTGCGACATGACATCCCGTCATTCCGGTTTTGCCTTCGAAATGAACGCTTCCAGGCGCGCGCGGTCCAGGTGATATTCGTCGCGTGACACGTGCGTGGAGACCAGGAAGTGTGTCGCATCACGTGCGAAATCTGCGACGTTTTCCGGGGAGAGACCCGATGCGATCGCCAGCGGGTTGCCCGCGCCGATAGCCGCGCGGATTGCCTCGATTTTCCGCACTTCAGGCGGGTGGCCGGTTCGCGCCCCGCTGGTCGTCGGGACCATCCCGAGACTTTGTGCCACCTTGGCCGCCGCGCCGGCCTCCGGTTCGTGCTGCTGTCCTTTGAACGCAACGCCCGCGAAGAGGGCAACTTGGGGGTTGTCCTTCAGCATTTGCGCCAGTTGCATGCCGGTCTCGCTCACACCTGCCGAATTGACACCAGCATGATCTGCCCACGCCGCATCGAGGCCGAGATCGGCCGCCACGGCGACGCATTTTGCTGCGCCGAGCGTCAGCAGATTCAAACCGACCAACTTCCCCGGATGGCGGCGCTTGATTACGGCGGCAGGCTCAAACAGCAGATCATCGTCGCCTTGGTGACTGATGAGAAAGACGCCGTCTGCGCCGCACTCGAATGCCAGATCGGCTTCCGAAAGGGCTGTAGCAGCGTCCAGAAAGTGGATGACCGGGAATACTTTCGCCATCTGATTCTCCTTGTACACGGATACCGCCTTGCCCGGCGGCATCCTCCGTCAATCGGTTAGAGTTCCGAGAAAGCGCCTTGATAGCTCCGGCGCCAGCGCTGGCAGCAGTGGCCGCGGGTTAATTGACGTGAAGTTGGCCGCCTGCGCCAAGACCGCCTTTGACGTTCTGCGCGCGATACTGCTGGACCGACACCACAAGGTTGTTGAGCGAGTCAGTCAGCGCCGCGACGACGACCTTGCCTTGCGGCGTATTCGAGTAGCCGCCGACCGCGCCCGAATTCTTCGAAGACATCACGCTGCCGATCAGTCCGAGGTCGATGTTCCGGGCGGTGCCTGTCGCGGCAGCCAACTGGACACTCGACCGGTTATCAGTCAACGTCAGTACCGTCGAAGCTTCCTTCGTATTCATCGTCCCCGCGACGCTCGCCAGCGCGCCGCCGACGACGGGCACGTAGTTCAGAATGGCCGTGCCGGACCCCGCGTTCTGGCTGCTAAACGTAATGCTGGGGCTCATCGAGTAATCGGCCGAAACCATCTGCCCCTTGTGCATCTTGCTCTTCTTGCGCAGCTCACCCATTGCATTGAGTTGCCGCTCACCCATCGCGGCGTCGAGACCGCGGCCTCGGTCGACAATAACAAAGCAATTGCTTTGCTGTACTAAAAGCTTGAGCACGGGAACGGTCGAGCCGAGCTGGTATTGGGCAGTAAGAAAGCTGAACCAGGGCGCCGTCTGGTCTTCGATGATAGCCACAGTGCCCAAGGGCGCTGCGCAATGCTTCAGACCGTCACCTTCCGTCTGAGTTGGCGTGCCGGCGACGGCCGTGCTGTCGGGCATCTTGTTGCCGCCGCCGAGTTGCATTTGCGCGCATGCCGAGAGCAGCAACATGGAAGCGGCTGCTGTAACGGTCAATTTCGGAATCATCTGTTCTTCCTCTTTCGTTGAATCTGGGTATATGCAAAGAGGCCGCGGTTAGCTTGCGCGACCCGTTTCTCCGCCCGCACGGGAGGGAGAGCACCAGGTTATCTTTTGAAAGAACGGATGCAAGTCGTCGCGCCAGTCATTCGCGCGCCCCGACTGCACTAGCGGACGAAGTCCGGCGGCTCGAGGGTGTGGACGCCAGGGGGGATGCCAAAAACGTCAAACAACTGGTCGACGCTCGTCGACCGGACTGCCAGCGATCTTCGCCCGGAAGATATGGAGATCGGATTCGTGAACCCAGAGGGTGTTTGCCAAACCGAAGAGATGACGCTTGCTGGCCACCTCGGAGAGCGGCCCGAACCAGAGTGGTTGATCATCGACAGCGAGCGCGCAATGACCGCCCGCCAGTCCCCATTCTGCGAACGCGACCACAAGCCCGTTCCAACGCGCGCCGGGAAGTTCCGCGACCGTGCTCATGCGCAAAGATATGTCAGCAACTTTCCGAATCTGCCCCTGCGGTCTCGGGTTGAGACTGCGACAGAGCAGATTCGAGGCTCCGCAACTTCGCCTGCGCCAGTCGATGACGACGCGCGAGTTCATCCTTGGGCAGCGTGCGCAAGGCAGAGTAACGTTCGAGCTCGATCTCACGAACGACGCCTTCGAGGGTGCCGTCCGCTCTCGCTTTTTCAAGAACGCGCATCGCAACTTCGCCCATCTTGACGCGGTCCGCGCAGAGCGTGCGGAAATATTCATCAAACTCCGGCGTCACCCTGAATGCAAGACGCTCAGTTTTGGCAAGGCCGGTGGGCAGCGGCGTGCGGCCCCGGCGGCTCAATTTTTCTCTCAACTCGATTGCTCCGATTGCTTTCGGTGTCGATATCGTCAGGCGTCCGGCCCCACTGAGAGGCCGAGAACCTTGTCATGCCATCGCTTATCGGAGGGTAGAAGGAAGAATTCAGCCGAAATGCGAAAAAAATTTCGCAACGGCAGAGCGCCCCGGATGTACGGGCGGCCCCCAGCACGTGCCGCCCACAGGCGCGGGTCCGGGCGCGTGCCTAAGTCGCCGAAGCAGATAGCGGTCGAAGTCTAACAAGCGCCACGGCGCGCGGCTGTGACCGCGGTCACGCCCGCTCCGCGATTCTCGAACTACGGCGTGGCTCGTCCTGCGTTCTTGTTCCGAAGCGCGGGCGGTGAAGGGGGCGGGTCTATTGGCAATTGGCCGTTCGGGCGAAAGCCCGGCGGAGCGCTCAGACCGATGCGATTCGGGTGCCCTTTCCCGTGTTGGCCTGTGTAAGACCGAGGCGGGCGCATTCGCGCAAGGCGCGGTTGACCGTGTTGACGTGCAACCCCAGACGGGCGGCAAGGAAACGCTGCGAGGGCAAGCGATCGCCCGCAGCGAGTTCGCCGGAACTGACTGCCTCATTCACCGCGTCTACGAAGGCTCGATAGCTCGGCCCCCGCCGGTTGGTCAGATCGGGAAGCCAGCGGCGCGCGCCGCGCAAAGGTACAAGGATCTCGTGACCGGTATTCGACATGACAGACTTGGTGCTTGGAAGCAGCTCCCTCTGGGAGCCGCCGGGTTGGTCAATGCGAGACGTTCTGAGCAACGAGGCGGGGCGCCGTCGGACGATCACCGCTCATGGTCGTAAAGCTCCACGTGAGGTCGAACGGTGCACGTTCAAAGACGTAGGTCTGAGTGAGCTTCCCGATCGCGTGAGCCGTGTAGCGGGTGTTCCCCCGGAGCGGTTCGAGCGGTGTGCACACTGCGGTGTTGCGTCCCGCATCAGCAGGTGTCAATGCCGCAATATGGCACTTCACCTTGTGGCCACGCTGGTCTCGAAGCTCGAAGGATTCGAGATCAATATGGGCATTGGGACCGCCCGACACTGTCAATGGGTATCCCACCGTCTGGCCTGAGTAGCCACCGCCGAGAGGGTCGGGGCGTTCGTTGTCGACCCAATACCTGGGGACCTGAACTTGGCCTTGATAAGGATAGGCTATGAGTTAGGTATCGGCGATCTGCCTGTTGAAGTCCGCGAAATCGACGACGATCACTGTGGCATTGTCGCCGTTGAGGGATGCCTCTCCAGCGCGCTTCCAGTCCAGAAGCAAACTTCCTCTATGAAATGGTGCGTCCCAGATCTCCTCGATCGGAGCAACCGGGGCGTGCGCGCCTCCATACACAGCCAGAACCTCCGACGAACCGAAGGTCGGCGTGCGCAAGCGAACCCGTGCGTTCACGTCAGCGCCGGTGAACCCCGGCTTTCCCTCGAGTTCATCATGACCATTCGCGCGGTTCGCATCGAGGTAACGCGCGTGATCGGCTGCGGCCGCAGCGACGTCGTCGTCCGGCAGAATCGGCAGCAACCCGAGCTCCGCGCGCCGGTCGTTGACGTAGTCGAGTGACGTTTCAGGTCCGTCTCGGAGTGTGACTGCGGACGGACCGGGTGCAGGACGCAGGGTAATGATGGGACCGTCGTACGGTATTGCCGCTTTCGCGACCGGCTTGGGGCTGGCGCATCCGGTTAGAAGCGCAACAGCAAGGGAGAGGGAAACGGCAAGGGTGTTCTTCAAAATCATCTTGTTGTCGTTCGTCGACGCATCTCAGGAAACAGTCGGGTTATCGGTGGAGGCCTTCGCCTGGATGGCGGGGAGGCGCCCTAAATCTATCCGTGAGGTACGCTCATGCAAGTCGCCCACCGCGACCGTTACCCGTCTTATCGGCGCGCAGTGGCAAAATTTCAGGGCGAAAAAAAACCGCCCCATGCGGGGCGGTCGTGTTTCCAGTTAAGCGGCATCAACCCGTGCTGGCGGCGCGTTGCTTTTCGAGCCGCTTGCTGATGCCCGCTTCCCATCCCCGGTTGTAGAGCCTCTCGGACCAGTCAGAATCGGCGCGAGGAAATGCAGGACCAGGTTTGCCTGCAAGCCCGTCATCCTCGCCACGCTGGTACGGGGTGCGTCGGTTGGGAGGCTCCAGCATCATCGTCGGCGTATGCGCCCATTCTTTGTCATTCATATCGGCCATATTTCGTCTCTCGGCAATGAGGCCGCAGGTTCAGTCCCAGGAATTGCTGAAGGCGGGCAATCCAGGTTCGGAGATCTTCCCGTGCTCACGACACCAATCGATGAATTTGTCGACTGCGTCGAAGGACGCGACCTCGTCTTGCTCGTAGTGCCCCCGAACATACTGGATGCCCACAAAGCGGTGCGTGATTACCGAGATCTTGCCCTCGTGCAGGTAAACCTCCTGCAACCCTTTCGGTTCAGGGATGCCCGGACCACCGGCGTACCAGATCGTGCCCGGCAAGCTGTGAATGTTGTTCGGGCATCGGCAGTATCCAGCCGCGCGGAGTGCGACTCGCAGCGACTCTGTCGCCTCCCGAGTGTCGCCGGTTGTCGGAGTCTCGCGGCCGGACGGCGAATCAACAGCCTCTTGTTGCAGGTTCATACAGGTTCTCCAGTGTCATGTCCGCGAGCGGACGTTTGAAAAGACTGGAGCAGCATGCTCGGCATAGACCCTCACGTGTGAGGGCTATGCCCAACGTGCTCGCGCAGGTTGGGGTGATTCCACGTTACTGTGGTGCGCCTTCGCTCGCGCGCACTTCGTCACCAGCGCCGGCTTTCCTGTCAGCACCCGGTGTCGGCAGGATGCAGATCGCGCCGCCCTGACCGAGACTATTTCCCGTTCTTACGAACGCGTCGACTTCGAACTCATCCGGGGCGAGTTCGACATGATCGACCATGCAACTGAAGGCCACCCGGCCTTCGAACGAATCGTCGGACTTCACTGCAGCGAGGGTTTCTTCGAGAAGCGCGATCAGTTGTTCCTTCTTGAGCTTCATGGTTCCTCCCGTTTCAGATGGTTGTTGCCGTCGTGCCTTCCGCACGCGCGATCGTGCCGACAGTCTTTTCGAGCAAGGAGGAAGGGACCGGCAGTCCTGCCACTTTTGCAAATGACACCCACTCCTTCGCGAGTTTCAGAAGATCGGCAGCGTTCGACTGCAGAGCCATCGAAACATTGGACGCGTACGTACCCGGGGGAACGAGGACGCCCGAGTTGAACGGGAACTCGATGAATTCGCCGCCGGCAGCAGCCGAGTGGATAATCCTGTGCCCTCTGCTCGTGCGTTTTCCCGTGTCCTGAGGCCGTGTAGCCTCCGGGACGTGCTCCCACGAAAAGAGAGGTGTTTCCGACACCGCGGTCTCCGCGCTGCGTTCGGGAGCGACGACATGGCCTGCCCGAACGAGTGTATCCGCATAGGTCTGTGCGCCGTCGATCGCGCCTCCGATGACTGCTTCGAGCGCTTCAGCGGAAAGTTGGGTTACAACGCCCGCGCGACGCGCCGCCTGAACGACAGCCGCACGCGCTTTCCAGACATTGTGATCGGACAGACCCTTATCTGCGCTGCCCGAGGCCGACACGTGGCCCTGGAGAAGGCTTGCGATTTCGGTCTTGACCTGGCTGACGGAAGCGTTTTTCTTGTCCATCGTTGAGACTCCTTTTTTCCGGGTAACACGGGCGGTTTGTGAAAGGAATCAGCGCAGCGCGCGCTCTGTTGAACACTGGCTCAACACAGTGGGCTGGGATGGAATAGCCGGATGAGGTTCGACCGGAAACAGCCGTGCACGCGAGGGGGCACGCAGCGAACCACAGAAGAATAATTTGACATGTTGCCGCACCAGGCGGCCACGTGATTCTAGCGCCAACACGGTCGTTTTGCCAGATCGATGACCGGCTTCGCGCTAAGACTTCCCCATCCGTCGGCGCATGTCGGCGGTCAACGCCTGTTCAACCTCACCGTACCCTTCCCACGGATCCGACGCGAGCGTTCGGACGCGCTCGCGCGCGGTGCGAATATCCCACTGATCGCCGCCAGTCAGCTTCTCCAACTCGTCCCAGCTCACCGGTACCGACACCGGTAGTCCAGGCCGCGCCCTGACCGAAAAGGCTGCGGCGGTCGTTGCGCCCAGACCATTGCGAAGGTAATCCACAAAGATCTTGCCTATGCGGTTGGAAGGTCCGGACACGGCCGAAAAGCGCGACGGAATCACCCGCGCGAGATGCTGAGCGATCGAGTGGGTGAATGCCTTCACTTCGGACCAGTTCGGGCGACGCTGGATCGGCACCACTATATGCAGCCCTTTGCCGCCGCTCGTCTTCAGAAAGCATGTCAGACCGATTTCCTCCAGGAGCCCCCTGACCAGTCGCGCGGCCAGGACCGTATCAGACCAGGGGAGCGCGGGATCAGGGTCTAGGTCAAGGATGAACCGGTCAGGTCGGTCGAGGCGGGGTGCTGTTGCGTTCCAGGTGTGAATTTCAATCACGTTCAACTGGACGAGCTCGAGCAAAGCCTCTGGGCTGTTGCATACAAGCAGAGGAGGGTGCCCAGGATGCAAACTCGCGGGTAGCTCTTCGACAGACCTGAATCGGGAGGTCTCCGCGTGCTTCTGATAAAAGACGGGGGCTGCAATTCCCGTCGGTGCCCGCGCGAGCATCACCGGCCGGCCGTGGATATGCGGAAGCATCCATTGGGCGATGTCCGCGTAGTATGAGGCGACATCGCCCTTGGTCAGGCCTGACCCTTCGTCAATGATCCGATCCGCGTGGGTAAATCGCGCGCCCAGAGTGCGACGTTGCGCCGCCGCTGATTCGGGCGGAGGCTCTACAGGAACCTCCATCACGATCTCATCGGCTGGTTTGTCCTCGCGATACGCGACAAACTGAGCTTGCCGGAGTCCGCCCGCCGAAGTCCATTCGAGAAAGCGAACTTCTGCGACAAACGTCGGCGTAACCCACACGACATGTCCGACTTCCTCGGGCGCCGGGGGATTGAAAAACGGCGCGGCAACGCACGCACTGAAATCCGGGTGAGTCGCGGCTCGTCTGCCGCTGGTGACGGGAGCGGCGACTGTTCCGACGTAGCGCAACGATCCATCACGCTCATGGACACCAACCAGAAGCTCACGTGGCGCCCGCGCGCCGCGTCGTGACAACGTAATCCCACCGACAACAAACTCCTGGCGCTTCCAGCATTTGACCTTCAGCCAGTCATGCGAGCGCCCCGCCGTGTAGGGGCGGTCAAGCCGCTTGGCCATGATCCCTTCCAGCTGATGACTGAAGGCAGACTGAAGGAGTGCCTGTCCATTGTCGTGGGTCTCCGATACTCCCAACTTACCGTCTTTGGCGTTCTCCACCACGCGTTCAAGAATCGTCCTGCGCTCACGAAGTGGGAGACTGCGCAAATCGCGACCATCGAGATAAAGCAGGTCGAACGCGAAATAGACGAGGGAGGCAGTCTGGCGGCGCGCGAAAGCTCTCTGGAGAGCCGCGAAACTCGGCAGGCCGCCGACCATCGCGACGACTTCGCCGTCAATCCACGCGCTGCCAACTGGAAGAGCGGCAAGCGTGCGTGCCAGCGCTGGAAGCCTGGATGTCCAATCAGCGCCTTTGCGGGTAAGGAGGGATACAGCCCCATCGACGATACGCGCGCGCATCCGGTATCCGTCGAATTTCAACTCATAGCCCCATTGGCTGCCCGCTGGCGGCCGACTCGCGATTTCGGCGAGTTGTGGCTCGACGGTATCGGGGATCGGTGCACGCGGCGCGTCCGCTCCTTCAAGGAAGGGTGATGAACTGGTTCGCCGGCGCATGACAGGGAAGGCTAGAGTGTGTGTGGAGGAAAGAGCGGCGCGCTCCAGCGAGCTTCGCGTAACGCCTCGTCCTCAATCGCCATTGCGTTCTCGATACCGATAAACCGGACCTCGAGCATTGGCGCACCCTTACGCTCCTCATGCACCTCGACAACTTCGGCAACGCCGCCGGGCACAAGCAGCCAGTAGAAGCCTGGCGTTACAGGCCAGGCGTTGGTCATTTTCGACATTGACATAACTCCCGCACCCTGTCACGGGCGCCTTACAGTCCAATCAATCATAGCGCGGTCGCACGAGGGGACACGCAGCAGTGGTCTCCGTTGTAGCTGGCGCGAAGGGAGGATTGTGAACTAGCAAACGTCGCGCCTCTGTAGAATGCTCCCCGGCGGGATCGTCTGGCTACGAGACTGGGCGAATCGGTCGCGGGGGCTGTCCGGCGAGCAACGACGAGCCGGCGAAGGAAGCACAGAAAAGACAGGACGGGGAAGATCGATGATTCAGGGCGACCACCTTGTGGCGCAGTTCGCGGCATACAAGCATCACGGTCTGTATCTCGGGAATGATCACGTCATGCAGTACACGGGGCCATCGTCCGGCGCGCCAACCGGCCTCATCGAGTGCGTCTCACTCGCAACGTTCGCCGAGCACACAACGGTGACCGTTTTCGATCACCCGCGCCGGACGTATGGTCGCGAGGCGAGCATAGCGCGTGCGTGGTCGCGACACCGCGAAGCAACGTATCACCTGTGGGAAAACAACTGCGAGCACTTCGTTTTCTGGTGCATTGAGGGCGAGCACGCCAGTCTGCAAACGGAGGCACTGAAACTCGGAATGATCGCGGCCGGCAGGACAGTACTGAGTCACGCGGAGCTTGGCGGCCTGGTTACCATCGCCGCAGCGTCGGCCGAGTTGCTCGACGCGTACACCACATCACTAGCGTCACCACAGCTGGCCGCTTCCCTCGGATCCGTGACGAAGCGTTTGTCGGCCTACGCCCACAAGCGAAAGGCACCGCTTGATCAGATCGAGAACCTGCAGAAATCGGTCGACGCGGTGACGAGCCGGGCCGCAAGGTTGATGTTCTCGGCCGGAGCAGGTCTGGTGGCGGATGCAATCGAAGCCACCATTCCGGCACTCGAGCAACTGAAGGCTGACGCCCCCGCCATGAACGGGGACATGCCTGCCCCGCGTCTGCGAAATACGTCCAGCAAATCATAAAGCCCGGCTATTCCGCGCATTCCTCCCGCGTGCCTGATGGTCGAGCAAACGTCGGCGGATTCTAGCGATGTTATAGCCATTGGCAATGGTGCCTGTTATAGCCTCTGGCCCGCGCCCGCGAACTGGTCGTTCCCGGCCTTGTCGAAAATGGCCTCAGGCCACAGGACCAGCCAACCGTCATTGCGAAACGGCAGGGGCACGATGTTGACCCAGCATACGGCGAAGTAGATCAGACCGCTGACGGCGAAGGTACCGCTGACCCATTCTGGTCCGACAAGCTGTTGCCAGATCGATAGGCAAAAAATAGAAAAGGCCAGGTCCCACGCCGGCCCGCCTGCTGCTACGACGCGCGCCTGCCACCGGGTCAGCGCGGCGAAGTCCCGATCCTCGAAACGCACACCCATAACGGACAGGAACCAAAGCCGTGACGATCCGCGACGGGTGAAAAAGCCGATGCGTCCCTTCACGCCGAATGCGCGCGCCGCGCTCCAGTGTGCGAGCTCGTGACCAACGACTGCTACGACGCAGACGAAAGTAGCGCAAAGCGCGCTTGCCAGTGCGATCCCGGGAGTCGCCGTCAGAATGAAATGCCACGGGGTGGTGAGAAATGAGAGCATCGAGAGGACCATGGTAGTGGAGGTGCTTAACTGTAGCGCGTCGCTCGCGCTGTGCAAAATTTCTGCGAAGAACGCCGCTACTCGACGGCCTCCGTTCGCATTCTTAAAACGGCAACGGCCCGTAGCCCCGTTGAGGGCTACAGGCCGTTCGTTTCTACTTCATCCAGCGAGGTCGGCGAATCTTGTCCGCGCCGATCAGGTTTATCGTCTGCCGGGCGTGCTGTTTGACGAACGCCATCGCCTGCTGGTCTGTCCAGTCGGAGCCGGTCGTTTGCGCGGCGATCGTCCGTAACGCTTCCGCTGCGTGATAGCGGCGCTCGAACAGCATCGCATGATGGACCGAGTCGGCCAGTGCGCGTTCTGTTGTCAGCAGGGCGTCCTTCAGAACCAGATCAGGCGGACCATTCTTTCCATCGTTGAGATGTTTGTTCGCAACGATGCGAGCCACACTGAACTCGCTTCCGCATAGCTCTTCTGCCGAGTAAGGCGCGCCGGCGTCAGCGGCATTGAGGACATCCTTCAACGCGGCGGCGAGAACCGCTTCGTCGGTCATGTCCACGATTTTGCAGGCGGGATTTTCCAGGTCATGACGCGCGATCGCGTCATGCACACCGATTTCGAAAAGAACCCCGAAATCGGCTTTGGGATTGGCCGCGACCGATAGCGCGCGAGAGAAGGCTTCTGCCATCAATCGGACGTCCGTCAGTGCCGCATCGCGTTCGGCGAGAACCTCCCACTTCGAGGCATCGAGCGGCATCATTCCCGGGGCTGATACAAGCTCACCTTTCTGACCGCGCCTGGCCCAACCGATTTCACCTTCGGCACCGCTCGCGCGGATGAAACGGATCTTTACGGTGGCGCCATTGGGCCATTCCTTTTCCATCACGGGAATTGCGGTTTGATCTTGCTGCATCACTTCCTCCAGTTTATTGCCGAAAGCTCGGCGTCGAAAAGGAAGGGAAGACTGCTTCGCAGAAGCGCTCAGCTTCTGCGAAATCGTCTCTGCAGGGATGATCCCAGCGCCGCCAGGGCGGCGCGGGACGCGTTTTCAGTCACCGACTCCCTGGCTCAGAAGAGCCTTCGACTCGGTCGATACCTTCTCCACGCCGTGATTGTCACGGGCGCAGATTTCAGTGCCGCCCTGCGCGCGATAGACGCAGACCTGGGTAGCGCCGTAAGCCGAGCACAAC
>NZ_JAAGPI010000054.1 GCF_017104715.1 Burkholderia sp. Ac-20365
CGCAACCCGTTCATGTCGCGACCGTCAAACAAGGCGAAATGCCCGTCGTGCTGAACGCGCTCGGCACCGTCACGCCGCTCGCGAACGTCACGGTGCGTACGCAGTTATCGGGTGTGCTGCAAACGGTCGCCTTCCAGGAAGGCCAGATGGTCAAGAAAGGCGATCTGCTCGCGCAGGTCGACCCGCGTCCGTATCAGATCAGTCTTGCCAATGCCGAAGGCACGCTCGCCAAGGACATGGCGCTTCTGCAAACCGCCCGTCTCGACCTGAAGCGCTATCAGACACTGCTCTCGCAAGACTCGATCGCGAGCCAGCAGGTCGATACGCAGGCATCGCTCGTCAAGCAGTACGAAGGCCAGGTCAAGGCCGACCAGGCGAACATCGATACCTTCAAGCTCGATCTCACCTACGCGCGCATCACGGCGCCCGTCTCGGGCCGCGTCGGTTTGCGCCAGGTCGATGCCGGCAACTACGTGACGCCGGGCGACACGAACGGCGTCGTCGTGATCACGCAGTTGCAGCCGATCAGCGTGATCTTCACGACCTCCGAAGACAACCTGCCCGCCATCCTCAAGGGCATGCGCACGAACCAGAAGATGTCGGTGACCGCGTATGACCGCAGCAACGTGACGTCGCTCGAAGCCGGCTATCTGGAAACCATCGACAACCAGATCGATACCACCACGGGCACCGTGAAGCTGCGGGCGACCTTCCAGAACAACGAAGGCCTGCTGTTCCCGAATCAGTTCGTCAACACGCGCCTGCTGGTAAATGTCGTGAAGGACGCGGTGATCGTGCCGACTTCGGCCGTGCTGAACGGCTCGATGGGCGCGTTCGTGTATGTCGCGAAACCCGACAACACGGTGACGGTGCGCGCGGTGAAGGTCGGCCCCGTCGATGGCGAGCGCACCAGCATCGCGTCGGGCCTGCAGATCGGCGAACGCGTCGTGATCGACGGCTCGGACCGGTTGAAGGAAGGCGCAAAGATCACCATTCCGGCCGACCGTCCGCGCGGTGCGTCGGGCGCTTCCAGCGCTTCCGGCGCGTCGGCGGCGCATGCGGCATCCGGCGCATCGGGTGCATGGGGTGCGTCGGGCACGCGTCGTCACAAGCACGCGTCGCAGACGGCGGCGGAATAAGGCACGGCTGATACCGCATGAATCCATCTCGCGCCTTTATCCTGCGCCCGGTCGGCACCGCCCTTCTGATGGCGGCGATCATGCTGGTCGGGCTCGTCGCACTGCGTTTTCTGCCGCTGTCCGCACTGCCCGAAGTCGATTACCCGACCATCCAGGTGCAGACGTTCTATCCGGGCGCGAGCCCCGACGTCATGACGTCTTCCGTGACAGCCCCGCTCGAACGCCAGTTCGGGCAGATGCCGTCGCTGAACCAGATGTCGTCGCAAAGCTCGGCCGGCTCGTCGATCATCACGCTGCAGTTCAGTCTCGATCTGCCGCTCGACGTCGCCGAACAGGAAGTCCAGGCGGCCATCAACGCGGCGGGCAACCTGCTGCCGTCCGACCTGCCCGCGCCGCCGATCTACGCGAAGGTCAATCCCGCCGACGCGCCTATCCTGACGCTCGCGATCACGTCGAAGACACTGCCGCTCACGCAGATCCAGGACATCGCGGATACGCGTCTTGCGCAGAAGATCTCGCAGGTGGCGGGCGTCGGTCTGGTGAGTCTGTCGGGCGGCCAGCGCCCTGCCGTGCGCATCCAGGCCAATCCGCGTGCGCTCGCATCGTACGGGCTGAATCTCGACGATCTGCGCACCACGATCTCGAACCTGAACGTCAACACGCCGAAGGGCAACTTCGACGGCCCGACGCGCGCATACACGATCAACGCCAACGACCAGTTGACGGACGCCGACGCCTACAAGAGCGCCGTGGTCGCGTACAAGAACGGCCGCCCGGTAATGCTGACGGACGTCGCGACCATCGTATCGGGCGCGGAGAACACCAAGCTCGGCGCGTGGGTCGACAGCACGCCTGCGATCATCCTGAACGTGCAGCGCCAGCCCGGCGCCAACGTGATCCAGGTGGTCGACAGCATCAAGAAGCTGCTGCCGCAGTTGCAACAGTCTCTGCCCGCCGCGCTCGACGTGCAGGTCGTCACCGACCGCACCACGACGATCCGTGCGTCGGTGCGCGACGTGCAGTTCGAACTGCTGATGTCGGTCGTGCTGGTCGTGCTGGTGATGTATCTGTTCCTCGCGAATATTTACGCGACCATCATTCCGAGTCTGTCGGTGCCGTTGTCGCTGATCGGCACGCTCGCGGTGATGTATCTGTGCGGCTTCTCGCTCGACAATCTCTCGCTGATGGCGTTGACGATCGCAACCGGCTTCGTGGTCGACGATGCGATCGTGATGATCGAAAACATCGCGCGCTATGTCGAGGAAGGCGAGTCGCCTCTCGAAGCCGCGCTGAAAGGCTCGAAGCAGATCGGCTTCACGATCATCTCGCTGACGGTGTCGCTGATTGCCGTGCTGATCCCGCTGCTCTTCATGGGCGACGTGGTCGGCCGCTTGTTCCATGAGTTCGCGATCACGCTCGCGGTGACCATCGTGATTTCGGCCGTCGTGTCGCTGACGCTCGTGCCGATGATGTGCGCAAAGCTGTTGCGCCACACGCCGCCCAAGGAAAGCCACCGTTTCGAGGCGCGCGCGCACGCGGCTATCGACTGGGTGATCGCGCGCTACGCCGTCGCGCTCGAGTGGGTGCTCAACCGGCAGCGCTCGACGCTCGTCGTTGCCGTGCTCACGCTCGTGCTGACTGGCGTGCTGTACGTGTACATTCCGAAGGGCTTTTTCCCGACGCAGGATACGGGTGTGATCCAGGCGATCACGCAGGCGCCGCAGTCGGTGTCGTACGCGTCGATGGCCGAGCGTCAGCAGCAACTGGCCGCGCAGATTCTCAAGAATCCGAATGTGGACAGCCTGACGTCGTTCATCGGCGTGGACGGCAGCAACATCACGCTGAACAGCGGCCGCATGCTGATCAACCTGAAGCCGCGCGACGACCGCGACGCGACGGCCAGCGAGGTGATCCGCCAGTTGCAGCGCGAGACTTCGCATATTCCGGGCGCCACGCTTTACATGCAGCCGGTGCAGGACCTGACCATCGATTCGACGGTGAGCCCGACGCAGTATCAGTTCATGCTGACCGATCCGAATATCGACGAATTCTCGACGTGGGTGCCGAAGCTGATGGATCGCCTCGCGCAATCGCCCGAAATCGTCGACGTCGCGACCGATCTGCAGAACAACGGCCAGTCGGTCTATGTGGAAATCGACCGGGCCTCGGCAGCGCGCTACGGCATCACGCCCGCTACCGTCGACAACGCGCTGTACGACGCATTCGGCCAGCGCATCATCTCGACGATCTTCACGCAGTCGAACCAGTACCGCGTGATTCTCGAAGCGCAGCCGACCATGCAGCACTACACGGAGTCGCTGAACTCGATCTATCTGCCGTCGTCGACGTCGTCGGGCGGACAGGTGCCGCTGAACTCGATTGCGAGCTTCCACGAACAGCCCGCGCCGCTGCTCGTCACGCACCTGAGCCAGTTCCCGGCCACGACGGTGTCGTTCAACCTGGCGCCAGGCGCATCGCTTGGCGAAGCCGTGAAGGCAATCGAACAGGCGGAGAAAGATATCGGCCTGCCCGCTTCGTTCCAGACGCGCTTCCAGGGCGCGGCGCTCGCGTTCCAGGCGTCGCTGTCGAACGAACTGTTCCTGATCCTCGCGGCCATCGTCACGATGTATATCGTGCTCGGCGTGCTGTACGAGAGCTTCGTGCACCCGATCACGATTCTCTCGACGCTGCCGTCGGCGGGTGTCGGCGCGTTGCTCGCGCTGCTGGTGACGGGGCATGACCTCGACATCATCGGCATTATCGGCATCGTGCTGCTGATCGGTATCGTGAAGAAGAACGCGATCATGATGATCGACTTCGCGCTCGAAGCGGAGCGCGAGCATGGCAAGCCGCCGCGCGAGGCGATCTATCAGGCGTGTCTGCTGCGCTTCCGCCCTATCCTGATGACGACCATGGCGGCGCTGCTCGGCGCGCTGCCGCTGATGCTCGGCACGGGCGCGGGTTCGGAGCTGCGCCGGCCGCTCGGTATCGCGATCGCGGGCGGTCTGATCGTCAGCCAGTTGCTGACGCTCTTCACGACGCCCGTGATCTATCTCGGCTTCGATTCGATTGCGCGGCGCCTGCGCGCGCGCTTTCATCGTGACCATGGCGACGGTCAAACCCGGCCGCCCGTCACCGACGCCGACGTCTGAATGAAGAGGCCGAACCACCGATGAACCTGTCGCGCCCCTTCATTCAACGCCCGGTCGCCACCACACTGCTTGCCATCGGCATTGCGCTGGCGGGCCTGTTCGCGTTTTCGAAGCTGCCCGTCGCGCCGCTGCCGCAGGTCGATTTCCCGACCATCTCGATTCAGGCGAGCCTGCCGGGCGCAAGCCCGGAAACGGTGGCAACCAGCGTCGCGAGTCCACTCGAACGGCATCTGGGCACGATCGCCGACGTCACCGAGATGACCTCGTCGAGCTCCGTCGGCTCGGCGCGCATCACCATGCAGTTCGGGCTGAACCGCAATATCGACGGCGCCGCGCGCGACGTGCAGGCGGCCATCAACGCGGCACGCGCCGACCTGCCCGCGAGCCTGCGCCAGAACCCGACGTATCACAAGGTCAACCCCGCCGACGCGCCGATCCTGATTCTCGCGCTCACATCGAAGACAATGACGGCGGGCCAGTTGTACGACTCGGCGGCAACCGTCCTGCAGCAGTCGCTGTCGCAGGTGGACGGTGTCGGTGAAGTCGATGTGAGCGGCTCGGCGAACCCGGCCGTGCGCGTCGAACTGGAGCCGCAGGCGCTCTTCCACTACGGCATCGGTCTCGAAGACGTGCGGGCGGCGCTCGCGTCGGCGAATGCGAACAGCCCGAAAGGCTCGATTGAATTCGGCCCGAACCGCGTGCAGCTGTACACCAACGACCAGGCCAAGAAAGCGTCGCAGTACAAGGACCTCGTGATCGCGTACCGCGACGGCGCGGCCGTGCATCTGTCCGATGTCTCCGAAGTGGTCGATTCCGTCGAAGACCTGCGCAACCTCGGCCTGATGAACAACGAGCGCTCGGTACTCGTGATTCTTTACCGGCAGCCGGGCGCGAACATCATCGAGACCATCGACCGCGTGAAGGCGATGATTCCGCAGCTGAAGGCGTCCTTGCCCGCCGCCGTCGAAGTCACGCCGACCGCCGACCGCTCCACCACGATCCGCGCGTCGCTGAAAGACACGCAGTACACGCTGATCATCGCCGTCGCGCTGGTCGTGATGGTCGTGTTCCTGTTCCTGCGCAACTGGCGCGCGACGCTGATTCCGAGCGTGGCCGTGCCGATCTCGATCATCGGCACGTTTGCGGCGATGTATCTGCTCGGCTTTTCGATCGACAACCTGTCGCTGATGGCGCTGACCATCGCGACGGGCTTCGTGGTCGACGATGCCATCGTCGTACTGGAAAACATCGAGCGGCATATCGAGAGCGGCATGCCGCGCATGAAAGCGGCCTTTGTCGGTGCGCGCGAAGTGGGCTTCACGGTGATGTCGATCAGCATCTCGCTCGTCGCCGTGTTCCTGCCCATTCTGCTGATGGGCGGGATTGTCGGTCGGCTGTTCCGCGAGTTTGCGCTGACGCTGTCGCTGGCGATTGGTGTGTCGCTCATCGTATCGCTGACGCTCACGCCGATGATGTGTTCGCGGCTGCTGTCCGAGCCGCACGAAAAGAAGCAGGAAGGCCGTTTTGCGCGTGCGCTGGAGCGCGGCTTCAACTGGATGCAGCGCGGCTATGCGCGCACGCTTGGCTGGTCCCTGCTGCATCCCCGGCTGATTCTCGTCGTGCTGATCGCGACGATCGGGCTGAATGTGTATCTGTACATCATCGTGCCGAAGGGCTTTTTCCCGCAGCAGGACACGGGGCGCCTCGTGGGCGGCATTCAGGCTGACCAGTCCACGTCGTTCCAGGCGATGAAGATCAAGTTCTCCGAGATGATGAAGATCGTCCAGGCGAACCCTGCCGTCGATAGCGTGGTCGGCTTCACGGGCGGACGGCAGACCAACTCGGGCTTCATGTTCGTATCGCTCAAGCCGAAGAGCGAGCGCAAGATTTCCGCCGATCAGGTAATCCAGCAGCTACGCGGGCCGCTGTCGGATGTTGCGGGCGCGCGCACGTTCCTGCAGGCGGTGCAGGACATACGCGTCGGCGGCCGGCAGTCGAACGCGCAATATCAGTTCACGCTGCTCTCGGACACCACGGCCGATCTCTACAAATGGGCGCCGATTCTGACGGAAGCGTTGCAGAAGCGTCCCGAGCTCACCGACGTCAACTCAGACCAGCAGCAAGGCGGTCTCGAGGCGATGGTGACGATCGACCGCGCCACGGCAGCGCGCCTGAACATCAAGCCCGCGCAGATTGACAACACGCTGTACGACGCGTTCGGCCAGCGCCAGGTGTCGACCATCTACAACCCGTTGAACCAGTATCACGTGGTGATGGAAGTGGCGCCGAAATACTGGCAGAGCCCGGACATCCTGAAGCAGGTGTGGGTCAGCACGTCGGGCGGCAGCGCGAGCGGCGCGCAGTCGACCAACGCGACGGCGGGCACGGTGACGTCGGCGGCGACGTCGAGCGCGTCGACGGGCGGCACGGGCGGCACGACGTCATCGAGTGCGGCCGCCGTCGCAGGCGATGCCGCGCGCAATCTCGCGAACAATTCGATTGCGGCGAGCGGCAAGTCGAGCGCATCGACGGGCGCGGCTGTGTCGACATCGAAGGAAACGATGATTCCGTTGTCCGCGATCGCGAGCTTCGGGCCGGGCAATACGCCGCTGGCTGTGAATCACCAGAGCCAGTTCGTTGCGTCGACGATTTCGTTCAATCTGCCGCCGGGCAAGTCGTTATCGGAGGCGACGCAGATCATCTATGACACGATGGCCGAGATCGGCATGCCCGCGACGATTCACGGCAGTTTCCAGGGCACGGCGCAGGCGTTCCAGCAATCAATGTCCGACCAGCCGATTCTGATTCTTGCTGCGCTGGCGGCTGTTTATATCGTGCTGGGGATCCTGTATGAGAGTTATATTCATCCGCTGACTATCTTGTCGACGTTGCCGTCGGCGGGTGTCGGTGCACTGCTCGCGTTGCTGCTGTTCAATACGGAGTTCAGCATCATTGCGTTGATTGCTGTGATCCTGCTGATTGGTATCGTGAAGAAGAACGCGATCATGATGGTCGATTTTGCGATCGATGCTTCACGTAAAGGGCTTTCTTCTCGTGATGCGATTGAGCAGGCTTGTCTGCTGCGGTTCCGGCCGATCATGATGACTACCTGCGCTGCGTTGCTTGGGGCTTTGCCGCTTGCGTTTGGGCGCGGTGAAGGAGCAGAACTGCGTGCTCCCCTAGGCCTGGCTATTGTTGGCGGGCTTATCGTTAGTCAGATGCTTACGCTGTATACGACTCCCGTTGTGTATCTGTATATGGATCGGATTCGGGTTCGGTGGGAGGGTAGACGGGCTAAGGGTGCTCAGTCGGCGGCGTAAGGTTTGGTTTTAGGTTTTTTGGTTTTGTCTCGCGACGCTGGGTTGGTTCGCTTGTGTTTGCGCTGGCATCCGCGTGGCGCCTACGCGGCGCAGGCGTTGCCCCTGTGCGGGGCGGCACCTACTTTTCTTTGCCGCGGCAAAGAAAAGTAGGCAAAAGAAAGCCGCTGAACACCGCTAGTTCTTGTTTCCGCCTGAGGGCCCCCAACGGGTCCTCTCCTTCATGCGGCGTCGCTCTTCTCGACGCCCGCTGCCAACGCTTCGAATTGGCTCATCACCCGCTCCACACGCCCGCGTCGCCACACGCGCGATCAAATCTCCCACGTTCTATAGCGGCAAACTGTGTGTCGGCTCGCGCGGCTTATGCGCTCCACTCCGGACTGAAAAGCACGATTGGTGTCGTAAGAGCGCTGAGGTGTGGAGCACTACGACCTACACACAGTTTGCCACCTGGGCGGCCGTAATCATTCGCTGCCGCTGACTGCGCTACGGGTGATTGAAGTGGGTGAGGCGTTGATTCGAAGCGCGGGCAACGGGCGGTGAATGGCAGAACGCCGTGTGAAGCGGAGGAACCGTTGGGGGCCCTCAGGCAGTGGTCAAAAACGGGCGGTGTTAGCCCGCTTTCTTTGCTTACTTTCTTTGCGGCGGCAAAGAAAGTAAGTGCCGCCCCGCACAGGGGCAACGCTTGAACAAGGCAAAACGAAACGCGGATGCCAGTGACAACAAAAGCAGACCAAACAAAGCGTCGCAAGACAAAACCAAAAACCAAACCAAACCAAACCAAACCAAAACCTTAAAGCTTCTGCGCCATCGCAAGATCAAAAATCCTGACCCACTGTCGCGCCTCGCGTTCAGACCCAACGGGCAACCGCCATTCAGGATGCGCAGCATCTTTAACATCAAGCTTGACCTGCCAGCGCTCACCATCCCGCACGGGCTGCGCCTCACGAAGATCAGCAAAAATATACGACCCACGCAAACCCGCAACCTGCAGATCACACAGCCGCTTGCCGGCAGCCAGCCTCACCCCACCCCACTCGCCCTTGAGTTCGTGAGTCCAGTCACCATCGCGGATATTCGCCGACACTTCTTTATGCCGACGCCACCACCACGCTAACGCAGCCAGCACCAGCGCCGCGGCAAGCACAGCCGCCCCAACCGCCACACCCAACCCAAAATGCGCCGACAGCGCGTGAAACGCCTCCACGCACCCATAAATCAAAGCGATCAGAACAAACAGCGCAACGACAATAGGCATGGCAACGTCCCCGGCAGAACGGCGCGGCCAACGCATCCATCAAACACCGCGCCGCGAAACTGAAATACCCTCAGGGCGCCTTGTGAGTCGCCGCCCACTGCTTGACGGCCTGCATCGTGTTCTCGACATGCTTGTCGGGCGACAGGCTCGTGTATTCGTAGAGAATCTTGCCGTCGGGCGCAATCACATACGACACGCGGTTCGCCATCGATGCATGCATCGGCAAGCCCGCGTCGTACGCGTTGATGACCTTCGAGTCGGGATCCGCGGCCACCGGGAATTTGCTGCGGCATTCGCTAACCGAGAACTTCGTCAACGTGTCGATGTTGTCGTGCGACACGCCAATCACCGTCGCACCGTATTTCTTGTATTCGTCGACGGCTTCCGCGAATTCGTGCGCCTCGATCGTGCAGCCCTTCGTGAACGCGGCCGGATAGAAGTACAGCACCACCGGACCCTTCTTCAGCGCGTCGGCAAGCTCATACGTGTAGGTCTTGCCGCCCAACGATGCTTCCGTCGTGAAGTCCGGCGCATTGTCGCCAGGCTTGAGCGTCGCGCTCGCCGTCAGCGCATGCAGCGACAATCCCGCGCACAGCACAGCCGCCAGCGCGAACGGCACAATCTTCTGCTTCATGTCGAGTCCTCGAATCGTAAGCGCACGATGCGCGTGCAACGACCCGCGACGCCCGTCCGACTGCACGGCGCGTCGCAGTCACCAGCTTTCGCCCCATATTGGACCACGTTTGACGATCGAGCGTCGCCCGTCGGACAGGAACCGCGCTCAGTCGCCCAGATGCGCGCCAAACCACGCCGCCGCCGACAGATTCAGCTCGGCCAGCACGATCGGCGTGAGCGCGCTGAATTCCTGCAGCGTCTGGGCGCTCGCAATGGCCGCGGCATCCTGCGCCTCGCCCGCCGCTTCCGCGATGCTCAGCAGCGCGCCCATCGGCCCCGCACGCTCGACGATCGCGTCGCGGATCATCGGCGACAGGTCGAGCGGATCGAGCGTCGCGTCCGGCGTCGAATCGACCAGCACGTGCACCAGCGAGAATACGCCCGTCAGGAACGCTGCATCGGCGAATGCTTCGTCGTTCGGGTGAATCCAGCGCGCGGCCAGTTCCATGAAACGCGCGCGCGTACCCGCCAGTTGCACGAGAGGATCGGAGCGCCACGGCAGGTCGCCGCCGCCTGCATACAGCAGCAGTTGCGCCCAGCGCGCGATCTGCCGCGTGCCGGTCGCGATGATCGCCTCACGCAGCGACGCGATGTTGCGCCCCAGCCCAAACGCGCTCGAATTGACGAGCCGCAACAACTGCATCACGACATTCGGATTGCGCTTGAGCTCGTCTTCGAGTTCGACGATGCCCGCGTCGCGCGCGAGTAGCGCCAGCAGACGCAGCAGCGACGTGCGCGACGAGCGTGTGCGGCGCGTCGACAATACCTGCGGCCGCGCGAAGAAATAACCCTGAAAGAGATCGAAGCCCAGTTCGCGGGCGAGCGCGAAGTCTTCGCGCGTCTCGACCTTCTCGGCGATCAGCGTCTTGCCGTGCTTCGCGAGTGTCCGCGCGAGATCGGGCAGTTGCGCGCGGTCGGTCTGCAGAAAATCGACCTTGACGATATCCGCATAAGGCAGCACGGCGAGCAGGTTCGGCGACAGCTCGCAGACGTCGTCGAGCGCGACCCGGAAGCCCGCGCGGCGCAAGTCGGCAACGCGCGCGATCAGACGGGCGTCGAACTGCACCGTCTCGAGAATTTCGAGCACGAAGCGCTCGGGCTCCATCAGATGCACGATGTCGTCGAACAGCAGTTCGCGGCCGATATTCACATAACCGCGATGCGTGCCGAGTACGGACGGCACGCCAATGCTGCCGATCGTGCGCACCACCACCTGCGCGGTGGCCTGCGCATCGTCGGAGACCTGCGCATAGTTTTGCGCGCTGCCGCGAAAGAGCAGTTCGTAAGCGTGCAGCGCGCCGTCGCGGTCGAGAATCGGCTGACGGCCGACGTAGACGAACTGTGCCGAGGAGATTGCCTCGTCCTCCTCGCCTGCTTGCGCAAACGTTTGGGGGCGGCCGGCTTCGTCGTTTTGAAACGGATCAGACATTTTTCACGGCTGGCTGCTTGGATTCGGAAAACGGCATGCTTGCGGGGACACGAGCTTGCGTTACATCAATAGCAATATAACGGAGCGCGTTCGCCGCCACTTTAGCGGAATCCACCCGCGATGCACAGGCATTGGCAGCGGCCGCGAATCCTTACCCTATGTTATGTCGCTTTTTATGTCAGAAAGCTAAAGATTCTGCGACAAACGTCGATAACCCGTTCTGATGGACGGCCTCGCGTCTGCCCCGATCAGTCAGTCGACGGGCTTCGCAGGGACGTCCAGCCTCACGACGAACCGGGTAGTCAGCGACACACATGGAAGCGACCAGGATCACCCCAGCCCGCCGGGGCTTGCTGCGCACGGCGATCGAGCGATTGCGCGCGGTCCGTCAGCCCGCGCGCGCGACGGTCGCGCCAGCCGCCCCGAGCTCGCCAGGTGTCACGCATGGGCTCGAACAGGCCGCGCTCGCCGTCGACTTCCTCGCGCACGTGGCACGCAACCTCACCTTTCTGTATGTCTCCGAGGCGAGCCTGCGCTTCATCGGCTATCACCGCGAGTATCTGCAGACGGTCACGCTGCACGAACTCGTCGCGCCCAGCGACGTAGCGCGCCTCGACGCCGCGCTGCGCCGCGCCGACGAAAGCGGCGCCGTCGAGAAAGTCACGCTGGATCTGATCAAGTCGCTCACCTACCCCGTGCCCGTCGAGCTGCGCATTGCGCGCAACTGCCACGACGGCATCGAAGGCTATGCGGTCGCCGGTTTCGACGTGGCGAGCTGGCGCGCAACGGAAGCCAGCCTCAAGCATCAGCTGCATCACGACAACCTGACGGGCCTCTCGAACGTGCCCGCGCTTGTCGATGAGATGCGTCACGCGCAGCAGAAGGCGGACGCGACGGGCAAGTCGGCCGCCCTGCTGCTGCTCGATATCGACGACTACCAGCGCGTGAACCGCGCGCTCGGCTACGACGCCGGCGATGAAATGCTGCGTGACACCGCGCGCCGCCTGTCCAACATGACGACGCAAGGCGAGCTGATCGCGCGCATTTCCAGCGACGAATTCGCGATCCTGCTGCCGCCCGCGCATTCGCGCGCCGATGCCGCCATCGCCGCCGAAGCGCTCGCGCGGCGTCTGCTGACGGCGATCCAGCAGCCGTACACGTTCAATCGCCAGCCGGTGCATCTGTCGGCGAGCGTCGGCATTGCGCTCTATCCCGACACGCAGCACACGGGCGAATCGAGCGAAGGCGCCTCGCGCGACAGCCAGCTGCTGCGCTGGGCGGACCACGCGCTCGCGCGCGCCAAGGCCGCGGGCGGCAACACGCTCGCGTTCTACGTGCCCGACGACAGCCCCGCCGACGCCGAGCGCCTGAAGCTCGAATCGGATCTGTACGACGGCGTGCGCAACGGCGAATTCTCGCTGCACTTCCAGCCGATCACCAGCAGCCAGTCGCACGGCGTGGTCGGCGTCGAGGCGCTGATCCGGTGGCAGCATCCGGTGCATGGCCTCGTGCCGCCGTCGATGTTCATTCCGCTCGCGGAGTCCGTCGGCCTCATCAACTATCTGGGCAACTGGGTGCTGAAGGCCGCGTGCATGCAGCTGATCCGCTGGGACACGCAAGGCATCCGCCTGCAATACGTGGCCGTCAACGTGTCGCCGCAGCAGTTCCGCGATCCGCGCTTCAAGGAAAGCGTGCGCGAAGCGATCGCGCTCACGGGCATCGATCCGCACCGGCTCGTGTTCGAGATCACGGAAAGCCTGCTGATGCACGATCCGCAGCACGCCACCGCGCTGCTCGAAGAACTGACGGGCATCGGCATCCGCTTCGCCGTCGACGATTTCGGCACGGGCTATTCGAGCCTTGCGTATCTGCAACGCTTCCCGCTCGCCAAACTGAAAATCGACCGGAGCTTTGTGGAGAATCTGCTCACTTCGCGCAACGATCAGGCGATCGTCAGCGCTGTGGTCGGTCTTGCGCAGACACTCGATCTCGAACTCGTCGCCGAAGGCGTCGAGACGGAAGAACAGCGCAGCCTGCTGACCGAGATGGGTTGCGACCACATTCAGGGATGGGTCGTCTGCAAGGCGCTGCCATCGGAAGAACTCGCTCAGCGCTTCGAATCGCGCTCGCTTCATGTGCATGGTGAAGCGTGACCAAGATGACGCGTATCGATACCGCGCACCCGCTACGCGATGACGTGGCACTCACTGGAACCTGTATGCCTCTTGCGGAACTCTCATGCTAAAGGCTGCCCTGCTTGACCGGCTTTGGGCTCGCATGAACGAGCGCGGCGATTTTCCGATGCTGCAGCAGTCGCTCCGCACGACGATGGCCGCGATGAATAACGACGACCTCGATTTCAGCGCACTCGTGCAGATCGTGCTCTCCGACTTCGCGCTGACACAGAAGGTGCTGCGTCTCGCGAATTCGGCGATGTACATGGCGTTCGGCGGCAACATCACGACCGTCTCGCGCGCGCTGATGGTGCTCGGCATGGATGCCGTCGGGCATCTCGTCGTCGGCCTGAAGATCGTCGATCACTTTCATCACAGCGCGCCGCGCCGTATCGACGCCAAGCTCGAACTCAACCGCACGATGCTGTCGGGCTGCGTCGCGCGCAAGCTCACCGAGCGCGGCGATCTGCGCGACGGCGAAGAGGCTGTTGTCTGCACGTTGATGCGGCAGATCGGCAAGCTGCTGGTGGTGTTCTATCTCGACGCCGAGTGGGACCAGATTCGCCGCCAGGTCGATACGGGCATGGGCGAAAACGAAGCCTGCGACAGCGTGCTCGGCGTGACCTTCCATGAGATCGGACTCGAAGCGGCGACGCGCTGGCGTCTGCCGGAGATGATCCGCGTCGGCATGTCCGAGTTCGATCCGCTGCAGCAGGACGAACCGCGCCAGGTGCAATGGCTGCGCGCGATCACGAATTACTCGACGGAAGTCGCGAACGTGCTGACGCAGCCGCATCTGCCGAAGGCGCAGCGCGACGTGCGTATTGCCGAACTGGCGCAGCGCTACAGCCGCACGCTCAACACCGAACCCGACGTGCTGGTCGAAATGAGCCTGACGCTCGCCGAAGAAGAAACCCGTGACGGCGTGATGCGCGAAATCTTCGAATTGCGCGCGAACGCCGATGCGATTGCGCGCCAGTCACTCGATCCTGAGTCGTGCATCCGCGCGGGCGTCGGTGAATTGCAGGCGCTGCCGAGCGACAGCGGGCTCGCGCCTGCGCTCGCGATGGCATCGGAGACCGTGCTTGCGGGCTTGCAGTTCGAGCGCACCGTCGTGTTCGTTCGCCATGGCAGCGGCATCTTCAAGGCGACGATGGGATTCGGCGCGAGGATCGACGCCGCGCTGCCGAAGCTCAGCTTCGCGACGGCCTTCCAGCCCGATGTGTTTCATCTCGCGATCGCGAATTCGGTAGGCATCTTCATCGAGAATGCACGCGACCCGAAGATGCATGCGCGTTTGCCCGACTGGTATCGCCGCGCGTTCCAGGACGTGCACTCGTTCGTGCTGCTGCCTGTGGTGCTGGAGAACAAGTCGACGGTTGCGCTGCTGTATGGCGACTGGGCGCATCATGACGTGCCGCGCCGCATTTCACAGCGAGAAATGGCTGCGCTCAATGAACTCGCGCGAGAGTTGGGAAGGTTCTTTGCGCATGCGCCTGTGAGTGAAGTCGAGACGCTTTAATCGACGCGCTTTAATCGACGCGTTTTATACCGCGTTTCAACGGGCACCTTGCGTGCCCTCTTCTACCGACATGCGCGGCTCAGGCATACGAGCCGCGCATCGTCCTGCATCAATCCTCGATCCGCTCCAGCCCTGAAGCCTCCGCGCTGCGATCCGCAATGCCCGCCCATGCGGCAGCGACCAGCCCCATCTGCGCGATATCGAGCACCTGCAGCCCTTCCAGCTTCGCGCTGATACGCTCGATCTCATCCCACGCACCGCGCTCCAGCGCCTCGACCACCGAGAGCAAGGTTCCGAGCACGCCTTCGCGCAGCAGGATGGCATCGCGAATCGGCTTGGACAATGCCAGCACATTGAGCGTGTGTTCGAGCGAACCGCCGAACACGGAATCGACGAACGAAAACACGCCCGTGAGAAACGCCGCATCGGCTTCGTCGCGGCCCGCTTCAGGCAGGCGTTCGACAGCCAGTTCCATGAAACGCGCACGCGTCGCGGCGAGTTGCAGCAGCGGATCGTCTTCGAGCGCAACCTTGCGGCCGTCCGCGTACAGCAGCAACTGCGTCCAACGCGCGATACGGTTCGTGCCCGTTGCGTTGATCGCCTCGCGCAGCGTCGTGACCTTGCGGCCCATCGCGAGACCGCTCGAATTCGCGAGACGCATCAGATGCATGACGAGCACCGGGTTCAGCTTAAGCTCCGCTTCGAGCTGCGCGACGGTCGGCTCGCCGCCGAGCAGTTGCAGCAGATTCAGCAGCGCGTGGCGCGGCGCGCTGACCTTGCGTGCCGCCGCACCCTGCGGATGCACGAAGTAAAAACCCTGAAAGCGGTCGAAGCCGAGGTTGAACGCCTGTTCGAACACCTCCTGCGATTCCACACCCTGCGCGATCAGCAGCTTGCCCGCCGATTTCAGGACGCTTGCGAACTTCGGCAGCATCGTCTGCGGGATGCGGTTCATGTCGACCTTCACCGCGTCCGCATAGGGCAGCAGGCGAGCGAAGGTCTCGTTGGCCTGGGCGACGTTGTCGATCACGAAGCGATAGCGGCGGCCGTGAAGTTCGACAATGCGCGCGATCAGCAGATCGTCGGCGACGATATCGGACGGCAGCTCGAACATGAAGCGCTCGGCGGGCAGGCTGCGGATCGCGTCGTCGAACAGCAGTTCGCGCGTGACAGGCAGATAGCCAGCATGATTGGCGAGCGCCGCGCGCACGTCGGGCTGCAGAACGGCCTGAATGATGACGGCCGCGGCACTCGCTTGCGCCTTTTGCGGCGCGGCTTCCGAATCCGGTTCGCCGGATTCGCCCAATTCAGCGGCTGGCGTTTGATAGAGCTTGAGTTCGAACGCGCACAACATGTTGTCGCGATTCAGGATGGGCTGGCGGGCAAACGAAACGTTTGCGCGTGCGCCCGGCGCGATGCCCGGAACGCTCTCTGCCTGGCGTTCCTCGACTGCGTTGGTGGTCATTCCGGTCCCCTGTCCGGCCAGCGTCTGCGCCTGAGCGCCTACACCGGTCTCATGCAAGTAGTTGTGGCGAAGCTCGGCGCTTCGTGCTCTCGTCTGTTCGGTATCGTTCTGGCGGCTTTGTCCGGCATGTCCACCCGCGACATGTCGAGCCGTCTTTCCTCGTGCGCCAATTCTAGCGCAGGCAGACTTCCACGGGGACCCGGCGATGCGAAAAAAGACCCTGAAACAAGGCAGAAAAACAAAACCGGCCGCTAGAAGCGGCCGGTTCGAAAGTCGGTTCCGGCGCAACGATCTGCGCCGGTTACGCTTGCATTACTTCAGCGTGACCTTGACGTCGAAGTACTTCGCGGCGAGCCGGTCGATCGTGCCGTCTGCCTTCAGTTCCTTGAGCGCCTGATTGACGGCGTCCTTCAACTGGGCGTCGCCCTTGCGCAGACCGAAGCCGACGCCCGAGCCAAGCAGTTTTTCGTCCGACACGGCGGGACCGGCGAATTCGAAGCCTGCCCCTTGCGGCTTCTTGAGGAAGCCCTTGGATGCCGCTTCCGCGTCCTGGAACGACGCATCGAGACGTCCGGCGACGAGGTCCGCGTAGACCTGGTCCTGCGTCTGATAAGGAATCACGTCGACGCCGGCGGGCGCCCACTTCGCCTTCGCGTAGGTTTCCTGGATCGTGCCCTGCAGCACGCCAACATGCTTGCCCTTCAGCGATGCCGCCGTGGGCTGCAAGCCGCTGCCCTTCTTCGCGATCATCTGGTTGGGGATCACGTAGATGGGGTCGGTGAAGTCGATCACGGCGCGGCGCTGGTCGGTAATCGACATGTCCGAGTTGATCGCGTTGAACTTGCGCGCCTGCAGTGCGGGAATCAGGCCGTCGAACGCATTCTCGACCCACACGCACTTCGCCTTCAGCTTGGCGCAGACGGCATTGCCGATGTCGATGTCGAAGCCTTGCAGCTCGCCAGCAGGCGACTTCGATTCGAACGGCGCATAGGACGCCTCGACGCCGAAGCGGATTTCCCTGATTTCTGCGGCCGATACGTTTGCTGCCATCGTGGCGCCCGTCAGTGCGACGAGCGCGGCCATCTTTTGCCAACTCATTTTCATCGAAACTTTTCCTCAAGAAGTGCCGGTGGGCGGCATGCACCGCCCTGGGCGTGCGCGGATCATTGCAACGCCAAAAATGCGGTACAAACGCCCTCGCCCCGTTTGATGCAGCGCACAAGACGACGCGAGCGCGGGATTTTACAGGGTCTCGCCCGGTCGCCCCATCAACAAGACTGACTCTGCATGTCTGGCCGCCGCTGACCTGAGCGGCACAATTCCGAAAAAATCTGTCGCAACCGCGCAATCGTTCCGAAGAAATTGTCTGGACCGCGGAGGCTACCAGGCGCATGTGTTGACATTCTGTCGATGGACTCAGAGCGACCGGAAGACGTCGCGGCTCGCGGCGCGTGACAGGGTATCCATCGACGCGCGACGACACAATTCGCCTTTGGTCCAATACCCTTATTACTTCGTTATGCGTAGGATATTTTTCAATACGGAATGCGACATTACCCTGATAAAACGATTTCGACGCGGCAACTTTCCGTGCGAATCATCGAACATCGACCGCGATGAAAAACAGCACGACCATCCCCCTGACACCCCTACCGACCAGTCTGGGCGATGTCGACGCCCCGCCCTCGGGTCCCCGCTTCAAGCGGCGCTTTCACGTCATGGCCAAGCCGACGGGGTCGGCCTGCAATCTCGATTGCACTTACTGTTTCTATCTGCACAAGGAACAGTTGCTCGAGCAGCGCCGCGGCGACTTCATGAGCGACGCCACGCTCGAAACGTTCATCCGTCAATACATCGATGCGCAAGACGGCGAGCAGGTCGTGTTTTCCTGGCAAGGCGGAGAGCCGACGCTGATGGGGCTCGACTTTTTCCGCAAGGTCGTGCGCCTGCAGCAGCAGTACAAACGGCCGGGCCAGCGCATCGAAAACAACCTGCAGACCAACGGCACCGCACTCGACAACGAGTGGTGCGCATTTCTGAAGCAGCATGACTTTCTGGTCGGCCTGTCGATAGACGGACCGCGCGAACTGCACGACGCCTACCGTGTGTCGCGCTCGGGCAAACCGACGTTCGACCGGGTCATGCGAGGGCTCGACTGTATTCACCGGCATGGTGTCGCCTTCAATGCGCTCGCCGTGATCAACCGCCTCAATGCACGCCGGCCCGTCGACGTCTATCGCTTCCTGACACGCGAAGTCGGCGCAACGTATGTGCAGTTCAACCCGTGCGTGGAAGCGCGGACATTCAAACAGGTCGCGCCGCAGTTCTGGGATGACGCATCGATTCCCGTGGTCGGCTCCGAGCGAGCAAGACCAGGCGCGGCAGATTCCGTCGTCACCGACTGGTCCGTGGATCCCGACGACTGGGGCTATTTCCTGAGCCGCACGTTCGACGAGTGGTATCGCGAGGACCTGGGGCGCGTGCTGGTCAACCTCTTCGAAACGGCCGTCGCGCAGACCATGGGGATGCCGTCGCAGCTTTGCATCACCGCGCCTTTCTGCGGCAAGGGCCTGGCCATGGAGCACGACGGCCGCGTCTATTCGTGCGATCACTACGTCTACCCCGAGTACGAACTCGGCGACATCGCCCGTCATCCGCTTCATCACATCGCATTCTCGGAGCGGCAGAAAGCCTTCGGCTTCGGCAAGAAGGACACCCTTCCGAACTATTGCCTGCAATGCAGACACCTGAACCTGTGCTGGGGCGAATGTCCGAAGAACCGCCTCGTCCGCGCGCCGGACGGCGAGCCCGGACTCAACTATCTATGCCCGGGCATCCGGCAGTTCCATGCGCATGCCGGCCCAAGGCTGCGACAGATCGCCGGCAGCCTCCAGCACACCTAGCGTAGTCCCCGCGAACGCAGGACGGATGCAAACCCGCTTGCACCCGATCCGGCCGCGTCGCGCCGCCCCTCGTCAACACAAGCAATCGATGGAAACAAAGACCATGGCTCTCAGACACATGCTCAAACGCAGGATCGTCACGGCGCTGTCCGCGGCGGTATCCGGCTGGCTGGCGTTCAGCCCCGTTGCGTTCGCAGCCGACACGACCCGGCCGCCCAATATTCTGGTCATCTTCGGCGACGACATCGGCCAGACCAACATCAGTGTCTACGGCAAAGGGGTCGTGGGCTATCAGACGCCCAACATCGACCGCCTCGCGCACGAAGGGATGATGTTCACCGACTACTACGCGGAGAACAGCTCGACGGCCGGCCGCTCTTCCTTCATCACCGGGCAGTCGCCATTGCGCACCGGCTTGAGCAAGGTGGGGATTCCCGGCGCGACGCAAGGGCTGCAGGCATCGGACGTGACGATCGCCCAGGCGCTCAAGCCCCTAGGTTATGTGACTGGCCAGTTCGGCAAGAATCACCTGGGTGACCGCAACGAATACCTGCCGACCGTCCACGGCTTCGATGTGTTCTACGGCAATCTCTATCACCTGAACGCGGAAGAAGAACCCGAGCGTCCGTACTGGCCTAAAGCCGATACGCCTCAAGGCAAAGCCTATGCGAAGCTGTTCATGCCACGCGGGGTGATGGACTGCAAGGCAACGGATCACGACGATACAACCGTCGATGCACGCTTCGGCAAGGTCGGCAAACAGGTTTGCACGGACACGGGCCCGCTCACGTCGAAGCGCATGGAAACCATCGACGACGAGACCACCGGCCGCGCCATCGATTTCATGAAGACTCAAGCCAGCGCCGACAAGCCGTTCTTCGTCTGGATGAATACCACGCGCATGCACGTGTTCACGCATGTGCGCCCCGAGTACAAGGACAAGGGCGGCATGGCGGGCGACACCTACGCCGACGGCATGTGGGAGCACGACCAGGATGTCGGCAAGCTGCTCAAATCGCTCGACGAAATGGGTATCGCCGACAACACCATCGTGGTCTATACGACGGACAACGGTCCGAACCAGTTCTCGTGGCCGGACGCCGCGACGACGCCGTTCCGCAACGAAAAAGACTCGAACTACGAAGGCGCCTTCCGCGTGCCGGCGCTCGTACGCTGGCCAGGCCACATCAAGCCGGGCCAGGTATCGAACGAAATCTTCTCCGGCATGGACTGGTTCCCCACGCTGCTGGCAGCCGCCGGCGACACAGGCATCAAAGATCGCCTGCTCAGGGGCGCGAGCATCGGCGGACGAACCTTTAAGAATCACCTGGACGGCTACAACCAGCTGCCGTATCTCGAAGGCACGCAGGCAAAGAGCGAACGCAAGGAGTTCTATTACTTCGACGACGACGGCGTGCTGGTCGACATGCGTTACGAAGACTGGAAGTTCGTCTATTGCGAACAGCGCGCGCCCGGCGGCTTCGCAGTATGGAACAACCCGCTGACCTGTCTGCGCGTGCCGAAGATCTTCAACCTGCGCATGGATCCGTACGAGCGCGCCGACGTCGTCTCCGACCAGTACTACGACTGGACGACCAAGAACGTCTACGTCCTGTACGGCGCGATTGCCGAGACAGGCAAGTTCCTCGACACCTTCGTCGCATATCCGCCTGCGCAGACGCCCGCCAGCTTCACGGTCGACGGCATTCGGGCCGGCGTCGATGCCGAGATCGCGCGCAATAACGCGCGCGTGAAAGCGATGAGCAAAAAGAACGACTGACCCAACGAGATGAGTCCGCGCGAGAAGCACGCATGTCGAACGTGCTTCTCGCATGCTGCTCTCGCGCTGCGCTGCCGCCCGGATACATCCGGGCGCAGCGTCGCTCTCCCATTTCTAATGGCTTTGACTGTGACCAGACCGATCCTGTTGATCATGCCCTGCCTGGCTGTCTCCGGCTGCACGCGGCCGCAGTCCATTTCCGTGCTCGGCTCGTTTTTTCCGGACTGGCTTTTTTGCGCGATCGCCGGGCTCGTGCTCGCGCTGATCGCACGCAGCGTGCTGGACCGGTTCGGACAGTCGCGTGCGCTCGGGCCGCCCGTGATGGTGCAGCCCACTTTGATGCTGTTCTTTTCGCTGCTGGTCTGGCTGGTCTTCTTCTAACGCTGCAATCTCGTCAATCTGAGCCTTCCGATGGCCGTTCGCCCCAACACATTGAAAAGCAGAAAGTGGCCCGCGCTGATGCTGGCTGCCGTTACGCTAGCGCTACTCGTCTACGTCATCTGGCGTGTGGATACCGCCCCCGCCACCGACGACGCCTACGCACAGGCCGACACGATCGATGTGGTATCCGAAGTCAGCGGACGCATCGTGGAGATGGCCGTCAGGGACAATCAGCAGGTCAGCAAGGGGGATCTGCTGTTCCGTGTCGATCCCCGTCCGTTCGAGGATGAACTGGCGCGCGCCAACGCGTCGCTCGTCGCGCTCGACAAACAGATCGCACTCACGCGGCGTGTCGTGACGGCACAGCAATACGGCGCGGATTCCGTGCATGCGCTGGTCGAGCGGGCGCGCGTCGCGGCGGCGCAAACAACGGAAACGCTTCGCCGCACTCAGCCGCTGCTCGCGCCCGGCTATGTATCGGCGGAAGAAGTCGATCGCGTCCGCACGGCGCAACGCGCAGCCGAGGCCGACCTGGTGGCCGCGCGGCTCCAGGCCCAGCAGGCCAGCTCGGCGGTCACAGGCGTCGACGCGCTGGTTGCGCAACGCGACGTCGTGCTCGCCGACATCGCGCTGATGCAGTTGCGGCTCGACATGGCGACCGTGCGCGCGCCATTCGACGGCCGCGTCGTGTCGCTGAAGACTTCAGTCGGCCAGTTTGCTTCGGCGCTCAAGCCGGTTTTCACGCTGATCGACACACAGCACTGGTACGTGATCGCCAACTTTCGCGAGACCGAACTGAAGCGCATCCGTCCCGGCACGCCTGCGACGATCTATCTGATGAGCGACACTGGCAAGCGGTTCAAGGGTACCGTCGATTCGATCGGCTACGGCGTGCTGCCCGACGATGGCGGTCTCGTGCTCGGCGGACTGCCGCGCGTACAGCGCAGCATCAACTGGGTGCGCGTCGCGCAGCGTTTTCCGGTCAAGATCCGGGTCGATCAACCCGATGCGGAACTGTTCAGGATCGGCGCGTCGGCCGTCGCGCAACTGAATCCGCAGGCCGCCGATCAACCCCGCTCCTGAGTCCGCAATGAATCTGGCCGGCTACGTGCCGGAGCGTCTCCACGCTCTGGCGAACTTCCTGCACGAAGAACTCACAGAAGCGCGCCCCGGGCGCGCTGCTCAGGCAACCCAGTTGGGTTCGCTTTGCCTGCTCGTCGTCTTTGTATCGATGACCTTGCGGGTGCCGATGATTGCGGTATCGCTGATCGTGCTGTTTTACGGCGTGCAATCGAATGCGTTCTTTACGCGGGTCGTCGCGGTCGTGTTTGTCGTCGCGACGGTACTCGACGTCGGTTGCCTGTTTCTCGTGCTCAAGTATGCATACGGTTATCCGCTGATCCGCATCGTGGCCGCCGGGCTGATTCTGATCGGCAGCATGTATCTGATGCGGGTCAACAAGCTCGGGTTGATGTTTTTCGCAGTCGCGCTGGTGGCTGCGTATGGCCAGACCATTCCCGATGCGCTGGACTTTCCCGAGATCGCCGTGCGTGCGCTGATGTGGGCCATCGTCGCGGGGTTGTATCCCGTGCTGCTCACGGTGATCGTGTGCGGTTACCTCTTCCCTTCCCGTCCAGTTGCGCTTGTGCAGCGCGAACTGCATCGGCAGCTTGCCGACGTATCCGTGCGTCTCGAACAGATCCCGACGGGCAACGCTAACGCGCAGTCGGCATGGGCCGCCACACGCATCGAAAAGGACACGCTGGCGCTACAAGGATTGCACACGTTCGCCAGTGCGGATGACGCCGGTTATCGCGCGATTGCGCCTTACTGGAACGCCTGCATCGCAGCAGTCGGCTACCTGCGCGCGAAGACGGCCGCACTCGCGGCGCGCCGGCTCCCCATGGGCGACGGCGCACGTGCGCTCTTGTGCAGAATCAACGACGAAATCGCCGCGCTGAAAGAATCGTGCGAGCGTGCCGAGCCGTATCGGGCCACGTGGACACCTGGCGATGCCGAACGCTCGACGGCAGCCGCGTATGGTCTGGACAGCCTGTGCCATACCTTGCAAGCGTTGGCCGGCTTCGACCTCGGTCAACCCGCGCCGAAGGCTGCAAAAGATCCGCTGTTCGTTGCCGACACGCTGACCAACCCGATGTATCTGCGCTTTGCGCTCAAGGTGGCGTTGGCCGCGTCGATCTGCTACGTGTTCTATCACGGTGCGCAATGGGACGGTATCCACACGAGCATGCTGACCTGCGTGATCGTCGCGTATCCGAGCACGGGCGCGTCGTTCCAGAAAATGCTGCTGCGCTGTAGCGGCGCATTGATCGGCGCGCTGCTTGCGTTGCTCACGACCATCGTCATCATCCCGCACGTCGACGGCATTTTCGGCTTTCTGCTGATGCTCGCCCCGATATGCTTCGCGGGCGCCTGGGTCGCGACGGGATCCGAGCGGTCGTCGTACATCGGCACGCAGTTCGTGTTCACCTTCGCGATGGCGACGCTGGAAAGCGGCTTCGGTCCGTCCACCGATCTGACGGAAATTCGCGACCGTGCGATCGGCATCGTGATCGGCATCGTCGTGTCGGCCGTCGTCTACGCGTATATCTGGCCCGAAAGCGAAGCAGGCACGATCCGCCAGAAACTGGCCGATTCGCTGCGCGAAGCGGGCAAGCTCGTTCGGCCGTCGGCGTGCGTGGGTGAATCCGAACACCTGAAGTATCTGCAACAACGTGCGGCGTGCTGGAACGCGCTCAAGGTCTGCGACGACATGGTCGAGCGTGTGGCATTCGAAGCCAGCCTGCCTTCCGGCACGCGGCGCGCGCTGTTGCACCGCGCACGCGACGTACTGGCCCGCATGCGGCAGATCATCGATCAATGGGACGTCGTACAAAACAGGCTCGTCGCCGACCCCGTCGATCCCGCTTCTGACGCGTGGCGCCAGCGCGCCGCAGACGCGCTCGATCACTACGCAGACGGTCTCGCCGCGCAACCGTCCACAACCGCGCTGCGCCGCTCGCTGCCCGCTGTCGATCCATCCGCCAACGTGCCGCCGGCGCTTGCCGCACACATGCGGCAACTGGCCACGCAGATCATCGAACTACCGGATTGGACCGACGTTGCTTCCGGCGTCGACGCAGCCGACGTGCAACCGGGAAAGAGCATTTGACATGACACACTCACCCTCTCGCTTCAGGCTCGGCATGCTGATCGGGTGCATGGCGCTGCTGTCGGGCTGTGCACTGATTCACAACGATACGGCACCGCACGCGCAGATCGCGCCCGAACAGATCCGGCTCGCCAGCGACATCCATCTCGCCCATGACGGCTGGCCGGACGCCCAATGGTGGAAGCGCTACAACGATCCGCAACTCAATGCGCTGATCGTGCGTGCGCTGTCCGGCTCGCCCACCATCGCGATGGCCCGCACGCGCGTGACGCAGGCGGGCTCACAGGCGGATCTGCTGCGCGCGGGCACGGGCCTGCAAATGGCCGCGTTCGCGCTCGTCAACGAACAACGCGCATCGGCGAATGGTTTTCTCGGCCCCTACGCACTGAATTTGCCGCGGCTCGGCATCACGGGGCCGTGGTACACGGAGGGCGCGCTTGGCGTGGTCGCCGATCTCAACATCGATTTGTGGGGCATGCACCGTTCGGCCGTCGAAGCCGCGCTCGGCGTGCAGAATGCGCGCATCGCCGAAACGGCTGCGGCGGAACTGGATATCGCGTCGGGGCTCGCACAGCTCTACTACAGCATGCAGACCACGTATCAGATGCTCGACCTGCTGCAGCAAACCAGAGACGTGCTCGGCTACGCGGTCGACGCGCATCAGGGCAAGGTCCAGCGCGGTCTGGAAGCACAAGTGCCGTTGCACGGCGCGCGTGCCCAGTTGCTGGCCGTCAATCGCCAGATCGTTGCCGCTCAAGGACAGATCAAGGAGTTGCGCGAATCCATCCGCGCGCTCGCCGGCTCAGGCGCCGACGATCTGCGTGATATCGGGCCCGTGCCGCTGCCGCAAGTGTCCGCGAGCCTGCCGGATACCCTGCAATATGAACTGCTCGCACGGCGCCCCGACCTTCAGGCAATGCGCTGGTACGTGCAATCGTCGTTCAGCCAGATCGATGCCGCGAAGGCCGCGTTCTATCCCAGTCTGGACATCAAGGCGTTGATCGGTCTCGACTCGCTGCATATCGACAAGCTGTTCCGGGCCGCCAGCCAGCAGATCAACCTGATACCGGGCCTCTATCTGCCGATCTTCGACGGCGGACGTCTGAATGCGAATCTGCACGGCACCCGCGCGGCCAGCGACATGCTGATCGAACAATACAATCAGGCCGTACTCAACGCGGTGCGCGACGTTGCCGTCAGCAGCAGCCGTCTGCAGGCACTCGATGACGAGCGCGCACTACAAATGGAAAAGGTCGACGCGACCCGGTTCGCGCAGGAATCTGCCGAAGCGCATTACGCGCGGGGTCTCGCGAGCCGTCAGATCGCAACCGAAGCGCGCCTGCCTATGCTGGCAGAACAGATGGCGCTTTTGCTGCTCGATGGACAGCGTCTCGCACAAGACATTGCGCTGACGCGGGCGCTGGGCGGCGGCTATGGAAGCGACACAGTCAAACCGTGAGCCGCGTGCCCTTCCAGGTCTACATGAGTTCCGAGTGGGTTTGATCGGTCGTCTCGACGACGAGAAGCCCTGCTCGCAAACCAGGTTTTACCGTCGCGTTGGGAAACACGATGCGCTCTTCGTCGTGCCGCACGACATAGCGATAATCGCCATCGCGCGCAAGCACGGTGTCGCGTTCGAATGCCGTGAAATTGGCCACGTCTTTCGCGAACAGCAATTCGAATGCATCGCTTTGCTTGGTGATCTGATCGATCACCGTGAACACGCGCGGCAGCGGCAACGACGCATCGCCCGGCTCACCGGCGATCAACTGCCGCAATGCTGCGTCGGCGGAAGCGAAGCGTGACAGGTCGTTCTGCCCGAACGGCCTCACCTTGCCCAACTCCAGCGTGCACGCATCGGCACCACATGTCTCGGCGGTGAAATGCGAGTACGTGTTGCCCTTCGTCGTATGCAATAGCACAGCCGAAATGCGCGCATCGCGCAGCCATTCGAACATTGCGCGCGATAACGGTGCGCCCGTATGCGGTAATAGCGCGAACTGCTCGAACACGGAACCGCGAATCGCCGTGTGCAGATCGACGTGCCATCGTGCACCAGGTGCATCCGATGCCGCGTCGAAGAACTGCTTCGCGATACGCTCCAGCGCCGCCGCGCGCGGCGCCTCGTGGCTGTCGGGCAGCTGCGCGTGACGTCCGCTGAAAAGCCGGTTCAGATCGTCGTCGATATAGCGACACGAGTCGCGCATCGCCTGCACGTTGCCGAGTATCACCAGCAAGCGGCACGTCAGCGCTGCACTTCCTTGCGCGATGTCGCGCACGAGAAACGACATCAGTTCGATCGGCGCAGTCTCATCGCCATGCACGCCTGCCGACGCGAGCACGCTGCGCGTTTCAGCACCCGACAAGGCCGCAGGCTCGAACTGCACCACGCCATCGTCGATCCACGTCCAGCGCACGCCGTTCGCGCCCACGCCTTCGCGCGCGTCATCGGCAGGACGGCTGCCGGCCAGCGTGAACGCAAGGAAATCGTCGAGCATCGACGGATCAGCGCTGGAAGTCATACAGCGAACCGAGGCCGAGAATTTGCGTCAATTCATCCAGCGCCGTGCGCGATTCGTTCAGCAATTGCGGATCGGCGAGATCCGTTGGCGCGAGTCGGTCGCGATAGTTCTTTTCGATCCAGCCATCGAGCCGCGTAAAGAGCTTGTCGTCGATCCACACACCCGGCGACACCGCGCCGCGCTCGGCTTCATTCAACACGACACGCAGACGCAGACATGCCGGGCCGCCGCCGTTTTTCATGCTTTCGCGCAGATCGAACACCAGCACGTCGTCGATGGGCGCCGTGCTCGCAACGAGTTCATCCAGATACGCGGCCACGCGCGGATTCTCTCGGCATTCCTGCGGCACCACGAGCACCTGCTTGCCATCCCTGTTCAGCAGCAACTGACTGTTGAACAGATACGACGACACCGCATCGGCGACGCTCACCTGCGCGTCCGGCACTTCGATCACATTGAACTCGCCGTTGAGCTTCGAGAGCTTCGCGCGCAGTTCGTCGTACACAGCCTTCTGTTCGACAAACGCAAGCTGATGGCAGAACAGCGTGCGCGCATTGCCGACGGCGATCACGTCGTTATGAAACACGCCGGCGTCAATGACTTCAGGCGTCTGCTGTGCATACACGGTGGCGTCGTCGGAAAGACCATGACGATGCGCAACGGCGCGGCTCGCCTCGAACGTCTGGCGCGCCGGATAGCGCTTCGGCTCCGGTCCGCGGCGATATTCGCTGCGGCCGTACACGAAGAATTCGACGCCCTTCGCGCCATATTCCGCGCAAAACCGCGTGTGATTTGCCGCGCCTTCGTCGCCGAGCGCAGGCGTGCCGGGCAGCGCCTCATGCACGACGAAGCGCGACGGGTCCGCGAAAATCGCGCGCAACGTGCGGCGCGTCGACTCGTGTTCGATCGCGCGATGCAGCTTGCTCGTCAGGTTCGCGGGCGTGAAATGCACACGGCCATCGTGTGTATCCGCCGACGGGCTCACCGTCGCCGCATTCGCCGTCCACATCGCCGAGGCCGAGCTTGCTGCGGCGAGCAACTCCGGCGCGTTCTTGGCAACGCGTTCGATCACGCTCGCTTCGTCGCCCGAAAAGCCGAGTTCACGCAACAGGCGCATCGAAGGACGTTCCTGCGGCGGCAACACGCCCTGGTTGAAACCGAGGTCCGCAAGCTGCTTCATCTTGCGCAGGCCCTGCTTCGCAGCGGCCTTCGGGTTCGCCACGGACTTGTCGTTGTTTTGCGACGCGACGTTGCCGAACGACAGCCCCGCGTAGTTGTGCGTCGGTCCGACGAGACCGTCGAAATTGGCTTCAGTGGCTTGCATCGTCGATCCTTAGAAATGAAGACCCGGCGACACGCTCGCGGGCATTTGCAGTTGCGCGCTTTCGACGGAGGCCATCGGGTAGGCGCAGTAATCCGCTGCGTAATAAGCGCTCGGCCGGTTGTTGCCCGAGCGGCCCGTGCCGCCGAACGGCGCCGCCGACGACGCGCCATTGGTCGGCCGGTTCCAGTTCACGATGCCGGCGCGGATCGTGCGCTGGAAGTGCGTCCACAGCGCTTCGCCATCCGCGAGCAGGCCCGCCGACAAACCGAACGCCGTATTGTTCGCGCCGGAGATCGCTTCGTCGAACGAACCGTAACGCACGATCTGCGCGAGCGGGCCGAAGTGCTCTTCGTCGGGCAGGTTCTGTACGTTCGTCACATCGAGAATGGCGGGTGACACGAAACCGAGCTTCGGATCGCGCTGTTCCATCTTGAGCAGAGGCTTCGCGCCGTCTGCGATCAGCTTCGACTGCGCTTCGACCAGACGCGACGCCGCGCGCGCAGAAATCACCGCACCCATGAACGGTTGCGGATCGGCGTTGTATTCGCCGACGGTGATGCGCGAACTCACTTCGATGAAACGCGCGAGGAACTGGTCGCCGAATGCATCGTTCGGCACGAAGATGCGGCGCGCGCATGTGCAGCGCTGCCCTGCCGACAGGAACGCCGACTGAATCGTGTGATGCACGGCGGCGTCGATATCGGCCACAGGTGCAACCACCAGAGGATTATTGCCGCCCATCTCAAGCGCGAGCACGATCTCGGGACGCCCGCCGAACTGCTTGTGCAGCAGCGTGCCCGTGTCCGAGCTGCCCGTGAAGAACAGCCCGTCGATCTGACGATGGTTGGCGAGCGCAATGCCCGTGTCCTTCTCGCCCTGCACGAGATTCAGCACGCCAGCGGGCAGGCCGGCGTCGCGCCACACTTCGATGGTTGCGCGTGCAACGCCCGGCGCGAGTTCCGACGGCTTGAATACGACCGCGTTACCTGCAATCAGCGCGGGGACGATGTGCCCGTTCGGCAGATGCCCCGGAAAGTTATACGGTCCGAACACGGCAACCACACCATGCGGACGATGCCGAAGCACGGCTGTGCCGTCCGCCATCGGCGCACGCCGCTCGCCCGTGCGTTCGTTGTACGACTGGATCGAGATATCGACCTTCGCCGCCATCGTCGCGACTTCCGTGCGCGCTTCCCACAGCGGCTTGCCCGTCTCGCGGCCAATCGCCTCGGCGATCGTTTCCTTGCGCTCGTTGATCAACGTCGCGAAGCGGCGCACGATAGCGACGCGTTCGTCGAGGCTCACGGCCGACCACATCGCGAACGCACGGCGCGCGCTCATCACGGCGCGATCGACGTCTTCCGCCGACGCGCTGTTGCCTTCCCACACCGTTGCGCCCGTGCCCGGGTTGCGCGATGCGAATGCGTGTCCTGTGCCGGCGACCCATTCGCCGTCGATGAAAAGCTCGCTCATGTTCGTCCTTATTTCTGTTTCAGGGGCAGCACGCGCACCGACTCGCCTGCCTTTACGTTCAATGCGGCCGCTTCATCGGCCGTCAGCCGGAACACGCCGTCCGCGACCACGCCCGCTGCGACGCCCGTGCGGAAATCGTCAAGCGACGTGTTCGATACGAGCGAGCGCGGGCCGTCTTCCGGCGCCCGTGCGGCTACGATCTCGACGGGCACGACGACGCTTTCACGCACCGTGCGCAAGTCGGCGATATGGCATTCGAGCACAGGGCCCGCATCGAAAATATCGACGTGATTTTCGTAGCGCAGCCCTTCCGCTTCGAGCATCTTGCGGGCAGGCAGCGTGTCGCTATGCGTGAGTCCGATGGCCTTTTGCGCTTCGTCCGGCAGCAGTTCGACGTACACCGGGAAACGCGGCATCAGTTCCGCAAGAAACGACTTGCGGCCGTGCGAGCTGAGATAGTCGGCGGCATTGAAGTCGATCTGATAGAAGTGCGAGCCGACTGCGCGCCAGAACGGCGACGTGCCGTCACCGTCGAAATGGCCGCGCAATTCCGCGCAGATGCGCTGCGGAAAGCGCTCGCGAAACTGTGCGATGAACATGAAACGCGAGCGCGACAGCAAGCCGCCTACGCCATGCGCGCGATAACGCGGGCTGAGAAACAGCGAACACACTTCCGCGTAGCCCGTCAGATCGTGCGAAATGTTCAACGCCCGCATGCGCGTCCAGATGCCGAGATCCTGCGACGCGTGCACGACCGTGCTCACGCGGTAGTTGTAAAACGGCTGCTCGAGACCCACAGCGGTTTCAATGCCGCAGACGCCGGCAATGTCCTTCGTCTGCGAATCTTCCATCACGAAGAAGTAGCCCTTCTCGTGCGGCGCGGCCTTGTCCTCGATCGTACGGCGCACGCGCTCGACGCGCTCCGACAGCGCATCGCGATCCGGCTTGAAGGTCGTGAGACCCGGACCTGTCTCTTGAGCGAGCGCGACGAGCGCGTCCACATCGCCCGTTTGAACGACGCGAACGACGATCATTGTGCTTCTCCCGTAGTCTGTTTCTGTTCCTGCTGATGCAGCGGCACGCAACGCACCGTATCGCCATCCTGCACGTCGAGCGCGTGGCGCGCGGCCGCGGGCAGCGGCGCGCCGTCGCTTATATGCGCGGGCAGATCGGCGAGCACGCAGCGGAATTCTCCCGGCTTGTTGCTCGCGATCAGATACGTCGCGCCCTGTTGCGCCGCTACTTCGCGCACCGTGCGCGATTCGTTGCGCTTCACGCACGCGCTGCGTTCGATTTGCGCCGTCAATACGGGGCCCGCGTCGAAGATATCGACGTAACGGTCCGTCTCGAAGCCTTCTTCCATGTGGATGTCGTACGCGAGCAGCGCCTTTTCGTCGGGCTCGCCGAGCACGCGCTGCGCGGCTTCGGGCAGCAGCGGCACGTAGATCGGATAGCTCGGCATCACTTCCGCGATGAAGGTGCTGCTGCGGCCGCCCGACTGCACTTCGATATCGGCGAAATTGCGGCCGAAGAACTTGCGGCCTACCGCTTCCCAGAACGGCGACACACCCGAGTCGTCCGTCACGCCGAGCAGCAGCGAGAACACTTCGGAGGTGAAGCGCTGGCGGTTCGCGGCGATGTACATCATGCGCGCGCGCGACATCAGATGCGCAGCGGCATCGCCGCGCATCGCCGGGTCGATGTAGAAGCCGGCGAGCCGGCTCTTGCCCGTCAGTTCATGCGACATCGTCAGCGCGTGAATCTTGCGGTTCACGTGCAGTTCGCGCGATGCATGGATCAGCGCGTCGTTGCGGAACACGTAGAACGGTTCCGCGTAGCCCGCTGCCGCCACGATGCTCGCCGTGCCGTGCAGCTTGCCCGTCTCGCTGTCTTCCAGCACGAAGAGATAGAACTCCTCGCCCGGAAAATCGACTTCCGCGCGAAACGAGTCTTCCGACAACGCGACGCGCGCCTCCAGCGCGCGCCGGTCGTGCGGCAGCGAGTGCAGCACGGGCTGCGCGTTGCGCGCCATCTGTTGCAAGGCGTCGAGATCGGCCAGGCGGCCAGGGCGGACGAAGAGCATCGTGGTCTCGTGTAGGTGGCTTGCGATTTACTTGGCCAGCGCCGTGGCGCCGACAACTTCCTCGATCGCCTTTTCGAAGCGCGCGAGGCCTTCGTTCATGTCGTCGACCGGGATGATCAGCGACGGTGCGAAGCGCAGCACGTCCGGGCCTGCCATCAGCATGATGACGCCGTGCTTGCCTGCAGCCGTGACGAAATCTTTCGCGCGGCCCTTGTACGCTTCCGTGAGTTCCATGCCGATCAGCAGACCCTTACCGCGCACGTCCTTGAAGATGCCGAAGCGTTCGTTGATCTTCGCGAGCGACGCCTTGAACTGCTCACTGCGCGCACGCACGCCTTCCAGCAGTTTCGGGTCGCTGACGAGGTCGACCACCTTCAGCGCGATCGCCGTCGCGAGCGGGTTGCCGCCGTACGTGGTGCCGTGCACGCCGACCTTGAAATGCGCGGCGAGTTCGTTGGTAGTCAGCATGGCGCCGATCGGGAAGCCGTTGCCGAGCGCCTTCGCGGTGGTCAGGATATCCGGCGTCACGCCCGTATCCTGATACGCATAAAAGAAGCCCGTGCGGCCGACGCCCGTTTGCACTTCGTCGAAAATCAGCAGCGCGCCGTGCTTGTCACAGGCTTCGCGCAGCGCTTTCAGGAACGCGGGATCGGCGGGAATCACGCCGCCTTCGCCCTGCACCGGCTCGACGATCACCGCGCAGGTGTTCGGGCCGATTGCGGCGCGGGCCGCTTCGATATCGTTGTACGGCAGGTGCTTGATGCCGCCGGGCACGGGGCCGAAGCCTTCCGAGTACTTCGGCTGGCCGCCGACGCTGACGGTGAAGAACGTGCGGCCGTGGAACGATTGCGTGAACGAGATGATTTCGTCTTTCTGCGCGCCGTGGCGGTCGAAAGCGACGCGGCGTGCGAGTTTCAGTGCGGCTTCGTTGGCTTCCGCGCCGGAGTTCGCAAAGAATGCGCGGTCGGCGAAGGTCAGTTCTTCGAGGCGTTTGGCGAGGCGCAGAACGGGTTCGTTGGTGTAACCGTTACCGATGTGCCAGAGCTTTGCACCTTGATCGTGCAGCACCTGCAGCAGTTCGGGGTGTGCGTGGCCCAGTGCCGTGACGGCGATACCGCCCGCGAAGTCGATGTAGTCCTTGCCTTGGGTGTCCCATACGCGGGAACCGACGCCGCGATCCGGCACGAAGGATGCGGGCGCGAAGACGGGGACCATGACTTCGTCGAAGGTCTGGCGGTTGACGTTTTGTTCGCTCACGGTTTGTTCGCTCATGCTGGGCCTCGGGGTTTGGTTCACTTTAACGGTTCTAGTTTAGGTGACACCTGGGGGTGTGTCTTGCGTGGAAGCGACTGGTTTTTTTGTCTGCGATGCTGGGGGGTGGTTGTCTGCGACGCTTTGGTTTGCCTGGGTTTTGCGCTGGCATCCGCGTTTTGTTACTGGTGCTTCAGGCGTTGCCCCTGTGCGGGGCGGCACTTACTTTCTTTGCCGCCGCAAAGAAAGTAAGCAAAGAAAGCGGGCTAACACCGCTAATTCTTGACCACCGCCTGAGGGCCCCCAACCGGTCTTCCGCTTCAAACGGCAACCTGCCTTTCACTGCCCGTTGCCAGCACCTCGAAACGGCGCCTCACCCGCTTCACACTCCCGCGTCGCCACATGCGCGATCAAATCGCCCACGTTCTATAGCGGCAAACTGTGTGTAGGCTTTCGCGGCGTACACGCATCACTCCAGACTGAAAACCAGGGTCGCGGCTCGAAAGCAAGATCGGTGTCGTAAGAGCGCTGAGGTTTGGAGCACTACGACCTACACACAGTTTGCCACCTGGGCGGCAGTGGCTATTCGCTGCCGCTGGCTGCGTTACGGGTGATTGAAGCGGGTGAGGCGTCGGTTCGGGACGCTGGCAACGGACCGGGACTGAGAAGTTGCCGTGTGAAGTGGAGGAACTGTTGGGGGCCCTCAGGCGGTGGTCAAGAATTAGCGGTGTTAGCCCGCTTTCTTTGCTTACTTTCTTTGCGGCGGCAAAGAAAGTAAGTGCCGCCCCGCACAGGGGCAACGCTTGAAGCACCAGTAACAAAACGCGGACGCCAGCGACAACAAAAGCAAACCCCAAAAGCGTCGCAAGACAAAAAAACCCTAACCTTCTGGCCTCTCGATCATAGCCGCAGCCCGAGGCTCATCAACACCGCTGCCATGCTGCTTCTCGATCCAGTTCCTGCGCTCTTCCCTCGGCGTCACGCCAAACTTCTCGCGATAAGCATTAGAAAAATGCGCAGCAGAAGAAAACCCACATGCGAGACTGATCTGCACAACCGACTTGCTGGTCCGCTGCAACTGCGTGCGCGCTTTCGAAAGCCGCAACCCGAGGTAATACTTCGAAGGCATCGAGCCAAGATACTGCCGGAACAGCCGCTCCAGCTGCCGGCGTGAAACGCCAACCAGCCCGGCTATTTCATCCGACGTCAGCGGATCCTCGATATTCGCTTCCATCAGCAGCAACGCATCGTTCAAACGAGGATGCCGCTCGCCCGGCGCAGTCACAAACGGAATTCGCTGACGTTCCTCTCCAGCCCGCAGTGTGCCAACACCCAACGTATCGGCGATACGCTCGGCCAGCTCCGGCCCATGCTCACGCCCAATCATCGCCAGCATGAAATCGACGGTCGCCTGACCACCAGCACAAGTCGCGCGATCCCGGTCGATCTCGAAGATCTGCTGCGTAACGATAGAGCGCTCGAACTGCTCGGTGAACTGCTGGTACGTCTCCCAGTTCACACTCACGCGATAGCCCGACAACTGCCCCGCCATCGCCAGCCACCACACGCCGTGATGAATGCCCGTCACCAAAGGCGTCCGTTGTCCCACACGCGAAAGGCTCGCCAGGAACAAACGGTAATCCGCAAACTGCTGAAAGCGCTCCGTGACGACAATCAGCCAGTCACACGAGATCGCATCGCCGAAGGCGGCATCGGCGGGCCATTGCGCGCCGCCCGCAAGCGGCACAGGGCGGCCATCCCACGAACACACCTGCCAGCGATACAGCGCGCGCCCATCGATTTCATTCGCGAGATTCAGCGCATCGACGATAGGCCCCACACCCGACATCGAAACGGGTGGCAACGCGACGATCGCGACCTGAGTGGTACGCGTCGGACCGGACGACGGGCGTGGCATTACGATGTTGCGGACCGCGCGATTACTTGAGGCTACCCGACAGGAACTGCTTGAGGCGCTCGCTCTTCGGCGTGACCAGCACTTCCGACGGCACGCCCTCTTCTTCCGTGCGCCCCTGATGCAGGAACATCACATGGTTCGACACGTTGCGCGCAAAACCCATTTCGTGCGTCACAACGATCATCGTGCGGCCCTCTTCGGCGAGCTTCTGCATCACCTTCAACACTTCGCCGACGAGTTCGGGATCGAGCGCGGAAGTCGGCTCGTCGAACAGCATCACGTCCGGGTTCATCGCCAGCGCGCGCGCAATCGCCACACGCTGCTGCTGCCCGCCCGACAGATGCGACGGATACTGCTTCTCCAGACGCGGCGCGAGGCCCACTTTCTCCAGATACTCACGCGCGCGGTCTTCGGCTTCCTTGCGCGACACGCCGAGCACGTGAATCGGCGCTTCGACCACGTTCTCCAGCACGTTCATGTGTGCCCACAGGTTGAAGTGCTGGAACACCATCGCGAGCTTCGTGCGGATGCGCTGCAACTGCTTGTGATCGGCGACCTCGAAGTTGCCGTGCCGGTCGACCTTGGTGCGCACCGCTTCGCCATCGACGACGATCTGTCCGGCGTTCGGCCGTTCCAGAAAATTGATGCAGCGCAGGAACGTGCTCTTGCCCGACCCGCTCGCACCGATGATGCTGATCACGTCGCCCTTGTTGGCATTCAGCGAGACGCCCTTGAGCACTTCGTTATCGCCATAGCGCTTGTGGATGTCCTGCACGGCGAGCTTGCAGGCTTCCGTTTGTGTCGTGTGGAGCAAGATGCTCTCCCAGAGTGAAGACGGTGAAACGGATGCAACAGGCAGTCAACGCGGCGATCAGCGCCGCACGGCCAGATACGCGAGCCAGTGGCGTTCGGCGCGCCGGAACAACGCAACCAGCGCGAACGATACAGCAAGATAGATCAGCGCCGCGAGCCCGAATGCCTCGAACGAACGATACGTTGCGGAGTTCGCATCGCGGGCAACCTTCAGCACGTCGGGCACGGTGGCCGTGAAGGCGACGGTAGTCGCGTGCAGCATCAGGATCACTTCATTACTGTACAACGGCAGCGCACGGCGCAGCGCGGACGGTATCACAATCCGCCGGTACATCGTGAACCAGCTCATGCCATAGGCACGCGCGGCTTCGACTTCGCCATGCGGCGTCGCGCGAATCGCGCCCGCGAAGATCTCGGTCGTGTACGCACAGGTGTTCAATGCGAACGCGAGAATCGCGCAGTGAAACCCGCTGCGGAAAAACGAATCGAGCAACGCATGCGAGCGCACGAATTCGAGGCTGTACATGCCCGTGTAGATCAGCAGCAATTGCACGTAGAGCGGCGTGCCGCGAAACACGTAGGTATAGAGGCGCACAGGCGTCGAGAGCCAGCGCTTCTTCGATACGCGCGCCACCGCAAGCGGAATCGACGTCACAAAGCCAATGCCGATCGATGCGACCAGCAGCCACAGCGTGACGGCAAGTCCCGAGAGGCGCTGCCCGTCCCAGTAAAGGAACGCGCGCCAGAACTGGTTGAGAATGTCGATCATGGTCGTCTCCTGTCTCGTGTGCGTAGCGCGTTTTACAGTTCGGCGTGCCGCACGCCCGTCGAATAGCGCTTCTCCAGCCAGATCAGCACGAGATTCGATACGGTCGTGATCGCCAGATAGATCAGCGCGGCAACGAGGATGAAGAAGAACATGTTGAAGGTGCTCTTGCCCGCGTCCTGCGCGGCCTTGACGACATCGGCGAGACCGATGATCGACACCAGCGCCGTCGCCTTCACCAGCACCTGCCAGTTGTTGCCGATGCCCGGCAGCGCGAAGCGCATCATCTGCGGAAACAGGATGCGGGCGAACACGCGCGCCCCGCTCATGCCGTACGCCGCGCCCGCTTCGAGCTGGCCGCGCGGCACGGCGAGAAACGCGCCGCGAAACGTTTCGGTGAAGTACGCGCCGTAAATGAAGCCCAGTGTCAGCACGCCCGCGATGAACGGGTCGATATCGAACTGCGGCAGGTTCAGCGCGTCGGTCAGATTGTTGACGGCGATCTGGATGCTGTAGAACAGCAGCAGCATCAGCACGAGGTCGGGCACCGAGCGGATCAGCGTGGTGTAGCCCGTCGCGATCGCGCGCATCGGCCGGTTCAGCGACAACTTCGCCGCCGCGCCGATCAGGCCGAGCACGACCGCCGTTGCGAGGGAAAGAACCGACAGCTCGATCGTCTTGATCGTGCCGTCGAGGAGCACCGGGCCAAAGCCATAGAGGAACACGCGTGTCTCCTGTGAGTTATCCGGACAGCCGCAAGCGCTGCGGCATGGCGCGGATACTCGCAAGCAAAAATAATTTGCTCAAACGGGGACGCGTGGCTTTTGTGCGTCGCAACATTCTTGAAGGCGCGGCGTGACGGGCGTTTAACGCCCGCTGTAGCGAGCGCTATCCATTTGTAAGCGGACAGCGCGCGTGCGGCACGTGCCGCGAATTCGCAAGTTTCGGGTCGCTTTTTCGATAGACGCGCGCGGCCCTCTGCACGCCCGCAAACCCGCGCCGATTGGGGCTTTCCCTGAAAGACAGGCGCGCGCGATGCTGTCAGGCGCTTGCCGTCGAACGCCGTGCGCGAGCGCACGCGTTAGACTTGCTCTTCCCTTTCGCTGCGTGATGCTGTTCGCCAACAGGATCGAAGCATGACACTGAGCCCCGACGCCACGACACTCGCCGCCTATGCACGCGATGCCGCCCGCTACTCGCGCGACTGGCTCGACCAGCCGCCGCCCGACGACATGTACGCGCTGTGGGAAGCGCATTTGCTGCCCACGGGCAAGACGGCCGACATCGGCTGCGGCAATGGCCGCGACGCCGGATGGCTCGCGGACCACGGGTATCGCGTGACGGGTTTCGATGCGTCGGAAGGCTTGCTCGATGAAGCGCGGCGGCTGTATCCGCAGATTACGTTTCGCAGCGCAACGCTGCCGTCGCTGGCTGAAATCGATGAGCAGTTCGACAACGTGGTGTGCGAAACGGTGCTGATGCATCTGCCCGTCGACGCGATTACGGATGCGATCGACAACCTCCTGCGCATCCTGCGTCCGAGCGGCATGCTGTATCTGTCATGGCGTGTGACGGAAGGCGCGGACGCGCGTCACCCCGACGGACGGCTCTACTCGGCGTTCGAGCCTGCGCTCGTCACGGACGCGCTGTCCAGTTGCGTCATCCTGTTCGCCGACGATACGACGAGCGCCAGTTCCGGCAAGCGCGTTTGCCGCATCATCGCGGCGAAGCGCTCGGAAGCCTGAGCGCTTCGCCCCATCTCAATCGATACCGAGGCATGCGCGGATTGCAGGCAGATTCGCCTCGACAGCCGCGCGCCCTTCCGCGATCGCCGGCCCCGCCCGATGAAAATCGAAGATGCCCATGCCGGCGAGGCGCGGCTGGATCAGGATATCGGCGGGCTCGCCCGCGAGGCGGCTGCGCGTGATTCGCACCTGCATGATGTCGATGCTTTGCGCGATCGAACTGAGCATCGACGGCACGCGCGCGCTGGGCGCGGGCGGTACGCGCACGTCGCGCGAATACTGTTCCGGCGAAGGCTGCAGCCATGCCGGAAACGGCTTGCCGTTGCGCCGCAGTAGCGCGGGCGGCGCAGGCGTGGCGATTTCGGGCGGCGGCGCATCGGGATCGAGCGCGAGCAGACCGGGTTCCTCGATGCTCGCCGCGATGGTTTCCTCGACGGGCATCGGCGGCAGATCGACTACCGCGCCGCCGAAGTCGCGGCCGTTGAGAATGTCGTTGTTAAGATCGACGGCGATCACACAGTCGGCCCGCATGCCGCGCGCCGCCGACACAGGCACCGGGTTCGACAAACCGCCGTCGACGAGCCACACGCCCTCGTGCAGCACAGGCGTGAAAATGCCCGGAATCGCAATCGACGCACGCACGGCGTCGACCACGCCGCCTTCCTGAAGCCAGGTCTCGCGGCCGGTATCGAGTTCCGTCGCGACCGCGGCGAACGGCATGTGCAACTGGCTGATCTCGCGCCCGTTGAAGCGGTTCGCGAACACCTGGATGACTTTCTTGCCGCCCAGCAGCCCGCCCGAAAACCGCAGATCGAGCAACCGCACGACCGACTGCCACGTGAGCCCCGTGACCCACTCTTCCAGCCAGTCGAGGTCGCCGTTTGCGTAGACGGCGCCGACCAGCGCGCCGATCGATGTGCCCGCGACGAGATCCGGCTTGATGCCCGCGTCGTGCAGCGCGCGGATCGCGCCGATGTGTGCCCAGCCGCGCGCGGCGCCGCCGCCGAGCACGAGGCCAATGCGCTTGTAGCGTCGACGAATGGCCATTGTTGTTTTCTCCCTTGTTTGCAGGCGTTTTCTGATTGGACCAGCGCGGCCGCCTTTTGTTTTCAGTGTCCGCGTCAGGGTCCGCAGCCTGCCGTCAATGCCCGCGCATCACGTCCGAGCGCGAGGTCGTGTAGACGACGTGATTGACGTCGAAATGCACGTTGAAAAAGCCTTCCTGCGTCACGCCGCCCTCGCGCCACTTCCAGCTCCACACCGTCTCGGGTTTGAGCGGATAGACGGCAACTTCACCGGGCTTGCCGAGCAGGCGGCGCACTTCGTCTTCCGTCATGCCGGACCGGATCTTCGCGAAATTGGCCGCCGTCAGCACTTGCGTGATCGCCTGCAGCACGCCGTCCGGGCCGATGTCGACCATGTACGTGTTGAGGCCTTGCGGGCCGCGCGGATATTCGAGCCGCTTCGAGCCGTCGGTGAACTGGCGCTCGGTTTCGGGCTTGCCCATCTGGTCGCGGATCTGCGCTTCCGTCGTCACGCCGGGCGTGAGTCCTTTCAGCAGAAGCGCATCCGGTTTGACGGCGTTAAAAAATTCCTTGAGCTTTTGCACGGCTTGCTCGCTCTGCTGGTCGTCGCAGCCGGCGAGTGCGGACAGCGCGCCAGCCATGGCCACGGAAAGCATCATGTTGCGCAACGAGGTGCGATTGATCATCTTCGATGACATGCGGGATACAAACGTATGAACGACACAGAGCATAACCCGGTGCACGGCCGGATCGCGAACGAAGACCGCGCAGATATGTATGGAAAGTTAAAGAATTGCTACGCGAGATTTCTCGCGTGAGACGCGCGGTGGCGGATGAAAGCTAAAGGAAGGCGTGAACGATGACGTGGCGACGCATGCGGTTCTCGTGGATAGCGTTTCGGCCAGAAGCAACTTCTGCTTCTGGCCGTGACGCAATTTTCACCGCTATGGACGGCTGCCGTGAAGGCTGCCGCTGGCCCCTCGACTATCCTGCAAGTGCTGACAATCTAGCGTCAGCATCGAAAATGTGCGAGAGCGCGTTTACACCGAATTGGCTGACAAATTGGCACAAACGCGTGCGCGTCCGCCGGCTGCATCATGCACCCGGCTGACCCGGTCGGCCCGGTTCGCCCGGGTGTGCACTGCGTAGCCGACCTACGCGTGACGTGACGGACCGACCGGCGTCGAGGTCCGTGGAGGCCGCCGCCTCGTCACGCGAGTGCGCATCGCGCAGGCTTGCGTCGTTGGCGGCGACACTTGCACATTAGCGCCCGCGCGCGAGAGATTCCGTGCGACGGCACACGAACTCAACACGCTTGTGCAGGTGGCCAACGCATTTCGCGCCCTGTTTTCAGGGGTTTTTCGCGTTGTCGTCCGCACGGCCTTCCGTCTGCACAAATCCCGACCCTGCTGACGTCAGGGGCATGATCAGCCCGCCAGCAGGAACGGGAGCCCTTTGGCACAATCCCGTTTTCCGCACGCCAGACGGACCAGCGTCGTCCTTGCACGAGGTTCTTGCACATGACGATGGTTGGCCGCACATCGATTGCCATGATTCCTTTTTCCGTCCTCGATCTTTCTCCCATCACGGCCGGCGCGAGCGCGTCAGACGCGTTCCGCAACTCGCTGGATCTCGCGCAGCACGCCGAGCAATGGGGTTACAAGCGCTTCTGGCTCGCCGAGCATCACAACATGACGGGCATCGCGAGCGCGGCGACATCCGTTGTGATCGCGCACGTGGCGGGCGGCACGAAGACGATCCGCGTCGGCTCGGGCGGCGTGATGCTACCCAATCACGCGCCGCTCGTGATCGCGGAGCAGTTCGGCACGCTGGCGTCGCTATATCCGGGGCGTATCGATCTGGGCCTGGGCCGCGCGCCCGGCACCGACCAGACGACGGCGCGCGCGCTGCGCCGCGATCTGCATGGCAGTGCCGATTCGTTCCCTGACGATGTCGTCGAACTGCAGCGCTATTTCGCCGATCCCGTGCCGGGGCAGCGCGTGCGCGCCGTGCCGGGCGCGGGGCTGCATGTGCCGCTGTGGCTGCTCGGCTCGAGCCTGTTCAGCGCGCAGCTGGCGGCGGCGCTCGGGTTGCCGTTCGCGTTCGCGTCGCACTTCGCGCCTGATTACATGATGCAGGCGCTGCATGTGTATCGCGCGCAGTTCCGTCCTTCGGAAACGCTCGACAAGCCTTATGCGATGGTCGGCGTGAACCTGTTCGCCGCCGATACCACCGATGAAGCGCGCCGCCTCTTTACGTCGCTGCAGCAGCAGTTCATCAATTTGCGGCGCGGCACGCCGGGGCAGTTGCAACCGCCGGTCGATCATCTGCCTGCGTCCGATATGGAGTTGAGTAGCGTGCAGCACTCGCTTGCGTGTTCTGTTATCGGCGATCGCGGTATGGTGCGCGACGGTTTGCGCGCGATTATTCAGCAGACGGGTGCTGATGAGGTGATGCTGACGGCGCAGATTTATGATCACGCGGCGCGGTTGCGGTCGTTTGAGATTGGGGCGCAGGTGAGGGATGAGGTTGGTGGTGGCTGAGGGATCTGGTTTGGTTTGGTTTGGTTTGGTTTGGTTTGGTTTGGTTTGGTTTGGTTTGGTTTGGTTTGGTTTGGTTTGGTTTGGTTTGGTTTGCCTGGCTTTGCGATGGCATCCGCGTTTTGTCTTGCCTGCTTCAAGCGTCGCCCCTGTGCGGGGCGGCACCTACTTTTCTTTGCCGCGGCAAAGAAAAGTAGGCAAAAGAAAGCCGCTGAACACCGCCAGTTCTTTGTTGTTGCCCACGGGCCCCCAGCGGCCCCGTCCTGTTCGCGGCATCGCTGTTCTCGATGCCCGTTGCCAATGCTTCGAATTGGCTCATCACCCGCTTCACACTCTCGCGTTGCCACTGGCGCGATCGCATCTCCCACGTTCCATAGCGGCAAACTGTGTGTAGGTTTTCGCGGCTTATGCCTTTCACTCCGGACTGAAAAACACGATCGGTGTCGTAGGAGCGCCAGGGTGTGAAGCACTACGATCGACACACAGTTTGCCACCTGGGCGGCATTAGCCATTCGCTGTCGCTGGCTGTGCTACGGGTGATTGGGATGGGTGAGGCGCCGGTTCGAAGCGCGGGCAACGGGCATCGAATGGCAGAACGCCGTTTGAAGTGGAGGAACTGTTGGGGGCCCTCAGGCGGTGGTCAAGAGCGGGCGGTGTTAGCCCGCTTTCTTTGCTTACTTTCTTTGCGGCGGCAAAGAAAGTAAGTGCCGCCCCGCACAGGGGCAACGCCTGAAGCAGGCAAAACAAACCGCGGATGCCAGCGACAACACAAGCAAACCCCAAAAGCGTCGCAAGACAAAACACATCAACGATTCACAGTCACAGCCGCCAACCCACCCAGCAGCGCGTTATGAAAAGCACCTGGATCCTGCATCTGCGGCGCATGCCCAAGCTCACCAAACTCAACCAGCGTCGCATGCGGAATAGCCTTTGCGGCAGCCTTGCCGAGTTCAGGATAATGGCCAATCTTCGCACGCACATCTGGCGGCGCGGCATCCTTGCCAATCGCGGTGGTGTCCTTCTGCCCGATCAACAGCAACGTCGGCATCTTCAGCAGACCAAGCTCATAGACGACGGGTTGCGTATAGATCATGTCATACAGCAGCGCCGAGTCCCACGCCACTTCCTTCTTGCCGGGCCCGCGGTACATGCCCGCCAGCATCTGCACCCACGGTTCGAAATCGCTGCGCCACTGGCCCGAGTAATAGGTCGCCTGCTCGTAGCGGCGGATACCGTCGGCCGTCGTCTTCAACTCGCGCTCGTACCACTGGTCGACGGATAGCGACGGCACGCCCTTCGCCTTCCAGTCCTCCAGCCCGATCGGGTTGACGAGTACCAGTTGCTGCGTCTGCGCCGGATACATCAGCGCATAGCGGACGGCGAGCATCCCGCCCGTCGAATGTCCGACGATGGTCGCGTCCTTCACCCCGATCGATTCGAGCAGCGCATGCGTATTGCGCGCGAGCTGCTGGAAGCTGAACTGGTAGTGCTGCGGCTTGCTCGACTTGCAAAAGCCGATCTGGTCGGGCGCGATCACCCGGTAACCCGCCGCCGACAGCCGCGCAATCGTGCCTTCCCATGTCGCAGCGCAAAAATTCTTGCCGTGCAGCAATACCACCGTGCGCCCATTCGGATGATCGGGTGCAACGTCCATGTAAGCCATGTGCAGCGCCTCGCCTTGCGACGTGAACGCGAACTGGTGCACGGGCGCGGGATAGTCGAAGCCTTGCAGTTCCGGACCGTATGCCGGGCCGTCATCGGCGGCGGGCGCGCTCGACGGCGTGGGGGCGTTGACGGGATCGGCGGCGTAAGTCTGCTGGCCCGGCAAGGCCAGGCATGCGGACAGGGAAACGGCAGCGAGAGCGGAACGGATTTTCATTGTTTGTTTGGCTGGCAAGGAAGCACAGGCCCGTCATGATGCCCGCGTCGCGCCCACTCTGCAGCGCCGCGTGCAAAGCAGGCCACGACGGCAAACATCGGCAAACATCGGCAAACGGCGGCACTCGGCAACAAACGGCCGTTTCAATCCGACGCCCTGCCCCGGGCGGCATAAATTGCCCGCCCCGCGGCCGCACGCGCAGCGCAAGCGCGCCGTTTCTACCTGTCGAGCATCAGGCCCGCGGGCGGGCGGCAAGCCATGTGTGGCATGGCGAACGCGGCAGGTTGCGCGCAGCATGCGCATGGTCCAGACTAATCGCTGGCTGGCGGGACGTGCATCGCGGGTGCCAGCGCGCAGGCGAAACCCGGAACTGTCGAACAACAAAAACAAAACCACAACAAAAGCGCATAGCGTCAGATAAAAAAACAGCATCGCCGGGGCAAAGAAAAGCTTCCACCAGGGCTCACCTAAAAATGGAGACGCACATGGATACGCCGGCAAGCCTCAACGATCTGCAACACACGACACTCGCCATCGTCCTCGCGGGCGGACGCGGCACGCGGCTCGGGCCGCTGACGAACAAGCGCGTGAAGCCCGCCGTGCACTTCGGCGGCAAATACCGGATCATCGATTTCGCGCTGTCGAACTGCCTGAATTCGGGCATCCGTCGCATCGCCGTCGTCACGCAGTACAAGGCGCACTCGCTGCTGCGGCACGTGCAGCGCGGCTGGGGCTTCCTGCGCGGCGAGTTCAACGAGTTCATCGACCTGTGGCCGGCGCAGCAGCGCGTGGAAGGCGCGCACTGGTATCGCGGCACGGCCGACGCGGTGTTCCAGAACCTCGACATCATCCGTTCGATCCGCCCGAAATACGTCGTCGTGCTGGCGGGCGATCACATCTACAAGATGGATTACACGCGCATGGTGATGGACCATGTGGAATCGAAGGCAGACTGCACGGTCGGCTGCATCGAGGTGCCGCGCATGGACGCAACGGCATTCGGTGTGATGCACGTCGACGAGCAGCGCCGCGTGACGGGCTTCGTCGAAAAGCCCGCCGATCCGCCCGCGATGCCCGGCCGCCCCGATATCGCGCTCGCCAGCATGGGCATCTACGTGTTCAACGCCGACTACCTGTACTCGATGCTGGAGGAAAACATCAGCAGCGTCGCGACGGATCACGACTTCGGCAAGGACATCATTCCGCGCGTCGTCACGTCGGGCATGGCGATCGCACATCCGTTCAGCATGTCGTGCGTGTCGTCGGATCCGAGTGTCGAGCCGTACTGGCGCGATGTCGGCACGATCGACGCGTACTGGGCCGCCAATCTCGATCTCGCGTCGACGATACCCGCGCTCGATCTCTACGACCGCAACTGGCCGATCTGGACGCATCAGGAACAGCTTCCGCCCGCCAAGTTCGTGCGCGACCTGAACGGGCTGCAAGGATCAGGGACGAACCTGATCGTGTGTGGCGGCTGCGTGATCTCCGGTTCGCAGATTTCGCGCTCGGTTTTGTCGTCGAATGTGGTGGTGAATTCGTTCTGTAACATCGCTGAGGCAGTCTTGTTGCCGCAGGTGTCGATCGGCGCGAGTTGCCGGCTGCGCAAGGTCGTGATCGACCGCGGTTGCCAGATTCCCGACGGCACCGTGATCGGCGAAGACCCGGTGCGCGACGGCGAACGCTTCTACCGGACCGACAGCGGCGTCGTGCTGGTGACGGCGGAAGCGCTCAAGCGGCAGTCGGCGGCCGCGCGCTAACGCTTGTCCGCCTGGCTGGCGCTCCCGCTCTCCGGCACGCGCGGCGGGCGCCGGCGG